>JADLAX010000067.1 GCA_020848035.1 Anaerolineae bacterium | reverse complement strand
TTGCCGACGATTGGCTCTACCGCACCGGGGACCGCGGCCGCTACCGCCCCGATGGGCTGTTAGAAATTTTGGGCCGGGTCGATCACCAGATCAAAATTCGCGGGATGCGCATTGAGCCGGGTGAAATTGCTGCGGTTTTGCAGGAACATACGGCCATACAAACTGCTCTGGTGGTGCCCTGGGACAACGAGGGTGAAAAGCAGCTTGCCGCGTACCTGGTGGCGCCCTCGGCGGGTGCCAGCTTCCCGACCGACCTGCGCCAGTTCGCTGGTGAACGGCTGCCCACGCACATGGTTCCCACAGCTTTCATCCTGCTGGATGCCTTGCCCATGAATGCCAATGGCAAGGTCAACCGGCAGGCGCTGCCGCCACCAGCGGCGGCCATCCCGGCCTTGCCCTATGCCGCGCCGCAAACGCCATTTGAGGAAATCATGATCACGATCTGGCAGGAAGTATTAGGCCCGGCGCAGATTGGCATTCATAACAACTTTTTCGATTTAGGTGGCCATTCGCTCTTGGCGACCCAAATTATTTCTCGTGTGCGCGATCAGTTTGAAGTCGATTTACCCGTGCGCGCGCTGTTTGAACATGCTACCATCGCCGCGCTGTCGGCCCGTGTTGAAGCCATCATCATGGCCGAACTGGCGGAGCTGGATGACGAGGCAGTCGAAAATCTTTTACAAGAGTAAGTGGCAGCATTCCATTCCCGACTGGAGAGAAGTATGACCGATAGTTCGTTATCAGATGCCAGGCGTGCCCTGCTGGCCAGGCGGCTGCAAAAGGCGCAGCACAAGCAACCGGCACAGCCGCAAACGATTACGCCGCAGCCCGCGGATACACCGCTCACCCTCTCTTTTGCCCAGCAGCGCATGTGGTTTTTGCATCAGTGGGAACCAGACAGCCCAGCTTACAATATTCCGAATGCGCTGCGCCTGACCGGCAGCCTGAATATTACGGCTCTGGAAACGGCCGTTACCGAGATTGTCCGTCGTCACCAGGTACTAAGAATGGGCTACGGTATCGAAGCCGAAGAACCCGTGCTGCGCCTCCATCCCAGTTCCCATATTGCCTTGCCCCTCGTAGATATGGCTGGTGCAGATGAAGCCAAGGTTATGGCTTTGCTGCAAGAAGAAGGAGCACGGCCGTTTGATCTGACCCAAGAGCTACCCATCCGCCTGTTCTTGATTCGCCTGGCTGCCCACGAGCATGTTCTCATTTTCAACTTACATCATATCGCCACCGATGGTTGGTCAATGGGGGTGCTGCTGCGGGAGTTAGCCGCTCTATACAATGCGTTTTGCGCTAATAAACCGGGGCCACTGCCTGACTTACCCATTCAATACAGCGATTTTGCCTATTGGCAGCGCAACTGGCTGCAAGGCGATGTGCTGGATAAGCAGCTATCGTATTGGAAACAGCAGTTGGGAGGCGCAACGGCCGTTCTGGAACTGCCGACCGACTATCCCCGTCCGGCCATGCGTACGCTCAACGGCGCCATCACCCGCTTCACAATCCCCCCTGATCTTACCCAGGCAATCAAACAAAGCGCCCAACAAGCGGGGCTCACCCCCTTCATGTTTATGCTGGCCGCCTACCAAATTCTGCTCTATCGTTACAGCGGCCAGACGGACATCCTCGTTGGCTCGCCCATTGCCAATCGTAATCGCTCCGAAATTGAAAACCTCATTGGCTTTTTCGTCAACACCCTGGTGCTGCGAACCAATCTGGCGCATAACCCCCGTGTCTGCGAGGTCCTGCAGCAGGTACGGGATACCACCCTGGACGCGTACGCGCATCAGGATTTGCCCTTTGAAAAGCTGGTGGAAGAGCTGCACCTGCCCCGTTCACTCAGCCATAACCCGCTGTTTCAGGTGATGTTCATCTACCAAAACATCCCGCATGAGCCGCTGGACTTGGCCGGTTTAGCGGTACAGCCGTTAGAAGAGGACAATGGCACGTCCAAGTTTGACCTGAATCTAGTCATCGAAGAGGCGGGCGATACGCTGCTTGGCAGCCTCACCTACAACACCGATCTGTTTACCGCCGACCGCATGGCGCGGCTGGTCGGTCATTATCTAACTTTGCTGTGGGGCATGATTCGCCAACCGGAAAAGAAAGTTTCACAACTGCCCCTGCTGACACCGGCTGAATGGCAGCAGCTGGCTGGATGGGTGGATACGGCCGTAACACACCCCCCCTTCCAACCCCTGCACCAACGGTTTACCGAGCAGGCCGCGGCTACCCCCAGCCACATTGCCGTCGCTTCCGAGGGCAACGAAATTAGCTACCAACAGCTGAACGAGCGGGCCAATCAGCTGGCGCACTATTTGCAGAGCCTGGGTGTAGGGCCAGATGTGCGGGTCGGGCTGTTTATGGAACGTTCGGCGGAGACCATGGTGGCGCTGCTGGGCATTCTAAAAGCCGGTGGCGCGTATGTGCCCATTGACCCGCTTTATCCACCCGACCGGGTCACCTTTATGCTGGAAGATACGCAGGTAACGGCCGTTATCACCCAATCCGCCCTGGC
>JADLAX010000066.1 GCA_020848035.1 Anaerolineae bacterium | reverse complement strand
ACCCTTCATGGGCAGGTTGCATCACTTTATCATAGAGGTGCTTCTCGGCGTTGGAAAAATACGTGACAAAATAAGCTGTGTAATGGTGTTGGGGTTCGTCATCGTCAAAACGTCCTACGGGTAATGCGTGAATGACAGCATACGTGTTTTCTAGTTTCAGAATAGGCGGCATAACGAACGGCCGTTCTGAGCTGATTTGCACATTTTGGGATACATCGTCGGGCTGAATCCCGTTTAGATTGACCATTACGGAAACAATTTTTGCATGGTCACATTCTGCATCATAGCTGACATCACTTTGTGGAAAAGTGCCTTGTGGTGAAGCGATGGGGACAGTTCCATACCAACCAAAACCCCTACCCCCAGGCGCTTTCCAGCCAGGCCCATTCAGGCTATAGGTATCAATTGGCTCGTGTACGCGACCACCGCAAATTGGACATCTTGCTAACAAATAAATTGGAAGACGAGATCGGTACTCGTGGCATAGTGGGTCTAGTTGTTCCAAAAAATCGTGTAATTTTTCAGATTTTTCCAAAGTTGAATAATGCTGTAGAAATTTTTTATACTCCTGCATAAAAAAAGATTTTCCCATGGGAAATCACTCCCTGTATTCTGGGTTATGTGTTTGTCGTATACCATAATTCGTTTATCGAGAATTCATCCACGCAGATTTCCGAATCCCAAATATGTTCTGGAAAGAGTCGCCCTACTTCTGCTATGTCAAGAGAAAAGTTCTGCATATCCATGTTTGGAACCTTAATTACTGCAATATGACTTGAGAGAGCAGATTCAACCTCACTAGCGTGAGCATCTAATACGACCACAACAGGCATATCGACCCGCGCGTAAAGGAAAACATCATTTCTTCTTAAATATCGAGCCCAGCATTCGCCTGCATCCCTATCCCAATCCAATGATGCAAATGGAAATATACTACCTAAGACCTTCAATGTGTTTACCAATGTTTCTTCTGACCAATTCGATTTTTGTTTGTGTGCTTGTAAAAACAAGTTAGTTAAATCAATATTTTTTTTCATGGGGGCGAACCAGGTGAGCCGTGAATAATATCTTTTTGTGTGCGATAAATATTGATCCAATTAGTAGGTTCCCCATACTTGGGCGTGGTCTTCGGTAAACGCGGAACCTTGTCCGGCTGCGGCATGGCGTCTCGCCACGCCGCCTAGTTTTTCCTGCTGGATTTTTGCATTTTAGCATAAGTTGGGTGGGCCGTTCAAAAATCACATATTGCAATTTGATAGCCTTATTGCTAAAATCGTCTTACTTTTGTCTTACTTTTCGGAAAGGAAACATCTGATGACAACGACAAAAATGTCTAGCAAAGGACAAATTATCATTCCCCAGGCCATTCGCAAAGCACATCAGTGGCGAACCGGCCAAGAGATCGAGGTAATTGACCTGGGGGATAAAATCATTCTGCAATCCAAAAAGCCATTCCCGTCCACCAAATTAGCAGATGTGGCCGGTGTTTTGGCCTATTCAGGCCCGGCTAAAACTCTGGAGCAGATGGAGCTGGCCATTGCTGAAGGTGCGCAACAAGCTTATGACCCTCATTCCTGATACAAATCTGCTTGTTCGCCTTTTAACGGGGGATGATCCGCAACAGTTTCAGCAAGCAGAAGCAACTTTTGCCCAGGGCAATATTTTTATTCCCACCACAATTGTGCTGGAAACCGAATGGGTTCTGCGCTATGCCTACAAATTTGGCACCACTGCCATTATGGACGCCTTTGAGGCGCTGTTTGGTTTGCCAAATGTCACATTGGAAGAGCCAAATCGGGTGCGGCAAGCGATGGTCTGGGCCAATGCAGGCATGGATTTTGCAGACAGCCTGCACCTGGCTGCGGTGAAGCCAGACCAGCAGTTTGCCACTTTTGACAAAAAGCTGATTGCCAAGGCCCAAAAATTTACGGATAAACAAATCGTGTTTCCAGCAGAAGACTAAGCCCTGCTGTGACGCGGTCTTCGGCATGGCGTCCCGTCGCGCCGCCTACCTTGACTACTGGGTTTTTGAATTTTAGCGTAAGTTGGGTGGGGAACGGCCGTTTCCCACCCACACCATTCCCCAACAAGCACATACCTTCAATTACTCAATTAGCCACTTACTCAATTACCCACTTACTCCGCCTCTCCCTCCAAAAGTTTTCCTTATGACACAACGCATTATGCTTTTTTCATCTTGATCACATGACAGTTGTCACTCTAGGGTCCTACCATAAGTAATTACAATGCAAGCCATAGCTTGTGAAAAAATTCGCAACTAGCAAGCAGCCAAAAGATCGTCCGACAAAAGCACATTTGCCAACTTGGGGAGCAACGCAAACCTGCATTTGCCTTGTCTTTTTTTGCCTGTGTACTCTAATTTTTGCTTCCGGAGGAAAAAATGATAGATACGGCCGTTCCCCAAGTGGGTCTCGATAAAGAGACCCGCGACATGATCTTAGACACCCTCAAAAAGTACGCTGACCGCAACTTAACCCCCGAATTCCTGCTCCACCTCGACCACCACGACACCTTTCCCCACGACGTCCTCAAAGCGCTGTACGACCCGATGTCCATCGGCCTGCACCTGCTCTTCATCCCCGAAAAATATGACGGACTGGGCGGCGGCGCGTACGACATTTACCGCGTCTCCGAGCTGATGGCCGCGATTGATTTGGGCATTGCCACCGGGGTACTGGCGACCTTTTTGGGATCGGACCCGATTAGCGTGGGTGCGACCGAAAAACAGAAGCAGTATTGGTTCGGCCGTATCGCCGAAGAAGCGCTGCTGTGTGCCTACGGCGCCACTGAGCCACAGGCGGGCAGCGACCTGGCCGCCATGACCACCAAGGCCGAACCGGTCGAAGAGGATGGCCAGGTGGTAGGCTACCGCATCACCGGGCGTAAGCAGTGGATTAGCAACGGCGGGGTGGCCGATATTTACACCATTTTGGCGCTGGCGCCGGGCGGACCTAGCTGGTTTGTGGTGGATGCCGACGCCGAAGGGTTCAGCAAGGGCAAACCGGAAGACAAACACGGCATTCGCGCCAGCAATACGGCCGCTCTTTTCCTCGACAACGTCTACGTACCCGCCGACCGGCTGATCGGGCTGGTGGAAGGGCAGGGGCTGGCCCAGGCGCAGGCTGTTTTTGGCTACACCCGCCTGATGGTCGGCGCGTTTGGGCTGGGTGCCGGTTGGGAAGCGCTGCGCCGCGCCATTCGCTACTCGCAAGAGCGCATCCAGGGCGGTGCACCGTTGAGCCAGAAGCAGGGCTACACCCACAAGCTCATCGTGCCCAACGCCGCCTTTTTGGAAGCAGCCCGCACCTACATCGAATGGGTGGCGGAGCGGCTGGACGGCGGCGAAGAAGGGCTGCAAACCGAGGGTGCCGTCGCCAAATATCTGGCCACCGTGGGCGGCAACAAAGCCGCCGACGACGCCATCCAGGCGCTGGGCGGCTACGGCTATACCAAAGAGTACATGGTAGAAAAAATCAAACGCGACGTGCGCATCACCACCATTTACGAAGGCACGTCGGAAATCATGGAATGGACGATGGCCCGCGACCGCTGGCAGCTGCATTTGAAGTCACGCGGCGATTTTTACAAGGAATGGGCCAACCGGCTGAGCGCCATCCATCGCGAAAACCCGGACAACGGGGCCAATTTTGCGGCGATGGCTTTGCAGGCGCTGGCCGTCATTTTGGAGCAGTGCCGCATCGACCGGCTGACGCGCAACCAGCATGTGCTGTTCCGGCTGGGGGAATTGGTGGCGTGGGCGGAGGGAACGGCCGTTTTCGCCGAAAGAGTCACCGCCAAACCTACCGACGCCATCCCGCTAGACATCCCCACCCGGCAAGCGCTTTCGCGCATCTTTGGCCGCGACGCCGCCCTCAAAGTGGCCGCCGACGGCCTGCGCTGGGCTATTGGTGCCGGGCAAAGTAACCCGGACCTGGCCGCCGCGCTCAACCTGCCGGGCATCTACCAGGCCCAGGCGGGGCAGGTGGCGGATATGGATTTTGCGGCAGAACAATTAAACAAGGTATTTACAGCTTAGGTAGAGGTAATTAAGTAATTGGGTAACTGAATTACCTAATTACTTCCCCGAGTGGAGAAGGAATTATGGAGAGTACAGCAGACCGGGCAATTGCCATCGTAGCCGTGGGGGCTTTGCTGCCAGACGCGCCGAGTGCGGCCGTTTTCTGGCAAAATGTGCTGAACAAACGATACAGCATCAGCGAAACGCCAGCCAACCGCTGGTCCATTGCCCATTATTATGATCCCGACCCGAAAGTTCCGGACAAGACGTACAGCAAAATTGGCGGCTGGGTGCGGGATTTTCAGTTTGATTGGAAGCGCTTTCGCCTGCCACCCAAAGTGGCCGGTTCGATGGACGAGGGGCAGCAGTGGGCCGTCACCGTGGCGGCGGATGTGCTGGCCGATTATGGCTATCCGCAACGGCCGTTAGACACCGAACGCACCGCCACCATCATCGGCACCGCCATGGGCGGCGAGCTGCATTACCAGAGCAACACCCGCATCGTCTTCCCCGAATACGCCAACGCCCTGACCAGCGTGGCTGAATTCCAGGCGCTGCCGGTTGCCACGCGGCAAGCCATCCTCACCAATTGGCACGGGCAGATCGACGCGCTGATTCCCCCGATTACCGAAGATTCGATGCCCGGTGAACTGCCCAACATCGTTTCCGGGCGGGTGGCCAACATGCTTAATTTGCGCGGCCCCAACTTCATCACCGACGCCGCCTGTGCCTCCAGCTTTGCCGCCGTGGAAGCGGCCGTTGAGATGCTGACCGAGCGCAAGGTGGATGCGGTGATTGCCGGTGGCGTGGACCGCAACATGGGTATCGGCAGCTTTGTGAAGTTTTGCAAGATTGGGGCGTTGAGTGCGAGTGGCACACGGCCGTTTGGCGACGGTGCCGACGGGTTTGTCATGGGCGAGGGCACGGGCCTCTTCCTGCTCAAACGCCTGGAAGATGCCGAACGCGACGGCGACACGATTTACGCCGTCATCCGGGGCGTGGGCGGGGCCAGCGACGGTAAGGGCAAGGGAATCACCGCGCCCAACCCGGTGGGGCAGCAGCTGGCCATCGCCCGCGCCTGGGAAAACGCCGGGCTAGACCCGGCCACAGCGACGATGGTGGAAGCGCACGGCACCAGCACCCGCGTCGGCGATGTGGTGGAGGTGGAAAGTCTGGCCACCGTTTTTGGCGAGGCCAAACGGGGCAGCATCGGCCTGGGTTCAGCCAAGAGCAACATTGGTCACCTGAAGGCGGGCGCAGGCGCAGCGGGCATGCTCAAAGCGACCATGGCGCTGCACCACAAAATTTTGCCGCCCACACTCAACGCCAATCCGACCAACCCCAACATTGATTTTAGCCAGACGCCATTCACCCTGCTGCACGAAGCGCGCCACTGGGAGGTAAGCAACGGCACGCCGCGCCGCTGCGGCGTCAGCGCCTACGGCTTCGGCGGCACAAATTTCCACCTGGTTTTGGAGGAATATGTGCCGGGGCTGTTGGCGCAAGAACGCAAAAGTTTTGCGATGGGAGACAAAGTGACAAGGAGAATGCAACCTGCGGTTGCCGGTGACAAGGTGAATGGCAGCCAGCCGGTCACCTTGTCACCCGGTCACCTTGTCACCCCTTCACCTCCGCGCGGCATTCTGGCCCTGGGCGCAGCTGACACAGCGGCATTGAGCCAGCAGTTGGACGCGATGCTGCAAAAAGTGGCAGACGGGTGGACGCCGGAGTTTGTGGTGCCGGAAACGGCCGTCATCCACTCCCCCCACCGCCTTATCATCGACTTTGGCGACCACGACGAACTGCTGAGCCGCCTGCAAAAAGCGCAAAAAGTAATGGGCATGGATTCCGCCCAGGCGTGGAAAGCGATGGAAGCCCAGGGCATCTTCCGGGGGTCTGGCCAGCCAAAGGGCAAAACGGCGTTTATGTTCCCCGGCCAGGGCAGCCAGTACGTGAATATGGGCCGCGAACTGGTCGAATTTTCGCCGCTGGTCAAGCAGGTTTTTGACGAGGCCGACGCCGTGATGAAACCGATTCTGGGCAAGCCGCTCACGGAATACATTTTTGTAGACCCCAACGACCCCAACGCCATCAACCAGGCCACCTTTGACCTGATGCAGACAGAAATCACCCAGCCCGCCATGCTGACGATGGACATCGCCATTTTGAAGCTGCTGCAAAGCTACGGCTTTGAGCCCGACATGGTGATGGGCCACTCGCTAGGCGAATACGCGGCGCTGATTGCCGCCGGGATCATGCCCTTTGCCCATGCCCTGGAAGCATCGGCGGCGCGTGGCGCGGAGATGGCGGCGGTGGATGTGCCGGACAAGGGCAAGATGGCGGCCGTTCTGGCCCCCTACGAAGAGGTGGAAACAGTCCTCAACAGCGTCAACGGCTACGTCGTGCCCGCCAACATCAACAGCCGCGCCCAATGTGTGTTTGGCGGGGCGAGCGACGCGGTGGACGAGGCGGTAAAGCAGTTTGAAGCCAAAGGGTTCCGGGTGATGGCCTTGCCCGTGAGCCACGCTTTCCACACCAGCATCGTCGCCCCGGCCAGCGAACCGCTGCGCCGCGTGCTGGACCGGCTGGACATTCAACCGCCGCAAATCCCGCTGGTGGCCAACGTCACGGGCGACATCTACCCCACCGAAGTGGAAGCGATCAAAGATCTGCTCAAATTGCAAATCGCTTCGCCGGTGCAGTGGGTGAAGGGGCTGGAAACGCTCTACGCCCACGGCGTGCGCGCCTTCGTGGAAGTTGGCCCCAAACGCGCCCTGCGCGGCTTTGCCAACGAAGTTTTTTCCGACAAAGAGGATGTTCTTGCCTTAATGACCAACCATCCCAAAAACGGCACGATGGCGTCGTTTAACCAGGCGCTCTGTGGACTTTACGCGGCAGGGTATGGCACAGAAGAAAGTGAAAAGTTAGCAGTGAAAAGTGAAAAGTATGCGGTGGTTGAAACACCCGTAGAAGGAAAGGTGGATGCGATGGCTCCCCAAATGAACAACAACGGCCTGGCCAATGCGGAAGCGATTCAGCAGCTTGTGGCCCAGGCGGTGCAAAATCTCCCAATCTCTAATCTCCAGTCCCTCGACAAGCTCGGGACAAGTTCTCCAGTCTCCAAACAGCCCTACAACCGCCACTACGAACCGCTTGGTTCGGTGGTGATTAGCGGCACCGGCCTGGGGCTGCCCGGCGCAGAGAAGCAGGTGATGGACCCCGGCAACGCGCTGCGCATTTTGCACGGCGAGCAGTTTGTGGACCTGATCCCCGAACGGTTCCGCCGCAAAATGGTGGGCAAGCACATTACCCGGCTGGTGAAGTCGGCCGACGGCAGCGGCAGCTTTGCCACCATTGACGACCAGAACGAGGTGATCCGGCTGGCGGGCCGGCCCGGCAGCTTTGACCTGGCCGAAGAGTATGATGTGCCGCAAAAGCTGGTTGAATCCCTGGACATCACCACGCAGCTGGCCATGGCCGCTGGTCTGGATGCGCTGCGTGAAGCGGGCATTCCGCTGGTGATGACCTACAAAAAGACCTCGACGGGCAGCACGCTGCCACAAAAGTGGATGCTGCCAGAGGCGCTGCGGGACGAAACGGCCGTCATCTTTGCCAGCGCTTTCCCCGGCGGTGACCGGTTTGCCGAAGATTTTGCGCGGTTCTACAGCTACCAGAGCCGCATCGAGCAGCTGGAAATGCTGGAAGCGCTGCGCCACACGGCCAACGACCAGACTACCCTGCTGGAAATCAACCGGCGCAGCAACGATTTGCGCGAACAGCTGGCCAACGAGCCCTACATCTTCGACCGCCGCTTCATCTTCCGCATCTTGGCGATGGGGCACAGCCAGTTTGCCGAGTACATCGGGGCACGCGGGCCAAACACGCAGGTGAACGCGGCGTGTGCCAGCACCACCCAGGCGTTGGGCATTGCGGAAGATTGGATTCGGAACGGCCGTTGCCGCCGCGTGATCGTGATTGCTGCCGATGATGTGACCGGTGAACATCTGATGGAGTGGGTCGGTGCCGGGTTCCTGGCGCTGGGCGCTGCCGCCACCGACGACCGCGTGGACGAAGCCGCCCTGCCCTTCGACAAGCGCCGCCACGGCACCATTCTGGGCATGGGTGCCTGCGCCCTGGTGGTGGAAAGTGAAGACGCGGTGCAGGAGCGCGGCATGCGCGGCATCGTCGAGCTGCTGAGCACCGAAACCCGCAACAGCGCCTTCCACGGCTCCCGGCTGGATGTAGACCACATCTCGCAGGTGATGAACGATTTGCTCACCAACGCCGAGCGCCGCTACGGCCTGAATCGCTACGCCATTGCCCCGCAGCTGGTGTTTATGTCCCACGAAACGTTTACCCCGGCCCGTGGCGGCAGCGCCGCCGCTGAGGTTATCGCCCTGCGCGAGAACTTTGGCGAAGCGGCCAAGGAAATTGTGGTGGCCAACACCAAAGGCTTCACCGGGCACCCGATGGGCGTGGGCATTGAGGACGTAATTGCCCTCAAGATTTTGGAGCACGGCATTGTGCCGCCGGTGCCCAACTACAAAGAAGTGGACCCCGATCTTGGCCAGCTGAACCTGAGCCGGGGCGGACGATACCCGGTGCACTATTCGCTGCACCTGGCGGCAGGCTTTGGCTCGCAAATTGCCTTTAGCCTGACGCGGCGCATTCCGGGCGGACCCAACCGCATCGACAGCCAGCCGCGCTACCAGCAGTGGCTGGACCAGATCAGCGGTTACGATTACGCCGAGCTGGAAGTGGTGAAGCGCAACCTGCGCATTGTGGCCAAGGGCAGCCCGGGGCGACCCCCGGCACCGAGCCGCTGGCAGTACGGCACGGAACCGGTAGTGCGGACGCAAATTGGACATGGTGCTGTTGGCGCTGTGGTACAGCCCGCGCCAATCAGAATGCCAGAACCCATCGTTAGAAAACCGGAGCCGGCTGCCCCAGCGGCGGTAAAAATCGAGCCGAAACCAGAACCAACGGCCGTTGCCGCTAAACCAATCGAAATGAAACCCGTTGAGGCGAAAGTTGAACCACCGCCGCCAGCCGAACCCATCGCCAATCCTTCGCCAGGCTCAGGACAGGTTCTCCACTCTCCAATTTCTGACAGCGATACAGTCACTGATCAAGTGCTCGCCATCATCGCCGAGCAGACGGGCTACCCGGTGGATATGCTGGAGCCGGATCTGGACCTGGAAGCGGATTTGGGCATCGACACGGTGAAGCAGGCCGAAACGTTTGTGGCCATCCGCCAGGCGTTTGACATTCCGCGCCGCGACGACTTGAACCTGCGTGATTACAACACGCTGGCCAGAGTGGTGGGCTTTGTTCGGGAAATGCGGCCAGATTTAGTGAAAAGTGAAAAGTTAGAAGTGAAAAGTGAGGAGCCTGCGCAATCTCCAATCTCCAATCTCCAATCTCCAATCTCCGCCAGCGATGAAGTGATGGACAAAGTGCTCACCATCATCGCGGAGCAGACGGGCTACCCGGTGGATATGCTGGAGCCGGATTTGGACCTTGAGGCGGATTTGGGCATTGATACGGTGAAGCAGGCCGAAACCTTTGTAGCCATCCGGCAGGCGTTTGATATTCCCCGGCGGGATGATTTGAACCTGCGCGATTACAACACGCTGGCCCGCGTGGTAGGCTTTGTTCGGGAAATGCGGCCAGATTTAGTGAAAAGTGAAAAGTTAGAAGTGAAAAGTGAGGAGCCTGCGCAATCTCCAATCTCCAATCTCCAATCTCCAGTCTCCGACGGCGATGAAGTAATGGACAAGGTCTTGAATATCATCGCGGAGCAGACAGGCTACCCGGTGGATATGCTGGAGCCGGATTTGGATTTGGAAGCGGATCTGGGCATTGACACGGTGAAGCAGGCCGAGACGTTTGTGGCCATCCGGCAGGCGTTTGACATTCCGCGGCGGGATGATTTGAACCTGCGGGATTACAACACATTGGCCAGAGTCGTTGGGTTTGTTCGGGAAATGCGGCCGGATTTAAAAGCACAGAGCCGTTTGCTGAGTGAGGCTGAGATGGTGACAAGGGGACAAGGTGACAAGGTGACAGAAGATGTTGCCGAACCAATCTCCAGTCTCCAATCGCCAGTCTCGACCCTGCAAACGGCCGTCTCCCCCTACACCCTCGAAGACGCCGACAGTTTCCCTCGCCGCGTGGCAACGGCCGTTCTACGGCCCGCGCTCGACCACTGTGTGCCCACCGGCGTGGTTTTGGATGCCACCAGCCGCGTTGTGGTCGCTTTGGATGACGGTGGCGTGGGCAAAACCCTCGTGAAGAAGTTGGAGAAGATGAACGTGACGGTGCTGCCGCTGGACGCCGCGCTGCCCCAGGCCGAACTGGAAACACAGCTGCAAACCTGGCTGGCCGATGGCCCTATCCAGGGTGTCTACTGGCTGCCCGCGCTGGACGTGGAGCCGGATTTGCTGACGATGGATTTGGCGGCGTGGCGTGAAGCCAACCGCAGCCGCGTCAAAAACCTGTCCATCACCCTGCGCGTGTTGTACGACGTGGTGAATGTGGCAGGCAGCTTCCTGGTATCGGCGACGCGGCTGGGTGGCCTGCATGGTTATGGCCCCGAAGGCGCGACGGCCCCGCTGGGCGGCGGCGTAACTGGCTTTACCAAGGCGTACCGGCATGAACGGCCGTCACCCCTGGTCAAAGCGGTTGATTTTGCCGTGAACCACAAATCTGCGGCCCTGGCCGACCAGCTCATTGCTGAAACCACAACCGATCCTGGCGTGGTGGAGGTAGGGTACAACGGTGAGTTAAGAACGGCCGTTACCCTCATCGAACAACCGGCTGCCGACGGCCAACCGGGGCTGACGCTGGACAAAAACAGCGTCTTTGTGGTCACCGGCGCGGCGGGCGGCATCACCAGCGCCATCGTGGCCGATCTGGCGGCGTCTAGCGGCGGCATCTTCTACCTGCTGGATTTGGTCGAGGCTCCCCAGCCCGACGACCCGCACATTGGTTTGTTCCGAAGTGACAAGGATGCGTTGAAAAAGCAGCTCATCGAGGAAGCCAAGGCGGCGGGCGAGAAGCCCACGCCGGTGCTGATTGACAAAAAGCTGATGGCCATCGAACGGTCAGACGCGGCGCTGCGGGCCATTGAAGCGGTGACGGCGGCGGGGGGGCTGCCCCTGTACCACAGCGTGAATTTGCTGGATGGTGGGGCGGTAACGGCCGTTGTCCAGGAAATTCAGCAAACGTACGGCAAGATTGACGTGCTGGTCCACGCGGGCGGCATCGAAATCAGCCGGGGGCTGGACAAGAAAGACGCCGCTCAATTCGACCTGGTGTACGACATCAAGGCCGATGGCTTCTTCAGCCTGCTGCGCGCCGCCGGGGCGATGCCCATCGGCGCGACGGTGGTCTTTAGCTCGGTGGCGGGCCGATTTGGCAACAACGGCCAGACCGACTACAGCGCGGCCAACGACCTGCTGTGCAAGCTCACCAGCAGCTTCCGCACCACCCGGCCCGGCACCAAGGGCATCGCCATCGACTGGACGGCGTGGGGCGGCATCGGCATGGCCACGCGCGGCTCGATTCCCAAAATCATGGAGATGGCGGGCATCGAAATGCTGCCGCCCGAAGTGGGCGTGCCCACCGTGCGCCGCGAACTGGTGGCGGGCGGCTTCAAGGGCGAGATTTTGGTCGGCGGCAAGCTCGGCATTCTCGTGGAGGAGCGGCACCCAACCGGCGGGCTGGATTTGGCGAAAGTGAACGCCAACGACTGGCTGATGGTGGGCAACGTGACGGCGTACAAATTGTATGGCGGCCTCCAGGCAGAAACGGTGCTGGACCCGAAGCAACAGCCGTTTTTGTTCGACCACGCGATGGAGGGCACGCCGCTGCTGCCGGGGGTGATGGGCACGGAGACGTTTGCTGAACTGGCGTCGCTGGTTGCTCCGGGATACGCAGTCGTGGCCATCGAAAATGAAGATTTTCATGCGCCGTTTAAATTTTACCGGATGGAACCGCAGACGCTGATTTTGTCAGCCGTGGCCGTGCCTGCTGGCCAGGAGATTTTGGTCTACACCGAACTGCTCTCCCGCCGCGAACTTAAAACCGGCGTGCAGGAGAAGCGGCACTTCACCGCCACCGTGCGGCTGGCGGCCAAAGCGCCCAAGGCGAGCAAGCTCAAATTCACCGCCCCCACCGCGGAAGAAATGGCCATCGTGGCCGACGACATTTACAAAATCTACTTCCACGGCCCGGCGTACCAGGTTTTGGAGCGGGTGCAGGTGGACGGCAACAAAGCCATCGGCTTGCTGGCGGAAAATCTGCCCGCCAACGCCAATCCAGCCAACGCCCCCGAACTGATCGCGCCGCGCCTGGTGGAGTTCTGCTTCCAGACGGCGGGCGTGTGGGAAATCCACACGAAGCAGCAGATGGCCCTGCCACTGGCCATTGGCCGCGTCACCGCCTACAAGCAGGAAGCCGAGGCCAAAGGGCGGCTGTACGCCATCGTTGAAGCGATTGATGATGGCGCAGCGTTTACCGCACAAGTTGTGGACAAATCTGGCAACGTGTTTGTGGAATTGGACGGGTATCGGACGGTTCAGTTGCCGGGTGAGGTTTCACTTTAGGAGATTGGAGATGAGAGATTGGAGATTGCCAATCTCTCATCTCCAATTCTCCAATCTCCAGGAATAGAAAAATGATTCACTGGCTCACACAATCCCACGAGACGCTGCCGGGAACGGCCGTATTCCTCAGTGAAAAAGAGGCGACCCGCCTGGCTTCATTGCAAACCGAAAAGCGGCGGCGCGACTGGCTGCTGGGGCGCTGGACGGCCAAGCGGCTGCTGCAAACGGTCATCTGGGAAACCAGCCACACCACGGTGCCGCTGGACCTGATCAGCGTGGCCAACAATGCCGACGGCGTGCCGCAGGTGGCTTCCCAACTGCCGCTGGTGCATGGGCAGTACAGCATTTCGCTGAGCCATTCGCACGGGCAGGCGATGGTGGCGGCCGTGGCCAAACCCAACTGGCCCATCGGCTGCGACATCGAAAAGATCGCGCCGCGCGGCGAGGCGTTTATCGACGATTATTTCACCGAAGCGGAAGCGCTGCTGGTGCGGCAGGTGGCCGGGGCGCAGCGAGATGTGCTGGTAACGGCCGTCTGGAGCGCCAAAGAATCCGTCCTCAAAGCCTTACACCTGGGGCTGTCGGTGGATACGCGGGCGGTGGCCTGTTTGATTGATCCGACGGAACGGCCGTCTGCCAGTTGGATGCCGTTTAGGATTTGTTGTGAGGACGGCCGTTTACCCCACCCCGCGCCGCACTTTTCTGGCTGGTGGCGGGTGATGGATGGGTTTGTGTTGACGTTGGTGGTGGAACAATGACCCCCACCCTAACCCTCCCCCTGGCAGGGGGAGGGAATCTGGCTCCCTCTCCCTTGCAGGGAGAGGGCTGGGGTGAGGGTGAAATCTAGGAAAAAACATGATTAAAGAAATGCAATATTACAAAGACGATCTGCAACAACGGCGTGACATCGCCGAGGGAACGGTGCAGGATGCAGCGCGGCAGCACAGCAAAGGGCGGCTAACGGCGCGGGAGCGCGTTGAGCAGCTGTTTGACCCCGGTACCTTTAACGAAATCGACTCGCTGGTGACGCCGCGCTACGACAGCTACGTCGGCGGCAAGGGGTCGCGCTATGGCGATGGGGTGATTACGGGCTTTGGGCTGATCAACGGCCGTCACGCCATGGTCGCCTCCCAAGATGCCAACGTGATGGGCGGCTCGCTGGGTGAAATGCACGCCAACAAAATTGTGAAAGCAATGCGCATGGCCATCCAGTACGGCTGTCCCTTCATTGCCCTCAACGACTCCGGCGGCGCGCGCATCCAGGAAGGTGTCGACAGCCTGGGCGGCTACGCCAAAATCTTCGACGCCAACTGCGAAGCGTCCGGCGTCATCCCGCAAATTTCGGTCATCATGGGGGCGTGTGCCGGCGGCGCGGTTTATTCGCCCGCCCTCACCGACTTTGTCTTCATGACCGAAAAAAGCTACATGTTCATCACCGGGCCGCAGGTGGTGAAAGCCGTCATGCAGGAAGATGTCACCTTTGAGGAGCTGGGCGGTGGGCTGATGCACAGCCAGGAAAGCGGCGTTTGCCACTTCCTCACCAGCGACGACCAGGAATGCCTGCTGCGCGTGCGCGAGCTGCTGAGCTACCTGCCCAGCAACAACAAGGAAGACCCGCCCTATGTGCGCCCCGTCGATGACCCCAATCGGCGCACGCCGGAGCTGGAGCATGTGGTGCCTACCGACCCGCACAAGCCGTACGACGTGCGCCGCGTGATTCATAGTTTGGTGGATGACGGCCGTTTCTTCGAAGTCCATCAGCTGTGGGCCGAAAACATGGTGGTTGGTTTTGCCCGGCTCAACGGCTACGTGGTGGGCATTGTGGCCAACCAGCCGATGGTGCTGGCAGGCTGTGTCGACATCAAAGCGTCGATCAAAGCGACCCACTTCATCCGCATTTGCGACGCGTACAACATTCCCGTCATCACCCTGCAAGACGTGCCCGGCTTTTTGCCCGGCAAAGACCAGGAGTACGGCGGCATCATCCGCAACGGCGCACGCATGATTTACGCCTACAGCGAAGCCACTGTGCCCAAGCTGATGGTCATCTTGCGCAAGAGCTACGGCGGTGCCTACTGCGTCATGAGCAGCAAGGGCTTACGCGGCGATTTGCTCTACGCCTGGCCCAATGCCGAAATTGCCGTGATGGGTGCCGAAGGCGCGGTCAACATCCTGTTCCGCAAAGAAGTACAGGAAGCGGAAAACCCAGAAGCCAAGCGGCAGGAGCTGACCGCAGAGTACGAGAAGCAGTTCAACAATCCCTACGTCGCCGCCTCACGCGGCCTCATCGACGAGGTGATCCAGCCGCGCGACACCCGCACCGCGCTCATCCGCGCCCTGGAGCTGACGCTGTCTAAACGGGAACACCACGCGCCGAAGAAGCATGGGATTTCGCCGATGTAGACGAGTGGCAAGTGGCGAGTGGCAAGTGAAAAGTGATAAGTAAAAAGTGAAAACTTGAGCACCGGAACACTTTCACCCCACTCGCAAACTGGCAAACTCGCCCACTCGCAAACTGGAAGAGAAAACAATGTTCAAAAAAATTCTAATCGCTAACCGGGGGGAAATTGCAGTGCGAATAATTCGCACGTGCCGGGAGCTGGGGATTGAGACGATAGCGCTGTACGATGAGAGCGACATGGATTCACTGCACGTGCGGCTGGCCGACTGCTGTGTGCGCGTGCCATCGCCGGAGACGTTTCTGGATGTGACAACCATCGTGCAAATTGCCCTGGCCTACCAGGTGGACGCGGTGCACCCCGGCTACGGCTTTTTGGCGGAGAGCGCCACTTTTGCCCAACAGCTAACGGAAGCGGGCATTACGTTCATCGGACCACCAGCTGAGGTGATTACGGCCGTTCGTGCCAAAGTTAAAGTGCTGGAGGCCGTGCGGGCGGCGGGATTTCCCACCGTCACCCATTCGCCGGAATGCCTGGACGTGCACGATTTAGCCACCATTCAGGCCAATGCGGTCCAGCTGGGCTACCCGGTGGTCATCAAATCATGCCGGGGCGGGCGCGGGCGCGGTGAGCGGTTGGTGCACAAGCCGGAACAGTTGGAAACGGCCGTGCAGCGCGCCAGCGCCGAATCACGCGCCGTGTTTGGCAACGGTCACATCTACCTGGAACGGGCCATGCTGCCCGCCCACCAGATTGGCGTGCAGCTGCTGGGCGATCGTCACGGCCACCTCATCCACCTGGGCGAACGCGAAGGCTCGATCATCGTTGGCAATCAGAAAATCATCGAAGAAGCGCCGTCGCCGCTGCTCAACGACAGCCAGCGGGAAACTATTTTGGCCGCCGCCCTGGCGATTGGGCGCATGTTTAACTACCAAAATGTGGGCACCGTGGAGTTTTTGCTGGACGGCAAAGGCAACTACTACTTCAGCGAAATCAAGGCACGCATCCAGGTCGAACATTCCATTACCGAAATGGTTACCGGGATTGACCTGGTGCGGCAGCAAATTTTGATTGCGCAAGGCGACCAGCTGCCCTGGACCCAGGATGAGGTACCCTTTCATGGCTGGGCGATGATGTGTCGCCTGAACGCCCAGGATCCGTGGCAAAACTTCCTGCCCAGTCCAGGCCGACTAACCGACGTGCGGCTGCCTTTTGGGCCGCAGGTGCGCGTCGACAGCTACATCTACACCGGCTGCCGCGTGCCGCCCGACTATGATCCGCTGGTGGCCAAGGTGACCACCTGGGGCCGCACCCGGGAAATCTGCCTATCGCGCATGAAAAACGCCCTGGCCGACTTTTTATTGGTCGGCACGCCGACCAACCTGCCGGTAATGCAGCGGCTGATGCACACCAAAGCGTTGGCCCGGGCACATTACAACACCGACTTTTTTGTCAAGCCGCAGGGCAACGGGACGGATTCTGAGGTGACGCTGCGCGATCTGGCGGTGATTACGGCCGTTCACTTCGCTCGCCGCCACCAGATGTTAAATCCCACTGTACCGGCCCGCCTGCAAAGCGGCTGGCACCAGGACAGCCGACGGCTGCCCCAATGAGAAATCAAGATGAGCAAAATTTTAGTCACGCTCAATGAAAAAACGTATGAAGTCAGTTTTGCCCTGCCGATGCCGCAGACGGATCATCTGACGGTGCAGGTGAACGGCACAACGGTGCAGGTGCAAATTCCCAACCCGGCCGCTCCGCTAAATGATCACACGTGGATGCTGGTGGACGAACGGCCGTATGAACTGCTGTTCGATCCCGATTTACGCTGGGTGGCCAGCAAAAAGGGGCTGCACCCGGTGGACGTGCGCGACCTGGAAGCAATGTCACCGCGCCACCGCAGCGGCGACGGCCGTCTGAAAGCGCCCATCCCTGGCCTCATCGCCCGCTACCTGGTCAACGTCGGCGATGAGGTGACGGCGGGCCAGCCGGTGGTGATCCTGGAAGCGATGAAGATGGAAAATGAGATTCGTGCGCCGATGAACGGCCGTGTCGAAGCTATTCACGTGGCAGCCGGGGAAACGGTGGCCCGGGGGACGCTGTTGGTGGAGATTGAGTGAGAAGTTAAAAGTGGCAAGTGGCAAGTGGCAAGTGGCAAGTGGCAAGTGCTCGCAATCGGTCAGACCCTCAAAAACGAGTAAATAAGCTGGTTTATGCATTGGTTCACTCCCGTCAAAAAATTTAGCGCAACGTGCCAGATGGGTTCATCTTATCAGCGCTGCCTGACACCTTCTGTCATGATTGCCAGCCGCTCGCCACGGGCTCACCGGGTTCGCTTTGGCGACCGCTTACCGCCCGCCGTTCCCCGATTACCGCATTTGACTTTTACCCTGGCGTATGGCAAAATCCGGCTCCGCTACGCCCTTGTAGCTCAGTGGATAGAGCATTGGCCTCCGAAGCCATGTGCCCGCGTTCGAGTCGCGGCAAGGGCACTTTTTCAACCATCGCAGCCCTGATTCAGGGTGCTCAACTGGCAGGAGCCGCCTCAGTTTTTATCACGGGCGGCTCTTTTTATTGGTGAACTATGGGTAAAGGTCGCCTGGAAGCATTTAGCGATGGCGTGCTGGCCATCGTCATTACCATTATGGTGCTGGAGCTGTCGGCCCCGGAGGAACCAACCCTGGCGGCGCTGCGCCCGCTCATCCCCACCTTTTTGAGCTACGCGCTCAGCTTTGTGTTCGTTGGCATTTACTGGAACAATCACCATCATCTCTTTCAGGCGGTGAAGCAGGTAGACGGCCGTATCCTCTGGGCCAACCTGCACTTGCTCTTCTGGCTGTCGCTCACCCCGTTTGTCACCGCCTGGATGGGCGAAACGCGCTTTGCCGCCTGGCCCGTGGCCCTCTACGGCGTCGATTTGTTAGCCTCGGCCATTGCCTACTTCATCTTAACGCGCACCCTCATCGCCCGGCACGGCATGGATTCCGTACTGGCCAATGCCGTCAACCGCGATGTGAAGGGCAAAATTTCGCTGGTCATTTACCTGGCCGCTATTCCTCTGGCCTTTGTCAGCACCTGGCTGGCGGGCGGCCTGTACGTCCTCGTTGCCATCCTCTGGCTCGTCCCCGACCGCCGCATCGAAGATTTGTTGGCCCAATAGACCTCAAAGGCTTAGCAATAACAATTTTGGCCCTTTGGAAATTCGGGGCTTACGGCCTGTGATGCGTGAAACGTGAAACGTGACACCTCTCTGATCACGTTTCACGCCAAACCCCACGAAATCCTGAAGACCCACAATTTTTTTTCTCGTGTAGACAAGGTTTTTTTTTGTGCTACAATTAGAACAATTGTTCTAAATAACAAAGGTGATACCAATGGCACAATTTGTAATTACCCCACTTAATGAGAACAGAGCGATTCGCTGGGAAAAAATGTACGGCCGTACCGAACTCCCCGTCAAATACCCCCTGCCGCACCTGGCCTGCACCCAGCGCTGGGGTGATGTACCGGTGTATTATTTGGATGTAACGGCCGTTCCCACCGCCCTGCTGGATCGATTGGCCACCTTCGAGGCGCGGCGCACTGGCACCAGCTACCAGGAAGCCCGCCTGGCCGTGCGCCGCGAATGGCTTATCCGCGCCGACGAGTGCCAGCCCGCCCGTCAGGCCATCCCCACCTCCCTGGCCGATTCCTGGCAGCCCGCCTTTCCTTTTTTGCAGCAGGTGCCCTTACGGCCGTCGCGCCGCCCCCAACCCCGTGCCCGCTTCATTTAGTGGACGGCCGTTTCGCGCTGCAAAAGAATGTGATTAACATGGGCGCGACGCACCGCTGTTAGCGGGAAAGTAGCAAAAAAAGGTCCAATCTATGCGATTGGACCTTTTTGTTAAAAGGATTAGCAGCGTACGAACGGGCTGCTGCACGGATTGTTGGGATCACTCGGACCGGGATCCCAAACACCACCCGCAAAAGTATAAGCAACGCCGAACCCCCCACCTAATATGGCACCAGGACCAGCGCCAACTCCCATTCCTTCTATTCCGCCTACGGCTGCACCTGCGGCCGCGCCCATAAACACATTCCAAAGCAATCTTACAACAAATGGGGGTTTATCACCGCCGCTGTTGCCACCATTGTTGCCGCCATTGCCGCCACCTTGAGCGCCCCCATTTTCACCACCCTGGGCACCGCCATTTTCACCACCTTCATTGCCACCTTGTTCACCACCGGCTTCACCACCGCCTTGTTCACCACCGGCGCTGCCGCCAGAGTCGCCGCCGCCGCCGGTATCACCGCCAGAGCTGCCGGTATCACCGCCTTCCGAACTGGCTTCGGATGAAGCCAGCACGGTGACGCTGCCATTACCCTGGTTGATAACACCGACAGTCCACGGGCCAGCACCCACCTCATCAAACTGAACAGTGACACGGCCGTTTGTCTCCTGCGTCATCAGTTGGGCAATCTGCTCTGTGCTTAAGCCCGCCGTGTACAGCGAAGAGATGGTCGCGCCAACCACAGCTTCCACGTATGCTGCATCAGCCGAGGTGACAATGTCTAGCAGCAGTGTTTGCTTGTTGGCCACGTTCCCGGCGTACAGCTGCCCCATGCGGGCCGCATTTGTCTCCGACAGGCCGCTATCCAGCGCCATCTGCTGCATCCACGCCGGGTTGGGGTAATTTCGGTACAATGCCTTCTGCGCTGCAAAGTAGGATTCAAAAACCAGGTTCTTTTCCGACCCGCTGTTAAATTGCGCACTGTAGAGGGCCGCAATGGTGTCCGATAGGTCAGCTATCGTTGGCGCGAAAAAACCATCCAGGGTAATGCTGTCTACCGTTTTGCTGCCGCCTGAAGGTAGCTCCAACGTCAGGCGGGACGCGGCCAGCCCCCCGGCCCAGCCGACGATTTCGCCGTTGCTTCGCACGGGAACGGCCGTTACCATCCCTTCCCCCTCACAGCGAAAACGAAACGTGCCGGTGGCGTTAGCTGGCACATGAGCCAGCAGCGGGGTTGCCCCACCAAACAAGAAAGTTGGCTGATCATTTGGCTCAAAAACGGCCGTGTCCCCCGTCAACTCAAACGAGAGCCGCACCATATTTGTCTGCAAATTCACGTCGCCCAGGCAGCTCTTGGCGGCCGCTTCCACCAACCCGGAGGGACCTTCCTGAATGTAGATGTCTTGCGACGTGCTGGCCGCATTCTGCCCCATAAAAGAGGTTAACCCGCCCGTGGGCACGCTGCCGCAAGCCGCCAGCAGCAAAACCAATAAACCAAACCATTTCGACCATCTAATCTTTTTCATTTTATGTTCTCCATTGTGTAAAAATTGCTAACTGCAAAAAAATTTCTGCCAATGACACGGCAGCGATTGCGGATATTAAGTGCCCCTTCGCAAATAAGTTAGCCCCCAGTTGCTAACTTAACTCTGCACGGCTACGAAACGGCCGTTGCCCGGCGTAACAGCCCCAGACTGATGCGCGGCGCAGCGCGGTTTTCGTGATGGTGCGGCGCAGGTGTGGCTGAGGCAGCAACGGCCGTTGCCCGCTCTGTTTCGCCTGCCAGGTAACCCACAATGTGGCCAATCACTTGCGCATTGCCCAGGCCGCGCCGATGGCCCAACCGGCTGGTAGACACAAACTGAGCGCCTGCCCAGTTTTGAGCAATCTCCTGGCCAACTGCATGGGGAATCAGCCGGTCATCCTGATCGTGAATGATGAGGCCGGGGGTGGCAAAGTGGCGCACCGCAGCCACCGCACTGCACGCTTCAAACGACAGCCCGGGGCGCTGGGCCACCAACGCCTTCAACCGCGTTTTGCGCTCTGGGGAAAGCTGGGCAATCCCGGCGAAAATGTCCAGATGCTGCGCCAGGTCACGCATGGGGGAGAGCAGCACCACTTTTTCCGGCATCAACTCGGGATGACGCGCCAGGCAAACGGCCGTTGCCGCCGCACCGAACGAGTGGGCAATCACCCCGTAAAACGGACCGTGCTGGCTCAGCATCGCCCCAATCGCCGCGCTGACGTCTTGCAGGTGGGTGGGAACCTGCGGCGACAGGCCATGCCCTGGCGCATCCAGGGCAAAGACGCGATACCCCTGCGCTACCAGCGGTTTGATCAGCGGCGTCATGCGGCCCGTGTGGCTCTCCCAACCATGCATCACCAAAACCGACGGGCCATTGCCACCCCAAACCCAGCCAGTGAGAGCCAGGTTGTTGTACTGCACCGCCAGCCGCTGTGCTCCGGCCGGCAGGCGAGATTCATAATTGCATTCTTTTTTACGCCGGGGCTGGACAAATTTGGAGAGCAGCAGGCGGGTAGAAACCTGTGGCGCAATGCGGTCCAGACCATTTAAGGCGGCGACAAAAATTTTCAGGGGCCAGGTCAGTTGGGTTACATCACTTTTAAAATCGTTGCTCACAGAAGTTGGTTGCGTCATGGGTTTACCTACCTCACACTTATTTTTTTACTTGCTACGGGTTTACTGTAATTGGCAAAAAGTTTTTCCAAATAAATGAGCGTGGAATCTGCCAATTACTTGAGTAAACCGCACAAAAATGGCGCTTTTTTCTTCCAAAAACTTTGTGCGGTTTACTACAGTTTCATAAAACTCATGGTGTGCGGGTCGAAAACCAAACGGTTGTTGACGGACAGAAGTCGTTTGGGTCTCGACCCACACAGAACATGAACTCCTTTTACTGTAAATGAGGAAGTGGCCCGTGATGTCCTGCAAAACGGCCGTTTTGTCCTGACCCATTCCCCACCCACAAAAAACCGCCCGGACGCAGGCGGTTCGATCCAACAAAAAATCCCCTACGGCCGTAGTTTCCAAAGGGAACTACGGCCGTAGGGGATGGTTCACACCAGCGGCAGGCAAACCGCTGCTCAGCCGATAGAGAAGTTTCTAACCGCGGCCAAAAGCACCGGGATCAATCGTCAACGTGCCAATGCTGCCCTGAAAATAGCTGCCACCGTTGGCCGGGGAGTAGCCAAAATAGATCGTTGTCGCCGCCAGGTTCACTTCAAGGCCAGCGCCCAGCGTGGCTGGCGTGCCGTTACTGACCACACCGTTGGCCGTAAACCGGGTTTTGTAGCTGCCATTGGCCTGAATCTGAAACTCTGACCGCACACTGTACGGCACGACCTGGACAAAGCTGCTGCTGGTTGATGACGCCCCATCAACCCGCAAAACCTGCTGGGCCTGGGTGGCGCTGGTGCGTGCCAGGCCATATTGCAAGCTGGGATGGTAATAAGCGGGCTGCGTTTCGTTGGCGCTGTTGCCCGCCACCACCAGTTCGCCCGTCACATAGGGATTTTTGGCTGGCACGTCATAGGGCACATTGTTCAGCGCCCCCTGGCTCACTTCGTAGAACTTCTGCACCATGTCCGGTTGGTCGCAGGCAATGTACCCCTGACCGGTAAACGTGGCCCGTTCGCTGCTCACCGGCAAGTTCCCCGTGACGGTGCAGTTCAGCGCCTCCGTTTGCGCTGTGACCAGGTAGGCGGCGCTGTTGGCTGGCTTGTACCAGATTTCCGTGGTCAGCTCCACCAGCGGCTGGTTATTGGGAAAGGCCAGGGTGACAAACCACTTGCCAAAGTAAAAATCGCTGCTGGAAGCGTGGGCTGGGCCAGCCGACAGCAGGCCAAAGCCAATCATGGCGGCCAGCACGGTTACCATTCGGCGCAGCTTTTTAAGGGAGGGGGAGTGTAAAAAGTTCATGTTCTTTCTCCTGAGAATAATGATGGTTGTGATGAGTTGTTACGGCCGTTTACCCGGCCAGCCAGCATCATAACAAGGTATCCTGACGATCTGTCCTA
Organism: Anaerolineae bacterium; assembly: GCA_020848035.1. GTDB lineage: Bacteria > Chloroflexota > Anaerolineae > Promineifilales > Promineifilaceae > Leptofilum. Next base: position 50,035 of record JADLAX010000066.1, on the reverse strand, counting down.
ATTTTCACCGCCTTTGTCCTGACAATAACAACAAGGGTGATGACCAGGAGACCCAAAACAGCTGACTTGCTGACGGCCGTTTCATAGACCGGCGTCTGGGGCTATAATAAACATGATTCCCAGAGAGATGTCCTGATTTTGGCCCATTTTGTCCTGACAATAGGGCTCACAACGGCAGACCATGAACACAACCACTCCAACCGTTGAGCAATATTACGAACAAATTCGCCAGGCGCTGAATAACTTCGACGATCCCAACTGGCTGGGCAGCGAGTCGCCGCTGGCTGCACCCTACTTTTTAGGCAGCCTGCTAAACGGCCCCGCCCTGTCTACAGCCGGACGTGGGGAAGCGCTGCGCCAGGCACTGCACCAGGCCGTCGACCGGCTGTGGGACGGCCCCCTGCCCACCAACCGCGAAGCGCTGGAAGAAGCCGTCGCCGCCGAACGACGCGAGATGGGCAACAAAGGGCAGCGGTACAGCTTTTTACTGCTGGAGCTGCGCTACTTCCGCCGCTACTTCCGCCCCCTGCTCTTCCCTAAACCCACCCAGGAAGCCGACATTCGTGACTATTTAGGCGTGGGGCGCGGACCGTACTTTAACCACCTCAAGCTGGCCCGGCAAGCCCTGGGTGATGCCCTGCTGACGCTGGCCCGCCCCATCATGCGGCTGGAACGGCCGTTGCAGCTTCGCCACGAACTCATTGGCCGCAACCCCCTCCAGCAGCAAATCCTGGCACACCTGGCGACCGGGGAAGCGGTCGCCCTCAGCGGCCCCAGCGGCGTGGGCAAAACATCGTTGGCCGCGGCCGTGGCGCAAAGTTGGGGCAATACGGCCGTCTTCTGGTACACCCTCCGCCCCACCATCAACGACCAGATCGACAGTCTGCTCTTTGCCCTCGGCGCGTTCTGCCACCAGCACGGCGCCTCGCACCTGTGGCGCCAGCTCATCGCCGACGGCGGCAAGATCGCCAACCGCAGCGTGGCCCTGGGCCATCTGCACGCCGACCTGAACGACCTGCCCCACACACCCCTGCTCTGCTTCGACGAGCTGGACAGCCTGCAGCGCCCGCCAGAAGAGATGACCACTCTGCACAAAGCGTGGATCGAGCTGCTGGGCGGGCTGCATCACCACAGCCCACTGCTCTTCATCGGCCAGCAGCGCGTGCTGCCCGCCGACCACGCCTACCAGCTAGACAGCCTCCAACCTGAGCAAACCCAAAGGCTAATTGAGGCGGCGGGCGCTCAGCCCGAACCGCGCGAACTGCACGCGCTGCAAACATACACCGGCGGCAATCCCCGGCTGCTCCAGCTGTGCCTGGCGCTGCTTCAAGACAGCACCATCACCGAGCTGATTGCCCAGCTGCCAGAGCAGCCCATTCTCCACCTGATTTTCGAGCGGCTGTGGCAGCGCCTGACGCCGCCCGAGCGACGCGTGGCCCAGCAGCTCTCCGTATTTGCCAATCCGGCCCCCACCGACGGCTGGGACGAAGCCGAACAGATGGCCCTCAACCAGCTGGCCGACCAGGACATCGCCTTTTTAGATGCGGCGGGCGGCGTGGCGCTGCTGCCGCTCTACCGCGACCTGATTGCCACCGATCGCCAGCGGCTGCCCGCCGAACTGGCCGATGCCTGCCATTTGCAAGCGGCCGTCTGGCGAGCCGAACGGGCTGAATTCACCGCCGCCGCCCAGCACCTCATTGCGGCGGGCGAGGTCGAAACGGCCGTTGACCTCTGGTTCGATCAGCGTGAACGAGAAATTCGGCGTGGGCAGGGGCCAGCCGCCCTGCCGCTGTTTGCCCAGCTGTCCCAACGCCGCCTGGCCCCAGAGAGCAGCGAAAAGCTGGGGCTGATTCGCGCCGAGCTGTACCAGCTGCTGGGCCAGCCTGCCGACGGCCTGCGTGAGCTGGCGGGCCACACCTGGCACACCAGCAGCGAGCGTCAGATTGCCGCCAATCGGCTCAAAGGGCAGCTCCAGTTTGAAACGGGCGCTCTGGACGAAGCCCTTTCTACCTACGAGCAATCCTTTCTGCACGTCTCGCGCCTGCTGCAAGAGCAGGCCCACCTCAGCCACCTGCGCGGCCTGGTGCTGATGCGCGAGCGCAGCCTGAACCAGGCGTGGCATGCCGCCCTGGAAGCGTATTACCACGCCCGGCGGCTGATGGCCGGGGTGCTGGACGAAAAAGGGGAGTTTGAAACGGCCGTTGACCATTACCTGGCTGCCAAAAATACGGCCGAACAGCTGAACAATCCGGCCACCCTGGCCCAAATTCAGTATGACCTGGCCATTGTGTATGCGCGCCAGGGGGCGCACGAAACCGCGCTTGACTATGCGCAGGCAGCCCGGCAGACGTACCAGCAGCTGGGGGATCGCTTTAGCCAGGAGAAGCTGAACAACTTTTTAACGGCCGTTTACCTGAACATGCGGGCCTTTGACCAGGTTGTAGCCGTTGGGGAGCCGACGCTGCGCTACTTTGCGCAGGCCCGGCTAGATTACTGGGCCTCGATGACGGCGGCCAACATCGCCGAGGCGCAGTATGAGCTGGGCCACTTAGACCAGGCCGAGCAGCGGGCGCAGCAGGTATTGTCGTTTGAAGAGCCGCACAGCTACCCGTATGCGCTGTACACCATGGGGTTGATCAAGCGGGGCAAGGGGGCGCTGGGCGATTCGGCCGTTTGGCTGGAGCAGGCCTTAAAAATCGCCCAACAAAACCAGGACACCTACCTGGAGGCATACGTCTGGCGGGCGCTGGGGCAAACCCACGCCGCCGACCAGCAGCCCGACGCCGCCCGCCAGGCGTACGGCCGTGCCATCACCCTGTTCACCGACATGGGCATCACCGCCGAAGTGGACGCCACCAATACACTTTTAGCCGCTCTGTAAATTGTTGGGGAACGGCCGTTCATACACGTTCAGCCCTGTGTGGGGCATGGGCAGCGCCTCGGCGCTTTGCGCCTGGCGCTGCCGCAGGTGGTGGGGTTTTTCAGGTTTTGTGGTCAAAATGACCACAAAACCTGAAAAACCCCAATTTCTCTCTCCGCACGGGGCGCGCAGCGCCCTCGTGCGGGAAAATGGGATATCGTAGCTTATTCTCGGAGTTGTCCACAGACTATTGCGGTAGGTTGGCGGGCAGGGGGGCAAAACCGGCACCCATCGCCTCGTGGCTGACGCCAATGGTCACAAACGCTTCTGGATCGATGCGGGCCACCACCTGCTTCAGCTCGTTTACCTGCGGCCGGGTGATGGTGGTTTGCACCAGAAAGCGCTTCTGCCCGGTAAAACCGCCGGTCACTTCCCAGTAGCTCACCCCGCGATGCAAATGCACCATCAACTCATCGATCACCGCCTGGGGGTGGTTGGTGATGATGGTGGCGGTGCGGGCGCTGCTGGGGCCTTCCAACGTGTAATCCGAGGCCAGCCCGTTGAGAAACAGCATCAAAAAAGCGTAGAGGGCAATTTCCCAGCCAAACACCACACCGGCGGCCAGGATAGTGAGGCCATCGGTGTAAAAGTAGACCTGGCTCAAGGGCTGACCCGTCTTCTTTTGGATGATACGGCCGATGATCCCAGTCCCGCCCATCGTGCCACCCGCCCGGTAAATGATCCCACCACCAATGCCACCGACAATCCCGCCATAAATTGTCGTCAGCAGCAGATCGTTGGTGAGGGGGTACTGAGTCAGCAAATGCGGCATGTAGGCCACAAACACGTCAGTGGCAATGGAGAAGATGGTAGCTGCCACCAGCGTCCGCAGCAGAAAAGACCAGCGCCCCAGATAAAAAAAGCCCAGCACCAGCAGCGGCAGGTTAAGCAGCCAGAACAGCAGCCCCACCGGCCAGCCAACATAATAATTTACAATGATGCTAATGCCAGACACGCCACCGGCGGCAATGTTGAAAGGCACCTGGAACATGGCGTAACCAAACGCAGCGAGGCAGGCCCCCACGATCATCAAAAATGCCAGGCGGGTTTCGTACCAAAATTTTGGCCAGGAAAACGGCCGTTTCACCCCCTGCCGCTTTGTTCGTTTACTCAATAATTGCTTCATGCACTATCTGTCCTTTTTTGCTTTAATCCGAAAAAAAGCACCATCTTTCATAGGTGAAAGATGGTGCTTTTTAAGCTTTTCAATTGTCAATTGGGATTATAGTTTTTAACAAGCTTCTGGCCAAACCAACCGGCTTAGACCTCTAAAGCGTTAATCATCCCAGTCGTCATCATCCTCGTCGTCATCGTAATCGAGATCGTCGTCGTCAAAATCTTCGTCGTAGTCACCCTCGTAATCTTCGTCAAATGGGTCTTCAAAGGCCCAGTCTAGCTTGACGGGAGACATGCTCACCACTTCCAATTCATCCCCACACTCATCGCAAATGACAAATTCGCCAACCTGCACCTTGTTCTGGAACCGAATTCGGGCACCACATCCGGGGCAAATGCCAATTTCTGTTTTAGGCTGCGGATTTACACTCATGATCAATTACCTCCTAATAGAAATATGATTACTGCGCCCTGAAATTTCACACGGGTAATGGGTGAAAGCGCAGTCACGACAGGTCTGATAAACAAAAAAGACCATAATGGCTTACCAAACCGTTACTTGCGGCCCGTCAGGTTAAAGGATCACTCTCATAAAAAGCTGCTGGGTGGGACTGCTGGTTACGGCCGTTTGCCTTACCAACGCTCCTTTTTGTTGCGTGAGCTGGATCGGGGTGCTTCATCAAATTCGTCACTCTCAATCTCTTCTTCCCAGGCATCCGCTGCCAGCCGCAACACAACCGGCGATTTGCGTACCACCTCAAGTTGAGCCGAACAGCGACGACATACAATCGTCTGGCCCACAAAAGGCACTTTCTTAAAACGCACTTCTTCACCACAGTCGGGACATAATCCAATATTCTTGGATTGAGCCATGTTCATGAGTTTTGCTACCTCTTTCCTTTCGGGTATACATGAATAACCCGTTTCACTATCGTCTGGTAAATATAGAGCGGCCTTGTGCAAAATGTAGGGTAGTCTGTGTGTCATTTGTGTGTAAAAACTGTTGAGGACGTACCAAATCAGTAGCACCCAAAGACCCGTTTTTTGGACCAAAAGTGAGGTTTTACCGCCCGATTAGCCCGAAAAACGGTAGCCGATGCCCGGGTGATTGTGGATAAACTGGGTTTGCTGAGGGTCTGGCTCGATTTTGCGCCGCAGGCGGCGCACCAAACCGCGTACCAATTCGCGGTTGCCTTCACCGTTGTAACCCCACACGCGCTCGATGATCACATCAATCGGGATGACCTGTTCGGCATTGGCCATGAGGATATACAGCAGGCGGAATTCCAGCGGCGTCAGCTGCTGCGGCCGCTGGTTTACCACCGTTACCGTGCGGGTGCTGGGGTCCAGGCTAATGGTATCAATCTGGATGGTGGTAAGGATGGAGATGGGCACGGAGCCAGAACGGCGTAAAAACATGGTGGCATAACGGGACAACACGCGGGGAGAGTACGGCCGTTCCAAAATCAAATCCACGCCCGCATCAAGCAGATCGCAGGTTTCGTCTTCGGAGAGGACATCGTGCAGCAGCAGGAGGGGGGCCTGAGACATTTTGCGGATGGCCTGCACGTCTTCGGCAACGGCCGTATGCCCCTTGGCCGACAGTAAAATCAGGTCTACCGGCTGTTTGAGCAGGGAAGAGATGACCATCTTCACCGTCGTTGTGCGGGCCACCGCAAGACCAGCATGGCGCAGCACATAACTCAAATACTCTCGTTCCTCGCCGTTTTCAGAGATGACAATTGCTTGCATACCATCACCAAACCAATCTCAGCTAGATTTTGCCATGCCTGTTTAAATTGTCAATTGCCAAAATCCAACCGCAGCAGCTGGGCATCGGCAGGCACCGCATCACCGGGGGCATAGAAAATTTCGGCCACCCGGCCCGCCGCGGGGGCGCGAATGGTGTGCTCCATCTTCATCGCTTCGAGCTTGAGCAGTGGATCGCCCTCGGCTACCATCTGCCCGGCCTGCACCAGCACCACCAGCACCGAACCGGGCATAGGGGCACGCAGGGAACCAGTTGTGGCGGAAACGGCCGTTTTCCGGGGCAACCGGGGCAGGGCCGTGGCGCACACCACCCCGCTTTCGGTCTGCACCCAAAAATCGTCGCCGTGCCGCACAATGAGGAGGCGGTGGGAACGGCCGTTCACCAGCACCGTCCACTCCGGCCCAACCTGCGGCGCGGCAGTAACGGCAAACTGCTCATTCTGAATCGTTATGTTAAATTGATTAACCTGGAAGCGCACCGGCTCCAACAGCACGGTGACAAGACCTGACAGGTTATCCGGATAATGAGACCTGTCAGGTCTAAGGCGAAACTGGCTGCGGCTGGGGCCGTTCGGATTGTTGCGCCAGTGGCCGCCGCTGTGGGGGTGCTGGGGCCAGCGGTAAAATTGGGCCAGCGCCGCGCCAATTAGCGCCAACGGCATTTCCCCCCCGGATGGCGGCCAATCGGCCAGCTTCTCGGCCAGAAAGTGGGTGCTGTAGCGGCCAGCGGCAAAATCGGGCTGCTGCACGATGGCGTGCAGGTAGGGCAAATTGTGGGTAAAGCCGAGTAAAACGGCCGTTTCCAATGCCCGCACCAATCGCTGAACGGCCGTCTGCCGATCCGGCCCGTGGGCAATAATCTTGGCCAGCATCGGATCGTAATGCACCGAAACTTCATCGCCGGTCTGAATACCGTCATCTACGCGCACGCCTTCACCTGCCGGGGCACGCCACAGCAGCACCGGGCCGGTCACCGGCAAAAAGTTGTTGGCCGGGTTTTCCGCATACAGCCGTGCCTCGATGGCGTGGCCCGACAGCGACACCGCGTCTTGAACCAGCGGCAGCGGTTCACCCGCCGCCACCGCAATTTGCCAGGCCACCAGGTCCAGCCCGGTGACCATCTCGGTGACGGGATGCTCCACCTGGAGCCGGGTATTCATTTCCAGGAAATAAAAATTGCCGTCGGGGTCGAGTAAAAATTCCACCGTACCGGCATTGTCGTACTGCACAGCGCGGGCGGCGGCAACGGCCGTTGCCCCCATGTTGGCCCGCAGCTCCGGCGTCAGCGCCGGGCAGGGTGACTCTTCGATCACTTTTTGGTGCCGCCGTTGGATGGAGCAGTCGCGCTCGCCCAGGTGGATGACGCGGCCGTGCTGGTCGCCAAAAACCTGGATTTCCACGTGGCGCGGCTGCAAAACGAGTTTTTCCAGCAGCAGCTCAGCCGAGCCAAACGCGGCCAATGCTTCACGCCGCGCGGCGGCCAGGGCCTCAGGCAGTTCATCCAGCGCCCAAACGGTGCGCATGCCTTTGCCGCCCCCGCCAGCGGCGGCTTTGACCAGCAGAGGCGTACTCATTTTTTCGGCTTCGGATTGGAAACGGCCGTCCGATTGATCCGCCCCGCTGTAGCCCGGCACCACAGGCACACCAGCCTGGGCCACCAGCGCTTTGGCGGCGCGTTTGTTGCCCATCAGGGCAATGGCCTCCGGGTGGGGGCCGATGAAGATGAAACCGGCTTCAGCGCAGGCGCGGGCAAAGTCGGCGTTTTCGGCCAGGAAGCCGTAGCCGGGATGAATGGCGTCTACCCCCGTCTGGCGGGCGGCGTTGAGGAGGGCGGTTTGGTTGAGGTAGGAGTTGGGAGCGGGGCCGAGAGAAACGGCCGTGTCCGCCACCTGTACATGCCTGGCCCCCGCATCCGCTTCTGAATAAACCGCCACCGTGCGTATGCCCAGCCGCTGGCAGCTCCGCACAATGCGGCACGCAATTTCCCCCCGGTTGGCAATTAAAATTGAGCGAATCACAAGCGTATGCTGGGTAACTGGGTAATTGAGTAATTCAGTAATTGGGGAGATAGACGACCAAATTACTCAATTACCCAATTACTAAATTACTTCCCGTCAGTTGTTGGCTGGCGCAATAAACGTATGCCCCACCAGGCCATCATTCATGGAGAAGAGACCGGTTTGCCAGATGCGCCGGATGGTGATGAAGGGGGCAATGGCCGCGTGTTCATTGTCGGAAAGCTGGCGCTGCGAGTAGTACCCGGCAAAAAACGCCTCCGACAGTTCGGCGGAACTGTTGTGAATGAGGTTGGTGTTGAACAAGAAGACGGCGATGTCGTAAGCCCGCCAGCCTATGCCGCACAAATCGAAGTTAAAGAAGGTGGGTTGATTATCGTCGGTGAAGAAGACACTGCCGCTGTGGAAGTCGCCACCGATCGGTCCCCAGCTGTCGGGCGTGTAATATTCGTTGGCAATCAGCGCCAAAATTTCCTCCTTGGCTTCCTCGGCAGAAATCATGAGGATTTCCAGGTCTTGGGCACGGTCTTCGTCCCAATATTGCTTGATGCGCTCAATGGGCTTATCGACCAGGAATTCCAGGTTCATCGGCTGGCGCGCGAACTGGCCCTGGTAATCGTTGGAGGCCAGGTGAATACGGGCCATCTCGCGGCCCATCACAAAAAGCTGTTCCTCATTTTTAATCGACATGGGGCGGCCGGGGGCCAGGCTAAACAGGGCGTAATAGCGCAACCCTTCGGGCGCGTTCAGGCGGCTGAGCAGTCCCCCATCGGCACGGCGGACGGGGTAAGAGACGGGCAAACCAGCCTGGTGCAAATAGTTGAGCCAATCAACCTCGTACAAATAGTCAGATTCCTGGCGATTGAGCCGCGTGTCAAACTGGTACACACGGACCACATATTTTTCGCCATTGCCGGTGGTCACTTTGTAATGATCGTTGTCTTGGGTGCGCAGCATTTTGCTAAAGAGCTTGCAGCGCACCGGGCCAGCCAGGTTGTAGTCTGCCTGAATGAGTTCAGCCAGCGCATCGGCGGCTACAAATGAGCGCATTACGCGAATTTGGTTCATATGTGTTTTCTCCCTTTTTTCGGTTATCGGTGGTCGGTAATCGGTAACTGCCCACCGTTTACGGACTACCGTTCACGGTTCCTATCTGGTTAAGATGCCTTCATATTTGGCAATGACGCCGAGCATAATTTCGTCGGCACCCGCGCCGATGGACAGCAGGCGGGCGTCACGGAAGTAGCGGGCCATTGGGTACTCTTCGACGTAGCCCATGCCGCCGTGAAACTGGAGGCAGGTGTCGGCCACTTCGCGCGCGAGTCTACCCGCTTTTAGCTTGGCCATCGAGACCTCTTTGGTCATGTCTTCGTTGGCCACCATCATGCGCGTACAATGGTACGCCAACTGGCGCAAAGCTTCCACTTCTGTGAGCAGTTCGCAAATTTTGAACTGGATCCACTGGTTGGCGATGAGCGGGCGGCCAAAGGTGTGGCGCTGGCGGCAGTAGTCTATGGTAAGGCGCAAGATGCGCTCCATGCCGGAAACGCCCATGACGACGCCAGCCAGGCGCTCTTTTTGGAACTGCTTCATTTGCAGCAAAAAGCCCATACCTTCAGAGCCAATGCGGTGGCTTTGCGGTACACGCAGGTTGTCGAAGGACAAAATGGCGGTGTCGCTGCTGTGGTTACCCAGCTTTTCTAGCTTGCGGCTGACGCTGAAGCCGGGCAAATCGGTGGGCACGATGATAAGCGACATGCCTTTGAAGCCGCGCTCGTCGCTGGTGCGGGCCAGCAGGGTGAGGTAGTCGGACTGGGTGCCGCTGGTGATCCACATTTTGCTGCCGTTGATGAGGTAGTCGTCGCCATCGGCCACGGCGCGGGTTTGGATGGCGGCCACGTCGGACCCGGCGTCTGGTTCACTGACGGCGATGGAGAAGACGGCCGTTCCCTTCACCGCCGGTTGCAAAAAAGTCTCTTTCTGCCAGGGGGTACCAAATTCGGCCAGGGCGGGGGTAGCCATATCGGTCTGCACGGCGATGGCCATGGGCACACCGGCGCAGTTGGCCTTGCCGATTTCCTCCAGCATGACCACCTGGTACCAGTAATCCAGCCCCATGCCGCCGACTTCCTCCGGGTAGGTAATGCCCAGCAGGCCCAGGTCGCCCATTTTTTTGAAGAGATCGTGGGCGGGGAAAGTACGGCCGTCTTCCCACGCTTCTACATTTGGATTAATTTCCGTCTCCACAAACCGCCGCACCGTCTGGCGCAGCATGTCGTGTTCGTCATTGAAGTAAATTGACATGGGTCTCCTTGTTTGCGAGTTTGCAAGTGGCAAGTTTGCAAGTCTATTGCTGTTTCTTGTACTTACCTTGTTTACTTATATTTGGTGCAATGAGGGCGATTATTTCATCTAGAAGCGCTATTCGGTGATTTACCACATCCTTTGAAAGAAGTTTGCGACCTTTCCAATACCATCCGCGTGATTCTCTTGCTTCACCTATAGCAATTTTAAGCCGGTAAGCATAATCACGGCCGTATCCACGACCAAATCCTTCTTCAATATTGGCGCTGATTGAACCTACACTTCGAGTAAGTTGTCTGGCAACTGCTTTGCCACGCTCATTTGAAAGCAAGTTGTCACAATCTTCCCACATCAAATCATAGGCGAATAGCGCTTTTTGATAGGCTAAAAAATTCCAAAGAGGGTCTTTCTGAATTGAAGGATGCACATTTTGCTTCCAGGTATCAAAGTTTGTCGGCTTGTTATCCATGCGTTCACCAAACTATTGCACTTAATTTCTTGCTCTTAGCAAACTAACTTAATCGCCTCTGGCATACTTGCGATCTTGCATACTTGCAAACCCTTGAATACTCGCCTGCCAGCCAGCTTCATTTTCGCCGGGGACAAAGGGCAGGTAGTAGCTGACGCGGTCGAGCAGCGTGCCGTATTTTTGGTGGATGATTTGCGGCAGTTCGGCCCAGGTGCCGCGCACGGCCATGGCGTCAAGGATGTTGTCGTTGATGAGGCCGGGCATTTGCGCCCACTGGTTGCCGCGGGCCATCTGGCTAAGCTGCACGGCCGTTTCTTCCCAGCCATGTAGTTTCGCCAGCACCCGGTACGCCGGGGTGCTCAGGTAAAACGAAATTTGCTGCTTCACGTGGGCTTCGGCCCATTTTTCGTAGGCGGGATCATCGGTGGGGATGGCGAAGACGGCCGTATTCAGCGAAATATCGGCGCGGGAACGGCCGTTTCTGTGCAAACCCGTCTCGATGTGCGGCAGGGCAAACTCTTCCAGGTACTTCACCGAATGCAGCGCGTGGATGTGGACGCCTTCGCACAGCTCACCCGCCAGGCGCAGCATGCCTTCGTTGACGGCGGCGATGTAGATGGGAATGTGCGGGTGGTCAATCGGACCGGGATTGAAAAACGGGGTCATCAGCTGGAGCTTGAAATATTCGCCGACAAAGTCGAGCGGGGTGCCGTTTTGCCAGCAATCCCAAAAGGCGCGGGTGGCCAGAATCGTCTCGCGCATCTGCTTAAGCGGCTTGTCCCACGGTGCGCCCAGGCGCAGCCGGTTGTGGGCCTTTACCTGGGTACCGAGGCCGAGGAGGAAACGGCCGTTGCTAAACTTCGCCAAATCCCAGGCGATCTGGGCCAGAATGGCGGGCGTGCGCGGGAAGGCGACGGCGATGCCGGTACCTAGCTGTAAATTGCTGGTGTGCTCGGCGCTGAGCAGCAGGGGGAGGAAGGGATCGTGGTTGGTTTCGGCCGTCCACAAGCCATCGAAGCCGCGGGATTCGGCCGTTTGGGCCAGGTGGGTCATCTGGTGCAAGTCGTGGGAAAGCAGGGTCACATCAAATTTCATGGCGGTCCTCAGGGGGTAGTTAATCGAACGGCGAGGGCGGTTGGTAAAGATGCCTCCATTATAATGCAAGCGGTTGGGGGATGCATTACGGCAGTTCTGCTTCATAATGCGCTTCATTCATCAAGGCATTGTACCGTAGAGTCGTTCACCTGTCGTCAGACGGCCGTAGGGCAACCCCACCGCCGACCTGTTATCCTCCAGCCATACCGTTTTTTAGACAATGGAGTTGTGTCTTATGAAAAAGCAATCGTTACCCACCGCCATCCTGGCAATTTTTATTATCCTGGGCCTGATCGCCTGCGGCGAACCCGCCCCGGCCCCTACACCCACAGCCATCCCTGGCCCACCCACCACCGAAGTGGTCACCGAAATTGAAGTGACGGCCACCGACGTTCCGCCGACAAACACCGCTGTGCCCGAAGCAGCAACGGCCGTTTCTACCACCCTACCCACCGACACCCCACCGGCTGAACCAACCGAACCAGCAACCGTTGCGGCCACCGAACCGATCAGCTACACCCTCACTGTAGACAGCCCCCAGCCCAACCAGGCCATCACCGTGGGGCGCGACTTTACCTTTAGCGGCAGCGTCAGCCCGGTGCCCAGCCAGCGGCTGGAGGTGGAATTGCTGACCAACGGCACCAGCAGCAACGGCGAAAATGTGCTGGCCTTTGCTGATGTGGATGCCTCGACCGGCAGCTGGCAGATTAGCGCCGCCATCCCGTTTAATCGCACCGGGCCTGCCACACTGCACGTGCGGGTTGCGGGGGTGGATACGGCCGTACCCGTGCAGTTACAGCTGGCCGAAGATGAAACACGCCCCATCGTCATCGTCAACCAGCCAATGGGGGGTGAGATTATCGTCGCGGGCCAGACGCTGCTCATCAGCGGGGAGAGCCGTAATTTGATCGACGACAGTATCCAGGTGGGGCTATTTGGCTGCCCGGCCGACACCGATGAAAACCTGGAAGCCGACATTGAATTTAGCGCCGGCAACGGGCCGTGGCGGGCGCAAATCATCGTTCCAGAAACGGCCGCTGCCAACTGTGACACCGCTCGCCTGCGCGTCACCACCGGCGGCCTGCTGAGCAACAATCCCGACGTCTTCTGGGACAGCGACCAGCTGCTTACCCTGGTGCCGCCCACCGACGAGCGGGCCAACCTGTTCACCGTGTGGGAACCGGCCCAGCTAACTTTTGCGCCGGGCCGGGCGACTGAGGTGGTGGGAACGGCCGTCAATCCCATCGATAGCACCGTACTGGTAGAACTGGTGCAAGGCGACGTGGTGCTGGCCTCGGTCACCGTCACCCCCGACGTCTTTGGCTACTGGGAAACCAGCCTCACGCCACCCGCCGACGCCGCCCCGGGCGAAGCGCAGCTGCGCCTCTCCACCGGCACCAACGACACCTACCGCGAAACAACCTTCCCGGTAACCCTGGGCTCCTGAGTTTTTACACCGCAGAGCACGCCAAGAACGCAAAGGAAAACCAAAAACTTTGTGTTCCTGGCCTGTTTTGCGATTCATTTGTAATATAAAGGCAAAGGGTGAGCTTGGTGCTGGCCAGCACTGGTTCCCCGCCAGACCGCAATCTCAATAACCTATCAATTCTCTAAAAAAATGAAAAACCGTCTCAAAAAAGTGCTCATCTGGTCCGTCTTCCTGCTCATCTTTAGCATGGCTGGGCTGGAACTCTACACAGACAACTGCAACTGCATCGTCCCCCCAGAAACAAAAGCACGCATTACCGCAGTCCCAATTTGTGAAGATGGTTCAGACGACTACCCATTTGCTTACGATGCCGAACAAAGGCAGCTAATTGATGAAATCATAGAGAAGCGCAGCCTGCGCGAAACCGTTACAAAAGCTGAGTATCGTGAAGCAATGGATTTACTGGTTTACGAAATTCCCTCCGAGCAGCTTGGCGGATTAAATGGGGTGGTGTGTCGCGAGGGTGTTGCTTTTGTTAGAGATTCCCTACCTGAGCTGGCCAAACAACACGTTGCCCGTCATGAGTTGGAGCACCTCTTCCAAACCTCCGACGAAAATCGGGAGCTGGCGGCCACGATTGCCGCCACCATGGAGTATCCAATCGGCCTGCTTGCCACCATTGTTTCTTCTCTCATCACCGCCAAAGAAGATCTTTCCTGGTGCTGCTTTTTGAAAAGCAGTTGGGCTATTTTTAAACTCTACTTTCTCGGGATTGATTTTAATGCTGCGTAACCTGATTCATTCACTCTACTGTCATGCCTGCGCAGGCAGGCATCCATCTTTTGGATTCCCGCCATCGTGGGAATGACAAGTGAAGAAAACTTGTGTAACAAAGTATTTAGATAAAGGCAGGTCGAGATTGGAAGCTTAACCTTCCAATTACATTCGAAAAACGCCGTAATGCGGTTGGCCTGGCGTCACAAAATCGACGTTGTGCGCCACGGAGAGGCCCACGCTCAGTGCCTGGCGCGTGTCGCGCGGGTCCAAAATGCCGTCGTCCCACAGCCGCGCCGTCGCGTAGTACGGGTCCGACTCCTGCTCAAATTTTTGCCGCGTCATCATCTGCATCGCTTCAATGGTGGTTCTGTCCGGCTCGATGCCGCGCCGTTTGGCGGCACTTTCTTGCACAATGCCCAGCACCCCGGCCGCCTGCTCGCCGCCCATGACGGCCACCCGGCTGTTGGGCCAGCTCCATAAAAAGCGCGGATCGTAGGAACGGCCGCACATTGCATAATTGCCCGCCCCATAAGACCCACCCACAATCACCGAAAACTGCGGCACGCTGCTGGTAGCCACCGCATTAATCATCTGGCTGCCGTGTTTGATGATGCCGCCCCGCTCGTACTGCGTGCCCACCATGAAGCCGGTGATGTTTTGCAGATAAATCAGCGGCGTGCGGCTCTGGTTGCACAGCTGGATAAACTGCGCCGCCTTGTTGGCACATTCGGAAAAGAGGATGCCGTTGTTACCCAAAATGCCCACCGGCCAGCCGTTGAGCACCGCATGGCCTGTCACCAGCGTTGGGCCGTACTCTGGCTTAAACTCAAAAAACTCGGAGCCATCCACCAGCCGGGCAATGATTTCGCGGATGTCAAACGGCACGCGCGGATCGGCAGGGATGATACCCAGCAGCTCGTCGGGATCGTAAGCGGGCTCACGCGGCGTTTGGCGGCGGCTGAGGCAGGCGTGTGGTTTTTGCTGATGGAGCTGGCTAGTTATAAAACGGCCGATTCTCACCGCATCCGCATCATCTTCCGCCAAATAATCGCTCAACCCCGACACCTGCGCGTGCATCGCCGCCCCGCCCAGCGTCTCGTCATCCACCTCTTCACCGATGGCCATCTTCACCAGCGGCGGCCCGCCGAGGTATGCCGTGGCTTTGCCCCGCACAAACACGGTGTAGTCGCTCATGCCCGGCACGTACGCCCCACCCGCCGTGGACGAGCCAAACACCAGCGCCACCTGCGCAATCCCGGCGGCAGACAGCCGCGCCTGGTTGGCAAAGGTGCGCCCGCCCAAAATAAAAATCTCGTCCTGGTACAGCAAATTCGCCCCGGCCGACTCCACGCAGGTGATACAGGGCAGCCGGTTCTCGGCCGCGATGGTTTGCGCCCGCAGCGTCTTTTGCAGCGACATTGGGTAGACCGCGCCGCCCTTGGCCGTGGCGTCGTTCACCGAAACCAGGCACTCCACGCCGCCCACCACGCCAATACCCACAATTTGCAGGGCGGCGGGCGCTTCGTCGTTGTACATGCCCCACGCCGCCAGAGGAGATAGCTCCAAAAACGGCGTGTTGGGGTCCAACAGCAGCTCCAGCCGTTCGCGGGGCAGCAGCTTGCCCTCCTGGCGAAACTTTTGCCCGCCCCGTTCGCCGCCACCGGCACGCGCCTGCGCCTGCCGTGTTTCCAGCGTTTGTACCAGCGCCAGCATGGCGGCGCGGTTGGTTTTGTATTCTTCACTGCGGGTGTTGAGGGATGTTTTCAGTTTATCCATGATTTTTTTATCCACAGATTTCGCAGAACTTGTCCTGAGCTTGCCGAAGGATTACGCAGATTTTTTCTCTCTGTGAAACTCTGCGCTCCTCTGTGCCGCTCTGTGTTCCTGATGTTCATTCCTTGTTCTCAGAAAATAGCGCCAGGCATTTCGGGCAAAGGTTTTCCTGGCCGATGGTGTTCAGGCGGGCATGGGCGCGGCGGTCGGTAATCTTTTGGCCACACCAGGCCACATACGATTCGCGGCTGTGCTCGACGATGTGCCAGGTGTTGCCGCTCAGCAAAACGACGGGGTTAGTTTCTTGGGTCATGGCTCGAAGACCTGGGGATGAATCCCCAGGCTATGGCGAATACCGATTACCGCTCACCGGTTACCGTTGACGACGCGCAAACTTAAACCACCATCACGCGCATCCTGGCCCATGACGTGCTGTTGGTGCTTGGCATGGTCGTCCTGGGAGAATTGTTCAGGCTGGGGGAACGGGGCAAAGCGACCGAGCAAGACGGCATCAATCAGGTAAGAGA
This sequence comes from Anaerolineae bacterium, assembly GCA_020848035.1. Taxonomy (GTDB): domain Bacteria; phylum Chloroflexota; class Anaerolineae; order Promineifilales; family Promineifilaceae; genus Leptofilum. Next base: position 33,840 of record JADLAX010000066.1, on the reverse strand, counting down.
CCAGGGCCACGTCGTACTCGTCGGAGAGGGAGCGGTACTGGCGCGGGTCCTGATTGACCAGCAGCACATCGGCGGCATAACCTTCGTCGGCGGGCATAATTTGCAGCTGGAAGATGCAGCTGCCGCTGGCGCTGCGGTGAAAGTAGAGCCATTCGCCATCCAGATAGATGAACCATTTATCGGCAGATGATTGCGGCACCAGCCCCTGGCTGATGGTGACAAACTCTTCGCGGCTGTACTGCCCATCGAGCAGCAGCTCTTTACGGCCGTCAGGCATCGGTTTGTTGGGCCAGGAAACGGCCGTTGCGCGTTGTTTACTCATTTTACCGTCTCCAATTGCAGCATGGCTCTTGCCTCGGCAATGCTTGCCACTTCCCCGCCGACCAGGCGCACCAGTTCGGCCGCTTTGGCCACCAGGTCACCGTTGGAGTGGGCCAGTTCGCCGTTGGGCAGGTAGAGATTGTCCTCCAGCCCCACCCGCACGTTGCCGTTCATGGAAACGGCCGCTGCCGCCAACTTCCACTGCTTACTGCCAATGCCAATCACCTGCCAATGCGAGTTTGCCGGGAGCTGGTCCACCTGCTGCACCAATGTCTTGGTGCTGGCCGGAATGCCGCCCAACACGCCCATGACCAGGCTGAACTGGTACGGCGGCTGCAAAACTCCCAAATCGATCAGCGGCTGGGCGTTGTTGATGTGACCGGTGTCGAAACATTCCATTTCGGGCCGCGTGCCGGCTTCATTCATCGCTTCCAGGAAAAATTGGATGTCCTTAAACGGATTGGCAAAGACGTGGTCGTGGTAAAACGTTTTGTGCTGGCGCGAGTAGATGGCGTAATTCATCGAGCCCATGTTGAGCGCGGCCATGTCTGGCTTGATGGCGCGAATGTGGTGAATGCGCGTTTCACGGTCTATGCCGATGGCCCCGGTGGAGTAGTTGATGATGACGTCGGGGCAGCGCTGGCGCACTTCGGCGTCAATGTGGGCATACGTTTCAACGTCGAAGGCGGGACGGCCGTCTGGCTGACGCGCATGAATGTGCACAATGCTGGCCCCGGCATCTACGCTGCGCCGGGCCTCCTCGGCAATTTCAGCGGGTGTGTACGGGATGGCGGGGGATTGGGCTCTGGTGGTGAGGACGCCGGTGAGAGCGGCCGTAATGATTGTTTTTGTACTCATGGTTACCGTCTTCTAAACAAAAAGGGCGAGGCAGGTAGTAGACATGATCGTTTTACTTTCTCTGATCATATCCTACCTGCCTCGCCCCTACCAGTTTACCGATTACCGATCACGCCTGCCAGTCGCGGGCATCTACCATGCCGGGGGCACCGTCGGCCAGGGTGCCGGGGGGGATGAATTCGACTTCGTCCACCCGCACGCGGCAAAGGCCCTGCACGGCCGTTTTCACCATTTCAGCTACGGCCGTTTCATCCACCCCCTCCGCCTCTACCCGCACCACAAAATGATCCTTCAGCTCAGGGCGAGACACCACACCCTGCACCTTTTTTACGCCGGGGATCTGCCCGGTGGCAAAACGCAGCTGGTTGGGATGGACAAACATACCGCGCACCTTGGCCGCCTCGCCCGAACGCCCCACCAGGATGATGCTGCGCTCGGTTTGCTGGCTCTGGCCGGGGTTCGGATCCATATTCATCGCCATGTCGCCCGTGCCAATGCGGATGAGCGGGTAAGCGCGACTGAAGTTGGTTGCCACCACTTCACCCGCCGCACCGGGGCCAACGGGCTGGCCTGTTTCACTGTCCACCACCTCAATGATCGGCTCAGGCAGCAGGCTCATCGCCATGCCTTCGCCGGTATTGAGCGCCAGCAGGCCAAAATCAGCCGTGGCGTAGGCATTGCCCACCGCCAGACCGTACTGTGCCACAAACGCCTGCCGCAAGCTCGGCGGCAGCGGTTCGGCCGAAAAGATAGCCGTTTTTAGCTGAAAATCCTTTTGAAAATCAAGCCCCATGCCCTCGATCTTTTGGATCAGGCTCATCAGGAAGCTGGGGGTGCCGCTGTAGCCCGTCACCCGCAAATCCTGCATCATTTTAATTTGCAGCTCGGCGCTGCCGGTGCCGCCGGGCACCACGGTGCAGCCCAGCCGCCCAAAGGCGTTGTCGAACAGAAAACCGGCGGGCACCAGGTGGTAGGTAAAGCTGTTCAGCACCACGTCGCCTGGTTTGAAGCCGGTGGTTTTGAGCGCGCCAACGGCCGTATCCCAGGCCCCTTCGTCTGGTTCGGGCGCGGGTTCGTAAATGGGGCCGGGCGAAAAGAAGATGTGCGTCACCTTTTCTGGCGGGATGCCCAACATGCCGCCAAACGGCGGATCGGCCTGCTGCAAGGCGACAATCTCGTCCTTGGACAGCACCGGAATCTTGGGCAAATCGGCCACGCCTTGAATGTCGTTGGGGGTGATGCCGGCCTTGTCAAATCGCTCCCGCACAGCAGGCGCATTGTTATAAGCATGTCGAACAGCTTCTTTCAGTTTTGCATCTAAATCGGTCATAAATTTAGTTCCAATGAGAAGAAAGCATCCTCAGATGCGCACCGAGCAAACCCGTTCGCATCTGAGGATGCTCACTCCGCGCTTGTTAACCAATCCACCGCTTGCGGCGTTTGTAATGTTTCACGTCGCGGTAGCTTTTGCGCTCACCCACCTGGGTGAGGCCCAGGTAAAACTCTTTGATGTCGGCGTTTTGGGAGAGCTGGGCCGCTTCACCGTCGAGGACGATACGGCCGTTTTCCATCACGTAGGCGTATTCGGCCGTTTTCAGCGCCACGTTGGCATTCTGCTCCACCACCAAAATCGAGACACCCCCCTCTTTGTTAATACGACGAATAATTTCAAAAATATTTTGCACCAGCAGCGGTGCCAGACCCAACGACGGCTCATCCAACAGCACCAGGCGCGGTTTGGCCATGAGGGCGCGACCAATCGCCACCATCTGCTGTTCACCGCCCGAAAGGTAACCAGCCGTGCGGTGGCGCAGCGGCTTTAGCGCCGGAAAATAGTCGTACACCTGCTCCAGCAGCCGCCTGGTGTCCGCCTGGCTGGGGTTTACCAATGCCCCCACCCGCAGATTTTCTTCGGCGGTGAGATGTTGGAACAGTCGCCGCCCTTCCAACACCTGCACAATGCCCCGCCGCGTCACTTCTTCGGCGGGCAGCTTATCGAGCCGTTCGCCGTCAAACTCGATGCTGCCCCGCGTGACTGCGCCATCCTCGCGCAGCAGCAGGCCAGAAATGGCCTTGAGCGTGGTGGATTTGCCCGCCCCGTTGGCTCCCAGCAGCGACACAATCTGCCCCTGCTGCACCTCCAACGAGACGCCGCGTAGCACCAAAATGACATCGCTGTAAACGACTTCGATATTGTTGATTTTTAGCATAGGAATTTGCGACCACAGAAGACACACCCTCACCCCAGCCCTCTCCCTCAGAGGGAGAGGGAGCCAGTCCCCTCCCCCTCAGAGGGAGAGGGTTAGGGAGGGGGTATGCCCTCTGTGGCTAAAAAAGATTAATTGTTAGAGAAGTTTTCTGCCGGGCGCAGATCGGGTGTGGCGGTCCAATCTTGCAGCATCACAAACTGGCCACCCTGCACCTGTCGGATTTGGGCCTCATGTGGCGAGCGGCTGTCGTTGGAGAAGTCCACGCGCATGACGCCATCCAGCACGTCAATGGCCCCTAGCTCGATCAAGGCAGCCTGCACATCGGCACCGGTCAGGTTGTCGTAGCCAACGTTGTCGATGGCCAGCTCAATGGCCCGCACGGCCAGGTCCACACCGGCAAAGGTGAGCAGGTAACCCACACCATGCTCGGCCGGTTGACGGCCGTTTGCCGCAAACTGTTCCTCAGCAAACTGCACACCAGCGTTATCCGCATCGTTCCAGAACAGGTAGGGGAACGGGGCGATCATGCCTTCTACCAGAGCCGGGTCACTGACAAACGCGTAGATGGAGATGTCCATCGCCCAGTTGTTGGCCCCAAACAGGAACTGATCACGCAAACCAAGCGCCCCCATGCCGTTCAGGATGGAAGCCGGGCCAAAGGCGAGCGAGTTGGTGTAGATCACGTTAGCCCCAGCGGCCTGGGCATTGAGGATGGCGGTGGTGGTATCGGCCGTAGGCGCAGGGTCGATCAATTCGTTGGCCACAATTTCGATGCCCAGCGATTCGGCGTAGGCCAGGGTCTCATCGGTGTAGGCACCCTGCCCGTAGGCGGTGGGCCAGCTGATGTAAGCGATCTTGATGTCATCGCCAGCGCCCTCAGGCTTTACCGAATCCCAGTTGGCGCTGATGTAATCCATGAACAGGGCAAACTGGTCAGGATAGATGGGCGCATAGCCGAAGGTGTAGCCGGATTCGGGTCCATAGAAGGCAACGGAGCTAAGGCCAGCGGCCAGGTTGGGGATCTGGTCTTCGACAAAACGGCTGGCCAATGCTTCACCATCACCAGAGCCGTAGGTGAACATGACGAGGATGTTGTCGTTTTCACTGGTGTAGCGGTCATAGGCAGCAACGGCTTCATCGACGCTGGATTGGGTGTCGGTGAATTCGAGCTCGATCTGGGCACCGCGAATACCGCCGTTGGCGTTCACGGCCGCTACGGCATCGTTAAAGCCATTGATCAGCGGACCAGTGATGCCCGCCAGCGGGCCAGACAGGTCGCCAAAGTGGTAGAAAGTGATGGTTTCGCCTTCAAGATTGTCGGTGCGCAGTTCGGCGGCAGGTTCTTCGGCCGGCGGTTCGGTTGCTTCAATCACTTCTTCGGCCACTTCGGTGGCGGCAGCTTCCAGGGTGGGGGCCACTTCTGCAACGGCCGCTTCCACCGTCGGCGCAAGTTCCTCAGCCGCAGCTTCCAGGGTGGGAGCCACTTCGTTAACGGCATCTTCCACAGCTTCCTGGACTTCAGCGGGGGTGCCGCAGGCGACCAAAAACAGGGCACCTACCAGCAAAAACAGCAGCGTAAAAACGGGCAATTTCTTCATGTGTTTACTCTCTCCTTTTCTTAGGTAAATAAAGATCGTCGACTTCTGTGAAATGGTTTGTGAACTTTCACCTCCTTGGCCAAAAGTGGTTAGTGGCTGGTGGTTAGTGGCAAGTACAACCAACTAGCCACTAACCGCGAACACCTCGCAACTTAGCGGGCAAACGGCCGTAACCGCCACGCCGCCTTGATCAAGCGCCAGCGATAGGCCAGGCCACGTGGTTCAAAAATCAGAAATAGGGTTAAAGCCAGACCAAAGATAAACGGCCGTAACGCCGCCCCAATCCCCCCGGCATTGCCCGGGAACAGGGCGATGATGGGCGGGGTCAGCAGCGTGGCCAGCTCTTCCAACAGGATGATGAGCGTGGTGCCAAAAATCGGGCCAACGCTGGTACCCAGACCGCCTACAATGAGCATGCCCAGCATAAAAATCGAGTCGTTCAGGCCAATCGTCTCGGAATTGAGATGGCGCAGGTTGTGGGCCAGCAGTGCCCCAGCCACCCCGGCATAGACCGACGCGATAAAAAAGGCGCGCAGCTTGTAGCCAAACAAATTAATGCCCAGCAGTTCGGCCGCCAGGTCGTTGTCGCGCACAGAAATAAAGGCCCGCCCCAGGCGGCTGCGCGAAATATTATGCGCGGCTATGGTGCTGATGATGAGGACCACCAGGGTGATGTGGATAAATTGGGTGGGGGTGGCAAAACGGTAGAGGCAAGCGGCCGTTTCTGGATCAAACGTCGTGCCCAAAAAGCAGGTGTTACTGATCACCGGCAGCTGAATCACTGGCACGGGCACGTTGATGCCCTGCGCCCCGTTCAGCACGTCGGGCCACAAATTGCGGGTAAACCAGGGAATGATAAATTGGGCGCTCAGCGTGGCCATCACCAGGTAAAACCCCTTGACCCGCAAAGAAGGCAGCCCAAACAACAAGCCAACCAGACCAGCGCCCAGCCCGGCCACCGGCAGCGCCAGGAAAAAGCTCCAGCCAGCTACGCCTACCAGCAGCGCCGAAATGTAGCCACCCACCGTCATAAACGCCGCCTGCCCCAGCGAAATTTGCCCGGTGTAGCCAGTGAGAATATTCAGCCCCTGCACCGCAATCATAAAAATGCAGATGCGGTTTACCAGCGAGACAATCGATTCCGAGGCGACATAGGGTAGAGCAAACAGCAGCAGCAAAAAGGCGATCAGCACCACGTACTGCCACCGCTGGCGCACCACGGCCATATCTTGTTCGTAAGAGCGGTCAAAATCACCCGCTGGTCGTAAAACAGCCATTTGATTCTCCGTTGCTAGTTGTTGTTTGCCACGAATGCCAGGCCGTAAACGGCCTGGCTGGTTTTAGCCCCAACGGGGCTTCCATTTTGTAGCCGGGGGCTTTAGCCCTCGGCTGCGCTAAATCCGTTCGATACGTTTCTGGCCAAAAAGGCCATCAGGGCGGAAGAGCAGGACGATAAGCAGGATGATGTAGGGAATGATGGCCGCAGAGTTGCGGACAGCCTGGGCGGCATCGGGGCCTAGGAAGAAATCGCTGTTGGGTAGGGCCACCAGCCCTTGGGCCAGGCCGACAATCAACCCGCCCACCACGGCACCGGGGATGGATTCCAAACCACCCAGCAGCACGGCGGGGAACGCCGCCAGCACCACAATCGACAGGCTCAAGTCCAGGCCGCTGGCCGTGGCGATGAGGATACCGCCCACGGCAGCGATGACCCCGGCAATGGCCCAGGAGATGCCAAAGACGCGGTTGATACGAATGCCCACACTTTGCGCCGTTTCGTGGTTTTCGGCCGTGGCGCGCATGGCCAGGCCGGTGGTTGTATATTGGAAAAAGAGCCAGAGCAGGATGACGCATACCATGGCCACAACAAAGGACCAGACCAGATTTTGGCGCAGGACCACAATCATCGGGTTGTCGTTGTAGGTGAAGGGCAGGGTGATCTGGTAGGGGTTGGTGACTTCGAAAATGACGGGGAAGCTGCGCTGCACGGTGCCGAAGACCAGAATGGTAAGTCCTTGCAAAAATTGGGCCAGCGCCAGCGTCATTAAAAGGATGGAGAGGAGCGGCTGCCCGGTCATGGGGCGCAGGGCCAGGCGCTCGATGAGCAGCCCCAGCAGCACAGACACACCCAGGGCGCAGATGATGGCCAGCCAGAGCGGCAGTCCCAGCCCGGCGTCCGAAGCAAACCACCAGGTCACCATCGTGCCGATGAGGAGCATTTGCCCCTGGGCAAAGTTGAACACCTCAGACGATTTGAAGATGAGGACGATGCCCAGGGCGATGAGGGCAATCGGCCCGCCGTTGAGCAAGCCGGTAATTGCAAATTGGGGAAGTAGCTGCCAGTTCATAAGCTTATCCGTTGCTAGTTGCGAGTTTGTTAGTTGCTGTTGTCATACCCGCGTAGGCGGGTATCCATCTTCTTCAACAGCGTGGATTCCCGCTTTCGCGGGGATGACAATCAAAAACCGAATACTGATTACTAATACAGGGTGGCGATTTTTACGGCCGTTTCCACCACACTCGTACTGCCATCCTGGTACTGCACCGTGGCTCGCACATCAACGCGGTCGGTGCCGTTGTACATGCCCTGGATAATGTCGTCGTACTTGCTGTAGAGCACACTGCGCTTCAGCTTGCGCGAACGGGTCATTTCTTCTTCGTCGGCGTCAAACTCTTTGTGCATGAGGACGAAGCGGCGGATACGGCCGTTGGGCGGCAAACTCTCATTCACTTCCGCTATTGCTTGCTGAATCAGGTCGTATACTTCCGGCTTTTGCGACAGGTCGATAAAGGTGGTGTAGCCTAGGCCGCGCCGCTCGGCCCAGTTGCCCACGTTGCCATAATCCATCACGATGAGCGCCGTCACAAAATCGCGCTCGGTGCCCACGGCCATTACGTCCCGAATGTACGGGCTAAATTTCAGCCGCCCCTCGATGAACTGCGGCGAGAACTTTTCGCCGTTGGCCAGCGTCAGCATCTCCTTCACGCGGTCCAGGTAAATGATGTGGCCATCGTCGTCGATGTACCCAGCGTCGCCCGTGCGGAACCAATGACGGCCGTTTTCATCCACCCACAACGAGGATTCTGTGGCTTCCGGGTTTTTGTAATACCCCTGGAACAAGATCGGCCCGGTGAGCAAAATCTCACCATCTTCGCCGATTCTGGCTTCGGTCTCAGGAATCGGTTTGCCCACGCTGGCAAACTTGATGTCGCCGTCGCGGTGCAGCGTCATGCCACCCGTCACCTCGGTGGAGCCGTACACCTGCTTCAAATTGATCCCCAGCGCATGAAAAAAGCGCATCGCGTCTGGGCTAAGCGCCGATCCGGCGGTGTACGCCGAGCGAATGCGCGACAATCCCAGCTTGTCGCGCAGCGGACCAAACACCGTCAGGTTGCCCAGCTTGTAGGCCAGGTTCAGCCCGGCGCCCACCGGCTCGTTGCGCAGCCGCTTGTCGGCCACCTGGTAGCCTACCGGCAGGAAGGTATGGTACAGCTTGCGGTTCAGCCAGCTGGTTTCGTTGATGCTTACCTGCACCATACCGACAATGTTTTCCCACAGCCGGGAGTTGTACAGCAGCCCTTCGGGGGCAATTTCGCGGATGTTTTCGCGCACAGTTTCCGGCTCTTCGGGGAAGTTCATGACGATGCCGGAGTAGACGTGGGGGGCAATGCCCAGGGCATGTTCACCAATCCAGCCCAGCGGCAAGATGGAAACATGGTTATCGCTGTCGTAGCGCGGGTCGATCTCGTTAAACAGCCGGGTGCTGTGGATGAGGTTGTTGTGGCTGAGCATGGCCCCTTTGGGCAGGCCGGTGGTGCCAGAGGTGTAGCAGAGAACGGCCGTATCCTCCCCCTGCCCCAACCAAACTTCCGTCTCAAACCGGTTTGGCTCCTTTTCCGCCACGGCCCGGCCCAACGCCTGCACCTCTTCAAACGAGATGAGCCACGGATCATCATAATTCCACAGCCCCTTATCTTCCCAGTAAATCACCTTCCTGATGCCCGGAACCTCGGCCCGAATCTCCAGCATCTTGTCGCACTGTTCCTGGTCCTTGGCCATGGCAAAGGTGGAATCGCTGTGCACCGCAATGTAAGCCAGCTCCTTGGCAATGGCATCGGTGTAGACGCCAACCTGGGTTGCCCCCGCCGCCAGCAAACCTAAATACCCCCACAAATACTGCCGGTCATTGTCGCCGATGGTGCACACCTTGTCACCGCGCTGCACGCCCAGCGCCAGCAGCCCCAGGGTGAACAGCTTCACATTCTCATACGAATCTTGCCAGCTAAACTCGCGCCAGATGCCAAACTCTTTCTGGCGCAGGGCCACCTTGCCCGCGCCGTAAACCTGCACCTGCTTCAAAAAGTATTGAGGGAGTGTTTGTGGATTGTTCATAGCTGTGGTTGTTCAGACCTGTCAGGTTTGGGAAAACCTGACAGGTCTCAGGCTTTGCCGAGATAGGCATCAATAACCCGGGCATCTTGCTTGATTTCATCCGGCACGCCATCGGCAATTTTGACGCCAAAGTCCAGCACCACCACGCGGTCAGAGATGTCCATCACCAACCCCATGTCGTGCTCGATCAGCACAATGGTCACGCCGCGCCGCTCGTGAATGTCCAAAATAAAGCGGGCCATGTCTTCTTTTTCTTCGACATTCATGCCCGCCATGGGCTCATCCAGCAGCAGCAGCTTGGGCTCCATAGCCAGCGCACGCCCCAGTTCCACACGTTTGCGCAAACCATAGGAAAGTGCGCCAACGGTGGCCTTACGAATATGGGCAATCTCTAAAAAATCAATGATTTCTTCAACCACTTCGCGGTGCGCCACTTCTTCACGCTGGGCACCACCCCAGTACACCATGCTGGCCAGGCTGTTTTGCTTCATGTGGATATGGCGCGCCGCCATGAGGTTATCGAGGGTGCTTAAGCCGGTGTATAGGGCAATATTCTGAAAGGTCCGGGCAATGCCCAGAGAGGCAATTTGGTGGGTGGGGGTTTTAGTGAGGTCTGAGGTTTTGAAGAGGATTTGGCCTTTCTGCGGCCGATAAAACCCGCTAATGCAGTTGAGCATGGAGGTTTTGCCCGCGCCGTTGGGGCCAATAATCGCCCGGATTTCGCCTTCTTTTACCGAAAATCCAACGTCTGAAAGAGCAGCATTGCCCCCAAAGCTTAAAGATACGTTTTTAACATCAAGCAGGACGGCGTTGGAACTCATGCAACCTCTAATTTGTGAAAGGCAAGACGACGACCGTTTTCAGGGATTCATTAATTTGCAGGAAGCTATCAAACAAAATGAGAGCAAAATCTGCCAATTATTGGAGTAAACTGCCACTTGTAGGTTTTTGCTCTTGTGGATTTACTCGATTGTCCAGCAATTTATCGGTTTTGTACTGTTTGCACAAAGGGTGTTCTTCTCTTCTGCACAAAAGTTACCATAAGCCAGAGATGCTTGCAAGAAGTTCGTTGCTGTTACACAATAAAATTTGCGTAACAAAAATGGACTGATAAGGCAAAGTGCACCCTGAGATGCACTTTGCCTGCGCAGTTGAATAGTCTGAGGTCAGGTGGTACGCACCTGGTCGGTGAGCAGCATATGGGGCAGCTCGGTGGGGACGTAGTTAGGGTCGCGCCAGCGGGTAAACTTGATGACACGGCGGGCCACCCACCACCCGGCACGGAAGAGGCGGGGGTACTTCAGGATGTAGGCAAAGCGAGCCAGGCGTGTCCGAATTTCGAGCTGCACAAACAGGGGATGCTTTTGCAGCTGCGTTTTGTAGGCGCTGAAGCTGAAATCTTGCCGGGCAAAGGCATCCTCCAGGGCGGCAGCGGCCACTTCACCGTAGCCCAGGGCAAAGGAGATGCCTTCACCCATCAGCGGGTCCACCCCGGCGGCGTCACCGACTAAAATGACGCGGGGCTGGGCAAAACGGCCGTCTTTCCCCCACCACCTGATCGGATGACCCTTCAACTTGTAATCGCCCAGGTTCCGCCCACGGGCGGCCATCGCCTCGCCCAGGGTCTGCTTGAGATCGGCTTTGGCACGTTCTGGGCGGGCCCGGCTGTCGAAGACACCGCGGTTCATGAACGGCTGGCCGTTGACGTAGCTGGGGAAGTCCCAGTAGTAGCCTTGCAGTTGGTGGTCGGTCATTGGGGTAAAGTCAAACACGGCCACACCCTCGCGAAATTCCGGCTGGGCGTGGGCATTTTCCGGGGTAAGCACCTCGATAAGGCGGGCCACGCGGGAATCATCGTCCCACTTGAGGCGGCTGCGCACAAAGCTGCGCGAGCCGTCGGCGGCCACCACCGTTTTAGCGTGAAAGATGGCTTTTTCCGTGGTGACTTCCACGTAGTCATCGTGTGGCACCACGTCGGTAACGGCTTCGCCCTGGCGCACGGTGATGTTGAGGGATTCGGCCGTTTTCACCAGCCAGTGGTCAAACTCATCGCGCCGCACAATGCGGAAAACCGGATTGCCAAAAAAGGAGTAGCTCTGATCGCCGTAGATGAGGCGCACTTCGCGCACTTCAAAGTTTTTAGGCTCGAAGGGCAGCCCCAGCCGCGCCAAAATATTTTGGCCAATGTGGGTGACGCCGCCCCCGCACAGCTTTTCGCGCGGGTGCACGGCTTTGTCTACCACCACAATGCGTTTGGCCCACGCTGGATTGCTTTTAACCAGGTGTAATGCCGTTGATGTTCCTGAAGGCCCCGACCCCACAATCAAAATATCGACGTGTTGAATCTCCGTCATGTTTGTGCTGCCTCCATAGTCGGTAATCGGTGAACCGTAATCGGTAATCGGTTGCATGAGTAACCGATTACCGATTACGGGTTACCGCGTAATAAACGGCAGCATTATAGCATGGGGCAGCGGAATTGCCTGATCGGTGCCGAGGGCGGCAGCGGGGGTGTCGGCGGATTGGCGGTTGGTGGCCACATCGGTGGCCAGGACGCGGAATTCATAAGAACTGTCCGGATTGGGCGGGGTGAAGAGGGCGCTAACGGCCGTTGTCTCCACCACCTTGGTCCAGTCTGTATCACCCAACAGGCGGTATTGCAGCTCATAGCTGGCCACCCCAGAGAGGGCGTCGGCACCAGTCCAGACCACCAGGTAGTTGACCCCGCCTGACATTTCGTAAACGGCCGTTACCTCTGAAGTGGGCGCGGTCGTGTCGATGCCCAACTGCCGGGGCGGGGTACTGAGGGTTTGGGTAACCCCGCTGCCGTGGTCCATGACGGCCGTAACCTGCCAGTACAGCGTCGGTTGTTCGGCGGCAAAATTGTGGGTGTGGCTGAAAACGGCCGTGTTCCACGTCTGGTTCACCAGCTTGTTCGTCTGCGCTGCGTCGGTGCTGACGGTGAGGCTGGTGGAAATCACGGTGTTGGTCGTGTCAATGTCCCAGCTAAAGGCCACCTGCGGATTGTTGGTCCAGCTGCCATCAGTCGGGGCGATGGCGGTGATGGTGTCTGGCTCAGTCACTTCCAGCAGGCGCAGGCTGTCGAACCACAGCCCCAGGCTGTTGTCCGTGGTGACCAGATCATCCAGGTAAACAAAGTTGTCCGTCCCGGCGGTGAGGTCAAAGGTGCCCAGCGGCACCCAAAGGCCGACGTACTGCTGGTGGCTGCGGGTCACTTCGGTGACGCCGTTGGCGTGATGAATTTCGTAGGTGGCCCCGGCGGTTTCGCCCTTGCCGGTGTTGCAGTAGGGCACGTAGGCTTCGATGGTGTAACGGCCGTTTTTTGGCACCACCGGCCGCCAGATACCCCAGTTGGCGCTTGCGGCCGGGTTGGTGGTGGAGTTGGTGTAGTAAGAATGCCCGTTGTGGCCGCATTCGTTACCGCCTTCATACCAGGTGGCGCTGCTCTTGGTAAACTGAGTGCTGTTCTCATTGACATAAAGATATGGATCGCTCAGCCCAATCTTGGCCCCAACCTGGTCACGCAGCCAGGGAATGAGCACATGCGCCTGGTCGCCGGGGCATTCTGTCGTGCCAAAGGCGTCCCGATGGCCCATCAAGTTGGGCCGCCCACCAGCGACAAATGGTAACGCATCGCTGGCGTCAAAGACGTTGATGTCGCGCTGATCGGCCTTCCAGGACAGCAGCTCTACCAGCGATGTTTTCATCGGCTCGGAGGGGGCAATGCCAGGCAGGCCCGGATAGCTGGTGGAGGTGAAGGTGCCGATGAGCGAGACGCCCATGCTGCCCGTGTTGGCCCCGGAAGCGTGCGTGCCCACAACATCCAGATTCAGGTAATCCTGGTTGTTGTGCCCTTCGTAGATGACGCCGTTCAGGTCAATCAGGTAGTTGTAGCCAATGTCGCCCCAGCCCCGGCAGCTGGTACAGGTAGTAGAGGCGGGATAGGTATGGAAGGCCCAGATGGCGCGCACGGTGGCGGCCCAGTTGCTGCTGCTGTTGCTGGAGACGGTATGATGCACAATCATGTGACTGGCGTTGTCGTATTCCAGTCCGGCAGTGTAGTCACAATCCACCGAAATACACCACACCTCGCGGCTGATAACCGTGGGACGCGGATAACCATCGGTGGGTTTGCTGCCGTTGGCGGCGTCCAGCGCCTGCTGTTGGGCCAGCATCTCTACGGCCGTAGGCCCGGCGGTGGTGTCGATGAAGGTGAAGCTGATGCTGTGCAGTTCGGGGGCCACCAGGCTGTTAAAACGGCCGAAACTGACGCTGAACTGAATTGTGTCGTGGGTGCCGTCGGCCTCGGGCACGGTGAGCATGTCGCTCAGGTTCTCATGGTCGTCTTCCTGCACCAGGTCCAGATGGCTGTGCAGATGGAACCATTCGGACCACTCACCATTGCCTTTACGGGTGCGCACCTGGATTTCCAGGCTGGTGTCGGTGGGCACATCGGCCTCCCAGCTGGTGACCAGGGCATTGAAGCCAATGGGGGTGTGGATGGGATTGGAAGTGTAAACGGCCGTAAATGCCGCATCGTCTAAGGTGAGGCCGGTGGGGGAAACGGCCGTGTCGGCCCCAGCGCCCTGGGCAAACTCTTCGCCCTGCCAGGTGAGGCTTTGCATAATGGGGGCCGCAGCGGTGGATTGGGGTTGGGGCCAGCTAACGGCAGCCAGCAAGGTGAGCAAGACCAGGAAAGAGAAGGTTTTGATAGTTTTGTACATCGTTCGCTCCCGCAAGGATTAAATTGACTACTAACTTTTCTCCCCTCAGCAGGAGCATCTTAACAACAGGACCCGGAATAAGCGGTATAAAAAGGGTGAATTTTAGATTAGGGGGCAGTGAATGTAGCGGAAAGGGGGTGTGGTAGAATTATGGCCGTTTTCACGTATAATGCAGGTTAAGAATCAAGAGCGAGGATTGTGATGACTGTCCAACATATTACCTTACCTTTACCCGAGCATCTTTATCTGCGCTTTGAGCAAATCGCCAAGGCCACGCAGCAATCCATGACAGACGTATTGCTTCACGCGGTGGAGGTTGGCAGCCCGCCTCGCTGGGATGATGTGCCGGTGCAATTTCAGACAGAGCTGGCTGCTCTCGATCGCCTGGACGATAAGGCGCTCTGGCAAATTGCCCGCAGCCAGCAAAGCGAGCACGAGATGGACCGGTATGAGGCTTTGCTCTACAAAAATGCCAACGAAACCTTGACTCCACTTGAAGAAGATGAGCTAAGTAGCATGCGCCAAAAGGCCGACCTCCTGATGTTGCGAAAAGCCCACGCTGCGGCCCTGCTGCGCTGGCGTGGCTACCAACTTCCTCCCGCCAACAAGCTGTAATTTCCATGAGCATTTACCTCCCCACCGAGCTGCGCTTACAACTTGAGCAAGCAGACGACCATTGCTGTGCTTACTGTCAAACGTTGCAGGCAAATTCTGGTCAGCGCCTGGTTCCCGACCACATCGTGCCGGAAAGTCAGGGAGGCCAACGGATATTTGAGAACCTCTGTTTTGCCTGCCGTCTTTGTAACGAATACAAAGGCGCAAAAACTACTGGTATCGATCCCCAAACCGGAGAAACAACAGCGCTGTTCCACCCCCGACAACAAAATTGGACAGATCATTTTGCCTGGGAAGAAAATGGTTCGCGAATCATTGGCTTAACGGCCGTTGGCCGCGCCACCATCACCACCCTGAACATGAATAACGACGTCATCGTGCCAGCGCGCCAAAGGTGGGTCACGGCGGGTTGGCATCCACCAAAATCATAGAAACCCAAAGACTCGCTTTATTAGGAAAACAGCCTCTTGTGCTAAACTGCTGACATCCGTATGATTACCCCCATGCGTGATTCCAGGCTGAAATGGGGCATCGTTTTTCTCTTTGTTTTGTGGTTATTTTACGGACTGAGCGCCTACTACGTGGTGCAAAAGCCGTTCAGCGTGCCGCAGCTGGTGGCTCTGCTGGAAAATCCGTCTGCCTGGCTGGCGCTGGATTTTGCCTGGTCGTCCGTGGGGCGGTCGCTGTTGGATGTGGCTACGGCCGTTCTCATCAACCTCGCTGCCTGGGGGATTGGCGCAACAATACTTAGTTATGTCAAATTAAGAATGGATGGGTTGGAAACGGCCGTTTTCGGCACCGGTCTCGGCTTTGGCATTCTGGGACTGTGGATCTTCTGCCTCGGCCTCATCGGCGGCTTTATCCCCGCCGCCTTCTGGGGCACGTTAGGCGTCGCCCTTGCCCTCGCCCTGTGGCAAATCTTTAAAAATGGGACGGGGATAAACGCAGATGACGCAAATTCTTCTTTTTCTCTGCGTCCTCCGCGCTCTTTGCGGTTAAACCTCCCCGCACGCGGCATCACATTTTACCTGCTCATCGTCCTGGGTCTGGCCCTCACCCTCGCCCTGCTGCCCCCCACTGATTGGGACGGCCTGTTCTACCACCTCAAAGGTCCCAAGCTCTACCTGGAAGCCGGGCGCATCGTCGGCGGCATCGACATCCCCCACCTCAGCTTCCCCGCCCTGTTCGAGATGCTCTTCACCCTGGCGATAGGCCTGCGCGGCGACATCGCCGCCAAACTGCTCCACTTCAGCTTCATCCCCTGGCTGATGGCTCTGGTTTACCTCATTTCAAGCAGATTTTTTGCCACAGAGTCTGGCGCTGTGGCCGGTGTCCCCACCGTGCCACAATCGGCAGGAACAGAAAAGCGCCAATCTGGTGGCTGGACGGCCGTTCTCGTTCTCATCTCTATGCCGATGGTGCTCAACCTGGGCACGCAGGCGTACAACGATCTGCCGCTGGCCTTCTACCAGATCGCCGCCCTCGTCGCCCTGCTGCGCTGGCGGCAAAACGAGCAGACCGGTTGGCTCATCCTCAGCGGCGTTTTCGCCGGGCTGGCGATGGGCCTCAAATACACCAGCTTCGCCACTCCGCTGCTGCTTGCCGGATTTGTTGTCTGGCATTTTTGGCAGCAAGAAACCCCTCCGCGCCTCCGCGCCTCTGCGTTAAAAAAATCTCTCATACCACTGCTGATCCTCACCGCCGCCACCACCCTCATCGCCCTGCCCTGGTACCTCAAAAATTGGGCCTTCACCGGCAACCCGGTTTACCCGTTTGTCTTCGGCGGCCAGTTTTGGGACGATTTTCGCGCCGCCGCCTACGCGGGCACCGGCACCGGCATCGGCTTCGATCCGATTGCCCTGCTGCGCCTGCCCCATGACCTCATTTTGGGCCTCAACGACGCCAGCCAGGACGGCCAACCAGGGCCGCTGTTTTTGATCTTTTTGCCAGCGGTGCTGGTTTATGCGTTTGCCAAGTGGAAGAAGAGGGAAGGGGTGGAACGGCCGTTTAACCTCCTCCTAATTTTTGTCCTGGCCCAATACCTCTTCTGGGTTTGGGGCGTCATCTTCTCCGCTGGGCTGTGGCAGAGCCGCCTGCTGCTGCCCGCCTTCGTCGCCCTTAGCCCCGTCATCGCCTGGATTTTCGACGACCTGGCCCGCTGGGATCATCCCCAATTTTCGCTGCGCCGCTTTGTCCGGCTGGTCATCATCATAGCCCTCGCCTTCAACCTGGTTGGCCAGCTGCTCAACTGGCTGCCCGGCGTACCTCTCACCTACGTCGCGGGCAATGCCAGCCGGGACGAGATTCTGACTCACTGGCTGGGCAGCCACTACAGCGCCATGCAGGGCATCAACCAACAAACCCCAGCCGACGCCGTCGTGCTCTTCCTATACGAACCGCGCAGCTACTACTGCGACCGCGACTGCCGTCCCGACTCCATTTTGGACACTTTGGCCCATCTTGAATATTTACATAACGATGCAAACGGCATCGCCCAGGCGTGGCGTAATGAAGGAATCACCCACGTGCTCTTGTTTGAAACCGGCTACGAATTTGTGCGCGAGCGGCAAATGGCCTGGATTTCACCGCAAAATACCCACCTCATGGACGACCTCACCGCCACCCACCTCCAGCTCGTCGCCGATTGGGGTGATTACCAACTATACGAACTAAAATAAAACTGTAATTGGGTAATTGAGTAATTGCCCAACCTGAACAAGCCAGAGCCAAAAGGGTTTTAATCAGCAGATTACGCAGATTAAAAAGATTAAAAATCTGCTAAATCTGCGTAATCTTTGATTTTTCTTCTTCGCCGTCCAATAAATTTGTTGTTAAAGGAATAATTACTCAATTACTCAATTACATTCAATGAACCTACTCAACCGCAGAAACTTACTCATTTTCGCCTTAGCGCTCCTCCTTTTCACCTTTAGCGTGGTGGGAATGTACACCTTCTTCACGTCTAAAGTACCCGGTGCCAACGACTTTTTTCCCCGCTGGAAAGGGGCCCAGCTTTTCTGGCAGGAGGGAATCGATCCGTACTCCCAAACCGCCACCGAAGCGATTCAGCGGGTGCTGTACGGTGGCAATCTGGCCCGCCCCGACCAGGACCAGGTGCTGTTTGTTTACCCGTTCTACACCGTCTTCCTGCTCTGGCCGCTGGTCAATTTGGATTACGCCTGGGTGCAGGCAATTTGGCTGGTCTTTGTGCAATTTTCACTCATCGGCGGGGTGATTGCCACGCTGCGCCTGCTGGAATGGCGGCAGCCGCCCTGGCTGCTGGCCATCACGCTGCTCTGGTCAGTGATCATGTACAACAGCACCCGTACCATCATCCTGGGCCAGTTTGCCGGGCCGATTTTCCTCTGGCTGGCGGGCACCTTGCTGGCCCTTAAACACGACCGCAACGTGCTGGCCGGGGCGCTGCTCTCGCTCACCACCCTCAAGCCGCAGATGAGCTACCTGATCATCCCGGCACTGCTGCTGTGGGCGGTTTGGCACCAACGGTGGCACTTTGTGGCTGGCTTTGCCGGGGCGATGGCTTTGCTGGCCGGGCTCTCCTTTTTGCTGCTGCCCAGCTGGCTCACCAGCTTCATCGACCAGGTGCGTTATTACCCCGCCTACACCGTCACCCCCTCGCCGCTGCGGGTGATCACTGGCACCTTTTTCCCGCAGCTGGGCCAGCCGGTGGAATATGTTTTGATTGCTCTGCTGCTGGGGGTGATGCTGTGGCAGTGGTGGCAGCTGCGCCGCGAGGCAACCACCACGCCCAAGTTCCTCTTCATCATCGGCCTGACGCTGATTGTGACCAACAGCATCATCGTGCGCACGGCGACGACGAATTACGTCATCATGTACATTCCGCTCTTTTTGCTGCTGCACACGGTGAGCCAGCGCTGGCGCGGCGGCAACTTGTGGGTGGCCGCACTGCTGCTGGCGCTGCTGGTAGGCACCTGGGCGCTCTTCCTCAGCACTATTCAGGGGGATTTTGAACATCCCGCGACCTACCTCCCCCTGCCGATTGGGCTGCTGCTGGGGCTGGTGTGGCTGGCGTGGGGAGATAAGTTGAGAATTGTGAAGGGTGAATCGTGAACTGTTAATGGGATGACCAAGCTATCAAAAAAGGGCAACCTGATGATGAAGAAAATTGATTGGGTAAAAATTCCTGAGAGCGAATTTACGCCTGCATTTTCACAGCAACAGATAAAACGCATCCGTCAAAAAGCGTATCAAATGGTGAATTTTGACAACTGGACTCAGGATGAAGAAGCCATACTGAATGATTATTTGGCTAATATGAGACCCTATTGGAAGTTACTAGAAACCGATCCCAAAAACAAAGTAAGGCCATATTTAAAAGGAACACCCGATGAAGTTCTCGCTTTGGGCAGCAACAATAAGTACCCTAATTTGAGATTTGCCCTAACCATTGAAAGAGAGCTAACCCAAATGGAAGCCATTACTGAGGCATCTGAACCTGGGCGGGTGAAGCGGGTTGCTGCGGCTAAACCGGTAACCGTGAAATCATTTTATATGGCACGTTTTCCCGTCACAAAAGCACATGGTCAGCCCTTTTTTGACAAGTACCCTTTGGAGGAGATTCACCAGCGGCAAATCAACAGATTTGAGCAAAACGATCCTATTCCGGTAGAGTGGGAAATTGCTAAACAGTATTGTGAGTGGATCGGGGGACGCTTGCCAACCGCACTGGAATGGGAATATGCCGCTCGTGGGCCTGAGAGCCTGTTTTATCCCTGGGGCAATGAATGGGATCCATTGCGGGGTAACTTTTATCGAACATTAGCTATGTCAGTTCGTCCTGAACATTTAAAAAGTGCCGGTTCCGTTACGCCTGTTGATGGTTATCCCAATAGTGTCAGCCCTTTCGGTATTTGGGACATGGTAGGGAATTTGCCAGAGTGGCTCGACTCATATAGACACAAAGGCCAAACACAACGAGAGCATCATGATCCAGCCTGGTTTTACTTCATGCCAGTGTTTAACAATGAACCGGACCCAATGCCTGGGTATATTGGGTTTCGGCCAGTCAAAGATGAATGGGAACCGCAACTGTGGTCTGGATTTGGCGCAGCTGCGTCAAAGAAAGCGTTCTCCCGCGTTTGGGAAAATGATGAGGACGCCGTTTATGATGATTTGTAAGGCGTGGGCAATTGTTTAAAGGTAATTGAACTGATGGTTAAGAACGGCCGTTCCCTATCCTCCCACCTCCCCCTCATCCTCCTCCTCGCCCTCGCAGCGCTGGTGGCCGCCGTTATCCTCATCGCCCCGCAAATGCCCCGCCTGCGCGACTTCGACCAGACCTTTTACCCGGCGGCGCGCTACATGCTGGCGGGCGAAAATCCATACACGGCCGAATACATCGAAACCGACCAGGGCGCTCCACCCGACTTCTTCAGCCCCGCCTGGCTGCTGCCCATCTTGCTGCCGTTTGGCCTGCTGCCGCCGGAAATTGCCCGGACGGTGTGGGTGCTGTTTTTGGTTGGCGTAACGAGCGCCGCGCTGTTGCAGATGCAGGCGTGGGGGTTTAGGGGATTACGGCCGTTGCTCCTCATCCTCCTCCCCTGGGCATTGATTACCCTGCTGTTTGGGCAGGTAACGCCGCTGGTGCTGCTGGGCACAATTTGGGCGTTGAATTTGGTGAGACCTGTCAGGTTTCCACCACAAGGCAACACGTCCAAAAGCAAACCTGACAGGTCTGGGAGCTGGCAAGTTATCCAACTGGTGCTGGCGTTTTTGCTGATTGGCATCAAGCCGCAGCTGGGCATTTTTATCGCTGCGCCGCTGCTGCTAGAGATGCTGTGGCAGCGCGACCGGCGGCTGATTGGCCTCGCCATCGTTGGCGGGCTGCTGCTGGGCGGCACGCTGCTGATCACCCCGCCCTGGCTCATCAGCAAGGCGGCGGCCGTACAGGAAATTACCGCCCCGCTGTGGAAATCCACCCTGGAGCGGGAGCTGACGCTGTGGGGCTGGCCGCTCTGGCTGGCCCAGCCGGTGCGCGTGTTGGTAGTTTTGGTGATGGCCCGCTGGGCGTGGCTGCAAAAAGGTACATCCCCAGCATGGTGGGCCGGGTGGTTAACGGCCGTTCTCATCCTCACTCCCTACACCCGCGCCTACGACGGCATTTTGCTGCTGCCCCTGCTGGGGCTGATGGCCATGCACCGCCGCTGGCAGCTGGCCCTCTTTGTGATTCTCCTGGCGCTGTACATCCAGCTGCCCATCGGCGAACTGGGCAGCGTGGTCGCACCGCTGGTCGCCTGGCTGTTTTTTGTGCCCTGGCGCGGCATGGCGCAGCCACCAACCACCTGGCCGACAAGTGATCCTGCTCCCCACGAGGTTCAGGCGGTTGGTAAGCCTGCGCCATAAAATAGAGGGCAAAAGTTAGCCTTCAACGCAGCAGTATGTCAAAATTGTGGGCTGACCTTCTACAACACAAGCACACTTGAGAATTTCAACACCATCTGGAGAATTGGCATGATCTTAGTCACTGGCGCAGCAGGCAAAACAGGGTTGGCGGTTTTGGCCGCCTTAAAAGCACGTGGGGCCAAAACGCGGGCCGTGGTGCGGAACGACAACCAGATTTTGCCTGCCCGACAGGCAGGCGCCACCGAGGTTGTCGTGGGGAACCTGCTCGATGCGGACGTGTGGCGTCTGGCGGCTACGGCCGTTTCCCACATTTACCACATCGGCCCCAACCTGCATCCGAATGAAGTGCGCATTGGCCAGCTGATGGTCGCCGCCGCCCGGGCCATTGGCAACTGCCGCGTCGTCTACCACTCCGTCATCCATCCCCAAATTCGGGAAATGCCCCATCATTGGCGCAAGCTCAAGATGGAAAAAATTCTGTTTGATTCCGGCCTGTCTTTCACGGTGCTGCAGCCCACCGCCTACATGCAAAATCTGCTCACCTACCTGCCCACCATCCAGAAAGACGGCATCTTGCCCGTGCCCTACCCCGCCGCAACCAGTCTGAGCCTGGTTGACTTGTACGATGTGGCCGCCGTCGCCGCCAAAGTGCTGACTGAGCACGGGCAGCACCGCTACGCCACCTACGAACTGGTTGGCACCGAGCCGCTGAGCCAAACGGCCGTTGCCGACACCTTCAGCCAGATTTTGCACCGCCCCATCGAAGTCCGCCCGGTGAGCCCGGAAGCGTGGCAGGCCCAGGCGCTGGCCAGAGGCATGGGCAAACAAACCGCCGCAACGGCCGTTGCCATGTTTGCCTACTACGCCGCAAGCGGCATGGCGGGCAATCCGCAGGTGCTGCGCTTTTTGCTCGGCCGCGAACCCACCAGCCTGGCCGATTTCATCACACGCACCGTCAGCTAACTAAATCGATTGCCGTTTTTGGGCCGCCAAAGCGGCTTTTTCTTCTGGGGATAAGAAGGCGAGGTCCAACGCATTTTGCTGCGCCTGGGTTACTTGCGTCTGGCTCAAGCCCGCTTCCGTGGCCGCCACGCGGTACTCAAAGGGCAAGTCAATGGCGCTAATGCCCGGATCATCAGTGTTGATCGTGGCCAAAATATTGTGTTCCAGCATCGTTTTGAGGGGATGGCGGGCGTAGTCGGGCACGGTGCTGGTTTGCACGTTGCTGGTCAGGTTCATCTCTACGCCGATGCGGTTTTCCGCCAGGTAGGCCATCAGCGCCGGATCATCAACGGCGCGTACGGCGTGGCCAATGCGCGTGGCACCCAATTCACGAAGGGCTTGCCAGACGGCCGTACTGCCCCCCGCCTCCCCCGCATGCACCGTAATCGCCCAACCAGCCTCCCGACCGCGCTTAAAATGCTCGACAAACAGCTCGCCAGGGTAATTCACTTCATCCCCGGCCAGATCCAGCGCCACCAAATGGTCCCGCTGGCTGAGCAAAGCATCTAACTCGCGCCAACCAGCCGCCACACCAAACGTCCGGCTGATGATACCGATAAGGTTGGCCCGCACGCCAAAATCGCGCTGCCCGGCGGCCACGCCATCGACCACCGCTTCCACAATGCCGGCCGGGTCCAGCCCGTGCGGCTGGGCCATAAAGGCGGGGCTAAAGCGCAGCTCAATGTAGTCGATGCCTTCGCGCTGGGCATCCTGCACGTTTTCGTAGGCGATGCGGCGGCAAATGTCGTAATTCACCAGGATGCCCACCATCCATTCAAACTTGGTGAAAAATTCGAGGATGCCGGGGACGGGGGTGGTGACCTGGACAAACGGCCGTAACCCTTCCAAATCTTTTGCGGGCAGCGGCAAGTTGTACTGCAAACCGACGTCTAAGATCGTTTCCAGGCGCACGCTGCCATCCAGGTGGCGATGCAGGTCAATGAGGGGCAAATTGGGATGAATAACAGGCATAATCAGGTCGAAAATTTGTGGTTGCCGTGTAGAATCCTGGTATGTTAACCGCCATCAAACGAATAAACAAATATCCGGTTCACCTACTCGTTCCACGCTCCGCGTGGAATGAAGCTCAGGACGCTCCTGCGTCCCACAACGCGGCGCAGTTGTAGATTAAAAATCAAATCGGATAACCAACCACCCTCACCCCAACCCTCTCCCTGGGAGGGAGAGGGGGCCAGGTCCCTCCCCCTCGTAGGGGGAGGGCTAGGGTGGGGGTCCAGGTGTTGCCCATTTTGATTGTTAGACACCAAGAGCGCCGCAACAAACATTCCCACGCCGGAGCGTGGGAACGAGAAGGAGTAACATGACCATGACCCCACGTGAGCGCGTTTTAGCCGCCATCAACCACGAACAGCCCGACCGGGTGCCCATTATTTTGGGCGTCAGCAACGCCACTGGCATCAAGATGAAAACGTACCAGAAGCTCAAGCAGCTGCTGGGTGTGGAGGGTGAAGATCGCTACCTGTACGATTGGCCGGAATTGGGCACGGCCGTTCCCACCGAAGCTATCTTCCAACGCCTGGGCACCGACGTGCGCCCCGTGCTGGATCGCCATCCAGCGGCCAACTTTCAGGCCAACGCCAGCCGCGAACCAGGCACGCCGTTTTTCGACTCCTGGGGCATCGGCCAGGTGGAGCTGAGCCCCGGCGACTGGTTCCCCCACATCAACCCGCTGGCCGACGCCCAAACCATCGCCGATTTGGAAGCGTTTAACTGGCCCGACATGGACGACCCCAGCCGCGTCGCCCATGTCCGCGCCGAAGCGGCCGCGCTGGCCGCCGAAAACCAGTACGCCATCATGGCCACGCCCTGGCTGCTCTTCCCGCTGGAGCGCGCCTTCCAGATGCAGCGCATGGACACCTTCATGATGGCCATGGTGGAAAAGCCGGACTTTGCCAAAGCACTGCTGGCCAAAATCACCGACTTATGTAAACAACTGATGGACCATTTTCTGCGCGAGCTGGGCGACAACGTGGACATCATCAAAATTGGCGACGATTTGGGCACGCAAACCAGCCTGCTCATGTCGCCCAAAATGTACCGCGAATTTGTGAAGCCGTTCCACGCCGATTACATCGCCTTCATCAAAGCGCGCACCAAAGCCAAGGTGCTGTTCCACACCGACGGCGATGTTTTTCCCCTGATTGATGATTTGGTGGAAATGGGTGTGGACATCTTGAACCCAATCCAGACCTCCGCCGGGCGCATGTCCGAACTGGCGGAGCTGAAGCAGCGCTTTGGCCACAAGATCGCCTTCTGCGGCGGCATCGACACGCACCGCGTGCTGCCCTTCGGCACCCCCGACGACGTACGCCGCGAGGTGAAGCGGGTGATTGAGGCGCTGGGGCCGGGTGGCGGCTACCTGCTGGCCTCGGTCCACACCATCATGAACGACGTGCCGCCGGAGAACGTGCTGGCGATGGTGGATGCGGTGGAGGAATACGGCCGTTACTAATTGGCCACAGAGAGCACAGAGGAAAAAGAGAAGTATGTCTCGTTCCAACGGTCCCCGTTGGAATGCCGATCGGGACGCTCCGCGTCCAGGGCGCGGAGCGCCCATTTCTGCATTCCACGCGGAGCGTGGAACGAGGCGTCAGCGGGGCAGCTTGGGTGGCAGGAGTTCCCCGGTTTGGCGGTAGTGTGCGTAGAGGTGGGTGTGGAAAACGGCCGTTTTCGCCAACCCCTCCGGCCAAAAGCGCGCCATCCAGTTGGTCTTCCACAGCATGCGGCCAAACATCAGCAGCTCCATTTCGCCGTCAGGCCAGGGCAAATGGGCCTCGTAGCCGGTGCGGAAGGTCGCTAGCAACTCGGCATACGCCGCCGGATCGCCCACCTCCTCGTACAAATCCAGCAGGGCCATCGCCATGTCGTGCAGGCGGTAACCCCAAATCGTGTCCTCAAAATCAAACGGATAAAGCTCGCCCCGGTAAACTTTGATATTGTCGTGCCACAAATCGCAGTGAATGACGCGCAAATCGGCCTGGTCGAGCGCGGCGTAGGTTTGGGTAACAGCGTCGCTCATCTGGCGCAGCGTGGCCTCGGTTTGGGCGTCGTACAGCGCCAGGCTAGCCCCGGCAAACAGCGCATTTTCCTCGCCGCGCGAGAGATATTGGTCGAACTTTTTGCAGGTGAAGCCGTCGGGCGGCTGCCAACTGGCCCCGTGCTGGTGCAGTTTGGCAAACAGTTCGCCCATCTTGGTGATATTTTGGGCGGTCAGCCGCTTACCCAGCAGCACGCCGGGCAGCCAGCTCATCAGCACGGCGTGGCGGTCGGTCGGCGCACCTGCCGCCTGGGGCAAGACAACGGCGTCGCCCGTGGCGGTATGCATCATTTGCGGTACGGGGATGTCGGTGTCGCGGGCCAGAGCATCGAGCCAGAGGGCTTCAGAAACGGCCGCTTCCACCCCGCGCCATTTCGGATTCGCAATGCGCAGGGCAAACTGCCGCCCATCATCCGCCCAGACGCGGTAAATGAGGTTGGTGTCTGTGCCGATCAGTTTGAGGGAAACGGCCGTCACGCCAAACTGCCGCAGCGCATCCTCGGCCAACCCCCGCAGCCGCCGCAGCTTTCCTGGTAAAGTCAGTTCTTCGTATGGTTTCAAGTTAAAGATTCCTTTACCTCAACATACATTGCTGTGGCAAAGGGAAAAATATCAAAGATTTCGCAGATTGAAAAGATTAAAAATCCGGTTAATCTGCGAAATCTTTGATTAAAATTCTTGTTTAGAGAATTTAAGGGTAGCGCCGCCATTTGAGGGAGAGAAACACGGCCGTTCCCAGCAACACCACCGCCGCCAGCACAAAAAAGACGCTGATCTCAATCGCTTCCTTCTGCAAAATGATTTGCGTGGGCAGCTCCTGGAATACCTCTAGCAGCTGGTCGGCGCTTTCGGCGCGGTAATATTCACCGCCGGTCAGGTCGGCCACGCCTTGCAGCGTTTCTTCGTCAATCACCAGGAAGCGGCGGAAGTTGCCGCCGCCGCCCCCACCAAACCCACCGCCGAAGCCGCCGCCAAAGCCACCACCAAAGGCATCGCCGCCCAATTGGGCCTGGGTACACACCATTTCCGGGATCTCATCCGTGCCAAAGCCAATGGTGTAAACGCGCACGCCGCGATCCGCCGCCTGCTGCGCCGCATCCTCCGGGCGGGGACCCTGGCTGTTGGCCCCATCCGTCAGCAAGACAATGATGTCGGGCTGGTACACTTCGGCCAGCTCAGTAACCGTGTCGTCGCTTTGCAGATTGAGGCCGCTGGGGGGAACGGCCGTATTCACCTCAGAAATTGCGTCAATCGATTTGAGCGTCGCGCTGCCAATCGCCGTGCCCAATGAGGTCGTCAGGTTGGCAATCGCATCGCGCAAAACGTCCTTGTCGTTGGTGGGTGGTACCACCAATTCGGCAAACCCGGCAAAGGCGACCAGACCAATCTGGGTGCCGTCGGCCTGCTCTTCCACAAAAGCCCGCGCTGCGTCTTGGGCCACCGCCAGCCGGTTGGGAGCGACGTCAGTGGCACACATGCTGCGCGACACGTCCAGCGCCAAAATGATCGTCGTGCGGCTGAGGGGAATCTCAACCAGGGCCATCGGTCGGGCGAACGCGCCAATCAGCCCGGTGAGGCCCAGCAAAAAGAGGGCAAAGGGCAGATGCTGCCGCCAGCGGGCGCTCTTGGGCAGCGCCTCGCGAATCAGCGACAGGCTGGAAAAACGCACGGCAAACTTGCGCCGCCGCCGCAGCATCCAGAGGTAAGCGGCGATGCTCAGCGGAATAATCAGCAAAAACAGCAGCAACCAGGGCCAGAAAAAATTCATATCAAGGTCATTTAGAAGTTCAACTTCTGACAGAAGTTGAACTTCTCACAAGCCGTCATCACGGTACCCGCCCAAACCACAGCATCGACAGCGCCCCGCTGACCAGCATAAACACCAGGCTAATTCCCGCCAAAATCGAGGTCACTTCCATGCTTTCGCCGCGAATCGTCAGCTGCAAATCAATGTTCTGGTAAATGTCGCGCAGCTCTTCTTCATCGGTGGCCACGTAGTAACGGCCGTTGGTCAGACTGGCGATCTCTTGCAGCATGGCCTCGTTGAGCTGCGTCACCACGCTGAAGCCGTCTAGCTCCAGCTGCGCCCCTTCCGGGCTGCCGATGCCCACCGTGTAGACGCGCACCCCCGCCTCAGCGGCAATCTGGGCAATGTCCAGCGGTTCGGGGAACTCCGTGTTTTCGCCATCAGACAGCAGCACAACCACCGCCGAGGAAAAGTCGTCAATTTGCAGCGATTCGACGCTTTCGGCCAGGTTACCCTCGGCCAAGGCTTCCTCATCCAGCACAATCGCTTCCCCGGCGATGGCGTTGAGCGCGGTAAAGATGCCCTGCCCCAGCGAGGTGCCGCCCTGCGGCGTCAGGCGATCAATCGTAGCCAACACGTCTGCCGGCACATCGGTGGGCGGCTGCACCACCAGCCCGCCGTTGCTAAAGGCCACCACGCCCACGCGAACGGTGCTGGGCTGGTTTTCCACAAACAGTCGTGCCGCCTCTTTGGCCGCTTCGATGCGGTTAGGCTCCAAATCTTCGGCCAACATGCTGCTGGAGACGTCAAACGCCAAAATCACGGTGCCTTCGATGCGCGGCAAACTCACGGGCAGTTCCGGGCGCGACAGGCTAAACAGCAGCAGGGTTAATCCCACGGCAAACAGGCTGGGCGGCACGTGGCGACGGCGGCCTACGGCCGTTCCATCCCCCCCTGTCACAATGCCTAAAGGACCGAGAACGGCCGTGCCCCGGTCGCGCAACTTCACCTGCCGCAGGTAATACCACACCAGCAGCGGCAGCAAAAGCAAGGAAAGCAGCATCATCGGCCAGATGAATGTCATCGTTGCGGCCTCGTCAAGTGGCACGGTGAGGACACCGGCCACAGCACTGTGATTGTTCCAATCATCGCCGCCGCCTTTTGCGCAGGCTGGCCATGCGCACAATCGCCCCCACCAAATCTTCTTCGGTGGAAATACCAAATAAATCGACACCGGCTCGCTTGAGGGTGGTTTTTAGCTCCGCTTCGCGCCGTTCGGCGGCAGCAAAAAAGCGGCGGCGGAATTCAGGATGCCCGGTGTCCACCAGCAGCTGCTCGCCCGTCTCGGCATCTTCCACCACAATCATGCCCGCGTCCGGCAGTTCCACTTCGCGCGGGTCATACAGGCGGATGCCCACCAGTTCATGGCGGCGGTTGAGGAGGTTTAACGGCCGTTCCCAGCCCGGTTCGCTAATAAAATCGGAAATCACAAAGACCAGCGAGCGCCGCTTAAACGTGTTCAGCCCCGCTTGCAGCAGCTGGGTCAACTCGGTGGCGTGGCCGCTGGCTTCTCCCGGCTGGCGCAAAATGGAGCGCATCAGGCGCAGCACCTGGTTACGGCTGCCGCGCGGCGGAATCGTCTGCTCCACCTGGCGGTTGTACAAAATCGCCCCCACCCGGTTGCCGCTGCGCACCAGCAGCCGGGCCAGCGTGGCCACGTACTCGGTTAGCACCAGCTGTTTCGGCCGGGCCGCCGGACCAAACCCCATCGACGGGCTCAAATCGAGCAAAAACCAGGCCGTCACATCCCTGTCCTCCACAAACTGGCGCACGTACGGGCTGTCCATGCGCGCCGTCACGTTCCAATCAATGTGGCGGATGTCGTCATTGGCCTGGTATTCGCGAATGTCGGCAAAGTCGATGCCCGTGCCGTAAAACAGGGTGCGGTAATCCCCCTGCATCAGGCCATCGAGCCGCCGGATGACGCGCCATTCCAGCCGCTGCAAAATCTCGTCGGGCGAGTGATGTTTAAGCGTAGGATCGACTGTTGGCACGTTCATGCAGGGGCACCTGGGGTTGGGGCACAACGGTTAAGATGCGCTTCAACAGCTCATCGCTGGTCACGTTGTCCGCCAGCGCCTCGTAAGAGAGCACCAGCCGGTGGCGAATCACGTCCAGCGCCAAATCGCTGACGTCTTGCGGCAGCGCATACCCCCGTCCGCGCAAAAAGGCCAGCGCCCGCGCTGCCAAAATCAGGTTAATCGAAGCGCGTGGGCTGGCACCAAAAGTCATGTACTTGGCCAGATCGCCCTGGCCCACCGTCTGCGGCTGGCGCGTGGCGGTGACCAGCTTGACGGCATACTCCATCAGCGCCGGATCGACGTAGACGCCGTCCACCTCTTTTTGCAGCGCCACCAGCTCTTCGGTGCTGATGATGCGCTGCACCGCCTGCACAGCGCTGGTCATGCGCTCCACAATCACAAACTCCTCGGTGGGGCTGGGATAGCCCACCAGCACCTTGAGCATGAAGCGGTCCACCTGCGCCTCCGGCAGCGGGTAGGTGCCTTCCGACTCGATGGGGTTTTGCGTGGCCATCACCAAAAAGGGATGGGGCACCTTGTGCGTTTCGCGGCCAATCGTCACCTGCCGCTCCTGCATCACCTCCAGCAGGGCGCTTTGCACCTTGGCCGGGGCACGATTGATTTCGTCGGCCAGCAGCAGGTTGGTGAAGACGGGGCCGAGCGAGGTGTTGAACTCGCCACTTTTCTGGTTGTAGATGCGCGTGCCGATGAGGTCCGCAGGCACCAAATCGGGCGTGAACTGGATGCGCTGAAATTCGCCGCCAATCGCCCCCGCCAGGGTTTTGATGGCCATCGTTTTGGCCAGGCCGGGCACACCTTCGACCAAAATATGCCCCCGCGCCAGCAGGGCAACGATGAGCCGCTCCAGCAAATTGTCCTGCCCCACGATGATCTTTTTGACCTCGTAAAGCACGCGTTCCATCGGTTTGTCGCTGTCGGGTCTGGGGGTGAAAGTCATGGGTTGCTCCGGTCCGCCCGGCCATAAATGGCCGGGCTAGTTATGGAAGCCTCTACGAGGCTAATTTTCAGCCCTGAAAGGGCTTCCAAATGTAGCCGGGGGCTTTAGCCCTCGGCGAAGTTAATATCGCGGCATGCCCGCCGCACCCGCCGCCGTGGTAATGGGCACGGCAAAGCCGATGCCGATGAAGAAGTTTTGTTCGGATGGGTTGGCCAGGGCGGTGACGATGCCGATCACTTCGCCGCGTCGATTGAGCAGGGGGCCGCCGGAATTGCCGGGATTTACGGCCGTATCAAACTGAATCAGCCCCGTTAGTTCAAACTCATCATCCAGTGGCAAAGTACGGTCGAAGCCGGAAATGACGCCCGCGCTCATGGAGCCAGCCAGCCCCAGCGGATTGCCCACGGCGTATGCTTCGTCCCCCACGCGCATGGCGTTGGGACTGCCCAACACGGCGGGCACGATGATTTCGGGTGGTGCGGCGGGGGTGAGGACGGCAATATCGTTTTGGGGATCGGCTGTGGTGAGAACGGCCGTTGTCTCCGTCCCATCCGCGTAAAAAATCTCGATTTCCGTGGCCCCGGCCACCACGTGCAGCGATGTCAGAATGGCGGCTTCGGCATTGATGATGACCCCGCTGCCCACGCCGTTGCCATCTTCGCCCTGCTCATTTTGCCCCGTGGTGCGAATGAGTACCATCGACGGCAAAATCACCTGGTACACCTGCGACGAATACGACGGCGGCGGCGTGGCTGAAGCCATCGCGTCCACCACAATCTGGTCAACTTGTTCATCTGTCAGGGGAAGGGGGTCAGGGTAGAGGTTGGCATAAAGCAGCACGCCCAGAAACGCCGCTACGATGCCGGCCGCAAAGGGCCAGCCGCGCCGCAAACCCACTTTGGCCATCGCCCAAAAACGCGCCAGCCGGGGTCTTAATTCTCTTGTTACCGAACGGGATTGCTCTTCCATAGCAAAGTTTTTTCGGGTTCATGTATTGACAGGACGCGGCTGATTATAGTGGAAAGCTGTTAAGAAAATGTGAACGTTTGTGAAGAAAAGCCAGAGTAAAACACAAGAATCGGACTCTTGCCCACTTTTAACATTGGCCAAAGCCCGATTGTAAAATACACGGCAAGACAATTCCTGGTTATTCAGTGAAATCAAACCAAAACAACTCTTCTGGCGAAGTATAGTAAGCCAATAGGTGATCATTACAAGCAGCTACATAATAATCGGTATAGACTTTTGATGGTGATGGGCCTTCAGGCAAAAATACGACTTTACCAACATCTTTGCCATCTTCAAGTTGGAAGGCAACTAACTCAAAATCAGTATTGATACCGTACCCTAGACCATTATGTACGGCAATATTAGATAGTATCCGTTTGTTCTCACACCAAGTGACATTACCATCTTGCATCTGTACGCGGCATACGGGTTGGGTTGCATTAGAGTAAATAATTAGACTATTGTCGTATACTTGAGGTGTCCTTCCAACGACTAATTGTTTATTGAACCACAGGATTTCTTGAAGATCGCTCACTGAAGTAGCGAATAAGTTCATATTTCCATCTGTATAAAAATAAAAATCACCAAATTGCAACACTAAATTTTCATATACCGTTTTTTCCCTCGAAACTAATTGACCATCACTTGTTCGATAAATGTTGACGAAGTTTTCGGATAATAGCTGGATTTCATCTCCTTGTGGGAAAAGGGTAGCTGAAAAACGAAACCCCAATTCTTCCTCGGTTTCCCAAAGTAATTCACCAGAATTAATTTCATAGGCTCTTAACTTTGGTGCATCAAAAATATATACAGCTCCCTCATCTATTGCGACGGCTCTAGGGGTATCTTCAGAGCGATTCCAAAGCACATTGCCATATTGATCAAAAAGCGCTGTACCCTGCCATTCATTTCGATCTGGTAACCACAAAATACTGGTGCCGTAATCCTGTTGGCAGGCAATAACTGGGAGCTGTACAGGAGGTCGTCCGTTTATTAGCGGTTCTGACCATATTAACTCAATAGGCAAATCATTTTTGACAATT
This sequence comes from Anaerolineae bacterium, assembly GCA_020848035.1. Classification (GTDB taxonomy): domain Bacteria; phylum Chloroflexota; class Anaerolineae; order Promineifilales; family Promineifilaceae; genus Leptofilum. Next base: position 1,819 of record JADLAX010000066.1, on the reverse strand, counting down.
GATCTTGGCGAGCCAATATTTTCTTCTGACCAACTTGATTGCAAGTTTGTGCATCCTAGAACAAAAAACGTTATCAAAAGTATTGAAATGAGTATTCTTATTTTTTGCTGCAAACTTTTAATCCTCTACTGTGGCACGCGAAGCGTGGTGAATCCTCTTCAAAACTAACCAACTTCAATTGTCATGTCGAACGAAGTGAGAAATCTTTCTACTTACAACATCAAAAGATTCCTCGTTTCACTCGAAATGACAAAGGCCGCAACTGACGACCAAGATTTATCAACCGCCTATTTGCGCAATAATCATTAAGGTTGTTCCTTTATAAAAACCTAATCGTGTCATTCCCGCCCAGGGGTGAGTCCACTCCTCCAAGGAAATGGATACCTACCTTCGCAGGTATGACAATCGTAGGTGTTTTGTTAATCGGGAACAATTCTACTGCTTATTTACGCAATGATCATTATGATAATACCAATACCTCCTACTATTCCCCAAAATATTCTGGCAAATTTTCTTCCATATCGACGCTCTGCCCTCGTCAGCCTCATAATCCAATCAACGTCAAATACAGCACCAACAAAAAATATTGCAAACATAATGAAGAGTATCACCGGAGCAAAATCAAGCATCGCTATTGTCTATTCCTCCCTGGCTGGCGCACGGCCTCTCGTAAGTGCAAAACTCGGCAAAGCGAAACGGCACCACAGCCCAACAAACTAACCTCAATTGTCATTTCGAACGAAGTGAGAAATCTTTCTACCAATGACGTTGAAAGATTCCTCGTTTCGCTAAAAAACCTCCCGGAGGTTTCGCCAGCCAACCTGGCCTCGAAAGGAACCTCCGGGAGGTTGATCACTCTATGGAATCCACTTGATGTTTTTGAAGTTGGGTTTGCGCTTTTCCAGGAAGGCGTTGCGGCCTTCTTTGGCTTCGTCGGTCATGTAGGCCAGGCGGGTGGCTTCCCCGGCAAACACCTGCTGCCCCACCATGCCGTCATCCGTCAGGTTCATGGCAAACTTGAGCATTTTGATAGAGGTGGGCGACTTGGCCAGTATTTCCTGCGCCCATTGGTACGCCGTGTCCTCCAGCTCGTTGTGCGGGATGACGGCGTTGACCATGCCCATCTCGTACGCCTCCTGCGCCGAGTAGTTACGCCCCAGGAAGAAAATTTCGCGGGCGCGTTTTTGGCCCACCATCTTGGCCAGGTAAGCCGAGCCGTAGCCGCCATCGAAGCTGGTGACATCGGCGTCGGTTTGTTTGAAGATGGCGTGTTCCCTGCTGGCCAGGGTGAGGTCGCAGACCACGTGCAGGCTGTGGCCACCGCCAACTGCCCAGCCGGGCACGACGGCAATCACCACCTTGGGCATGAAGCGCATCAGCCGCTGCACTTCGAGGATGTTCAGCCGGGGCATGCCTTCGTCGTCTACATAGCCTTGATGGCCGCGGGCGTTTTGGTCGCCACCGCTGCAAAAGGCGTAAACGCCATCTTTGGGCGATGGCCCTTCGCCGCTCAGCAGCACCACGCCAATCGAGGTGTCTTCGCGGGCGTCGAGGAATGCCTCGTACAGTTCAGCGACTGTTTTGGGGCGGAAGGCGTTGCGCACTTCGGGCCGGTTGAAGGCGATGCGGGCCACGCCGTCGCATTTTTTGTAGGTAATGTCTTCGTACTCTTTGACGGTTTGCCAGTTGGGTTTGGTTGTCATGGGTTCACCTGCTTTTTCTAAGTGTGTGTTTTCACCCTCACCCCAGCCCTCTCCCTCAAGGGAGAGGGAGCCAGTTCCCTCCCCCTGGTAGGGGGAGGGCTAGGGTGGGGGTCTTT
>JADLAX010000065.1 GCA_020848035.1 Anaerolineae bacterium | reverse complement strand
CGGCCAGCCCTTTGAGCGACAGGGTTTTGGTGATTGCCGCTGTCAGGGTGGTTTTGCCGTGGTCCACGTGACCAATCGTGCCAATATTCACATGTGGTTTTTCGCGCACAAATTTTTCTTTACCCATAATTTCCCTTTCCTCTATGCTAATTTGTTCGTTAACCGGCGCGCCGGTTGACACAATTCCTTATCTAATAAACCACGGCTAACGGCCGCTTTTCATCACGCTCTGAGCAATGTCTTCACTCACCGGGGCGTAGTGCTCAAACTCCATCGTAAACGTGCCACGACCCTGCGTCATAGAGCGCAGACGGGTAGCATAGCCAAACATCTCGGCCAGCGGCACACGGGCTTTGATAGATTGCACCCCTTCTGAGCGCATTTCCATCCCTTCAATTATGCCACGCCGGGACGAAAGGTTCCCGATGACGTCACCAGTGTACTCCTCAGGAGCAACCACCTCAACAGACATGATCGGTTCCAGCAAGATGGAGCGCCCCTGCTGCATACCTTCTTTTAAGGCCATAGAACCAGCAATCTTGAACGCCATTTCCGAAGAGTCAACTTCGTGGAAAGAACCGTCATACAGCGTCGCCTTAACATCCACAATTGGATAACCAGCCAATGTGCCGCTTTCCAACGCTTCATGAATACCGGCTTCTGTCGGCTTGATGTACTCTTTCGGGATGACACCACCCACAATCGCGTTCTCGAAGATAAAGCCAGAACCGGGTTCCAGCGGCTCCAAACGCAGCACCACGTGGCCAAACTGACCGCGACCACCAGACTGACGCACAAAGCGGCCTTCGGCCTTGTCTACTGTGCGCGTAATGGTTTCGCGATAAGCCACGCGCGGCTGGCCCACGTTGGCCGCCACTTTGAACTCACGCAGCATCCGGTCAACCAACACTTCCAGGTGCAGCTCACCCATGCCGGACAAAATCGTCTGGCCCGTTTGTTCGTCCACTTTCACCTGGAAAGTTGGATCTTCTTCGGCCAGAGCGCGCAAAGCGATACCCATCTTGTCCTGGTCGGCATTGGTTTTTGGCTCAATGGCCAAATTAATGACCGGTTCCGGGAACTTGATGGATTCCAAAATGATCGGATGGTCAGGATCAGCCAGCGTTTCCCCGGTGAAGGTCACCTTCATGCCCAGGGTAGCGGCGATGTCACCCGCGTGCACCTCTTTGAGATCTTCACGCCGATCAGCATGCATACGCAAAATACGGCCGATTCTTTCCTTCTTATTCTTGGTCGTGTTGTGCAGGGTATCACCCGTGTGCAGTACACCAGAATAGACGCGGAAATAAGCCAGCTTACCCACGTATGGATCAGTCACAATCTTAAAAACCAGCGCCGACAGCGGCTCTTCGTCTGAAGCCGTCCGCGTTTCCATCTCGTCCGTAGCCGGATTTAACCCTTTGATGGGCGGAACATCCAGCGGCGAGGGCAGATAATAAACAACCGCATCCAAAACACGCTGAATGCCCTTGTTGCGCAATGCCGTACCACACAAAACCGGGGTCACCAGGTTGTTTACGGTCGCGTTACGCAGCGCAGCACGCAGCTCATCAACGGATGGCTCTTCACCCTCAAGGTAACGTTCCATCAGCGCATCATCAGTCTCAACAATACGCTCAATGATAATTTGGCGTGCTTCTTCAGCCTGATCGCGAAAGTCTGCAGGGATTTCCACAATCTTGGCCTGTGCGCCCAGGTCATCATCTTCCCAAACGGCCGCTTCCATCGTGAGCAAATCAATGATGCCCCGGAAGTTAGATTCCTGACCAATCGGCAGCTGAATCGCAATGGGGTTTGCCCCCAGTCGATTCCGAATCATGCCAATGGTGCGAACAAAATCAGCACCCGTGCGGTCCATTTTGTTGACAAAACAGATACGCGGCACGTTGTAATCATCGGCCTGACGCCACACAGTCTCTGACTGTGGTTCAACCCCGGCCACGGCATCAAACACAACCACCCCACCATCCAAAACACGAAGACTTCGCTGCACTTCGGCCGTAAAGTCAATGTGCCCGGGGGTGTCGATGATGTTAATCTGATGACCCATCCAGGATGTCGTGGTGGCCGCAGACGTAATGGTTATACCACGCTCCTGCTCCTGCACCATGTGGTCCATCGTAGCGGTTCCTTCATGAACCTCACCCATGCGATGAATCACGCCAGTGTAATAGAGGATACGTTCGGTCGTGGTCGTTTTACCAGCATCAATATGTGCAATGATGCCAATATTACGCACGCGGTCTAGTTGCAAACGACTCATGATATCCAGTACCTAATTTCCTTAAAAGCGGAAATGCGAAAATGCCCGATTGGCTTCTGCCATGCGGTGCGTGTCGTCGCGCCGCTTAACAGCCGCGCCCTGATTGGTTGCCGCATCCATAAATTCGTTGGCCAGCTTTTCCGCCATCGAACGGCCGCCACGGCTGCGCGCTGCCATCAACAGCCAACGCATCGCCAACGAAAGCTGACGGCGAGCATCGACCGGCGTTGGCACCTGATAGGTGGAACCACCTACACGGCGCGGTTTTACCTCAATTTGTGGCGTCACGTTTTGGATGGCCTGCTCAAACACCTCAATGGCTGGCCGCTTGGCCCGCTGCTCAATGAGATCAAAGCTGTCATATAACACGCTCTGCGCCGTGCTCTTTTTACCATCGTACATAAGACGGTTGACAAACATAGAAACATGGACATTGCCATACTTCAAATCTGGCTCAGCCTCTCGTTTTTCAGGACGATCACGTCTTGACATCTTGCAATTCTCCGTAAATTAAAAATCCAACAACTGCTGTTGGGCGTCAACAAACCGGCAATAAAAGGAGCGGTTTATGCCCAACCACCTGACTTTTTTGCACTATCCGCTCGCTGAAGGCTTATTTACGCCACAAAACACTACTTCGGCGTCTTGGTGCCGTACTTGGAACGGCCCTGCTTGCGCTTATCCACGCCGCCAGCATCCAACGTACCACGGACAATGTGATAACGAACGCCGGGCAAATCCTTCACACGGCCGCCACGCACCAACACCACAGAGTGATCCTGCAGACTGTGGCCTTCGCCAGGAATATAGGCGGTGACTTCAATGCCATTGGTCAACCGTACACGAGCCACTTTACGCAGCGCGGAATTCGGTTTTTTCGGCGTCATGGTCTTTACCTGGGTACAAACACCACGCTTTTGCGGGGCACCCTTGGGCTGACGCGTCCGACGTTGTTTAAAAGAGTTAAATGTCCACTGTAAGGCAGGAGCCGTGCTTTTCTTGCCTTTGGCGCTGCGACCCTTGCGTACAAGTTGATTAATCGTAGGCACGCTGGTTTATCTCCTTACTCTATCCGACCTTAAACAGGTCCTAAACAATTTTTGCCTAGAGACTATTTACAAATTTTCTTAACTTTCAAAAAGATCAAGATGGTGTGCTGCCCGTCTTCCTATTTTACCCGACAAATGGAGGCCATCGCAGTTGTATCAACTCGATGGCCTCCACATGGTTTCACCTATTCAATTAGTAACTACGTATTTTTCTAGTTACCTGTTTGGGCAGACATACGAACGGTGATTCTATCACAGATGTTTCCGTTGTCAAACGGTTTATTTCTGTTTTTTAAACTACGCATGGGGTGAAGAAGGGGGCAATTTTTACCCACCTTCTCCACCGTCACTGTTAGCGGCGGCTTCGGGCTAAATCCATCAGACCGGTACCGGCCCACTTTTTATTTTTCTTTTCGTCTTCCTTGCCAAACCGCACCACCTCACCGCTGTCCGTAACGGCTTCTACGGCCAAACCCAGGCTTTGCAGTTCTTTCACCAGCACGCGGAACGAAGCGGGCACACCTGGCTCATCAATCGGCTCATTTTTGACGATTGACTCATAGGTTTTCACACGGCCCTGAACGTCGTCGGACTTGATGGTGAGCATTTCTTGCAGGGTGTAGGCTGCGCCGTACGCTTCCAGCGCCCACACTTCCATTTCACCGAAGCGCTGGCCACCGAACTGGGCTTTACCACCCAACGGCTGCTGGGTTACCAGGGAGTACGGACCGGTAGAACGGGCGTGAGCCTTGTCTTCAACCAGGTGGGCCAGTTTGAGCATATGCAGCACACCCACGGTCACAGGCTGGTCAAACGGCCGTCCCGTCTTCCCATCAATCAGCATTTCCTTACCCAAGATCGGCAGCGGCTCGTGAGTGACCGTAGTGATCCGGTTGGCCAGCGTTTGCAGTTCAGCCACATCCGTCTTGAGCGGATCGACGCGCAGAGCTTCCGGCAGACCGTCGCCGTGTTTGTCCAGCATGTAGCTGTACCATTCGCGCACACACACCTCGATGGCCGCTTTGTCGCTTTCCACCCAATCCAGCTTGCGCAGCGACTCGTGGTTTTCTGGGAAGAGCAGGTCTGGGTCCAGGCCACGGCCACGCACCCATTCACGAGCCACACTCCACTGCGCATAGCGCAGATCTGTTTCCAGCCGCTCCACGTTAAACCCTTGTTCACCCAGCCAACCGGTGACAAAAAGACGCCGTGCCTCATCTTGGTCTTCCAGGGATTCCAGATCGTACTCAATTTCGGTGAGCCAATCCCAGGCCCAGTTTACGGCCACCTGCCAGGCACGGCCTAACAGCCACGCCCGGGCCAGCTCAGCGGAGATTTCGCGCTCATTGGCACCGTCGAACACAGGCGTAATGGCCCGGAAACCCAAGCGATGTGCGGCCCAGCCCAGGTGCGCTTCCAGCACCTGGCCGATGTTCATACGGCCGGGTACCCCCAGCGGGCTCAGAATAATATCAATCGGCGTCCCGTCGGACAGGAAAGGCATATCTTCCATGGGTACAATCTTGGAAATAACACCTTTGTTCCCATGACGACCAGCCATCTTGTCACCCTCGGAGATTTTACGACGCTGGGCCACGCTAACGCGCACCATCGTTTCGACCCCCGCTGGCAGGTCACGGTCGTGCTGCCGGTCGAAGACATGCACATCCACCACCTTACCCCGCGCACCGTGCGGCATACGCAGGCTGGAGTCTTTCACTTCACGCGCCTTATCACCAAAGATGGCGCGCAGCAGTTTTTCTTCAGGGCTCAACTCTTTTTCACCCTTGGGAGTAATCTTACCCACCAGGATGTCCATTTCGTTGACATCGGCACCAACCCGAATGATGCCTCGCTCGTCCAGGTCCTTCAGAGAATCTTCACTGACATTGGGAATGTCGTACGTGATTTCTTCGGGGCCGAGTTTGGTATCACGCGCTTCAACTTCGTGTTTTTCAATATGGACGGAGGTAAAGCGATCCTCACGCACCATGCGCTCGCTAACCAGAATGGAGTCTTCGTAATTGCCACCTTCCCAGGAAAGGAAAGCCACCAGCACATCCTGACCCAAAGCCAGCTCGCCATATTGCGTGGAGGAGCTGTCGGCCAGCACATCACCGAGCTTCACGCGCTGCCCCTTAACCACGATGGGACGTTGGTCGATGCAGGTGCTTTGATTGGAACGGTCGTATTTGCGCAGGTTGTAGGTACGCGGCCCATTTTCAGCCACCACAATGATGGTATCGCCGGTAACGTTGACCACTTCGCCATCTTCTTTGGCTACGACGATCTGGCCGGAGTTGATGGCCGCCTGCTGCTCCATGCCGGTGCTGACAATCGGAACGTCTGGCTGCAGCAGCGGCACTGCCTGGCGCTGCATGTTGGAGCCCATGAGGGCACGGTTGGCATCGTCATGGTCCAGAAACGGGATGAGCGCCGCCGAGATACCCACAATTTGCCGTGGAGCCACGTCAATAAAGTCGATGCGCTGCACCGACGTGAAGCGGAATTGCAGATTACGGCGTGAGGAAACACGCCGATCGGCAAACTGGCCTCTTTCGTCAATGCGGGCATTGGCCTGGGCAATGGAGTAATGGTCTTCCTCATCGGCCGACATGTAAATGATGTCGTCGGTGATAAACGGCTTAACCTGGACTTCGGCAATGCCTGCTTCTTTAATGGCCTTGGCATGTTTTTCGGTGATGGTTTCGTCTATCGCCACAATGATTTCACCCGTTTCGGGATGGACGATATTGACAAAGGCATCATGGTTTACCAGCTCGGCGCTGTCGCCAGGGATGGTGTTACGCACGCGGCGGTAGGGGGTTTCGATGAAGCCGTATTTGTTGACACGGCCGTATGTCGCCAAACGACCAATCAAACCAATGTTCGGGCCTTCCGGGGTTTCGATGGGACAGATACGGCCGTAATGGCTGTGATGCACGTCACGCACTTCAAACCCGGCACGCTCACGGCGCAGACCACCAGGGCCTAAGGCCGACAGGGTACGCTTGTGGGTCAGTTCCGCCAGCGGGTTGGCCTGTTCCATGAACTGGCTCAGCTGCGAACTGCCGAAAAACTCGCGAACGGCCGCAACCACGGGCCGAATGTTGATCAGCGAAACCGGGGTTACGGTGTCGCTGTCGCGGATGGACATGCGCTCACGCACCACCCGCTCCATGCGGCGCAGCCCAACACGCAGCTTGGCCTGCAGCAGTTCACCCACCGTCTTCACCCGGCGGTTGCCCAGGTGATCGATATCATCTGGACCCTCCAGGCCGTTGTTGATGTTGACCATGCGGCGCACCAGCTGCACAATGTCGTGCTGGGTAATCGTGCGATGCGCCAGCGGCACAACATCCTGCACACCCAGCCGCTTGTTCAGCTTGTAACGGCCGACGCGCGCCAGGTCATAGCGACGTTGATCAAACAGCTGCTCGTGCAAGTATTGGGTAGCGTTGTCCAGGGTCGGCGGATCGCCAGGGCGCATGCGCTTATAGAACTCAATCAGCGCCTGCTCGGCCAGCGGCTTATCCGGGTCCCACATCGGTTCTTGTTCGATGCTGCCCTGAATATAGAGGTGCTCACCGTTGGTATCAATGTCTTCAAAGAGGGCAAAAATTTCTTCGTCGCTGCCTTTTTTGAGCAGCGGGTTTTTCAAACCGTCATCCACGGCGGCCATGGCGCGCAGGAACAGGGTTACCGGCACGGTCCGTTTGCGGTTGAACTTGACGGTAATGTAATCCGTCTTGCGGGTTTCAAACTCCATCCAGGCACCGCGATCGGGGATGAGTTTGCCCATGGCCAACGGCCGTCCCGTGGTGCGCTCTTCCTGGACTTCAAAATAAGCGCCGGGGGAACGAATCAGCTGGCTCACCACGACGCGTTCAGTGCCATTAATAATGAAGGTGCCAGCCGGGGTCATGAGCGGAAAATCACCCATGAAAATATCCTGCACAATGGGCTGGTCCTGATCGGTGCTGTACAGCATGGCCTTCACGTACAAAGGCGCTGCATAGCTCATATCCCGCTCGACACACTCTTCAACTGAATACTTCGGTTCCCCAAACCAGTAGGTCAGGTTAAACCCCTCCACCTCGGGGCGATTGCTGGGAAAGTATAGTTTCAGATCCCCATTAAAACTCTCAATGGGCGAGATTTCGTCGAACAGCTCGGCCAGACTCTCTTCGACAAACTGTTGGAACGAATCCAACTGCACGTCGATCAGCGTGGGCAGCTCAAGCAGTTCGGTCATGCGGGCATAATTTTTTGTTGGAAGTTTAGACATTTAAGATTCCTGCTCCCTAAGATAGTTACCACACTTTCTAAAAGGCGAACCCACCACTATTCAGCTCATGACAATAACCACAAACAAAGGGTGCAACGATTCCCTCAAATTGTTGCACCCCTTTTTCTCAATTTTAACTGTCCTTCGGCCAGTGCTTTACCGTTTTAGAGCAGTTAAGTCGTGGCATTTTTGCACGTTGTAATGAACGAATAGCAATTCGCGAAGGGGGATTATAGTGACGCGACTCTACTTTGTCAACTTCCTATATAAGGAAACGATGTGTTCACCAGCCTTTTGCCAGCTGTAGGTTTGCAGTGCCCGCTGGCGCAGCTGTTGGCCCAGCTCCCGGCGGTGATCTGGCTGGTGCAGCAGGGTGGCGATGGCCTCGGTAAAGGCGGCCACATCGCCGCTGGGGGCATAGACGCCCAAATCGGCCAGATATTCGCGGTGTACGGCCGAATCATATGCCACCACCGGTTGGGCCAGAGCCATGTAGTTAAGCAGCTTACCGCTGCCTTCGCTGGCGGACATTTTAGGGGCGACGGCAATGTCGCCCAAAGCGAGGTAAGCGGGCGCGTGCTGGTACTGCACTTTGCCGGTAAAGGTGATGCAGTCCAGAACCCCTGCCTGCTCTGCGACCCTTTTGTAGTGCGCCACGTTGGGATAACCCATGATAAGAAAGTGGCAATTTTCTCCAGCTTGCTTCAGCCGTTGGGCTGCTTCAATGAGATGCGGCACGCCCTGATAGTCGGTGAGCAGGCCCAGGTAGGCCACAATGGGGCGATCGTCTGGAATACCCAACTGCTGGCGCAGCGCCTGCTTCATGTCCGGGGTGAACTTTTCGGGGTTGAAGCGATCTGGGTTGGCGCAGTCCGGCAGGGGAACCAGTTTGTCGGCGGGCAGCTTAAATTCGTCTTGCAGCAGGCGGGTGGCTTTGATGGAGCTGGTGAGGATGGCCTGGGGCAGGTGGTTGATAAACTTTTCCAGGCGGAAGGCGAGGCGGTAGAGACGGCCGTCTTTGCGCAAAAAATTGTGGTCGGTCATTTCGGCCGTCATGCTGCCCTGGAAGTCAAACACCAGCGGACGGCGCAGCAGTCTGGCCAGCACGCCGCCGATGAGCGCGCCCTCGTGCATGTGGCCGTGGATCACGTCTGGCTTGAAGCGAACGGCTTCCACCAGCGACTGCCAGGCCAGGTAAACGTCGAAGGCGATTTTGTGGCGCGAGGAGCCAACTTCGTAATCGGGCCGCCAGGGCAGCGGCGCGGTGCGGCGAATGTCCAGGCCGGGCATATCGCTTCCTTTATAGTAAGTAACGATGGCCACCTGATGGCCCATTTCTTGCAGGGTGTAGGTTTCTTCGAGGATGCGGATGTGGCCGCCGTAGTCGCTAAAAAAGGAGGTGGGGGCGATCATGAGGATGCGCAACGGCCGTTCCACGGCCACCGCTTTGGCCCGAACATCACTCTTTTTCATGCGCTCCACCTCGCTGACGGCCGTTTGATTGCTACTCATCGTCATCTTCACCGCGGCGGGCCAGACCGCCAAACAAATGCTCGCTCATCGTGCGTGGGCGAATGGGCGGCGATCGCCGCTCGTCCCAATCGTTTTTCTGGCGGGCCTGGAGCCACTTTTCTCGCTCGGTGGCCAGCTGCTCAGCATAGGCCGAGAGCAGCTCTTCATTTTCTTCGGCCACCAGGCGGCGCACGATTTTCAGCTCGTCCAGCAGGGCATCGAGCCAGCGCAGCGTGGCCTGCGGGTTGTTCAGGGCGTGCAGCGGGATGTCGCGCTCGTTGGCCAGGGGCAGGGTCATGAGGGTAAAGGGCTGCCCGGCAAAACGCAGCATGTCGCGCCAGCCGGTAGCTTTTTGCAGCGTGTTGAACATCGCCAGGGAAACCAGGCCGGGCAGCGTGTCGCTGCCCTGCACCAGGCTGTCGTACTCGGCGGGATCGATGAAGTAGGGCAGCGCACCGAGGAGCAGGCCAAAGTTAACGGCCGTTTCCACCGCCTGGGGTTCGGCATTAGGTGCGGGCATCAGGCAAAAGGCGCTGTTGCGGAAGAGATCGGGGGTGGCGGCGGTGGGGTCGGAACGGCCGTCGGCCAGGTAATCGGCCGCCAAAACCGGCACCGCCCCGACGTAATGCCCCTGGCGCAAATGCTGTTCGGCCAGGCTCAGCCCGAGGCGCTTCAGGCCGGAAAAATCGAGGACGAGCGTATGTTCTTGCAGCTCCGTGCCGATGATTTGCAGGATGCTGGCCAGGTCGGCGACGGGGCTGGTGATCACCAAAATGTCGGCGCGGCGGGCGGCGCTGACCAGGTTCCATTCGGCCTGGTCGACGGCCTGCACCACGTCTTTGGCCAGCTTGCCTTTGGCCGCATCGGTATCATGCCCTACAAGGGTGACGGCCAGCGACGACTTTTTCAGCGCCAGCCCAATGGAAGTACCGATGCGATCCAGGCCGATGATGGTGATGGTTTGTGTTTTCATACGCTTTTACACTCAATTGAGAGTAAAAAGTGAAAAGTAAAAAGTTAAAAGTGATGCGGTTAGAACCCACTTTTTACTTTTCACTCACCAACTTTTTACTGATTTAGTTCTGGTCGTCGGCCCATTGCAGCAGGCGGAGCAGGGCGGCTTCTTCGCTGGTGTCGTGGGGGGCGATGGGATCCTGGTGCCGCCGCATAAGGGCCACGGCCTGGGGCAAACTGCCCGCAGCGGCGGCCATTTCGGCGCTCCAGGCGGGATGCTGCGCTTTGACCACAAACGGCCGTTTCCAGCCCACCGCCTCACCCTGTCCCCACACGGCCGTTTGCCGGGGCAGCAGCAGCGACACCAGCACAATCAATGAGCGCTGCCAGATGGACAGCGACAGCTTCGTTTTACCCACGTCGTGCAGCAGGGCGGCTACCAGCAGCGCTGGCTGGGTGTGCCCGGCGGCTTGCAGCATCTTCATCACCCGATAACTGTGCCACTGGTCATTTAGGGAAAAGCGATCAAACAAGGCCAGCTCTGGGACCGACAGAATGGTGGCAACTTCGGCGCGAATGGCCGGTTCCAGGGGAACGGCCGTCACAATTTGCCAGAACTGCCACAAACGATAGCGAACCATTGACTCTACACAAAAAAGGGCGAAAACGGCCCCAGCAGCAGCGGGAAAAAGAAGCGAATGACCGGGACTATCGTTTCAAAGGCGATATCAATTCCCACGGCTGGCAGCAAGAAAAAGACGCCCAAAAAGATGATCTGGCTGTATTGGCGAATGCCTTCCAGGCGGTAAGACAAATCTGGCGGCAAAATGCCCAGCAAGATGGTAAAGCCATCTAGCGGCGGAATGGGAATCAGATTAAAGGCAAAGAGCATCAGGTTAAAGTAGACGCCAAAAGCCAAAAATGAGTAGATCGACGGCAAAAATTGGCCCGGTGCCTGGATGGGAACCAGACCCAGCCGCACGGGCAGTCCCATCAAAACGGCCATCAGCAAATTCATCAACGGTCCGGCGATGGCCACAATGGCGTGAGACGTGCGCGGATTGCCGCGAAAAAACCGGGGGTTCACCGGCGTTAAGGCGTAGCCAAAGCCAATGATGAGCAGCAAAATCAACCCGGTGCGATCCAGGTGAGGGATGGGGTTGAGGGTGATACGGCCGTATGAACGCGGCGTCGGGTCACCCAACCGATCGGCCACAATGGCGTGGGCAAACTCATGGTAGGCAAAAGCAAGCACCGCAATCAAAATGAAGCTGATCGCCGTGGGAACCAGGTATTCGGCACCTCGTAAAAATAAAAGCATACTCTTCTCGGTTTTTGGTTGGTTAAGATGGGGCCAAGTATACCGTGTGGGCAAAGTGGGGGCGAATGATGGCCGGGGTGTTGGAGATAGGTTCACCAGCTGTTCAGCTTAACGTGGTGTAAACGGCCGTAAATCGTATTGGCGACGGCCGTTCCCTTGCCTATAATCGCGCACCATGTATGTAGAAATTCATTTGGGCGACATTGTGCGGATGCGCAAACCACACCCCTGCGGCAGTTACGAATGGGAAGTGGTGCGCCTGGGCACCGACGTGGGGCTGGTCTGCCAGACCTGCGGCCGGCGTGTGATGCTGCCGCGCGGCGTCTTCAACAAGCGGCTCAAAACCATCCTCAAGTCTGCGGCCGATTCAGCCGACAAAGCAGATGAAACCCCCGAATGAACAGCCTGATCCTGACATTGTACTTCACCGCCCTGGGGGGGCTGGCGCTCTACGGGCTGTTTGGCCTGCTGACCCTGGCCCTGTACTGGCGGCACCGGCACGAGCAGTTCCCCACGCCGCCGCTGCCCGCCGATCCGCCACGGGTAACCGTTCAGCTGCCGGTGTTTAATGAGCCTTTTGTAGTGGAGCGGTTGATTCATACGGCCGTTGCCCTGCACTACCCCGCCGACAGGCTGCAAATCCAGGTCATTGACGACTCCACCGACAGCACCACGGAGCGCGCCGCCCGCTGGGTGGCTTATTATAAGGAAAAAGGGATCGACATTTCGCTGCTGCACCGCAGCCAGCGGGGCGGCTTCAAGGCGGGGGCGCTGGCCGAGGCGCTGCCCCAGGCCAGCGGCGACTTTATCGCCATCTTTGATGCCGATTTCCAGCCGCAGCCCGACTTTTTGCAGCAAACGATGCCCCACTTTGGCCAAAATCCAGCCCTGGGCATGGTGCAAACACGCTGGGGACATTTGAACGACGGCCGTTCCCCCCTTACCGGCGCACAGGCCATTGCCCTGGACAAACATTTTGCCATGGAGCAAACGGTGCGCCATCGAGCCAACCTCTTCCCCAAGTTCAACGGCGCGGGCGGCGTCTGGCGGCGCGGCTGCCTGGAGGATGCAGGCGGCTGGCACAGCGACACGGTGTGCGAGGATTTGTGCCTGAGCACCCGGGCCGTGCTGCGCCAGTGGCAATGCCTCTTTTTGAACGAGGTGCTCTCCCCCGCCGAGCTGCCCACAACCATTTCGGCTTACAAATCCCAGCAGGCGCGCTGGTCCAAGGGATCGTCGCAATGTTTGCTGAAATACGGCCGGGCCATCACCACCGCCCGCCAGCACACCCCCCTGGCCCGCTTCTACGCCCTGATGTCGATGTCGGCCTACAGCACCAACCTGTTTGTCATCTTGCTGCTGCTGCTGCAAATTCCGCTGCTGCTGCTGGACGTTCGCTTTTCATCCTGGCTGCTGCTCTTTTCTGTAGCGGGCATTGGCCAACCGCTGCTGTTTATGATCAGCCAGCAGGTGCTTTACCCCGATTGGCTGCGGCGGCTGCGCCACTTTCCCACGATGGTGCTGGTGGCCATCGGCATGGCACCCAACAACAGCCGGGCCATTTTGCAGGCCATCTTTGGCCGCGAGCACGACTTTGTGCGTACGCCCAAGCAGGGCAGCCTGGCCTACTCGCCGCTGCACGAGCTAAATTTTGACTGGATCATGTTGGTGGAACTGGGGCTGGCGCTGTACGCCTGGGTTGGCGTGCTGCTGGCCCTGCTCCAACAAAACCACGGTCCGCTCTTCTTTTTGCTCACCTGCGCCCTGGCGTACAGCTACATGCTCACCCTCACCATGTACGAATGGCGCTGGCACTGGCGGCAGGAGCGGCAAGAAACGGCCGTCACCCCCCTGCGTTAAGTGAAACGTGAAGCGTGAAACGTGATGACTCAACAATTTCACGTTTCACGTTTCACGCTCCATTTCCCAAAAAATCCCCAAAACAAAATAATTCTGCAGAACATTGAGATTTTTGAAGAAAATATTTAATTTCTCAATGAATTTTTCATTTTCTTCAAAAAATGCTTGACACGGGTCAAAAACTAAACTATTATTCGCTCAGTTGTTAATTTTATTGAGGCGGGTATTAAGATTTACAATACGGGGCAAAGAAAATGAAAACAGTGCAATTTGTAGAACCCGTTGATGAACAAACCAGGTTGGATGTGGTGGTAGAAGTGGGCACGGTGGTGATACGGCCGTCTACCCACAAAGAGATCCACATTGCAGCTACCTACCGCCACATGGACGTCTGGGTCGAGCGCCAGGGCGATACCGTTGTGGTGCGCGCCGAGCAGGACGAGGACTTTTTGCAGCGGCTGGCGCGCCTGTTCAGCAATGATCACGCCAAGGCCGATGTGGTCATCGACCTGCCCGCCCACTGTGAAGTTCAGGCCAAAACCGTCACCGGCACGCTGGACGTAGCAGGCATTTTCGCCCCCGTCTCTGCCCGGGTGATAACTGGCCAGCTGAAGCTGCACAACCTGGCTGGCCCCATCTATGCCAAAACCGTTACGGGACAGCTGCTCTACAACGGTCCCCTGAGCGAAAACAACCACCGCTTTGAAACGGTCACCGGCGAAATTGTGCTCGCCCTGCCCGCCGACACCAGCGCCGAGCTGGCGGCGCAAACGACCACCGGCAGCCTACACTGCCAGCTGCCGCTGAGCAACCGGCAGGAAGAGCGCCGCTTTGTCGGCGGCAAGCTGCGCGGCACGTTGGGCAGCGGCGCGGGTCGGATTAAGGCCAAAATCACCACCGGCAGTCTGTCCATTCGCAGCCTGAAAGAAAAAACGGCCGAACTGCCCACCGAAAAAGTTGAGTATGCCTGAAGTCATCAATTTTGGGCGCTTTCTTAAGGTGTCTTGTATCATGGACTTCATCCACACCCTGACATTTTAAGGAGATAGGTTTCATGAATTCAGTCATTGGTCAATGCCCCATTTGCAACGATACCTTACACGTCACCCGGCTGCACTGCCGCAACTGCGATACGACCATCGAAGGGCACTTTTCCCTGGGGCGGCTGTACCAGCTCTCTGCGGAACAGCTTAGCTTCATCGAGACGTTCATCAAGTGCGAAGGCAAAATCAACCGGGTTGAGCAAGAAATGGGCATGTCTTACCCCGCTGTGCGCAGCCGCCTCACCGAAGTGATCGAGGCGATGGGGTACGAGGTTGGCCCACCAGAGCCGGAAATCTCAGAAGGAACGCGGCAGGCGGTTCTGGGGGATTTAAGCAGCGGCAAGTTATCGGCAGTAGAAGCGTTAGCCATTTTACGCGGCGAATAGATCGGTAATCCGTAAACCGTTATCGGTAATCAGTAAGACTTTCTACCGATTCCCGTCCACCGATTACCGATCACCGTCACAAACGGCCGTCGCGACCAGGAGTATAGGAAATGACACACCCTAATAAAATTCGCGTGTTAGAGCCGTTTATCGGCATGGTCCTCTTTATTGTTCTCGCCATTTACGTGGTGAATGCGTTTAATACCGGCAACTGGTTTTGGTTTCGCGGCAACACGGTAAATGTACGGCCGTCCCGCATCGTCGTGGTCGATCATGGCCAGCGCACCATTTTAACCACCGGCCATCCTGACTTTGGCCCACTGGTCGAAGCCACCGCCCAATCGTTAAGCGAACTCAACAACTCCGGCATCGTCGACGTAGGCCTCTCCGACGAAACCCTGGACGATTACGCCAGCAGCGCGCTGGTGCTGGAGCTTTATTTTGACAGCCCGGTGGTCTTTAATACGGCCGCTCGTACCGGCAAACCGACCCAGCTGCTCATCCCCATCGAAGGACGACACGCCGACGGTGGGTTGGTCTTCCGCGGCGACCAGGGCACCTGGTGGTATGGTGCGGTGCGCATGTCCAATCCCCAGCCGCTGCTGCTGGCCCTGGAGCAGATGGGCTATGTGGTAGCCAGAACGCAGCCAGCTGGTTAAGAATGTAATTAGGTAATTGGGTAATTATGCAATTACCCCATCCGAATCAGTTTACAAATGTTGGTCTTTGACCCAGGAGCAAAATCATGAGCAAACCAAGCCGCATGGAAATTTTGGAGCTATTGAGCAATGGGAAAATTACGGCCGTAGAAGCCGCCGACCTGCTCAGCACGATCGACGCCCCGGCTGAAGCGGCCCCGCCGCCCGTAGAAAAGTCGCCAGAACCCGCCCCGTCCTGGAAGTCGGAAATGGCCAGTGAAAGCGGCCTGAAGGGCGGCCCAGAGGGCGGCCCGGAGCCGAGCTGGTTCCGGGTGCGCGTGTCTAACCTGGAAACGGGCAAAAACCGGGTTACCGTCAACATTCCCGTCCGCATGATGAAGTTTGGCCTGAAAATTGGCAGCCGCTTCAGCCCGGAGATCAACGGTCTGGACTGGAACGAGCTGACCGGCATGATGAGAGATATGAAAACAGGCATGTTGGTCGATGTGCAGGACGAAGAAAGCAACGAACACGTTCAGGTTTATCTCGACTAAAGGTGCTTCTATGAACCAGGAAAAAATAATTACAGGCAAAGCGCCTCATATACACATTTCCGAATGTAATGGTGATCTGGTGGTACGGACCTGGGCGGAAACGGCCGTTTCCCTCAAAGGTGATAACTTCGAAGTGAACCAGGGCGAAGAAGCCATCGCCATCACCAGCCAACGCGAGCTGAAGCTCACCATCCCCGTCTACAGCAGCCTGTCGGTTGGTTATGTCAACGGCGACGTGGCCATTAAGCTGCTGGAAGGGGACGTAGAGCTGGTAGAAGTCAACGGCGATGCCGTGCTGACCGGGCTGAACAACGTCACCATCCAGACGTTAAATTCGGACCTTTCCGCCAAAAACTTAAACGGCGAACTGACCATCGACATGGTGAACGGCGATGTGGCCCTGCGCAACATCGGCGGGCTGACCATCCAAAGCGTGCAGGGCGATCTGGCGGCACGCAACATCAACGGCAGCGTCACGCTGCACCAGGCGTTTGGCGACGTCAGCCTGCGCACCGTCAACGGCGACGTCACCATCGACAGCGGCATGCGCGATGTGAACCTGCGCAACCTCGGCGGGCTGGTTACCGTCCAGGGCATCCAGGGCGACATCCGGCTCTACGGCGGCCTGAGCGAAGGCGATCACGCCGTTAGCGCCGAGCGCGACATCATTGTGCGCTGGCCCCTCAACGCGCCGCTGAATCTGACGGCCACCGCGCCATCGATCAAAAATCGGCTGCCGCTGGACAAAGAAACCGAGATGGAGAACACGCTGATCGGCCGTTTGGGTGATGGCCAAACCAACCTGACGCTGACGGCCAACGGCCGTATCCTCCTCAAAGAAGGCGACATTGTGGACCACCAGAAATGGGGCGAAGATTCGGACTTTGAAACGGAGTTTGACTTCGATTTCGCCAACTGGGGCAGCCAGATTAGCCAGCAGATCAACGAACAGGTGTCTCAGATTTCGCAGCGACTGGAGTCTAAACTGGGGCCAGAATTTACCCAGCGCATGGCCGACAAACTCACGCGCAAGGTGGAGCAAGCCACCGCTCGCGCCGAAGAGGCCGCCGCCCGCGCCCGCCAGCGTGCCGAGCGCCAGCGCCCACCCCGGCCGCCGCGCCCCATGCGCCCGGCCGCACCGCCAGAACCCAAGCGAAAAGCCAGCAGTGAAGAGCAGCTCAAAATCTTGAAGATGGTCGAGCAGGGCATCATTTCGCCAGGTGAAGCGGCGACGCTGCTGGAAGCACTCGAAAAATAGACCTGACAGGTTTTTGAGGCGTATTTGGCAGCCGAGGTATCTGTAAAAACCTGTCAGGCCTAGTAAGGAAATAGACCTGACAGGTTTATGAGGCGTATTTGGCAGCCGAGGTATCTGTAAAAACCTGTCAGGTCTAATAAAAGGGCAATCCCATGACCGTACCCGTCCGGATTGAGAATCTGCAAAAAACGTATGTCACTAAGAAGCGGCAGGGGCTGTTTAAGTCGTCGCTGCGCGAGGTGGATGCTTTGAAGGGCGTCTCGTTGGAGATCCAGCGCGGCGAGATTTTTGGGCTGCTGGGGCCAAACGGCGCGGGCAAAACGACGCTGATCAAAATTCTTACCACCCTGCTGCTGCCCACAAACGGCCGTGCCTGGATCAACGGCTTCGAGCTGACCCAACAAGATGACGCCATCCGGGCCACCGTGGGCTGTATGCTCATGGGCGAACGCGGCCTGTACTGGAAACTCACCGGGCGGGAAAACCTGATCTTTTTTGGCGCGCTGTACCACCTGCCGCCCACCGAACGCGCCCGCCGCGCCGATAAGATCATCGAGCGGCTCAACCTGGGCGACATTGCCGACCGGCCGGTGGAAACGTACTCCTCTGGGCAGAAAATGAAGCTGGCCTTTGCCAAAGCGTTGATCAACGATGCGCCGCTGCTCATCTTGGACGAGCCAACCAATACCCTGGACCTGCCCTCGGCGCGGGAGCTGCGGGCCATCGTGCGCGAGCTGAACGAGCAGGGCAAGACGGTGATCTACACCACGCACATCATGGCCGAGGCCGAAACGCTGTGCGACCGGGTAGCCATCATCGACCGGGGCGAGGTGATTGCCCTGGGCACCGTGGCCGACCTGAAAGAGTCGATTGGCCAGGAAACGGTGATCCGGCTGGAAGGGGTGATTCCGACACAGGCGAGTACGGCCGTTGCCAACCTCAGCGGCATTACCCGCTCCGCCATCACGTCCGTCAACGGCCACAACCAGCTGACCGTGGTGACGCCCAGCCAGACGGCCGTTTTGCCCCAACTCATCCAGACGCTCAGCGGGCACGGCGCCATCCTGCAAAAAATCACGCCGGAAGAAGTGACCCTGGAAGATGTGTTCATCGCCCACACCGGCCGCACGTTGGCCGAGGATACGGCGGAAAAGTGAGCAAGTGGGCAAGTGGGCAAGTGGCAAGTGGGCAAGTGGCAAGTGGGCAAGTGGGCAAGTGAACACCTGAATACTTGCTAACTTGCTAACTTGCAAACTCGCAAACTTGCAGACACAAAACTCATGAAAACAATCCCGTACACACCCCCTACTTTTCGCCACAAGCTGTCGGCGATGCTGGCCGAGACGCGGCTGCGGCTGCTGAACGTCTCCCGCTATCCGGGGCAGCTGGTGATGGAATTTATCATCCCCATCGTCTTTGCCGCCATGCCGATGCTGCTGGGCCAGGCGACGGCGGGCGACCAGGCGGCGGCCAACTTTGCCGCCAACACGGGCACGGCCAACTACGTCGCTTACCTGCTGATTGGGGCCAACATCTTTTCGATTGTCTCCAGCGCCTTCTGGCACATTGCCTACTGGGTGCGCTTTGAGCAGGAGACGGGCACGCTGGAAGCGGTGTACATCACCCCCACGTCCAGCCCGGTGCTGGTGGCCGGGGTTTGTTTGTACAGCGCCATACGGAGTACGGGAACGGCCGTTATCGCCTTCATGATTGGCTGTTTGATCTTTAGGGTGAATCCGTTCCAGGGCGACATTTTGCTGGCGCTGCTCTTCCTGTTCATCGGGCTGGTGCCGCTGTATGGCTTTGCCTTTGTCTTTGGCGCGGTAGTGCTCAAAATCAAAGAGTCGCAGTCCGTGCTGAACCTGATGCAGTGGCTGGTGAGCTTTTTGATGGGCATTTTCTTCCCGGTGACGGTGCTGCCGCCCTTTTTGCGGCTGGTGGCCCAGCTGTTCCCGCCCACCTGGATGGTCAACGGGGTGCGCTCGGCGCTGCTCGGCGTGGGCTTCTTTTTAGAAACGTGGTACCTGGATTTTGCCGTGCTGTGGGCCTTTTTGCTCTTTGCCCCGCTGTTTGGCATCTGGGTCTTTAACCGCACCGAGCGCAATTTGCGCGGCAATCAGGGAATTGGGCAGTTTTAGCCCCCACCCTCATCCCAGCCCTCTCCCTGGGAGGGAGAGGGAGCTTGGTTCCTCCCCCTTTCAGGGGGAGGTTAGGTGGGGGTAAATTACACGAGGTAACTATGAGTGAATCACTAAAAGCAGCAGAAAAACAGGCGTTGATTTTGCCGCAAGACAAAGAGGTGTGGCAGCCGAAGGCCAGCGGCCAGGAGCTGATGGTGCAGGTGGAAACGGTGCAGGCGTTGGCCAAGGCGGCTCCGGTGAAAATCGGCCGTCGCGCCCTGTTCTCCTGGCTGCGCATTTTTGTGCACGACCCGCGCAAGGGTGAGCGGGTTAACCTGCGCATTCCCATCCCGATTCCGCTGGTGGGGCTGCTGCTGCCTACCCAGCCGCCGGTGAACCAGGCGCTGCGCCTGCGCAACATGATGGTCGAAAGCGACGATCCGGCCCAAACGCTGGAAACGTACCTGGATTCGCTGATGGCCGTGGAGTTCATTCGCGTGCAGGATGATGATGAGCTGGTGGTGATTGGGTTGGACTAGAGGCGGAGATTAGAGATTGGAGATTGTGCGCTTCCAAATCTCCAATCTCCAATCTCCAATCTCATTTGAGGTGAATTTTATGACGGCCGTTTCCTCCAAAAAAGAACCGTATCAGCGCCTGTCTGAGCCGATGGCCACGCTGAGCGCGTTTGTGGCAATGGTGAAGAAAGAGTTCATCATCCAGCTGCGCTACCCGGTGGAGTTTGTCGCCAGCTTCGCCCAAATCTTCCTCATCGTGCTGGTGCTGACGCTGGCCGGGCTGATGTTTGCCCCCGAAGGCGTGCAAAGCGAATCCACCAGCGAAGTGACCGGGCTGGTGGTGTATGGCTTTATCCTGTTCATTTACCTGTCGGACACGCTGTGGAGCATTGGCTTCAACGTACGGCGCGAGCAGAAGCAAGGCACGCTGGAGCAGCTCTACCTGAGCCCGGCGTCCAAGTTTGCCGCCCTGGCCTCGCGGGTGGCGCTGACTTTGTTTTGGACGGGATTGCTGTCGGTGTGTGCGGCCGTTCTGATGAGCGCATTGTTAGGTAAGCTGCCGTTTCACAACGGCCCGCTGGCGCTGTTCATTTTGCTCATGACCCTGTCGGGCACCTTTGGCACGGGTTTTGCCTTTGCGGCGCTTACCCTGCGCATAAAAGAGGCGGCGAATACGGCCGTTAACCTCCTGCAATTTGGCTTTATGATCTTTTGTGCACCGTTTTTTCCGTTCTCGGCGCTGCCCGAACCCCTGCTGTGGGTGGCCAAAGCCATTCCGCTGTCTTATGGCGTGGACGCCTTTCGCTCCACCCTGATGGGATATCCAAGTGGATTCCCCGAACTGGCTCCGATTGGTGTAGAATTGGGCATTGTGACGCTCTTTGGCGTTGCCATGCCTCTGTTGGGCTTCTGGTTGTACCGTCAGGCAGAAAACCAGGCCCGGCGCAGAGGGAGTTTGTCGGAATATTGAGTGGGCAAGTCGGCAAGTGGCCAGTGTGCAACTGCCTCGTTCATGACTTGCACACTTGCAAACATGCAAACTTGCATACCTGTATGATTGTTACTGCACCCTCGACCGACCAATCGAAAAATGGGCCACGACCGATTAACATCAATACCGATGTTCCAGGCATTCTGAAGCTGCTGGAGTTGGTGTTTGGCGCTTCTCTGGATTCAGAGGGGCGGCACTTGTTTGCCGGGAACAGCGCGGCGCTGCAATCACCGGCCATTCTGTGGCGGTTGAGCCCGGCAGCGGCCAAGCTGTCGTTGGGGTTTGTCTGGGAGGAAGACGGCCGTATCGTCGGCAACGTCACCGTCCTCACCAGCAATACGCCAGGGCGGTTCCTGGTAGTCAACGTGGCGGTCCACCCAGACTACCGGCGGCGCGGCATTGCTCGCCTGCTGATGAAGCAGGTGGAAAACCTGGTGCGGCAGCGGCAGGGGCACCAGATTCTCTTGCAGGTGGTGAAGCAAAACAGTGCCGCCGTTGAACTTTACAATTCGCTCGATTACACCACCATCGGCAGCATAACCCATTGGACCGCTTCTGTGTCGCGGCTGCGGCGGCTGGAGCTGAACCTGGAAACGCCCAGCCCGCACATTCGCGAGCTGCGGCGGCACGAGTGGCGCAGCGCCTTTGCCCTGGACCACGAGGCGCTTCATCCAGACCTGAACTGGCCCGAACTGCCCCAGCCGGACATGTACAAAAACGGACTTTGGGCCAGAGTGGTGGACTTTTTCAACGGCCGTCAATCGGAAACGTGGGTAATCTCCAGCACTAAGAACCAGCTCATCGGCCTGGCCGCGCTGAGTTCGGAGTGGGCCAGCTCACATCAGGCCGCCATTCGGGTGCATCCCGCCTGGACAGGGCGATTGGAACGGCCGCTCCTGGCCAAATTGATCCGCCGCCTGCAGCAGCAGTCCCGCCGCAACGTTCAGCTCGATCATCCCGACGATGACGAGCTGATGAACGCCCTGCTGCAAGAGGCAAACTTCCAGCCGCGCCGCACGCTGACACACATGCGGTTGGACATAAAAGAGTGACAGGTGGCAAGTGGCAAGTGGCAAGTTTTACTTGCCTATTGGCAATCTGGCAGACCATAAACAACAGTCATAGAGGACAATCATGGCATCCGCAGAAGAACGTATGCAAATCTTAAAAATGATCGAAGAAGGCAAAATCAGTGCCGCCGATGGGGCGGAGCTGCTGCGCGCTTTGGGCAAAGACAAAAGCAGCACCCCGCCACCGCCGCTGAAAGGTGGGGCCAGCAATCCGCGCTGGTTCCGCGTGCGCGTGACGGACACGTTTAGCGGCCGTAACAAGGTCAACGTGAACATTCCCTTTGGCCTGGTGAACGTGGGGCTGAAAATGGGGGCCCGCTTTGTGCCCGACATGGAAGACGGCAAGCTGCAAGAGCTGCTGACGGCCGTACGCAGTGGGCAGCAGGGCAAGGTGATTGACGTCATCGATGAAGAATCGGGCGAGCGCGTCGAGATCTTTGTGGAGTAAGTCCGCTGATGCATGGCATTGTGACAGTTTTAGCCGAGCCACATCACGGGTGGGTAGAGGCACTTTGGCGGGAGCTAAAGCAGCGGTATGGCGTGGGCCGGCCTGAAGCCACATCGGTGCCCCATTTTAGCTACCACGTGGCAGCGGAGTATGATATGGTGCGCTTGAAGGCGGTTTTGGCAGAAACGGCCGTAACCACCCCACCCTTCACCGTCAGAACCACTGGCATTGGCATCTTTCCTGGGGAGCTGCCTGTTTTGTACATCCCCGTCGCCCGTTCGCCACAACTGCAAGCGCTGCACACCGCCCTGTGGCCCCGGCTGCAAGCCGTAGCCCAAGGCTCACTCGACTACTACGCCCCCCAAAACTGGTTTCCCCACATCACCCTCGGCCACAACGACATCACCCCCGACCAGCTCGGCCCGATTGTCACCTGGCTCAACGGCCAATCCCTGGCCTGGGACGTCCAGGTAACCAACCTCACCCTGCTGCACGACACCGGCGGGCGGCATGTGGCCCTGCACCGGACTGAACTAACCTAAGCCAAAGCCAAAAATTCAAGTAGAATACGCAGCATGAATAACACCCCCCACCCCTTCGATGAAGCAACCTGGGCGCAGCTGCCCACCTTGTTAGAAAACCTGCCGGAACCGGTGCACATCATCCTGTGGGGCGACCCGGCGGCGAGCGAGGCCGAGAAAGAAACGGCCGTTCTCCTGCAAAGCCTCACCGACCGATTTAGCCAGCTCACTTACCAGGTTTTACCCCGGCGCATCAACTACCATTTTTATCCGGTGCTGGGCGTGATGGGCGGTCCGGCTGAAGATTGGCACGATTTTGGGGTGCGGCTCATTGGTCTGCCTAATGGCTATGCGATGACTTCGTTTATAACGGCCGTTCAAGCCGTCTCGTTTCGGGGGATGACGCTGGAAGCAATGACCCGCATCAAGCTCAAGCAGCTCACCCAGCCGGTCAGCATCGAGCTGTTCAGTGCGGCGGATAACGAAGCTGGAGCGCTGATGGCCCAGCCGCTGTTCAACATGGCCGTGGTCAACGAGCACATCCGCACCTTTTTTGTGATGACGGATCAGTTTCCAACGGCCGTTGACCGCTACTCACTCAACTATTTGCCCCACATGGTCATCAACCAGCGTGTCCACCTGGAAGGCGTGGTGGATGAGAATGAAATTCTGAAGCAGATTGCAACGGCCGTAAAAACGACCTGAGCCATTTTTGGAATCAACATCAACTTGTGCACTTCATCATTCATAATCAAAGATTTCGCAGATTGAAAAGATTAAATAAATCTGGCAAATCTGCGAAATCTTTGATAAAAGCCTCTGTCAAGCACACTCTGTGTCACTTCCTTAAACCAGCCACTTGTACATCACCAGCGCATCAACAAACCCTTTGGTTGGGTGGTTAAACGCCTGCGGCAGCCGCCCTACGATGGCAAAGCCCAGCTTTTGCCACAGCCGCACCGCGCCCTCGTTGCTTGAAGCCACAAAGTTAAACTGCATCGCCTGGTAACCCAATTCCACTGCCACCTGCTGCGAATGTTCACACATGGCTGTGGCCAGCCCCATGCCCCGCGCCGACGAAGCAACCATGTAGCCACAGTTGCACACGTGGCTGCCCGGTCCGGCCTGATTGGTTTTGATATAGTAGGTGCCCAGGATACGGCCGTCTACCTCCACCACAAACGTCTGGCGCGGCGTGTGCAGCCAGATTTGGCGTGCCTCGTCTCGGCTGGTGAGCCGGTCGTAGGCATACGTCTCCCCGGCGGCCACAATCTCGTGAAAGATGGGCCAGATGGCGTCAAAATCTTGTTCTGTTGCCTGGCGAATGATCATGGGTTAAAAGCCACACCACCCAGCTTGCCAGCAGCACAAACAAGGTGGTTACCAGCAAAAAGGTCAGTTGAATCGGCCGGGCATCGGAATTGGTGATGGGGTTCGGCGGGTGCAGCACCAGCTCGGCGCTAAAGTTGAACCAGAGCAGCACAAAGATGATGCTGATCCCCAGCGCGCCGCGCAGGCGCGGCCAGGGCTGCCAGCTGCCCAGCACCAGCAAAATGGTGGCCACCGCCAGCCCGTTCAGCGAGGCAGCCATACGCGGTTCCTGCAAAAAGACCGCGCCCCAATTATCGGCTGAGGCCACCATGCTCATAAAGACCCCGGCGGCGTAAAAACCCAGCGCCACCCAGCTGATGGGAGAAAACCAGCGCCGCCAGATGGGTTTGTTGGTGAGCAGCAGCCCCAGGCCCAGGACGGCCGTTACGCCAAAACCCACCAGCCCCGTCCAGATCAGCCCCACGTGCAGGTACACGGAGCGAATGCCGCCGCCTAGCGTTCGTTCTTCTGGACCAAAGGCAATCAGCAGCGCCACACTGGCCACAATGGCTACCGGCACGCCCCAAAACCAGGTGGGTAACGGCCGTTCCGCCTGTTTGTTACTTCTTATCTGCATCACGCATCCTCGCATTAGGGGTGGGCGACCCGGCCACCGCGTCGATAATCTTGCGCCGCCATTTCTTGAGCTTGGAGCGGGTGCGCGCCACAATGTAACGCGCCCGCCGCCATTCCCGGCGCGGCAGCGACACCTGCGGCGGGGTCACATCCCACTTCACCACGGAAGCGGCCCAGGTCAGTCCGCCGCCAAAGCCCACAAACACCACGTTATCATCCGGGCGCAAACGGCCGTCGCTCACCGCATCACACAAAGCAATGGGAATCGACGCCGCCGACGTGTTGCCCATCGAGTCTACATTCATGTAAAAGCGCTCCACCGGAACGCGCAGCCGCTTGGCGGCCGTCTCTATAATACGCACATTGGCCTGATGCGGCACGATCAACGCCACATCGTCCATGGTTAAACCGGCCTTCAGCACCGTTTCTTCCACCGAATCGGCGACCACCTGCGTGGCAAAACGAAACACCTGACGGCCGTTCATCGCCACCGTGTTGTTCTGGTGCCCGTTGTGCAGATATTCTGGCCCCAGCATCGGCATTGGGTTGTGGTAGACGGCGGGCAGACTCAGCATGTCGCCGCCCGAGCCGTCGGAGCGCAGCGTCGAGGCCAGCACCCCACCCGGCACAGACGAGCCTTTCAACACTACCGCGCCCGCGCCATCACCAAAAAGAATGCATGTACCGCGATCCTGCCAATCCAGCACCCGCGACATCGTTTCCGCGCCAATCACCACCGCGTTACGCACCGCGCCAGACTGGATGGACTGCGCCGCCATGCTCAGGCCGTACACAAAACCAGAACAGGCCGCGCTCAGATCAAACGCCCCGGCTCGCGTCGCGCCCAAATAATCCTGGACGCGGCAGGCTGTCGAGGGGAAAATGTACTCTGGCGTCGAGGTAGCCACAATGATCAGCTCCACCTGTGACGGATGCATATCGGCTATCACCAGGGCGCGCGCCGCCGCTTCAAAGGCCAGCGTGGCCGTCGTTTCTTGTTCACTGGCGATGCGCCGCTCGCGGATGCCGGTGCGAGTATAGATCCACTCGTCGGTCGTATCGACCATCCGCGCCAGATCGTTATTGGTCAGAATTTTGTCAGGGCGAAAGCTGCCCCAACCCACAATGTGTGCATAGGTCATAAGAATCCTCAGGCCGTTTACGGTGCCGCGATGACGGCAGCCGCGCTGCGGCGGAAACAAAATATGGTGTGGCCTTTTGGGTGATTCATCTGCTTCGGCCCTCTGTTGGCTGAGCGAGCAGCAGCCAGCCCTCTTCCACAGTACAAAACCCAGGCGAGCGGTATCAGTTGCGCCTGCGCTTTGCCGTTTACGGGTTGACGGCACGGCCCTCACCGAATTAAACTGGCAGGAAGGGTAGACAACGGCCGTTTTTTGCCCCAATGCTGCACCTTTTTGACGCCTACATCGTACAGACACCGACCGATGGCCCGCTAGATTAACGAAAACCAGGAGTGCGCCTTTTCCTATGGACAACCATCGGCAGCGCGCTATCCTACCAAAACAATTTTTTGACACCCAAAATTTTCCAATCCACTGCTTGAACTATGACTTATAACGATTTTGACTCAACGACGCCAAAAAATAACAACCGCAATATCTGGCTCATCTTAGGCGGCTGCCTGGTCGCTTTTCTCTGCCTCGCCTGCCTGATGGTGGGTGCCGGTTACTACGTCTGGACCGAGTTCAGCGACGACATTTTGCAGGAGCTGGCCACCACCACGCCTGATGAACGCGATGGCGAAGCGGAACCAG
The DNA here is from genome assembly GCA_020848035.1 of Anaerolineae bacterium. Taxonomy (GTDB): domain Bacteria; phylum Chloroflexota; class Anaerolineae; order Promineifilales; family Promineifilaceae; genus Leptofilum. The sequence goes on along the minus strand of JADLAX010000065.1, from coordinate 257,816 downwards.
AAGACCCACCCACCCGTCCAGCCAATGACGGGCGTGAGGGTGAGGTGACGGCAACGGCCGTTATCGCCGAACAGCCCACCGCCATTCCCACCGAGCCGGCCACCGCCACACCCGAACCCACCGCTGACCCTAACCTCATCGCCAGCGGCACCTTCAATGTGGACATTCCCGCCGACATCGACCAGCGTCCCCTGCCAGATCAGGCCGCCAGCGATCTGGCGCTGCTTTTTAACAGCAACTACCCATCACACGATTATTTTGAGACGGCCGTTCGCCTGGGCAAAGAAAACCTCGGCGACCGACTCCTGGTCACCACCCCGCACACTCTGGGCGAGGCCGCCGAATTTTACAATGGCACAGACAGCATCAACGCCACCCTGGTGGCCGTGACCGAACACGTCTACTTTTGGGTTGAAGATAGTGTGGATGTAGACCCGGCCGACGTGCGGGAAGCGGCCGAGCGGTTCGAAAATGAGTTTTATCCCCAGCTGGAGCGCCTTTTTGGCGAGGTCTGGACGCCAGGAATTGACGGTGACCCCCGCTTTTCGGTGCTGCATGCGGAAAACGGGACAAGCGACGAACTCGGCCGTTTTAACAGCGAAGATGAATTCCCCCGCGCCCTCTACCGCTACTCCAACGAGCAAGAGCTCATCTACATGAACATGGCCGAACTGACGCTGGGCAGCAATCTGTACTACGGCACGTTGGTGCATGAAGTGCAGCACCTCATCCAGTGGCACATTGACCCCAGCGAGACAGTGTGGCTGAACGAAGGGCTGTCGCAGCTGGCCGAGCTGTACGTCGGTTTCGACGACACCGCCCCCAGCATCGACTACCTGGAGCAGCCAGAAATCCGCCTGAACAGCTGGGATTACGACGATGAGCAGGTGTATGCCCATTATGCCGGGGCGTACCTGTTTTCCGTTTATTTGTGGGAACAGCTGGGTGATGCCGCAATTCAAGAGCTGGCGCGGCACCCGGCCAACGGCATGGCCAGCGTGTGGGCCATCTTGCAGGGCTACCAGCCCGACACCACGCTGGAGCAGTTTACCGCCGCCTGGGCCGCCGCCAACTACCTGGACAATGAGAATGCGGCACGGCCGTATTTCTACCAATCGCTCAACCTGCGCCAGCCTTATGTGGCGGCCAAGCTGGAGCCCACAGATCCGTCGCTGGAGCGGCTGGAGGAGATGCAGCAGTTTGGTGTGCACTACATCGACCTGAGCAGTTTGCGGGGTGAAACAACCATTACGTTTGCGGGAGATACGGCCGTTGACCTCATCAGCGGGGCACCGCGCAGCGGCGCAAAAATGTGGTACGCTCCCGGCATCGACGACATGAATGCCCAGCTCACCGCCACCTTTGACCTCACGGGCGTCAGCCAGGCCACCCTGCGCTACGCCGTCTGGTACGATCTGGAAGAAGATTACGACTATGCCTATGTCTCAGCCTCGGTTGATGGCGGGCTGACCTGGGACATTTTGCAGCCCACCGACTACACCTCGGGCGAGTTTGGTCCGGCTTACAACGGCCGTTCTGCTGACGAAGCAGATGCGGTGGATGGCTGGCTCAAACAATCCGTTGACCTCAGCCGCTATGCCGGGCAAACGGTTCAGGTGCGCTTTGAAGTGCTCACCGACGGCGGCATCTCTGAGCGCGGCTTTGCTTTGGACGATATCTCCATCCCGGAACTGGGCTACGAATCGAATGTGGAAGAGGTTGCCGACGGCTGGCAGGCCGAGGGCTTTGTGCAGATGGGCTGGCAAATCCCGCAAAAGTGGAGCGTTTTGCTCATCGAAGAAGGGCCCAACCCCACCGTCACCACGCTGGCGCTGAACCCCAGCAATCAGGGGCAGTGGACCCTGGACATCGGCAAAGGCGGCGGCGTGTTGGTTATCATGCCGCAAACCGCCTTCACCAACGAAACGGCCACCTACTGGCTGACCGTAGAACAGTGATCGGCTATCCGTAATCGGTGGTCGGTAATCAGAACTCTTTACCGTTCCCCGATTACCGATTACCGCTCACCGGCTCCCTTTCATTCGTTCAAATTCTGCTTCCAGCTGCCGTCGGGTTTGAGTCCGGGCCTGCTCAGCATCTTGCCTGGCGGCTTCCCACCGGGCCACCGCTTCGGCCCGCAAATCACTGCCAGAAGCGGGGGTCAGCAATAAAGCTGTCACCCCACCCACCAAAGCACCACAAATTGCCCCGGCCATAAAGCTAAACACCTTGTTCATCACTAAAGCTCCTTCTGATCTGTTATCCGTAATGTCGCTGCGCGACCGCTTCGCGTACGGTAATCTGTTATCGGTTATGCGTAATCCGTAGTCTGGAGCGTCGTTTACCGCTTACCGACCACCGATTACCGGCAATTATACCGTACCCGCCAAACATCTGCCGATCCCGTTTATGACTGCTATAATTTGAGCCATGTCTGAGTATATTGAAATTGAAACTGAACTGAGCGACGACGGCCGTATCCTCACCGTGTCCACCAATTTGCGCCTCAACGAAGGGGATGTGGAGCAGTACAGCTCCCCCGACGAAATGGAGGAAGGCAGCCCGGTGGCCCAGGCCCTGGCCGTCATCGAAGGCATACACACGCTGCAAATCGAGGGCAGCCACCTCACCGTGCAGCGCGACCCAGACACCCCCTGGCACATCATCATCAGCGACATTTCGGCCGCGCTGAAGGACTTTTTCCTCTAGAAGATGTAATTGAGTAATTACCCAATTACCCAATTACCCAGTTACCTCTCCATGCCTTCCACCTCACGCCGCACCCCTTCCCCCCGCACTATCCTGCTCGTCGTTGCCTTTGGCGTCTTTGTCGCCGCCGACGACCTGACAGTGGTCTCTACCATGCTGCGCCAGATCATCTTCGACCTGGAGATTCCCCTGCCGGAAGGGCTGGACCGGGCCGCCTGGATTGTCAACGCCTACCTGATTGCCTACGTGGTGGTGATGCCATTTATCGGCCGTTTAAGCGACATCTTGGGACGGCGTGCCGTGTACGTTGGTTCGCTGGTGCTCTTTTTGGCCGGGTCGATCTGGGTGCCCTTGGCCCCAGACCTGAACAGCTTCATCGTGGGGCGGGTGCTGACGGCGCTGGGTGGTGGGGCGATGGTGCCCGTGGCCATGGCCGTCATTGGCGACGTCTACCCGCGCGAGAAACGGGCCTCGGCGCTGGGCGCGCTAGGCGCCATCGACACCGCCGGATGGGTCTGGGGGCCGCTGTACGGGGCGCTGCTCATTCGCTTTCTCACCTGGCAGTGGCAGTTTTACCTCAACATTCCGCTCAGCCTGCTGGGCATTGCCGCCGCCTGGTGGGCCTTGCGCGATTTACCAGAACCCAAAACCCGGGAGCGGATCGATTGGTTGGGTACGGCCGTACTCACCGTTTCCCTCATCAGCCTCAACATCGCCCTGCTCAACAGCGGCGACGTCCAGGCCGCCGGGGGTTTTGCCCAGCTGCAAAACAACGAACCCACCACCAACACCACCCTCCTCTACACCCTCGCCGCCCTCACCTTCGCCCTCTTCCTGGCCATCGAGTATTACCTCGGCATGAAAAACCAGGCACAAACAGGTGATACGGTCACCCCTTCACCCCGTCACCCCTTCACCCCGTCACCCCTTCACCTTGTCACCCCCCCGCCCCTCATCGACCTCACCCTCTTCCGCCGCCGCAACTTCTCGCCCGCCATCCTGATCAACTTCCTGGTGGGTGGCATTTTAATCATTGCCATGGTCAACGTGCCGCTGCTGATCAACGTGCTGGAGTTTGACGTGGAAACGGCCGCTCTCACCAGCGGCTACCTGCTCAGCGGCATGACCGGGGCAATGGCGATCATGGCCTGGGTTGGCGGCCAATTGACCGAAAAGTTGAACTACCGCCCGGTAACGGCCGTTGGCCTCTTCTTTTGCGCGGTGGGCATGGGGCTGATGGGCTGGCTCTGGCTGGTCGATACCCCCTACCTGAACATGGCGGCTCACCTGGTGGTGTTGGGCATTGGCTTTGGCCTGGTGATTGCCCCGATTGGAACGGCCGTCATCAACGCTGCCCCGGAAGACCAGCGCGGCATCGCCAGCAGCCTGGTGATTGTGCTGCGCCTCATGGGCATGAGCGTGGGGCTGTCTGGCCTCACCGCCTGGGGGCTGTACCGCTTCGAAATCCTGCGTAAGCTCATCGACCTGCCCGATTTGCCCCTCAGCGACCCCACCTACCAACGCGCCCTGGCCGACGGCCTGACCAACGTCACCGTCGAGGTGCTCACCGAAACGTTCCTCATTTCGGCCGGTGTGGCGCTGTTGGCCCTGCTGGTCGCCTTCTGGCTCAAGCGAGACATAGATTAAGTGTGCGTGAACATTTGCCCGAAGCCACCGGACCAAACGTACAATCCAGACACAACTCGGGAGAAAAACACACCATGCCAAAATTTGTCAAAATCATCGTCGTTTTTATCGTTGCCGGTCTGATTGCCTTTTTGCCGCTGCGCTGGCTCATCGCGCAGGTCAGCCCGAAGCCGGACAATTTGGGAGTGGCCAACGGCCGTCTCCAACCCTGCCCCGAAAGCCCCAACTGCGTCTCCACCCAGGCCACCGATGAGCTGCACGCCATCGAACCCATTGCCTACGACGGCGCAACGGCCGCAGCCCAGCAAAAACTCCTGGCGATCCTGCAGGCGGACCCCAGCTACACGCTCATCAGCAACAGCCCCACCTACATTCACGCCGAGGCGCGAACGGCCGTGTGGCAGTTCGTCGATGATGTGGAGTTTACCTTTGACGAAGCGGCGGGCCTGATCCATTTTCGCTCGGCCTCCCGCCTGGGCTACGGCGACGCGGGGGCCAACCGCCAGCGCCTGGAAGCCGTACGCGCCGCTTTCCAGACGGCACGGTGAAAATGGTCGAACCAACCATCTCCGCCCAATCGCTCGCCAGAACGGTCAACCTTGCCATACAATTTATTTGGCTCATACTTTTTATTTACATAATCCAAGAAGTGAGGGGTAGATGTGGAATAACCAGCCCAGGCTGAAACTTTGGTTTGTTGTCTTGCTCCTGGCCAGCCTGATCGGGGCGGTGACTGGCTGTGCGGCCGTTGCCAACACCGATCCCACGCCAGACAGCAGCACCACCGCACCCACGGCCACGGCTACGGCCGTTCCGCCCACCATCGCCGCCACCGACACCCCCCAGCCAACCGACACGCCCGAACCCATCCCGTTCACCCTCTCCAGCAGCGCCTTTGGCCCCAACGAAACCATCCCGGAACGCCACTCGTGTGACGGCAGCAACCTCTCGCCAGCGCTCACCTGGACCACCCCGCCCGACGGCACGCAAAGCCTGGCCCTGGTGCTGGACGATCCCGACGCGGTTGGTGTGGTGGGTTTTGTCTACGACCACTGGCTGCTGTTTAACCTCCCGCCGGACACAACCGCCCTGCCCGAAGGTATCGGCCTGGGGGCCGACCCGCCCGAAGGCAGCCTGCCCGGCGTAAACAGCGCCCGCACGCAGCGTTATGCCGGGCCATGCCCTCCCAGCGGCCAGACGCACAACTACGTCTTCACCCTCTACGCCCTGGATACGGCGCTGGATCTGGCAGCCGGGGCCGACAAGGCCACTTTGCTCGAAGCGATGGAAGGGCATATTCTAGGCACCACGCAGCTCATCGGCGTGTACACGTCGCCCTAAAAAGCGGCTGGTGGTTCGTACGAGCCGCTAACCATCAGCCACCCGCTGCATTTTCAAGGCAAAGGTAAACCTATGGAACTGGTTAAAACGCTGCACGATTTTGTCGGCTCACAGCCGGAGAAGTTTTACAAGGCCACCCTGTTTCAAAGTGGAGCGCTGCTGCTGGGGCTAAACTGCCTGGAGCCGGGCCAGGTGCAAAAGCCACACGACCACGCCGACCAGGACAAGTTTTATTACGTGGTCGAAGGAGAAGGTCGGTTTTGGCTGGGGGAAGAGCAGGTAACGGCCGTTTCCGGCCAGATCGTCTGGGCACCGGCAGGGGTCATCCACGGCGTGCAAAATGACAACCAAGCGCGTCTGGTGCTGCTGGTAGGCATTGCCCCGGGACCGCGTTGAGCTTCTATTTTCCCGGAAACTTCTTGGGGTTTACCACCCTCACCCCAGCCCTCTCCCTACGAGGGAGAGGGAGCCAGATTCCCTCCCCCTTGCAGGGGGAGGGCCAGGGTGGGGGTTGAATAAATCACACCTCGTAAATCTTATCGATGTACCGCTTAAGAATATCGCTAACCACGCCGCGCATGGGAATGCTGGCCGCCAGGCCGTAAACCGGGGCCAGGCCACCCGCTTCGGCGGGATGAGTGCGCACATGGTGAACGGCCGTTGCCAAATCCGCCACAAACCGTTCCGCCACGCCCGGCTGGGTGTGAATATGCGTCACGCAAAAGTGAACGCAGGTGGGGTGGTGCAGCCCGTTTAGCCCCCAATGCTTCTGGTGCATCGCGTCCATCACCCGGTAAATATCAAACTCGTCGGACGTGAAGGCATGCACGATGAGCGACTTGCCCAGCAGGCGCAGGCCGGGAATTTGGGCAATGCCCTCGCGAATTTTGGCCGATGTTGCCAAAATCTTCTGCGTTGCCTCCAGGTATCCCGCCTCGCCCAATGACACCATTGCCGCCCAGCAGGCGGCGCTCAGCGCACCAGGGCGGCTCCCGGCAAACGACGGCGAAAAATATAAGCCACCCGGCCAATCTGTCACCGTAAAATATTGGTAGCGGCGCAGCTCGGCCCCCCGGTACAACACCACCGAGGTACCCTTGGCGGCATAGCCGTACTTGTGCGTATCGGCCGACATGGAGGTAACACCGGGCAGGCGGAAGTCGAAGGGGGGCACGTCGTAGCCCAGCTTTTTGGCCCAGGGCAGCACAAAACCGCCCAGGCAGGCGTCGGTGTGGAAGCCGATGCCGTTTTTGAGCGCCAGGGTAGACATTTCCTCGATGGGGTCCACCACGCCGTGCGGGTAGCCCGGGGCTGAACCGACAATAACGGCCGTATTCGGCGTGATCAGGTCTTGAACGGCCGTCCAGTCGGCGCGAAAGTTGTGGTCCACCGGCAGCCGCACCAGCTTGATGTTGAAATACTGGGCCGCCTTGTCAAACGCGGCGTGGGCCGTCACCGGCACGATCATTTCCGGGTGCTTGATCCCCTTTTTGTCGCGGGCCCAGTCGCGGTACGTCTTCATCGCCAGCAGGATGCTTTCCGTGCCGCCGGAGCTCATCGTGCCGCAAATTTCCTCGTCAACGCCGTAGCCCGGCGGGGTCTGCCCCGCGCCGAGCATGTGGGCGGTCATCGACACAATTTCCGCCTCAAATTTGCCGGTGCTGGGCCAGACGTCGGCATGCAGCGGGTTGCTCTGCGAGTGCAGCGTGTACACCTGGTTCAAAAAGTTGATGTGCTCATCATCGCCGTGGTACACCGCGCCGGAGACGTAGCCATCCTGCCAGCGCGCCTGCTCCAGCTTTTTGAAGGCGGCCATTTCAGCGAGGATGTCTGGGTGGGAACGGCCGTTTAGCGGCAGTCGCTCAACTGTCTCAAACTCACCCCGGTACGGCTTCAGCGAGCTGTCCAGCCCGGCCATCATCTCGTCATACTGCGCCTCGATGCGCCGATTGATCGGCGGGATGGCTTTAAGCCCCTTTTCCACCGTGGGCATGATGCGTTTGTTTAACTTTCCCACTAAATTTTTGATTCCCATGTTTGGTCCTTTTTACCCCCACCCTAACCCTCCCCCTGGGAGGGGGAGGGAATTTGGCTCCCTCTCCCTCCCAGGGAGAGGGCTGGGGTGAGGGTCATCCATTCAATCGCGCATACATGCGCTTGTTTTGTTGGTAGATATTCAGATATTCGGCAAACAGCTGGTCGTACAGCGGGCGGTTGGCCGGGTTGGGTTCGTAGGTGTGGGCGATGGGCACGCCGTCGCCAATGGTGTCGAATGTGGCCAGGCCGAGGGCAACGGCCGTTAACAACCCCACTCCCCGCGCATTGGCCTGCACCGGGTCCTGCACCTGCTTGATGCGCCGGTTCAGCACGTCGGCATGAATCTGACACCAGATGTTGGAGTTGGCCCCACCGCCGATAAAATGAATGTCGTCCAGCCGCCGCCCGACAAACTTCTCCACGTAGCCCAGCAGCCAGCGCGAATTGTACGCCACCCCCTCAAACACGGCGCGGATAAAGTGCGAGCGCGTCGCCGACAGCGACACGTTGTGGAAGCCGCCGCGCACGTGCCTATCCTCCACCGGGGTGCGCTCGCCGTGCAGCCAGGGAGTGAAAATGAGACGGCCGCTGCCCGCCGGAACCTGCTCGACTATCTGGTCAAACACGGGATAGACGTTGGGAATGTGCGTTTCGCGGGCCAGGGCGTCGTTCGGATAAAGGATGTTGTCGCGCAAGAACGAGAGGCAGGCTCCGGCCGTTTCCTGCTCGTTGGCAATGAAATATTTGCCCGGAATCGCCGACGGCAGCGAAGCCATGTTGTGAAAAATGTCGGTCTTTTTATACGGCACGTGGCACGTCAGCCAGGAGGAGGTACCGACGTAGAGATGGGGCTGAAAGTCACGCAGCGCCCCAGAACCCAGCGCCGCCGACTGCAAATCGGGCGTGCCCATCACCACCGGAATGCCGGGCAGCAGCCCCAACTCCTGGGCTGCGGCTCGCGTTAGCGGCCCCAGCACGTCCACCGCCTGCTTCAACTCGGGCAGCTTGGCCCGGTCGATGGTGGAAAAGTGGATGAGGCGGTCGTTGTAACGCACCTGGTGAATGTCGCGGTTGTCGGTGAGCCAGTGCAGGGTGATGGAATCAAAGGAGGCGGCAAACTTGCCGGTGAGCTTCAGGTTGAGGTAATCCTTTGGCTCCAGGAATTTGTAGGTCTGCTGGTAAATGTCGGGGTGGTGGTGCTTGATGTAGAGGATGTGGGCGATGGGGTCTTTGCCGGAGCGCACCGGCAGGCCGCCGGTGAGACGCAGCCAGGGCAGCATCTTGTTGACGCCGTATCCTTCCAGCTTCACGGGGCCGTTGGTGATCTGGTGCACGTAGGGTGCGCCGCGTGAATCCATCCAGATGATGGCGTTCATAAGGTGACGGCCGTTTTCCGCCACCGCTACCGTACCCGACCATTGCGCGGTGCAGCCAACGGCCGTAATTCTCTCTGGAGGCACAGCGCTGTTGGCCAGCAGCCGCTGCGTGGTGCTTTTGATTGCCTGCCACCAGTCGTCGGGGTTTTGCTCCGCGCCGCCGCCGGGCAAAAGAATAACGCCAGTTTCGCCAATTTCGCACGCCTGCACGTGCCCCTGCGGCGTGACGAGGGCAACTTTGGGACCCGAAGTACCGAGGTCGATGGCCAGTATGAGATCGTCCATAGCCAAATCCTTCACCCGATATATGGTTGGGATAAATTGGCTCTCCACCGCTCAGGAAAAATGCGGCGTCATCATACCATAGGCAATGGACAAGACAAATAATGGTTCTTCAAGATTTCGTGGGGTTTGGCATGAAACGTGAAGCGTGAAACGTGATGACCGTCTGGTCACGCTTCACGTTTCACGGATGGTAAACCCCTTGAATTCCCAAAGAGCCCAAATAATCTGCCTCAGGAATCACGCTTTTTCGTGGTCAATCACACCAATTTTGTGGCGGTAGGCCAGCTCGCCGCCGTACCAACCACCCACGGTCAGCAGTACGGCCGTCACCACCGAAAGGATCAACCCCGTGGGCATGACAGCATCGACCGGGTTGTTCCAGCGGATCAGCCCATTGACCAGGGCCAGCACCAGGACGGCCGCGTTGCTGCCCAGGTGCAGCCAGCCTGCGGTGTGAGCGCGGGCTCGCTCGATGGTAAAAAAATCGATCAGACCCACGGAGGCCGCAACACCACCCATGATCAAACCAGCCACCACCAGCCACAAAGACATTCTGGCCCAAAACGCCCCGGCGCTGGCCCAATACACGATGTCGGTGACCAATGCGCCGGTTAAAAAGGCGATGGGAAAGGGAATAAGCATGGGGTGGATAGGATGGCCGGCAATAGCGGCCGTACTTTTGATGCCTTCTCGCTGGAGTTCTTCGTGCCCGGCGGCATTTCTTGCCGCTTCACGACGGATACTGTCACTCATCAGGTCACCTCTTTTGGGGTAGCGCCAGGCGGCCTCATCTGGCTCCTGGCCACATTACGTTTTCTGACTTCATTTTGAAGATAACAGGGGAAACGGCCGTCAACATCCACAAAGGTACACAAACAGGATACACATGCGATACATAGCGCAAGGCAGAAGGCGGCCAGTCGCGCAGGTTAAGAGCCATCTATACCGTTTCCGTATCTTCTTTTGTGCCTTTGGTAGATTGAAAACGAGCGGATGTTTCCAGTACGTTGAGCGTGGTTGACTGTGCCCACTGGCGGTGTGCAGCCGGAAGGCAAAACCGTTCCTGGCACGGCAAAGGATGAAACGCGATGTTAAGAATTAGCACCCAAACCAAACAAAGCCCGCAAGAAGTGCTGGCCCGCGCCACAGCCTTTTTTGGTCCCAAAGGCACCGGGCTCAGCATCACCCCACAGGGACCGCACACCATTGAATTTAGCGGGGGTGGCGGTTTTGTCCAGGTCGAGGCCCAGCCCGTCGCCGAGGGCACCGATGTTGAAATTCTGACCCGCGAGTGGGAATACGACGTCAAACGTTTCCTGGAGCAGTTGGCCTAATCTTTCCGACGGCGAGTGACTCTTCAGGAGCGACGTAATTTGATACCTGTCACACACAAAGGAGAAAATCACTGATGAAACGCAACAAAGTTCTGATTCCGCTGGACAGCACGGCCTTTAGCCAGCATATCATTCCGTACGTGATGCAATTTTGGCCAGCGCAAGAAATTGACCTGGTGATTCTGCGCGTGGGCAGCCCGCCAGAGTCACTGGTGCCGGTGCCACCCCAGGTGACTACGTACAACCACGTCACGGCGGGCAGCGTGACCGGCTTTGGCCTGAACATGCTGCTTACCCAGCCACCCCAACCCACCGAACCAGCCATCGAGGCCGGGTCGCCGGAACACCACGTAACGGAAAATCAGAGAGAGGACGGTTTGAAGGATGCGCTGGCCGATGAGCTGCACGACCACGTGCTCTGGCCGCTGCGCCACGCCGGGTATGACGCCCTCATCGAAGTTCGTTTTGGCGACAATCCGGCCGATGAAATTGTGGCATATGCCGCTGAGGCAGGGGTGGATCTGATTGCGATGGCCACCCACGGCCGTTCCGGTCTCAGTAAAATTTTACACGGCAGCGTGGCGCAAAGTGTGCTGCAAAATGTGGCCATCCCGGTGCTGCTGCTGCCGGTGCGGGAGGAGAACGGCGCGTGAACCAGAGCAACACCTTGAACTTGCGCACGAGAGTGAAAATTTACCTGGTTGGGCTACTTGTAAGCCTGGCCCTGTTTGGGCTGGCCAGCTGCACCGCTGGCGATCCGGGAACGGCCGTTGCCTACCTGGATGCCCTCAACACCCGCGACCTGGAAACCGCCCGCGACCTGGTCTGCGAAGCGCGCCAGGATGACGTAACGATGGGGGCTGGTATCGGTGGATGATGTGCAGGTGGAACCGTTTGCCGCTAAGCCACGTATTTTTGTCACTATCCGTGTACAATTCCCCTTTGGCTCTGCCTTAAACTGCGCCAGGCATGGTAACAATAGACCAACGTCGGGTGGGGTTTAAGCCGCTGTGTGGCAGTTCTGGAATAAGACTTTGGGCCAGAACGTCTTGCCAACGGCCGTAGCGCCAGCCATCGATCAAACAACCCACAGTTTTCCCCTGGGTCGCCCGTTTTTCCGGATGCCCCAACGGAGTTTCTGTGAGCAATTTTCCAAGGAGAGAGTCAGGTGAAAGCAATTCAAATTCGCGAAACGGGTGATCCACACGCCCTTCGGTATGAAGAAATACTCCAGCCCGAGCCCGGCCCCGGCGAGGTGCGGGTCAAAGTATTGGCGGCCGGGGTTAATTACATCGACACCTACCACCGCAGCGGGCAGTACAACCAGAACCTGCCCTTCACCCCAGGCATGGAAGCCAGCGGCGTGGTGGATGCCGTAGGCGAGCGGGTAACGGCCGTTTCTCCTGGAGATCACGTTGCCTACGCCATGCACCTCGGTGCGTACGCCGAATATGCCATCGTGCCCGCCTGGAAGCTGGTGGAAGTGCCGGAGGACATCAAGCCGGAGCTGGCGGCCGCAGTGATGCTGCAAGGCATGACAGCCCACTACCTCTGCCACAGCACCTACCAGGTGCAGCCAGGCGACACCGTGTTGGTGCACGCCGCGGCGGGCGGTGTGGGCCTGCTGCTGGCGCAAATTGCCAGCCTGCGCGGCGCCCGAGTCATTGGCACCGTCTCTACGGCAGAAAAGGCAGAGCTTGCCCTGGAGTACGGCGCAGATGATGTTATTGTGTACAGCGAGACGGATTTTGAAACGGCCGTTAAAGAGCTCACCCGGGGCAAAGGCGTCAACGTCATTTACGATGGCGTCGGCCAGGCCACCTTCCTGAAGGGGCTCAACTGCCTCAAGCCGCGCGGCATGATGGTGCTTTACGGCGCGGCCAGCGGCCCGGTGGATCCCATCGACCCGCAGCTGCTTAACCAAAAAGGCTCGATCTTCCTCACCCGCCCCAGCCTGGCCCACTACACCGCGTCCAGCGACGAGATCCAGGCGCGCGCCGACGATTTGTTCGACTGGATCGCCAGCGACGCCATTGAGGTGCGCATTGACCGCACCTTCCCGCTTAGCGAAGCGGTCGCCGCCCACACCTACATCGAGGCGCGGCGCACCATGGGCAAGCTGCTCCTCCTGCCGCAGCACGGGGACAAACCCTCCCGGGTCGAGAAAACGATCGATACAGCCGACCCCGTTGACGAACACGGCTGGGAATCATTCCCGGCCAGCGATCCGCCACCGTATTAGCCGTGGGGGTGGGGTAACGGCCGTTACCCCACCCTTGTTGTACCCCACATTGTGCCTCCGTCTTATACCCAGATACATAGTCACCCTCGCCCTGTCTGGCTAAGCTCACCACGGTTTGGGAATGCCTGATTCCCTACAGTGGCTGGCATTCACCATGACGCTGCCTTGTGCCCTGGCATATGCCTGAACCGGCGCAGCGGCCGCAAAAAACACACCCCAACAGAAAGGAACACCTGCATGAAACGAGTTTTACTTCTGGTGGTTGATGCCCTGACCGGTCCCCTACTGCTGCAAGAATTGGACAACGGCCGTTACCCCCACTTCAACATGCTGCGCCAGGCGGGCGTGGTGCGGGAACAATGCCTCAGCATCTTTCCCTCCATCACCCATGCCGCCCTGTCCAGCATCGTCACCGGCAAATACCCGGCCGATCACGGCGTGGTTGGCTCCCACTGGTTCAACCTCAAAGAGGAAAAGGTGGTTTACTTCAGCGGCAGCTTTGGCATGATGCTGCAAATGGGCGTGGGCAACTTCTTCCGCGAATTTTTGCTGGACCTAAACAATGATTACCTGCAAGCACCCACCATTTTTCAGGTGTTAGAGCGAGACGGCCGTAAAACAGCCTGCCTCAACTTTCCCCTGTATCGCGGCGATGTGCCCCACCAGGTCAACATGCCCCTGCTGCTGCAATGGCTGCCCGGACTGCCCGCCAGCACCACGCTCATGGGGCCACAAATTTTGCTACTGGGCGACGTGCTGGCCAATGCGGCCGACCTGGAAATTGCCGCCACCTACACCGGCGTCACCAACTGGTTTGGCTTCACCGACCAGAATACCAGCGACCTGCTGCAGCAGCTGGCCGCCAAAGACGAATTTCCCGACTTCACCCTGGCCTACTTCCCCGACAACGACGAAACGTCGCACCGAAATGGGCCGGTTTACGCCCACCAGCAGCTCGGCCACCTGGATGAAGCGCTGGAGCGGCTGTTCACGCTCTACGGCGGATTAGAGTCGTTCCTGGAACAATTTATGGTAGTCATCACCGGCGACCATTCCCAAAGCGCCACCCTGGCCGAGGCAAACGAGGAGAAGATTGACCTGATCCAGGTTCTCAGCGAGGCACAGCTGGCCAAAGCGGGCCAGCCGTGGCAGGACACCGACGACATTATGCCCTGCCCCAATTTGCGCGCGGCCCAGCTGTACTTCCGCAAGACGGATCGCGAATGGGTAGCCAGCATCTGCCAAAGCCTGCTCAACGACGAGCGCATTGACCAACTCATCTACCGCGCCGGGCTGTTTGATGAGGGCGAGGGGTACGTGGTGAGGAACAGCAACGGCCGTCTCCATTTCTGGCGTGCGGCTGAGCGTGAAGCGATGGCTGCTGACCATTACGGCAACAGCTGGGCCTGGGAGGGCGATCTGGCAGTGGTAGACGGCCGTGTACACCACCACCTCATCACCTTCCCCGACTACCCCAACGCCTTTGAGCGCCTGGCAGGTGCGCTGGACTGCGCTTGCAGCGGCCACCTCTGGATGACCGCCAAAATCGGCCATGAATTTGTGGTGCCCGGTGTCACCCCCTTCCCTGGCGGTGGCTCCCATGCCTCGCTGCACCGGCTGGACTCTCAACCGCCGCTGTTTGTTGCCGGAGCACCGCCGCACCTGACCATTCCCGAACAGCCGCGTATCATCGATGTGTTTGGCATCTGCCAGGCGTGTCTGCAAACGGCCGAACCTGCCTGATCCGGCAGTTCCTATCTTTTTTATAACCGCCCTCTATACCCGCGCATATAGTGAAGCGGCGAACTTGACTTTAGCCTACAGGGCATGGCAAAAATCAAATCCATAGGAGCCGACAAGGTTTTGAAGTATGGCCTCCATCTGGCCATTTTGGCAGGGGTGGTGTATGCCGCTGTCAGATACCTCAATGGCGAAGAACTGCTTCACGCCCTGCAATCGTTTCATTATGGCTACGCGCCGCTCATTTTGCTCTTTTCCACCAGCAGCCTGCTGCTGAAAGCATGGCGGTTTGTGGTGCTCATGCAGCCGTTTGCCGCTGGTGTACCGGGCCGGGTCACGCTCAAGGCGTACGTCGCCGGGCAGGCGGTGACCCTGCTGCCGGGCGGCATTGTCGCCCGCGCCGGGCTGATGAAGCAGGTGAACATTCCCGTCGCCAAAAGCGGTGTCCCCATTGCTTTTTCCAGCATTTTCGACCAGTTGGTCTTCATTTTGGGTTCGCTGGGGGCGGCTTTGTGGTTTGAGGCAGCGCAACTGCCTGCGCTGATTTTGCTGGGGTTGATTACGGCCGTTTCCCTCATTGCCCTCATCCCTACCACGCGCCAGGCCCTGGCCCGCGCCGCCGCTTGGCTGGCCACCCGGCTGCACACCGCCGACAAATGGCACACCTTTTTAGACTCGGTGCCCAGGGTGCTGAACGGGCGCTTGATGGGCACGTCGTTTCTGCTCACCCTCCTGGCGTTTGTGGGCAAGATCCTGGCACTGGACCTCTCGCTGCGCGGGCTGGAGCTCAATTTGGGGCTGCCCACGGTCATTCTCGGCTTCATCTTGCCCACGATGCTGGGCCGCCTGCTGCCGGTCCCTGGCGGTGTCGGCGTCACCGAAGCGTCGATGGTGGGTTTTTTGGCCTCCACCGCGCAGGCCAACGTCAACGAGCTGGCGGCGGCCGTGGCCATCTTCCGGCTGGCGACCGTATTTTTTCAGGCAATGTTGGGAGCGGCCGTTTATTTCATTTTGTGGAACGGTCCAAACGAATTAAGCGGTGAACCAACCAGCCAGTCGGTTGCTCAGGAGAAAGCATGAAAGCAACATTGATCTACAACACAGACGCGGGGCAGAGCAATTCCCTCGCGCCAGACGAGATTTTGGCGGCGCTGCACCAGGCCGGGTTCGACCCGGTCTACCTGGCGACCAAAGACGAAGATGATCTTGATGAAATCCTGAACGGCGTTGATGGCCTGGTAATTTCGGCCGGAGGCGACGGCACCGCCAAAGCGGTGGCAATACGTCTTGTGGGCAATGCAAATGCGGCCCTGTCGATCCTGCCTATGGGCACGGCCAACAACCTGAATGCCACCCTGGGCGTCGAAGGCACGCCGCTGGAGATCATCGAACGGCTCAGTCGTCCACAAAAACATCGCTTCGACCTGGGCCACGTGTCGGCCCCGTGGGGCGAAGATTATTTCATGGAAGGCGTGGGGTTTGGCTTTTTTGCCGAAGTGCTGGCCCGCTATGAACCGGAAAAAGGCAAAAGCATTACCCGCAGTGTGCAAACGCTGGTAGAAGTGCTAACGCAGGGATATGGCCAAAAAACCACGATCCATTTACCCCAGGAAGACGTGACCGCTGAATTTTTGCTGGTAGAGATTTTGAACGCCAAGGCCGTTGGCCCACGGCTCAAGTTTGCCCCAGAGGCCGACCCCACAGACGGCCTGCTGCATGTGGTGTGCATAGATGGCGAAAGGCGCGCGGGGTACTTCAGCTACCTGCGCGGTTTGCTCACGGAGGAGATGATGGAACTACCCAGTGTAAGCGTGTACAAGGTGGCCGAGCTGGCGATAGCGTGGCATGGCTTCCCGTTTCACATCGATGACTATGTGCAGCCCAAAGGGTTTGATTTTCGGCGCGCCGACCTGGAAGAAGCGTCATCTTTGCTCCGCCTGGTTCCCGATGTGCCGGAAGCGGCGACGATAAATATCAAGGTGCTGCCCCAGGCGCTGAATATCTGGCTGCCTGAAGGCATTGATGGCAAAGCGTATCCTCATGCGAATTGATTTACACTGCCACACGGAAGCGTCTGGTGACTGCCTGACGCCGATCGCGCTGTTCCCCGAGCGGCTGCGCGCGCAGCAAATTCAGGTGCAGGCGATTACGGACCACAACGAGGTGTGGGGCGCGATGAAGCTGCGCGACCTGATCCAGGCGGCCACGGAAACGGCCGATCTGCCCCACCCACCGCTCACCATCATCGTCGGCGAAGAGGTGACAAGCCTGGAGGGAGAGATCATTGGCCTGTTTTTGCATAAGAAGATTCCGGCTGGGCTGCCCGCGACTGAGGTGGTGGCCCGGATCAAAGAACAGGGTGGGCTGGTGCTGCTGCCGCATGGCTTTGATCCGCTGAAAAACGGCCGTCTCCACCCCGCCGCCCTGGCCCAAATTGCCCACGACATTGACATTGTGGAAGCGTTTAACGCCCGCATCTCCTTCCAGCGCTACAACCGCCGGGCCGCCGCCTGGGCCGCTCAGCACCACGTGGTCACCAGCGCCGGTACCGACGCTCACCGCCTGGCCGACGTGGGCACCGCCTGGGCCGAACTGCCGGACCAACCAATCGACGGGCCGGACGATTTGCTCAAAGCGCTGGCCGAAGGTGAAATTATGGGGCAGTGGACCCACCCGGTGATCGCTTTTGTCAAGAAGCTGTTTGAACAAACCAAACAGCGGCTGAGTTAATCCCCCTGGGTTATTCGCTGCGATGCAGCCAGCGAGCGCCCAGCCAGCACAACAAAGCCCACACTACCCCAATTGTCCACCCGGCCAATACGTCTGAGGGCCAATGCACGCCCAGGTAAACCCGGCTAAAACCCACCAGCATCATCACAAAAATAGCCAGCAAAATGATAAATGCTTTGAGGCGAAAGCGAGTCTGGATTTGGGCCATCAGGCTGCCCAGCGTGAGGTAAGTGGCGGCCGCCAGCAGCGAATGGCCGCTGGGGAAGCTGGCCGAGGTGATGGCGCTGGTATCAACAATCAGGTCAGGGCGCGGGCGGTCAAAAAGATCTTTGAGAAGAAAGCTGAGGAGCAAACCACCCAAAACGGCCGTTAACAATATCACCAGGTTTTTATAATGTTTGAGCAAAAAGAGGTAGCTGGTAACGGCCGTTACCAGCAAAATCAGCACTCCGGTACCGCCCAATGAGGTAAAGTCGCGCATCATTTCCTCAAACCAGGGTGGCCCTAGCGGATTGCGGGGATCGCCCGCTTCGCGCAGGGCAAGAAGCAGCTGCTCATCCAGCGCGTGTGTCTCTCCTTCAAGCACTTCGTCCGTCAGCTCAACCGTCAGCCAAATCCCACCAACGATGAGCAACAGCGCCACCAGGATGCGCCATTCATATTGCCCCAGGTAAGACATAAATTGGTAAAACGGCCGTAAAAATTTCAAGTCGGCAGCATCTATTTTGTCCACAACGCTTTCCTTGCTGGGTTGTCTCGGGTCATTTCCGGCAAACAAACACAGAATAATGGCTTACCGGGGCTGCCACAATAGATAGGGATATACATCGCCAATAACGCGGGTAATGCACGTGACTCAACTGTAGCTTAAGAAAACAATCAGGTAAGCCTTGTGGGGCGATTTTGTAAATCGCCCTCCAGCAACCCGCTTTAATATTTAATCTACAAAAGAGTCACCTTCTTTTGTACCTCTGGTCTATGTCCCGACACATAGACCCTGCCTGGGGCAGTGTTATGCTGGCAGTGTCTTACCAACACACAAAAAATTTAGGAGTCATCTATGCCAGAACCGAATGAAGGCCGCATGACGGCCGTTATCCCCGCCTTTAACGAAGCCAACCACATCCAGCGGGTGCTGGACCCTCTGCGCCACACCCCCCAGCTCAGCGAAATCATCGTGGTAGACGACGGTTCGGCCGACGATACGGCCGTTGTGGTTACGGCCTGTCGCGCCGCCGACGAGCGTATCCAGCTCATCTCGTTGCCGCGCAACGTGGGCAAAGGCGGGGCGATCATGGCGGGAATTCAGGCCAGCAGCAGCGATTTGCTGGTGCTGCTCGATGCGGACCTGATTGATTTACGGCCGTCGCACCTCCGGGCGCTGGTGCAGCCAGTGCAGCAGCACCACTGTGCCATGACGTTGGGGATATTTAAAAACGGCCGTCAGCAAACCAACCTCTCCCACCGCTACTTCTACTTCCTCAGCGGGCAGCGCTGTTTGCGCTGGTCGGCGTTTGGCCAGTTTGGCCACGCCGCCGCCTTTCACGATACCCGCTGGGGCATCGAGATGGCCTTTAACCTGACGGCCTGGCAGCGCGGGCTGCGTGTGCAGCAGGTGCCCTGGGAAGGCGTCAGCCACACCATGCGCCTGGAAAAAATGCGCGGCGTGCGGAAATATTGGACCTACGTGGCGATGTGGGCCGACATCGGCAAGCTGCTGCTGGCCCAAGGGGTACGGCCGTGGCTGGGCAACGGCCGTACCGCCCACGGGAAGCGCCCCTTAACCCCCGGCCCAATCACCCTGAGCGATTGACCTGATCGGGTAAAGGCAAAAAAAATACGGCCGTTTCACGGATGAAACGGCCGTATCGCTTCCATTACATTTTACTCGGATGTTCTACAAAGTTAGGAGTAGCGCTCAAAGTAGCGATCCACTTCCTCGCGGGCTTCTTCGCGGGAACGGCCGTACCGCTCCTGAATGCGGCCAACCAACTTGTCGTATTCACCATTGATCATGTCTACGTCATCGTTGGTGAGTTTACCCCACTCTTTTTTCACTTCACCCTTAAACTGGTTCCACTTACCTTTCAAAATATCGTTGTTCATGTTTACCTCCAGAACGTTTGGGTTTTTAATACGCTTGTGCTGTGCTGATGTTCATTCTAAAAAATCAGCCCATCTGCCTTCAGTGTAGACGCTCCACCGGTTCAGCCCAATCCACCGGGGCACAGAGCCAGGATACATCTTTGGCACATACGGCCGTCCCCTCAGGCAGATTGCGCTGGAACGGCCGTTTGCGGCCGTTCCAGCGCTTCGTCCAGCCGCCAGATACACACCCCACGATACATTCAGCCCCAAAATGTGTCCTTTGTGTGCCTCCCACCAGGAACCAGATACATTGCGGCCATTTGGTTCTGAATTACGCTGGAAAAAGCACCGCCATGCCCAATAAACGAAAAGCACCAGATTTCGCAGATTGCCGCATATGGCGGACCCATACTGCGGACAAATTTAAATCCGCGTTCATCCGCGCAATCCGCGGCCAATTTTCGAAGGAGCAGGAAGCATAACCCAATGAAACAGAACCTTAAGCAAAACCACCCCGTTTTAACCGCCGATGCGTACCGCCTGGGTCAGGCACACACCCTCTATCATCGCCAGGAACCGGCCCAACCGGAGCTGCGCCTGTTTGCCACCTACCTGATGGTGGTCAATATGACGATCGGTGATGAATACTACGTGCCCACGGCGTACATTGATGAAACGAAGGCGGAGAAAACGGCCGTCTACCTCACCCTCACCCGCCAAGAGATCCAGACACAGCAGCTCACCCGCATCCCCCAATTTATCGTAGAGGAACGCTGCGACGAAGAGCCGCTGCCCCCGGGCGACAGCAGCGCGGCCACCCTCCCGCCGCAGGGTGAGCCGTTTGAGGACAATATCGTGCCCCTACCGCCCAACCTGCAAACCGATCCCCCCAACAAACCCAACCCGCCGTGAGCAATTTTCGTAACCGTTCAGTTGGTATCCCGCACGAGGGCGCTGCGCGCCCCGTGCGGGGAAGAAGTTTGGGTTTTTTCACTTTTGGGGGTCAAGATGACCCCAAAAAGTGAAAAAACCCTCGATCTTTGGCCGCGCCAGGCGCGAACCAGGCTCTACAGAGAACTGAACGCTTACCAATTGGCAATTGTCGCCAAATGAGTTCACCAGCCTACAACGACGCCCACGATCTAAACGTGCGCACGCACATCATGCACTATTACCGGCTGCATTCACGCAGCTGGTTTGATTGGCTGGCTGACCAGCTGGTGCTGCCTGAACACGGCCGTTGCCTGGAACTGGGCAGCGGTCCGGGCAACCTGTGGCAGCACAACAAAGGGTGGCCACCCCCTGGCCAGCTGCTTTGCCTGTCCGATTTGTCGGCGGGCATGGTGCAGGAGGCACGGCAGCAGCTTAAGGGCAACCCCGCCATTACCTATGCCGTCCTCGACGCCGCGCGTCTGCCGTTTGCGAATGGGCTGTTTACGGCCGTTTTCGCTTTTGGTGTACTCGATCAGCTGCCCAACCAAAGCCAGGCTCTGCACGAAATTCACCGCACGCTGGCCCCCGGCGGTGTGTTCTACACCTCCACCGGCGGTCCGGGCCACCTGGCCGAGATCAGGGAGCTTATCCAGCCCTTTTTGCCCGAGGTCAACTACGGCGGTGACATCGATCGCTTTGGCCTGCAAAATGGGGTGGCGGTGCTGGAACCTTTTTTTGGCGAGGTGGCGGTACGGCCGTATCAAAACCATCTCATCTTCCCGGAAGCCTACCCCCTGCTGGCCTACGCCCTCTCCGAACCCGACGTACGCCAACAGCTCACCGCCGCTAAACTGGCCGCGTTTGAACAACATGTCGCAGCGGAAATTGCCCGCCAGGGTGAGATTCGCGTCACGATCAACAAAGGCCTGTTCATCGCCCGCTTCCCCCGCTGAGGATTCCCCTACCTGAAAATGAACTGAATGTATTTGCCAGACACTCTCGTCCCATGCATAATCAAGCGACAAAAATTTGTGGTTGGTCTATGCAATACAATCCCCAAAATCCCATTATTGTTCAGGGCGATAAAAGCGTTTTGCTGGAAGTCAACAGCCCGCTCTACCAGGAGGCGCGCGATATTTTGTCGCGTTTTGCCGAGCTGGAAAAAAGCCCCGAATATATTCACACCTACCGTATTTCGCCGCTGTCCTTGTGGAACGCAGCGTCTACCGGTCTGGCGGCCGATGCCATTATTGGCGGACTGGCGCGGTACAGCAAATATCCCGTGCCGGGCAATGTGGAGGTGGATATTCGGGAGTACATGGGGCGGTACGGCCGTATCCGCCTTACCCGCCGCCTCAATGACCTGCTGCTCACTTCCGACGACACGCCGCTCATCCTGGAGCTGCTGCGGCGCAAAGAGCTGAAGCCCTACATTTTAGAGCAGGAAGATGCCCGCACCCTGCGGGTCGATCCGTCGCGGCGCGGCCACATCAAACAAGCCCTGGTCAACATCGGTTACCCCGCCGAAGACCTGGCCGGGTACGTCACCGGCGACAACGTCACCTTTGATCTGCGCCTGCTCACCACGGGCGGCAAACCGTTTGCGCTGCGCCATTACCAGGCCGAAGCGGGCGAAGTTTTTTACGCCGAAGGGGCCGCCCACGGCGGCTCTGGGGTCATTGTGCTGCCCTGCGGCGCGGGTAAAACCATCGTCGGCCTGTCGGTAATGAACGAGATGCAATGCAGCACCCTCATCCTGACGCCCAACACCGTGTCCGTGCGCCAGTGGATTGACGAACTGCTAGATAAAACCACGCTTACTTCGGAGCAGGTGGGCGAATATTCCGGCCAGCGCAAAGAAATACGGCCGATTACCATTTCCACCTACCAGACGATGACTTACCGCAAACGGGGCATGGCGAAAAATGCGCCGTATAACGAGCAGTACCCGCACTTCAGCCTGTTCAACGACCACAACTGGGGCCTCATCATTTACGACGAGGTGCACCTGCTGCCGGCTCCCGTCTTCAGCATCACCGCCGAACTGCAAGCCCGGCGGCGCCTGGGCCTGACCGCCACGCTGGTACGCGAAGACGGCCGTCAGGAAGACGTCTTCTCGCTCATTGGCCCCAAAAAGTACGACGTGCCCTGGAAAGATTTAGAGCGCCAGGGCTGGATTGCCACCGCCGACGTGGTCGAGGTGCGCATTCCCTTGCCCCACGACACCCGCATCGAATACGCCACGGCCGATGAGCGGCAAAAATACCGCATCGCCGCCGAAAACCCAGACAAGTACAAAGTGCTGGACGAACTGCTCATCAAACATCACAAAGACCAGGTGCTGATCATTGGTATGTACCTGGAGCAGCTGGAAAAGGCCGCGCGGCGCTACAAGGCACCGCTCATCACCGGCAAAACCAGCGTCAAGCAGCGGCGCAAGCTGTACGAACAGTTCAAAACGGGTGAAATCTCCACGCTGATTGTCTCCAAAGTGGGCAACTTTGCCGTGGACCTGCCCAATGCCAACGTGATGGTGCAGCTCAGCGGCATGTTTGGCAGCCGCCAGGAAGAAGCGCAGCGGCTGGGCCGCATCTTGCGCCCGCACGATGACCAGATGGCCCACTTCTACACCCTCGTCACCAAAGATACGGTGGACCAGATGTACGGCGCTAACCGACAGCTCTTTCTGACCGAACAGGGGTACCAGTACACCATTTTGTACGAAGATGAAGTGGCCAGTTACCAACCGGCCGTTTTGAGTCAGTAACTTTAAGACTTACGCAGGCTGAGCTTGTCGAAGCCGATTTCGACAGGCTCAATCTCCGGTGATTGTGGGCTTTTGCGTAAGTCCTGAACTTTTTGAATTTGGGGAAGTGACATGCCCGCCTTAGACCACCTGCAGCTCAGCGATCTAAATGACCTGTTTAGCCACAGCGCGATCAAAAAAGCGCGTAAATACCTGCCGCGCATCCAAAATGGCGTGCGGCAGGGCCACACGCTGCGGGCGCAGGTGCGCGGCACAACGCTGTACCAGGTAGAAATCGACGTCACGGCCAACGGCGTCAACGCCGTGTGCAGCTGCCCGTACACCTGGGGCGGCTACTGCAAACATATCGGCGCGGTGTTGATTAAGTGGGTTGAGCAGCGCGGCAGCTTCACCAGCGAAACGGCCGTATCCCTCCCCTCATCACCTACCCAGCTAGAGACTTTTGTGGTGGAGCCGCCCGCAACGGCCGTTCCCGCCGAACTGCCGTACTGGCTGCAAATGCCGCATCAGGCCCGCTGCCAGGAAAACGACAAGCTGCTGCAAAGCTGGCTGAGCGAATATCGCGTTCAGGACCTGCGCCAGATCGCCCAAAAACAGGGCTGGAGCCTCAGCGGCACCCGCAAAGCCGATATCGTGGCGCAGATCACCACGCAGATGCTCAAGCCGGGGCTGGCCCTCAAAAGCTTGCTCAACCTGGACACCGAACATCGCCAGGTGTTTGATGCCCTGGCGGTGCTTTATCCCAGCATTGCGTTTCAAGAACAGCAGCTGACCGAGCTGGTCGAAAGTTGGGGACCATTGGCCAAACACAAACAGCTGAACACCTACGTCAATTATCTATGCGAAGCTGGTTTTGCCCTGCCACCCTCAACGGACGCCTATTACTGGCAAAATGCCGCTTTTGTTCCCCACAGCCTGCTGCGCATGCTGCCCCCGGTTTTGAGCGATCGTGTCCCGGCAGCCACGTTGTCTGAATCGGCACAGAGCCTTGTTGTGTTTGGGCAGCAGCGGCCGTTTCTGCAGCGTCTGCACCAGATTCTGCTGCTGCTGGAACAGGCCCAGCCACCCCTGCACCAACCCATGCCCCGGCCTCGCCTGGAGAAGTTCCACAATGACTTAAAAGTGTGGGACTATGTGCCTGAAGAAATTGCCGCCGCCCAAAAGGCCAACAAATTCCAAATGCGGCCGTTACAACTTACGCTGACGGTCCCACCGCCGCAGCCCGCCCTGCCCGATGCGGTCAACCAGCGGCTGGCACCCATTGCCGGGGATGAAGCCCAGTTGAACTTTATCTACCATTTGCTGCTGGAAACCGGATTGCTGCAGCCCGGCAGCCCGGTCACCGTCTGGCGCGACGTGAAAGAGAAGTTTTTGCGCCAGGATGAGGCGACCCAGTGGGCGACCCTGGTGTGGGCCTACCTCACTTTGGACCATTGGAGCGAGCTGTGGTTGATGCTGGCGGAACGGCCGTCCTTGCAGCTGAAACGATTTACCACAAGTTATCAGCCCCTCTCGCCGCAGCTGTTCTACCAAATGCTGGCCGTTTTTCGCGGCCAGGTGCTGCACCTGCTGGCCAGCTTGCCCGACAATCGCTGGTTTAGCCCGGATGAAATCACTAACATCTTGCAACCATTCTGGCCCCGCTTCGACAGCCTGGCCTGGAGTCCAACCACCTTCTATCGCCACGAAACGAAGCCTCACTGGTACCTGACGGAAAACGGCCGTGCCCTGGACACCAGCCAAAACATAGCCGACTGGCACATGGCCCAAGGGGCCTTCCTGCGGCACGTCATTCAAGGGCCGCTGCACTGGCTGGGCCTGGCCGATTTGAGCTTTGAAAACGGCCGTCTCGTCGCCTTCCGCCTCCATGGCCTGAACGAGCTGTACTTTGATAAGGTCGAATCGATTCCCCTGGCTGGAGCAGTTGAGTTGGGTGACCCAACGGCCGTGGCCCCCGTCACACCCACCGACGCCATCACCATTCAAGAGATGATGATTGTGGTGGACCCAACGGCCGTCAGCGCCCAAACCCACAACTTCCTCGACAGCATTGCCGTGCTGCAAGAAGCCGATGCCGCCCGATTTGTGTACCAGCTGCAGGCAACGGCCGTACACCAGGCCTTTGAAGCCGGGCAAACCCTCAGCCAGATCCTGGAAGGCTGGGAAAAATGGCTGAACGTTCCCCTGCCCGAGGCCATCCACCGCCAGCTGACTGCCTGGTGGGAAGCGTATGGCCAGGTGCGGCTGTATGAAAACGTCACCGTCATTGAGTTTGGCGACAGTTACGCCCTGACCGAAATGAAAGCCGCCACCTCTCTGGCCCAACATCTTATTGCCGAAATCTCGCCCAGCCTCGTCATCATTCCGGCCAGCGCCGTCAACACGCTGGTGGCCGAGCTGGAAAAAGCGGGCTACACGCCCAAACAAACGGATTCGGTGGAGTAATGGTTACAAGCATTGATACGCTGCTCGATAGCTACAACAGCAACACCCTTTGGGAGATGGCGCGCGAGGCGCGGCTGCCCGACACAACCGGCAAGAAGCTCAAAAAAGATGAGCTGCTGCACGTCATGCGGCAGCATTATTTTAAGCCCGAGCGCATCCAGAAGGCATATCAGCAGCTCACGAAGCTGGAGCGCGCCGTGGTGGACCGGCTGCTGCTGCATGAGGGGCAGCTGTCAACCCGCCTGTTTAAGCGGGAATTGATCCGGGCCGAGTTGGTCACCGAAGCCCCCGTCAAAGAAGCGCCCAAAGGGCTCTCTACCTGGCAGCAGTACCAGGGCTGGACGGTATACGGCCGTTCCGTCAACCACATCGGCCAGCCGCAAAACCTCAAATCGACCATCTTTGAAGACGTCATGGCCCGCCTCACCCTCTATGGCCTGGTTTTCAGCGAAGCCGCGTCCAACGACAGCGACAGCACAACGTACAAATTTCAGTACCATCCCGGCGAAACGTTGATCATCCCGTCCTTTGTGCGCCAGCATTTGCCCAAACCAGAGCCAGTGGCCCAATCATCTCAAACGTGGCAGCCCGGCTTCATTTTGCATGGTGATCCGCAGCTTATGCTGCGTGACCTTTACCTTTACTGGGACACGGTGCGGCGCAGCGCCATCGCCCTTATTCAAAGCGGCTATGTCGGCAAGCGCGGCCTGAAACAGCTGAACGACGCCCTGCTTACTCCAGACCCGACCCTGGATAAGGCGCGCCAGGAAGATCAAGCAGCTCACCTTTACTTACTGCGCCAAATCTTGCAAGAGTGGCGGCTGGTAACGGCCAAAGGCAGCACGCTGCAAATACAAACCAAAGCAGGCCAGGCTATTCCCGAGCTCTGGCAAAAGTCAGAGGCCGAACAGGTAAAAGCGGTCTTAGACGTGTGGCGCAAGCTGCCCATGCCGTTCACCTTAAACACCCGGGACGTATATCAGGTCGATCCCAACATGCGCCAGGCATGTGACACGCTGCTGGCGGCCCTGGCACAAATGCCCACGGCCACCTGGATCGAAGCCGAAGATTTGCTGGTAAATTTGCAGAACCGTAACGAGAATTTTCTGTTTCCCCAGCGCAGCCGCGTCCAAGGCAGCAATTCCTACTATTTCTACGGCAACCCCAAAGAATTAATTCCCAAGATGGACAAACTGGAACAAACCTTTGTGGGCCAAATCATGGCCGGGTTTATTTTCCAGCTGGGCCTGGTGGAGTTGGGGTTTGCGGCACCGCCAGACAAACCCACTGCCTGGCAGGCATTTCGGCTGACGCCATTGGGCACGGCCGTTTTGCACAACAAACCGCTCGACACCACCGCCGCCGCCGGGCAAATCATCATCCAGCCCAACTTCCAAATTTTGGCGATGGGGCCGGTTTCTTTGAGCCTGCTGGCGCAGCTGGATCTGTTTGCCGAGCGGCAAAAAGTGGACCGCCACGCCTTTGAATACCACCTGTCGCGCGAATCAATCTACGCCGCCCAGCAGGTGGGCTACGCCGTAGACCAGGTGGAGGCGTTCCTGGAAACAGCCACCCACAACGAAGTGCCGCAAAATGTGCGCCGCTCGCTGGCCGAATGGGCCGCCCATCACGAGCGCATCGTCTTCCGCAGCGGCGTGACGCTGCTGCAAGCCGCCACCGAGGCGCTGCTAACCCGGCTGCAAGATGCCGACGCCACCGGCAAACTGCTGGCGCGGCCCGTCGGCGCGGCGGTGGCCCTGGTGAAAAGCAACCGGCAGCCGCAGCTGGTCAGCGCCCTGCAAGACACGGGCCTTTTCCCGGCGGTCTCTGGAGCCAATCCGGAAGCGGCCGATAAAAGTGTGATGGTGCATGAGGACGGCCGTATCCAACCCATCCACGCCGTGCCCAGCCTGCACCTGCGCGGGCGGCTGGCCCGCTTTACCGAAGAGGGTAATGGGGGCTGGCAGCTAACGGCAACGGCCGTGCAGCGGGCCGCCGGCAGCAAAAAGAAAACCCAGCAAATCCTGGATGAACTGGGCAAACTGCATCGCGGACACCTGCCCAAAACGATTGTGGAACAGGTAAAAGCGTGGGGCGGCTACTACGGCAGCGCCAGCGTGGGCACGCTAACGCTGTTGGAATTCCGCGACCAGGAAACATTGGCCGAACTGCTGCAACTGCCCGAGCTGCACGACATGCTGCGGCCGTTTCCCGCCGGGAACCGGGCGTTGGCCACGGTAGAGAAGAGCAATCTGACGGCCGTGCGCCAAATCCTCACCCGCTTAGGCGTGCAGCTCACCACTCTCTGAGAAAATGGTCAACAACCATCCATGTGCTGGCCTGTTTAAAAATCAAAGATTGCGCAGATTGAAAAGATGAAACATCTGGTAAATCTGCGCAATCTTTGATAAAAGCCTTTCCATCTAGGCAGTGATTCAGCGATATTCACCACAAGTCTGTAGATTTCTTACTCAAGCTACATGTGAACGCCAATCATCACCTGCCCCAGGGCCAGCCCGCCGTCGTTGGGTGGTACCAGGTGATGGGTCAACACGGCAAAATCGTGCTGGCGCAGGCGCTGGACGGCCGTATCCAACACCGTCACATTCTGGAACACGCCGCCGCTGAGGGCCACCTGGTTCAGGCCATGCGTCCGGCGCATTTGCAGGCTGAGCTGCACGATGAGATCGGCCACGGCGTTGTGGAACCTGGCAGCAATCACCGCCGCTGCGACCCCCGCCCGTAAATCCCGCACCATGTCGGCCAAAACCGGCGCGGGATCAATTTCCTCGCCATTCAAACCAAAATGGTACTGCGTTGTCACGTCCCGCGCCGCCATCACCTCCAGCTCGATGGCTGCCTGCCCCTCATAGGTCACCACCTGGCGAACGCCCAGCAAAGCCGCCACCGCATCAAACAGCCGCCCCATGCTGCTGGTCGGCACGCTGTTGATCTGTTTGGCCAGCATCTGCCGCAGCACACGCTGCTCGTCGGGCGGGCAGGCGGCGACGCAGGGCAAATCGTCATCCCAGGCCAGCCCGGCAGCGTGCAGATGAGCCAGCGCCAGGCGATACGGCCGTTTCACCGCCACATCACCGCCCACCAGCGGCACATATTTCAAATGGGCCGCCCGGGTAAAACCCCGGTAGTCGGCCAGCAGCAGCTCGCCGCCCCACACCGCGCCGTCGCTGCCGTAGCCCGTGCCGTCGAAGCTAAAACCGATGACCGGCGTCTGGCCGTCCAGCCGGTGCTCGGCCATGACGCTGGCAATGTGGGCATGGTGGTGCTGCACGGCGATAACGGGCACGGCCGTTTGTTCCTGCGCCCAGCGGGTGGAGAGGTAGCCGGGATGCAAATCACACACCAACCGCTCCGGCACGGCGCGGAAGATGGCCTGGTAGTGGGAAACGGCCGTTTCAAACGCCTGCAAAGTCTCCCAATTTTCCATGTCGCCGATGTGCTGGCTCATGTAGCCGTACTCGCCTTTGGCCAGGCAGAAGGTCGCCTTCAGCTCGCCGCCCACCGCCAGCGTCGGCGGCACGCGGAACGGCAGCTTGACGGGAAACGGCGCGTAGCCGCGCGACCGGCGCAGGGGAAGCAGGTGGTCGGTGAACGCATTACCGACCACCCGCACCACCGAGTCATCGCAACGGCCGTAAATCGCCCGGTTGTGCATCAGGAAGGCGTCGGCCAGGGTGGCCAGGCGCTCCCGGGCTTCGTCGTTGTCTTTGACGATGGGTTCGTTGCTATAGTTGGCCGAGGTCATGACGAGGAGTGGCAGGTGGCTGGTGGCAAGTGGCAAGTCTTCCAGCAGCAGGTAGTGCAGTGGGGTGTAGGGCAGCATGACGCCGATGGTGTTGTTGCCGGGGGCCACCAGCGGCGAAAGAGCGTTGGCTTCTTTTTGGTCGAGGAGGAGAATCGGCCGTTCTTTGCTGGTGAGCAGGGCTTCTTCGGCAGGCGATAAGTGGGCAAACTGGCGCACCGCAGCCACATCGCGGGCCATGACGGCAAAGGGTTTGTCCACCCGCCCCTTGCGCGCGCGCAGCAAAGCCAGGGCGGCATCGCTGGTGGCGTCACACGCCAGGTGAAAACCACCCAGCCCCTTCACCGCCACAATCTGCCCCGCCGCCAGCAGCCTCTGCGCCGCCAAAACCGCCTCATTCCCCACCACCGATAACCGCTCACCGTCCATCGCTAACGGCTCCCCACCCTCCAGCCACACCTGCGGCCCACACACCGGGCAGGCGTTGGGTTGGGCGTGGAAGCGGCGGTCCAGCGGATTGTTGTACTCGGCCTGGCAGGCGGGGCACATGGCAAAGTCGGCCATCGTCGTCAGGGGCCGGTCGTAGGGAATATCTTTGATGATGGTGAAGCGCGGGCCGCAGTTGGTGCAGTTGATGAACGGGTAGCGGTAGCGCCGGTTGTGCGGGTCGAACAATTCGCGGTAGCAGTCGTCGCACAGGCAAATGTCCGGCGAGATGAGGGTGTTGGCCGCCGCCTGCGCCTGGCTGTGCACGATGACAAAGCTCAGGCTGCCCTGCGTGGGCAGATCCTGGCTGGTAACGTGCTCGATTTGGGCCAGGGGCGGCGGCTGGTGGATGAGGGTGTGGTGGAAGTGGGCAACGGCCGTCCCCCCCCCCTCCACTTCAATAAACACCCCGCCGCTGTCATTGCCCACAAAACCGGTCAGGCCATGCTGCAAGGCCAGGCCATAGACAAACGGCCGAAAACCCACCCCCTGCACCACCCCGGTCACCGTCAAACGGCGGCGCACCGGCGGGTCGGATAAGTTAGCGGCAGAATCTGGCGTTTCTTGACTCATGAGGCAATTTTACCCGATCGTTCCAGTTCGTGTTTAAAAAAGTTGATCGGTAATGTATGTCCAACCCCCACCATAACCCCGGCAGGGGGAGGGAATCTGGCTCCCTCTCCCTCCCAGGGAGAGGGCTGGGGTGAGGGTGTTTACCTAATCAAAAAACGTAAATCACAACAGCAACTTCATATCGCAAACGTACCTCGCTGGTGTATCCTGGAGCGCATCACCGAGCAGCTGCAAAACAAGGGCGTCACCCAATTTGCCGATGCTTTTAATAAACTGATTGGCTCGATCCGGGGAGCACGGGAGCAGGGAAAAACGAAGCAACCTCAAGCGGAGGTGTAACGGATGTTGGGGGAGTAAACGGCCGTCGCCTCACACCTCCAGGCAGGCAGCAAAGTGGCGCGGCTCGATTTCGCGCCAGGCGGGGTCGGTTTCCTGGCAGTGGGGCTGGGCCACGGGACAGCGCGGGTGGAAGCGGCAGCCGCGGGGCAGGTTAATCGGGTTGGGTGTTTCGCCCTGCAAGATGATGCGCTCGCGCCGCAGCCGAGGGTTAGGCACGGGCATGACGGAAAGAAGCGCTTTGGTGTAGGGGTGTAACGGCCGTTCCAACACCGCCAGCGTCTCCCCCTGCTCCACAATGCGCCCCAGGTACATCACCGCAATCCGGTCGGCAAAGTAAGCCACCGTGCCCAAATCATGGGTGATAAACAGCACCGAGATGCCGCGCGTCTCGCGCAGCGACGCCAGCAAATTCAAAATCTCGGCGCGAATGCTGACGTCCAGCATCGACACCGGCTCGTCGGCCAGCAGCACCTTGGGCTCCAGCACCAGCGCCCCGGCAATCACCACCCGCTGCCGCTGCCCGCCGGACAGCTCGTGTGGATAACGGTGCATGAAGTTGCTGGCGGGCTTCAGCCCGGCATCCTCCAGCGCCTGCACCACCCGCGCATCCCGTTCCTGCTGGTTGGGTGCCAGGCGGTGCACCACCAGCGGCTCGGCCACAATGTCACCAATGGTCATCGTCGGGTTCAGCGATTCGTACGGGTCCTGAAACACCATCTGGATGTGCCGCCGCATCGCTTGCAGCGCCTTACCGCTCAGGTGCGTGACGTCCTTCCCCTCAAAAAAGATTTGCCCCTCGGTGGGCGTTTCCAGGTTCATTAACGTCAGGGCCAGGGTGGATTTGCCGCAGCCGCTTTCGCCCACCAGGGCCAGCACCTCGCCGGGATGCAGCACAAAGCTCACGTCATCCACGGCGTGGACAAACTTCTCTTCCTTGTCCCACAGCGTGGTCTTTTGCACCGGAAACAGCTTGCGCAGATTTTTTACTTCGATGATGGGCGGTTGTTCATTCATAATTTTCAAACAAGAAGTTATTGACTTGTGCGGAGTGGAGCATCCTCAGATGCGGAACGGGTCTTGCGCCAGCCGTTCGCATCTGAGGATGCTCACTCCGCCTTATTTTTCATTTTCAACCAGGTGGCAACTGGCAAAATGACGGCCGTTCAGCGGATGCAGCAACGGCCGTTCCCCATGACAGCGATCAAACACGTGCGGGCAGCGCGGGGCAAAGCGGCAGCCGGGCGGCAGGGCGTTCAATCGCGGCGGGTAGCCGGGAATGCTCACCAGCTTTTCCGTAGGCCGCGTCAGGTCGGGGAAGGCGCGCAGCAGCTCCTGGGTGTACGGATGCTGCGGCGTGTTGAAGATGGTATCAACGTCGGCATATTCGGCCGTGACGCCGCCGTACATCACCAGCACCGTGTCGCACATCTCGGCCACCACGCCCAAATCGTGCGTCACAAACAAAATCGACAACCCCAGCTTGTCGCGCAGCTTGGCCAGCAGCTCCAAAATTTGCGCCTGGATCATCACATCCAGCGCCGTGGTGGGTTCGTCGGCAATCACCACCTGCGGATTGCAGGCCAGGGCCATGGCAATCATGGCCCGCTGGCGCATGCCGCCGGAATATTGATGCGGGTATTGGTCCTTACGTTCCGCGCCGATGCCCACCAGCTCCAGCAGCTCTACCACCCGGTCGGTGACCAGCTTTTGGTCGGTGATGTAGTTGTGCTGGATGATCGCCTCGGCAATCTGGCGGCCTACGGTGTGCACCGGGTTGAGGGCATTCATCGCGCCCTGGAAGATCATGGCCACATTTTTCCAGCGCACGTCCCCCATTTCACGCTCGGAGAGGGAGAGCAGGTCGGTGTTCATAAAATTGACCTGGCCCGAGGTGATACGGCCGTTGGCCGGCAGCAACCGCATCAACGACAACATCAACGTTGTCTTGCCACAGCCGCTCTCCCCCACAATGCCCAGCACCTCACCCTCGCGCAGCGTAAAATTAATGTCCGCCAACGCATGGGCCGGTGCCTCACCAGGCGTCAAAAAATCAGTGTTGAGGTTGCGCACCTCCAGCAAAACCGGCGCTTGACGCAGCGATCTCATACCTGTGCCTCCATGCCAGGACGGGCCACCATCTGTGCCCCCACCGCCAGATGGTGTGTCTCCAGCC
Source organism: Anaerolineae bacterium (assembly GCA_020848035.1). Lineage (GTDB taxonomy): Bacteria > Chloroflexota > Anaerolineae > Promineifilales > Promineifilaceae > Leptofilum. The sequence continues at coordinate 224,808 of JADLAX010000065.1, read as the reverse complement.
GGGGATTGAGCACCTGCTCCAGCCCCTGGCCCAGCAGCGTGCAGGCCAGCACCGCCCACACAATGCCCAGGCCAGGCATCACCAGCGCCCACCAGGCGCGGGCGCTCATTGCCCCGCGAGTGAAGGCAAAGTTGAGCATCTGCCCCCAGCTCAGCGCCGTGGGGTCAGACAGGCCCAAAAAGCTCAGCGTGCTCTCGTTCAAAATCGCCAGGGAAATGACCAGGACGGTGTTCACCACAATGAGCGGCAGCACCATAGGGAAGATGTGGTAACGAATGATGTGCACATTACCTGCGCCAATGGAACGTGCCCGCAGCACAAACTTGCGCTGCTTCACCGCCAGCGTCTGCGAGCGCACCAGCCGCGCCGATCCGGTCCAGCCCAGCGCCCCAATGACAAAAATGATGTTCCACAGGCTGGGTTTGGTCAGGGCCACAATCACCACCGCCAGCGGCAAGTCGGGGATCACCAGCATGATGTCGGTAAAGCGCATCAGCACATTCTCGGCCCGACCGCCGTAAAACCCGGCCACAATGCCCACCACGCTGCCAATAAAAATGGAGATAAACGAGGCAAAAAAGCCCACAATCAGCGACACGCGTGAACCGTAAATGAAATTAGACAGCACATCCCGCCCGGCGTCATCGGTGCCCAGCCAGTGCGCGGCGCTGGGCGGCGCATAAATGTCGTCGATGGTGACACGAATCACCTCTTTGGGATCGTAGGGGGCGATGTACGGGGCAAACACGGCCATCAAGATGACGGTCACCAACATAAACAGCCCCACCAGCCCCATGCGGCTGCGCCGAAAACTGCGCCAAAATCCGCTTAACGAGGTTGCCCCAACAGTTGTTTCACTCATTTTTTACCCTGCCTGCACCCGAGGATCCAGGTACGAATACAGCAAATCGGCCACCAGATTGGCAAAAATGACGCTGACGGCAATGAGCAAAAACGCCCCTTGCAACATCGGGTAATCCTTGCGCTCCACCGCCTCAAAAATCGCGCCACCCAACCCTGGCCAGGAAAACACCGTCTCAATCTGGATCGCCCCGGCGACGGTAAAGCCCAGGTTCAGGGCGATGATGGTTACCATCGGCAGCATCGCGTTTTGCAGGGCGTGGTCCTTCAGAATTTGGGCCGTGCGCAGCCCCTTGGCCTTGGCGGTGAGGATGTAATCTTCGCTCAGCACGTCCAGCAAGGTACTGCGCATGATGAGCATGTACTCGCCCAGAAAGACGATGGTGTAGGTCAGCGTGGGCAGCAGCAAATGCCAGCCCACATCGGCCCATTCTTCCCAGATGTTGGCAAAATTGCCCGCCGGGGTGAGCTTGCCGCCAGTCGGCAGGCCAAACTGGCTGCTGCCCCAAAAGAGCAAAATGATGCCCAGCCAAAAGGTGGGCAGGCTCCAAAAGGTGAGGCTGGCCAGCAGGGCACTAAAATCGATGGTGGTGCGGGCGCGCCAGGCCGCCAGAATGCCCAGCCCCATGCCCAGGAAAATGGCCAAAATCTGCCCGGCGCCAATCAGCAGCACGGTATTCCACAGCTGCTCCTTGAGCATGTCGATGACCGGGCGGTTGGTGTGATAGCTAATGCCTAATTCACCGCTGAGCAAATTGCCCACGTAGATGAACAGCTGCGTATCCAGCGGATTGACGCCACAGCTGCCAAATTCCACCGGGTTGAGCGATTCAAAGCAGTTGATGACGGGTTTGTCCAGGCCAAACCGCTCGCGGATGGCGGCTACGGCATCTTGCGTCAGGCGCGGATCACGGATGCCCGCCCGCGCCGGATCACCCGGCAAAATGCGGAAGAGAAAAAAGTTCAGCAGGATAACAATGAGCACCGTCAGCAGCGCCCAGCCGATTTTTTTGAGGAGGTAGCGCGATTGTTTCATGCGATTGCTGAGGAGAGTGGCGATTGGAGATTGGAGATTGAGGGCTTCAATCTCCAATCTCTAATCTCCAGTTATCGAACTGGTTCGATTACCAGCAAGGAGCTGGTATCTTCCAGGGCCACTTTACCGGAGTCAGTTTGCCAGCCGGTGAAGCGGTCGGTGCGGTAGGCCTGCACCGATTGGGAGTAGAAGGGAATGATGTAGACAACATCTTCATGGACGATGCGCTGCATTTCCCAGATGAGATCAATGCGCTGCTGCTGATCCAGCTCGACCGCTTGCTGCAAATACAGCTCGTCGTAGGTGGGGTTGGCGTAGCCGGATTCGCTGTTCCCGGTGGGGATTTCCTCGGTCAGCATAACGCTGAGCAGGAAGTTCGGGTCGGGGTCCGAGCCCCAGCCCCACAGGATGACGTCGAAGTCGAAGGCGGGGCAGCAGATGGAGGTGAGGGCATCGGGGTCCAGGGCTTGCAGTTCGGTGCCTACGCCGACTTCGGCCCACATGCTGGCGAGCAGTTCGGCCATGCGGGGTGCTTCGGTGCTGTCGCTGGGCCAGTTCATGCGCAGGTTGAGCGGGCTGCTGCCGTCGGGCATTTCGCGAATGCCGTCGCCGTCGCTGTCCAGGTAACCGGCGTCATCGAGAATCTGGTTGGCCAGGGCCACATCGTATTCGTAATCGTTGAGGGAGTCGTTGTAGAAGACGCCCAGGCTGTCGGGGATGAGGGTAAGGCCAGGCGAGCCGAGGCCGAGCAGGACCACGTCGATGATTTGCTGCTTGTCGGTGGCGTGGGCCAGGGCCAGGCGCACGGTGCGGTCTTGCAGGGCGGGATGGCCGGTGCAGAGGCCGTCACCGGGGGGACAGTTTTCCGGGGCGGTCTGGTTGAAGATGATGTCGGTGACGCTGGGGGAGAGCGGCGGGCCGGTGACCAGTTCGATATTTTCTTCGTTGCGCAGGGAGACAACGGCCGTATTGGGCATTTCCGTAATCATGTCTACCTGGCCGGTGCGCAGCGCCTGTACCAGGGCGTCCTGGTTTTCAAAGGTCTGGAACACTGCTTCGTCGATGATGGGGCCTTGCAGATAATGATCCTTCACCCCTTCCAGGCGAACAAATTCATTTTGGGCATATTCCACCATCTTAAATGGACCAGAGCCGATCATCGCTTCGTTCTCGAACTCGGGAACGGCCGTACCTTCCAGCGCCCCCCAGATATGTTCTGGCAAGACGTAAAGGTAGATCAGCTGGCTTTCGATGTTGGGGATAGCATCGGTGAGGGTGATAATGACGTTGTTGCTGTCGTCGGCCTCAACCGAGGCAAAAAACTCAGTGTAGACGGGCAGGAAGGGGAAATCTTCCTGGCTGGCGTACAGGTTGTACGAGAAGGCCACATCTTCGGCGGTGAGCGCTTCACCATCGTGGAAGGTAATGCCGTCGCGGATGTGGAAGGTGTACACCAGGCCATCCTCGGAGATGTCGACGCTGTCGGCCAGCTCCAGGCTGTAGGTGCCATCCAGCTCCAGCTGGTACATGGAGTCATAGACCATTTCAAAGATGGTGTACGCTTCGGTGAGAACGGCCGTCCCCGGATTCAGCGTGTCGGGACTGCCGGCCCAACCCACACGCAGCACCACCGGTCCTTCATCGGTTGTGGCCGCATCGGTGCTGCCGCCAGATGGCACAGTGGCTTCTGCGTCGGCGGAATCTGTTTCGCTGCCACCGCAGGCTGCCAGCAAAACAGCAAGCAGCAAAAACAACCACAACTTCAATACAGTTTGCTTCTTCATCTTTCTTCTCCTTCGATCTTTTGTGAGCGTGGGCCAATTTTAAAAATTGGCCCACACTTTGCCGACTGGAGTCGGCCACTTACACCATAAATTCTTTCACCGGATTTTCGGCAAAAAGAATGGGGCGACTGAATTGGAACAGGCTCAAATCGTGTTCGGACTGCCCGGTTAGGGCCAGCTGGCTGAGAATTTTGCCCAGCAGCGAGGCAAATTTGAAGGCGTGCCCCGCGCCAACGGCAACGGCGACGTTGGGATAAATGGGCAGCGTGTCCAGGACAAAGTCCCGGTCGGGCGGCATGGTGTAGAGGCAAGTTTTGGCGGTGATGATGGGGCCGTGGGCGGTGGGCAGGTGCTGGCGGAGGAACGTGTCGGTGCGCTGGAAGGCGGCGGGGTCAATCTCAAAGGTGCGCGATTCGGCCGTAGTTTCCCGCCCGCCCACGTCCTGAGCAATCTTTGGCCCTGCTTCGCCAAAGGCGGGAAAGCCATAAAAACAGGGCTCATCCAGCCATATCCAGATGGGGAAACGCTCTGGGGCAAAATCGGCCGGATGGGGCGAGGCGTAGTAGGTCACCTGCTCTTGTGTGACGGTGAGGTTAATTTTGGTGCCAAAATAGATCAGCAAGTGATTGGTCCACGCGCCGCTGGCAATAACCAGCTTCTCGCAGGTGTAGATTTCCCCACCCGCCACGACGGTAATTTCGTTGCCCGCCGGGTAGATGGCGGTGACGGGGGCGTTGTCGCGCAAGGTTGCGCCATAAGCGCGGGCCAGCCGTTGGTGGGCGGCGTTGCTTTTGGCGGCGGCCACCAGGCCGCTTTCGCTTTGGTAGAGGCCCGTTACGTGATCGGGCAGACGCCACTGCGGCCAGCGGTGCATCATTTCGGCGGCGTCGAGCAGCTCGTAGGGAATGTTGAGGGCGGTGAGGCTGGTGGTGTAATCGGTGAGGGGCAGGCGTGACCCAGCGGGGGACAGATCGAGGCCGCCAGTTTTGTAAACCAGCTGCTCATTGGCGTCGGCTTCAACGGCCGTCCACGCCCCATAAGCCGCTTGCGCCAGTTTGACATAAGTTGTGTTGTGGTACGAAAGGCGAATGATGCGGGAATGGTCCTGTGAGCCGCCGCGCACGTGACCCAGGGGAAACTGCTCTAACCCCAAGACATCTGCCCCTGCCTGCCGCGCCAACCAGTAAGCTGCGGCGCTGCCAATCCCCCCTAAACCTAACACCAGGTATTGAAACGAACGTTTCCTAACCGGTTCCTGCACTGTTTCATCTCCACAATGATTGTTTATCTGGTTTCTCTTAGGGCAAACAGTTTTCCTGCGAATTGTTAAAAAAGGATGGGGAAGTGTATAACCGTATGGGTAATTGTCAAGAGATTTAGAGAGGGGAACGGCCGTTCCTCTCTAACTGCGGTAAAATACCGCCATGTCACTTTACAAAACGCAGTATGTCGATCTCCAGTTTGAACGGGCAGGTCTTTTTAAGCTCATCCGGCAGCAGTTTGGCTGTACCGAGGTTTTGTATCCGGGCAGTTCGGTGCACATCACCCCCTCCTTTTACTTTCCGCACGTGGTTTACGTCGATTCCAGCGCCGCCGCTGCCGCCTTTTTTGCCGATGAAACGGCCGTTCTCACCACCATCAACCACAAAAAAACGTACCAACGCTCGGCCTACATTCGTTTTATCGCCCAGGATTATGCGGCTCCCCTGCCCCTGCCGGAAGGCCAGTTTGACCTGCTGCTGGCGCTTTTTGCGCCCAACGTGGTGCCGACCTGCCAGAAATATCTAAAAAATGGCGGCCTGCTGGTCACCAATAACTTTCAGGACGAAGCGCAAACGGCCGCTGCCGACCCCGCCCTGGTCCTCAACGCAGTGATCCGGTACCACAAAAAAGCATACTCTCTGGCTGAAGGTGACGCGGCGAAGTGGCTAACACCCTCACAATACAGCCCGACCAAACGGTATTTGCAGCAGTCGTCCTCTGGCTATGCGTATGTTGAGGCAGAGAGATATTTCCTCTTCAAGAAGCGGCCGGGCTGATTCGGCCGTTCCTCCGGCACAATGGTGTAAAATATCCGCGTCCTGTAAAACACCAAACAACGTTCAACCCATGTAAGCTTTCGCCGATTTCCTTTTTTCACCATATCGCTGCGTCTCAGTGTTGAATTATTAGGAGGTGGAGTTTGAAACTATCTCACTCGCAAACCTATCGCATCACGCTGAACGAGATTCGCCAGTATCGCGCAACAATTGTTTTGTCGATCTTCCTCATTCTGGTTGCCACGGTGTTGGACGTGCTGTCGCCGCTGTTGTTTCGCTATCTGATCGACAACGCCATCGGCTCGCGAGACATTGGCTTGATTGCCAGCGTCATTGCTGGCATGGTCGTGCTGCCATTTGCCTCATCTGGCCTGAGCATTCTGGAGGGGCACCAACGCAGCAAGATTGGAACGGCCGTAACCCAGGCCCTGCGCCAACGTGCCTTCGAACACACGCTGTCGGTGCAAATGCGTCATCTGGAGCAGTACGATTCTGGGGCGCTGTTTCAGCGCCTCACCCGCTCGGGCGGGCTGGTTGGCGATGTGTTAATTGGGGATAACCTGCTGCCCTTGATCCCCAAAGTGCTGTTTCTTTTGGGCAACGTGGTGGCAATGTTCATCACCAGTTGGCGGCTAGCCCTGGCCACGCTGCTGGCAGTCCCGCTGCTGTTTGGCGCGGGCTGGCTGGTGCGCAGGCGCGTGGAAACGCTCGATGAACGCTTGTACTATTTGCTCGAATCCAGCTCCAACATGATCCACGAGACGCTGGCTGGCCTACGCGCCATTCGTGCTTTTAACGGGCGTCAGCGTGAGGAGGCACGCTGGCAAGCGTGGTCGCAGCAGTACTGGCAAAGCAAACTTGCGTCCAGCGCCCTGCACGGCTTCCTCGTCTACACCCTTTCCTCGTTTCTGAACAATCTGGTTTATGCGGTGGTGCTGGGCTTTGGCGCGTTTGAGATAATCGGCGGTCGGCTATCGATCGGCTCCCTGGTGGCGTTTTTGGTGTATGCACCTCGGGTCTTGGCGGCGCTGCAGCAGCTGAGTCGAACCCACCTGAGCATTGCCGAAGTCCGCGTAGCCGTCGCCAAGCTCGATGAGCATTTTGCCCTGCCGCTGGAGCGCACGAACGGCCGTACCCTGCCCGCCAGGCGCAACCCAGACCAGGGCATGGCCGTGGCCTTCAACGATGTGTCATTTGCCTACGGCCGTGGCGAAGCGGGCATCAAAAACCTGTCATTCATGATCGAAGCTGGGGAATTTGTGGGCATTGTCGGGCCAAGTGGGGGCGGCAAGAGCACCATCTTCGATTTGTTGACGGGCCTCTACGAACCAGACAGCGGCCAGATTTTGCTCGACGGTGCCGAAATGCCGGACCTATCACTGGCGGCGCTTCGCGCGGAGGTTGGGATTGTGCCGCAGGACACGTTTTTGTGGAATGCCAGCCTGATCGAGAACCTGACCTACCCGCAAGAGCCAACCGGGCTGGAAGCCGAAGTAGCGCGTGTGGTTGACGCCGCGCAGCTGGAACCGTTTATTGCGGCGCTGCCAGACGGCCTGCAAACAAGGGTCGGCGAGCGCGGCCTGGCGCTTTCCGGCGGTGAACGCCAGCGGGTGGCGATTGCCCGGGCACTCTTGCGGCAGCCACGGCTGCTGCTGCTGGATGAGGCCACTTCGGCGCTTGATCCGCTAACTGAGGTGAGCCTGCGTGATTCGTTTGCGGCACTGCGCAACGGCCGTACCACCATCGTCATTGCCCACCGCATGACCACCGTGGCCCGGGCCGATCGCATCATCGTTGTGGACCAAGGTGGTGTGGTGGAGTCGGGAGCGCCGCAGGCGCTGCTGGCGCAGAAAGGGCTCTACTATGCCTTCCATCAGGCACAATTGACAACCGCAACCCAACCGGGGTAGTTCAGGCAAAACGAGTTGCCTCGGTATCTCACACGTGTTAATATCAGAACGCATGTTCTGCGTTCAAGAATATAAACAACGGGTACTTTTATGCCGACCATTTTAAGTGCAGTTTTTACCATCTATTCGGCAGACATTGCCCAGGGCATTGCGTTTTACGGCCGTATCCTGGGCTTCACCGAAACTTACCGATTCCCACGTGATGGGGAACCTGAACACGTCGAGTTCCGCGTCGGCGGGGCCACCATCGCTGTCAGTTCGGCCGCCGGGCTGGAGTCGCATGGAATGCCGCCCGCCACGCCGGGTCATCCGTTTGAGATTGGCCTGGAAACGGCCGATGTGGCCACCACCCTAAACCAACTGCGTGCCCAAGGCGTGACCATCATCAAAGAGCCAGAGTTAAGTCCGGCAGGCATCCGCTACGCCTACATTGCCGACCCAGATGGCACCTGGATTTCGCTGTACCAGGCGCGGCAGGGATGATGCCCCAAATCGTAGGTCCGATTGCTAATCCACCCCCACTTTTGCGAGGAGACGACACCGGCTGTCGCCGACAACCGTCAATGAAATGGACACAGATTTTCGCAGATTTAATCCGCGCAATCCGCGGCATATTTTCAGAGGAGAAAATAGATGCTAAGAGCCACAATTGCCGAAACACGTGCCTTCGAAAGCTGGCAAGATTATCAGGATGCACTCAAGCGGGCCATTGCGCCGCTCACCGAGGACCAATTGCAGCAGCGGCCGCTGCCCGGACTGCGCACGCCGGGGGAAATCGCCGCACATATCGTTTTCGGGCGAGCCCTGCATCTGCACCGCACGCTGGGCGAGCGGGCGGCCGAATTGACGCCCTTGCATCGCTGGGATGACGAGGATGATGGGCCGCAAACGGCCGTTGAAATTATCCAAGGCCTGGACCTCACCTGGCGCTTCATCACCGACTGCCTGATGGGCGGTTCATCCACCGATAATCTAACCGAGGAAGAGGCCGAAATCGTGCAAACGATCTGGGGGCTGCTCGACCACGACCTGCCCCATGCGGGCGAACTGTCGCTGCTGCTGGGTGCAGCAGGCCTGCCAGGGGTGGAGATTTAGCCCAAACGAAACGGAGGAAGCACCATGACTAAACATCGCATCTTTACCATGCCTTTTGCCGATGTGTACCCGCTGTACGTGCAAAAAGCAGAGCGTAAAAATCGGACAAAGGAAGAAGTGGATGACATCATTTGCTGGTTAACGGGCTATGACCAGACTGGCTTAGAGCAGCAAATTGAGGAAAAAAACGATTTTGAAACCTTTTTTGGCCAGGCTCCAGCCATGCATCCCAATCGGTTGCTCATCAAGGGCGTGGTGTGCGGCGTGCGCGTGGAAGAAATTGACGACCCCCTGATGCAAAAAATTCGCTATTTGGACAAGCTGGTGGATGAATTGGCCAAAGGTAAGGCGATGGAAAAGATTTTGCGGCAATAAGGTTGGGTGGTTAACCAGGTCGGGGCAGCTACGTTGGAGGAACCGTGACAAATAACCGTATGCGAGTGACGTTAGAAATTGGACCAAAAGGCAAGAAGGTAACGGCCGTAGCCGCCGATTGGCCTGGCCTCGAACGCGGCGCGAAGACCGGGGCCGAGGCAGTTGAAAAGCTGCGTGCTTACCTGCCGCGTTATGCACCGGTGGCCCGACTGGCTGACATGAGCGCAGACTTCGATGCCATTCACAACATTGATGTCGTCGAACAGTACCCAGGCACAGGCTCAACCGACTTCTGGGGCATTTCGTTTGCGTTTTCGAGCATCGACGCGCAAGAGATGTCGCGTGATGAATTGGCGCGTGAGCTGCGGCTGATGCAGGCGTGCTGGACTTTTTTCGACGAGGTCCGTGGACGAGTGTCGGCGGAAATGCAGAAGGGTCCCCGCGGCGGCGGGCGCGACCGGGACGGCATCGTGCGTCATACATTTGCCGCCGAGCGGGATTGGGCAAGCGGGGTTGGCGTACTTACGCCAGATGGCGCGATGCTAACTGATGATGGGCTGAAAACGCATCGCGAGGCCTATTGCCAGGCGATACACGACTACCATTCACAGGGTAAGCAGGCGGGCAGCCGGGCGAAATGGCCGCTGCGCTACCTGATTCGGCACACGGCTTTTCATACCCTGGACCACGCCTGGGAAATGGAAGACAAGGACCTGACAAAATTATGAAATTACTTCTCACTTCTGGGGGTGTCAAGAACCCCAGCATCCACAACGCCCTGCTCAATCTGCTGGGCAAACCGATTGCCGAATGTAATGCCCTCTGCATCCCCACTGCGTCGTACGGACATTCTTGGGTCAACCCGGTGATGGCCTGGCAGTTCATTAGCGGGCAAGAAACGGAAACGCCCATGGTGCAACTGGGCTGGAACTCCGTGGGCATTTTGGAGCTTACCGCGCTGCCCAGCATCGAGAAAGAACGCTGGAGCGCCTGGGTGCGCGAGGCTGACGTGCTGCTGGTGAACGGCGGCGACCCGCTGTATCTGGCCTACTGGATGCGGCAGTCTGGCCTGGCCGACCTGCTGCCCTCGCTGGACGAGTTGGTCTGGGTAGGCCTGAGCGCGGGCAGCATGATCATGGCCCCCCGCATTGGCCAGGAGTTTGTGGGCTGGACGCCGCCCGGCGGTGGTGACGATGAGACGCTGGGGCTGGTGGACTTTGCCCTGTTTCCGCACCTGGGTCACGAGATGCTGCCGGATAACACCCTGGCCAATGCCAAAAAATGGGCAGCGCGTATCCAGGTTCCGGGGTACGCGCTGGACGACGAGACCGCGATCAAAGTGGTGGATGGCACCGTCGAAGTGATCTCGGAAGGGCAATGGCAGCTCTTTACGCCTGAATCTTTTTAGGTGGGGGGCAACGGCCGTATTCCGCCCACCGTTGGTGCAGGGTGAGTCAGGTGGAGACGGCCGTTGCCAATCATCTACCATCCATCCTCGCCTAACATTAGGGAATTCCCCCATTTCCTCGCTTCATTCGCTCCCTATAATAAAAGTTACAACTTGCCTACCCCTTCAAGGGTAAACAATTATGGAACCGCAACCCTACGGTTATCTTTTTGTTGCAAAGGCACAGCGAGAGTCGAAGAACCCGGTGCTTTACGCCGAGCTGCCGGGGGCACACCACAACTTCGATCTGTTCCATTCCATCCGCAGTGAAGCGGTGATCGACGGCGTCACAGCATTTACTACCTGGGTGTTGGCAAACCGCGAAAGGATACCGACTGGTACAGCCCCGCTGAAATCCGTTTCATTCCTTTAACCCAGGGGAGCCAACCGGGTACGGCCTCCTGGGGCCAGCATACTTTCTCGCGTGGCCCAAACGGCTTCTGGCAAAGCCGGTTTATCATCTTCGTGTTTCAACCAGCCGCGCATAAGCAGAACGGCCGTCTCCAAAACCACACCATTGACCCAGTTCCGCATAAACCTGTTACATGCGGCCATAAAAAAACCGGACCCCGCATTTACGAGGTCCGGTCATTCACTTCTCACAATCTTTGCCGGTGCGTACTACGGCTCTAACATCATCTCTACCGTCAACAGATCGCCGCCTTTGCTGGGCAGGTAGAATTGATCGCTGGTGGCTAGAAGACGGCCGTCTTCCTGCACCATCACCTGCCAGCGGTACGGCCCTGTGCCCAGGTGAGAATCGGCCAGCCAGAGTTCCTTCATGCCCAGCCAATCGTCCATCTGCTGGATGCCGTCGAGCGTGCCCTGCCAGCCGTCAACATCTTGCCAGACGCCATGATCATCCAGCCACTGCACCTTGAGCCACAAATCTTCCTGCCAGTGCAGGGTGTCCCAGGGCCAATCCTGGCTGAAGTGTGCGTGTAAATGCACCCGCGCCCCCTGCCCGTTAGGCTCGACGGCCTCGGTGGGTGGAGTGGTGACGGGGGTTTCGCGTGGCGGCAGGTCGTACCCGTCAGCCGCTGTATCATGGGTGGCGGCCAGCAGCAGCCCCAGGGCGACAAAGCTAAACAACGCGATTAAGTAGGTGATGCCGATACGGCCGTTTACAAAGTTTCTGTGTTTCATGTTCAAAGCTCCCTCATCATTGTGATGATTGACATAACTATGCCGATTAGGGTTAATTTGCTTGCGGGCGCAGTGGCAAATCCAGCTGCTCCGACCCTAACGGGCTGAAGGCAGGTTGAGCCGTGGCGCTTGTGGGAGCAACGGCCGTGTAAGCCGCGCTCACATTGTTGTAAGTCGTGCCCAAAATCTCGTGGTTTTCCAGAACACCGCCGTAGGACGTGTTCAGGTGGGCTGAATCGACCTGGGCGTAGACGGGTGTTCCCACCGCCAGCAGCCCAGAGAAGCTGCTGTTCACCGCCGAGTAATACAGGTTCGGCGCGCCAGGAGCCGTGCTGTAGCGCAGCGTCAGCGATTCGCCAGCGGCAATCGAGACGTTGACACCCCACACGATGCCTTCGTCGGCCACGTCGGACCAGACCTCATTTTCGTGCGTCGGCACCGGATCAGGGTTGATGTAGAAATCGACCCAGAAGCCGCTGCTGGTGGCCATCGTGCCCTGGTTTTCAATGGTCACTTCAACCAGGGTGCTGCTGGCCGACACGTTGGTCACAACCAGGTCTGGGGCACTGACAAAGTTGTTGAGCACCAGGGGCAGGAATATTTCAAACATACCCAACTGGATGGTCACTGTGGCCGTATCGCTGCCGCCGTTGCCATCGCTGATGCTGTAGGTAAAGCTGTCGCTGCCGGTTTCGTTGGCGTTAGGTGTGTAAGTTACGGTTGTACTGTCAAAGGTAACCGAGCCTTTGCTGCCCTGGGTAACGGCCGTTACCGCTAGCGTATCATTTTCTGGATCGGTGTCATTGGCCAGCACGGTGAGGGTAACGGCCGTTTCTGGCGGGGTGGCCTTTATGTCATTCACCGCATTCGGCGCATCATTCACCGGGTCAATGGTAACCACCACCAGGATGGAATCCGCTCCCCCATGACCATCGGTAACCCGCACCCGGAAGCTGTCGAGGCCAAAGTAGTCGGCCGGGGGGGTGTAGTTCACCGTTTTGGCGGTTCCGGTGCCGCTGACGGTGGCGATGCCGTAACCAGCCTGGGTCTGCACGCTCCACGTAAGCGTATCTCCATCGTCGTCCGTGGCGTGCAGCGTGAGGCTAAACGGCGTGGGGCTGCCATCCTCATCCATCGTCACATCGGTGGAAATCCCTTCGGTAATGGCCGGGGGAAAGTTGATGTCGTTGACAGTGACCTGCACGGTGGCTGTATCGGTACCGGAACGGCCGTCGCTGATGGTGTAAGTAAAGGTTTCGGTACCGATAAAGGCAATGTCCGGGGTATACACCAGGCTGGTGCCGTTGATAGTCACCGTACCACCGTTATCGGTTACCCCTACAGCCAAAATGGATAACGTTTCCCCACTGTCTGGTGCGGCCGTATCGTTGGCCAGCGGGTAAAGCGTGTTGTTGCTGCTTTGCTCATTGACGCTGGGGGTGTCATCATTGGCTGTCGGTGGGTCGTTCACCTCGTTGATCGTAACATTCACGGTAAAGTCATCGGTACCGCCCTTGCCATCGCTCACCCGCACCACAAACAAATCGGTGCCATTCACGTTGGCATTGGGCACATAATAAACATTTACCGACGTACCCGTATTCCCACCAGAGAAGCTGGCCGTGCCGATATTGCCCTGATCATAAATGCTCCAGGTCAGGCTGTCGCTGACATCACTATCAACGGCCGTCAGATTCAGGGGCGTAGACAGCGTGCTGCCATCTTCATCCACTGAGATGGCCTGTGGGCTGATCTGGTCAATGACGGGCGGATTATTTAAGTTACGCACCGTTATGCTCACGGTGGCTGTGTCTGTCAGCAGGCCATCGCTAATGGTGTAATCGAAGCTGTCCGTGCCATCAAAACCGGCCAGGGGTGTATACGAAATCGAATTGCCGCTGATGGTCGCCGTGCCGCCTTGGGTTGTGGGGCTGTCGACGGCCGTAATCGTCAAGGTCGCCGCCGCATCGGGATCACTGTCGTTATCCAGCACAGTTAGGGTGTTATTAGTGGAATTCTCGTCGAGCGTATACCCATCTTCCACAGCTTTAGGCGCATCGTTTAAACCACTCAGGTTGATGGTGACCGTTGCTGTATCGTCAGCGTCGCCATCGGAGATGGTGTAGGTAAAACTGTCTGAGGTGTTATCACCAGCATCCAGGGCCTGAATGGTGGCTGAGCCGGTTGGGTCATAGCTAAAAGTACCGTCAGAATCAACCGAAACGGCCGCTCCCATCACACTCGTCGCGTCAAAATCGGTCACGGTGAGGCTGTTGTCTTCTGGGTCTGTATCGTTGTCAAGCACACCATCGGCGGCAAGCGCTACATTAAGCACCGCATCTTCGCTGGTTGAATACGTGTCATTGTTGGCGGTGGGGGCATCATTGGCGCCGGTAACGTCAATGGTCACCGTGGCAATATTGGAGTCGGCCGAACCGTCGTTGGCATGGTAGGTAAAGCTGTCCGTGCCGTCAAACTGGGGATCGGGTGTATAGTCAAAAGTACCGTCGGCATTAAGCGTAACGGTTCCGTTGGCTGGTTGGGCGTCGAGGACGGCCGTTAACGTATCCGCCGGGTCCTCGTCCTGATCGGTATCATTGGTCAACACGCCATTGGCTGCCAGCGTGATATTCAACTCGGTATCTTCGGTCGCACTATACGGCCCATCGGCCACAGCAACCGGCGCGTCATTCACATCGTTAATCGTAATTTCAACAGGGGCCATGCCAAACAAACCACCATCACTGGCCAACACATAAATGGTGTATTGGGTGGTGCCCGACTCAAAATCAATCTGGCTCGTATCAACAATTCTGATTTCACCATCATCACTATCAATGGCAAAAGCAGTCACCGGGCCAGGGATCAGGCTGTAGGTAACGCTGTCACCCGGATCATTGTCTGTGGCGGATACAGTCCCCACCAAAGTGGTGTTCGGCAAATTTTCGTCAACGTCAAATTCGTAATAATCTTCATCCATTTTGGGCGGATCGTTGACGTTGTTTACATTGACAATGACTTCTGTAGAGGTTGTCCCATCTAAATTGGTTGCCTCAACGGTTAATGAAAACTGCGGGGTTGTTTCATAATCGATCTGCGTCCCATCGAGAACGCGAATGTTACCGCTGTTATCAATGGTAAACGCACCACTGCTATTGCCGGCGGTAATGGCATAACTGGTGGCCTCGGTAGCCACCACCTGCCCCACAAGTGTTCCAGTTGAGCTGTTTTCCATCGCGGTAAATGGGCCGCTCTCTGTAAATACCGGAGCCGCAGCAAAAACGCTTATTGGCACCAAAAAAGTGATTAACAGCAGCAACAAAACAAGCTTGTGGGTTTTGAATGAATTGCGCTTAATAAAACTGGTCGATTGTTGACCAGATTTAAAAGATACTCGCTTCAACTGCAACATAAATGCCTTCCTATAATCTTTTTGGATGAATGGAAACGGCCGTTTCACTGTCAACAAGGTCATGCAGGCGCATCGGTAATGCTGTCCAAGCCGTTCAGTTTTATTGTAGGAAGCAGTTCCTGGACCGTATATCACATGTTGGTCATAGCTATTTGGTCCTGTTTCACATAAATTTTGCGTAAAAAAAGACCCGTCCAGTGTGCTGGACGGGTCTTTTTAGTTGTGACGACTTGATAGGATTAGCGACTGGCTTCCGGCTGATGCAACCGCGCCAGCAGCGTATCTAGCTCCGCCTGCGATACCCCCGCCACGCCCAACGGCCGATCTACCCGGTCGTGGCAGTCAGAGCCACCACCAGTCATCAGGCCATACTTTTTGGCCCACGCCGCCATCAGGGCACGGTGCTCGGGCGCATGACCCGGATATTGCACCTCCAGCCCATCCAGCCCCAGCAGCGCCTCATCCAAAAATTCCGGCATAAGGATTTCCACCGTTTCGATGGGCGGCAGCACCTCGTTATACAGGCTCTGGCCAGGGAAGGAACCCGCCGCCGGGTGAGCAAAGATGCGCACCAGTTCGGGATATTGCTTTAACAACGGCGTCAGCTGCTTCGGATCAATGCCGGAGGGCACGTACGCCGGACTGTCGTTGCCGATGAGCATGTTCACCTGCTCTTTGTCCAGCCCATGATTTTCTTTCAGCGCCACGGCAAAGTGGCGGCGCGAGACGTTGTCGGCCAGCGCTTCAATTTCCTCGGCCGTCAGGGCTTGCTTGAGCAGCGGTTGACGGCCGTTTGGCCCAAATTCCGCATTGATCGCCTCGACCCGGGCGCGCACCAGGCCACCGCCGCGCCCCTGGCTAAAAATGTCGGTAGCCATCTGGCGGAAGTCATCGTTTTGCAGCAGGTCGTAGGGGATGTAGAGCAGGTAGTGGAGGGTGCCGGTGAAATACGGCCGTCTAAACCGCAAAGACACCTCCACCCCCGGCACCACACAAATCCCCAGCTTTTCCCCAGCCGCCAGCGCTTCGTCCAAGCCGTTAAGCGTGTCGTGGTCGGTCACGCCAATGGCTTGCAGACCCAGGTCTTTGCCCGCCTGCACCAGTTCGGTGGGGCTGTATTCGCCATCGGAGGCGGTGGTGTGATTATGTAAATCTGCAACGTAGGATAGTGTCATTTGGTAACTCCTGTTGGTGACAAGGTGAAGGGGTGAACGGGTGACAAGGTGACAAGGTGATCTGTTTAAGTTTTGGCCCTTCAGGTCTTGATTATCTCATTTTTAACAGCGGTTATTGGAGCATAGCAAGCTGTCAGGGAGGCTTAACGGCCGTTTATCTCAGTCACGTTCCCCATCACCGACACATCATAGCCGGGCATGGCGGACACGGCCGTTTTAAACCCATCATCGTGCAGCAGGTCCAGCAACGGCCGTAGCCGGTCGCTCTCAAACGTCTGGCGGGTCATTACCAGGTCGTACTGTTCGTGGGCCAGCGGCACAAAGTCCAGCTTCAGCGCCCGCGCTGCCGCCTGGATGCCCAGACCAAAATCGGCCGTGCCAGACACAATCGCTGCCGCCACCGCCAGATGGGTGTACTCCTCACGGCCGTAACCGCGCACCTGCTCTGGCGCAATGCCTAGCTTGCTCAGCTCGTAATCTAGCAGCACCCGCGTGCCCGCCCCCCGCTGCCGGTTCACCAGCTGCACGTCATCGCGAGCGGCCGCTTCCCACCCCGCAATCTTTTTGGGATTGCCCGCAGGCACCAGCCAGCCCTGCTCACGCCCCACCAGGGTCACCAGCACCACGTCCTCGTCGGGCAGGTAGCGGCGTACGGCGCTTTGGTTGTAGATGCCCGTCTCCGGGTCCAGCAGATGGCTGCCCGCCAGGTGGCATTCGCCGCGCCGCAAGGCCACCAATCCGCCCAAACTGCCCACGTTGGCCGAGGCCAGCCGCGCCCCGCTGCGCTCCGCCAAAAATTGGGCAATGAGGTCCAGCGTCAGATCGTGGCTGCCGATGGCCAGGATGGTGTGCGCCAGGT
Organism: Anaerolineae bacterium; assembly: GCA_020848035.1. GTDB lineage: Bacteria > Chloroflexota > Anaerolineae > Promineifilales > Promineifilaceae > Leptofilum. The sequence goes on along the minus strand of JADLAX010000065.1, from coordinate 207,669 downwards.
CACGCGCGTCGCGGTAAAGATGCACGGTCACGTCGCTGCCCGCATCCGCCCCTTCGCTGAAGCGGGGAATGCGCACAATGCCATCGGCCCGCACCAGCGAGGTGATAACCCCCGCGCCCCGGCTGATGGGGGTGGTGACAAAACGGCCGTTCACCTCCCCCACCGCCACCCGCACAAAATCATCATCCCCCGTGGGCGAATTTACTTTGCGGGTCAGGGTGGCCTGGATGGTTTGCGGCTGGAACGGCCGTTGCCCCCGCCACCGCGCCAAAAGCGGTTCAACGAAGATTTCGCCGGTGAGCGCCGCACTGACGGGGTAACCGGGCACGCCGATGATGGGGGTGAAGGGGTGAAGGGGTGAAGGGGATGAGGGGGAGACAAGGTGACCGGGTGAGGGGGTGACCGGGTGACCAGGTGAGGGGGTGAAAGGGTGAGCGGGTGAAAGGGTGAGCGGCTCACTTGTCACCTTGTCACCTTGTCTCCTTGTCTCCTTGTCACCTTGTCCCCTTGTCACCTTGTCATCTGCCACCATGCCCAAAATAACCGGATGCCCCGGCCGCACCGCCACGCCGTGCACCAGCAGCTGGCCCAGGGACTGAACTACGTGGGCGGTGTAATCTTCGCTGCCTGCCGAGGAGCCAGCGTTGAGCAGGATAAGATCGTGGTTTTGCGCGGCCAGGCGAACGGCCGTTTGAATCGCCTCCAAATCGTCCGGCACAATGGGCCAGCGGGTGGGCAGCCCGCCCCATTCGGCCACCTGCGCCGCCAGCACCAGGCTATTGTACTCGATAATTTCGCCCGGCAGGACGCCGCTTTCGGCCACCTTTTCCGCCGAAACCAGCTCAGAGCCAGTGGGGATGATGGCCACACGCGGCTGGCGGTACACGCCCACCGTGGCATGGCCCGATCCGGCCAGCGCCCCCAGATCAACCGGGCGCAGTTTGTGATTGGCGGGCAGCACCAACTCGGTGGCCACCATGTCTTCGCCCATGGGGCGCACGTGCTGCCACGGCGGCAAGCTGGCGCGGAGTTCGATACCGGAACGGCCGTCTGCCAACATCACCGCCTGCGTATGCTCAATCATCACCACGGCGTTGGCCCAGGGCGGCAGCGGATGCCCCGTGTTCACCGGGCGGATCGGGCGCAGTTCGTTGGGTGTGGTGTCCCAATCGGCCACGAGGGTGAACTGGAGGGCCTGGGTTTCGGTCGCGCCTTCGCTGTCCTGGGCGCGCAGGGCGTAGCCGTCCATGGCGCTGGCGTGGTAGTGGGGTGAGGAAATTTTGGCCCAGACGGCATGGGAGGTGATACGGCCGTTCGCCTGCGCCAAAGGAATCTCCTCCGTCTCCAGCGGCTGCCACCAACCCGCCGCGTGCAGCGCCGCCTGAAAAGCCGCCTGCGCCTCATCAAGCGGAATATCTTCCAGATAAACGTTTCGCTTCATTCTTTCGTCTGTTCCTTGAAAACAAAAGGAGCATAACCGTTCAGTGGTCATCCCGCATGAGGGCGCTGCCTTTGCTCCAGATAGGGTTGAACGGTTACGTGATTCACACGTTACCTTTGTTGCGATTGCTATCATACCAGACAAAAAACAAAAGCCTCCACACCAGTTGGTGTAGAGGCTTACCCCTGTATGACTCCGACAGGATTCGAACCTGTGACCAAGTGATTAAAAGTCACCTGCTCTGCCAGCTGAGCTACGGAGCCTGAACAGACCGTAAGTATAGCCGCCCCCGATACGGTATGCAAACCAATTTCACGGCCGCTTCCGTGATTATTTCCGTAATAAATCGGCTAAACACTTTACGAATCCACCATTCTCTACTACGATACGCACACCCCAGGCGTCCTCAATCTGGTCACCTGATGGGGCTTAAAAGTGGATGCAGTTTGGGTTGTGGTTTGTCGGCCCTTTTTGCGCTACTATAATTCATTGATTCGGAAGATAATCGCCGCGAAAATGGTCCTTTCGAATCTGTTAGAATCTTCAGGAGAACTCATTTCATGGCTCTAACCGAGTCCAATGCCCCCCACACCCCCGTTCAAGACCTGCCTGCTGACGAAAGAAAACAGCCTACCGAGCTGGTCGTGCGTGAAATTGTCGAGACGCTGCTCCTGACTTTTTTCATTTTCTGGTTGGTAAACAGCTTCGTCGGCCGCTACCGCATTGACGGCAGCAGCATGAACCCTACGCTGGAAAACGGCCAATATTTGCTGATCAACAACTTTAGCTACTATCTCAGCGAGCCAGAGCACGGCGATATTGTTGTGTTTCGGCATCCCAACAGCGATCTAAACTTAATCAAACGGGTCATCGGCGTACCTGGTGATCATGTCGCCATCCAAAACCGGCAGGTAACGGTGAACGGTGTCTTGTTGACTGAACCATACATTGCTGCCGAACCCACCTACACAGGTGATTGGACGGTGCCTGAGGATGAATTTTTTGTCCTGGGCGACAATCGCAACAGCTCCAGCGATTCACATTCCTGGGGCTTTTTGCCCAAAGAAAATGTTATTGGCAAAGCAGTGGTGGTCTACTGGCCTGTTTCTGATTGGGAAATGGTGCCGCATTATGCTTTTTCACAAAACTGATCATGAGCTATCGTCCAGAGGAGATTGAGGCGCTGGTACGCCAGGTAATAAACCGGGTGATGGGTGAGGCAAAAACTCACCCATTGGCGCATGCTTCGGGGAAACGGCCGCTTCTCACCGCCGATCACATCCAACAACATCCACCCAATTCAACTTACCCCGTGCCGCCCAACGCACTCATCACGCCGCTGGCCCGGCAGGTGGCCCTGGAGCGGCACATTCGCCTGGAAGAAGGCGACGCCAGCCAGCCAGCCCCCACCACCGGCAAACCGGCCATCGCCATTGGGGCGGACCACGGTGGCTACAGCCTCAAGGAAGCACTTAAAAAGATGCTGGCCACCACCCACCCCGACCATGAAGTGGTGGATTGTGGCACACACAGCACGGATTCGGTAGACTACCCAGACTTCGCTTATGCGGTGGCGCAGCTCGTCGCCACCGGGCGCGCCTGGTGCGGCATTGTCATCGACGGGGCAGGTATTGGCAGCTGCATGGCAGCCAATAAAGTCCCCGGCGTACGTGCGGCGATGTGTTATGACCAGGCAACGGCCGTTAACAGCCGGGAACACAACAACGCCAACGTCCTCACCCTGGGCGCCGGGCTCATCGGCCCCAATCTGGCCCAACAAATTGTGCAAACCTGGCTGGCCACCGACTTCGGCGGCGATCGCCACGCCCGCCGCGTGGACAAAATCATGGCGATTGAGAAGCGGTTTACAAAGTAGCGAGTTTGCCAGTACGCGAGTCTGTGAGTCAAAATCACTGGCGAACTCGCAAACTTGCAGACTCGCAAACTCAAAAACAATGCAAAACCAGGCAGCTGTTGAACGAATCATTGAAGAAATTACCCGCGAGGTGCTGCTGCGGCTGAACCAGCCCCAGCCCACCAGCGGCGCTTCTGGCTGCAACTGCACCGATGGCTCCTGCGTGCAAAACTGCGCCGACAAGGTAAACAAAGTGGTGCAGGCCGGGGCCAGCCGCGTGACCGCCACGCTGGGCATCCGGCCGCAAGACAACGGTATTTCCCGCTACATCGACCACACCCTGCTTAAGCCCGATGCGTCGCAGGACCAGATTGCCCAGCTGTGCTACGAGGCGCGCACCTACGAATTTGCCTCCGTCTGCATCAATCCGGCCCAGGTGAAGCTGGCAGCGCAGCTGCTCAAAGGGTCGCCGGTGAAGGTGTGTACCGTGGTGGGTTTTCCGCTGGGGGCCACGCCGGGCACGGTGAAGGCGTACGAAACGCAGCAGGCCATCCGCGACGGCGCGACGGAGATCGACATGGTGATCAACGTCGGGGCGCTGAAGTCGAAGGATTATGTGACGGTAAAGGAAGACATTGGTGCCGTGGTGCGGGCCGCTCACGCGGGCAACGCCCTGGTCAAAGTGATCATCGAGGCCGCTCTGCTGACCGACGAAGAAAAAGTGATTGCCTCGCACCTGTCCAAGCTGGCCGGGGCCGATTTTGTGAAAACCTCCACCGGTTTTGGCCCTGGCGGGGCCACGGTAGAAGATGTCGCCCTGATGCGTAAGGTGGTCGGGCCAGAGATTGGCGTAAAGGCGGCCGGCGGCGTACGCAATTTGGCCGATGCCCAGGCAATGATCGCCGCCGGGGCGACCCGCTTAGGTGCCAGCGCCGGCGTGCGCATTGTGAAGGAAGCAGGTGGCGAGGGGGTGGGAACGGCCGTTTCCCCCTCTGGCTACTAGCAAATGGAAGCGTTCGTTGTCATTCTCGCGTGGGCGGGAGTGACAGAGCCTATTTAGATTGGCATAAACCGCATCTAAATCTTGTAGGAAAGTAACTATGGATTGTCATCATTGTCGAATTGGGAAATTCCAACCCACAAAAATAGCCTACTACACCCCACTCAACGAGCACCTCATGGTCATTCCCAACGTACCCGCCTACCAGTGCGACGTCTGCGGCGTCACCGACTATGATGAGATTTTCATGCTGCGGCTGCATTACCTCATCGACAAGTTAACTGGCAAAGAGCCGGATCTGGCAATGGACGAATGGCAGCCACGCCTGGAGCCCGTCCACCAGTGGCAGCCCGAAAGAAGGAGTCGTTAAGTGACCGTTGAACTGCGCAGTTATGTATTTTTAGACAATCTCCAGCCCCAACACGCCGCCTTTTTGGGCACCGTCGCCCGTGGCTTTCTGCCCCTGCCCGGCGACGCCTCACTCTGGATTGAAATTTCCCCCGGCATTGAAATCAACCGCATCACCGATGTGGCCCTCAAATCCATCGGCGTAAAGCCCGGCATGCAAATTGTGGAGCGGCTCTACGGTCTGCTGGAGGTGCATTCCAGCAGCCAGGCCGACGTGCGGGCGGCCGGGGCAGCCATTTTGGAAGCGCTGGAGCTAAAAGAAGAAGATCGGCTGAAACCGCGCGTGGTGTCCAGCCAGATTATCCGCAACATCGACCCGCACCAGGTGCAGCTGATTAACCGGATGCGCCACGGCCACATGATTTTGGCCGGGCAAACGCTGTATGTGATGGAAGTGCAGCCCGCGGCCTACGCCGCCCTGGCCGCCAACGAAGCGGAAAAACGGGCCAATCTCAACATTTTGGAAGTAACGGCCTACGGCAGCTTTGGCCGCGTGTATCTGGGCGGCAGCGAGCGAGACATCATGGCTGGTTACCAGGCCGCCATTGATGCCATTGAGAGCGTCAGCGGCCGTTCCCAAGACACCAGGAAAAGTGAATAGAACGAGCGGCTGGTGGCTAGCAGCTAGTTACTAACCACGAGCCACGAACCCCTAGCAACAGGAGAGTTAACATGACAGAAGCATTAGGAATGATCGAATGTCGTAGTTTTGCGGCCATGGTGGAAGCGGCCGATGCGATGGTGAAGGCAGCCCGCGTGGAGCTGGTTGGCTATGAGAAAACAGGCGGCGGCCACGTAACGGCCATTGTCCGTGGCGATGTGGCGGCGGTGAAAGCGGCCGTTGAAGCCGGTACCCGTGGCGCTGAGAAAGTGGGCGAAGTTGTCTCCGTCCACGTCATTCCACGGCCCCATGCCAATGTGGATTCTGTGCTGCCATTGGGCCGCCAGGACGCTGTTGAATAAAAGTAATCGGTAATCGGTGAACGGTAATCGGTCGGCTAACCGATTACGTATACCGATTACCGACCACGGATTACAAATATGTTCCTAGGCAAAGTAGTGGGCACGCTGGTGTCTACCCAAAAAGAAGCGTCGCTGGGCGGGCTGAAGTTCCTGGTGGTGCGGCGGCTGACGATGGACAACACGGAAGAATCGGGCTACGTTATTGCCGCCGATGCCGTGGGGGCAGGTCTGGACGAGGTGGTGATGGTGGCCACCGGCAGTTCGGCCCGCCAGACCAAGGTCACGGATAAACGGCCGTGTGATGCCGTCATCATGGCTATCGTCGACAGCTGGGAAGTGGCTGGCGCAGAAAAGTACCGGAAGTGACACCCGCTACCCAGGAAAAACGCGCCCAATTTCTTGAATTTATGGAGCGAGTGCTGCTGCCGGAAACGGCCGTACAGGCCATCATCGGCATTGGCAGCATCGCCACCGGGCATATGCGCCCCGATTCCGATATCGACATCATTTTGTTTCTCGATCCTTACGACCTTTACATCGTTCCCGCTGAAGCCATCTGGCTGGCCGCTGACCACAGCTTCCACAGCATCTTCACACAAGATGAAACGATTCAGCAAGGACTACAGCTCGATTTTATGCGCTGCGACTGGCAGCAGTGGCGGGACCCCGCCGTCGCCTGGCCCGAAGAGCGGCTGAGCGAACTGGCCAGCGGCTGGCTGGCCTACGACCGACACGGCGAAGTCACGCGCCAGATTCAGCAGCGCAGCGCCTACCCCGACGAGGTGCGGCAGGCCCGCCTGGACGACGCAATCACCTGGCTGGATCAGCACCTGGGCTGGGACGCGCCACAAACCAATTGGGACGCGCTTGGCCCGGCCATCGCCCACGACCGGCTGAGTGCAGCGTATCACTACCTGGTCGATGGGCTGTTTGCCTACAACCGCCGCTGGCGCATCTGGCGCAACCGGCAAATGAGCGGCCTGCTGCGGCTGCCCTGGCTGCCCGCAGGCCTGGCCGACGACCTTTTGCTGGTGGCCAACGCCCCCAGCCTGGATTACAAGGGCTACATGACGCGGGTCGAGAAGCTCACCGCTTATTTTGCAGCATTCCAGCAGCAGCTCATCGCCGATGGCGACTACGCGGAACCGGTCGATGAGGCTTTCATCCGCAGCAGCGAAGAGCCAGGCCGGGCGTGGAACATGGCGGAATGGAACGCCAGGCGGCGCGAACGATTGGGCATGTGATCAATTTTTATCAACAGATTACGCAGATTTACCGAATTAATAATCTTTTTCATCTGCGAAATCTTTGTTTGATTCTTGGAAAAAGCCATGAACGAGAGCGACATTCAGGCAATTATTGACCGGGTGAACCGGGAAGTGGGGGGGACGATGCCGGTGACACGGGAAACGGCCGTTTCCCGCCGTTACCAAAAAGCCGCCACCGAACCCATTCCTGCTGGTGGTGACCGGGGTGTTTTTCCCACATTGGATGAAGCGGTTGCGGCAGCGGGCACCGCTTTCCGCCAGCTGAACCAGATGCCCCTGGAGATCCGCAAGCACATGGTGGCCCACATGCGCCAGGCCGGGCGCGAATACGCCCAGGTGCTGGCCGAGATGGCCCACAGCGAATCCGGCATGGGCCGCGTGGCCGACAAAACGCTCAAAAACATCCTCAACGCCGACAAAACGCTGGGCGTAGAAGATTTGCAAACCACTGCCTGGAGCGGTGACGGCGGCCTGACCATCACCGAGTGGGCACCCTACGGCATCATTGGCGCACTGACGCCCAGCACCAACCCCACCAGCACCGTCATTTGCAACGCCATTGCCATGGTGGCCGCAGGCAACGCGGTGACCTTTAACGCCCATCCCAGCACCCAAAACGCCTCCAACTTCACCGTGCAAATTTTGAACGAAGCGATTCAAAAGGCAGGTGGCCCGGCGAATTTGTTAACGGCCGTTGCCCAGCCCACCCTCGAAAGCGCCACCGGGCTGATGGAACACAAAGATATCCGCCTGCTCACCGTGACGGGCGGCGCGGCCGTGGTGCGCGCCGCCATGCGCAGCGGCAAACGCGCCGTTTGCGCCGGGCCGGGCAATCCGCCAGTGGTGGTGGATGAAACGGCCGATCTCGAACAGGCGGGCCGCGACATCGTCATTGGCGGCTCGTTCGACAACAACATTGTCTGCACCACCGAAAAAGAAACCATTGCCGTGGATGGCATCGTCGACGAGCTAATCCAGGTGATGACCCATCACGGCGCGGTGCGGCTCAACAGCTGGCAGTTCAACCGGCTGTGGCAGGCGGTTACCGTGAAGGATCGCGGCCCGCGTAAATATGCCGACATGAACAAAGCGTTCATCGGCAAAAATGCCAGCGTGCTGCTGGCCGAAATTGGCATCTCTGCCGGGCCGGAGGTGCGCCAGATTGTGGTGGAAGTGCCGGAGGATCACCCCGTGGTGTGGTCCGAGCAAATGATGCCGATCATGCCCGTGGTGCGCGTGGCCAACGCCGACGCCGCCATTGACCTGGCGGTAGAGGCGGAGCATGGGTTCCGGCATACGGCCGTCATGCACTCCAAAAACCTGGATAACCTCAGCCGCATGGCGCGTGAGATGAACTGTAGTATTTTTGTGAAAAATGGACCCTGTCTGGCCGGACTGGGCTATGGCGGTGAAGGCTTCTGTTCTTTCACCATTGCCAGCCCCACCGGCGAAGGAATTACCGGCCCGCGCAGCTTTAGCCGCCTGCGCCGCTGTACGTTAGTAGATTCCTTCAGAATTGTATAGTAAAGTTATTGCACTTATCGTTTGATACCTGTAAAGAGAGAAGTAGAACAATGTCAACAGCCTTTAAGCGTAACCTGATAAACCTCGACTTATTCACAGATGCCTATCGCGTTACGGGGCGAGCCTCGGTTGGAGTTGGGGGTATTCATGCTGAGTTGGGCAATCCCAATTCCAAATACCTGGAGCTTCAGGATGCGTACATTTCGCGCATTCACCAGCCAGGCGACATCATTGCCAGTTACCAGGTGGGCGCTTTCCGCAAAGACAATATCAATTTTATTGTCCTGCAAGACCGGCGTGATGGCATTCCGGTGGGCACGCAGCACGGCCGTTCCATCTTCACCCGTGGCCGCAGCATCAATGTATTCCTCACCGTGCCCTCCTTTGAACTTACGGGGGAAGCGATGCACGAAGGTAAAATCTCCGCCCGGGAAATTCTGGTACAATCCATGGGCAGTTTCCAACTGGTATTTGCCGCCAAAGCGTCTGCTTCTTTGTACCCAGACATCTCTTACAGCGGCGATTTAATGCTGGTTCACAAAGATCGAATCGGCATTTTTTGTCTGGACCCCAATAAAAAATAACGAAAGTAGTGTAAGTAAGGAGACGGCGCTGTGGCCCGAATCTTTGTAATTGACGATGATGAACAACTGCTGCGCATGGTTGGCCTCATGTTGGAACGAGGCGGCCACAACATCACCCTGATCAACAATCCGCTGGATGGGTTGGCCCAAATTAAAGCCGATAAGCCCGACCTGCTGGTGCTGGACGTGATGATGCCCAACATGAGTGGGCACGATTTGGCCCGCGAAATTCGCGCCGACAGCCACGTCGAAGATTTGCCTATCCTGGTACTCACCGCCCGCTCCCAGGAAGTTGACCGGGCCACCGCCCTGAAAAGCGGTGCCGACGACTACCTGAGCAAGCCGGTCACCTCCCAAGAGCTCATGGAACGGGTGGATGGCCTGCTGGCCAAAAAAGGTGGCCAGCCCTCGCCAGAGACGGGCATCATCATCACGGCGTTTGGGCTGCGCGGGGGTGTGGGGCAAACCACGCTGGCCGTCAACCTGGCGGCGGCGCTGCGGCGGGCCAGCCAGCAAGAGGTGTGCCTGGTCGATCTGTCGCCTTCCGGTGGCCAGGCGATCATGCACATGCGCCTGCAAGCACGCTCCTCGTGGCTAGATTTGCCCGCCGAAAACGAGCTGGACTGGGCGGTGCTGAAAAACCGGCTCATCATTCACCCGTCCGGGCTGCGCGTGCTGGCTGCTCCGGCCAAACCGCAAGACCCGTCGGCGCTGACGGGCGAGCGGGCGCACCATATTTTGAACCTGCTGCGGCACCACGTAGCGTTTACCGTGGTGGATGCGCCGCACGTCTACTCTCCGGCGTTTGTGCAAGCCGTCACCATGGCCGACATGGGGCTGCACATCATTACGCCTGAGGTGGTTTCGGTGCAAACGGCCGTTCAACTCAATCGCCTGCTCAACAAAGCTGGCATCCAGGTGAAACGTAAGTCGCACATTCTTAACCAGCACACGCCCGAAGCCCAGCTGCCGCAAGCGGCCGTTGAGCGCGGCCTCAACAACAAGGTTGCCTTCCAGATTGCCTACGACGTGAACCAGGCCCGGGCCATCGCCCAGGGCGTACCGCTGACGCTCACGGCGGCCAAATCGGGCCTGCCCAACGTGGTGCGGCGCATGGCCGAAGCGATCTGGCAGCGCGTTTCAACCAAGAGTTTATAAATTTGGAGATTAGAGATTGGAGATTGGAGATTCGCAATAATCTCCAATCTCCAATCTCTTCATTCTATGGATTTCCCCGCCCTTGCCCTGTTGGAATTTAGCAGCATTGCCGCTGGCATTGAAGCCGGTGATGCGATGGTGAAACGTGCCCCGGTCAGCACCATCCAAACGGGTACGGTGCAGCCGGGGCATTACCTGGTGCTGGTGGCCGGTGATGTGGCCTCGGTGGAAGAAGCGGTGGCGGCGGGCCGGGAAACGGGCCAGGCCGCCTTGCGCGACACGCTCTTTTTGCCCAACGTGCATCCAGCCGTGGTGGCAGCGTTGGGCGGCCAGCGGCAAATCGCCGCCGAAGACGCCCTGGGCATCATCGAAACACACACCGTGGCCAGCGCCATCCAGGCAGCCGACGCCGGGGTGAAGGGGGCGGAAGTGTCACTGCTCCAGCTGCGCCTGGCCGACGGCCTGGGCGGCAAAGGGCTGGTCTTTTTTCATGGCCTGGTGGCGGATGTGGAGACGGCCGTTGCCCTCAGCGCCGCCATAGCCCACAACCAGCTCGTGCGGCAGATGGTCATCCCCCAGCTGCACGCGGAGATGTGGCAAAATGTGAATGGGAACGGCCGTTTTGGCCAACATTTTGGTTGGGAAGCGATGTGATCGGTATTCGGTGAACGGTAATCGGTGAACGGTGATTCGTAGGGGCGAGGCAATCGGCCAACGCCCTGGCCTATCAGAAAACCACCCCACCGATTGCCTCGCCCCCTCTTTCATAAAAAATTATGCAATTAGCACGTGTGATTGGCACGGTGGTGGCCACCCAAAAATACGAAGGGCTGGAAGGCATCAAATTCCTGGTGGTGCAGCCCTTGAGCAAAACCCAGCAGCCAGACGGACAGCCGGTGGTGGCCGCCGACGCCACATTTCAGGCTGGCCCAGACGAACTGGTCTTCATCGTGGGCAGCCGGGAAGCGGCCCAGGCGATGCCCATCCCCTTTGTGCCGGTCGACCATGCCATCGTCGGCATTGTCGACGACGTGCAGCTGGCCTGAGCCTAACCAAAGCTGCGCAGCTTCGGCCAGAGCTGCTCCCACGGTTCCAACACTTCTTCGCACAAGAAAATATCCGGGGAAAACTCGCTTTCCTCATTGGCTACGGCAAAGCTGTTGCGGTTTTGCCCCACTACGGTGCACTGACCAAAATATCCACGCAAAAACGACTCGGAAAATCCCAGCACAATAACGGCATCGGGCGCGGGTGTGCCGTAGCCACGCTGCCAAAACGAGTTGACGGGACTAACGGCCGTTGGCAGCCCATAATCCGCCCCGTACAGGTTTAAGGCAGCCGCCTCGCCGTAGTTACCCGCCAGGATGCCCAGCTTGGCATAGTGGGGTGCCTGCTGCGCGTAAATAGTGGCCACGTTTTCAGCCATCTCTTGCCAACCGATCTGCTCCACAAAGTTGTCGTGAATGTCGCTGGTGACGTCCCACCAGGCGGAATTGACCGGGGCCACGGGCAGCGCCAGGGCCACGCCCATCGCCGCACCAACGGCCAGCAGCCCGGCGGTCATCCAGCTCCATCGCTGTTGCCGCTTGGCGGGCTGCCCTGCCAGCCAGCGCTCACCCGCTACCGCGCCACCAGCCAGCAGCATTGGGTAGGCGGGTGCCAGGTAGTAAAACCGGCCCTGACTGAGGCCAAACAGCACCAGGGTAATGAGGTAAATCCAGACGACGGGGCGGAAACGGCCGTTCCCGCTTCCCAGGTAAAAATAAACCCCCAGCAAAAACAGCGGCACCGTGATGGGGTTTAAATTGACATAAAGCTGCTGAGCCAGATACCCTTCCGTGCGGCCCAGGGCCACATCGCGGGCGCGAATGGCCGTCAGAAATTCCAGGGAAACCAAGTTGTTTTGCACCTGCCAGATGAGGTTGGGCAAAAAGATGAGCAAGGACAGCCCCACCCCGCCCCACAACCAGGGGGATTTCAGGTGAGCCCGGAGCTGCGGGAAAAAGAGGACGGTAAGGACAACGGCCGTTATCAGAAAAACGATTGTGTATTTGGTCATCATGCCCAGACCAAAAACCGCGCCCAGGCCCAGCCACCAGCGAGGGTTGCCCGACTTGAGCAGGCGAATGAAGGCGTACATGGCCAGCACCCACCACAAATAGTCGAAGGAAATGTACTGGAACAGCGTGCTCATCAACAGCGACATCAGGGAGATACCGGCGGCAACGGCCGTTACGACCTGAGCCCCTCGCCCACCGCCCAATTCCTTGGCCATCAGCCCGGCAAAAACCATCGCCACACACTGCGCCAGCGCCGCCAACGACTTGATGCCCACCAGCGACAGGCCAAACAGTTCCAGCCCCACCCGCCCGACAAACGGCGTCAGCGGTGGGTAGGCCACGTACCCCCAGGCCAGATGCTGCCCATTGTCCAAAAAGGCCAGGGCATCCCGGTGAAAACCGTACTGGTTGTTGGTGAGCACGTGAAACAGCAGCCGGGCTGCCGCCAGCAGGAGCAGAAGCTGCACATCGGTCAACGTTTGTTTACTGGTTTTGGTATCCATTCAACCGTGACCCTCCATTTCCACTTTCCGAAGAGACAACATGAGCGCAGACTCAACAACATAAACGTAAAGGACACAAATTTTTATCTGCGTTCATCTGCGTTAATCCGCGTCCTATTTTCAGAGGCGTACAACAGCACCTCGCTTTGCCCCCCGTCGAGGGAAAGGCGCTTCTGGCGCTGCATACCTAGCTTTTCCAGCAGGTTGATGGATGGCACATTGTCTGGCTTGACGATGGCCAGGATGGGGGAAAGGTTCAACTGGTGGCGAGCGTGGTTTAAAACGGCCGTTGCCGCCTCAAACCCATAACCCTGCCCGGTAAACTGCGGCAGGTAAGCAAAACCGATGTCGGGCTGGGGGAGGGACGGCCGTTTTAACAAGCCACACATGCCCAACCGCGCCCCGTCGGATTTGCGCCGCACCAGGTAGAGGCCAAAACCGTGGGTCGCGTAACTGGCCAACGGCCCATCCTGCAAATACGCTTCCGCCTGCGCCAGGGTGCGCACACCTCTGTCGCCAATAAACCGCAGCCAGGCCGGATCGTTGACCAGTTCGAGGATAAACGGCGCATCCTCCAGGGTAAGATGCACCAGTTCCAGGCGTTCGGTTTCGGCGACGGTGCTCATGGTGTGCTGGGCCGCCACTGGTTGGCGCGAATGTTGTCCTGCGCCAGCCGGGCGGTCTCCTCAATGCGCTTTTGCCGGGTTGATGGTTGTTTGGCATTGCCAATCCACTCCAAAATGCTGCGCTTCACCGAGCGCGGAAAGGCGTCGAAATGGGCCGCAGCGTCCGGGTATTCCGCCAGCGCCTCGACCAAATCCGGCGGCACTTCCAGGTTTTCCACCGCGTCGAGGGCGTTCCACGAGCCATCGGCCTGGGCCGCTTCGATTTTGGCTAAACCAGCGGGCATCAGCAGGCCAGCTGCCGCCAGCTGGGCGACGTGCTCCTTGTTGCGGCGCGACCAGCCACTGCCCGGCTTACGCGGCGCAATCCACTGCATCGACCGATCGGCATCCAGCTTACGCGCCTGGCTGTCGATCCAGCCAAAACAAATCACTTCCTGCACAAGATCATCCCAGGAAACGTATTTATCACCCGCGCTTTTTTTGAAGGTTACCAGCCAGACACCTTCTTTACGCGCGTGGTTTTTGGCCAACCACTGGCGCAGTTCGGCCCGACTTTCTACCTGGACTTGTTCTTTGTCAGCACTCATTTGGCTAATTTTTCTCGGGCTGTGTGTTGGAGAACGGCCGTTACCAAGATTGGACCAATCTGCCAATTACACAATGAGTTGGAGTAACTATACAGATAGAACAACTCGTTCCCGCGCTCCGCGTCCCAAACGACGCAGAGCGTGGAACGAGACCGATACAGTTGCTAGTTGGAAATCGAAGCGGCCGTAATCGTCAGATTGTCGAAGGTGATGTCTGCATCGCCGCCTTCAAAGGCCGTGGCGGCAAACCCGGCATAGCCGGAGCTGTAGGCGCTGTCTTCAATTTCGGCCAGAAACTTGTCATTCACAAACATGGCCAGGTAATTGCCAATGCAAACCGCGCGGATGGTGTTGCTCTCCTGGCCCGTATTGATAGCCGAATTGGCTGTCCACTCCACCAGCTGCGTCACGTCTTCCCCTTCCCCCTTGGAAATGGTGTAGTAACCATCGCCGCTGATGAGGAAGTAGTAGCCGTCGCCATTGTTGCTGGTATCAGAGCGGCACATCACGCCGTAGGCGTTGTTTTCGTGGGCGGAAAGCTGGTTTGCGGTGACTTCGATCACCACATCATCATGCAGCGCCTCGTTTAAGCCCCAAATGTAGCCATCGTCACCGGTTTGCACGCGGTACGCGCCATCATCCACCTGGAGGGCGATACCATCATCAAGATACGTTTCCCAGGCTGCTTCTTCGTCAAACGATTCGCTCAGCAGCTCGTCGCCCAGGGTAACCTCTTGTGAGGGTCCGCCACAGGCGGCCAACAACCCAACCAACACGATCCAAATGACCCATGCGCTCATCTTTCTGAACATGGTCTGCTCCTTTGTTGTGAAACTGTTTTTTAAGCCAGCTTGAGAGCTGGTAAAGCATAGGGAATGTAAACAAGGCCCAGGGGATTGCCGTTTTTGAGCATGTGCAGGCGCGCGCCGCGCACCGCTTCACCCAGGGTCTGCTTTTCAAACAAGAAGCGGCGCAGGCATTCCTCGGCGAATTGGGTGGCGATGGGTTCGAAGATGGTGATCTCCGTGCCGATGACGCCCGCCGCGCCGCTGGTCTCCACAAAGCCGCTGACGAAGTCCAGCGCCCGCTCCGGGGTAATTTGTGTGGTATGGCAGCCGTTGATGAAGACCAACGGCCGTACCTTTTGCCAGCGAATGCGCCGCGCCCGTAAATTGCCCCGGGTGAACCAGTCGCTGTCGGTGCTGCCCAGGCTGAGGTAGGGAAAACCTTTGTCCGTCAGGCCACCGTGACAGTAAAAATAGACAATTTGCGACTCGGTGGCTTTGAGCATGTCCAGCGCCTCGTCGCGGCTGTCGGCATATTCCCAGCCAACGCCCATTTGTTGCAGACGCTGTTCGTGGGACGGCCGTTCCACAAAGTTTTTGTCCGTCGAGACGCTTACCGCCAGCCGGGGTGGGCTGCCGCCCCCAATCTTCAGCGGCGCATCCGGGGCCGATTTCACCGACATGGGCAGGCCCAAATAGTGGCGGAAGCCCCAAAAACCGCTCGGGCAAACGACCAGTTCCTGGCCATAACTGGGGCAGCTGCCCTGGAAACAGGCGCATTCCTCCAGCGGTTTGGCACTTTTAAGCGCCGCCACAAATTCAGGACAGAGAGAATAGTCGCCGGGGGCATTGCCATCGAGGAAAGGATAGTCGTAGAACATGGCGGCGGGAATCACCAGCTGGGCGGCTTCTTTGGTGGCAATTTGCACCTGGCCAGGTTTGACCATCCAGTCCATCACGTCCCACACCTTGTCGGCGTCACCCACCAGCGGCCCGATGAGCGCATCGAAGGCGCGGTAGCCGTTGATAGCCATCGAGAGCAAATCGGCCTGGAGCTTTTTCAGGTCCAGCGGGCCGCCATACTGGTATTTTTTGCCGGGCTTGTACTCCTCGTCGTCGCCCCAGGCGGCTTTGCTGAGCGCACCGCGCACCCACTTTTGCAGTTGGGTGATGGCCCCTTCGCCCAGCGTGGCATCGTTTTTGTACTCCTGGCCGCCAACAAAGCGGAAACCGTGGGTGCCGTTGCCGTTGTCGTTGACCATGATGCTGAGGCTGTTTTCGCCCATCGCGGTGAGCTGTTCGCTGTCCAGGCTTTTGGAGAGGGTGTAATCGGAAACGTGCCACAGCATGCGGTACGGCCGTTCGGTGGGCACGGCCGACATTCGGGCCACAATGAGGTGCGATTGGACCAGCGTGTTCTGGAAATAAATGTTGCAGCGGAGACGGCCGTATCCTTCCCGATCCATCGTTTGCACCGCAAAAAACAGCCGACGGTCCAGCAAGTCTGACGACACGCCAGCCGGTTCGTCGGCGCGGCGGGTGACGCGGATAGCCCCGGTGGGGGCCAGCTGCACCTCGCCCACCTCGGCACCAGTCAGTTCGATCTCGCCGTCGAAATCAAACAGGGCAATCTTGAGTCGGGCTTCGGGCGGCAGCTTGTCGGTGGGCAGGGCAATCGCTTCCTGGGCCAGGCCACCGGCTACCAGTTTGCCAATTTCTAGCCAAAAATAGTGCGGCTTGGCAGCGGTTAACGGCGTGTTGTAATGGGTGATGGGTTCCGCCGGGGAGGTGCTGCGGGCAAAGCCAGTATTGACATAACGCATCGAAAGCTCATCGTCTGGCTCAACGCCTTTGCTTTCGGGCGCGGGCAAATCGACACTTTGTACGGTTGTCTGGAAGCGATCGATGAGCGACTGCAAAGTTGTCTCCCCACCAAACCGCTCGCGAATATACGCCGCATCCTCTTCGGGCAGGCTTGGATAAGCAGCAAAAGCCGCCGCCGCATCCCGCCAGTAGAGGTCACGGAAGGCATCATCATCACGCAGGTGGAGCACCATTTGCAGGCGGGGCGGGTTCTCTTTGGCAGATTCTGGGGCAGCGGACGGCCGTTCCGGCACCACAATGCCAAACCGCTGAGCAACGGCCGTCAGGCTGGCCCAATCCGTAATTTTGTCTTTGAGGTAACGGCCGTCAAACTTGTCCAGGCCCGGGAATTCGGCCAAAACGCCGTCTGGATCGGCCAAAAAGCGGGCCAGAAACGCAGCATCGTTGAGCAGCCGCGTCACAATTTCTGCGCGAATTTGGGTGGAATCAGCCATGCGACACCTGTATTTGTTTGGTTACGGATAATGAGAAGGTGACAGGTCGTGCGGGTAAACTGACTGACCACTTGCAACCTGCCACTGGCAACCAGTTTATTCCCGGCCGCCGCTGTTGGTGTGGCCACCGCCCATAGCGGTGCCACCACCGCCCAGCGTGGCGGATTCGTTGCGCCCCATTTCATTTTCAGCCAGGCGTTTGGAACGGCCGTCTAAGAACCAATCCACCGTGAAGTTTCTGGAAATGGCCACCTGGATGTTTAGATAGATGAAGTAGCTGAAAAAGCCCACAAACAGGCCAATACCATAGCCGCCAAACAGGTCGGTACCTTCCGGGAAAAGGGCCAAAATGCCCGCGCCGCCGATGATGCCAATGACTGTGGCCAGGTCGCTAAACTGCACGTCGCCGGTGCGGTAGCGGTTGATGTAATAAACCAGCCAGCCAATGATCGCGCCAAATCCGGCCGCGCCCCAAATTTGGAGGGGAGTAGCCTGAACAACGGTTTCCGCAGCTTCTTGAAAAAACATGGATGTGCCTCCTGGTAAAACGTTTGGTGAATTATGACGACCTTTTTTGCCCCTGGCGCAGTCGCTCACGCCAGATGAGGTGAATGGCAAAGGTCATGATCAGAGCAAGAAAGAAGGGGATAAGCAGTGTCGCGCCATTTAAGGTGTAGATCAGCCAGGCAAACACGCTGGTGAACAAGGCCACGGCCAGCAGGTTAAGATACGGCCGTCGCTCCGTCTGCCACTTTTTAACAAAGGCATCAAGCCAGCGTACCAGTTGGGAACGGCCGTCTGCTGCCTCGGCTGGCGGCTGGGGGCGAGCCCGATTGGGTCGCTGATCGACCAACAAAACGAGCAGCCAGCCCCATACCAGTCCTGCCCCCACAATGCCTGCAATCGTCACACTTTTACTCCGGGTGTTGGGTAAATCTCAAAAAAGAACGGCGGCAAATGTGCCAATGACCTGATCAAAACAGTGGTGACAGGATAGCATAGGGCACAAACTGTGACAAGCAATCAATTGACGTTTTGCGAGGGACGCTTTACGATTGAGGCCATGTACGTGGGACAGGTTTCGGGCACGGTGGTAGCAACCATCAAACATGCGGCGTTTAACGGCCGTAAACTCCTCATCGTCGATAAGCTGGGGGAAGATGGCACACCCACCGGCAGCTACGACATCTGCGTGGACACCGTTCAGGCAGGCATGGGCGATAAGGTGCTGGTGCTGGACGAAGGCAACGGTGCCCGCCAGGTGCTCAACATGAAGGTCGCCCCCATCCGCGCCGTCATCGTCGGCATTGTCGATGCGGTATATGTGACGGGGTGACCAGGTGACAAGATTTTTAGTAGAGATATTCTCTGGCAGGTAACCATCACTTAGCACGTTTCACGTTTCACGCGACCCCAATTCGTAAGTTTTCAAAAAACCAAAATTGTCTATTCCGTGGGGAAGATGGCCGCAACCACATCCAGGAGCAGCGCCAGCTCTGGACCGCGCACAATGAGGGTGTCTTGCTGCGACTGGTTTAAGCAGATAAATTCGCCGTCGCCTTCCCAACATTCGCCGCCGTTGGCTTGCAGCTCGCCGCTGCTGCCAAACAGCCGCGTCGGATAGTTGGGGTAAAGCGCGGCAAACTCAGTGCTGTCGTCGGGCGTGTCCCACACCGCGTGCAGCACCATCACAAACGTCCCCTCCGCCTCGTTGGTGTAGATGGCAAACCGGTCGCCGCCCCAGCCAGAAACGGCCGTTGCCACCTGCGACTCGTTTAGCTGCTGCGCCAGATATTGCCCCAACATAAACTCACCCAACACATTTTCTTCGGCCAGCGCCCAGCCACTGCCCAGCACGGGCTGCAAATCGGGCAGCGTCACCAAAGACGGACCTTCATCGGCGGCGTATTTTTCCGGGTGCAAAATTTGCTCGGTAGATTGCGGCGGGTTGGCCCACGCCTCATTCAGCGCCGGGTAGCTGCCCTCGTCGTAGAGAAAACGGGCAAAGTCGTCGCCAAATTCGTAGGCAAACAGCAGCCGGTTAGCAATGGCGGCAGGCGCTTCTTGTAAGGTCGCGGTGTCGATAGCGAACGTTTCGGGGATAACGGCCGCTGCCAATGGCAAATAGCGCGCCTCCAAAAAATTCTCCTGCACCACCGTCGCTTCGCCCTCACTCAAGGCGGCCAGGGCCAGCGTAGCATCCAGGGTCAGCTCCCCCGTGGTGAGCACATCGAGCCCGAAATTTTGGTCTTGCAGCAAAAACACCAGCTGTCGCACATAGGCCAGCTGCGCCACCGCGTTGGGCGGGTTTGCCTGCTCTAACACCAGCAGCTCATCGCCGAGCGGTTCGTAGAAAGCGGCCGTACTGCTGCTTTGTACCGCCTGGAGCAGGTCGGGGTAAACGTAGTCGGCCGGGGCAAAATCAAACGCCTGGCCAATCAGCCGGGCCTGGAGCCACGCCGGGCTGTCGGCCTGAGCAAGGGCATAAGCTTCCTGCGCCTGACGCAGCTCACTCCCAGAGGCAACCCGGGCATTGATGCCATTGGGCACGGGCAGCTGGCGCAACCCACTCACCAACCCGCCGATATCCTCAGACAGGGCCACATTGGCGTTGATGCCGGGGCGGTTGGCGGCGTCGGACAACGCCACTGTCACCGTGACGGTAGCCGTGCGGCTGGTAATCCCGGCACTATTAACGGCCGTCAGCGCAATCACGTATTCATTTGGTTCGGTTGGTTCCCAGGGGACAACGGCCGTAAACAACGTCTGATCTTCCAGCATAAACGAATCAAACGGTTCTTCGTTGAGGGCCAGGTTTACTGCAATCACGCCTTTGGGGTCTGTCGCCACCATGACGATGTTGACTGGTTCACCGAGCGCCAGCAAACGGCCGTTCACGGGCGACAAAATGGCCACTTCGGGCGGCTGGGCCAGCACCGCTTCCTGCTCATCTTCCAACGTGGTGATCGTCTGGCTGGCGGCGTCTAGCTGCCCGGTGAGGGCATCCACTTCCTGTTGGCTGCGCACCAACTCACCATCCAGCAGCACCGTGTTGGATTCGGCCGTAGCCAGGGCATCGGCGGTAAAGGCACGAGTGGCTTCCGCTGCGGCCAGATCAAGCTCGGTTTGGGCCAGATCTTGCTGCAAATCGGCCGTTTCTGTCTGCAACACATCTCGCTGTTCCACTACCCTTTGCCGCCCCTGAAAGAGGAAAACAAAGGCAGCCAGCAGAACCAAAAGCAGCATAAACAAGGTAAGCAAAAGCCCAGTTTGAGAGGTTGATTTCATGTAAAACGTCCGGAGAGGAGAGATTTCCTATTACGGCAATCTGATAGTGTGTGGAAAAGTGGGTAGTTGTTTATCATCATGTGTGGAGAATCCTACACGAGGTTAGATCGCGGGTCAAGCATATTTTTCGTGAAGGCACCCCAGCCAAACTGGCTTCACGAGGCTGACCCGACCAACCGGAGAAAGCTCATTTCGTTCTTAGAAAATGGGGTTATCATCCGCCCGTTTGGCAAACGTATCTTTAGGGAGTGTGCAACATGAAACAAATCTGGACACGATGGACCGTTTTACTGGTTTTGCTTGTTGTGGTGAGCGGCTGTGGCGGCAACGGCCGTACCACCCCCACCCTACCCACCACCAGCGCTGGTGATGTGGATGGTCCGGGCGGCCAGGGTGAAATCCTGGCCACGCAGGCCGCCGCCGTTCAAGCCGAGTATGAAACCGTGCTGGCAACCGAGGCCGCGGCTACCATCGCGGCACAGGCGGCCGCTGTGGCCACCCAGGCCGCCGAACTGATTGTCGAGGAAGGCCCGGTACTGGCGACTCAGGCGGCTGAATTGATCGAACAGGGGCAAACGGCCGTTGAAAACGGCACATTACCCATTGAACCAGGCAGCCTGGCGGAGCGATTTGCCACGATTCCCCTGCCAGAAGGCAGCGGCACGGTAGAAGTCACCGTCACCGAAGCGGAGCTGAACCAGGCGATTGCCGCGGCTCAGGCTCAGGCCGGGACGCAGTCGGCGCTGCAAAACCCGCAGGTGCGCCTGACCAGCGGCACCATCATCGTCACTGGCACCCTCGCCGAGCCGATCAACGGCCAGCTGACGGTTAGTTTTGCGCCGTATGTGGAAAACAACACGCTGCAATTTGAGGTCGTCGAAGCGTCAATTGGCAGCTTCCAGGTGCCGCCCGCTGCCTTACAAACGGCCGAACAAACCTTAAACAGCAGCCTGGGTGCAGCCATGAGCCAGCTGCCCGCAGGCACCGGTCTGCAAAGCGTCACTGTCGGCGAGGGCACCATGACGGTCGTGGTAGTTCGCCTGTAACCTCTCCACAGTAAAAATAAAGGCTCTTTGGGAATTCAAGGGGTTTACATCCCATGATGCGTAAAACGTGAAACGTGACCAGAGAGTGTCACGTTTCACGCATCACGTTTCACGTCAGGCCCCGTGAAATCCTGAAAACCCAAAATAATAAGCTGGCACCGCAACAAGTGCAGCTTGCCTTAACTTCAGTGGCAAGCTGCGCTTGTTACTTTGAGGGCAAGGCGGGGATGGGCACAAGGAGACAAACGATGAAAGTGGCACACCTTCCCAAAACAGGCTTCCTTTTGGGCGGCCTCTTTTTGTTTTGCCTGGTAGCAGTTGGGGGAATGGGACACGGCCGTTCCCTTCAAGCCTGTGATGTCACGCCAACGCTGGCCAACTTCCTGCCCTTTGTGGTGCGAGACACCACCCCGGTGCCGCCCGTTCTGCCAACAAACACCCCGGTCACGCCACCCCAACCCACGGTTCCCGGCGGAGCAACGGCCGTACCCACCGCCACCCACCCCGCGCCATCCGGCTGCAGCATCTGCTCCTTCAACGCCTACAACTGCAGCGATTTTCAAGCACAAGATTCCGCGCAGGCGTGTCACGACTACTGCTTTACCCTGGTTGGCTACGACGTGCATCGTCTAGACGCCGACAACGACGGCCTCGCCTGCGAAAGTCTGCCCTAAAAGCTCTCCAACAAAAAAGGTAAGCGTTCAGTTCTCTGTAGAGCACGGGGCGCGCAGCGCCCTCGTGCGGGATACCAACTGAACGGTTACCAAAAAAGAGGCTTCCGAATGGAAGCCCCTATTTTATGATTCTTTAGAAGGGGCCAATCTTGCCGACTGGCCCCTTCTTAGCCAATGATTTTGGACGATTAGCGTGTCCGGGAAACGGTGGAATCGTACAGCGCGCCACCATCAACAGGCACGTCGCGCGCGCCCAGGTTCTTGGGCACCACCACGATCACCTCACCGCTGCAGCTGCCGTCGTTGCCGTCGGAAGCCGTAAAGAAGATGTGATAGAAACGGCCGTTGCCACTACCATTCCGTTCCGCCCGTACAAAAGCCGTGCTGCCGCCAACACCCAGGCCATCCGGCGAGGAGTTGCCACTGCCAGGGCCAAAGACCAGTTCATCCTGGTAAATGCTGTCGATAACAATCGAAACGGCATCGCCGTCAGCATCAGTCACACCCAGCACATTGATGGGCGCAAAACCATTGCTCGGCGGCCACAGCAAGCTAATGCTGGGATACGCATCACCGCAGTAAGGAGGTGTGTTCACTACCTCGGTCATCAGGTTCAGCCCCACAATCACCGGATCGTGGTCGGAAGAGCGGTAAGCATTTGGCTCGTAGAGCGCGTCCTGGGCGTCAGCCTTGAACGAAGTGTCATAGTCCAGCAGATCCGGCTCATCGCCGTTGATATGCCATTCCGTCGCCCCAGTTACCTGCCCAAGCAGGGTGCTGTTAGCCAGCCCGTGGTCCAGGTAGCCCAGCTTGCCATCAAAGACATAGCCATAGGCAAACTCACCGCCAAAGGCAAAGATCAGATCGGTGTAGTCGTCTTCGGTGCCCAGAACGTCATCGGGACCGGCCAGAATTGCGTCAATCGGGTCTTCCTTGTCATAGGAGTTCAGGTCACCGATGATGAGCGAATCCGGGTCACCGCTGCCGGTGGGATCCGCCGCCAGCCAGTCAACCAGCGCCTGCGCGGCAGCTTGACGGGT
This sequence comes from Anaerolineae bacterium, assembly GCA_020848035.1. Classification (GTDB taxonomy): domain Bacteria; phylum Chloroflexota; class Anaerolineae; order Promineifilales; family Promineifilaceae; genus Leptofilum. Next base: position 184,541 of record JADLAX010000065.1, on the reverse strand, counting down.
CAGGTTACAGTTGCCCGCACCGTCGCCCAGGTCAGGATCACCCACGTCGTTGCAGTCTGAACCTTTGGACTTCAGGTGGTTCACGGCCACGGTGAAGATTTCACCCGTGCTGTTTTCCATGAAGCTTTGCGCCAGGGCTGGGCGGTTTTTGGTATCGTCAAAGCGCGAGTCAACCGAACTATCGAGCACGGCGTAGCTGCCTGCTGGCGTCACGCTGCCCGGTTTGTAGATGATCGCCACACGGATTGCGTCGGTACCAATGGCCCCGGTCTCGATGTAGGCATACGTACCAGCCCCCATCAGATCATTGAGGCCGCTCACCAGGTCGGCGGTTGGCACATCGCCGGGATGGTTTTCGATCTCAAGCAGGCCAACCACGTCGGCATTCATGGTGGACAGGGCCGCGATGATTTTGGCGCGCTGACGGGCCAACTCGTTGGCATCGTCGGCACCACGGCATTCCTGGTTACCCGCCGGGCCGCAGATATCGTTCACCCCATCGTCGATGGTGGTGAAGTAGTTGAGCACGTTGAAGGAAGCCACTTTCAGGCTGCCACCCACATCGTTCGGCTGAGCCGGACGCGGATTCACAGAGGTGTAGTTAGCACCCTGCACCGGCTGGATGCGGTAGAGAGCGAAGGTGTCATCCATTACACCCGTAACACCTTGAACCAGATCGCCACCACGGAAGGTGTTGGTCAGGTCAAAGATAGCCCCGTTGGGGTGAATGGCCGGGTCCGGGTTTTGGGAGGAACGGCCGTCATCCAACGTGATGCGCGCCAAAGCCTGAGTTGCGGCCAGGGCAATCGCATCTGGGCCGGGTTCCACAACGGCCGTTGGCGTGTACTGCCGATCGGTCGCCAGAACAATTTCGCCAAAGCGGTCAAAGTTGAAGAACTCAGCAATGGTCAGGGATTGCGGCAAGGTTACCAACATGCCCTCGTACCGCTCCAGGTCAGCCAGCGCAGCAACCGGTAAGGTCACTTCGGTGGCGGTGGGCATGGCGGCCGGGGTGGCACAAACCACTACCGTGTTGTTGATGAGTTCGGTCATGGAGGAAGCGCCGCTGGAGGTCACATACTCGGTCACGGTGCCTTCAATCCGCACGTGATCACCAATCGCCACGTCAGTAGCCGCCGCAAAAACAAAGACACCTTCAGACGTTGCCGGATCGGCGTCCGCATCGCTGTCTTCTTCCTGCACGTAGAAGCCGTTCAGGTCGCCATTGTCGGCGGAAGCGTTGCTCTGGAAGTCGCCCACAACCACACCGTCAATCACGATGGTGCTGCCCTGCAGCGGCGAGGCCGCGCCATTGCCCTGAATCGCCGAAATCAAGGTGATGACGGAGTTGTCGTCACAGCTCAAGGGCGGGTCTACGATCTGGCAGAGGTTGTCGGTGCCAGGCGTGGGGGCAAACTGGTCGTAGGTGCTGGTGTTCAGGCGGCCGCCGCTGCCGTTGGCGCAGCGCTGGCTGGAGTCGGCGGCAGAGTTGCCCGCGTCACCTTCATTCACCTGGGGCTGGCCCGCATTCAGCAGGACCAACAGTTCCAGGTCATCTGCATCGCTGGTATCGTAAACGATGGCATCGAGCAGGTTGGTGGTGGTTACGGCCGTTCCATTCGGGAAGTTAACCGCGTCATCCTGGTACAGGGCCACTGCATCAGCGCCATTCTGCAAGAAGTTGTCCGCAAAAACAATCGACGGGGTGGGCACAACGGCCGCATTGCCCAACAGGAAGTAACCGTTGGCATCGGTACTAAACCCATCCAGGTCGTAAGCCGCGTAAGAGGTGTCAACGCTGCCGTTGAACAAGACCAGGGTCAGGCCGTCTAACGACGTGTTGCCCTCACCCCCATCATACAATTCGACAAACTCCAGCACGTCGGTACCGTCGGTGTCGGCATCCACTTCGTTGATGATGACTTCAGCGTCACCACCACCGCCGCCACCACCACAGACAGAGGTGTGGCTGCCCAAACTGCTAAAGGTGTTGACGGCAAACGTCACCCATTCCACCGATGCATCAAACGCATCATCGGCGATGGTATCACCGGCGCAGACCGCTTCCGCGCGCACCAGCGTGTCGTCCTGGCCACCACCGGTCCATTCGGTGCCGGGGTCAAAACCAGTCTGGCCGAAGGCGTCAATCACCGCGCCATCTTTGCGCAGCACAACGGCGTCATCACCGTTGAAATTGATCACCGTGCTGTTCTGCAAATCAGTCACCGCCAGAATGGCCGCGTCGGCCGAAGCGTTGGCCAACACGTACACATCACCGTTGGCCAGGGTACCCGACAGGGTAACGGATTGGGTAACCGTGGCGGAACCGTTGCTGTACAGCTCTAAAACGTACGCCGACAGATCAACATCGCTGCCGGTACCATTGTAAATTTCAATGGCTTTGTTAAAGCTGGTGCCCTCAATGTACTCAGACATAAAGAGGTCTTCAGCGGTATTGCCACCACCACCGCCGCAATCGGCCGTGTGGCTGCCTAAGCTGCTGAAGGTGTTGATGGCAAATGTCACCCATTCCACCGATGCATCGAAGGCATCAGCGGCATTGGTGTCGCCCGCGCAAACCGTTTCGGCGCGGACCAGGGTATCATCCTGGCCACCACCAGTCCACTCGGTGCCGGGGTCAAAACCAGTCTGGCCAAAGGCGTCGATGACGTCGGTACCTTTGCGCAGGACAACGGCATCGTCACCGTTGAAGTTGATCACCGTGCTGTTCTGCAGGTCGGTCACCGCCAAAATGGCTGCATCGGCCGAAGCGTGAGCTAAAACAAAAACGTCGCCGTCGGCGAGAGTGCCCGACAAGGCGACGGTTTGGCTGACAGTGGCGGAGCCATTGCTGTACAGTTCAAGGGAATAGGCAGACAAATCTACATCGCTGCCGGTGCCATTGTAAATTTCAATGGCTTTATTGAAGCTGCTGCCCTCGATATATTCAGAAATGAACAAATCGGCAGCCGCAGCCTTGGCCTGGCCGCTAATGCTTAAAGATGCCGTAAGCAAAAGTGCCAGAAGGGCAAGGGAAAACATTGTGTAATATCGTCTCATTTTTCCTCCGCAGGATAGAGCTTGTAAACTTGATAGCTGAGATGTCATGGTAGTGCTGTTTTTGTAATGCTCTTCTCGATGAATACCTCCTTTCATCCGTCGCCTGCTGTGACAGTAAAGCCCAAACAGACCAAATCAACCCAAATCTGGGTTGCCTTTGTCGCCGTGTATTCTGTTTAGCCATCCTCCCTGGAAACAAAAAGGCACAGGACTCCACCGGTACAATTGTACTGTAAACCGACTTACATGCTACCTTACAGCATCGCTTAAGGTGCCCTTCACTGGCTGATTTTTACGAGTTTGGAGGGCTACGGCCGTTTCCCCACCCCGCCGCTTCATCCTGAAAATCCCCTCATTTATCCTTCCAATCTCTCTCTTGTCCCGCTCCTGACAGCTTTTGACAGTATTTCGTCGCTATATTCCCATCCGGTGGTGGCCAACTGCTGTTTGCGGGCAGCGGCCGTTTACCCAGACCAACTAACATGGATCACTTCAGGAGAAACTTGTGGGCGACAAATCATCACGATTACCAGGATTTTATAAACGGCCGTTAACCGAACGTGTCGACATTGTGGCCGAATGGGCCAACCTGGACGAAAGCGACAGGGCGGTGCTGCTGGGGCAGGGGCTTTCCAACGAGCTGGCCGACAAAATGATCGAAAATACGCTGGGCACCTTTGCCCTGCCGCTGGGCATCGCGGTGAACTTTTTAGTAAACGGCCGTGACTACCTCATCCCCATGGCCGTGGAAGAACCGAGCGTGGTGGCCGCCGTCAGCAATGCCGCCAAAAAGATTCGCGCCGGGGGTGGTTTCCACACCAGCGCCACGGCCCCGGTGATGATTGGCCAGATCCAGGTACTCGACATCCCAGATATGAATGCGGCCGTCGCCGCTATCAACGCCAGCAAGGCCCACCTGCTGGAAACGGCCAACTGCTGCGACAAAGTGATTGTGAGCCTGGGCGGTGGGGCGCTGGACATCGTGGCCCGGCCGTTCCCCCACACGCCCGTCGGCCCCATGCTGGTGGTGCATCTGCACTTCGACACGCGCGACGCGATGGGGGCCAACGCCATCAACACAGCGCTGGAATCATTGGCCCCGGAGATTGCCCGGTTGACCAACGGCCGTACCAACCTGCGCATCCTCTCCAACCTGGCCGATCAGCGCACCGCCACCGCCCGCTGCACCATCCCGGCCGCCGAACTGGCCACCGACGACCTGGCTGGAACAGAAGTAGCCCGGCTCATCGAAGAAGCCAACGCCTTTGCCGTCGTCGACCCGTACCGGGCCGCCACGCACAACAAGGGCATCATGAACGGCATCGACGCGGTGTGTATTGCCACCGGCAACGATTGGCGGGCGGTTGAGGCGGGGGCCCATTCATTTGCGGCGAAGGACGGCCGTTACCAGGCCCTCACCGATTGGCACGTCGACGACAACGGCGATCTGTACGGCGAAATTACCCTGCCGCTGGCCGTGGGCATGGTTGGCGGGGCCACCAAAGTGCATCCCACCGCCCGCACCGCCATGAAAATCTTAAATGTCAAATCCGCGCCGGAGCTGGCCCAGGTGATGGCCGCCGTCGGGCTGGCGCAAAACCTGGCCGCCATCAACGCCCTGGCTACGGTGGGCATCCAAAAAGGGCACATGGCCCTGCACGCCCGCCAGGTGGCCATGGCCGCAGGCGCACCCGAAGGACTTATCCAATTTGTGGCCGATCAACTCGTCGCTGAGCGGCGCATTCATGTCGATAGAGCGGCGCAGATTTTGGCCGAAGCGAACAAATTAAGTAATTAAGCAATTGAGTAAGTGGGGAGAAAAATGACCAAATTACCCAATTACTCCCTCCGAGGACAAGATGAGTGAATACAAACCTCAAGATGGTTTAATGAAACCAGACCGCCCGGTGGGCATCGTCGGCTACGGGGCGTATGTGCCCCGCTACCGCCTGCCCGCCAGCGAGGTCTCTAAAATGTGGACCAACGGCACGGGCGGCACGCCCATCGTGGAAAAAGCAGTCAATGGGCTGGATGAAGACGTGATCACCATGTCGATTGAAGCGGCGCGCAACGCCATGATGCGCGCCCGGATCAATCCGCAGGAAATTCGCGCCGTCTGGGTTGGCAGCGAAAGCCACCCATACGCCGTCAAGCCCAGCAGCACCATCGTCGCCGAGGCGATTGGCGCGGTGCCCAACACCATGGCGGGCGACTGGGAGTTTGCCTGCAAGGCGGGCACGGAAGCGATGCAGGCCGCAATTGGCTTTGTTGGCTCGGGCATGGCCCGTTACGCCTTCAGCATTGGCATGGACACGGCCCAGGGCCGCCCTGGTGATGCGTTGGAGTATACGGCGGCGGCGGGTGGAGCGGCCGTTCTGCTGGGACCGGCGGCCGAATCGGTGGCCATCATCAACGGCTCCTACTCCTTCGTGACCGACACGCCAGACTTCTGGCGGCGCGCCCATGCCGAGTACCCGTCCCACGGCGACCGGTTTACCGGCGAACCGGCCTACTTCAAGCACGTCCAGGGTGCCGCCGAAATGCTGATGGAATCGCTTGGTACCAAATCGGGCGACTACCAGTGGGCTGTTTTCCACCAACCCAATGCCAAATTCCCGGAGCGGGTGGCGGGTCAGCTGGGTTTCTCCAAAGAGCAGATCAAGCCTGGCTTGCTCAGCCCACGCATCGGCAATACCTATTCTGGCAGCACCATGATTGGCCTCACCGCCATTTTGGACATCGCCAAACCGGGCGACCGCATCCTGATGGTCAGCTACGGCTCCGGCGCTGGCTCCGACGCCTTCGATATTGTGGTAACCGACAAGCTGCCCGAAGTGCAAAAGCTGGCTACCACCACTGAGGCATATATCAGCCGCCGCACGGAAATTAATTACGCCACGTACACCCGGTATCGGGATAAGCTGAAACTGAGCTAATAAAGCCCCCTCCCTTTCCCTCCCCCTAGCCCCCTCCCGCTGGGAGGGGGCTAGGGGGAGGGAAAGAACAAGCATATGAACGACGTATCAATCATTGGCCTCGGCCAAACCGAAGTAAAAGAAATGTGGAGCACCTCGATTCGCCACCTGGCGTGGTACGCCATTGAGGCGGCACTGGACGATGCGCATGTGAGCCAGGTAGATGCCCTGTTTGTGGGCAACATGGCGGCCGGGCAGCTGAGCCATCAGCTGCACCTGGGGGCGCTTATTGCCGATTTTGCCGGACTGCGCGGCATTGAAGCGGTGACGGTGGAAGCGGCCGATGCTTCCGGCGGTGCGGCGCTGCGCCAGGCTGTTTTGGCCGTGAAGAGTGGCCTGGTAGAAACTGCGTTGGTTGTTGGGGTGGAGAAGATGACAGACCAGGTGGGCAGCCCGGTAACGGCCGTTCTCAGCAGCACCCTCGACGCCGATTACGAAGCGATTCACGGGCTGACCGTGGCGGGCATGGGCGCGCTGCTGATGCGGCGCTACATGCACGAATACGGCATTGGCGTCGATGAATTTGCCAACTTCAGCGTCAACGCCCACGCCAACGGCGCCGATAACCCGCTGGCGATGTTCCGCAACCGAATCAAGGCGGAGCGTTTTGGCAGCGCCCCGCCGGTCGCCACGCCCGTCAACCTGTTTGACGCTGCACCCAGCGGCGACGGCGCAGCGGCGGTGGTGATCACCAGCCATGAGCGGGCACAGGACATGGTGCCCCAGCCGATCCGTATTGCTGGCTCCGCCCTGGCCACGGACACGCTGGCCCTGCACGACCGCAAAAACATGCTGCACCTGCGCGCCGCCGAACTCAGCGCCCAAAAGGCGATGGAAGCGGCAGGCGTCAGTCACCAGGACATTGATCTGTTTGAGCTGCACGATTCGTTTACGGTGATGGCGGCGCTGTCGCTGGAAGCGGCTGGTTTTGCCGCGCCGGGCGAAGGGTGGCAGCTGGCGCGGGACATGGAAATTGGGCGGAACGGCCGTATTCCCATCAGCACGTTTGGCGGCTTAAAAGCGCGGGGCAATCCTGGCGGGGCCACGGGCATGTACCAGGTTGTGGAAGTGGCCCGGCAGCTGCGCGGCCAGGCGGGTGAGAATCAGATTGCTAACGCCAAAATTGGCATGGCGCAAAATTTGGGTGGCAGCGGGGCAACGGCCGTTACCCACATTTTGCGGGCAGATAGTTAACATAAGCTGCCAAAACAGCGCTCTCTGATAGGTTTTGACAGTCTGACAGCGGACACTGACAGTGAATGAGAGATGTTTTGCAGATAATCAATTGTGACAAACGGCGCAAATTAGAGAGACGGCCGTTAACCAACCTGAAATTTTTGGGGAGATAAAGTTATTATGGAAGTTTCACGCCATTGGCGATTACAAGAACAACGATACAAGTTAGTCGGCGAAACCTGCGAGACCTGCGGCGTCAAGCTGTTCCCACCGCGTGACGTTTGCCTGGAATGCAAAGCACCAGCTTACGAGCTGTACACGTTTACCGGCCTGGGTGAGATCTATTCTTTCACCACCATCTACGATGCCCCAGCGGGATTTGAGCACAGTGCGCCATACACCGTGGCGCTGGTTAAGCTGGAAGAAGGCCCCCTTGTCACCGCCCAACTCACCGACATGGACGAAAGCGAACTGAGCATCGGCATGCCGGTGGAGATGGTCACCCGCAAACTGCGCACCGACGGCGAAGAAGGCATGATTGTCTACGGTTACAAATTCCGTCCACTTTGGTCGCAGCAAGTTGCGAACTAAAGGTTCTGCCCTTTCCGCTAGATGTGCTATTGATATCTATTCCAAGTAGCGATAGCACATCTAGCTTAAAAACAACCTGCGTTTCCCGAACCTCACCTATTAACACTTTTTCGACTAAAGCCAAGACAATATCCCTTCTTAGTTGAAAGTATTCCTTCGCATCATCCTCGTATCTAGTACAATCCGGCGGAAATCTACATAACGTTATTATGACAAGTTGCCGGACTGTTTAAGTATTGCGCCTTCGTCAATAACCTTAGGCGAACTTTCGGGGCGCAATACTAGTTTCTGCGCCCAAAGCACTCAACCCGGTTTGTAAATTCACCCGGTGTCCTAAAACTCTCGCTTCCCAGTCGTTCTCCGGCACAGCCTCGCAACCGCTCAAAGGACTCAACGGCCGTGCCAATTTGGGCAAATTTTAATGAGCAAACACAGGTCGAATCTTTCTTCCGCCTGCAACCCAGCCCCTACTCTGGTTGGGACGTTGTCCACACTTCCTTGCTAGATGATCTAATTGCCGTATTGTATGGATGATCGTTAGCGATCTCGCCTTTAGTCCAGCAATGCCAATCATTGGGCACCACAAAAAATCCGGCTTGACATTTTGCCTGTTCCACTTTACTATTTAACCAATTAGTTAAATAAACAGAAGGTGTTTCGATTATGGACGATACGCTTAGTCTGACTTTTGCTGCCCTGGCAGATCCAACTCGCCGGGCGATGCTGGCGCGGCTGGCGCACGGTCCGGCTACGGTAACCCAGCTTGCCGAGCCGTTCAAAATCAGCATGCCCGCGATCTCTAAGCATTTGAAAGTGCTGGAGTATGCCGGACTGATCGAGCGGGGCCGCGAAGCTCAATGGCGGCCTGCGCAGCTGCAAGCCGCTCCGCTAAAAGATGCATTTCAATGGCTGGAGCAGTATCGCCAGAATTGGGAAGAAGCGCTTGACCGCCTGGAAGAGTATTTACGAGAGATTCAAAATGAGCCGCCAGGCAAATCGTAACCAAAGGAAAATGAAAGATGGCAAATACAATGGCAGATCGAGAAATTGTCGTTACTAGAGTGATCGACGCCCCGCGTGAACTTGTTTTTGCGGCATTTACCGAACGAGATCATATTGAACAGTGGTGGGTGCCAAAAGGTACAACCATCCACGAGATGGACGTGAAACCCGGAGGTATCTGGCGCTACAGCCAGCCAACTCGGGATGGGACCCAAAATCCATTTAAGATCCAGTTCATCGAGCTGGAAAAGCCAACGCGGCTTGTTTACGATTATGGAGCTGAGGGAGCGTACGCGTCTGAACCCGTGCGCACCATTGTGACTTTTGAAGATGAGGCGGGCAAAACGAAAGTTACTTTACAGCTCCTGTTTGCCACGGCCGCCGAGCGGAAACAAGCCGTCAAATACGGCGCGATTGTGGGTGCCATGCAGGCGCTGGAAGGTCTCGCCGATTATCTGGCCAAAGTGCGCCGCTGAGTGGCCCATCGTTAAGCCGGGCATGATAAGATCAGCCGCCGACACTGCCTGAATTGATTGAGGTAACAATGAGTGAAGCCAAGCAGCAAGAATTTATAGAGATCCGCGGAGCGCGGGAAAACAATCTAAAAAACGTGACGCTTCGAATTCCTAAACGCCAGATCACCGTTTTTACGGGGGTGTCTGGCTCTGGAAAATCATCGCTGGTCTATGACACCATCGCCACCGAAGCGCAGCGGCAGCTGTACGAAAACTTCAGCATGATGGTCCGCACTTTTTTGCCGCGCTACTCCCAGCCAGATGCTGATTCGATTCGCAATTTGGGCATGGCGATTGTGGTGGATCAAAAGCGTTTGGGCGGTGGATCGCACTCAACGCTGGGCACCATCACAGATACCTATACTTTGCTGCGCCAGCTGTTTGCCCTGATTGGTGAACCATTTGTCGGCTATGCCAACGTTTTTTCCTTTAACGAACCCATCGGCATGTGCCCGGAATGTAATGGCTACGGCCGTAAACTTCAGCCCAGCGTTGAAAAATTCTACGATCCGGCCAAATCGCTGAACGAAGGCGCACTCCAGGGTCCCATCTTCGACGAAAGCATCTACCCGACCAGCGGCTTCTTCAACAACGATAAGAAACTGGCCGACTTCTCCGAGCAAGAGCTGGAGCTGCTTCTCTACGGCGAGGAGCAAAAGTTTGAGTATGATGGCATGAACCGCACCTACCGCGGCGTGATCACCAATTTCAGCCGCGCCTACATCGAGCGCGATCTAAAAGCACGCTCCGCCAAAACGCAAGAAAAGATTGCCCAATATCTGACCGAAGGCCCCTGCCCTGCCTGTAAAGGAGCGCGGCTAAACAAGGCCGTGCTGAGCTGCACGGTAAACGGCCGTAACATAGCCGAGCTTGCCTCAATGGAAGTGGGTGATCTGATCGGGGTCATGCAGGAGATCAAAAACGCAGCAGCGAAAGAAATTGTGGGAGACCTGGTGCGTCGGCTGCAAAACCTGGTGGATATGGGCCTGGACTATTTAACGCTCAATCGGGAGACCGACACACTTTCCGGGGGCGAAGCGCAGCGTGTTAAATTGGTTAAACACCTGGGCAGCAGCCTGATCGATGTCATGTATATTTTCGACGAGCCCAGCGTCGGCCTGCACCCACGGGACATCCATCGGCTTAACAAACTGCTGCAAAAATTGCGCGACATGGGCAACACAGTGCTGGTTGTCGAGCACGATCCCGACGTGATCAAGGTGGCTGACCATGTGGTGGATCTCGGTCCACACGCTGGCACCCGCGGCGGTGAAGTTGTCTACGAAGGCAGCTATACGGGCTTGCTTCAGGCCGATACGCTGACGGGCAAATCCTTGCAGGCAAACATGCCAATCAAAAGTGCATTCCGCCAGGCCAAAGGCCAGCTCAAGCTGAGCCGGGTAAACGTCAACAACCTGAAAAATGTGAGCGTGGACATCCCGGTTGGCGTGCTGACGATGGTGACCGGGGTAGCTGGTTCTGGCAAAAGTTCGCTGCTGAACGAGGCGTTTGTGGCGCACTTTCCCGAGGCGATTGTGGTGGACCAAACGGCCGTTGGCGCAAACCCCCGTTCTAACCCGGCCACCTACACCGGCATGATGGACGATGTGCGCACCGCTTTCGCTAAGGCCAACAAGGTAAACGCCGGACTGTTTAGCTTCAACTCCAAAGGTGCCTGCGAAAACTGCAATGGCCTGGGCGTGGTGTACACCGATCTTTCCTTCTTCGAAAGGGTGAAATCGCCCTGCGAAGTGTGCCGCGGCAAGCGTTTTAAGGACGAGGTGCTGGATTATAAGCTGGACGGCAAATCTATCGTCGACGTGTTGGAGATGACCGTAAATCAGGCCCTGGCATTTTTTACCATTCCAGAGATTACCCGTACGCTCCAAACGATGAGCGACGTCGGGCTGGACTACCTGACCCTCGGTCAGCCGCTGGATACCCTTTCGGGCGGTGAGTGCCAGCGTATCAAGTTAGCCAGCCAGCTGCACAAAGCGGGCAGCATCTATGTGCTGGATGAGCCCACCACCGGCCTGCACAAGTCGGACACAGACAGGCTGCTGGAGACGTTGAACCAGATAGTTGATGGCGGCAATACCGTGATTGTTATCGAGCATAACATGGACATGGTGCGCAACGCCGATTGGGTCATTGATCTGGGACCGGAGGGGGGCAGCAAGGGCGGGCAAGTGATATTTGAAGGCACACCCGCTGACTTGAAATCAGCCACGCAGTCGATCACCAGCCACTACATTTGACCGGAGAGAACTTCATACGCAACAGACGGCCGGGGAGACTGCCGGGGGAAAACCTATTCCGGGTGGCTTCTACCAGCGCCATACTGGCAAAAATCAGCAACCGGGCAGCCTGGGGCTGCGGGACAGACCGTTTGCCTGGGCTGGCGCTGGGCACAGCCATAGCGACCCAGGGCATCAACCGCCTCAAAAACAGCAGCGGACACTTTGCCAGCCGACAGCGCCAGGGCGTCCAGGGCTCGGGCGGCGGCGGGTGAGACGGGCACGGTGAGCTGGTCGCTGTTTTGGAGGGGGTGGTGAGCAACGGCCGTAATTCCATTCAGCCAGCGCGGTGCCGTTTGTGCCCCCGAAAGCACCGGAAAGGTGGTTTTACTGTGGGCCAACATCGCCCGCAGCTGCAACGCGTCATCCTCATGGTCGGCCAGGAGTTTGGCAACGGAACCCCCAGCCCGCATCACCAGCGCCTGGCCAATGCGCTGCCACACAGTGGCGTCGCTGGATGGTTTCTGGCTCAGGCCGTGGCTTTGCAGGCGCGGCACCAGGGCGGCAGGTTTGGCGTGGGCCAGGAAGTACGGCGCAAACAGCTCGGCATCGTCGGCATACGTTTGGCGGGCGGCGGCCCACAGCGACTGCGGCGCGCGCCCGCCGCTGATGGCGTAGACCAACGTCAGGTAAACCAGGTGCTCGTCTGTGCCACGCGCCAGGCCCTCAGGCAGCGGCCAGGCTGGATTGGTTACGCCCCAGAGGCCATCCCCGGCATAGGCGGCGGCCAGCCGGTCACGAATTTCGGCGCGCTGCTCACGGTTCATGGGTGTGCTGCTGGTTTAGCAGGAATTCCGGCTCGGGCGATTCTTTGATAAAAGCGGCTTGAACCCAACCGAGCGTACTACCCTCCACCGTCTGCACAATCCACCAATCAGCCCCGGTTGGTTCTTTAATGGTGACGGGGGTGACGTTGACCACCCTGGTTACTTCTTGCCCATCGGGCGCCGCAAAAAGGGAAACGGCCGTGCCATTCTCATCATACAAATAAACCACCCGGCGCACGTAATAATCCGAAATCCAGCCCATCTGCCCGTTCATCGCCTGCACCCGGTAAAACCGCCTCAACCCTTGCGGCCCCATCTGGCGAATCTCATGGACGACAACGGCCGTACCCGTGTGAATGAGCGAAGTGGCCGCCTCTGGATTATCCGGCTCAGCAAAAAGGATCAACTCGTGTTCCACAATCAGCCCATGTTCATCGACGCCGCTCAGCATCACCCACGGGCCGCTTGGCTGCGTGGCAATCGTGGTGCCGCTCTCATCCGTGATGGGGATCGTGTCTGCGGGCAGAGAAAATTGAGGGGTTGGGGTAGCCGGAACAAGGGAACTGCATCCAGCTAAAAACAGCATGACAAACAAGACGGTTCTTCTCATCATTGGGCTTAGAAAATGCTGGGGCGGTGCCTGTGGGTCCACAAACACCGCCCCAGCGTGGTCATTTTAGGGGTTAGCCGCGCCTTTGGTGGTGCTGCTGGTCATCGTCGTAGACCAGCTGCCGCCATCCGGCGTGCGGTACCAGCTTTGGTTCACGCTGCTGTTGCCGTAGGTGTAGCTATCTACCACCGTTGTCCCGTCGGACAGCAGCAGGCGCACGTCATCTCCCGTGTTGTTCAGATAACTCGTGCCGGTATCCATGGTGTAATAACCACCGGCTGCAATCACGGTGCTGCCAGGAATCTGCTTGGGCGCACCGCCACCTGCCGCGATGTCGTCAATCCAGGCTCCCGAAATGTCAACCGCCTGCCCGGTGGGGTTGTACAGCTCCACCCACTCCTGATTACCAGTGCTGGGCCGGGGCATCACTTCATTGATCACGATGTCGTTGATCGTCGCCACCACGGGGTCAGAGGCCACATAGGCGGTACCGTTGACGGTGTAGTTCACGCCGTTGGTGGATTTGAGCACAATATCACCGTGGACCAAAACGGCCGCTCCGTAATCTCGCGTCTCGTCACACAAATTTGTCACGTAAACATCCCCCGCGTCCAACAGCCGATCCAGCACTTCCTGCCCAGGGTGGCCAAACGCGTTGTCGCCGCAGGAAATAGCCGCCGCATCCGGATCCAGCGTGTCCACATAATATTGGTTGGTAGAATGCTGCGACCCATGATGATTGGCCCGCATCACGTCCACCGGCCCCATGCGGTCGGCCAGGTCGGTCTCGACATCATTGTAGGTGTAGCCAAAGGAGCTGGTCTCATACTCACCGTCGGAATCCCCGGCGGTGGCATAGTCGATGGTGCCAAAGCGAATTTTGATGCCAATAGAGTAATCATTTTCGCTGGGAGGCAAAGACAAGCCGGTCCGGTCACCCTGAAGCGGCGTCACGCCATCGGCCATCATAATCCCATCAGCATCCGCCTGCACAATGGTCACCAGGGCATCGGTGTCTGGCGGGTCGATTTGGGTCGTCGAACCAACCTGGGCAATTTCGCGAATGTTGTAGATGCTGGTGTTGGCCGGGTTGGTGGCATAACACAACCAGTTCCGGCTGGTTCCCGACACCGTACCCGCATTGTTCCACACAATCTCCAGGTCCGGGTCACACAAACCATCCGTTGTGCCGCCGCCAGAGCCGTCCACCCACTCCCCGGCATCCCGGTCAACAAACTTACCAAAGGTCACCCCATGCGTTTCGATCAGGCCCCAAAAGCCACCGTACCCGGCATAACCCAGGTGGTCCAGGTGCAGATGGCTGGCCACACCTACGTCAATCGACATGTCGCCTTCCATGATGGACTGGATTTTAGCGGCAATCAGCGCCGCGCCCTTGCCCGAGTTGTAGGCATGTTCCGCCACGTCAATCAGAATGGTGTAGCCGGAGGGGAAGATAATGAGCTGGCTGTCGCCCTGCTCCACGTCGAAGATGCGAATTTGGAACTCACCCGGTGTCCACGGCTCGGCCCCCATGTCATCGTTGCTGCTGTCTTTGGTGGGCGCGTCAATTTCAGCCGGACTCCAGTCAAGGCCATCACGATACCGGTACCAGGAAAATTCGGCCGTCGAGTAGCCAAAGCTGGTCTGGTCCAACACCGACTGGCTGGGATCAAGGAAGCGCACCTCGTCGCCGCCATTGTTGAGCAGCCCGGTAAACTCCAGCACAAAAAAGCCGCCCGCAGGAATAACCGTATCGGCCGGGATCAGCTTCGGCGCGCCGCCCCCGCTGGCATCGTCTATGTAATGGCTGGAAATATCCAGATCACCAGCAGTGGTGTTGTACAGCTCCACCCATTCCGTGGTGGCGCTGTCGGCCATATATTCGTTGATGACCACATCGCCTACGCCCGGTGGGTTCAAACTGCTGCCAGGATTTGCTGAGCCTTTGGTCGGAGAATCGCTCTCCGAACCGCTCCAACTACCTCCGTCAGGCGTGCGATACCAGGAATATTCATCGGTAGACGAGCTGTAGCTGGTGCTGTCCAACGCCGCCTGGGACGGGGTCAGGAAACGAACGTCGTCGCCGCCGTTGTTGAGCAAGCCGCTGAACTCCATCACGTAATACCCACCGGCGGGAATGATGGTGCTGCTGGGAATGAGCTTTGGCGCACCACCCCCACTGGCAATATCGTCAATGTAGTGGCCAGAAATATCCAGGTCGTTGGCCGTGGTGTTATACAGCTCCACCCATTCGGTGACGCTGCTTCTGGCAACATATTCGTTAATGACCACTTCACCGGCTGTTGGCGGATCTTCAGCCAAAGCCTGACTTAAAGGCAAAAACAAGAGGGTAAATAAGGCAATTACAAAGAGGCGAAAACTGTTGGACTTGCTCATCAAAACTCCTTTATCGGGGATTGATAAAAATCTAGTATTGCGCTCTGAAAGTTGGCATAAGGTCATTGATGACAGCGCAATACTTAAACAAACCGGAGAACTCGACATAATAACGTCATATCGATTTCCGCCGGACTGTATGAGCAACAGCTCAGGCAGTAAGCCAGCAGCGAGGAACAGCCAGGGAGGCTGCCACATCAATGCCGGAAACATGACAATACGGCGAAAGCTGGTTTGAAGAACAATACGATACGGAAGCAGCGCGCCTAATGCGGAGGTCGAGGCAAGAAGAAAGGCGGTGCTTGGTGCCCATTCGCATATAAGGGAACGGAATTGGCGAATAGGCTTGAAGTAGCCGCATAGGCCCACAATCGCTAACTTAATTCTGCACGGCTACCATAGGGTACTGCGAGTTGTGTAAAAAGATTATAAAGATTATGTGGATAAACACAAGAAGTTGAAGGTTGGGCCAGTGCATTGCCTTTCAGTTTCATTCAATTTCCCGGTCCGTCCATCCAATCACGAATTCCCTGCGTATATAAACTCATAACCCTGCCCAAGGGGAATTGCTCATCGTGTGTCTGTCCCGGTTCAGTTTGGCTGAGCATGCGTGGCGTTCCTGGCAGGATTTTATGGAAAAACGCAACCCGATCGCTGTACACCACGACCTGGTGACAAAAAACGGTAAAACAACTAAACCTCTTAAACCACCAACTATCTGTTCTTGGTCAACTGTATGACTGGGTTCCTGCTTGCAGACAAACAGTTAAAAATCGACACCATACGGAAGCTGGCGGCTGGAAGCGGGCGACGAGCGGCCCTATTTTTGCGGCTTTTGTGGGTCCTGCGCCAACCGGTTTGGCACCTAACGGCCGTATGACCACCCCCACTCCCCTGCCCACCTTGCCCCAAGTCGGCCGCACGCTGCTCCTGCTGCTGGCCATCACTTTGCCCTTTGAGCTGGATGAGCCACTGCTGCACCTGGGACCGCTGGCCTTTACCAATGTAGAGCTGGTGCTGACGGCCGTTTTGCTGCTGGCGGGCCTGGTGGGGTGGCAGGAACGGCCGTTCACCCCCGTCCCCAATCGCCGCTGGCTTGTGCTGCTGCTGGCCGGGGGGATGTTTGGGGTTACGGCCGTTTTGGCCCCCGAGCATAACGGCAATGCCCTCAAAGCCAGTCTGCGCCTGCTCAGCGGCATCGGGCTGGCGCTGGCGGTGCCGCTGCTCATTCAGAATGCGGCACAGCGCACCCGGCTGTTGTGGGCGATGATCGCCGCCGGGCTGCTGGTGGCCGTCATCGGCCTGGCGGAGCTGTGGCTGGGGCGGGAACTCGCCTGGCTGCTGCCATTTCGCGCCGGCATCACCGTAGCTGGGGCCTACCTGCGCCTCACCGGGCCGCTGGATTACGCCAACCACGCCGCCATGATCCTGGAAGCAGCGGTGCCGCTGCTGCTGGTGGCGGGCTGGCTGTGGTGGCAACGGGGGAGGAAAACGGCCGTTCTCCTCCTTGCTGGCCTGCTGCTGCTCCTGCTCCAGGCCAGCTTCCTCACCCTCAGCCGGGCCAGCTTCCTGACGATTGGCGGAGTGGCGGGTGTCATGGCCCTGCTGTTGGGCTGGCGACAGCCGCTTACCCGCCCCTGGCTGGCGCTGGTAGGAGCAGTTGGCCTGCTGTTTGCCTTCAATTCCGGCCTTAGCGAGGCGTTTCGCCTGCGGCTGGGCAGCGAGGGCGACAGCGGCTGGTACCTGGCCGAGTGGCAGGTGCCCCCAACGCTTACGCTCACCGCCAACGAAACGCGCCGCGTGCCCATCACCGTGACCAATCACGGGGCGCTGGTGTGGCACAGCCAGCGCCAGCCGCCGATCAACCTGGGGGCACGCTGGCTGCAAACGGAGAGCGCCTTACAGCTGGCCGAACCGCGCTGGCCGTTTGATCCGCCCATTGGACCCGGCCAGACAGCCTCCCTGCAAATTCCGCTGCGCGCCCCGTCGGAGCCGGGCGAGTACACCCTGGTGTGGGACGTGGTGCAGGAGCAAATCACCTGGTTTGGCGAAAAGAGCAACGTCTTTGCCACCAGCCAGGTGGTGGTGCGCCCAGGGACTGACCAACCAGCGCCGGAATGGGAAACGGCCGTTCCCGCCTGGAGCTACCAACTGCCTATCCCCGACCGCAGCACGCTCTGGCCGCTGGCGCTGCAATTGATTGGCGAACGGCCGTTTCTGGGCATTGGTTTAGACAATTTTCGGCTGGTTTACGGCCGTTTGCTCCAGGCTGATTCGTGGAACGACACCATCCACACCAACAACTGGTTTCTGGAATTTTTGGTCGGCGGCGGCCTGCTGGCGGCGCTGCCCTTTTTTGTCTGGCTCGCCTGGGAAGGCGGCGTCGCCTGGACCCGGCTGCGCCAGCGCCCGGTTGATCCGTGGCAGGTAGCCATTTTGGCCAGCCTGTTGGCCTTTTTGCTGCACGGCCTGGTCGATTTTTTCCTGTTGTTCAACAGCACCGGGCTGCTTTTTTGGCTGCTGGTGGGCTGTTGGTGGCACTCACAGCAACCTGAATGAAAAGGACACAGATTAACACAGATTTCCACAGATTTAATCCGCGTTCATCCGCGTAATCCGCGGCCAATTCTTAGAGGAGCTTTGATGCGCATTGGTTTTGACGGGACACCGCTTTTGGGCCAGCGCTCCGGCGTAGGGCATTACACCGGCCGCCTGCTGGCCCAGCTGGTTAAACAATACCCCGAGTGGGAATATTTGCTCTTTAGCAACTATCCGCTGGCCCCGCTGGAGGGCGACCTGGCGCAAACGCGCCCCATTGCCCGCCCCTTTATGAGCCGATTTGTCTGGATGCAGCTCATCCTGCCGCGCATTATTCAGCAAACGGAGCCGCACCTGTGCCACTTCCCCAACAACACCGCCCCGATTTGCCTCAGCTGCCCGTCGATCATCACCATTCACGATGCGTCGCTCTTTTTGCACAGCCACACCCACCCCACCAGCCGCCTGCTGGCGCTGCGCCTGCTGCTGCCGCATGTGGCCCGGCGGGCCACGGCCGTCATCACCGTTTCCCACCACGCCCGCCAGGATTTGATCCGCGTCTTACAGCTGCCCGCCGCAAAAATTCACGTCATCCACGAAGCCGCGCCCGACAATTTTCGGCCGTTAGACGATCCGATGCAGCGCCAACAGCTGCGCCTGCGCTACAATCTGCCGGAAAAGTTCATCCTTTTTGTCGGCACCATCGAACCCCGTAAGAACCTCAGTCGGTTGATTCAGGCGGTGGCGCAGCTGCGGCAGCGCGGCAGCGCGACCCGATTGGTGCTGGTTGGCCCCAACGGCTGGCTGGTGAACGGCTCGCTGGAGCAGGAAATTGAGACCTTGGGCGTGAAAGACGTGGTGCAAAATTTGGGCTATGTGCCCCAGGAAGATTTGCCCGGCCTCTACTCGCTGGCCACCGTGTTTGCCTTCCCCTCGCTGTACGAAGGGTTTGGCCTGCCGCCGCTGGAGGCGATGGCCTGCGGCACACCGGTGCTTACCAGCCAGGATTCGGCGATGGCCGAAATTTGCGGCGAGGCGGCCCTGTTGGTGGACCCGCACTCCGCCGAGGCGATTGCCGACGGGCTGGCTACGCTGCTGCAAGACGCCGACCTGCGCGACTGTTTGCGCCAGCGGGGGCTGGTTCAAGTGCAGCAATACTCCTGGGAACGAACGGCGCGGGAAACGGCCGTTGTCTACCAAAAAGTCCTCAACGGGAGCCAGCCATGAGCCGATGGCGCACGCTGAGCCAGAGCCTGTTTGGCCTGCTGCTGTTCCTGCTGCTGGCCAGCCACGCTTCCGAAAACGGTGGGCCGTTTACCTGGCTGCCGCTGCCGACGGCCGTTGCTGGCCAGAGCTGGCAAATTGGCGTGTTGGCGCTGCTGCCGCTTGGGGTGGCTGGTGGCTGGTGGTTGGGCAATCGTCCGGCGCGGGTTTGGTGGGGGGAAACGGCCGTTACCCTGCCCGCAGCGGCGTTTTCTCTCCTCATTTTGGTACGCCTCACCCCAACTACGGCCTATTTGGCGGCGATGCTTGCGCTCTTTTGGTTCATTTATCTCTTTTTGGTCAACCACTTGCCCTGGCAAGCCAATTGGCTGTGGCGCGTGCTGGCCGTTGTTTTGCTGGTGCAGAGTGTGGTGGCGGTGGCCCAATTTTTGCTTCAACGTGAGCTGGGGCTGGCCTGGCTGGGCGAACCGTCGCTGGATTTGCTGGTAGAAGGCACCAGCGTGGCCCAGCGCGATGGCCAAAACTGGCTGCGCGCCTACGGGCTGAACAGCCATCCCAACCAGCTGGGCTTGCTGCTGACCGCCCTGATTTTGCTGGTCTGGCCGCAGCAGGCGCGGGCCAACGGTGGGCTGTGGCGCGGCCTGTTTTGGCTGGCGCTGGCGGCAGGAATGGCCGGGCTGCTGGTCAGTTTGTCCCGCTCCGCCTGGCTGGCGCTGGGCGTCGGTGGGCTGGTGCTGGCCTGGCCCCGTGGCCGGACCATCGCCCGTCCCTGGCGCGAATTTGCCCTGCCAACGGCCGTTTTTGCGGCCGGTTTGCTCCTGTTTGTGCTGCTCTACGGCGACCTGGTGGCCAGTCGGTTGGTGGCGCTGGATTCGCCGCTGGAGAGCCGCTCGCTGTGGGAGCGGCAGCGGGATTGGGGCATTGCCCTGCAATTGGTGGGGCAACGGCCGTTTCTCGGCACCGGCCCTGATGACTATCTGGCAGCCGCGCAGGCGATTGATCCGGCGGCGGTGACGGTGCACAACGTGCCCCTGCTGGTGGCGGCAGAGCTGGGTTTGCTGGGGCTGGTTTTGTGGCTGGTCTTTTGGCTGTGGCCGCTGGGGAAGTACGGCCGTTCTGCCCTACATCGCGGCGCAACGGCCGTCTGGCTGGCGCTGATCGTGATGGCCCTGCTGCATCCCGAACCAACGCTCTTTTTGCCCAAAGGGGCCGTGCTGTGGGCCATCGCCGCCGCGCAGTGGCCGGGAGGCACGGCATGAACAACTTCACGTCCCACACCCAGTTGGAACTGGCCCAGGCGATCTGGCGCACGCTGGCCTACGTCGATTTGTTTGATTATCCGTTAACGGCCGTTGAGATTCATCGCTACCTGGAAAGCGTGCCCGCCAGCCTGGACGAGGTAATGCACACCCTCAGGCACAGCCCGCTGCTGGCGGGGCAGCTTGTCTGCCGGGATGGTTTTTACAGCCTGCCGGGGCGCGAGGCGGTGTTTGCCATCCGCCAGCAGCGCCAGCAGCAGGCGGTAGGACTGTGGACCGCTGCCCGACGCTATGGCGCGATCATTGCCCGGCTGCCGTTTGTGCGGCTGGTGGCCGTCACCGGCTCGCTGGCGATGAGCAACGTGGCGGCTGAAGCGGACATTGATTATTTTATTGTGACGGAAAACGGCCGTTTGTGGTTGGCCCGCGCGTTGGTTATTGGCGTGGTGCGGCTGGCGGCGCGGCGCGGCGTGGTGCTCTGCCCCAACTATTTTGTGGCCGAATCGGCGCTGGCGCTGCCGGAGCACACGCTCTACACGGCGCGGGAAGTGGCCCAGATGGTGCCTCTGGGCGGCTATCCGATTTACCAGCAGCTGCGGGCGCAAAACAGCTGGGTAGCCTGCTTTTTGCCCAATGCCGACGGGCCGCCGCAGGCAGCGCCTACGGCCGTCTGCCCGGTGTCGTGGGGGCAAAAATTGGCGGAGCTGCCCCTGCGCACCCCGGTTGGGGCGTGGTTGGAGCAGTGGGAACAAGCGCGTAAAATTGCCCGGCTGACGCAAACGCAAAAACGCTCAGGGGAAAGTTGTTTTACGGCCGTCATCTGCAAAGGTCATTCCCAGGCCCACCAGCAGCGCACCCTCAGCGCCTACCAGACCCACCTGACCATGCTGTCCAACCACGAGCGCAATCCATGACAGCCTCAGTAGAGCAGTCTGAGCACCGTTCACCTGGCCCGCACGAGGGCGCGGCGCGCCCCGTGCGGGGAGGGGGTTTGGGTTTTTTCCGTTTGGGGGTCAAAATGACCCCAAACGGAAAAAACCCTCATTATCTTCGGCAGCGCCAGGCGCGAAGCGCCGAGGCGCTGCCCCACTCAAGCCAGAGCTGCGTGTTTACACAAATGAGAAAAAAATCTGTCCGCAATCTGCGGCAATCTGCGAAATCTGTGATTTCCCTACCCAAACGCACAAATGCCGATGACTGATATTCTTTTTGGCCAATCGTATTACCTGAGGTTTGACCCCAAGCTGTGGCAGGCGATGCAGCCGTACCCGCCGCTGGGCACCCTGTATGCCGCCAGCCTGGCGCGCCAGCACGGGTACGACGTGGCCCTGTTCGACGCCATGCTGGCCGATTCGGCCGCCGAGTGGCAGGCAGCCCTGGCGCAGCACCAGCCGCGCTGGGCCATTATTTACGAGGACAGCTTCAACTACCTGTCCAAAATGTGCCTGCTGGCGATGCGTGACGCCGCCCACGCGATGATTGCGATGGCTAAGGCGCAAGGCTGCACCGTCATTTTGTGCGGCTCCGACGCCACCGACCACGCGGCGGCGTACCTGCAGGCCGGGGCCGATTTTGTGCTGCTGGGCGAAGGCGAAGAGACGATGATCGAGCTGTTGGCGGTGCTGGACGGCCGTTCCGCCACCCCCTTCGCCCAAATTGCCGGGCTGGCTTATGGGGAAAACGGCCGTCTCCAGCAAAACCCGCGCCGCCCCGTGCTCAACCAGATCGACGACCTGCCCCGGCCCGCCTGGGATTTGGTGGACGTGGAAACCTACCGCCGCCTCTGGCAAGAGCGGCACGGCTACTACTCGATGAACATGGTCACCACGCGCGGCTGCCCCTACCACTGCAACTGGTGCGCCAAGCCGATTTGGGGGCAGCGCTACCACGCCCGCTCGCCGCACGCCGTTGCCGCCGAAATGCGCTGGCTGCAAGAGAGCTACGCCCCCGACCACATTTGGTTTGCCGACGACATCATGGGTCTCAAACCCGGCTGGTGGCCCGAATTTGCCGCCGAGGTCCAGGCGCAGGGGGTGCGGCTGCCGTTTAAGTGCCTCAGCCGGGCCGATTTGATTGTGCGCCAGCCGGAAAACGTGGCGGCGCTGCGCCAGGCCAACTGCGCCATCGTCTGGCTGGGCGCGGAATCCGGCTCGCAGCGCATTTTGGACGCCATGGAGAAGGGCACCACCGTGACCCAGATTCGCGAGGCGGCCCGGCAGCTCCAGGCGGCGGGCGTGAAGGTGGGCTTTTTTCTGCAATTTGGCTACCCCGGCGAAACGTGGGCCGACATTCAGCAAACGCTCCAGCTGGTGCGCGATTGTTTGCCCGACGACATCGGCATTTCGGTGTCGTACCCGCTGCCGGGCACCCGCTTTCATGAGCGGGTGGTGCAGCAGCTGGGTCCGCAGCAAAACTGGGTCGATTCGGCCGATTTGGCGATGATGTACCAGGGCACCTACACCACCGACTTTTACCGGCAGCTGCACACGGTGGTGCATTTGGAGTTTCGGGCGCGGCGGGGGTGGGTGAAGCTACGGCCGTTCCTCCCTCACCCCACCCGCTGGCGTATATCCCATCTTTATGAACTGGCCGCCATTGCCTCCCGCTGGGCGCGCCTGCCGCTGGCCCGCTGGCGGCTCAATCGGCTGGCGCAGGCCAATCAGGCGGCGCAGATTTTGCCCCACATGCCGCTGGCCCAATCGGCCCAGCCCAGCCCGCAGCCGGAGGTGGACCATGGCCGATGACCAGTTGGCCCAGGTGGCGGCCGCCTTTTCGCGCAAAGCAACCGTGTACGATGCCTTTGGCCAGGATCACGCCAATCTGGCCCGGATGCGGCAAAAAGTGTATGACCAACTGGCGCGCTGGACGCCCGCGGGCAGCCACATTTTGGAGCTGAACGCAGGCACCGGGCTGGACGCCGTGGCCCTCATCACACGCGGCTACCGGGTACACGCCACCGACCTCGCGCCGGGCATGGTGGCCGAGATGGGGCGCAAGCAGGCGGCGTTGGCGCTGAACGGCCGTCTCACTCTCCAACAATGCTCCTTCACCGAACTGGACCAGGTGCAAGATGGCCCGTTCGAGGCGGTTTTTTCCAACTTTGGTGGCTTAAACTGCGTGGCGGAGCTAACGGCCGTTACCCGCCATTTGCCCCAGCTGCTGCGGCCGGGCGCGGTTCTCACCTGGGTGGTTATGCCGCCGGTCTGCCCGTGGGAGCTGCTGCGCTGGCCGCAAGATTGGCGCACGGCCACCCGGCGCTTGCGGCGCGGCGGCGTGCGGGCGCAGGTGGAAGGAGTGTCGTTTCAGACCTATTATTTTACGCCGGGGCAGGTGCGGCGGGCGTTGGGACCGGCCTTCAAGCTGCTGGAACTGCGCGGCCTGTCCATCGTTACGCCGCCTGCCGACAATGACCAGTTTGCCCGGCGTCACCCACGGCTGTTTGCCCGGCTGGCCCGGCTGGATGATCGGCTGAGCCGCTGGCCCTGGCTCAACCAAATCGGCGACTTTTTCATTTTGACCGCCCGCTATGAGCCCATCTAACCCGCCGCCCTTCGTCTGCCCCGTGTGCCGGGGTGTGCTGACGCAATCGGGCGAGGCGCTGCGCTGCCCGGTGGATGAGCTGACGTTCTCCTGCGAGGTGGGCATCTGGCGCTTTTTGCCGCCGCAGCGGGCGGCGGCCCTGGCCCAGTTCCGCCAGGAGTACGAGACGGTGCGCCGCCAGGAAGGGCGCGGCAGCAATGACCCGGCCTTTTATCGGGCGCTGCCGTTTGTGGCGGACCCGGCCTGGGCGGGTCGGGCGCACGGTTACAAAGTGCTGCTGGAACAGGTGGTACGGCCGTTCGCCCAAAAAGCACAACGGCCGTTACGCATCCTCGATGTGGGCGCGGGCAATGGCTGGTTGAGTCATCGGTTGGCGGCAGAGGGGCATCTGTTGACGGCCGTTGACCTGGGCGTGACTATGCGTGATGGGCTGGGGGCGCACGTTCACTACCCCACGTCATTCACCTGCCTCCAGGCAGAGTTTGACCAGCTGCCGCTGGACAACGGCTGGGCCGATCTCGTCATTTTTAACGCCTCGTTTCACTATTCCGTGAGCTACGAAACAACGGTGCAGGAGGCGCTGCGGGTGCTGCGTGAGGATGGGCAGGTGGTGGTGGTGGATACGGCCGTTTACCAACACCCCAGCAGCGGCCAGCAAATGGTCGCCGCGCGCGAGGCGGCGTTTGTGCGCCAGGTTGGGTTTGCTTCCAACGCCCTGCCCAGCGAAAACTTCCTTACGCCCGCCCGGCTGGACGAGATTGCTCAGGCAGTGCGGCTGCGCTGGCAGCGGGTGGAGACTGTGCCGGCCTGGCAGCGCTGGGTGCGGCGGGCCAAAGTGGCCTGGCGCGGGCAGCGCGAACCAGCCCAGTTTCCCCTCATTTTGTTTTCGCGCCCACCAGAATCGGAACCGGACGTCACCCAATCGCTCAAGCGGATTGGCCCCAATTCGCTGTGGCTGCTGCTGGCTCGCGTGGGGCAGCAGGCGATTTTGCTCCTGTTTACGGCGCTGGTGGCCCGGCAGTTGGGCGAGGTGGGGCTGGGGCAGTTGAGTTGGGTTACGGCCGTTCTTTACCTCGGCAACGTCTTCAGCACCTTTGGCCTGGACACGCTGCTGCTGCGCCAAATTGGGGCAGCCGGGCGGGCCGACGTGGTGCCCCTGGCCAGCGCTCTGGTGCTGGAGCTGATGTTGGCGGCGCTGTTTGGGCTGGCGCTGTGGTGGCTGCCCTTTGCCGGGCAGTCGGCCGAAACGGTGGCCGGGCTGCGGCTGTACAGCGCGGTGCTGCTGCCCCTGGCCTGGCTGACGCTGAGCAGCGCCGCCCTGCGCGCTCACGAGCGGATGGGTTGGCTGGCGGGCCTGACGTTGGGTACGGCCGTTGTGCAGGTGGCGGGCACGGCCGTTTTGCTCCAATTGGGCGGCGATTTCCCCGATTTGATGATGTGGCTGGTGCTGGTGCAGCTGCTGGCGGCGGGCGCGGGCTGGTGGCTGTGTCGCCAAATTCTGCCCCACTTTGGTCTCGATTGGCGGCTGTTGCAGGGGGCGGCAGTGTGGCAGCTGGCGCGGGTGGGTTTTTGGCTGGCGCTGTTGATGGTAACGGCCGTACTTTTGCAGCGGCTGGGCATTTTGCTGCTCGGTTGGCTGGGCGGCATGGCCCAAACCGGCCAGCTGGCCGCCGCGCTGCGCCTGGTTGAAGCGGCGCGATTGCTGCCTGCGGCGGTGCTGGGTGCAGTGTTTCCGCTGCTGGTGCGCCAGCAGGTGGCTGTAGAAGGCTGGGTACGCTGGGGGCTGGTGGGCTACGGGCTGCTGGCGGCGCTGCTGCTGATTTTGTTGGCCCGGCCGCTGCTGTACCTGCTGTTTGGCCCAGATTATGAACCGGCGGTGCTGCCGCTGCGCCTGCTGGCGCTGGGCCTTGTGCCCTTTACCCTCTCCCAACCGCTGGCGGCGGAGCTGGTGGCGGCGGGGCGGGAAAAGCGGGTATTGGCGGCGACGGGAGTGGCTTTGGTGGCAACGGCCGTTCTCAGCACCCTCGCATTTTTTTGGCAGGGGCTGGCCGGGCTGGCGCTTGGGTTGGTGGCGGGTGAATGGCTGCTGGTCGGCACTTTGCAGGTGGCGGGCCGATGAGCTTCCCCAACTATCCCTCCAACTTTGACTCCCCACCGCTGTTGACGGCGGCGGCGCAGCTGCGGGGCAAACGGCGGCCGCCCGCCCCGCCGTGGCTCATTTTTTGCCCGCAGGCCAGCGTGCTGCGCCATGCCGTCAAACAGTGGCGCGGCCAGCGGGTGCCGGGCTTTTTTGGCGAGACGTATCTGCTGGACAGAAGCGAGCAGCAGGTGGCGGTGGCCGGTGGTTTTGGCGTCGGCGCACCGGTGGTGGGGGTGCTGGTAGAGATGTTTGCGGTCTGGGGCGTGGCCCGATTGGTCTGGCTGGGCATTGCGGGCGGTTTGCAGCCGGAGCTGCGCACGGGAGATTTGGTTTTGGTGGAAACGGCCGTGCGCGACGAAGGCACCTCGCACCATTATTTGCCGTCTGAACCAACGGTGGCCGCTTCACCCCGGCTGACCGAAAGCGTGGCGCAGGCTATCACCCAGGCCAATCTGCCCTACCAAACCGGGGCCACCTGGAGTACCGATGCGCCGTACCGGGAAACGGCCGTTGCCGTGCGCCATTACCAGCAGTTGGGGGTGCAAACGGTGGAGATGGAGGTGGCGGCGCTGTTCGCCGTGGCCCACTACTGCCAAAAAGAGGCGGCGGCGCTGCTGGCGGTGAGTGATTTGTTGGCGGGTGGGGTGTGGCAGCAAGCCACATCGCCCCACCTGCCGGAGCAGCGTCTGGCCCAGGCGCTGGATGGGCTGGTGCGGCTGGCCCGGGAGCAGGCGCGATGAGGCCCGCCGTGGTGGTGGTGGCCTACAACCGCCCGCACGCCTTGCGGCGGCTGCTGGCGTCGCTGGCGGTGGTGCAGGGGGCGCAGGACGTGCCGCTGGTGATTTCGATTGACCGGGGCGGCGACCAGTTTACGGCCGTTGTGGCCGAGGCGGAGCAGTTTACCTGGCCGTGGGGCGAGAAGCGGGTGCTGGTGCGGGAACGGCCGTTGGGCCTGGTGCAGCACGTCTTTGCCTGTGGCGATTTGGTGGACGAGTTTGGCGCGATCATCCTGCTGGAGGACGATCTGGTGGTGTCGCCGATGGTGTATCGGTATGCCGCCAGCGCCCTCGATTTTTACGCCGACGAGCCGCGTGTGGCGGGCATCTCGCTGAATGCGCTCTGGTTTCATGGCATCACCCACCAGCCGTTTACGCCGTACCTGGACGACGGCGACGTCTTTTTTATGCAGGTCGCCTGGTTTCAGGGGCAGGCGTATACCCAAAAACAGTGGGCGGCGTGGCGGGCGTGGCGGGCAACGGCCGTTCCCCACATCCAGCCCAGCGACGGCCTGCACGAGCTGTTCCAAACCTTCCCACCCACCGACTGGTTTCCCCTGAAAACCAACTATCTGGTGCAAACCCACCGCTTTTACGTTTTTCCCCGCGAATCGTTAACCACCAATTACGGCGACAGCGGCACGCACGTGCGCGGCACGAGCTTTTTCCAGGTGCCGCTGCAAACGCGCCGGGCCGATTTTCGGCTGCAACCGTTGGCGGATTCGGTGGCGGTGTACGATTCGTTTCAGGAGATGCTGCCGGGCTGCGTCCGGCAGTTAACCGACCAGTTCGACGCCTACGACTTCACGGTAGATTTGCACGGCACGCGCTCGCCCGCCAACATTCCCACCGAGTTTGTGCTGACGACGCAGGCGATGCGCCAACCGCTGAAGACGTTTGGGATGGAATTACGGCCGTTGCTGGCCAACGTCCTCTACCAACAGCCGGGGGTGGGAATCAGTTTTGGGCGGACGGCCGATCTGGACCGGCGCTGGGTTGCCCGCTGGCAGGCCGCCAGCCGGTACCATGCCTATTTTGTGCGGCACAAAGTGGGGCGGCGGCAGCGGCTTAAGGGGTGGCTGGCTCGCTGGTTTTAGGGTGGGTTACCCGGCGTGAATGCACGCCGGGGAAGAATGGGACACAGATTTTCACAGAGGAACGCCGATGTTTGGTCGCCACAAAAACGTAGGGGCGCACCCCCGTGTGCGCCCTTTTCCCCGTGTGCGCCCTTTCCGGGGCAGACACGGGGGTCTGCCCCTACGGCATGGTTATGAGGCCAATGGGGCGTTAGCTGCTGCCGGATGTGCCGCCTGCCAGTTCGTTGAGAAGTGTTTCCGCTTCAGCGGGGGAGAGGTGCAGCAGCGCCGCCAGCCGCGTGGCAATGCTTTCCGACAGGTGCGACGCACTTGGGGTTTGGCTGGCCTGCCACACCCGCGCCAAAGACCTTAAAACCACATTACGGCTATAGTCATCTTGAAATGCTACAAAGATTTCCAAAGCCTTAAACGCATGATTTGCAGCTATATCCCACTGCCGCTGCTCCTCGGCCACAATCCCCAACTGGTGGTAGGTGCTGGCCTGGCTGTACCGGTCGTTGAATTCGATTTTTAGCGCCAACGCCTTTTCGTAATGGGCAACGGCCGTCGCCCACTGCCGCTGCTCCTCGGCCACCCGCCCCAACTGGTGGTAGGTGCTGGCCTGACTGTACCGGTCGTTGAATTCGATTTTAATCGCCAACGCCTTTTCGTAATGGGCAACGGCCGTCGCCCACTGCCGCTGCGCCTCGGCCACATTCCCCAACTGGTGGTAGGCTTTGGCTTGATTGTGCTTGTCATTGTATTCAATAAATATCGCCAAAGCTTGTTCGTAATGGGCAACGGCCGTTTCCCACTGCCGCTGCTCCTGGGCCACAGCCCCTAAATTGTGGTAGGTGCCGGCCTGGCGGTACCGGTCGTTGAATTCGATTTTTAGCGCCAACGCCTTTTCGTAATGGGCAACGGCCGTAGCCCACTGCCGCTGCGCCTGGGCCACCATCCCCAACTGGTGGTAAGATGTTCCTAACCATGCGCCGCGTTGTTCTTCTTCAATGGCAGTCAATTGTTGAGCCAGCGTAACCGCATTGGTCAACGTTTCTTCAGCCTCATCATACGACTTCAACTCCAAGTTCACGTTGCCAAGATTGCCATAAACCATGAAAAAGTGTCCGCCTATTTCGCCTTGCAACGTTTCTTTGGAATACGTGTTTTGATATTGCAGAACTAATTCACAAATCGCTTTTCCTTCTTGAAAGGCTTGCCCAATCCATGTGTAATTGAAAAGATTAAAATAAACATTCCAAAAAGCACCTTGCCGCCTTAATGTCCACTTCAATGCTGTCATCAGGTTTTCGTATTCCAGGTTGGTCAGGGCCAGGCCCGTTTGCCGCTCCGGCGGCTCTTTGGCTTGAATCCACTGCGCCAGGGCGCCGCCAATGCCGTCGTAATGGGCGCAAAAGGCGGCTTCCACCGCTTCGCGGAACGGGGTCTGTGCCACGTCGCGCAGCCGCTGGCGCAAAAAGTAGGGCAAAATGGGCTGCAAGCGCAGGTAGCCGCCGCCCCTCTCGTGCGGCGTCAGCAGGCCCCAGTTTAAGCCCTCTTGCAGCACCGTGCCCCATTCGCCAAACGGCAGGTCGGCCAATACCGGCTGCTGCTGTAACTGCTGCGTGTACGGCTCCAGCCAGTTGGCATTCACCACCCCCGTAAACGGGGTCAGGCAGGCCAGCAGCGCCTGCGCCCCCGGCGACAAATTGCTGTGGCTGTACTCCACACAGCGCAAAATGCTGGCCGTCTTGTCCTGCCACACCTCCCCGTCGTAGGGGCGACCCGCCGGGTCGCCCTCCCCCGCCATCATTGTTTCCCCATCCGGGCGAGCGACCCGCTCGCCCCTACCGGCGTCAACGCCTTCATCCCCCTGGGTAAACGCGGCCAGCAGGTGGGTGGGCGTCTGGCGGCCCAGGTTGGGCAGCACAATCTCCAGCGCCAGCGGATGGCCGTCCAGCAGCTTCAGCAGGTGGGTTAAGGCGGACCGCTCCGCCGCATCTGCCAGGTAATGGTCCGCCTGGTGCCGCTGCAAAATCAGTTTGGCCAGA
Source organism: Anaerolineae bacterium (assembly GCA_020848035.1). Lineage (GTDB taxonomy): Bacteria > Chloroflexota > Anaerolineae > Promineifilales > Promineifilaceae > Leptofilum. The sequence goes on along the minus strand of JADLAX010000065.1, from coordinate 154,544 downwards.
TCGCTGGCCGCTTCGCTATCCAGGCCGGGCAGCTCGTACACCTGCTCCGCCAACCCGTCGCGCCACAGCCACGCCTCCCGCCCGCGTGACCCCAGCAGCACCAGCGTCTGGCCGCCCGCCAGCCGCCCCAGCAGCTGGCGCAGCTTCGCCTGCTCCGCCGCGTCCAGCGTATGCTGGATCGACAGCGCCGCCCCGGTAATGGATTCCAAATTGTCCAGCACCAGCAAATGGCGCTCGCTGCGCAGCGTTTGGGCCAGCTTCTCCAGCTTGGCCCCATCGGGCAGCGGCGAAAAGGTGTGGGTGTAGGTTGCGCCGTACAGCTCGCGGGCCAGGCTGTCTATAATTTGGGCGGCGGTGTACGCCTTCTCGTCATAGCCAAAGTAAAAAACGTTCTCCACCAGCTGCGTCGTCTGCTCCCACTCCATCAGGTGGCGCAGCAGCGTCGTCTTGCCCGCGCCGCCCATGCCCTGGATCAGCAGCACGTTGCTCTGCGTCAGCAGCCGGGTTTCGATCGCCAAAATATCCACATCCCGCCCAAAAAAGCCGTAGGCCAGGGCCGGGGCGCGGTAACGGCGGCTTTGCCGCTCAAAATAAGCCGCCTCGGCTTCCGGCGTGGCAAAACCGGTAATCGGCAGGCTGATTTCCCGGTTTTGGTACATCACCGGCAGCAGCCAATCTTCCAGCTCGATGGTCTGGTTGTAGGCAGCGCGGCGGGCTTTCTCGTTGCGCAGCTCCAGCCGCCCGCGCCGCACTGCCTGGGCCAGGGGACGGCCGTCCAGCAGCTGCGCATACAGCGTCTTCATCAACAATTCCGCCGCGCTCACGCTGACGGAGTAGCCCATCGCCAGGGCGTTTTGCACCCCGGCGGCCATCAGGCGGCTGCCCAGGCTCGTCTCGCTGGCCCCCACCTGCTTGCCCGACTGGCAGGCGTTCAAAATGGCAATGGGAATCTGGTGGCTGGCCAGCAGCCCGGCCACCGTGTCGTCGCTCACCAGATCATGTTCGCCTTCTTTCGCCCCGTTGAAGGAAAGAAATGCCTTCTCCCCGTCATATTTTTCGATTTTGGCCTGCCCGTACCCTTTGAAAAAGTGGGGATTGGGCGCGTCTGGCTCCAGCTGCTGGTACTGGTCATAGGTCAGCAATGCGCCATGCAAATCGAAGTGGGCAATGTGGTAAAAGCCGTCACCGTGTTGGTCGCGGCTGGCTTCCAGGTGTTTAACCAGCGCTTCGTAGGTGCCGGGGCGCACCAGGTCGATGCGGGTGCGCAGGCGGCTGTTTTGCAGCGCCTCAATCAACGGCCGACTGATGGTGCGGTAGCCCACGTCACGCCGCCCGCCCGGCCGCGCCGACACCAGCAAAATGTTCAGCGTCGGGCTGAGCTGGGGCCGGAAGTGGATGTTGGGCGGGTTGTCGTTCTGGCGCAAGAAGGGGCATTCCACGGCAAAGGGGCGGGCCTGTTTGGGGTCTTTGAGCGCTTCCCAATGCAGGGCATGGAAGGCGGGCGTGCCGCGAATCTCAAAGGCCATCTGGCTGAAGCCGCCTTCGTAGCTCAGGGCCATTTTGTATTCGGCCAGGGCATCGGCGGTAAACAGCTGCTGAAAAAGGGTTTCGCCGTAGCTTTGGGTGCTGGCGGCGGCGTGGCTCGCGCGCACTTCGCCGGTAAAGGGGAAGGTGAGCCACTTTTCGTAATACCATTCCAGCTCTTTTTCTTCTTCCGGCGTGAACGGGTCGGTAATCGTCACCTTGTGTCCGGGGCCGCCAGCAAACTGCACCGCAGCGGCAAAGGGGGGTTCTGTACGTTCGTCGGTTTGGCTGATGGTAATTTTCATGGCTTGGCCTTTAGAGATTGGAGATTGGAGATTGGAGATTTGTCTAATCTCCAATCTCTAATCTCCAATCTCCCAGTCATTTCTTCTTGATGATGACGATCTTTTGCCCGTCGGGCTGGTGGATTTCGATGATTTCCGGCTTTTGCGGCAGGTACTTTTCTTTCAGCAGGTCGGTGAGCAGGCTGGTGAGGACGCCGGAGGCCACGGCCACGGCCGTATTCAGGACGATGAGGAGCGCCGTCGGGTCGAAAGCCGGGGCGGCCTGCGCCGAGGCCGCCAGCTGGCCGACGCTGCGGGTTGGGGCGTTTTCATTCCAGGCGGCAATCAGCGTTTCGGGGGCAATTCCCAATTCCGGGTCGAGGGCAATTTGGATTTGTTCAGGCATTTTGCTTCCTTATTTAGGGTTGGCTAGCTGGATCACGTGACACGAGGAATATGATACGGCCGTTCCCAACACAAATCAAGCGGGCACAAAACAAAAAGACGGCCGTTTCCGCTGAGGAAACGGCCGTCTTTTCATACCTGCCCAGGCCGCCTGATTTAAACCAACAACCGCCCCAACGGGCCGTCACTCTCTGGCCAGGCCGTGTTTTTGCGCCAGCAGGGCGGCTTCCACCCGGCTGCGCACCTGCAACTTTTGCAGCACGTTGGTCATGTAATGCTTAACCGTCTTCTCGGCCAGGTGCAGCCGCTCGCCAATTTCCCGGTTGGTCAGCCCTTCGGCCACCAGCTGCAAAATCTCCCGCTCACGGTCGGTGAGTGACGTCATCGGATCGCTGGCCTGCTTGTTGGCCGTCAGCTCAAACAAGATGCCACCCGCCAGGGCCGGCGAAATGTAGATGTCGCCGCCCGCCACCACGCGCACCGCGTTGGCCAGGTCGCGGGCGGTGACGCCTTTGAGCACGTAACCGCGTGCCCCAGCTTTCAGAGCGGCCATCAAGGTGTCCTGGTCTTCAGAAACGGTGAGCATCATGATGCGCACCACGGGCCAGGCGGCGGCCACCTTGCCCGCGGTGACGATGCCGCCATCGCCGGGCATGGTAACGTCCAGCAGCAGCACGTCGGGCAGCAGGCTGCCCACCAGCAAAAACGCCTCTTCGCCGGAGCCAGCCTGGCCCACCACGGCAAAATCGGGCACACCCGACAGCGATTGGGCCACGCCTTCACGAAACAGCGGATGATCATCAGCAATTAAAATGCGAATCGGGTCAGACATCTTCAACCTCGGGGAGCGTCAGGGGCAAAATGGCGCGAATGGTGGTGCCGTGGCCGACGGCGCTGTGCAGGTGGAACTGCCCACCCAGCAGCTCAACCCGTTCGCGCATGCCCACCAGGCCCAAACGTTGGTAAACGGCCGTATCCTGCCATTCAAACCCTGGGCCAGTATCGGCAATTTCCACCACCAGCTCGTCTTTTTCATCGTGGGTCACATAGACCTGCACCGCCAGGCCAGCGCCCCCGGCATGGCGGAAGCTGTTGGCCAGCGACTCCTTCAGCACGCGAAACGCGGTGATCTTCACCGGCAGCGGGGCCTGTTCGGGCAGGCTGCCCAGGGTCAGGGTCACTTCGCCGTTGGTCTTTTGCTCAAAATCGCGCACGGCGCGGTGAATGGTGTCGGCCAGGGTGATGGGGGCAATTTCGGGCAGGCGCAGCCCGGCCGAAATGGTGCGCAGCTCGGTCATGGCCGATTCGGTGGCCAGCTGGACGGTGCGAAAATCCTGGCTGACCTGTGGGTTGGCCGCAGCGACCGCCTCGGTGAGCGACTCCAGGCGCAGCAGCGCCAGGGCCAGATCCTGGGCGGGGCCATCGTGCAGATCGGCGGAGATGCGGCGCAAATTTTTCTCGTTGAGGGCGGTGGTGCGGGCGGCGGCGCGGCGGATACGGCCGTTCAGCACCTCATTTTGCTCCAGCAGTTCATTCAGCCGGGTGAGGTTGGCCTTTAGCTCGTTTTGTTGGGAGACGATGGTGTTGCTGGCCCGCCCCACCATACCGTTGAGCAGCAGGTACAGCCCAATCATCACGGCGGCCACCACCAGCCAGCTGCGGTACTGCGCGGCGCGAATTTCCGCTTCCAGCCCTTCGGAGGTCTGGTAAAACTCAGAAACGGCCATGATGGTATCGCTGCCTGCGTCGCGCGACGGCGCGTACGTTTCGATGAGCGTGCCGTAGCGCGCCCGCTCCAGCGCCTGCTCTGGCTTGTCCAGGTTACTCACCTCGGTCACTACCTCGCCATTAAACGCCGCCGCCAGGCCGTCTTCGATGGGGAACTGCTGGCCGATGAGGTCGGCGTTGGTGGCGTAGAGCACGGTGCCGTCGGGGGACCACACTTTGAAGGAAACAATTTGGGTGCCTAGCGAAGTGTCGCTGAGCAGCCGCTGCAAGGCGGCCACGTCGACGCTGTTTTCATCGCCGCCGCTTTCGGCGCTGCCGTCGGCCAGCCCTTGCAGGTGGGGCGAGATGTAGCTGTCCACATACAGGGCGGTGACGGCGGCAGTGCGGTTGGTAACGGCCGTTTCAATCTGCTGGCTAATCCACAAGCCAATACCCACCAGGCCGCCCAACAAGACCAACAGGCTGACAAACATGTACTGCTGAGCCAGCGTCCATTGTTTACTGGCAACCATGCCCCACTCCTTCGAAAACAGGCCGCGGATTGCGCGGATTAACGCGGATTAAATCTGTGTCCTTTTCATTCATGATGCTCAACGATAGGTGGTGTCGTCGCTTCGAAAATAATCCACAGATTGCACAGATAAGAAATCTTTGCCCTCTGGCAAAGGCGCATTATACCGACTTTGGCCATTCCCTCACATAGACTAAGGTCTGATCAACTGTGGCCCAAGGTCCGAACCAGGTCGCGACCTTCTCCCCTACTGCCAACATGGCCCGCAGCCTACAATGAAAGCATTCAATTAACGACTGTGGGAACTGTTCTTATGTTTGACGAAATGAAACTGCTGCAACGTGTCCGTTCTTTAGACCAGGAAGCGCTGGCCGAGGTGCACGACAAATATTACGATGCGATCTACCGTTTTGTGGCCTTCCGCGTGAACGACACCCAAACGGCCGAAGATCTCACCAGCGACGTGTTTTTGCGGTTTTTGACGGCCGTTCGCGAAAAAAGCGCCCCGCAAAATACCCTGCGCGGCTGGCTGTACGGCACCGCCTCGCTGGTGCTCAAGGAACATTACCGGCGCCAAAAGCGGGACAGCTTCACGATGCTGCATGAGGATATTGCCACCGGCGAACAAAGCCTGGATCACCAGGTAGACACCATTTTGCAAAACGAAAATCTCAAGGCGGTGATGGACAGCCTGACGCCAGAACAGCAAAACGTGCTGGCACTGCGCTTTGGTTTTGGTATGCCCATCCAGGAAGTGGCCCAAACGATGGGCAAAAGTGAGGGGTCGGTCAAAATGCTCCAGGCGCGGGCCATTGCCTCCATTTCCCAGCGCATTACGCTGCAAGGAGTGCTGGCATGAAAATTGTCGAAGAACAACTCCTGTTTGAATGCCTGGAGCAGTTTGAGGCGGGGGTACCGCTGGCAACGCTGCTGGCGCAGCATCCCCACGCTGCGGCCGAAATTGAGAAATTTCTGGCTGTGTTTGTTCATTTGCAGCAGCTGCCGCTGCAGCCCAGCCTGGCCGCCAAACGCCAGTCGCAGAAGCTGTTTTTGCAGCAGGCGGCCCAGCTGCGTGCCGAAGCGCGGCAGTCGCGCTTTTCCTGGCGCAGCGTGCAGCGCACCTTGCTGCCGCTGGCCGCCCTGGCAACGTTTGTGGTGCTGTTTGGCTTCACCCTGCTGTTTGCCTCGGCGTCGGCGTTACCGGGGGATGCGCTGTACGGGGCCAAACTGTTGGTGGAATCTTACCAGGTGGAGCAGGCGGGGGACGCTACGGCCGTTTTCAGCCTGAACCGCCAGCTCAATGAGGAGCGGGTGCGCGAAGTAAAAGCCCTGCTGCGCACCAACCAGACGGCCGAACTTTCGTTTGAAGGGCGACTCAACACCAGACAGGGCAGCAACTGGATTATTGCCGGGGTGCCCGTGGCGGTGAGCGACCAGACCCAGGTCGAGGGGTACGCAGTGATTGGGGCATTGGTGCTGGTAAACGGCCGTGCCGCCAACGGTCATTTTGTCGCCAGCCGCATCGTGGTGCTGGAAGATGGGCCAGCCACGGCCACCACCACCCCACCGGCCACAACAACGGCCGTTGCGACCGGTACCACCACACCCTCGCCTACGGTGCCCCCAACCAGCAGCGTTACCCCAACGCTGACAGTCACGGCCACGGCCTCGGCTACGCCGCCGGCGTCTGCCACGCCCGACGGATCGAGCACACCCACGGCCACGCTGACCAGCACTCCCACGGGTGAACTGCCCACGGGAACGGCTACCCCGACGGCAACGGCCGTCCCGCCCACCGCCATACCGCCGACTGCCACGCCGCAGCCGCAGCCAACCACCGTGGTCAATGATGACAACAATAACGACAACGCTGGCAGTGGTGGCAATGACAATGACAACGACAACGATGGCGACAATGACAACAACGGCGACAACGGTAATGACAACTCCGGCGGCGGCAATGACAACAACAACGATAACAACGGCGACAATGACAACGATAACGACGGCGATAACAACAACGATGGCGACAATGATAATGACAACGACAATGACAATGACAACGGCCGTCGCGACGACTAAAGCAAAAGCAAACCCCAATACCGTTACTTTTTAGCCAGCTGCTTCACTCATTGGCGTAACGGCCGTATGGCACTTCCGCACCCTCGTGTCCTTGGGCACACGGCCATGAATCAAAATCAGCAGATTTGGCGCATAGTGCGCTTGCAGATTGGTGCATGATGCGCCCAGATTTTGTCTGCTCATCTGTGTTTATCGGTGTCCTATTTCCAGCAGGAGAAGTAAGTATGTTTAAGATGATCCCCTTGCCCTCTTTTGTGCGTTCGGAAGAAAGCCGCAGCGGCTGGTGGCTGTGGCTGGCCCGGCTGGATTGGCAGGCAACGGCCGTATTCATCCTGCCCTTTTTGCTCTACTGGCTCACCCTGGCCCCCACCATCTACAACCTGGACAGCGCCGAATTTACCACGGCGGTGGCCAGCAACGGCATCATCCGGGCCACAGGGTACCCGCTGTACCTGCTGGTCGGCAAAGTGTGGTCCTGGCTGCCGCTTAGCAGCGACATGGGCTACCGCATGAACCTCTTTTCTGCCTTTCTGGGTGCCATCACGCTGCTGCAAGCCGAGTACATTTTGCGCCGCCTCCAGGTGGAGCCGTGGCTGCGCCTGGGGGCGCTGGGGCTGCTGGCCACCGCGCCCTATTTCTGGGCCATGTCCCTCATCGCCGAGGTGTACACGCTGCACACGGCGCTGCTGGCGGGCATCATCCTCAGCCTGCTGCGCTGGGCCGATGCACCGACGCCGCTGCGCCTGGCGCTGCCCATCTGCCTGATGACCCTCAGCCTGGGCAACCACATGGCCACGGTGCTGCTGGTGCCCGGCGCGGTCTGGTTTGTGCTCACCAGCCATCCGGCATCATTCAAAAATTGGCGGGTGTGGGCGGCGGCGGGAACGGCCGTCTTGCTGGGCCTCACCGTCTTTTTGGTGCTGCCCCTGCGTTATGCCAGCCAGCCCCTCTTCAACTATGCGGGCGAATATGACGCGGCGGGTGTTTTCCATCCCGTTAACCTGATGAGCTTTTCCGGCTTCTGGTGGCTCATCACCGGGCAGTCGTTTGCCGGGCAGATGTTTGGCTATCAGCTCAACGAAGTGTGGCCGCAGATGGCGGCTTATGGCGCTCAGCTCTGGACGGCGTTCCTGGCCATCGGCATTGGGCCGGGGCTGCTGGGGCTGGTGGTGCTCATGCGGCGCAACTGGCGGCTGGGCGGCCTGCTGCTGCTGATCTTTCTGGCCAACGCCATCTTCTACATCAACTACCGCGTCGTCGACAAAGACACGATGTATTTGCCCACCTACCTCATCTGGGCCATCTGGTTGGGCGTGGGTTACCAGCAGCTGGCGCTGTGGCTGCAAAGCCAGGTCCAGCCGCAGCTCTCCCCCTGGCTGCTGCGCGGCGTGGCGCTGGGCGCGGTGCTGCTGGCCGTAGGGCTGAACTGGTCCCTGGTGGACCGCTCCGCTGACTGGAGCACCCGCGAAATGGCCGAGACGATTCTGGCCGAGGTGGAACCCAACGCGCTGGTGCTGGGCTGGTGGGACACGGTGCCTGCGGTGCAATATTTGCAGCTGGTGGAAGGGCAGCGCCCCGACGTGCAAACGATCAACCGCTTCCTCATTCCCGGCGCGGCGATGGAGGAGCTGATTCTGAGCCAGCTGGACACACGGCCGATTTACATCAACAACCCTTCCATGACGCTGCTGCAGCAGGCAACGGCCGTTCCCGTTGGTCCCGTGTACAAGCTGGAGCGGCGGCTGGAGCCAATGCCGTAATGAAGGAGACAACATGAGCCCAGGCTCAACGTTCGGCTGAGCTCACGTCGAAGCCACCATGAATGAAAAGGACACAGAATTTCACAGATTTCATCCGCGTTAATCCGCGCAATCCGCGGCCTATTTTCAGAGGAGGCTCTATGAATCAAGAAAAAAAAGAAGTCGTGCAACGATTGATAATTGCCCTATTGGTTTTGCTGGGCGGGGTGCTGCTGTTGCCGTATGTGGGCAGTGCCCGCGCGGCCATCAACTGGGAGCTGTTTGGCGATGCCTACACTCCCGACCTCAGCGTCAGCGATAACCAGGGTGCGCCAGGTAGTCAGTTTGCCTTTACCGGCTCGGGCTACCAGCCCAACCACCTGGCCGTCATTTTTGTGAATGGCCAGGTCGTCGGCGGCGTGACCACCGACAGCAGCGGCACGGGCCGCTTTATCATCGACACAACCGGCGTGCCGGATGGCGCACTGACCGTGGTGATGGAGACAGATGCCAACGTGTCGGCCTTCAAAATGATCACGGTAGACAGCGCCGAGCTGGTGGTGAATCCGCCAGGTGGTTTCAGCGGACCCATTCTGGGGACGACGGGCAGCAGCACCTTTTTGCCCTTTGTGCAGCGTTAACAAATGTGGTTTTGCCGGGAACGGCCGTACTACGGCCGTTCCCGCTAACAAATTTCTATTCACCGTTTTCAAGTTGCGAAGGAGGTAACTATGAAACAATTCACTCTTCGGACGATCGTACGAGCCCTGTTTGCTCTGGTCATCCTGCTGGTCGGTGTGGCCATGGTGCCCTACGTCGATCGTCCCGCCGCCGCGCTGGAATGGCGCATGATGGCTGGCGTGTACGCGCCGGAACTGTCCGTACACGCCAGCGAAGGGGCGCTGGGCAGCCAGTTTGCCTTTACCGGCTCCGGCTTCCCGGCGCACAAGCCTGCGACTGTGTTTGTGAACGGCCGTTACCTGGGCCGCGTCATGACCGATGGGCAAGGCATGGCTCAGTTCATCGTGCAAAGCCCAACGGCTCCCGTGGCGCTGGGGCATTACGATATCACCCTGGAGGTAGACATGAACGCCTCGGCCACCCAGGGCTTCACCCTGCGCGAAGATGCGCCCCTGGTCTGGGCCCCGGATGGGTTTATGGGTCGGCTGTTTGTCTTTGGTGAACGACTGCCCCAATAAAAAGCTGCAATGATGAGATAGCGGCACTATCTACATCATCGCAGCTCAGGTAGTTATGGCGGTTTGGTCACAACAGATGGTTTCCCAAAATCAATGTAGGCCAGACCGCCAGACTGTTTTCATTGTACTCAATTTACAGATGAGAGTCACTTTCAAAAAAGTATTACCTAGCAGTTCGAAGTTTGGTAGGGCAGGACAGGCGGGAAACAACCGGGCTTATTACCAAAGCCTTTTCTCCCGCCTGTCTCGCCCAGAATGCCGTTCGTGTTGGGCGAGACGGCGCGGAAGCGAGGCTACCTGTTACGCCTGAACTGCTCCGCGCCGTCCCGCCCCTACAAAAATTGCCATATTTGTAATTGCTGGATTATCCCCTCAAACAGGTAAGAAGATGGACGTGAAATTAGACCAACAGACCCCTTTAACAGAAACGCTGTTTAGCCGCTTAACCAGCTTGACTTTGCCGCGCTGGCTGTGGCTGCCCACGCTGGTGTTTGTGGCCACCCGGCTGGGGGTGCTGCTGGTGGCCTACCTGGCGGTGCCGCTGCTGCTGGATGCCACCGCCCCGCCGCCGTATCACCTGCGCGGCACGGAAAATATTTTGCTGGACGTGTTTGCCAGCCGCTGGGACACGGGCTTTTACATCAGCATTGTGGAAGAGGGGTATAAATTCCAGGGCGTCCCGCTGCCCTCGGTGGCTTTTTTCCCGCTGCTGCCCCTGCTGATGGCGGTCATTACGCCGCTGACGGGGGATGCGGCCGTTTCGGGCATTCTCGTTAGCAATCTGGCGCTGTGGGGTACGGCCGTCTTCTTCTACCGCCTTGTTGCCGAAAATTACTCAGCCAGGATCGCCGATCGCGCCGTCTGGTACCTGCTCATCTTCCCCATGGCCTTTTACGGCTCAGCGATTTATACCGAATCCCTCTTTTTGCTCACGACGATTGGCGCGTACTATTTTGCCCGGCGCGGCCAGTGGCGTATCAGCCTGCCGTTGGCCATTGCCGCCACGCTGTGTCGCCTGGTGGGCCTCATCATCGTGCCCATGCTGCTGCTGGAGTGGTGGCGGCAGTGGCGGGCCAATGCAGAAGGGGAACGGCCGTCGCGGTGGGCGCTGCTGGTTCCGGCCAGCGCCCCGCTGGGGCTGGCCAGCTTCATGGCCTACCTCTGGTACATTTTTGGTGATGCCCTGGCGTTTGCCAGCGCTTCGGCGGCGTGGGGGCGGGTGCCGCAATCGCCATTTGTGACGGTGGGGAATTTGCTGCAACGGCCGTCTATCGGCTGGCTGCAAACGTTTGTCACCGGGCAGATTCATTTCGACAACTGGATCGACTTCACGTTTGTCACCGTGTTCCTTATTCTGGGCCTGGTGCTGCTGGCTAAGGGGCGCTACGCCGAAGCCGCCTTTGTGCTGCTGGGCGTGGTCATTCCCTTCAGCTCTGGCCTGCTGATGAGCCAGCGGCGCTACATGTGGGTGCTGTTCCCCGCCTTCATTTTGCTGGCCGAGTGGGGCGAGCATCCGTGGGTAGATAAGGTGGTAACGGCCGTTTCCCTCCCCCTCCTCGCCCTCTTCACCGCCCTCTACGCCAACGGCTACTGGGTCGCCTGACCCAACCCAGAAACGATCCACAGATTACACCGATTACGCAGATTTAAACCGAAAAATCTGTGACGTCTGTGCAAGCTGTGGACCACTCTTTTTTTTCAGTCTAAATTCTCTCTCCCCTCTGTAGCCAAAAGCTTCAACAGACCTTTGCCCGCACGTGGCGCGAAGCGCCCTCGTGCGGGATACCAACTTATCGGTTACCAGATACGAACAAAAATCTGCGTTTATCTGTGTGAATCTGTGACCTAAATTCTTCATCTCTTTATTCAGGAACAGCTCTAAGCAATTCCGTTACTTTTCTGGCCTGAAGGTAACTTACCAGCAAACAAGTCAAGTTCAGTCAAAAGGGAGCGAAAAAATGCAGGTAAGCACACAGAAAAGACGACAATTTTTCCTGGGGATGGCCATCAGTTTGTTGTGTCTGGGTGGCATGTTTTGGGTAATCAAACCAGCCGAGATTGCCCACGCCATTCAGCAAGCCGATGAGCGTTATTTGCTGGGGACGGCCGTTTACCTCACCCTCTACCTCTTTTTGCGCGCCGTGCGCTGGCGCTTTTTGTTGGGGCCGCGCATTGGCCAAACCCGGCTGTTCCACATCCAAAACGTGGGCCAAATGCTGACCCAGCTGCTCCCCTTCCGCCTGGGCGACGTAGCGCGGGCGGTGCTGGTGGGGCAGCAGCCCGGCCTTTCCGTGCCGCAGGGCGTCACTACGATGGTGGTGGAGCGGCTGCTAGACATGCTGCTGATGGTGCTGCTGCTGCCGCTGGCCCTGCGCCAAATCGACACTTTACCCGACTGGCTGCGGCAGACGGCGCTGTTGTCTGGCGTGGCGGCGCTGGGCCTGATTCTCTTTTTGATGGTGGTGGCTAACAAACGGCCGTTGGCCCACACCCTGCTCACCGGGCTGGGCCACAAAATCCCTCGACTGGCCTCGGCCAAACTCCACCAGCAGCTCGACAGCTTGCTGGACGGCCTGGCCGCCTTTACCCAGTGGCGCACCGCGCTGGCCCTGCTGGGACTGAGCCTGCTCACCTGGCTGCCCGTGGTGCTGGCCTACGACGCCGCGCTCCAGGCAGTGCATCTGCCAGCTTCCTGGCTGAATGCCACCTTTATCATGATTGTGGGCGCATTTGCCGTGGCGGCCCCGTCGTCACCGGGACAGATTGGCGTCTTCCACATGGGGGTGATTGCCGCGATGACGGCGCTGGGGCAGCCCGCCGAAGCCGCTGCCTCGCTGGCGGTGCTTTACCATGCCATCAACTTTTTGCTGATGGTGCTGGCGGGTCTCGTGGGGCTGAACAGCATCCAGGTCTCCTTCCAACGGCTGACCCACTCGCTGGGCGATTCGTTTAAGGTTGCACCACCGGAATTAACAGGCAACCGCTTGTAGCAGACAGCTGCCATGAATGAGGAACAACACCGTGCTCACTGAAACCATTCTAAGCCAACTGCTCTTTCACTACCCCACCATTCACCAGATGCCCGCCTCGCTGCAGCACCTGGTGTGCCAGACGGCCGTTCCCCTCCACCTGCCCGCCAACCACCTCCTCTTTCAGGAAGGTGATGCCTGCCTCAACTTCGTCATGCCCCTGTCTGGCAGCGTGCGGGTGGTGAAGCCCGATGTTTCCGGGCGAGAAATCATGCTCTACCGCATTCGCCCCGGCGACAGCTGCATCCTCACCGTGAGCTGCCTGTTGGGCAACCAGTCGTATGCGGCTTATGGCATTGTCGATCGGCCAGTAACGGCCGTTGTCATCCCCAAACCATTGTTTATCGATCTCATCACCCAATCCGAACCATTCCGCCTGCAAGTGTTCCAATTTTTCGGCCAGCGCCTGGCCCAGCTGCTCAAGCTCATCGAAGAGGTCACCTTTCACAAGCTGGACCAGCGGCTGGCGGCGCTGCTGCTGCGCCGGGGGCCGCTGCTCTACACCACCCACCAGCAGCTCGCCGATGAGCTGGGCAGCGTGCGCGAAGTGATCAATCGGCTGCTGAAAGAATTTAAAGCCCGTGGCGCAGTAGAAATTGAGCGCGGCAAGATCACGATTGTCAACGACGCAGTCTTAAAACAGCTCGCGGAAGCGGAACGTGACTTTAGTCGCTGAGTTTTTTTACGGCCGTTTTTACACTGGAAGAAGTCATTGCTGAGTGAACCAGCCTGATCCTTCGTCCTTGTCCTTGTAGACAACCCTTTCTGTTCACCCAATTGAGGAGACATTGATGCAAAAAAGAAATTCTGTCCTTAAACTCAGCCTGTTGTTGTGCCTCGGGCTGATGATCCTGATGAGCAGCACCGCTTTTGCGGCGGTGATCTCTCCCACCCAATTTGTACCGGGCGATACGGCCGTTAGCCGCGCCACCGGTACCCAGCTGACCCCCGCCATTTCCCACGCCAACGGCGTCTCCCTGGTGGTCTGGTCAGACCATCGCGCCGTACCCACCACCTTTGGCTTTCAGGAATTTGAAACAGCGGGTGATATTTACGGCATGCTGCTGGATGCCAGCGGCAATCCATTGAGCAGCATGCCCTTCCCCATTGCCCAGGGCAAGGCCAACCAGACCACACCACGCCTCTCCTGGAACGGCAGCAACTGGCTGGTATTGTTCCAAACAACGGTGCTGAATGGCACCGGCGGTTATTATGAAACAGCCCTGGCCGCCGTACGGGTTTCGCCCACCGGCCAGGTTTTGGACCCAGAACCCATCCGCCTGTACAACACGGCCCCGGTTGGTGCCGCGTGGACCGTCGGCAGCGACGGCACAGACTGGATCATCGTCCATCAGGATGACGATCTGGTGGCCGTCCGCGTAACGGCCGATGGGCAGCTGCAGCAGCCCGCCACCATCATCGTGCCCCGGACCTACTACCTGCGCTTTAACCTGGAGCTGGCCTGCGCCAGCGGCACCTGCCTGCTCACCTTCAACGAAGCCGACAACGCCGGTGCCATACGCTTCGACAGCAATTTCAACGTGCTGGGCGGCGGGCTGTTCACCTTGCTGAATGGGGCTTATGTGGATGCACTTGCGGCCAACAACACCGGCTTTTACGCCGTCTGGTCCAAATCGCAGCCCGATTTCAGCACCGCCCTTTTTGGCTCCCGCATCGATCTGAACGGGAATTTGCTAGACGGATCCGGTGACATCATCTCAGGCAGCACGTTCCAGGGGGTCTCTACCGGCGTGCTGGGCTGGGACGGCACCAACTGGCGTGCCGCCTGGTCGCTGGCCCTGACGTCGTACGCAGCCCGCATCAGCGCTGCCGGGCAGGTGCTGGACCCGGGTGGCGTTGCTCTGCCTGGGGTGACGTTGGGCGAAATTGCCGTCACCAACAACGGCAGTCTGCAAATGGTGCGCAGCGAATTCACCGAGAACAATTACGCGGTGTTCACCAGCAACATTTCGCCAGCTTTTGTGCCTGGGGCGCAAATTGCGCTTTCGTTAGGCTTACCGGCGCAGCTTTTGGTAGATACGGCCGTTGGCAGCAACGGCTACATGATGACCTACCGCAGCGAAACCGCCACTGAGACCCGCATTCTGGCCCAGCCGCTCAACGCCAACGGCACTCCCCTTACCACCCAACCCATCCAGCTGGCGTCTGGCCCGGTCTTAAACGGCCCCAGCGCCCCTTCTGTCGCCTGGAATGGCAGCAACTACGTCATTACCTGGAGCGTCGTAAACACTATCTACGCCCAGCGTTTGCAGCCAAACGGCACCCTCATCGACACCAGCCCCATTGCCGTCATGCCCGGCTTTGGTCCGGCCGACGTTTCGGCCGTGGGCAGCACCTACCTCATTGCGGGTCGGCAGATAGGCAGCACCCCGCAAATTATCAACGTCTTTGTGGCCCGCCTGGACGGCACCACCGGGGCTGTGTTGGACGCCTCCCCGAAGTACGCGGGTGGGTTTTACGTTCGCTCCATAGCCCTGACCACCGTTGGGGATCGCTGGTTCCTGGCATTTCACAGCACCTGGAGCCACGATGACCCCATTGGACAAACAGCCGGTGTTTTTATCGAAGCTGACGGCACGGTGGGAACTTCCTTCTTCGTTTACGGATACTATTCCTTAGCCGGTGGCAATGGCATCTTCCAGGTGGCCGCCGCCGCCAATGACACAACCGTGTTTGTGGTCCAATCGGCCGAACTGACTTCGGGCGTCGAAACCGACCTGGTGGGTGTGCTGGTCAACAGCGATGGCACCACCCAGCCCCCCATCAACCTGACGCCGTGGCAGGGCAACCAATACCGGCCGCACGTGGCCTGGGATGGGACACAGTTTATGCTGACGTACAGCGAGCAGCGCAACCGCTTTGCCCCGCTAACGCTGGACATGCTGGACGCCCGCGGTGACCTGTACGGCATGCGCATCAGCGCCACCGGCACAAAAATTGACCCGCAAGGGTTCATCTTCTCCAATTCGCCACTGGCGGAAACCCATCCCAACGTCGCGGCAGCCAACGGTGTCACTCTTTTGGCCGGGTCCATCTTCCAAAACAGCCAGGCGGCTTACCGCGTTGGTTACCAGCAGTACGGCGTCGGGGGCAACCCGTGGCCCGTGGCGGTGGCCGGGGCCAACGTGTTGGAAGCGGATGTGCCGTTCACCGTCAACTTCACCTCCACTGGCAGCACCGATCCCAACGGCACCCTTGTGGCGTATGCCTGGGACTTTGGGGATGGCGCTACGTCAACGGCCGTTAACCCCAGCCACACCTACACCACCCCGGGCGAATACGTGGCCACCCTCACGGTAACCGATAACCAGGGTGCCTCCACCAGCAATGCCGTGGGCATCACGGCCCAGGCCCCCAACCTCAACCCGATTGCCTTTATTGCCGCCGACGTGACCTCTGGCCCGGCACCGCTGAACGTGGCGTTTTCCGCCGCCGGTTCGTACGACCCGGATGGCTCCATTGGCAACATTGAGTGGAATTTTGGCGATGGCAACATTTATTACGGCTCACCAGCCTTCAACACGTTTTACGAAGAAGGCACTTATAACGTGACGGTGACGGTGTTTGATGGGCGCGGTGGCTCGGGCACGGCCAGCATGCAAATCCAGGTTGGTGCTGAACCACCGAACCAACCACCAACGGCCGTTGCCACCGTCGACGACCCCTCTGGGCCAGCCCCCTTCAACCCCATCTTTAGCTCGGCCAGCTCCACCGATTCAGACGGCTTCATCACCAACTGGCTGTGGAACTTTGGCGACGGCACCACCTCCAACGTGCCCCACCCGGCGATTAAGGTGTACAACACACCCGGCACCTACCTGGTCACCCTCACCGTCACCGATAATGACGGGGCAACCGACAGCGACACGTTGACGATCACGGTAACCGGCGGCGGCAGCAACCAACCGCCAACGGCCGTCATCGCCGCCACGCCCAGCAGCGGCCCGGCTCCGTTGACGGTAAACTTCAACGCCGCTGGTTCCAGCGATGCCGATGGCTCGATTGTTTCGTACGCCTGGAACTTTGGCGACGGCCGTACCTCCACCCGGGTAAACCCGCGCATTCGCTACAACAGCAATGGCGTCTACACCGTCACCCTCACCGTCACCGATGACGATGGCGCAACGGGCACCACGTCAACCCTCATCACGGTGGGCAGTGGACCGGTGAATCAGCCGCCAACGGCCGTTGCTACCGCCAACGTCACCAGCGGCACCGCGCCGCTGAGTGTAAACTTCACCGGCTCTGGCTCCAGCGACAGTGATGGCTCCATCGTCAGCTACGCCTGGGTCTTTGGCGACGGCGGCAGCGCCACCACGGCCAATCCCAGCCACAGCTACACCGCTGCGGGCAGCTACGTCGCCACCCTCACCGTCACCGACGACGACGGCGCAACCGATACCGACACAATCACCATCAACGTCACCAATCCCGGTGGTGGCTGCACCAGCAACTGCGCCCGCGTCTCCGGCATCGACCTGGTGGTGCGCAACAATGGCACCTTGTTGGGGACCGTGGCCGTGGTTAATCAAAACGGCACGGCACTGACCACCGGCGTGGTCAGTGCAACCTGGACGCTGCCCAACGGTGCCACCAGCAGCGTCACCGCACCGCTGACATCTCGCGGCACGGCCCGCTTTACCGTGGGCGACAATGGCGCAGGAACCTACACCCTCACCATTACCAACGTGACCTCTGGCAGCTACACGTTTGATGCCGCCAACAGCGTGTTGTCCAACAGCATCGCCAAGTAGGCCGCAAAGAGAGTTGGTTTGACTTTGGCGTCAAACCAACCGCACCCCCACAAAAAAGCCCGAAGTGCTTTCCAGCACTTCGGGCTTTTTTGTGGGCAGGGGTTTTGGGGTCGCTGTTGATGTTTCGGGTCGGTTTTCAGCCTGACCCGCAAAAGAACTAATAGGCCAGATCTACCTGTCGTTTGCTGACGGCCGAATGCAAAATCGCATCACAGACAACGGCCGCTTTATACCCATCCTCAAACGTCGCCCCAATGGGTGCCACGGGCTTGTCGTTCACAATGCTGTCCAGGAAGTGGGTCAGCTCGTGGATGAAGGTGTGTTCCCAGCCAATGATGTGTCCCGGCGGCCACCAATGATTTAGCCAGGGATGGTGGCCTTCGGTCACGTTGATCGTGTGGAAACCCTGCGTCTCTTTCGGTTCGTCGTGCACCCAGTACACTTCCAGCTCGTTCAGCCGCTCCAGGTTAAAGCGAATGGAGCCTTTTTCGCCGTTGATCTCAATCACTTCGTAATTTTTGCGCCCGGCGGCCAGCCGCGTCCCTTCCAGCGAGCCAATCGCCCCGTTGGCAAACTCCACCGTAGCCACAAAAGCATCATCGACATCTACTTTGGCCATACCGCTGCCGTTGGGCAACTGCCGTTCCTCAATAAACGTGCGCGTCATCCCACTAAGGCTCTTCATCTCGCCCACTAAATACCGCCCCAAATCCACAATGTGTGCCGCCAGGTCACCAATTGCCCCGGTGCCCGCCCGCTGTTTGTCCATGCGCCACAGGTGTGGCGTGTTGTAGTGCGGCAAAATCCACTCCTGCAAATACATCGCCCGAAAATGGTAAATGCGCCCCAGCGCCCCACTGTCAATCAGCAGCTTGGCCTGGCGAATGGCGGGCACAAAGCGGTAGTTAAAGGCCACGCCGTGCTTCACGCCCGCCTTCGTCACCGCGTCCAGCATCGCTTTGGCCTCTACGGCCGTACGCGCCAGCGGCTTTTCGCAAAAGACATGCTTACCCGCCTGCGCCGCCAGGATAGACGGCTCGGCGTGGGTGTCGTTGGGACCGCCATTGTCCACCAGCTGCACCGCGTCGTCTTCCAGCATGTTGCGCCAGTTGGTGTACGTTTTTTCGTAGCCGTACCGCGCCGCCATCGCTTGCAGTGCCGCTTCATCACGGCCACATACCGCCACCAGCTTTGGAATCGCTGGCGGGGGATCGATGGCAAAGGGAATCGAGCGCAGCGCATTGCTGTGCGCCCGCCCCATAAAGGCATAACCCAGCATGCCCACGCCAACTTCAGGAGTGTCGTTACTCATTGCTTGTGTCCTCCACCCAAAATGTGTCTTGCGGCGCTGCGTTGGTCTTGAAAACCAGCAGCCGGAACGGCACATCGCCGTCGTTGTACAGGCGATGCACGTCGCCCGGCTGCGTCAAAAACATATCGCCGCTGCTTAACCGGTACGTTTCGGCCTTAATCACCAACCGGCAGCTCCCGGCCACCACAACGTAAAACTCAATCGACGTCCGGTGTACGTGGTCAGGGATCATGTCGCCGGGTGCAATCTCCACCAGCTGCACCAGCGTGCCGGGGCAGGCAAACGTGGCCGCATCCACCAGCCGATTTTTGCGGTAGCCACGGCCGTTTTCCCACCCCGCGTCGTCTAGCTCAATCCGCCCCATCTGCGTCTCCTGAGGCTGCTGCCTCTTCAGACCTCAGATGCCTGAAAGACGTGAAACGTGAAACGTGAGGCTTTTCACGTTTCACGTTTCACGCACCACGTTTCACGCCCAAAACATCTCACCCGGCTGCTCAAAGATGTTGGCGTCTTGCAACATGGCCACACCCTTGCCCAGCCCTTCATCGGTGGACATCAGCGCATCTTCATGCTCAATCGAAATGACGTAGTCATACCCCACCAGCCGCAGGGCGCTGATGATATCCTTCCACACCTGGGCGTCGTGGCCGTAGCCGATGCTGCGGAAGGTCCAGGCGCGGTTCAGAATCTGGTCGTACGGCTTGTTGTCGTTACAGCCGTTGACGGAAATGTTAAGCCTGTCCACGTAGCAATCCTTGCCGTGCACGTGGTAAATGGCGCTGCCCAACTTACGGATCGCCGCCACCGCATCAACCCCGTTCCAGAACAGATGGCTGGGGTCGAAGTTGCAGCCCAGGGCTGGGCCAGTGGCGTCGCGCAGGCGCAGCATCGTCTCCACGTTGTACACCAGCATGCCCGGATGCATCTCAAAAGCGAACTTCACGCCCTGATCGGCAATAAATTTTTCGGTTTCGCGCCAGTAGGGAATCGCCACCTGGTTCCACTGGTAATCCAGCATCTCCAGAAATTCTGGCGGCCAGGGGCAGGTGACCCAGTTGGGCATGGCGTCGCCCGGCGCGCCAGCGGGCAGGCCAGAAAAGCCGTTGACCACGGGCACGTTGAGCAGCTTGGCCAGCTCTACCGCCTTGCGAATGACGATATCCGCTTCTTTGGCCGTCTCTGGGTTGGGATGGAGGGGATTATTGTGCACGCTCAGGGCGCTCAAAATCAGGCCGCGCGAATGGATCGCTTCTAAATATTCGTCGCGTTGGGCGGCGCTGGCCAGCAGGTCATCAACCGGGCAGTGCTGGCTGCCGGGATAACCACCCGCGCCAATTTCAACGGCCGTTACCCCCGCCGCCACCGCCTTATCCAACGCCTCCTCAAAAGGCAAGTTCTGAAACAAAGCTGTAAACACGCCAATTCTCATGGAAAATCCTCCTCAATTGCAATTGTGAATGGTGAATGCTGCTACCAGAGCAGCATATCCGGCTGCTCCAGCCCGACAACGACGTCCTGCAAAAAGCGGGCCGCCACCGCCCCATCAATAATACGATGATCGACTGACAGCGTCATCTGCATCATGGGGCGAATCACCAGCTCATCGCCCGCTGGGGTTTCCACCACCACGGGCTGCTTCACCGTGCGCCCCACCGCCAGAATGGCGCTCTGCGGCGGATTGATGATTGCCGTGAACTGCTCCACGCCCAGCATGCCCAAATTGCTGATGGTGAACGTGCCGCCCTGCACATCTGAAGGCTGCAAACGGCCGTTTCGCGCCCGCGCCATCAACTCCTGCACCTCAGCAGCAATCGCCCGCAGCCCTTTGGCCGCTGCGTCGGCCACCACCGGCACAATCAGACCATCGTCCAGCGCCACGGCAATGCCGATGTTGGCCTGCCGGTGCAGCTGGATGCCGCTCTCGCCCCAGGAGGCGTTGACCAGGGCATGACGCCCCAGCGCCCAGGCGCACACTTTGGCCAGGACGGCCGTTACGCTCACCCGCGCCGTCCCCGCCTTGTCCGCTGCCGCATTTAACCGCTGCCGCAGGTCGTGAACGGCCGTCATCTGCGCCGTCATCGTGAAGGTGATATGCGGGATGGATTGGTAGCTGTGCGTCAGCCGCTCGGCGATGGTGCGCCGCATGCGGTTGACCAGCAGCAAATTGTCGGGGAGAGCGGCCGGTTCCGGTTCCGGTACAGGCAGGGCCATGGGCTGTGGCAAGGTGTAAGCAATCACATCATTGGCCTGAATACGGCCGTGTGGCCCGCTGCCGTTAATTTGCACCAAAGCAACCCCTTGCTCACGAGCGACCCGGCGGGCGGCGGGCGTGGCCCGCAGCTTGCCGTTGCTCATTGTTGGCACCTCGTCGGTCGTTTGCTGCTGTAAAAATGCCTCCACATGCTGCCGCCGGATTTTTTGCCCATCGTCCGGCGGCGGAATTTGGGCCAGATCCACCGCATTCACAGCCGCCACGCGCTGGGCGATGGGGGTGGCTTTGGGTGCGGTCTGGGGGGCGTGGACTGGCGTAGCTGGAGGTGGGGTGGGAACGGCCGTTGCCAGCTGCGGCGGCGTCCACGCCTCACCCGGCGGCACGATGTAGGCGATGATTTCCGTTACTGGCACCACATCTCCCTCGCCAACCAGCACCCCGCGCAGCACGCCATCTTCCGGCGCTTCCACTTCCATGGTCACCTTGTCGGTTTCCACTTCCATGATTGGGTCGCCCTTTGCTACGGTCTCCCCTTCGGCCACCAGCCAGGCGGCCACAATTCCCTCTTCCTGGGTCATGCTGAACTTGGGCATGATGATGGGCGTGGCCATGATTAGTAAGCCCCCTGCACCAGCGCCCGCGCCTCACGCACGATGTCTTCTGTTTGGGGAACGGCCGTTCGCTCCAGCTCCCGGTTATACGGAATGGGTACGTCGAGCCCCGCCAGACGGCGCACCGGCGCTTCCAAATAATCAAACGCCGCGCCAGACACAATCTCGGCCACCACTTCGCCGCCAAAGCCGCCGGTTTTGGGCGCTTCATGCACCACCAGCGCCTTGCCCGTTTTGATCACCGACTGTGTCACCGTGCCCGCATCATACGGCTTCAGCGTGCGCGGATCGACCACTTCCAGCTCAATACCCTCTTTGGCCAGTAATTCGGCCGCCTCCAGCGCGCGCGGCACCATAATCGACGTGGCTACCACGGTCAGATCGCGCCCTTCTCGCTTCACTTCGCTCTGGCTCAGCGGCACGGTGTAATACCCTTCCGGCACGTGCCCTTTGGTGCGATAGAGCAGCTTGTGCTCCACAAAAATCACCGGATTATCATCCTCGATGGCCGCCAGCAGCAGCCCTTTGGCGTCGTAGGGGGTGGAGGGCATCACCACCTTCAGGCCGGGCACGTGCACAAACCACGCCTCCAGGCTTTCCGAATGCTGCGCCGCGGCCCCGGTGCCAGAGCCAGCTGGCGTACGCAGCACCAGCGGCACCGTCGCCTTGCCGCCAAACATGAAGCGAATCTTGGCCCCTTGCAGCACCAGCTGCTCCATGGACAGGGTGATGAAGTCCATAAACTGAATTTCGGCCACCGGGCGCATGCCGGTCATGGCTGCGCCGACGGCCGCACCGGCAATCACCGCCTCAGAGATGGGCGTATCGCGCACGCGCTCCGGGCCAAACTGCTCGTACAAACCATCGGTAACGCCAAACGCGCCGCCGTACACGCCAATGTCTTCGCCGAGCATGAACACTTTTTCGTCCCGCGTCATCGCCAGCTGCAAGGCTTCGCGCACCGCCTGGGCGTAAGTAAGTTCGCGGAGTACGGCCGTTTCCCCCTCTGCCGCCACTGCTTCTAGTTGCTTAAGCATACACACCTTCCAAAATTGAGGCCGGGTCAGGATCCGCCGCCGCCTCGGCAAAGGCCACACTTTCTTCGATTGTTTGTTGGGCAGCGGCGGCGATCTCGGCCAGCTGCGCCTCGTCGAACAGCCCGGCGCTCAGCAACTGCTGCTCCAGGTGGGCAATCGGATCGCGCTCCTGCCACGCTTTTACCTCGTCGCGGGTGCGGTAGCGCTGCCGGTCGCTCTTGGAGTGACCCCGCCAGCGGTAAGTCACCGTTTCAATCAGGCTGGGACCTTCACCGGCGCGGGCTCGGGTAACGGCCGTTTTCACCGCCTCGTACACCGCAAACAGATCATTGCCGTCCACCGTCACGCCAGGGATGTTGTAGGCCACCGCCCGCTGCGAAATCTGAGCAATGGAGAACGCCTGCTCCACCGGCATGGACATGGCGTACCGATTGTTTTCGCAAATGTACACCACCGGCAGCTGCCAGATGGCCGCCAGGTTGAGCGATTCGTGGAACGCGCCCTCGTTGGCCGCGCCATCGCCAAAAAAGGTGAGGCACACTTTGCCCAACCGCTGCATTTTGATGCTGAGGCCCACTCCGGTGGACAGCGGAATGCCGCCCGCCACGATGCCGTTGGCCCCCAGGTTGCCCCCGGCCACGTCAGCAATGTGCATCGACCCGCCGCGACCGCGACAGTAGCCCACTTCCTTGCCAAAAAACTCAGCCATCATCAGCCGGGGCTCAGCCCCTTTGCCAATGCAGTGACCGTGGCCGCGGTGGGTGCTGAGGATGAAATCGTCAGGGTTCAGCGCCAGGCAGGCACCGACGGCCGACGCCTCCTGCCCAATGGAGAGGTGCATCGTGCCGTGAATTTTGCCCAGGGCGTACAGCGCCTCCGCCTTCTCTTCAAACAGGCGAATCAGGTGCATTTTGCGCAGCGCTTCTTGCAGCGCAACGGCCGTTAAGCCACTCGCTTCAATCACTGCCTGCACTTCATTGTCAATTTGTGTCTGTTCAACCACTGTGTCAATCCTTTGCTGCGTGATGCGTGAAACGTGAAACGTGAAGAGCAAAAATCACGTTTCACGCATCACGCATCACGTTTCACAACCTATCCTGCTGCCGCCGCAGCTTCACCACCGTGCTGGCCTCGTCTAGGGTCACATCGTCCCAGGTGATGACGCGGCCCAGGGCCACCGGGCGCTTCATGATCGCACCAGGGGCCAACCCCACCGGCAAGCCATTTTCGGCAGCAACGGCCGTTGCCGTATCCATCAATCCGCGAAAGGTGTAGCCGCCAAACTCATCCAGCCGATCGCCCGGCTGCAAATCCCGCTTGGCAATGGTCAGCACATCCGCCACCGGCCGGTCCAGCGGCACCAGCGTTGTCTGCCGGTACAAAACGGCGCGGGCAATGGAGATGGGCGCCTCAATAAACCAGAGGTGGTACGGGCGGAAGAAGGTGGAATAACGGCCGTTGCCCACTTTCAGATATTTCAAATCGTCGGCGATCCGGTCATCCTGCACCCGCACCGTCACAAAGACGCCGCCAGCCATCGCCGCCCCCTGCACAAAGTCCACCACGCCAGGGAACGGAGCCAAACCGCCATCTTCCCGTAAAGAAAAGATTTCCGTCACCGTCTCCTGTGTCGCCTCCGGCCCGACCATGCCCCGCTGCATCGGCACGCAGCCGGTGGCGTTGGCGGCGCAGGTCATCTCGAACATCGTTTTGGAGCCATCCACATAGGAAGCAGTTTGGTAGGCGTCCTTGTTGGCCCGCTTAGCCGATTCGGCCACGGTGTCGGGCGTCGCCGCCGGGTTCAACGGGTTGTTTTTGCCCTTGCCAATCACAATCGGCTCGAACCCCAGCAAATTCACAAACTCCACCAGCTCCATCAGGCAGCCCGGCTCGTCCCCGGAGGATACCGAATACAACACACCGGCATCGGCCGCCAGCTTTTTCAGCATGCGGCCCACCGTCACGTCCGCCTCGATGTTGATCAGCACCACGTCTTTGCCGTGGCTGATGGCCGCGTAGGCGGTTTCCGCCCCGGAAGCGGGCGACGGCGTGGCGTCGGTGAGCACATCGATGGCGTCCAGCTGCGCCGCCAGGGTAATGTCGTCGGTGATGATGCGCTTGCCCTGGCGGATGGCGTCCATTGCCAGGCCAACTCGCGCCGCTTCCACCACATCGCCCCGGTCCAGCCCGGTGGCCATGAACGCGTCACACGCCGCTTGCAGATCGGCATCCACCAACACAGACAGCTCCATGCCGGGCACGTGAGCCATTTGGGCAGCAAAGCCGCTGCCCATCCAGCCCGCCCCGCTGGCGGCCACTCGAATCGGATTGCCTGCTGCGGCGCGTTGTTTTAATGCGTCGTACAACATCATTATCCTACCTTGGCCGCGACTGCTTCCCGGGCGGCGGCGGTGATGTCAACGGCCGTTAACTTATACTTCTTCAGCAAATCATCCGGATCGCCTGACTCGGTGTAGGTGTCGGCCAGCCCCACAAAGCGCATCGGCACCGGATGGTGCGCCGCTACCACGCGGGCAATGTTGCTGCCCATGCCGCCTTGCAGCAGGTGCTCCTCGGCCGTGACGATGGCTCCGGTTTCCCGCGCCGCCGCCGCCAGGGCGGCCACGTCCATCGGGCGGATGGTGTGCATGTCCAGCACCCGCGCTTCGATACCTTCTTGGGCCAAAACGGCCGCTGCATCCAGCGCCGCCGCCACCATAATGCCGCAAGCCACAATCGTCAGATCGCTGCCCTGGCGCACCACGTTCGCCTTGCCAATCTCAAACGGACAGTTGTCCATCGGATAAATTTCCGGCAAAGCCACCCGGCTGGAGCGCAAGAAAACCGGCCCCTCAAAATCAGTTGCCGCTTTGACGGCCGCGTGCATCGAGGCCGGATCGCTGGGCACCAAAATGGTGAAGGTGGGCAGCCCGCCCATCAGCGCCAAATCTTCAATGCCCATCTGCGTGGGGCCATCCTTGCCCAGGGTGATGCCGCCGTGACTGCCCAGAATCTTGGCATTGATGTTGGACATGGCTACCGCCAGCCGAATCTGGTCATAGGCGTTGCAGAGTAAAAAGGACGAGAAGCTGGTAATCCAGGGCACAAAGCCACAGCCAGCCAGCCCGGCCCCAACCCCCACCAGATTACTCTCGGCAATGCCGATGTTAAAAAAACGCTCTGGGAATTCCTCGCGCACATATTCCGTTTTGGTAGAGTTGCCCAGGTCGCCGTCGAGCACGACCACTTTTTCATTGGCGCGGGCCACATTCAGCAGCGCTTCGCCAAAAACGTTGCGCAGCGGTTGGGGATATGGTTTGAGTCCTGCCTGTTTACCGAGTTCCATTGAGTTCCTCCCGGGCCAAAACGGCCTGCTCTTGGGTCAGCGCCCGACCGTGGAATGTGAAATTTGCTTCAACAAAAGAAACGCCCTTGCCTTTCACGGTGTGGGCAATGATGATCGACGGCTGACCCTTCACCGCCTGAACGGCTTCAAATTTGGCCAGCAGATCGGCCAGATCGTGGCCATCCGCCTCTTCCACGTGCCAGCCAAAGCTCTGCCACTTTTGCACCAGCGGCTCCAGCCCCATTTCGCGGCTGATCGGCCCGGTCTCTTGAAATTTGTTGTAGTCGAGGATAGCCACCAGGTTGTCCGCCTTGAAGTGGGCGGCGGACATAGCCGCTTCCCAAACCTGCCCGGCTTCGCATTCGCCATCGCCCAGCAGCACATAGACGCGGTAGTCGAGGTTATTGAGGCGGCCACCCAGCACGTGCCCCACACCCGCCGACAGCCCCTGCCCCAACGAGCCGGTGGTGGCTTCCACGCCGGGCAGCAAATTTTGGATGGGGTGCCCCTGCACCGGGCTGTCCACCTCGCGCAAAGTCCAGATCATCTCGCGCGGAATGTAGCCCGCGCGAGACAGCGCCGCATACAGCAGCGGGGCGGCGTGCCCCTTGCTCATAATGAAGCGGTCGCGGGCTGGCCAGTTTGGCTCATCGGCACGGTAGCGCAGCACCCCGCCAAAATAAAGCGCGGTGACCACTTCGGTGGCCGAAAATGAGCTGGAGGGATGACCCGATCCGGCCTTGGTGGTCATCTCCAGGATGTCGAGGCGCATCTGGCGGGCTATTTCGTTTAGCTCGTCCAGCCCGACAGCGGATTGCATGGAAATGTTCATATGGACTCCTTAGGGTTTGCCCGTTTTCAATTTGGGATTTTGGTAAACGGGCAAACCTTGCGGATGCGTTTTCTTAGAAAAAGTTATTTGTAAACGCATCCTTAGGTGGAAATAGGTTGTTGCGAGAGGAAGTTCTGTACCTGAACGGCCGTTGGCAATGCCGGTATCACCCCTTGCGTCTGAGCGGTTAACGCCCCAACGGCGTTGGCAAAGCGAAGCGCCTGCCGCAGCTGCTCAGGGACAAGCGCCTGTCGCCAATCGGCCGTTTTGGTAAGTTGAAACAGCAACGCGGCAATAAAAGCATCGCCGCAGCCGGTGGCATCCACAGTGGTAACCGGGAAGGCAGGCACCTCTACTGCGCCAACGGCCGTTTGCGCCCGGCTGCCGTGTGGGCCACGAGTGAGCACACACAGGCTGGTTCCCTGGGAGAGGATGGCTTGGAGGGCAACGGCCGTTTCCACCCCATCACCTGCCAGCAGTGCCAGCTCAACTTCATTAACTTTCACTAAATCGACTTGCGGAATCATCTTTTCAATCTGGGCCAGCGCCTCTTTCGGGCTGCGCCACAGGCTGGGGCGGTAGTTCACGTCGAAAGAGATGAGCGCCCCGGCTTCTTTGGCTGTGGCAACGGCCGTTTGCGTGGCCGTGCGGGCCGGTTCTGCCACCAGACTCAAAGAGCCAATATGCAGCGCCCGCGTGTTTTGCAGCAAACCATCATCCAGTTCGTCGGCCCGCAGCTGTAAGTCGGCGCCCGGATTGCGATAGAAGACAAATTCGGCCGTGTTCGCATCTGGCAGGGCAATGATGGCCATCGTCGTCCGCGCTTCCTCGTCGATGCACATGCCGCGCGTCTCCACCCCTTCTTGCCGCAGCACGTCAATGAGCTGGTGGCCAAAAATATCCTCACCCACCTTGCCAATGTAGGCGGTGGTTGCCCCCAGGCGGCGGGCGGCCACCGCCACGTTGGCTGGTGCCCCACCCGGTTTGGGATGGAAGGCAGTGACCTGGGTTAACGGCCGTCCCACCTCCGCCGGAAACATATCAATCAGAATCTCGCCTAAAGTAACAATGTGCATCTTATTTTGTGTTTTGGTATGTGGATAAGCGATTGTGTTGCTCAGCCGCGCAGGTCAGCGTGCAGCGTATACCGGTCGCCGCGATGAAAAAGGCGCAAATATTCCACCGGAAAATCAAACTCCGAAAACGAAATGCGCTCGATGTACAGCAGCGGTGCCCCTGGATCAATCCCCAGAACTTCAGCCATCTCTTCCGTAGCCGCCACCGCCTGAATTTTTTGCCGAGCGCTGGTTATGCGAATCTGATAGCTGTCTTCCAACATCAACCGCAGCGAGCGCGACGTGTAATCTTGCGCCAAAATACCGGGGCAGTAACGATGCACCAAAAAGGAAACCTCCACGCTCATCGGCGCACCATCGGCCAGACGCAAGCGCTCAATCCGGGCCAGCGATTCACCCTCTTCAATTTGCAGTTCATTGGCCAGCATTTTTGAAGCCGAGACTAACCCCGCAGAAATCAGCTTGGTGCCAGGGTTCAGTCCCCGCTGCTGCATGTCTTCCGTGAAGCTGACAATACGGACCAACCCCTGCTCCACCGTCGGCGGGGAAATAAACGTACCTCGTCCCTGCCGCCGGTAGATCAAGCCATCGCTGACCAGTTCATCCAACGCCTGCCGCACCGTTGCCCGGCTAACGTTGTACTGCTCCACAAGCTCCGCTTCCGAGGGAAGCATCTCATTGGGATTCCATTGCCCTCCCAAAATCTTGTGACGCAGCAGCTGGTAAATCTGCTGGTAAAGGGGCGATTTGCTTTGATAACTGACCTTTTCCTGAAGAGTCACATTGGCCATTTAATAATCTCCTGACAATTTATTACTTGTACGGACAACATAATAACCTGACGTCCGTATATTAGTATGAATCATACGCAAATGTCAACTACTTTGGGCGTGATTCTGCCCAAAACGCCCATCTTGTAAAGAATCGCACAAATAATTTCTTGACAACCTATACAAACTGTATAAACTACCCATCAAGTTGTAATTACAGGATTACAGGATTACAAATCGAATCATGAGTGTGGATACAAAAATTGATCGGAGTACATACATCCCCTTATATGTACAGGTCCATGACGCTCTGAAAGAGTTCATCGAACACGGCGAAGCTATTCCAGGCGATCAGCTGCCTAGTGAACCAGATCTTTGTGGGATGTTTGATGTCAGCCGCACGGTGATTCGACAAGCACTACGTGGCCTGGAAAATGAGGGGCTCATTGTCCGCATTAAAGGCCGTGGCACCTTCATTGCCGAACCAAAGATTGGTGAAAGCCTGTTCCAAAAGCTGACCGGCTTTTACCAGGACATGACGCAAAAAGGTCATGTTCCTGTCTCCAAAGTGCTTAAACAGGCCGTCATTCCGGCCAATGCCAAAGTGGCTGCCTTTTTGCAGCTGGCTCCCGAAACCCCGGTTATCCGAATCGACCGGGTGCGCTACGTCGATGACGAGCCCATTGTTCTGGTTACAACCTACCTCCCCCACTCGTTATGCCCAGGCCTGGTAGAAACAGACCTGACGCGGCGTTCACTTTACGCCTACCTGGAAGAGACATACGGCCTGGTCCTTGACCGCGGCCGTCGCATTTTGGAAGCCATTGTTGCCGGTGAGTACGAAGCAAATTTGCTGGAAGTCAAAGAAGGCGCCCCGCTCATTTCTTTGGAAAGCATCAGCTACCTACCGGACGGAACCCCGTTGGAATATTACAAAGCGCTACATCGCGGTGATCGATCTATGTTTGAAGTAGAACTCATTCGATCACGAGAGTAGGCCGGACAACATACCAACGTAATCCAGTTTCTATATTTACCTGCAAAACAATTGAAAGGAGTGTTTGGCATGAAGATGAAAGTGGGCATAGACAGCTACTGTTTTCACCGCTACTTCGGCGAGGTATACCCCCATCAAACCCCACCCCCAGAAAACGAAAAAATGTCGATGGAAGATTTTTTGGCGTTTGCCAAGAAGTTAGACGTCGATGGAGTTTCCCTGGAATCATGTTTTTTCCCCAGCTTTGACAAAGCCTGGTTTGTGGATTTAAAAGCGCAGCTGGATGAATATGGGTTTGATCGAGTCTACGCGTGGGGGCATCCAGACGGCCTGGAAGCAGGCAAAAATCGTGACGCATTTAACGACATGGTTGCCCAAATTCCCAACGCCAGACTCATTGGTGCCCCAGTGATGCGGGTGGTGGCCAGCAGCCTGATGTTCCGCTTTGAGCCACACGCGCCGCAGATTGACATTCTGGTGGACTGGTTCAAAGAGGCGGTTAAAGTGGCCGAAGAAAACGGGGTCAAGCTGGCCGTCGAAAACCACATTGATTACACCGCCGACGAATGTGTGGAGCTGTTGGAGCGGGTAAATTCACCCTATTTGGGCCTCAACCTGGACACGGGCAACTTCTTGCGGCTGTTGGACGATCCGGTGGCCGGGGCCAAGAAGCTGGCCAACCGGGTTTATGCCACCCACATCAAGGATTTGAAGCCGGTGAAGGGACTGGATGCCCGCGAATGGTACTTCTTCTCTTCCACGCCCGTGGGTGATGGACTGGTGGACAATCAGAAGCTGGCCCAGATTTTGTATGATGCCAACTACCAGGGTTTCCTGGCGGTGGAGACGGATTCGCTGCACCCAGATTATGAAAATCGGGAGCATTGGGCCGTGGAGCAGAGCGTGGCCCGGCTGAAAGAAATTGCAGCCAATGTCCGGTAGTATTGCGCCCCGAAAGTTCGCATCAGATTATTGATGACAGCGCAATACTTAAACAGTCCGGCGAACTCGACATCATAACGTCAAAGCGATTTCTGCCGGACTGTTGTAGGATGTTTGCCGCCATTGGGTGAGAGGAGGAATTTATGAAAACGATGAATGTGGCCATTATTGGCACCAAGTTTATGGGCAAAGCGCACAGCAATGCCTGGCTCAACGCGCCACGCTTCTTCGACATGGGGATTAAGCCGGTGTTGAAGGTG
Source organism: Anaerolineae bacterium (assembly GCA_020848035.1). Taxonomy (GTDB): domain Bacteria; phylum Chloroflexota; class Anaerolineae; order Promineifilales; family Promineifilaceae; genus Leptofilum. Next base: position 123,873 of record JADLAX010000065.1, on the reverse strand, counting down.
GCCTGCGGCCAGAACGAGGCCGAACTGAAGGCGTTTGCTGAGCGCTGGGGCTGGGAAGAGACGGAAACGGATTGGCGCAAGGTGATGGAGCGGGACGATGTGGACATTGTGGACATTTCGGTGCCCACGTACCTGCACCGCGATATTGCCGTGGCGGCGGCCAAAGCAGGCAAGCACATCTTTTGCGAGAAGCCGTTTGCGCTTAATTTGGATGAAGCACGCGAAATGTATGAGGCGGCCGACGCGGCGGGCATCGTGCATTATGTAAACCACAATTATCGCCGCTGCCCGGCGGTGATGCTGGCCAAGCGGTTAATTGACGAGGGGAAAATCGGCCGTATTTTCCATTGGCGCGGCGCGTATTTGCAGGATTGGATTGTGGATCCAAACTTCCCCCTCACCTGGCACCTGCGGGCCGAGACGGCCGGCACGGGACCACACGGCGATTTAAACTCCCACAGCATTGACCTGGCGCGGTTTTTGGTGGGCGACATCAAGTCGGTGGCGGCGATGATGACGACGTTTATTAAGGAACGGCCGCTTCCCGGGGCCGGGGCCGCCACCTTCAGCGCAGGGTCTGGCGAGTCCACTGAAATGGGCCAGGTCACCGTAGACGACGCCTCCTTTATGGTGGCCGAGTTTGAAAACGGGGCGTTGGGTACGTTTGAAGCCTCGCGTTTTGCTCCCGGCCGCAAAAATTACAACTACTTTGAAATCTACGGCAGCGAAGGCAGCATTGTCTTCAACCTGGAGCGCATGAACGAGCTTCAGCTTTTCCTGCGTAACGACCCGGCCTACGCCCAGGGCTTCCGCACCATCATTGCCACCGAAGGTGGACAGCACGAGTACGTGGCGAACTGGTGGCCGCCGGGGCACATCATTGGCTACGAGCACGAGTTCCACCATGCCGTGGTTGACTTTATGAAGGCGATTGAAACCGGCGGGGAAATTCGGCCCAATTTCTACGACGGCGTGAAAGAAGTTGAAGTGCTGCAGGCTGGCGTTCAGTCGGCCCAATCGGGAGAGCGGGTGGCCATTGCTTCGCTGAGTTCGTAATAAACCGGCCAATCCCAACCATTTTTGACGTTTAGCGACTGGTCTGGCAACTGATTACCAGACCAGTCTGCCCACTTTTTGTACGTATGGAGCATGTCGTGAAATTTGGCGCGAACACCTTCATTTGGGCTTCACCTTTTGCTACCGCTACCCACCTGGGTTTGCTAGACAAAGCGGCGGCGATGGGCTTCGATCTGCTGGAAGTGGCGGTAGAAGATCCGGCGCTGATTGATGTGCCAACCCTACGCCGCGCCGCCGCCGAGGCGGGCGTGGGCGTGCTGGTTTGTGGCGCGTTTGGGCCAGACCGAAATTTGAGCAGTGCGGTTACGGCCGTTCACCAACAAGCCGCCGATTATCTGCGCTGGTGCATCGACGCCGCTGCGGAACTGGGTTCACCGGTTGTGTCGGGGCCGATGTATTCGGCCGTGGGGAAAGAGAGGTTGGCAACGGCCGTTGCCCGCCAGGATGAGTGGCAGCGCGCCGTCGCCGGGCTGCACCAATGGGGCAGCTATGCCCAACAGCAGGGCGTCCGGCTGGCGCTGGAGCCGCTCAACCGCTTTGAAACCGACATGATCAACGTGGTGGACCAGGGATTGGCGCTGCTGGCCGCAGTCGATTGCGACGCCGTCGGGCTGCACCTGGACACCTTCCACATGCACCTGGAAGAAAAAGATTCAGCCGCCGCCATTCGCCGGGCAGGGTCCCGCATTTACCACGTCCATGCCTGCGAAAATGACCGGGGCATTCCCGGCACCGGGCAGGTAAATTGGCCTGGCGTTGCCCAGGCGTTAAACGAAGTCGGGTACGACGGCGCGGTGGTGATTGAATCCTTCACGCCAGAAGTACAGTCCATTGCCCGCGCCGTGTGCATCTGGCGCGAAATTGCCCCAGACCAGGACAGCATCGCCGCCCAGGGCCTGGCTTTTCTGAAGTCGTTGTTGACGGATTGAAGGAGATCAGCCGCATGGCGAACGCTCAGTCACCTATCTTAGAGGCGCGCAATATCACCAAACGGTTTCCCGGTGTCGTAGCGCTGAACGATGTCTCAATCCAATTTTTGCCGGGCGAGGTTCATGCCGTGGTGGGTGAAAACGGCGCGGGCAAATCCACGCTGATGAAGATCCTGGCTGGGGCTTACACCCCGGACGAAGGTGAACTGTTTTTCCAGGGTCGGCCGATCAGCTTCAAGCACCCACGCGAGGCGCAAGAAGCGGGCATCAGCATCATTTACCAGGAATTTAACCTGCTGCCCGAGCGAACCGTGGCCCAGAATATCTTTTTGGGGCGTGAGCCGAGCCGCTATGGGGTCATTGACCAGCGCCAGCTGATGCGCCAGACACAAGAAGTGTTGCAGCGCATTGGGGCCGAAACGATGATTTCGCCCGATGCCGAAGTAAAAACCCTGTCCATTGCCGAGCAGCAGCTGGTGGAAATTGCCAAGGCGCTGTCGTTTGACTCCAAAGTGCTGATCATGGATGAGCCAACGGCCGCTTTAGCCACCCACGAAGTAGAAATCTTAACCCGCCTCATTCACAAGCTGATTGCCACCGGCATCGCGGTCATTTTTATCTCTCACCGGTTTACCGAAGTGTTTGACCTGGCTAAAACGATTACCGTGCTGAAAGATGGGCAGCACGTGGCCTCCGTGGCGGCAGACGCGGCCACACCCTCCCAGGTGATCACGATGATGGTGGGGCGGGAATTGGACCAATATTTTCCCGAGCTGGCCCAAGCCGACGAGATTGGCGCGGTAGCGCTGGAAGTGGTAAACGCCAGCAATGCCAAACTGCGCGACATCAACCTGAAGCTGCGCGCGGGCGAAATCGTAGGTGTGGCCGGGCTGCAAGGGTCGGGCCGTACCGAGCTGGCCCAGGCAATTTTTGGCGTGGAGCCGTTTACCACAGGCCGGATTTTGGTGCAGGGCACCGAACGGCCGATTAAAACCCCCAAAGCTGCCATCAACCTGCGCCTGGGCTTTGTGACAGAAGATCGTAAAGCGGAAGGCATCTTCCCCAACCAGCCGCTGAACGACAACATCCTGGCCTCGGTGCGGGCGTTGCAGGCCGTTTTGCGCCGCATCAAGCGGTTTGGCACGGCCGAAAAACCACAGCTGGTGCCCGAACTGGTGCAGCAGGTAGACGTACGCACGCCCAGCATCGTGCAAGAAGTGCAATATCTGAGCGGCGGCAACCAGCAAAAAGTGGTGCTGGCCAAATGGCTGGCCTCGACGTGTGATCTGCTCATTTTTGATGAGCCAACCCGGGGCATTGACGTGGACGCCAAGGCCAGTATCCACGAGATGATTCGTGACCTGGCCAAGGCGGGAACGGCCGTTCTGATGATTTCCTCGGAACTGCCCGAGATTATCGGCATGAGTGACCGGATTGTGGTGATGTGGGACGGCCGTATCAGCGGGGAACTGCCCGCCGGTGCCAGCGAAGAAGAGATCATGCTCCTGGCCACGGGCCACCAGGATGGCACGGGCAGCACACCTGCCCCACGAAACGGGAAGGAACGGTAAAACGATGACCGCAAAAAGCTTGACTTCCATGCGCTCCCTGATGCGCGACTCGAAAATACCGCCGGTTTACGCCATTTTAGTGGTGGTGTTTGTGGCGGCCATCGTTCTGGACGCCATTTTTGGCCGCGGCCAGATCACCTCCAGCACCATCCTCACCAACATGGTGGTGCGCTCGGTGGCGTTGGGCATTGTGGCTATGGGGCAAACGTTTGTCATGCTGGCCGCTTCGATTGATTTGTCGGTGGCGTATCTGATTAGCGTAACGGCCGTAATGGCTTCTTACATCATGCAAGGGGACCCCAACCGGGTACCGATGGCGGTAGCGGCCGTTTTGGGCATTGGCGCGTTTGTGGGGCTCATTAACGGCCTGATCGTCAGCAAGCTGAAGGTGAATCCGTTTATCGCCACCCTCGGCGTGGGGCTGGTGCTAAAAGGCATTCTCAACGCCAGCTTTGAAAACTTCGTGGGCGCGGTGCCGCGCAGCTTCCAAACGCTGGGCTACGGCCAGATTGGCCCCATTCCCATCTCCATTTTGGTGCTGCTGAGCGTCACCATCGTGGGGGCGCTGGTGCTGAGCCGCACCAAGTTTGGCGCGCACCTGTACGCAGTGGGCGGCAATGTCGAAACCTCGCGGCTCTCTGGCCTGCGCACCGACCGGGTGATTATTTTGGCGCATGTGATTTGCAGCTTAACGGCCGTACTCACCGGGCTGTTTGTCGTCAGTCGGCTGCGCTCGGGCGCTCCCTGGGTGGGCACCGATGGTTTGTACGATTTGGAGTCGATTGCGGCCGTTGTGGTGGGTGGCACGGCGCTTTCTGGCGGTAAAGGCGGTGTGGTAGGCACACTGGCAGGTGTTTTGATCTTTGGCATTTTAGACACCATGTTCAACCAGCTCGGCGTAGATACCTTCTTGAAACAGGTGTTGCGCGGCGCGATCATCATTTTGGCCGTGGCCAGCTACACCATTCGCTCACGAGAAAAAGCCGCCTAGGCAGGAGAGTAAATCATGGCGCCACTTTCAACTATCCAGCAAGAAAAATCCTTCGGCAGCCGCCTTCAGGCTGCCCTTCGCTCCATTTCGCCAATTTATGTGGTGCTCATTCTGCTGCTCATTGCCATTGGCACACAAAACCCGACCTTTTTAGAGCCTTCCGGCATTCTCAATTTGCTGCGCCGGGCTGCACCACTGATGATTTTGACCGCTGGACAGCTCTTTGTCATCGTGGCGGGCGGCTTTGATCTGTCTGTAGGGTCGATTATGTCCCTGACGGTCATTGGCGCTTCGCTGCTGATCAACAATGATCCCAGCAACACCTGGTGGGTGATTGTGGTGCTGTTTGCCATCGGCATTGCCGCCGGGGTGATCAACGGCACGCTGGTCTCTTACTTCAAGGTGCCCTCACTCATCGCCACGCTGGGTATGCTGCTGGCCCTGCGCGGTGCCGGGCTGTACTGGACGGGCGGCGCGCCGCGCGGCTACCTCACCGACAACTTCCGCGCTTTTGGCCGGGGGTGGCTGGAGCCGGTGCCCTGGGTGGAGCGCTTTCCCTATGCGGTCATTGTGCTGCTTGTGGTCAGCGCCATCCTGATTTACCTGTTCCATTACACTAACCTGGGCCGCCAGCTGCTGGCCGTGGGCGACAATGCACGGGCGGCCAAATTGGCGGGCATTCAGGTGGAAAAGATGCGTATTGTGGCTTTTGTGGTGTCGGCGGTAACGGCCGTCATCGCGGGCATCTTGCAAGGTGGTTTTGGCGGCGTCAACCCGGATGCCGGGGATGGGTTTGAACTTCAGGCAATTTCAGCGGCCGTTTTGGGTGGAGCCGTGCTGCTGGGCGGGCGCGGTTCTGTGCCCGCCGCCATTGCCGGGGCGCTGGCCCTGGAAGCCCTGTTTACCCTGCTGAACCTGCTGGGCCTGCCCAAACCCCTGCGCGATGCGGTACAAGGACTCATCATCATTGGCGCGGTGGCTTACGCCGCCTTAAGCGCGCGCCGTTCACGTTAACCGATAAAACTTTAGGCAAATAAAAGGAGGTGACGCTGCAGAAAGACAAACAACTTTCCGACCAACTTTTCACTTTTTACTTCTTATGATGGAGGAGATTCTCAATGTTAAACAAGAACAAAAAACGTTCCTGGTTGGTGTTATTGGCTTTGGTAGCCCTTATTTTCGGGCTGGTGGCCTGCGGTGGTGGCGACACAGAAGAACCGGCTACCGACGATACGGCCGTAGATGAACCGGCGGCTGAAGAACCGGCAGCTGAGGAACCGGCAGCGGAAGAACCCGTTGCGGCTGGCCTGGAAAGTGATGCCGCCGAAGTGAAATCTGAGTTTTTCAGCCAGGATCAGTATGATCGTTCCATGCGCCAGATGACCCTGACCGCAGAAGGTCCTGAAGGCGAACCGTGGCTCCAGTACCTGGAAGCTGAATTTGTGGATACCAGTGCCTACGCCAAAGAAGGCCCGTACACCTTCTGCTTCTCCAATGCTGGTGTCAACAATCCGTGGCGCGTGGTCGGCTACACCACGATGCAGGCGGAAGTAGATTTGCATCCAGAAATTGAAGAGTTCATCCATGTAGATGCTGAAGGCAGTGATGAAAAGCAGATTTCCGATATCGCTGACCTGGTGGCCAGTGGCAACTGCGATGTTTTGATTGTTTCCCCCAACACCACGGCCGCTTTGACCCCCGCCGTTGAACAGGCCTGTGAAGTGCTGCCCGTTGTTGTCTTCGACCGCGGTGTGTTTACCGACTGTCCCGTGAGCTTTGTTCAGCCCATTGGCGGGTATGCCTTTGGTGAAGCAGGTGCCCAATACATCATCGACAACTGTGGCGATGACTGTAACGTGCTGGCCTTACGCATTCTGCCCGGTGTGGATGTGCTGGAAGAGCGTTGGGCTGCGGCCAAACTGGCGTTTGAAGAAGCCGGTGGCATCAACGTCATTGGTGTGGAGTTTGGCGATGGTGACAACGCCAAAGTGAAATCAATTGTGACCGATTACCTGGATCGCTTTGGCCGGATCGACGCGGTGTGGATGGATGCTGGGGCAACGGCCGTTGCCGCCCTCGAAGCGTTTGAAGATGCTGGCCAGCCCTACCCCATCATCGTCGGTGAGGATCAGCAAGACTTCCTGGTGAAATGGCAAGAAAATGGCCTTTCCGGTATTGCCCCCACCTTCCCCACCTTCCAATGGCGCACCCCCATTATCGCCGGTCTGCGCATCATGAACGGTGAAGAACTGCCAGCTGTCTGGCGTCTCCCGCAACCCGTCATTACCAACGACAACCTGGATCAATACGTCCAGCCCAACATGCCCCCGCTGCACTACGCCATGTGCGGCTGTGAAGGCATGCCCGATTTCCCGGGCCGTTGGGGCGGTGAATAACACTTTCTAAAATAGCGGTGGGTTTGGCTGCCAGACCCACCGCTATTTTTCACCTTAGGGGGACTACGATGATTGAAATAGGCTTTCATACCGATGCGTTTAACAGTTCCTATTGGGATTTTGAGCACTGTTTGCAGTGGGCCCAGAAAAACGATGTGCATTACATCGAATGTGGCACCATTGACGGCGTTAGCTGGCTGCACGGGCTTGGCTACCAGCCCCATGTGGCCCTGTGGGAAGATCCCGTCGCGCTGCGTAAGAAGATGGACAGCTACGGCGTTCAATTTTCCCAGCTAGACGCCGCTTATCCGCTCTCCCTGCCCAACGCAGAGTCGCTGGGCACCCGCTACATCATCAACAGCATTCGCTGGGCGTCGCTGGCTGGCTGCACCCACATCGACACCACCGACCACATGTACAAACCGGCCGGGCAGACCGATGACCAGGCGCTGGAGATGATGAAACGGATTTATGGCGAGGTGTTGGAAACGGCCGTTCACTACAACATGATCATTAACATCGAACCCCACGGCTACTACACCACCAAACCCGACTTCATGGCCCGCATGCTGGACTTTTTCGACACCCCGCTGCTGCGCATGAACATGGATACCGGCAATACCTTCATTGCCGGGCAAGACCCCGTCGCCTTCCTCACCCGCTTTAAAGATCGCGTCAGCCACGTGCACGTCAAAGACGTCAGCCAATCGCTGGCTGCCTCTCTGCGCGGTGAACTGACCGGTATTGCCGTCAGCCAGACCGCCATCGGCGATGGCGTCAACGTCGACAACATCAAAAAATGCTTCGACATCCTGGTAGACATCGGCTACGACGGCATCGTCAGCATCGAGTGTGAAGGGCAAGGCGGCCCGATGATCGAAAAGAGCCTGGCCTGGGTGCGCGACCTGGTCGCCGACGCCAACCAACGCATCCAAAACAACTAACCATCAACAAATTACACAGATTTACCAGATCTAATCCGCGTTCATCCGCGTAATCCGCGGCCTATTTTTAGAGGAGACGACATGGCCATCAAAATTGGCGTAAATATGGAATTTGTGCGCCACCACGACAAACCATTTGCCTGGGGTGTCGCCAAAGCAGCCGAAATTGGCTACGAATATATCGAACCGATGGTTCACCTGGGCCGTGAACTGCTCAGCGAGGCGGGCTATTTTCACTCCGTCTCCATGTACGACGACCCGCTCTGGGTGCGCGACCTGTGCGCCCAGCACAACATCAAGCTGTCTGGCCTGTCCTCCCACACGCCGCTGTGCAAGCCGGAAATCAGCGTGGAATATTTGAAGACGGCCGTCCGCTGGGCCGCCGACGCGGGCGCACCCGTCATCAACACCGACGAAGGCCCCAAACCCACCTGGACCAGCCGGGAGATGGATTTTATGCTGATGACCTACACGCTCAAAGAGGCGTCCCTGGTCGCCGAGCGGCACGGCATCCAAATCGGCATCGAACCGCACCAGCAGTACAGCAAAACCCCCGACGGCCTGGACAGCATCTACAACCTGGTTGATTCACCCGCCATCGGCATCAACTACGACACGGGCAACAGCTACCTGGCGGGCGGCTCCGATCCGTACGAATGGCTGGAGCGGGTACGCGACCGGCTGGTGCATCTGCATGCCAAAGACATCAGTATGCAGCAGGGCGAAGCCGAGCGCGGCAAGGTCACCGGCACGCCCGTGGGCTGCGCCTGCGGCGAGGGTGTGGTTGATTGGCAGCGGGTCATTGACATCGTCAAACCCGTCGCCCAGGACCGCGATATTGTGTTTAGCGTGGAATGTGGCACCGTCCCGGAAGCCATTCGCAGCTTTGAATATTTAGCCAAACTACTTTAGCAGCAATCGGCCGTCCGCAGCCCTGGCGATGATAAACCAGGGCTGCCTGAGGCGTTGTGAATAGCTGGCAGTGTAAATGGCACGCCAGGTTGGTTTAGTGCGCCTACTTGAGTAAAGTGCAAAATGTTTTCAAAAAACCATCAATCAAAGATTTAAAAGATTGCGCAGATTTAGAGGAAAAAATCTGTGTAATCTGCGAAATCTGTTGATAAAGAATTTTGAGAACTTTTTCTAATCACTTGAAAGTGGGCCAGAAGGAAGCAGAGCATGACGGCGACATATCTTCTGGGAATTGATTTGGGCACCAGCAGCACCAAGGCGGCGCTGTACACGCCAGACGGCCGTCTCCTCGCCGAATCCACCGCCGAAGTGCCCCTCTACACCCCCCGCCCCGGCGTGGTGGAGCAGGAAAACGAAGATTTCTACCGCACCGCCGCCCAGACCATCCGCGACTGTGTGCAAACCAGCGGCGTCGATCCGCGCCACATTGCCGCCCTGGCCTTTGACAGCCAGATGGCCGGTGTGGGTTTCATTGACGACAATTACCAGTCCGCCGCCCGCTTCGACTCCTGGCTAGACATGCGCTGCCAGCCGTACATCGCACAAATCGACAAAGAGTATGGCGACCTGGTGACCCGGCTCACTGGCTGCCCGCCCACCTGCGACCACGGCCCCAAGCTGGTGTGGTGGAAGGAGGAACGGCCGTCCATCTACCAAAACATCGCCAAATTTGTCATGCCCTCGGCTTACGTCGCCGGGCGCATGGCCGGGCTGCGCGCCGACGACGCCTTCATTGACTACACCTTTCTCCACTTCACCACCCTCAGCGACGCCCAGCAGGGCACCTGGTCTGGCGAGCTGTGCGCCGCGCTGGGCATCGACCCCGCCAAGCTGCCGCGCATTGTGGAACCGTGGGCTGTGGTGGGGGAAGTGACCGAAACGGCCGCTGCCGAATTTGGCCTGGCTCCCGGCACCCTCATTGCCGCGGGCTGCGGCGACACCGCCGCCAACGCCCTCGGCGCGGGCATCGTGCAGCCCGGCATGTTGTTTGACGTGGCCGGAACCGCCTCCGTGCTGGCCGCCTCCACCGACACCTTCATGGCCGACGTGGAAAACCGGGCACTGCTCACCATGCGCTCCGTCATCCCCGGCCTGTGGAATCCGCTGGCCTACATCGGCGGCGGCGGGCAGGCGCTGCGCTGGTTCCGCGACCGCTTCTTCAACACCCTGCACGGCCGCGAACAGCCACGCACCGCCGATCTGTACGCCGAGCTGATTGACCTGGCCCAGCAAGCCCCGCCCGGTGCCGACGGCCTTTTCTTCTCGCCCCACCTGGGCGGGCGGATTTGCCCCGCCGCGCCAGCTATGCGCGGCGCCTGGATTGGCTTCTCCTGGAGCCACACCCAGGCCCATTTTGCCCGCGCTGTGCTGGAAAGCATCGCCTACGAATACGCCTACTACCTGCAAATTTTGCAGCGCGCCATTCCCAACCTGGCGCTGCACGAAGCGCGGGCCATTGGCGGCGGGGCGCGCAGCACCGCCTGGAACCAGCTGAAGGCCAATGTGCTGGGCGTGCCCTACCAGCGGCTGCAACGCAGCGAATTTGGCAGTTGGGGCAGCGCCATGATTGCTGGGAAAGCAGCAGGCATCTTTGATGATCTGGCCGAGGTGGCCATGCGCCACGCCCAGCCCGCCGGGGCGGCGCTGGGGCCTGACCCGGCCACGCACGCGCAGTACGCGCCGCTGGTGGCCAAACATATTGCCCTGCAAGCAACCCTGCACGAGACATATTTACACACGCTGCATGATTGAGAAATGAAATTAGTTTACCCTCTCCCCAACCCTCTCCCAGAGGGAGAGGGAGCCGGATGCCCTCCCCCTGCGGGGGAGGGCAAGGGAGGGGGAAGGAGATAGTTTTTGCTGATGAAAAAACAAGTGCGAATTTGCATGATTGGCGCGGGACGGGTGGGCAAGCTGCACTCCGGCACGCTGAAGCGGTACGTGCCCGATGGCGACGTGGTAGCCCTGGTGGACCCGGCAGAAAAAATGCTGCAAGAAACGGGGGATGAATTTGGCATAGACGGCCGTTTCCCCTCCCTCGCCGAAGCCCTCGACAAAGCCGACTTCGACGCCGTCATCATCACCACCCCCACCTTCACCCACCGCCAGCTGGCCCTGCTGGCCGCCGAGCACGGCAAACACGTCTTCCTGGAAAAACCCATGGCCATGAACCTGCAAGAGTGCGACGACATCATCGCCGCCACCGAGAGGCGCGGCTTGCTGCTGCAATTGGGCTTCATGCGCCGCTTCGACCCCGAATTTGTGGCCGCCGCCGAGCGCATCTTTGCCGGCGAGATTGGCGAACCGATGCTGATCAAGTCGCTCACCCACGGCCCAGGCCTGCCGCCCGCCTGGGCCAACGACATTCGCACCTCCAACGGCATGATTGCCGAAGTCAACAGCCACGACCTGGACTGCACCCGCTGGCTGATGGGCAGCAATCCAGAGCGCATTTACGTGGAAACGGCCAACTTCAAAGGCGCGGAGCGCGGTGCCCACGCCGAGCATTTTTACGACAACATGTTTGCCACCATCAAATTCGCGTCCGGGGGGCTGGGCAGCATTTCCGGCGTCTGCCCCTGCGACTACGGCTACGATGCGCGGGTGGAAATTGTGGGCAAAAACGGCATCATGCAGATTGGCTCGATGCAGGGCATGGATGTGGTCGTGTGTGTCAACCGCGATCAAGGGCTGATCACCCCCATCTACCGCCGCTGGCCCGAACGGTTTGCCTGGGCCTACATCAACGAAATCCAGCATTTTGTGGAATGCATTCAAACGGGCAACAAACCGCGTGTGGGGGGTGTAGACGGCCGTTGGGCCGTCGCCGGTGTCATCGCTGGCACCAAGTCCATGCTGGAAGGCCGCCCGGTGCGCCTGGACGAAATCATGGACCCCGCCCTGCCGGTGCCCTGGCAGCAGTAATTTGGGGAGATTGGAGATTAGAGATTGGAGATTGACAGGACACTTAATCTCCAATCTCTAATCTCCAGTCTCATATAAATTTGGAGAAATGACTATGTTAGCTGCGGTCTATCACGGACCTGAAGACATTCGTGTGGAAACGGTGCCGCGTCCCGAAATTGGACCGGACGAGGTGCTGATCAAGGTATTGAACGCCAATATTTGCGGCACCGATTTGCGCATTTACAAGGGTGGCCACCGTCACTACCCGCCCGGCGCGGTGCGCATTCCCGGCCACGAGGTGGTGGGTGAAATTGCCGAAATGGGTGATCAGGTGGTGGGTTATGCCGTGGGCCAGCGGGTGTTTGTGGCACCGAACATGGGTTACGGCCGTAACCGGGCCACCATCTCCGGCAACAATAACATGGACCCCGACTTCCAGGCGATTGGCATTAACCTCGACGGCGCATTTGCCGAATACATGCGCGTGCCCGCCCTGGCCATCCAGCAGGGCAACCTGATGCCCATCCAGGACGGCGTAGACCCCGCCGTGGCGGCGCTGATCGAGCCGCTGGCCTGCGTGCTGCGTGGCCAGAACGCCATCAACGTGCACGATGGCGACGTGGTCGTGGTCATGGGCGCGGGGCCGATTGGCATTCTGCACCTGAAGCTGGCCCGGCTGCGTGGGGCGCTGCGGGTCATCGTCAGCGAGCCGTCGGCCGACCGGCGGCAGCAGGCGCTGGCCCTGGGCGCGGATTGTGTGGTGGACCCCATCCACGACGATTTACGCGCCGTGGTGCTGGCCGAGAGCGGTGGGCGCGGCGCGGACGTCATCATCGTGGCCGCGCCGTCTAAAGCGGCGCAGCAGTCGGCCATCGACATTGCCGCCATTGGCGGGCGGATCAACTTTTTTGGCGGGCTGGCCAAGCACGATCCGTTTATCCAGCTCGATGCCAACGTCGTGCATTACCGCGAGCTGGTCATCACCGGCACGACGGCGTGCAGCACCTACGACTGCCTGCGTGCCGCCGACATCGTCAACTCGGGGCGGCTGGATCTGGCTCCGCTAATCACCAGCCGCTTCCCGCTGCGCGAGGCGGTGGCCGCCTTTGCCGCCGCCGCCGATGGTGCCAACCTGCGGGTGTCGCTGGAGCCGTGAGATGAGTCGTTCTGTCGTCACCACCGTTTTGGGGCCGGTGGATCCGGCCGAACTGGGCATCGTGGATGGCCACAGCCACGTCTGGATTGAGCCAGTCGTGGGGGCCGATCCGTCTGCGCCGGTGCTGTTTGATGAAACGGCCGTTACCCGCGAACTCCAGCAGTACAAAGCGGCGGGCGGCGGGGCTGTGGTTGATTGTCAACCGGGCGGGTGTGGACGGAACGGCCGTATCCTGCCCCAACTCGCCCAGGCCAGCGGCGTACACCTCATCGCCTGCACCGGCTTCCACCGCCGCCTTTACTACCCACCCGCTGCCCCGCTCTGGCAGATGGGCAGCGCCGCCGCCGCTGACCTGTTCGTGCGCGAGCTGACGGTGGCGCTGGCCGAAACGGCCGATACGCCCCAGCCCGTGCGCGCCGGTTTCATCAAAATTGCTGGCGAAGCGACGCTGGCGGCAACGCCGCACCATTTGCTGGAAGCGGCGGCCAGCGCCTGCCTGGCCACCGGCTGCGCCATCGAAATGCACACGGAAAGGGGAACGGCCGTTGAGGATTTCCTGCAATTTTTCCTCGACCACGGCGTCAGTCCGCAGCGGCTGGTCTTTTGCCACGTGGACAAGCGGCCCGACTTTGCCTTCCACCAAACCATCGCCCAATCGGGCGCAATGCTGGAGTACGACACCTTCTTCCGCCCCAAATACCAGCCGGCGCAAACCGTCTGGCCGCTGCTGGAAAAGATGGCGGCGGCGGGGCTGACCCGCCAGATTGTGCTGGCCACCGACCTGGCCGACAGCGGCCTGTGGAGCCAGTTTGGCGGGGCACCGGGCATGGCGGCGTTTATCACCCACATCAAAACGCGCCTGGAACAGATGGCGCTTGAACCAGAAACCATTTATCAACTTATGGGAGGAAACATTGCCCAACGGCTGGCATTTCCCCCACAGCAGGAGGAACGGCCGTGAAAACAATCCCTTTTGGCTTCGACCTGAACGGTCCCGACTTCATTCCCTCGGAATATGACAACCACATCCAGCGTCACCTGACGGCGATGAAGGGACAGTACCTGGACCAGACCGCTTACCAACAGCGGCTGGCGCAGGGTGATGATTTACTATACGAAGTATATGAACTGCGCCGCCCCACCGTGCCCGGCGAGCTGCTGCACGGCATCTCCATCGTGCATCCCGGCCTGGTGGGCGACGAATACCACATGACCAAAGGCCACTTCCACGAAGTGCTGGAAACGGGCGAAATTTATTACTGCTTGAAGGGTCACGGCTTCATGGTGATGGAAACGCCGGAAGGCGAGTGGGCCGTCGAGCCGCTGTATCCGGGGCGAGTGCTATGCGTGCTGCCCCGCTGGGCGCATCGCTCCGTCAACGCCAGCCTGGACGAAGATTTGATCACCTTTTTTGTGTACCCCGGCGACGCCGGGCACGACTATGGCACCATCGAGCAGAAAGGGTTCCGCAAGCTGGTCGTGCAGCACGATGGCCAACCGGCCATCGTGGACAATCCGCGCTGGGCCGCGGCGGAGGCGGGATGAAACCCCTGAACGAATGTCACGTGCTGGTGACGTCTACCTCATTCGGCCGTTTTGATCCACGGCAGAAAGTTGAGTTGGAAACGGCCGTTGCCCGCGTCACCTACAACGAATCCGGCAAACCGCTGACCTCGGTGCAATTGCAGGAACTGCTGCCCGACGTGGACGGCTACATTGCAGGGCTGGACGAAATTGATGCGGCGGCCCTGGCGGCTGGTCCCAATCTCCAGGTGGTCGCCCGCTACGGCGTGGGCATTAACAACGTCGATCTGGCGGCGGCCCAGGCGTGCGGCATCGTCGTGACCAACACGCCGGGGGCCAATTCGGCGTCGGTGGCGGAGCTGACGGTGCTGCTGATGTTGAGTTTGGTTAGGCCGGTGGCAACGGCCGTAACCCAAACCCGGCTCGGCGGCTGGCCCCGGCTCAAAGGACAGTCGCTAGTAGGCAAAACGGTGGGGTTGGTGGGATTAGGCGCCATCGGCAAAGAGGTCGCTCGGCGGCTGGCAGGCTTCGACTGCACCCTGCTGGCCTTCGACGTAGCGACCGACGCCGCCTTTGCCACCGGGCACCACGTGCAGCTTGTCTCGCTGACTGAACTGCTGGCGCAAGCCGACATCGTCTCGCTGCACGTGCCGGTTTTGCCTGCCACCATCAACATGGTTGATGGCCACTTTTTGCAGCAAATGAAGGCCGGATCGTACCTGATCAACACCTCGCGCGGCGAGCTGGTGGACGAGGCGGCGCTGCTGGCGGCGCTCACCAGCGGCCACCTGGCCGGAGCCGCGCTGGATGCCTTCCAGCAGGAGCCACCCGGCGCGGACAATGCGCTGCTGGCCCTGCCGCAGGTGATTCCCACGCCGCACATGGGGGCACACACCGACGACGCCACCAACGCCATGGGCCGCATGGCCCTGGCCGACTGCCTGGCGGTGCTGCGCGGAGAGATGCCCAAGTATCGGGTGGTTTGAGGGCGTAAAACGTGAAACGTGATGAATAGTGAGTGGCGAGACCCTAAGGGTTTGCCACTTTTGGAAATAAATTAGTCGAATTCAAAACCCTTAGGGTCTGCATGGCTGCGAGGTTGAAATGGACAAAGCAGAAACGTTACAAAAAATTCGTGAACTGGGGCTGCTGGCGGTGATTCGCGGGCCGTCCAAGGAACTGACGCTGGAAATGGTGGCGGCGCTGGTGGCGGGTGGCGTCACTGGCATTGAAATTACCTACACCACGCCCAACGCGGCGGAGGTGGTGGCGGCGCTGGCGCAGCGCTTTGGCAATGAGATTGTGCTGGGCATGGGCACGCTGATCGAGCCAGCCCAGGCGGCCGAAGCGGCGCAGGCCGGGGCACAGTTCCTGGTAAGCCCGCACACCGAGCCAGCGCTGGCGCAGGCGATGGTGACCACCGGCCTGCCGGTGATGATGGGTGCGTTGACGCCATCGGAAGTGATGGCGTCGGTGCAGTTGGGCAGCGATGTGGTAAAGCTGTTCCCAGGATCGCTAGGCGGCCCGGAGTACATGAAGGCGCTGAAGGGGCCGTTCCCCAACGTGCCAATGATGCCCACTGGCGGCGTAGATATTGACAACATCGCCGACTGGTTTGCCGCCGGGGCGGTGGCCGTGGGCGCGGGCAGCCAGCTCTGCCCCAAAAACCTGGCCGCTGCTGGAAAATTTGACGAGATTACGGCGATTGCGCGGTCGTTTGCAACGGCCGTTGCCGCTGCTCGCCGTTAAGAACTTTCAGGTTTTGTGGCGTGAAACGTGATGCGTGAAACGTAATTTTCGTTTCACGTTTCACGCATCACGAACTGCCAAAGAACTATCATAAAAAGGAAAGTGCTTATGACCGCTTATCCAATTGTTAGCAAAACCCAGCCCACTTTCTACTTTGTCGGCGTCACCACCGGCAAATCCTCCATCAACCAGGTGTTTCCGCGGTGGATGGAAGTGATGGGGCGGCCCGACGTGGTGCTGGAAGGCATCGACCATGCCATTCACGACAACCCGGCAGCGTACCGGGCTACCGTGGCCCAAATCAAGCAGGATCCCAACTCGCTGGGCGCGTTGGTGACCACCCACAAGCTGGACCTGTTTGCCGCCGCCGAGGATATGTTTGACTATTTTGATCCGTATGCCGAGGTGACGCGGGAATTGTCGTGTATTTCGAAGCGAAACGGCCGTCTTGAAGGCCACGCCAAAGACCCCATCACCGCCGGGCTGAGCCTGGACCACATCATCGGCAGCGGTTATTTTGCCCGCACCGGCGGCCACGTGCTCTGCCTGGGGGCTGGTGGCTCGGCGCTGGCCACCCTGCTGCACCTGATCAACAAACCCGACAAGGGCGACCGGCCCGCCAAATTTATCGCCGTGAACCGCTCCGCCGACCGGTTGGAACATATGCGCCACATGGTGGCCAGCTACAACACGGACATCGCCGTGGAATATGTGGTCAACAGCGATCCGCGCCAGAACGACGCGCTGATGGACGGCCTGCCGGACGGCAGCCTCGTCATCAACGCCACCGGCATGGGCAAAGATACACCGGGATCACCCATTACGGACGACGGCCGTTTTCCGCAACATGGCATTGCCTGGGAGTTTAACTATCGCGGCGAGCTGGATTTTATGCACCAGGCGCTGCGCCAGGTAGACACGCGCAATTTGCGGGTAGAGGATGGCTGGGTCTACTTTGTCCACGGCTGGTCGCAGGTGGTAGGCCAGGTGCTCGGCATCGAGATTACGCCTGACTTGTTTGCGCGGCTGGAAGAAACGGCCGCTGCCACCCGCAGCAAATAACCTTAAAAGAAGACGACACCAACTGTCGTTGACCACCGTAAATCAAAATCAGCAGATTGCGCAGATTTACCAGATTTAATCTACGCTAATCCGCGTAATCTGCGGCCTATTTTTGAAGGAGCAACACCTCATGAAAGCACGTTTACTTCCCCTCTATTTTGAGGGCCGTGACCATGAATTTGACGAACAACTGGCCATTCTAAAAGAACAGCTGGCCGAAGATGCCGAATTTTTAGAACCACTGCCGCTGGGCAGCAGCATCCCCGAAGCCGAAGCGATTATCTTTCCCCAACTCCTGGGCGAAGCGTACCGCCGCCTGGACGAATTTAAGCAGATCGACCTGCCTATCCTGACGGTAACCTCCGAATTTGGCACCGTGCTAATGTGGGATTGGGAGATCGCCAGCTATCTGCGCAGCGAAGGGCTGAACGTTCTGGCCCCGTACAGTCTGGAGCAAACGCGCAAAGCGTGCCGCGCCCTGAGCGTGAAGCGGGAGCTGAAGCACACCAAATTCCTCGTCTTCCAGGACAATCCCGGTGAAGGCTTTCAGGCCAGCATCTTCAAGCGATTCTACTGGTGGGAAGACGAGTGCACCCAGCGCATGATGACCAACTTTGGCGTGACCATCGTTAAAAAGAGCTTCAAGGAGATGGCCGCGCGGGCCAAGGCCGTTGCTGACGCCGACGCCGAAGCGGTGTGGCAGCAGTGGAACTGGCCAGTAGACATCACCAACCGCCAGCTGCTCAGCGCCATCAAAATTTACATCACGGTGAAAGATGAGTTGGCGCAGGACCCGGCGATTCGCGGTGTGGGCATCAACTGCCTCAATGAATCGCACTTCTCTGACACGACCCCTTGCCTGGCCTGGAGCATGCTGTACGAAGAGATGGGTCTGATTTGGGGCTGCGAAGCGGATACGATGTCGATGTTGACCAAATACCTGCTGCACAAATCGCTGGGCATGCCGATTATGATGACCAACCTGTACCCGTTCCTGATGGGTCAGGCGGCGCTGAAGCATGAGCGCATCCCCCACTTCCCCGAAGTTGAGGGCAATCCGGACAACTACATTTTGGCCGCTCACTGTGGCTACCTGGGCGTGGTGCCGCCGTCGTTTGCTACTGAGTGGAAGCTACGCAACAAGGTGCTGGCGATTGTGGATGACAACGCCACGGCGATTGACGCCCGGCTGCCGGAGGGCAACATGACGCTGGCCAAGCTGAGTCCGTCGCTGAACAAACTAACCATCACCGAGGGTGACATTACGGCGTACACGCAGTACGCCAATTCCGACTGCCTGAACGGGGCGGTGATTCGGGTGCCAAACGGCCGTCACATGGTCAACACCCTCTCTTCACACCACTACCTGCTCATGTCGGGCCATCACCTGGCCGACATTGAAATGCTGGCCCAGCTGTTTGGCATGACCGTAGAAAAACTTTGATTGGACAGCGCGAGCTGAGATAACCGAAAGAAAAGCGGGGCATCTTCCAAGAAGATGCCCCGCTTTGTTTTACCGTTGATTGGCCGGGAAACGGCCGCAGCCGCAGCTTATTTGGCTTTGTCCTTAAGCGCCAGGGCGATGTGCAGGTCATCGAGCTGACGCTGCACCACGGGCGACGGGGCGCTGGCCATCAGGTCGGTGGCCTGGGCCGTCTTGGGGAAAGCCATCACCTCGCGGATGTTGGGCTCACCAGCCATCAGGGCCACCAGCCGGTCAATGCCGGGGGCGATGCCGCCGTGCGGGGGTGCGCCGTACTCAAACGCCTCCAGCATGTGGCCAAACTGGTCCTCGGCCTCTTCCCAGGAAAAACCGATCAGCTCCATGATTTTGCGCTGAAGCGGCCGTTCGTGAATACGAATACTGCCGCCCGCTACCTCAAAGCCGTTGCACACCAGGTCGTACTGCTCGCTCAGCACCTGGCCTGGATCGCTGTCCAGCAGCGGAATGTGCGCCCGCTTCGGGGCCGTAAACATGTGGTGGCTGGGGGCATAATGACCGTCTTCCATGCCCTCTTCAAACAGGGGGAAGTCCACCACCCAGGCAAAGGCCAGCGTGTTGGTGTTGGTTAGCCCCAGGCGGTTGCCCATTTCGCTGCGCAGGGTGTGCAGCACTTCGTGCACAATCGCTTTGGTGTCGCTGGAAATCAAAATCAGGTCGCCAGGGCCAGCCTTCATCCGTTCGGTAATGGTAATCAGCTGATCCACGGTGAAAAATTTGGCGATGGGGCCGCGCATTTCGCCCGTCTCTGGGTGGATGGCTAACCAGGCTAACCCTTTGGCTCCGGCGGTTTTGGCCAGGTCTTCCAGCTCGGTCATCTGTTTGCGGCTGTATTCGCCGCAGCCCGGCACACAAATCGCCTTCACCGGGTTGCCCGCAGCCACGTTCTCGGCAAACACGCGGAAGGCGCTGTCCGCCACGATGTCGCCAATGCTGACCAGCTCCAGCCCGTAGCGCAAATCGGGCCGGTCGGTGCCGTAGCGGTTCACCACGTCGGCGTAGCTCAGGCGGGGGAATTTGTCGTAGGCCAGGGGCACCAGGCTGGTGTGTTTTACCATGCCCACCATGAGCGATTCAACCAGGTTCAAAATGTCGTCGCGCTCGACGAAGCTCATTTCCATGTCCAGCTGGGTAAATTCCGGCTGGCGGTCGGCGCGCAAATCTTCATCGCGGAAGCAGCGGGCAATCTGGAAGTAACGCTCGTAGCCAGCCACCATGAGCAGCTGCTTAAGCTGTTGTGGGCTTTGCGGCAGGGCGTAAAACTGGCCGGGATGGACGCGGCTGGGCACCAGGTAATCGCGGGCCCCTTCGGGGGTGCTTTTGAACAGGATGGGGGTTTCCACTTCCAAAAAGCCGCGCTGGTCTAAAAAGTCACGAATGAACTTGATGGCTTTGTGGCGAATGGTCAGGTTGCGCTGCATGCGCTCGCGGCGCAGGTCCAGATAGCGATATTTCAGACGCAGGCTCTCGTCGACCACGTCGTCACGGTCGATCAGAAACGGGGGCGTTTTGGCCGGGTTCAGCACCACCACTTCACGGGCAATCACTTCGATGTGACCGGTGGCGAGATTTTCGTTTTCCTGGCCAGACGGCCGTTGCGACACCACACCCGTCACCCGGACCACAAACTCACTGCGAATCTGCTCGGCCGCGGCAAACCCCTCTTGGGTCTCGCTGGCGTTAACCACCACCTGCGTCTTACCGTCGCGGTCGCGCAAGTCGATAAAAATGACCCCGCCCATGTCCCGGCGGCGGTTGACCCAGCCCGCCAGCGTGACTGTTTCTCCAACGTTTTCAAGCCGCAGTTGACCGCAGCTGTGTGTTTTTAGCATGTTGATTTACCTTCCGTTTCTAGAGCTTTTCTGAGAGCGAGTCCCGCTGCATGAAGCCAACCCTGTTCCCTTGAAATTGGGCTCCTTGTGATTGTGAAAATTGTATCATGCCCCCGGGAACACGACAATTGACGAACCGGCCCCAGCAGGGCCAAACTGTTGATATTTTATAAGAAAACGGCCGTATAAATTGACACGAGTCCGTTTGCTTGCTAGAATGCCAGGGCATACCGTAAGCAATTCAAATCATGTAAACAAGGAAAGGAACCATGGACCTTCTTGAACAAACAAATGTAGAAACAATTAACCTGACAGACGCCGCAGTGGCTATCGTGAAGAACCTCTTGGTCCAAAAAGAAGTTCCCAATCATGGTTTGCGCGTTTTTGTTTCCGGCGGTGGCTGCTCCGGGCTGCAATATGGCATGGCTTTAGAAGCAGAAGCACGGCCATATGACCACGTCATCGAACGGGATGGGGTGAAAGTGTTTATCGACCCCACCAGCATGATGTACCTGAACAACGCCACCATCGATTACGAAGACAGCATCATGGGCGGCGGCTTCAAAATTGACAATCCGAATGCCGTTTCCAGCTGTGGCTGCGGCACGTCTTTCAAAACAGCAGGCAGCGCGGGCGCTTCGGGCGGCGGCTGCAGCTGTGGCTAAATCGGCCGTTTACCTTTATTGTTAGCTGAGCGGGGCGCAAAAACGCCCCGTTTTTTTGTTGAAATGTGATGAAATATTTTACCGTTGCCGAAGCAAATGCCCTGCTGCCTACCCTGGAACCAATAATGAAACAGCTGCTGGCGCGGCGCGCCCGGGCCTCGCGGCTGGCGCAGCAAATGGGCCACCTGTTGGGGGATTACCGCAGCAACGTGGGGGCAGCCGAGCTGTCTATTCTTACACAGGATTTTGTGGCCATTGAGCGTATGCTGGAGAAAATTCGGGCCTACGGCGTGGTCATCAAGGATGTAAACGCCGGGCTGCTGGACTTTCTCTCCCAGCGCAACGGCCGTGACGTTTACCTTTGCTGGCGTTATGGCGAAGATCGGGTCGCCCATTACCACGAACTGCACACCGGTTTTGCCGGGCGGCAGGAAATTGACTAGAAAGAAAAAGACGGCCGTTTGGGGGAAACGGCCGTCTTTTTTACCAATCACTTTTTACGGATAACCGATTACCGCTCAGCCATCGGCACAAAATCGCGTGTGCGCTCGCCAAGATAAATCTGGCGCGGCCGGGCAATCTTCTGCTCCGAATCCTCCAGCATCTCCACCCACTGCGCCAACCAACCAATCGTCCGCGGAATAGCAAACAGCACCGGGAACATCGAAATCGGGAAACGCATCGCCTGGTAAATGATGCCCGAGTAGAAGTCCACGTTCGGGTACAGATTACGCTGTACAAAATAATCATCTTCCAGCGCAATCCGCTCCAGCTCCAGAGCAATGTCCAGCAGCGGGTTTTTGCCCGTCACCTCAAACACCTCATCGGCCACCTGCTTAATGATGCGCGCCCGCGGATCGTAATTTTTGTACACACGATGGCCAAAACCCATCAGCAGCCGTTCACGGTTCTTGACGCCCTGAATAAATTCCGGCACGTGTTTGATATCGCCAATCTCCACCAGCATACGCAGCACCGCTTCGTTGGCGCCGCCGTGCAGCGGTCCATACAGCGCCGCCGCCGCCCCCGCCATCGCCGTGTAGGGGTCGGTGTGGCTGGAGCCAATGACGCGCATCGTCGCCGTGCCGCAGTTCTGCTCGTGGTCGGCGTGTAAAATGAACAGCACATCCAGCGCCCGTTCCAGCACCGG
Organism: Anaerolineae bacterium; assembly: GCA_020848035.1. Classification (GTDB taxonomy): domain Bacteria; phylum Chloroflexota; class Anaerolineae; order Promineifilales; family Promineifilaceae; genus Leptofilum. Next base: position 101,447 of record JADLAX010000065.1, on the reverse strand, counting down.
GTTCGGCTGGTATTTGACTTCCGTCATCTTGTCCAGCATGTTCAGGAAGTTGCCCGTGTAGCTCAAATCATTGTCCGGGTAAACGTAGGGCAGGCCACGGCTGTGGCGGTAAGAAAAGGCCGCGACGGTGGGCAGCTTGGCCACCAGGCGGTGAATCTGCTTGGTACGAATCCACGGATCAGAAATGTCGCGCCCTTCCGGGTAGTAGGTAGACATGGCCGCCAGCGTAGCGATGTACATACCCATCGGATGCGCATCGTGCCGGAACGCTTTCATGAGCTGGGTGATGTTCTCATGAACAAAGGTGTGGTGCAGAATCACGTGCTCCCACTCGCTGTACTGCTCTTTGGTGGGCAGTTCGCCGTACAAAATCAGGTAGGCTGTTTCGAGGTAGGTTGATTTTTCGGCCAGCTGCTCAATGGGGTAACCGCGATACTCCAAAATCCCTTTGTCACCATCAATGTAGGTGATGCTGCTCTTGGTCGAAGCGGTATTTTTGAAGGCCGGATCGTAGCTCATCATGCCAAAATCATCTTCGTTAATTTTGATCTGGCGCAGGGCACTGGCGTCGATCGTATCGTGCTGAATGGGAATCTCATAGGAGCGGCCGGTTCGGTTATCGGTAATAGTTAGGGTATCTTTTGACATGAGTACCTCCAATCATACTCTGCAGTAAATGGTTGAAATGGTTTAGACAGGTGGGGTCTTGACCCCGGTTCTTGCTGGTGCCAGCAGACTGGTTTGACCATGCTGCTGTGCGTAATAGGTGGTTACCAGGGCGGCGACCCTAAAGCTGAATTTCTTTAGAGTAGGCCCATTGGTAGATAAGTATATCTTTTTTTAGCAAACTCTACACGGGCAGATGGGCGGGATTGATTACTGTTTCTTATAGAAGAACCGGGTTCAGGCTTATAATTTGGTTGGTGTGTAGGCTTGCCGCGCCAGGGCCACGGCCGTTTCTACCGAGTTCACTTCCCCTGCCGCCTGCGCTTCCTGGATGAGCCGCAGCAAACGGCCGATTTCCGGCCCAGGCGAGAGGTGCAGCCGTTCCATGAGGGTACGGCCGTCGATCAGTGGCGGCGGCGCCACCGTTTCTTCGTGCCGGTCAAAGTAGTGGTGGCACAAGGTTTGGACCACCTGAAGCAGCGCCTGCCAGGGCCGGTCTGGTCCGGGGCCGTTGTAGGTAGCCAGGTGGTCGGCCAGGGCAAGCAGGGCAATGCCGATGCCCGCTGCGGCCGTATCGCGGAAGTAGCGAAACACCACCCGCCGCGACGGATTGCCGCCGCTGTTGGCCAATTGCAGCGGCCGCATGTGCCCGGCGACCATTTTCTTCACCACAGCCGCCGCCTCGTTACTCAGGCAGAACCGGTGCAAAATTTCCCCAGTTAAATCCGCGCCCACCTGGTCATGCCCCAAAAAGCGAATCCGCTGGCCCATTGCCTCGTCCGGCTCGACGGTTTGGGTGTGGGCCTTGCCCACATCATGAAACAGCGCCCCAAGACGAAGGAGAAGACGGCCGTTCAGCCCCCCATCTACTTCCACCTGCCACAGCGCATGAATTTTTTCGGCATATGGCTCCAGAACGTTTTCTACCGCAGACAGCGCAGTGGACGCGAAGTTATTTTGACCTGAGCCCGACGTGTTTTGCGGTTCAACCGCCGCTTCCACCAGGGTAAGCCAGCGCAGCACAGAGAGGGTATGGGCAAAAACAGGTTCGTGGTGCGGTGGGGATTGCTCGACGGTGGTCAGGGCCAAGATGTCGGGCAGCAGTTCGGCCAGCAGACCCAGCCGGGCCAGATCGGCAATGGCGCGGTGCGGGACGGCCGTTGCCAGCAACTTCAGCAGTTCATCGCGCAGCCGTTCGGTGGCGCTTTCATGCAGCTGGGGAGCAGTGGCGCGAACGGCCGTTTCCATCTCCGGGGCCAGCGCGAAACCCAGGCTGTGAACCAACCGCACCGCCCGCAGCGCCCGGACCGGGTCGTCGCGCAGGCTGTTCTGGTGAATGGCGCGCACCAAACCCGCCTTCAGGTCCGTCTGCCCGTTGTGCAGGTCGATGAGCGACGCCGTGCTGGTAGCCGTAGCGGGCAGAGCCATGGCGTTAATCGTCAGATCACGCTCGCGCAGGTCGGCGGCCAGGTCAGGGCCACGAAAGCGGGCAAAATCGAGGCTGGTGTGGGCGTCCGGCAGGATGACCCGCCCGGTGTCCCGCTCGCGATCCAGCACGTAGGCGGGCACTTCCAGGGCATCGGCCACGGCAAAGGCCAGCTTGATGGCGTTGGCCGGCACCACAAAGTCCAGATCGTGGCTGACGCGGCCCAACAGGGCATCACGCACCGCCCCACCGACCAGGTAGACAGGCTGGGCTTGGGTGTAGAACAACGGCCGTAACCGTGCCAGCAGCGGCGACAGTACCAGGGGTTCCCCCGCCGGATCATCGACAAAGCGCAGGGTAAAACGTTCCTTGGGGCGGCTGTGGCGGGCCATTTGCAGCGCCGCGTCGGGCGATTCACCCACACCGGTTACCTGCGACCCCACCAGGGCCACCCACCGACCAACATAGGCGGTTAAATCTGGCAAATCACTGCTCATAAAATGACTCAATTACCCAATTACGCAATTACGCAATTACTCGACTACAAAAATTGTAATTGGGTAATTGAGTAGCTGGGTAATTACAGGTTCAAATGGGCAAAAACTTCTGGCTTCAGCACGGCAATAAACGGGAAATTGCGGTACAACTCGTCAAAATCCAGGCCATAGCCTACCACAAATTCATCGGGAATATCAAACCCAACATAGTCCACCGCAACGTCCACCTCGCGGCGGGATGGTTTGTTGAGCAGCGTGCAAATTTTGAGCGAGGCGGGCTGGCGGGCCAGCAAGTTCTGGCGCAGGTAGCTCAGCGTGTGGCCGCTGTCGATGATATCTTCGACGATGAGGACGTGACGGCCGTTTAACGGCTGCTTCAAGTCCATAATAATCTGCACGGCACCACTGCTGGTGGTGCCTTTGCCGTAGCTGGAGATGCCCATGAAGTCGAGATGATGCGGCCGCTGCAGCGCCCGGCTCAAATCTGACAAAAAGACGTAGCCACCCTTCAGCACACAAATCAGCAGCAAATCGTCCTTGTCGGCGTAGTCGGCGTCGATAGCTGCCGCCAGCGTGAGGATGCGGGCTTGAATTTCCGGGCTGTCAATAAGAATGCGATCAATGTCCTGGTATAAATCCTGGTTATTTTGGCTCATAAATTCCCCTGTTTAGTGACGGCCGTTGCGGGCGGGCAGCACCTGGTGGCAGTCGCGGCAGCGTGCTTCGTACACTTCGGCGGCACCCACCAGCACGATGGGATCGTCGTAGGCGGCGGGACGGCCGTCGATGAGGCGTTGGGTGCGGCTGGCTTCTTCGCCACAGACCACGCAAATGGCGTGCAGCTTACTCACCAGTTCGGCACGGGCCAGCAGATCGGGCATGGGGCCAAAAGGCACGCCGCGAAAATCCATGTCTAGCCCGGCACAGATGACCCGTTTGCCTTCGGCCACCAACTGTTCACAGACGTCGATGACGGCCGTATCAAAAAACTGCACCTCATCAATAGCCACCACAGTGGTGTCTTCGTCCAGCGTCTCCAAAATCCGCCCCGACGAGGCCACCGGCTGCGCCTGAAAATCGGCCCCGTTGTGGGACGTAACCTTTTCCGCGTGGTAGCGATTGTCAATGACAGGTTTAAACACCTGCACCTGTTGGCGGGCAATTTGGGCACGGCGCAAGCGACGAATCAGCTCCTCCGTTTTGCCGCTAAACATGCTGCCGCAAATAATTTCAATGCGACCTTTGGAATGTTTGCTCATAATCCTCCTCCTGATGCAGCGGTGAGTTGCTCAACCATCAAACGTCGGAATTCGCGGCGTGGGCATCCTCAGATGCGGGCGAGGGGCATCTGAGGATGCCCACGCCTCTAACCGGCTTTTTACAGAATTCCTGTCCAGGTACAAACAACAAGCCACCAGCCACTTCTTAAAACAAGAAAGGGCAGATACGTTATCGCATCTGCCCTTTTAGCTTGATAATGAGTAGGTTGACCCGCTCGGCTCTAGTCGATGAGACCTTCGGCACGCAGGTAGCGCTTGATATCGATCAGCGCTTTCTGGCCAATGCCGGGCAACGCCAGCAGGGCATCTTCACCCTGGTTCAGCAGTTCCAACACATCACCCACGGTGGTGATGTCGGCATCTTGCAGCGCTTTGGTCGCGCGCGTGCCCAGGTCCATGCCATCGACGGTGAGGTTGGTGGGTTTGGACGTTTCTTTGATGACTTCTTCCTGCTTCACCAGCTCTTCGCGGCGCTGCAAACGGCGCATGAAGCGGTCTACCTGACCTTCGGTGTCGACCAGGCGCTGGGTGCCGGTGTAGAACGGGTGGGTACCGGACCAGATTTCCACGCGGATTTCTGGCTGGGTGGAGCCCACGGTCATCACAACTTCGCCATCAACAATGACTTTGGCGTCGGGGTACCATTTGGGATGAGTATCTTGTTTCATGTGACCAACGCCTTCCTTAACTTTCGATAGGGAACACGCTGACGTATTTACGGCCGTGTTTCATTTCGAAAGTTACTTTACCTTCGACAGTGGCAAAGATGGTGTAATCTTTACCCATGCCGACATAATTTCCGGGTTTAATTTTGGTGCCGCGCTGGCGAATAATGATATTGCCGGGGATGACGTGTTCGCCACCGTAGCGCTTTACACCGAGCCGCTTGGAATTACTATCACGGCCGTTTTTGGTTGAACCTGCACCTTTCTTATGTGCCATGTCACTCGCTCCTTTAACCTGCTACGATCTCGTCAATCCGCAGCCGGGTATAGCTCTGCCGATGACCCTGACGCCGACGATACCGTTTCTTGGGCTTATATTTCCAAACAAAAATCTTTTCGCCGCGATACTGTTCCAAAACAGTCGCTTTGACCGAAACACCTGCCACGGTGGGTTGACCAACTTTTACATCATCGCCGTTCGCCAGGAGCAAGACATTTTCCAGTTCAATCTGCTCACCGACTTCGTAGGGAAGCTTTTCGACGGAGAAGCTGTGCCCCGCTTCGGCGCGGTATTGCCGGCCACCACTTTCAATAATTGCGTACACGTTGTACCTCCAAAAAAAACCAGCACCTGTGGAAAGATGCCGGCGTGTGAATGGTAAGCTGTCTGAGCAGTGGTAGAAAACCCAGACGCGAACGGGGATTATAGCCCGCCCCTATTTGATTGTCAAAACAACAGCCATTCAAAATTTGACCACCGAAGTCGCTGACCCGCACGAGGGTGCTGCGCACCCCGTGCGGGGACTTTTTTGGGGTTTTTTCAGTTTTGGGGGTGGTACACCCCCAAAACTGAAAAAACCCATCCGAAGTAGCGTCGCCAGGCGCGAAGCGCCGAGGCGACGACGCACCAGGGCTGAGGTCATACTTTGGCGAATTTTGAATGCTGGCAAAATGAAAACGGCCGGTCCCAGGGAACGGCCGTTTCTGCTCTATAACTTCTTCAAGCTAAAAATTTACAGGAATTTGTTCAACAGCAACATCAACCGAAATTTGCGCTGCCCGCTGGCAGTAGGCAGGGCCATCGGCCACGATTCCGGCAGACGATCTGGCTCTGGGGCCACCAGGGGTTGGTTGACGCCCAACACGGTGTATTCCTGCGGCTTTGGCTGCTGTGGCTGGTTGACACTTTTTTGCCCATAAAATGCTGCTAGCGGTTTACTCATGATTCGGTTCTCCTAAAAATGCGTCTCGATGATTGCTGAATTGATGATTTTGGTCCGTTTTCTGATTGCTACCTCTATTGTGCTGTCATTCAATAGAAATTAAGTCTCGCTTTTACCCAGTTTAGTCTCGACTTGCCTGGCCGGGTGTTTAACGGGTTACAAGCGGCAGGTAAAGTTCTTTGGGCGGCGGCAGTAAGCTGCCTTCATCAAAGCCGATGTCGAAACCGTTATCACGCGGCCGTACATCGCCGTCGTAATCCAGCAAAAGGCCGGTATCGCTGCCCGCGTCGATGGCGGGCGAGTCATAGCGCAGGTGGTAGTTGGCGGCGGCTGGATTAGCAAACCGGGGATCATCCGTGAGGGTGTGGGCACCTCCCGAAGCCGCGCCTTGAATGTCGGTGCCGTTGCCAAAAAAGAGGTTGTACTCCTCGGTCACGCTGCCGTTGAGGTTGTTGATGCCCAGCGTGTGGCTGGCGATGATGGTGTTGGTGATGAGCAGCGGGGTGTTGGTGACGTGGAAACCTGTGCCCATGCCGCCAGTGGTGCCAACGGCCGTTACATGGTTCAGCGTCACCGGGTACGTGCTGTTGATAAACATCTGGTCGCCCAGATTTGTGGCCGTGTTTTCAGCCAGCAAGCTGTTTTCCAGCAGCCCGTTGAGCGCCCCGTGGAAAATCGCGCCGCCGCGCCCGCCCCGATTACCCACAAACGCCGTTTGCTTCACCGTGAGGAAGCTGCCTACATACATGCCGCCGCCCTGGTCGGCGCACACGTTGTTGATAAAGCGAGAGTTGTAGACGTGGGCCTGACCAAAAGCGAGCATGCCGCCGCCATCACTAAACGCGGTGTTGCTGATGACGGACGCATTAACCAGGGTGACAATGCCACTGGCGTACAGACCGCCGCCGTTGGCCAAGAGCGAACGATTTTGCTCAAAATAGGCATCACGCACCACGGAGTAGGTCGCTATATGCGCCCCACCGCCCTGTGCCGTTGATGTATTGCTGATGAACAGCGTTCCGGTGACCAGGGCACGGCCGTTGGATTGCAGCCCACCGCCCGTGCCGCCCAGGGCGCGATTGTTCTCGAAACGGCCGTTCACAATCCACGCTGCCCCGTCTACGAATACACCACCGCCGCGCACCGGGGTGGTGTTGCTTAAAACGGCTACGTTGGTGAGGGTGAGCGTGCCCAGGCTGCGAATGCCGCCGCCGGGATCGCTGGCGGGCGCGCCATTTTGCACGGTGAGGTCGGTGACGGTGAGGGGAACGGCCGTACTCTCAAACACACGAAAGCCGCTGCCACCCGCCACGGCCAGCTGGCTCATGCCCGGCCCCTGAATGGTGACCGTCTCGGTAATGATCGGCAGGGCGCTGAGAAGCTGGAGGGTGCCAACGGCCGTAATCTGGATCACGTCTGGACCGGTGGTGGCGTTGGCATTGAGGATGGCCTGGCGCAGCGACCCCGCGCCGCTGTCGTTGAGGGTGCTAACGGTGAAGGTGGCCGCTGGCAGCGCGGCGGCGGTCTGGATGTGACCCAGGCTGCGCAGCAGATGAACCGCCCCCAGCAAGGTCAGAAGTACGGTCAGGGCAACGGCCGTCATTCGAGAGATGAACTTGTTCACCTCTCTCGGCCGAGAAGCGCCGGGGGTCAAAGTTGTGGTTGATTCAGTAAAGCCATTCATAAGTTCCGCCTACAATAAAAAATATGGGTCAAGAATGCGCACCTCGGTGATGCGATCGATGGGCTGTTGGTTGCGCAGCCCGGCGCGACGAATCGCTTCTGGCGATGGGGCATCACAAATGTAAAAGACCTTTTGCCGATCGGGTGTGACGTAGGAAATGATCCAGGTCACGTCGTCGAGGGCGTTGTTGTGGATGATGTGGAGGCACAGCCGGGCGCCGCGCTCATCTAGCGACAGCGGCAGCCCATCGGGAAAGGTTTGTTCGACAAGGTAGCGCGGCATCCGACGGTCCTCCTGTGGGTAAATGATGTTAGGGCAAGCTCACCGATGACACATCGAGGTAACAGCTGGTGTCAGACGGCCGTTTCACCCGCCCCATCACCGACACCACCGTATTGCCATCGGCCAGCGTTTCGTCATCCAAGACAAAGCTGAGGTCGGCAGCGGTGTACTGTTCTGGCGGCATTTGGAGCATGTTGGCCCGGGGATTATCGCTGGCGCGCATGTCGGCCATGATGCCGCTGCCGCCCCCGCCGAAGTTGAGGCGGCATTTGCCTTCCTGGCAGGTGAGGAAGGTGGGCAGGCTAAATTGGCCCTCGACGAGCACCCAGGTGTTTGCTTCCATCGTGCACAGGTCGGCGATGGTCGCGGGAATGGGGTCTGGCTCGCCTTCGCAGGCGGTGAGGAATACGGCCGTCAGGCCCAGCAAACTGAGCAAAATCAAAATCGGTTTCATGGTTTACTCTCCTGTTTTTAGCAGGTGCGACGCACGTGAGAAGTGCGTCGCACCTAAACGTTATTTTTGAATGAGCGGCAGGTAGTTCCAGTGGTCTGGGGTAAAGGCAATGGTCGGCACCAGGGTGGCGGTTGGCGTCGGCGTGGGCGCTTCGCTGGCCCCGGCCTCGTATGCCCCCATGTCACACAGCGGGCTGCCGTTGGCCGGGCGGCTAAAGTCGCGCTGGTCGGTGCCCAGCGGTAAATCGTCTTGGTCGCGGCAGCCGCCGGGATTACCGGCATTGATGGCCGGGCTGCCCGCCAACAGGGCGTGGGTGTGGGTGGGTCCGCCGTTGTTTTGCAGCGGTCCCAGAAGGGCATCCACCCCGGTGAGGTTGCCGGTGGTGGTGCCGTTGATGGTGCAGCCGGTGATGGTGGTAATGAGGTTGTATCCCTGGCTGTTTAGCGAGCCGGAACAATCGGGGCGTTTCTCGCCGGGGCTGTTGTCGGTATTGCCGCTGACGACGATATTAACGGCCGTTGTGCCGCCCGCCAGGAGCATGCCACCGCCGTCGCCGTCGTCGTCGCTGTCGGAATCGGCCGTATTGTTGCTGATGGTGACGTTGTAGAGGTGGTTGTTGTTGCTTTCCACGACGGCCAGACCACCGCCGCCGTCTCCGGCCATATTGCCGCTGAGGGTGCTGTTCACCAGGTCCAGCGCGCCAGAACTGTAAACACCCCCGCCGACGCCGGTGACGGTATTGCCACTGATTTCGCTGTTGCGGATGAGCGCCGGGTTAAAGCTGATGAAGATGCCGCCGCCGCCGGTGGATTGGTTGCCATCGATGCGGCTGTGGGTGACGGTGACCGTGCCGCTGGCGGCAAGGCCACCACCAAAGCTGGTCGCGGTGTTGGCCGTGACGCGGCTGTCGCTTAAGGTGAGCGCCCCGGACACATTGATGCCCCCGCCGGAGGTCGAGCTGCCGTTGCGCACGGTGAGATCGTTGAGGGTGACCTGGGCGCTGCTCAGGACATCAAAAATACGGTCAAGGTCAGCGCCGTCGATGACGCTGTTGTGCATGCCGCCACCGTTGATGGTGACGCTGCCTACCAGGTCCAGGTCGCCGGTTTGGGCGGCATTTTCGCCCGTGCCGGCCAGGCTGAGGGTGTAGGTGCCTGGGGGCAGGGTGATGACGTCGGCCCCACTGCCCGCGCTGCAGGCGTCAACGGCCGTATCCCCATTGGCCGCCAGCACCGCTTCGCGCAGGGAGCAGTCGCCGTCGTTGTTCACCTCGTCGACGGTGGTGGTGACGGTGATGGTGTTGGCGTAAACGAGGGGGGTGAAAACGGCCGTAGCGCCCCAGCCGCCCACGGCCAGCAAAAACAACAATAGTCCCAGGTGAAAAAGGTTTTTGGCATTCATACGTTCCAATACTCCTTATAAGTAGCTGGTTGTTAGTGGCTAGTGGCTAGTCCAAGCCACTAACCACCAGCCACTAACATCTATTTCCATAAAGCTGCCTGTCGGCGCGAATCCACAACGGGCTACCGGATGACAAACGGCAGATAGACAAAGAAATCGGCCGTTTGCGAGGGGTCCGGGGTGGCGGTGGGGGTGACGCCCGGCAGCAGCGTGGCGGTGGCGGTGGCGGTGGGGCCAGCGGTCCGCGTCGGGGTGGCGGTGGCGGTGCTGGTGGGCGGCACGAGGGTACCAGTTGGGCTGGGCGTACGCGTCGGCGTGCTGGTGGGCGGTAAGAAAGTGCCAGTTGGGCTGGGCGTGCGCGTGGGTGTGGCCGTAGACGTGCTGGTGGGCGGCACTGTTGTTCCAGTTGGGCTGGGCGTGCGCGTGGGGGTAGCTGTAGACGTGCTGGTTGGCGGCACCGTTGTCCCGGTGGGGCTGGGGGTACGGGTTGGTGTGGCGGTAGACGTACTGGTGAGGGTTGGCGTGGCCGTGGCGGTAGGCGGGAGCGTGTTGGTGGCGGTGGCCGTCAGGGTGGGGGTTGGCGTGGCGGGGCCTGGCGAGTTGGCCTCGAATGCGCCGATGTCGCAGGTGCCATTGCGCCGGTAGGCCCGCTGGTCGGTGGTGAGCAGGGTGTTATGGCCATCAAGGCAGCCACCCGGATTGGCCGCATTGATGGCCGGGCTGCCCGCCAGCAGCGCATGGGTTTGCGTGCCGCCGCCATTACCACCGAGCACGTCCAGCATCGGATCCTGGCCGAGAATATTGGTGGTGGTATCGCCGGTAATCGTGCAGCCCGTCTGAGTTTCAATAAGGTTATACCCTTCGCTGACGATGGTACCGGCACAATCCACGCTTGGACCACCGGTCGCCAACACATTGTCGGCCACGATGCTGTTGCGCAGGACGGCCGTTCCGCCCACCAGGCTAATTCCCGCCCCACTGCCAGCAACACCCGATGTGCCTCCGGTATTTTGGGCAACCGTCACATTGTATAAATTGAAAGTTCCTGAACTGTTGATAGCCCCGCCAGAAAATCCCGCGCTGTTGCCGCTTAGCGTACTATTCACCAGGGTAACGGTACCGCCGGAAGACAATCCCGCCCCGCTGCCCACGGCATTGACATTGCCGCTAATGCTGCTGTTATAGACAACGACCACACCACCGCCCTGCACAAAAATACCGCCAGAGAGATTGTTTTCGATGCGGCTGGTATAAATATTTAGCGTGGCACCGTTTATGACGTAGAGGGCGGCTGAGGTATCAACGGCCGTATCGCTAATGCGCACAAATTCCAGCGTCAACGTCGTACCACCGGAGAGGCGCGTATTGCCACCAGATACGATACCGCTGTTACCACCGCGCGCCGTCAACCGCACCAGCCGCACCTGGCTGCTGTTGAGTATTTCAAAAACACGATCCAGATTATTGGCGTTGATAAACGTGTCATTGGCCCCGGCACCGATGATGGTTAAATCGTCCAAAATATCGAGGTCGCCGGTGAGCGCGCCGTTTTCGCTGCTGCCCGCCAGGCTGAAGATGAATTCCCCGGCGGGCAGGATGATGGTATCGGCCCCATTCCCCGCCGGGCAGGCATCAACGGCCGTATCCCCATTGGCCGCAATCACCGCCTCGCGCAGCGAGCAGTCGCCGTCGCTGTTCACTTCGTCGGCCGTGGTGGTAACGGTGATGTCGGTGGCGTGCACGGGGGCGATGAAAACGGCCGTTACCGCCACCACACCCACCACCAGCCAACCCATCAGCCACCCAGGGCGAAAAGTCGTGTGTTTGCTTTTCATGCAATGCTCCTGAACCAATTTATTTGATGGGTCTTCAGGATTTCGTGGGGTCTGGCGTGAAACGTGATGGCCCTCTGGTCACGTTTCACGCACCACGGGCTGTAAACCCCCTGAATTCCCAAAGAGCCTTTATTTGATAATGTTGGGTAAATAAACCTGGTAAGTACGGCCGAATTCCACAAGCCACAGCTCGCCGCCCAGGATTGGATGTTCGCCGTCGACAAAGGCCCGGCCGTTGACCACCACAATTTCCGATGGAGAGAATGATTCGTAAGGCTGCGGCGTCATGTCCGCTAGCAGCACAGTGCCGGCCTCGGTACCGTCCGAAATCCACAACTCCTCCCCGGTGGGATCGTCGCGCAGGGCCGCAAAGAGGATGGTGCCTTCCGTCAGGTGGGTGATCAGATAGGGGTAGCCGCCATCTGAGCCTACAAAAATGTCTTTCACCATGTACGTCCCCGCCTCGCTGCCGTCGGAGACCCACAGCTCGTGGTTGTGTGTGCCGTCGTCAGCCGAGAAGTAGAGCCGGTCGTTAACGGCCGTTAACCAATCCGGATCTGAGCCTGACACACCGTCATCAATATCTTTCACCAGCCGCGTCCCGGCCTGGGTACCGTCGCTGACCCATAGTTCGTGCCCATGCACGCCATCATCAGCCGAGAAGTAGAGCAGGTCGTTGACGGCCGTTAATTTATCCGGGTAGGCGCTGTCGGTGCCGGGGTAAATGTCCATAACCCGCGTGGTGCCGGCGCTGGTGCCGTCCGAGGTCCACAGCTCCCAGCCGGTGCTGCCATCATTGGCCGCAAAGTAAAGCCGCCCGGCAACGGCCGTCAGGTAGCGAATGTCTGAATCGTCTGGATCGGCGTTGATGTCCTTCACCAGGGCGGTGCCAGAGGGTGTGCCATCGGTCGACCACAGCTCCGCGCCGTGCACGCCGTCGTTGGCCACAAAAAAGAGGCGCGAGCCAACGATGGTTAAGTCAAACGGCTCAGCGCCAGATAGACCGGGGTAGATATCGGTGAAGCGGGTGGTGTTTACGGCCGTACCATCGGTGCGCCACAGTTCCTGGCCAAACACGCCATCATTGGCCGCAAAGTAGACGTACGCGCCAAAGGTGATCAGCTCCACGATGTCGGCCGAAACAATGCCGGGACGAACATCTTTGACCAACTGCGTGGTGGCCGCGTCCCCCTGGGTACGCCACAGCTCGGTGCCGTTGGCCGGGGTAAGGGCGGTAAAGTAGAAAGTGCCGTCCAGTTCGGCATACGTGGAACTGCCGGTGCCGCTGTATTCGGGACCAGGATTTATGTCGGCCACCATCTCCGTGCCGGTCGCTGTGCCATCGCTAAACCACAGCTCGTAGCCGTGTACGCCATCATCGCCACGGAACATCACCCCATCACCAAACGGGGTGATGTCGAAGGGCCAGGCGTTGTCTGTAAAGGAGTCGGCAATATCGACCACTAACTTGGTTTCGGCCGGGGTGCCATCGCTGCGCCACATCTCCTTGCCATGCACCCCATCATTGGCGGTGAAGATCAGCGAGTTGGCCAGCGGCTTCAAGCTGACAAGTCCGCTGGACTGACTGCCGGGGAAAATATCCTGGACCAGGGTAGTCCCGGCAGAAGTGCCGTCGCTGATCCACAGCTCACGGCCGGTGCTGCTGGTAACGGCCGTAAAAAAGAGCTGGTCGTTGACCACCGAAAAGTCAACCGGTGAGCTGCTGGCGGTGCCTGGGTCAATATCTAGCACGAGTTGGGTGCCAACGGCCGTTCCATCCGACACCCACAGCTCTCGGCCATGTGTGTTTTCATACGCCGAAAAGAAAATCTGGCCGTCAGCCACCACAATTCTCTGCACACTGGATGAGGAAGGGCCAGGATAAACATCCTTAATCATAAAGGTGCCGCCGGGGGTGCCATCACTACGCCACAGCTCCCCGCCGTTCACCCCATCGTTGGCGGCAAAAACAATGCCGTTGCCCATGACCGTTTTATAAACTGGCGAAGCATCAGAGGCTCCCGGCCGGATTTCGATCTGATCGGTTCCGGCGCTGGTGCCATCAGAAACCCACAATTCATAGCCACTGCTGCTGCTGCCCTCGGCCGAAAGAAAGAGCAGGCTGCCGTTGGTCACAATTTCATCAGACGACAAAGAGGAGGTGATCCCTGGATTCAGATCAACAACCAGGGAAGTGCCGCCGGATGTGCCATCGGTGCGCCACAATTCGGTACCGTGCACCCCATCGGAGGCCTTGAAGTAGAGATACCCGCCCATGGCCACAAAGTTTTCGGGATCCGACGCAAACGCGCCCGGAAAAATATCAGCCAGCAGAACCGTGCCATCAGTGGTGCCATCGCTAATCCACAGCTCAACACCGTGGCTGCCATCGTAGGCGGCAAACACCAGCTGGTTGTTAAACACCACCATCGTCGGGATGTAAGAGGATTGCGGGCCGGGATTGATGTCTTTCAGCAAAACCGTGCCGCTGTCGGTGCCATCGCTCAGCCACAATTCACGGCCGTGCGTTTCATCGGTGGCCAGCAGCACCAGCTGGCCATTAAGCGACTGCATCGGGTAGGCATCGCTGTGCACCGGGCCGGGGTAGAGATCTTTGACCAGCCGGGCACCGGGCACGGTTTCGTCCCTCACCCACAGCTCTCGCCCATGCTGATCGTCTCTGGCGCTGAAGTAAATCTGGTTACCCAGCTTAAAGTAGCCGTAAGGCTCCGAGCCAAGCGGGGCCGTGTTGATATCGGTGACGAGGGTGGGCGGGGCAACGGTGGGGGGAACGGCCGTACCACTCACCACTGCCTCAGAACGCCCTTCACTTTGGGCCAGCACCAGCGGCAAAAAAAACACAAACGCCAGGCCAAAAATGACCAGCAAAACAATCCAAAAAGTACCAATACGCTTCATAGTATCTATCTGCTCCAAAATGAATTACAAAGAGTGGGCCAATCTTGCGGCAAATTGGCCCACTCTGAGAAAGACGGCCGTACAACAACACGCGGGCAATCTGTGGGGCAATCCCGGCTTTCAGGCGATATTGGGTTCGTTGTGGGGTGCTTACAGGTTACAGGAATTTGCTCAGCAGCAGGCCCAAGGTTCGTTTGGGTGGGGAGGCTGGGGTGGGCAACGGCCGTTCCTGAACCGCATTGATGCCATACGGCCGTTCCTCGTGCACTTGCTTACGGGAAGAGGTTTGTTTCTCTTTTTTGGGCCAATGAAGGGCAGCAGGGGACTTACTCATACCACATTCTCCTGATGGCTCCGGCCAGGGGCCAGTAAGCCAGACAATTGCAACCTTCGGACACACCTTCAGGATAGGCGTTTTCCAAGGGCAATTCATCGGGAGACCCTCCCTATTTTGCGCTGGGCGATTCCCTATTTTTGGCGTAATTCGGGGGAGGTGCGGGCCAAAACGGCCGCTTCTTCACGCGAGGAAACATTTAGCTTGCCCAAAACGGCCGAAACATGGTGGTCCACCGTCTTGGGCGAAATATGCATACGCGCCGCAATTTCGGCGTTGGTCAGGCCTTCCGTGAGCAAGGCCAAAATCTGCACCTGGCGGTTGGTCAGCTGGAACGGGTTTTCCCGGGTGGTAGACCGGGGACCGCGCGGGATCGTCTCTACCCCGGCGCGGCGCAGCGCTTGACGCACCCGCTCGGCCATAGGACGCGCCCCCAGCTGCTCAAACAGGGCCAACGCCTGCTTTTGCGCGTCGCCGTCGCCGTCGGCCAAAGCCCGGGCCTGCTCGTAGGGGCAGCCCATCTCAGCCCAGGCCGCCGCTGCCCCGCGCCAATCACCAGCGATCTGCAAGGCAAAAGGCTCAGCTGCCCACTCCGGCAAATCCACCGCAGCACCAGCCCGCCACAGCCAGAACGCCAGCTCGCCCACATACCAACCATGATGATGGCTGAGCGCCAGATCAAACACTTCCTGCACCTCGGCTCGTGTCTTCTCGGCATCACCGGCCAGCCAGGCAAGCTCGGCCCGGGCGGCGCGGATCATGCCCTCGCGCTGGCGGAAGCCCTGTTTCAGCAGCACATCAAGCGCCTCATCGAGAACGGCCGTTGCCTCTGCATCACCCCGGCGGCTGTACAACCGGCCCAACGCCACCAGCGCCGGACCCCGCCCGGGCGACGTACTCGGCCGGGCCACCGCTTCCCGGCCAATGGCTTCGGCCGCAGCCCAGTCACCACGGTACAGCTTCAGCAGCGCCAGCCAGCCGTCCATGTACGCCCGCACCGAGTCCAAATGGCGATCCTGGGCAAAGGGCAGCCCTTCTTCAAACGTCTGTTCAGCCCGCCGGAACTGGTGAAAATCAACGTAGATCGAGGCAAGATTGGCAAAAACATTGCCCGCCCGCACCGCATGGTCAAACTTTTGCGCCAACATGAGGCTTTGTTCTAAATATTCCGTACCTTTTGTGTGATCCAGGTACAGCCAGCACAGCCCGGCAATTTCCAGCAGGCGCGGCAGTTCTTCTTCTTCCTCATAATGTTGGGCGATGGCAATGCCTTTTTCGGCCATCGTCACCCCACGCTCACTGTCGCCATTGCCCAGGCTCAGCCACGCCTCCATGTTGTAGGCATAAATGAGCTGGGGGTTGGGGGCCAGCGGCTCAAGGGTCTCCAGCGCCTGGCGATTGACGTCTTCAGCCTCCGTTTTGCGGCCGGTAATTTGCAGCAGCAGCGACAGACTGGTCATGCTGCGCCCTTTTTTGAGCGGCAGACCGGCTTCTTCCCACAGCGCAATCGCCTGCTGGTGCCCGGCAATGGCATCAGGACGGCGATCGACGATGTCGCACTCCACGGCAAACTCATCCAGCAGCTGCGCGCGTTCGGCTGCGGGCAGATTATCGGCGTGCTGCAGGGCCAGCTCATAAAGCACAACGGCCGCACGGTGAGCGCGGGCCGCCTCGGCCTGCCGGGCCGCCGCCGGGGCGTAGGCCAAAATGGCTTCTTTGTCGGCAGCGGCTTCGGCATGATGGGCCAGCCGCGCCAGATCTTTTTTGCCTGCGGATGACACTCTCAACGCGTCCAAAACGGCCTGGTGCAAAAAAGTGCGCTGGTGCGGCCCAATCTGGTTGAGGATGGCCTGACGCGCCAGCTCATGGCGAAACACAAAATAATCGCCCTGCACCAGCAGAATGCCCAGCTCCAGACTTTCTTCCACGGCGTCGGCCTCCGCCTGGGTGACGGCTTTCAGCAGCCACGGCTCGATGCGCTGGCCAATGACGGCTGCGGCATTCAGCACCGCCCGCCCGGACAGGGAAAGCCGCGAGACGCGGGCCAGCACCACCTCACGCACGGTGGCCGGAATGCCTGCTTCGCCGGACGTAAGCACCTGGTTGATAAAAAATGGATTGCCCGCCGTCAGGCGGTGCAGCTGGGTGATGTCGCCCCGGTAATTTTTGGCGAGCTGGCGTACGGCCGTTAACGACAGCGGCGTCAGCCCCACCCGTTCCACCCCCGGATGGCGCACCAGGTCGCCCAGCAGCAGCCGCAGGGGGTGCTGCGAGCCCAGCTCGTCGTCGCGGTAGGTGGCGATGATCAGGGAGCAGGTTTGCTGGATGCGCCGTCCCAGATATTTAAGCAAATCGAGGGTGGCTTCATCGGCCCAGTGAATGTCTTCAAACACAAGGAGGGTGGGGGTCTGACACTCTTTCAGGCAGGCGGCGTAGATGGCGGGACGGTTGGGCACACCTTCGAGCAAGGCCAGCAGTTCGCCGCGCAGTTGGGCGGCCATATCGTACAGCGGACCTAACGGCCGTGGCGTAAACAGCGCATCACAGGCACCCCACAGCACCCGACTGGCCTGGCGGGGGATGAACTGCTCGACCAGGCTGGTTTTGCCAATGCCCGCCTCGCCGCTGATGAGCAGGCAACGGCCGTTGCCCGCCACCGCCAGCTGATGGGCCTGTTCCAGCTTATTGAGTGCGTCACCACGTTCGAGAAGTCCCATAATTCCTATGGGCAGATTATACACGCATCGCCAAGAGGGGAAGGAGAGTCAGTTATCATTTTGGGCAAAAAGGGGTTAAGCGGAGGGTATTTTGAAGGAGTGGCTCGCGGCTGGTAGTTGGTACCAGCCACCAGCCGCTAACCACGATTCACACAATTCTAGCCTTCAAACGTGAGCGCGCTGGTGAAACGGCCGTTGCCCTCATTCAGCCACACCTTTACCTCATCCAACTCCCCCACCACCAGGTCTGGCAGGCCATCGCCGTTGACGTCGCCCACGGCGAGCGCCCCGTTGGGCCGGTAGCGAATGGTTGGCCCTTTGCTGAAGTGGCCACGGCCATCGTTCCACCAGACGATGGCCTGCCGCCACCAGGCAAAACTGGTGGTCAGCTCATGCCCGGTTACGGCGTCCAGATGGCCGTTGCCGTCTAAATCGACCAGGAACACGGTCAGCGTGCGCCGCTGGCTCCAACTTTGGTCGCTGCGGGCGAAACGGCCGTCGCCATCATTCAACCACAGTTCATCCGCCCCTTCGTTGCCCACCAGGGCATCGAGATCGCCGTCACCATCCACGTCGCCCAGAGCCACGGCGTAGGTGCGCTGCTGCCCCAGCTTTTGGCCGCTGTCGCTAAACTGGCCGCTGCCATCATTGAGCCACACTTCGTTGGGCAGATTATTTTGCATCACCTCGCCGTTGCCCTGGGTATTGCCCACAAAGGCATCCAGATCGCCGTCGCCGTCCAGGTCGCCCAGGTCGATGGCCTCGCTGCCCGCCGTGCCCAGGGCCTGGCCGCTGTCCACCAGCCGTTCTTCACTGCCAAACAGCACCCGGTTGGCGGCAGGAACCCAGCGCGTTTGCCCCGGCGCGGGTGAATGGCTGAGGCCCATGCCACAGCAGCCCGCCACAAACACATCCATCAGGTCATCACCATTCAAATCGCCGGTCTGTAAAAATGCGGTGTTGATGCCCGATTCCGGTGTTTGAAAAGCCTGAAAGCGCAAATTTAAGTGGGAAAAGCGGCCGTCGCCCTGGTTTCTATAGACTATTGGCCCACCAAAGCTGCTCAACAGGATGTCTAAAGCGCCATCTTCATTCATGTCCAAAAACAGTGCAGCGGTGCTGCCGTTGCCTACCGGCTGGCCAGTGGGAACAAAACGGCCGTTCCCCTCATTCAGCAGCAAGGCATTGTCGGCATTGGGAATCAGACGGCGCGTGTTGGCCAGCAGCGCGTCCAGATCGCCGTCGCCATCCACATCACCCAGGGCGACCTGCTGGGTGTACGGCTCGGCCTCCAGCTGGAGCGGCAGGAAAACGGCCAGAAAAGCGATGCAGGCGACGAGCAAACCACCGCCCAGCAGCAGCACGATTGTTCGTTTGCGCCGCGAACGGCCGTTGACTGCCAGCTGCGATTCGCGCTGCGCCTGCCTGCCCTGCCACCACGCCTGCCAGCCGGTGGGCTGCGGGAATTTGGGGAAAGCGGCCGTTTGCTGGCGCACCCGGCCCACCATCCAGGGCAGCAGCACAGTACCCGCAAAACCGAGATTGAAGATGATAAAATCGGCCGTTTCAAGCACGGGAATGAGCGCGGCAATATCTGACAGCGCTGGTTTGTTGTAGGTCAGGCTGCGCACCATGCCGGAAAGATACGCTGGCCGGTACAGCAGAGGCAGCAGCAGGAGCATCAGGCCAAAAAACGGCAAAATGGGCCGGGGCAGGCTGGCAAAACGCAGTTGCCAACTGCTCAGTAAAATGGCCAAAATCCCCAACAGCCACAGCCCAAGCAAAACGGGCATGGCGCTGAGTTGGAACACTTCCAGATCACTCGGGCCAAGCAGGCGAGATGCGGCCAGGACGGCAAAATAGGTGAGCCAGGTGCCGATTGCGATGGTGCGGGTAAGGCGATGGGTGGTACGGCCGTTTTCCTTCCCCCAGGCATTGAGCGTTTGCAGCAAAATGATAACCAAGAAGGGGGCCACCGCCTGCAAAAACTGGGGCGGTACGCTGCTAAGCGTAAAGCCCATGCTGGGGCTAAACGTCGCCGCACCCCAAGACAGCAGCAGCCCCGGCAGCAGCGTCGCGCTCAGCATCAACCATAGATCACCGCTGAGGCTGCGCTGCCGGGCAATGGCGATGGCCGTGACCGCCAAAAACAGATTGATGATGGAAAAGATAACGGCCGAAATGGCCTCAGAGACAAACTCCAGACTAAACGCCCACGGCATGAGCAAAAATTGCAGGAAAACCAGCGTACCGTGGCGCGGCCAGCGGCGCACCACCCAGGCCATCACCAGGAGCCAACCTACCTGAATCACCACCTGCGACAAATTGTCTAGCAGCCGGGACATGCTGTTCCAGGGCAGTTCAGCTGTAAAAAAAGTGTAGGGCAGCCAGTTTTGGCCGTAAAAGATGAGCAGCCCCAGCCAGCTCACCACCCAACCCGGCCAGCGCCGCCACCAGGCCACCAGCACGCCACCGGCCAAAAAATAGAGCGGCATAAAACGAGTTAAGTTGGGGATGAAGCTGAAAAGCAAACCAAAGGTGACAAACGAGAAGAGGAACGGCACACCCGCCGCCACGGCCCCCCACCCGGACACAAACAACGGCCGTGGCAGCAACAGCTGCCGGTTGCGCTCGCGGGCGTGTTCGCGCAGGCAGCTCAGCGGCCAGTCGCGCAGCTCGCGCCCGACGACGGCCAGGGCATCTCGCGGACTCCTGGCGGCGGCCTGCTGGAGATGGTGTTGGAAAACGGCCGTCACCTCCTCCCCAAATTCCTCCCGAAAATAACGCGGATAGAGCCGCAGCAAAATGGCGTATGTCCAGAAGGCAAATCGGGTGAAAAGGGTCATGGTGGCCTCAGGTTCTAGAGTGGTCCAACCCTCAAAGATTGGGCCACTCTCAGGCTGGCTTGCCCTGCACGGCCGTAATCATATCCTGCATCCGGGCCACATCGGCGTTGAGAATTTGCTGGCCGAGGTCGGTGATGCGGTAGGCTTTGCGGATACGGCCGTGCACGGTTTCGCTGGCGGCGTCGTAACGCTCAATCCAGGCCAGGTCCAGCATACGGCGCAGCGCGCCATACAGCGTGCCGGTGCTGAGCTGGAGACGGCCGTTACTCAACTGGGCCACGTCTTGCAAAATGGCGTAGCCGTGCCTGGGCTGTCGCGACAGGCTTAACAAAATGAAAAAAGTAGTTTCTTGCAGAGGAATCTGGTCTTGCACGTTTAGGGCATCCTATAGGTCGTTGGATGATATGTCACTGGCTGACATATTAGCACAAACGAAAATGGTGTGTCAACGGCCGTTGCCCGCCAGCGCATTTCGAAATAGGCACATTTTGCGGTAGGGGCGGGACAGGCGGGCCAATATTATGGCCAACGAAGGGCCTCCCCTCCCGCCTGTCTCGCCCAAAACGGCCGTTAACGCCAGGCAGGGCGAGACGGCGCGGCGATAAGGCTACCTGTTTCAGCCCAAACCATACCGCGCCGTCCCGCCCCTACGCCACATTCGAATTGCTAGTCCATCAAACCATGTGTGGCCAGGCAAACAAGGGAGCAACCTGGCCGGGCAAACGTGCCGATCCTCACTATTCCCGGCAACCCGATCGGCGTATGATTGGCGCAGCGTTTTGGGCCGTGAAGATGCAGACGGCAAAACGCAGCACTTCATTTTGGCAGGAGTTCATTCTCTTGTTCAATCAGTTTTAAAAGGGGTGGGTATGGCGCAGCCAATTATCAACGTTGAAAATTTTCGCAAAACGTATGCGGCGTTTGTCGCCGTAGACAACATCAGTTTTGCCGTGCCGCCGGGAGAAATCTTCGGCCTGCTGGGGCCAAATGGCGCAGGTAAAACCACCACGCTGGAGTGCCTGGAAGGGCTGCGCCAGCCGGACAGCGGCCGTCTAACCGTCGCGGGTTTTGATCCGCACAAAGACGCGCCCAAGCTGCGCCAGGTCATTGGCGTGCAGCTGCAAGCCGCTGGCATGCCGGAAGCGATGACGCCCAACGAAGCGATGGCCTTTTTTTGTGCCTATCACCAGGTAACACCGCGCTACGATTTGCTGGACCGTTTTGGCCTGAGCAGCAAGCGCAAAACCCAGTTTCATGAGCTGTCTACCGGGCAGCAGCGGCGGTTGGCCCTGGCCCTGGCCATTGCCCACGAGCCGCAGGTGCTCTTTTTGGATGAGCCGACGGCCGGTTTAGACGTGGCCTCGCGCACGGAACTGCACGCGGTGATGCGCGAGCTGCGCAGCAAAGGCACCACCATCATCCTGGCCACGCACGACATGGCCGAGGCGGAGCAGTTGTCTGACCGGGTGGCGATTTTGCTCAACGGCCGTATCGCCACCATCGGCACCCCGCTTGAAATTACCGCCACCGGGGCGGGGCTGACCAAAGTGTCGGTACACACCCGCGACAATCTGCTGCTGAACAGTCAGCACACCTTCCCCGCCGTGGCACAGGTTGTGCAAAAGGAAAGCTACGCCCTCTACTTCAGCCGCGACATTGGCCAAACCGTGCCGGCACTCATCGCGTTTGTGCAGGCGGCACAGGATGAACTGATTGATTTGCGGGTGGAACGGCCGTCTTTAGAAGAGCGTTTTCTGGAATTAACCAGTCACCAGGGTATGGGAGCGTGACCATGTCTGCTTTTGCCACACATTTCCTCTTTGAATTCAAAACCGGGATTCGCAACAAAACCTTGCTGCTGATGAACTACCTCTTCCCGCTGGGCTTTTACCTGATGATGGGGGCCATCATGCCGGGCATCAACCCGCTGTTTCGCGACACGATGATTCCGGCGATGATCGTTTTTGCCGTGCTGGCGGCCACCTTTTTGGGCCTGCCCGACCCGCTGGTCAACGCCCGCGAGAGCGGCGTCCTGCGCAGCTACAAGATCAACGGCGTACCCGCCTCTTCCATTTTGCTGATTCCTGGCTTAACCACGGGGCTGCACCTGGCCATCGTTGTCCTGTTGATTACGTTTACCGCGCCGCTGCTGTTTGATGCGGCCGTTCCCGCCAATGGTCTCAACTTTTTCCTGGTCATGGTGGCTCTGTCACTGGCCTGCGCCGGGCTGGGGCTGCTGATTGGCGTCGTGTCGCCCTCCACGCGCATGACGGTGCTGTACTCCCAGGCCATCTTCATCCCGTCGATGATTTTGGGCGGCCTGATGCTGCCGTACAGCATGCTGCCGGAAGCGGCCCGCTATTTTGCCCAGCTCATGCCCGCCACCCACGCCATGAACGCCTTCAACGGCCTGGCCATGGGGGCTACGGCCGATTTTAATCCGTGGGCCTCGGTGGGTATCCTGGCCAGCAGCGGGCTGCTGGCTTTTGGCCTGGCGCTGTACCTGTTCAACTGGGACAGCAAAAACAGCCAGCAGCGCGGCCATCGTGCCCTGGCCCTGCTGGCCTTTTTGCCGTACATGCTGGGCATCTTGTTTCTCCTCTGAAAATAGGCCGCGGATTGCACGGATTAACACGGATTAAATCTTGTTAATCTGCGAAATCTGCTGATTTTTATTCATGGTGGTCGGCGACAGCCGATGTCGTCTCCTTCGAAAATAGGACGCGGATTAACGCTGATGAACGCAGATAAAAATCTGTGTTTATCTGTGTCCCTTTCATTTGTGGTGGTGAGACCACTCATAAAGTCTCAAGGATTCAATGGTGGGCGCAACGGCCGTAAACGATCCTGCTCAAAAAGGTTGGGGGAGCCCCCTAAAGGTGCTACGATGAAAATGAAAAAATGGATGATGCGCGGATGCGCCGCAATTCTTCTGCTTTGCCTGGTTTTAACCGGCATTTCGGTCCTGATCAATCGCAATTTGCCCACGGAATCTAGCGAAGTGGCTTCCTTAAGCGATTTGGAGAAAGCGCGCTTGGCTGAGTTTATCCAGGTGCGGCAGGTGGTGGGCGGGAAGGTGTGGCCGGGGTGGGATACGGCCGTAATCCCCACCATCGTCTACAACGAAGCGTATGCTTTTTTGCTGGGCTATCCCGACCCGCCGTCGGGCTGGATTCAGGTGCCGCAAAACAGCCACAAAGGCACCGCCTGGGATCTGGTGCCCGATGAGCTGTTTCACGGCGCACCGTATTACCGGCAGCCCCTGCCCGCCGACGGGAGCACGCCCCAGGCGTTTACCGTGCGGGTGGGCGAGCAGTGGGTGACCAGCATGACCACGATGGAGTGGATGGAAATTAGCCTGGCGGACCAGTTCCGCAGTGACTTGCCCTCCTTTTTAGCGCCCGTTATTCCCTACGGCCTCCTGAACACCTTGTTTATTCGCGGCAGTGAGGGCTACATTTCGCTGCTGGCGCACGAGTCATTCCATGCCTACCAGGGTTCGGTGGCGCCAGAAAAACTGGCCGCGGCCGAAAACGGTGCGCCCGTCGGTGAATCTGGCTACCCCTGGGACGATGCATCATTCCAGGCAGAATGGCAAACGGAACTGGACATTTTGGCCGAAGCAGTTCAGGCGGATTCGGACGAGGCGATGGCGGAACTGGCCCGGCAGTTCCTGGCCCAGCGCGCCCAGCGGCGGGCGGCGGCTGGGCTGAGCGACGACCTGATCCGGTACGAGGAGCAGCGCGAATGGGTCGAAGGCTTGGCCCGCTACGTGGAGCTGGAACTCTGGCAACAAGCCGCTCTGGACGACACTTACACGCCGGTTGCTGCTTTGCAAGACGATGGCGACTTTTCCGGCTATGCCACCTTCGACAAGCGCTGGAACCAGGAAGTGGGCCAGATTGGGCGTATGGCGGATGATGTGGGCGACGGCCGTTTCTACTACAGCGGCATGGCTCAGGCCGTCATGCTAGACCACCTGCTGCCTGGCTGGAAAGATCAAGTATGGGACGCGGATGTGTTTCTGGATGATTTGTTAGCTGAGGCTGTGGAATAGGGTTGGGAACGGCCGTTCCACTTCAAAAGGAGTTCTGTTATTAAGCGCTACTTTACAAACAGCCGATTTTGGTTTGTACTCCTCGTGCTCGTTTGCTCGTGCGAGTCACCGTCCACGGACACAACCCCTCCCACTGCAAAGCCGCCAGCTGCCTTCGAAGGACAAAATCAACCTTCACCACGGGGGTTTCATCAAATGACTTATGACAGCGCTCGCCAAGTTATTGTCATGTTTGGTGGGCAGTCGGGTATGCTGACGACGGCCGAAGACGAGTTCCCACAAACCAACTGGCTCAATGACACCTGGACGTTCAACGGGGATGCCTGGCAGCAGGTTAACACGCCAATCAGCCCAGACTCTGCAGAAGGATATGGCATGGCGTTTGATGCAAATCGCAACGTAACAGTGTTAATCGGTCCCAGTCAGGAATCGGGAGAAACCAATAGATTGGCAAAAATGTGGGAGTTCAACGGGTCAGCTTGGCAGACAGCCACCGAAATTGAAGAAATCCCTGCGCAATCTTATCCCCTTCTGGCCTTTGACCCGCATCAGAAAGATCTTTTTTTGTTTTCAGGTTTTCAGCTCAGCGACATCTGGCAATATGATGGTCAATCCTGGGCACGCTCAGCCTCCCAGGTGCCGCCGCTTATGCGAGGATCGCCGATTGCCAAAGTGGTTTACTTCGAGCAGATGGAAGCTTTTGTTTTCACAAATTTGACAGGGGAAACGGCGCAGTTTACCCCTCTTCAGGAAGTCCGTTGGAGCTTATTGCCTTCGCGAGATGAAAGCAATGGTGACCGTTTCGGGTTTGACATGGTATACGATGCGCAGCGAGGAGTGATTGTTTTGTTCGGCGGGCAAGGACCGGCACGCCCTACCGAGGATTTGCCAGTAGAGGTCAATCAAACACTAAACGACTTGTGGGAATTTGATGGCGAAATTTGGTACGAAGTTTCACCCCGCCAGGTGCCGCCAGCCCGATATGGCCACGCCATGGTCTACGATGAAGCCCGGAATGTAGTTGTCCTCTTCGGTGGTATCGGTGCTGATGGAACGTACCTAAACGATACATGGGAGTACGACGGTGTAACATGGGTACAAGAGTGAAGAGCCTCACCTGGCTATGGTTGTTGTCTATACTGTTAATAGCCTGTCAATCGGGCTTGGTTGCTGTTACCGAAACAACGCCCACAGCTTCCACAACTCCGAGTATGACTGTTTCGGAAAGTCTCGCTGAGAAACCGCTACCGCGTTCTAACCATGCTATGGCCTATGACTCGAAACGCCATGTCGTCGTTTTGTTTGGGGGATGGAGCAATAAAGGCGAGTTACTGGATGATACTTGGGAATATGATGGGACAGCGTGGCAAAAGATTGCGACGACCACATCACCACCCGCACGTGCAGACCTCTCATTAGCGTATGATCCTGAACGAGGAATAACAATGTTGTTTGGCGGGATTACCTCCGATTCTGCATACACCAGCGATGTGTGGTTCTATGACGGCCAAACATGGCAGCAAACAGAACCTTCACATCACCCCCCGCCACGCCATAGCGCCCCTTTAGTTTATGATCCGGTGGAACAGGCAATGCTCCTTTTTGGTGGCTACGGAAGCGGGGGACAGCTACATGATACCTGGAAATTTAACGGAACAACATGGCAAGAAATGGAGTTTCTCTCAGCCGGCCCGCCGATTACTTTACCGCAAATGGTTTACGATTCCCGTCGTGAGGTTTTTGTGCTCCGCTCCGTTTTTAACGTAACGACCTTTGAGTATGACCGCAGCACATGGTCACACGCTCCCCTGGAACCAGAAAAAGAGCTGCGAATCCCAATCCTTGGGTTCCGAATGGTTTATGATATTGACAGAGGGCTCACAGTGCTGTTTGGAGGAGAAGCACCAGCTGGTCAGGATGGTGTGTGGGAATATGATGGGGAAAAATGGTATCAGCCGCCGTCTGTTGATGCACGGCCATCGTCTCGTTTGTATCACGCAATGGTTTACGACGAGGCGCGAGGCGTCGTTGTCCTTTTTGGCGGTTTCGCTGCTGATGAAACCTACCTAAACGACACCTGGGAATATGACGGTGTAACCTGGACGCAAAAGTAGAGGTAGCTCGGCGCGTTTTTCATTTTGTGTGGGAAGGTGAACGGCCGTAAAAATCATTCTTTTTACGGCCGTTCACCCCTTCACCCCGCGATGTCCTCATCGCACACCCCCTCACCCCATCATCCCTAAATCCAGGTTGGCTCCTCGTACTTGCCAAACACCTCGCGAAACACGTCGGTGATTTCGCCCAGGGTGGCGTATTCCCGCACCGCGTCGATGATGAAGGGCATGGTGTTGGCCGTGCCCTGCGCTGCTTCGCGGAGGGCTTGCAGGGCAGCGCCGACTTTTTCGCTGTCCCGCTCCGCCTTCACCCGCTGGATGCGCCCCACCTGCCGCTCGTACCCCTGCGGATCCATCCGCAAAATAGGAATGCGAATATCTTCCGTTTGATCGACAAAGCCATTCACGCCGACGATGGTGCGTTCATTGGCGTCAATTTCCCGCTGGTACTGGTACGCCGCGTTGGAAATTTCGCGCTGGTAAAAGCCCTGCTCGATGGCGGGCAGCACGCCGCCCAGCTCCTCTACCTGCTGCCAATATTCATACACCTGCGCCTCGATTTTGTTGGTTTGGTGCTCCACAAAAAAGGAACCAGCCAGCGGATCAATCGTGTTGGCCACGCCGCTCTCCTCGGCGATGATTTGCTGGGTGCGCATGGCGATGGTGACCGCTTCCTCGCTGGGCAGCGCCAGGGCTTCGTCCATGCTGTTGGTGTGCAGGCTTTGCGTTCCGCCAAGAACGGCCGCTAACGCCTGAATGGCTACACGCACAATATTGTTCTCCGGCTGCTGCGCCGTGAGGGAGACACCCGCTGTTTGCGTATGAAAGCGGCACAGCCAGGAGCGCGGATTTTTCGCGCCAAACGTCTCGCGCATTTCCCGCGCCCAAATGCGGCGGGCGGCGCGGAACTTGGCAATCTCCTCAAAAAAGTCATTGTGGCAGTTAAAAAAGAGGCTCAGGCGCGGGGCAAAGTCGTCAATGTCCAGGCCGCGCTCCAGCGCCCAGCGCACGTACTCCAGCCCGTCGCCCAGGGTGAAGGCGAGCTCTTGAGCGGCCGTTGAACCCGCCTCGCGAATGTGGTAGCCGCTGATGGAGACGGTGTTCCATTCGGGCATGTTTTTGGTGCCAAACTCAATTGTGTCGGTCACCAGCCGCATCGAGGGTTCGGGCGGGAAGATGTACTCTTTTTGGGCAATGTACTCCTTGAGGATGTCGTTTTGCAGCGTGCCGCGCAGCTTGGCCATCGGCACCCCCTGCTTTTCGGCGGCGACGATGTACATGGCCCAAATCATTGGCGCGGGGCTGTTGATGGTCATGCTGGTGCTCACTTTGTCCAGCGGGATGCCATCAAACAGGATTTCCATATCGGCCAAACTGCTGATGGCCACACCGCAGTGGCCAAATTCGCCCAGCGCTTCGGGGGCGTCGGTGTCGTAGCCCATCAGCGTGGCCAGGTCAAAGGCGACGGAGAGGCCCATGTTGCCCTGCTCCAGCAGATATTTGTAGCGAGCGTTGGTTTCCTCGGCGGTGCCAAAACCGGCAAACATACGGGTGGTCCACGGCCGTCCGCGATACATGGAGGCGTGCACGCCGCGCGTGTAGGGGTACTCGCCGGGCATGCCTAAATCGCGCGGGTAATCCAGGTCGGCCACGTCCAGCGGGGTGTAGAGCCGCTTAATTGGCTCGCTGGAGGTGGTGATGAACTGCTCTTTGCGTTCGGGAAAGCGGGAGAGGGTTTTGTGCAGGGTGGTTTCTTCCCATTTGTCTTGGTTCTCGGCCAGTTCGGCCAGCTTTTGTTTGTCGTACATGGGTGCTCCTTTTGGGGAGATTGGAGACTGGAGATTAGAGATTGTTTTCTCGCAGCCTTGTCTCTCGAAATAGCGATTAGTCGTGGGTTGTGTGAGGGGGATTATACTTGGGGGAAATTGTGTTGGCTAGGTGACGGCCGTTTGAATGGTTAATTGTTAATGGTAAGTGGTTTGTGGGGGGGAACGGCCGTTCGCCTGTCTGTGCTATAATGCAGCCATCGCTCATGTGGAGGTGCAAGTATGGAACTGATTTTGGACAAACATATTGAAATCACACCTGATATTCGCGGGGGGAAAGCACGCATTACGGGGACGCGCATCACTGTTTCAGATGTTGTCATCAGCCATTTTCGCCTGGGGGAATCGCTGGATGAGATTGCGATCACCTATGATCTGCCGTTAGCGGCCGTATATGCTGCCATTGCCTACTACTTAGATCACAAAGATGAAATTGACGGTGAAATTGAAAACGGCCGTCGCTTCTATGAACAGGAAAAAGCGAAGAAGTCCTCGCTAGTTCAACCATAGCCTACTGCCACAAAGATGCACAAACGATTGGCCAAATCATTGCCGCTTTACGTCTGATTTATGAAGTATTGACACCGGAAGAAATTCAAGGTCGCGTGGAATATTTATGATGCGGAAGGTTCAATGCCAAAAACTGTTCTTCTAGGTGTTCTGATGCTGTTGGCAAGTTGTGCTGTCGCTCAATCCGAAGATGACAGTCAAGAGTTGGCAACAGCCCAAGCCGTGCTCGCTGAGCAAAGTGTCGTCCCACCACCGGAATATCTCTCTTTCATTTGGCCAAAACCTGGCGAGGCCATATTGATGCACGACTACGATACAGCTCAATTGTATGATTTTGAAGACCAAGGTATATGCGTTGAGTTCGAAGTTTATTACATGCTTGAAGCAGGTGATTTCCTTACCCAAGAGGAACTTGCCCCCCGTTTTTCTTTGCGAATTGACGATTATCTTATCAATGATCCAAGCTACATTATGTTGCGCGATACTGGAGGAGATGATGGTCCACCAAACCCCGAGACCGGGGAGCCGTTATTTCAGGTCCCCCCAGGTTCTCCCTACTTTATCTGTTTTGCCAGAGAGCTTAGACCTGGCCTTCACACAGCAACATTTTCAGCACAGAAGACCTCTGGTGTGATGCTATCATATACATGGCCCTTTTTCTTGATAGATATTGCACCGACCCCTACACCTTCGCCGATGCCTTTTGAGCCGTTGCCAAGATTTATTGAAACTACCTATCCATCTCCAGGGGCGGTTGTCAATCTTGATGAATATACTGAAGACGGATTGGGATATTACTTTGGACTGAGTGCTCCAGGCATTTGCGTCTCATTTCTGCCTTATCCATTTATTTTAGAACCTGGAGATGTTTTAACATCAGAAGATGTGATTGAACGCTTAAGTTTAGAAGTAGACGGATCTACTTATGGTACAGTGGATTCCTATCAAGTTGAATTAGTCATGTTCGAAGGAGTGCCTCGTGTGCCAATTGACCCAGAGACAGGAGAGCCTGAAGCAAGTGTTCCTGAGGGGCGATACATTGTTTGTTTTGAAAACGACTTAGAACCAGGAATGCATTCTGCAACTTTTTCTGCTCAAAAGACCTCGGGCGAAAAAATCGAATACACTTGGCCTTTCTTTATTATTACAGAATAATTATCATCCCCTTGGCTGCTCGTTTTTCAAGCCAGAAGCATTTTTAGGCATACAGCAGAGCAACAACGTAATGAACGGTAAAGTATAACTTAGCGAGACCAGGTTATGTTAACTGACACAAGCCCCGAAACCGAAAAGGTTCTAAATGATCTGCTACGTCAGGCTCCAGTTTGGCGCAAATTGGAAATGATGAGCCAGCTCAATCAAACGGCGAAGCAGTTGGTGTTGGCTGGGTTGAAAGAACAATATCCAAATGCAGATGCCGCGTGCCTGCACCGTCATTTGGCCGATCGGCTGCTGGGCAGTGAGTTGGCTGAAAAAGTGTTTGGGCCGCATTTTTTGGAAACGGCCATATGACCCCCGAACCAATCCTTGTCACCCTCCGCATAACGCAGACGCTTGAATCTTTAAATATTCCCTACCTCATTGGCGGCTCTTTTGCCAGCACGGCATACGGCCGTATCCGCACCACACAAGACGTGGACATTGTGACAGATTTGACCGCAGAACAGGTGCCACCCTTTCTCACTGCGGTTCAGCAAGATTTTTACGCAGATGAGCAAATGATGCTCTCGGCCATTGAGCGGCGGTCGCATTTTAATCTGATTCATCTGGAAACGATGTTTAAGGTGGATATTTTTGTGCCGAAGAAACGGCCGTTTGACCAGGAACAGTTGGCCCGTCGCGTTAAACGACCACTTGACAAAGAAGGAGCAAACACCGCTTACTTTGCCAGTGCCGAAGATACGATTCTAGCGAAATTTGAGTGGTATCGGCTGGGGGGTGAGCAGTCTGAGCGGCAATGGCTCGACATTTTGAGCATTCTCACCTTGCAGAAAACCAATCTGGACCACGCTTATTTGCAAAAATGGGCAGAAGCTTTACAGGTGGAAGATTTACTCAATCGCGCCCTTGCCGCTCTGTCGTGATGAAGGTTAATCGGGTAACGAGTTGGCCGCGTTTTGCAGCTGTTGGCGGTAGGTGTTGAAGGCGGTACGGCCGTTATCCGTCAAACTACAGAGGGTATGCGGCCGTTTCCCCTTAAACGTCTTTTCGATGGCCACGTATTCCCCCTCCTCCAGCTTGCTCAGATGGAACGACAGGTTGCCCCGCGTCAGCCCCGTCTCGCGCAGCAAGAAAGTGAAATCCGCATTTTCCACGCCGTACAGCAGCGCCATGATGATGAGCCGCGCCGGTTCGTGAATGAGCCGATCCGTTTCCAGCATCTGCTTAAAATCGGTCATGACAACGCCTCCATCGGCTCGTCGTTGCCCGGCTGGCTGTTTTGCCAGTAGCGCCAGAAAGCAAAACCACCCGACGCGACCAAACCCAAGCCAATCGCGCCGAGAGCAAAGGTGGAAGCCACCGTCTCAGCCACGCCTAAAAAGGCAATGACAATCCCCGAAGCCACCGCCCAAACCGCCAGCAGATGAAAGCGCATCAACCCCACGCGGTTGCCCAGCAGAAACAGGGCAAAGCCCAATCCGGCCCCGATGAAGGCGGGCGTCAGTTCGGCCAGTTGTAGCTGGGTGATGGTCAGGGCCATCGCGCCCCCAATCACAAACCCCAGCACCGCGCTCAGGCCGCGCTGCTTGTTGGTGGGTTTGGCGTAGGTGACATAACCCGTGCGCGGATAAACCAGCCGCTGCTTGAGCCAGCGCAGCGTCATACCCATCAAAATGGCCCCGAACACAATGATCAAGGGCATGGCAATACCGCCCACCAACGCCCCAATTTCCGAGTCCGTAACCACCTGCCACCAAAACAGGCCGCTCAAAACCAATAAAAGCAGACCGAGCAGCAGCTCGACCAGGCCATCTTCAAACCAATATTGCTGTGTACGACGAATGGTCTTGTTTAAATCGTTCATCACTGTCCCCCGAAATTTGCAAATAGATTTGTATTACTAATTCAGTTTGTATTGCAAACTTATTTGTATGATACGGCAAAAGAACGGCCGTTGTCAATCCCCCACCCGAACAAAAAAGGCTCTTCGGGAATTCAGGGGGGCTTACAGCCCGGATGCGTGAAACGTGAAACGTGACCGGAGGGCTATCACGTTTCACGTTTCACGCCAAACCCAGGAAATCCTGAAGACCCACAAAAAAAGGCCCCTCCTGGCTGAGAACCAGAAGGGGCCATAGACGCTCTGCCTGAGTGGACCCGTTTACTCGGCGCTGTTGTTGGGCAGCGACTCTAACGTGTTCAAATAGGCCCAGATCGCGCCGACTTCTGTGTCGGACATTTGCGCGTAGGCCATCCAGGGCATTTCCTGGCTTAGCTGACGGCCGTCTGGCAGTTGGCCCGTTTGCAGCGCCGTGGCAAATTCTTCACGGCTGTGCTCGGTGGGCCAGGTGGTGAGGTTCGGCCCCATCGGGCTGTCTAGCTGGCCATAGTTGCCCGCCAGGTTTTCAGCATGGCAGGAGCCGCACGAAGCGATGTCGATCAGGTACTTGCCGTATTCGGCCGTTTCGCCAACCGCCGGTGCGTCGCCGCCAACGGCCGTATGATCAATATTGTTGACCGCCCAACTGTCAAAGGCAAAGACACCAAAAATGATGTTGCCTGGGAACTGAAGCTGCCGTTCACCCAACTCATTGTCCACTGGCGGCACCGACTTGATGTAAGCGATCAAATCGCCCAGATCCTCATCGCCGTACGCCGCGTAATGGTTAGAAGACATGATGACCATCACCTCGCCGTCGGCGTTGACGCCGTGGCGAATGGCGCGTTCCCAGTCGGCGTCGGTGTAGCGGCCGCCCAACCCACCCGCACCGCTGGTGAGGTTTGGCGCGAGCACGTAGCCAATCGGGGCTTCGTCGACAAAAACACTGCCTTCCAGCTGCTGGCCGTGGCAGCCCGTGCAGGAGCTGATGGTGGCAAAGTAACGGCCGTTTTCCACCGATTCCGCATCATCCGTTACCGTCACCGGGGCCGTGGCCACTTCCGGCGCGTTGTTTAACCGGCTGCGCCCCAGCAAAAAGAGCACCACCGCCAAAATCAGCACCAGGCCAACCAGCCCCCCAACCACAATGCCCACCCACTTCAATGTTCGCTTCATAACAATTTCTCCTTTCGAAAATGGGACACTGATAAACACAGATGGACACAGATAAGAATCTGTGAAAATCTGCGTTCATCTGTGTTCCTTTCATGCATGGTGTTGAGCCTGCGCTCACGAAGTCTCTAGATAAAGTCGCCGTTTAATCTATTCAGGCTGCTTGACAATTGCCGTGTTTTGGAAGGCCGCGATTTGCCATTGGCCATCATTTTTCACAAACACCATCAACGGCCGTGTGCCAACTTCCTGAATGCGCTCCCCGTTTTCCCGGGTCAGGTACGACACCTCAAAACGGACCAGCGCCACATCATCCCGCAAAAAACGGATATGTGTTTCGCCAAAATGAAGGGTCGTGTTGGCATAAAACGTGTCAAAAATGTATTGGTGTTGGGCGGCAATGGTGGCCTGACCATTGGCATACATGCCATTCCAAACGGTGTAGTCGGCATCGGCCATAAACGGCTCGGCATAGCGTTCGCCGCTGCCGCTGTTCCAGCCGTCACGCATTATCTCTAGCTGCGCCCGAATTTTGGTTTCTTCTACTTCTTGAATGAGGGTAAGTTCCTGTAACATGTTTTCTTTTCCTTTGGTTAGTTGCCCGGTTTCGCTTTCTACAGAGAGCACGATGGCCCCCAGATTGATGAGCCGGTTCAGGCAGCCCAACAGCGCTGCCTGATCTGCCAGGGAACCGGTGAGGCGGGTGGTGCCAGTCGGCTCGGCGCTGATGGCCAGGCCGTACAGTTCCGGTGCCCAGGTGGCATCCAGCTGCCCTTGAACGTGAATGGTGTAGAAAACGGCCGTACGTTTTGACATATCTACCTGCATCATACCGGCCAGGGGACAAGGCCACATTGTCCCAAAGGACAATATGGATCAACTGCGGGGATCAATTGTGTGCGTTACAGGAGGGACAGGTCGCGGGCGGCAGCCATAGCCTGGGCCCGCGTAGACACGCCCAGCTTTTGCAAAATGCTGCTCACGTGCGCTTTGGCGGTGCGAGTGGTCACCACCAGCGCTTCGGCAATCTGGCGGTTGGAAGCGCCCGCCACCAGCAGGTGCAGCACTTCCACCTCGCGTGGCGTCAGGCACTCTTCGCTGTTGGGGATGGGCAGGGGACGAAATTCATCTGGCTCGCCAAAGGCGTCCAGGGCCACACGAATCAGGTCGGCGTGAGGGCTGCGGGGCAAAACGTGGCGCAGCAGGGGGATGGCCACTCGACCCGCTTGCAGCAGCAGGCCCGGCATCTCGCGGGCGGCCGTTTCCGCCAGCAGCAGCGTCATCTGGTGTTCCGCTTCACGCAGCTGCTGCGGTTCGCCCGTGTGTTCATGCCACAGCCAGTGCAGGCAGGCCAGGGCCAGCCGCGGATGGCCGCCCAAAAAGGTGTGCCGGTACACCGCCTGAAGTGCGGCTGCGTCTTCAAAATAATGCTGCGCCGTGGCAAATTCTTGCTGAGCCAGCGCCCCCCAGCCAAGGATCAGCAGGACAGCGCCCTCCATGGGCTTGTAGGCTAACTGGGTCACTTTACGGGGCAGTTCTTGCCCCGGCGCTGGACTTTCCGTGAACTGGTATTTTTCGGCGAGTTCCTGAACGAGTGCCCCCAGCGCCTCGGTCTTGCCCTGGTGCCAGTAGGCCAGCGCCAGGGCATATTGAAAGCCAAGGACGGAAAACGCAATCGAAGGATCGGCCGCCGCCCGAGGCATTTGCTCCTCACAAAAACGGTACAGGGCAGCGTAATTTCCCTGGGCCAGGTGCGTGTTTAGTTCAACAAAGTTGGGGTTGCTCTCTTGCCAGGCCAGGTTACCCAACTGCTTGATGATGCGGCGGGCGATACGGCCGTTGCGCAACGCCTCATCCAGCCGCCCCTTGTAAAAATCGATGGCCGCCCCCTGAGAGTAAATGCCCAGGTGGATGAGCTGTTTTCCCTCACCGTGCACGGACTTCATCTGCTCAATCAGCTTTTCGATGGGAGCCAGGCCTAAATCGCTAAAGAGGAACGGCGCACCGAACCCTTGACCCACCACATAGTGCAGCCACGGCATCTGCATCAGCATCTTCAACAGCTGGCCGAAATAGTCGTTGAACAGAGGCCAGTTGTCTCTGTCCTCCGCGCCCCAGGCCGCCGACAGCAACAGCGCAATTTCATCTTCGGGACGCACAATTTCCGGGTTTTCGTGGAAAAAGCGGCGGCATTCCCCCAAAATGGTCGCGTCGTAGCCGCCCGAAGCCTGCACCGCCGCCAGCAGGGTGAGATATTCGCCCTGTTTGTCGCCATACGCGCCGAAGGCATCACGAATCGCCATCAGTTCCTGGATAACGGCTTTGCTCATATTCCCCACCTGCGCCTGGTGGTAGGTAGTCACCAGGCGCATCCAATTGTTGCCCGCCACCACCGCCTGGGGCAGCTGACCAATCCAGTCCAGCGTGCGCTGATTAATGTGCCGCCGCCGCAGTTGGGGAATGCTTTGGGCCTCAATGCCGGCCACCGCGCCGTCCCAATCTTGCGCCTGCAAAAAATGCTCAATCGCCTGCACCGGGTCGGGCTGGGCCGCCGCCGCCCGCTGGTGCGCCGCCCGGAAGGCCGCCTCACCCTGCTCGTGCAGCTTGCGCCGCAGCAGGCTGGCAAACAGGTCGTGGTAGCGGTAAGCCGTCGCCGCCGAGGCAAACGGGTCGGTGGCAGTGAGGAAGAGGTTGCGCTTGTAGGCTTCGGTCAGCAGCTGCGGTGCCGCCGGGTTTTGGGTTACGGCCGTACACAGCTCAGGCGTCAATTCATCGAGCACGGCCGTCTGCACCAAAAAGTCGCGCAAAGACGGCGGCTGGTGGGCCAGAACCTCCTCGGCCAGCAAATCGAACACCAGCCGATTGGAGCGGCTAAATTGGGTAATGAAGGCATCCTGCTCAGCGGGATTGTCAAGTTTGCCCAGCGTCATCGCCAGCAGGCGCAGCCCGGCAATCCAGCCATCGGTGCGGTTTTGCAGCTGCGCCAGCTGCTCGGGCGACAGTTGAATCGACTGCTGCTTTTGCAGGTAGGTTTCCGTTTCGGCCAGGCTAAAACACAGCTCCTGCAGCCGAAATTCGGCCAGCTGCCCGCGCATGCGCAGCCGGGCCAGGGCCAGGGGCGGATCAAAGCGCGTGGTGAGCAGCAGGTGCACCGTCGGCGGCAGTTGGGTCAGCCAGTATTCGACGGCCTGGTGTACGGCCGTATTGTCAATGGTGTGGTAATCATCCAGCACCAGCAGCAGCGGCTCGACGGCCGTCTCGTGCAGATCGTTCACCAACAGGGTGAGAGCGGGCTGCAGCACCTGGGCCGGGTCTGGCGCGTTTTGGATGAGCTGCAAGGCGGTGGTGCCAAGCGTCGGAACGGCCGTTTGCAAGGCCTGCACCAGCGCCGTCACCAACGTCTGCGGGTCGTTATCGCCGGGGTCCAGCCGCAACCACGCCTGGTACGCCGGGTTAGCCGCCAGCAAGATGCTGGTGGCCAGGGTGGTTTTGCCCGCCCCCGCCGGGGCGGAGATGAGGGTAAGCAGGTGGTGGAAGACGGCCGTTTTGCCAGCCTCTACCAACCGGGGACGCGGTAAATAATCCTGGCTAAACTGGGGAATTTGGGTTTTGGTTTTGGAAACAATTGTCATTTTGTGACAGTGCTGTCATCGGGCGGTAGGTAAAGGACCCGGGTCTCGCCCAAAGTTTAACAGTTTTACCCATGCAGGCAAAACAGAACCAAAACGTAGGCTGCCCCTTGTTGCCCCGCCCCCGCCCATCCGCTAGAATGCACCCGGCTCTAAATCTGATCCTAAAAAGCCACAGAGGGCACAGTTAAGAAGTAGCTTGACAGATTTTCCCGGAAACTTCCTGAGTTGTTATAGCCGTTGAGGCTGCCAGTCAGTTTCCGGGAAAATTAAATTCAACCTCTGTGCCCTCTGTGGCAAAATGATCAGTGCCAAAGGTAAACCATTTGCTCAACTCAAGCGACGCGACCGAAGACGCCATCCAGCCCGTGCCCCTGCCGCTAGACGCAGACTTACCGCCCTCATCCCCACCCCAGCTCAGC
This sequence comes from Anaerolineae bacterium, assembly GCA_020848035.1. Taxonomy (GTDB): domain Bacteria; phylum Chloroflexota; class Anaerolineae; order Promineifilales; family Promineifilaceae; genus Leptofilum. The sequence continues at coordinate 64,447 of JADLAX010000065.1, read as the reverse complement.
GAAAACAAGGGGGTGGTGAAGGCAGCGGCCGTTTTGGCCATCGGCAACGTCACCAGCCGGGTGCTGGGGCTGGTGCGTGAAATCGTCAAATCGAACCTGTTTGGCGCGTCGGATTTGCTGGCGGCCTACACCGTGGCCGCCCTGGTACCCAACACGCTGTTTAACCTCATCACCGGCGGCGAGATGGTGAGCTCGTCGCTGGTGCCAGTGTTTAGCGACCTGGCCAGCAAGGAGCGCCGCGCCGAGCTGTGGAGCGTGGTCAGCAGCTTTTTGAGTTTGGCGACGGCCGTTCTCCTCTTCATTGTGGCTCTGGTAATGGTGTTCACCCCGCAAATTGCCTGGCTGGCCGGAGCGCGCAACTTTTCCGACGGCAGCTTAACGGCCGTTACCGAACAAATGATGCGCCTGGCCACCCCCGCCGTGCTCTTTTTGTCCATCGCCAGCATTCTCACCGGGGTTTTGTACGCCCTGGAACGCTTCACCCTGCCCGCCTTCACCGCCGCCGTTTTTAACAGCACCATCGTCATTGTCGCCCTGCTGCGCCCGGACCACATCGACAGCCTGATTTACGGCCTGCTGCTCGGCTCCTTTTTGCAGATTGTGTTGCAGCTGCCCGCGCTGCGCGACGGCCGTTTCCGGATTCAGTTCAACTGGCGGCACCCCGCCATGCGCCGCATCTTCATTTTGTACGCGCCCATTGTGGTGGTGCTGCTGGTAAACCAGGTGGCCATCTGGATTAGCTACAACCTGGCCATCCTCACCGGCGACAACAGCGTGAACTATATGACCTACGCCACCACCCTCTACCAGTTCCCGCTCGGCCTGGTTGTCACCGCCCTGTCGATGGCCACCCTGCCCACGCTGTCGCAAATTGTGAACGCCTACCACGCCAGCAAACACAGCGATGCCGCCGCCGCCAGCGCCCGGGTGCAGGAGTTTAAGCAAACCCTGGCCAGCGGCCTGCGCCTGGTGCTGACGCTCATTTTGCCCGCCACCGCCGGGCTGTTTGCCCTGGCCACACCCATCATCGCCCTGCTGCTGCAACATGGCGAATTTACGGCGCAGGATACGGCCGTTACCGCCACCGTCCTGCGCGTTTACCTGGCCGGGCTGCCCTTTGCCGCCATCGACCAGATGCTGGTGTTTGCCTCCTACGCCCGCAAAGACACCTGGCGTCCGGCGGTGACGGGCATTGTCAGCATTGTAATTTATACGGTGACGGCCGTACTTCTCCTGCCCGCCATTGGCCTGTACAGCCTCATGGTCGCCGACGCCATCAAACATTTTAGCCACACGATGATCATGCTCTGGCTGCTCCAGCGGCATTTGGGCGGCCTGCGCGGCTTTGGCATCAGCCGCGCCATCTGGAAATCCCTCGTCGCTTCCGGGCTGACCGGGCTGGTGGCCTGGCTGGCGGCCTGGGGTGTAGAGGCAGGCCTGGGCGATCGGCTGCCCCTGGACAGCTTCCTGGGCAAACTGTTCCTCGTGGGGGTGGCTGGGGGATTAGGGCTGGCTGCGTTCCTGACGCTGGTGCGCTTGCTCAGCATCACCGAGGTGCAGATGCTGCACCGCACGCTCACTTCCCGGCTGCGCCGCCGGGCCACCCAGGGGGAACGGCCGTAATCAGCTTGCCAAGCACCGTCTATTTTGGTTAAAATGCTCAATGGACTATTCACAAACACGCAGCAAAAAAGGAAACGGCCGTGGCAGATACGCTTTACCAACTTACTGTTCGCAAAGGTCCCAAAGTTGGCGAAACCTTCTTACTGGAAACCTTCTCCCTCACCGTCGGGCGTGATCCCGTCTCCGACATTGTCTTAAACGACCCGGAAGTATCGCGGCAGCATGCCCGGTTTACCCGCCTGGACAGCGGCGGTTACCACGTGCAGGATTTGGGCAGCACCAACGGCACCTTTGTCAACGGCCAGCGGCTGGCGGCCGAACCGGCCGATTTGCAGCCTGGTTACACCGTCAGCATGGGCAGCGGCGTGACGCTGGTGTATGAACTGGTTCCCACGGGCGCAGCGCTGGAAGCCACCATGCTCGACCAAAGCGGTCTGGCGGGCCTGGTACCACAAAACAGCGGCCTGGATGACCTGGATGATGCGTTGGAAGCGGCCGTTCCTGACTTGCCCCACTTTGACGACGAACCAGAAATCCCCTCCGATTGGGAACCCGACCCCTCGCCACCCTTCACGCCTGCCCCACCCCCGCCCGTTTACACACCTGAACCACCCCCAATACGGCCGCAGGCGACCGCCACCCCGCCATTTGTCCCCCCCGCCAACGCCGATGAAGCCGCAGGCAAAAAACGGCGCACCGCCATCATTGCTGTAGTCATAGCTCTAATTTTACTCTGCTGCTGTGTTTTTATTTGGTCAGCTTGGGCTATCTGGGGGGATCCAGCTATTTGCGTTTTGACAACAGATGATTCATTAGCAAGGTGTTGGGAGCTTTGGCGACCCGAATTCCTGCGCTAGTTCACTTTCCTGGGACTACGGCCTGCAGCCTACCCCGCAGCTTGTCAGCTCAGTTCAAAAAGCAACAAAAGTACCTATGTGGAACGAAAAACGACACGGTACGCCGGATCAATATTTCTCTTCAATTTCAAAATTGCGTGATCTAAGCCTCACGCATCCCATATCAAAGATCAAATTCTGTTTGGTCTTTTTCTTTGTTCGCCAACTCAGGCTGCGGATCGATGATGATCTTTTCGTTGACGCTGGGGTCGGGGCCAAAGCCATCGGCCGTACGAATCTCGTCCATGTAGCGGGCCACAATGTGCGGCGGGGCCAGCTCAATAAATACCTTAGACCCCACCAGCAGCGCCGTTAAATCATCCAGCTGGCCTAAAAAAGGCACCAGATCGGGCAAAAAATCGACCGGCCATAAGATATAGACCACCGCCACAAACGGTACCAGCTTCAAATAAAACGGCACGTCACGGTCACGCAGCAGGTGGTAAACCAGGCGGGCCTGCTGCCACGCTTCACGAAAAAATCCGGGGTCTTTACGTTTCCCGGCAATGGTTTCTAAATTCATCAAGGGTTTATTTTCCTTTTTGTCCATAAAACATCCTTCACAAACAGAGGTTTGGCCGAGTGGCCAAAGTCAGAAATTTATACGCTTCAACAGGGAAAAGGTTGCAGTGAAAGGTGGTTGGAAAGCGCTTATCGGCGCTGGCTGCGAATGTAGTCGGCCATGCGCGGCAGCACTGGGCCAATGTCATACGGTCCCCACTGGGCCACCGGGCCAGCGGTAAAAACGGTGAAGCCTAACACGTAATTGTCCTGGCGCACACCACGGTCATACCAGGCCAGCTGGTTGATAAACGCTTCGGTCCCATTGCGACCCCACCCCTGCGCCACAGCGTATTCCTGGAAATCAGCCCAGCCTTTGCCTGCCGGTCCCGGCCGATTACCCAAGACACCATCAATGCCCGCCTCAGAAATGACCAGAGGAATGACGAGATTGTTGGGAATGAGAATCTCTTCGTAATACCAGCGGTAGCGAAAAGTAAGCGAACCACGATCGGCGTGGAAGGGATAGCCCGGCAAGGCGCTGCCGTACCCGTGGGTGATGACGGGTGCGCTGTACTCGTGCAGCGTTAAGATGCCGCCATATTGCATGGCCGTCTCAATGGCGGGCAGGAAGAGGACAAATTCATTCATTTCCGGCACGCCGGTAGAAAATCCGCCTATGGCCGCGCGGAAACCGTACCGGGCCAGCTCTCGCACACGCTCAGCCTCAAACCGGGCATACCAATCCATGCGTTCCAACCCCGGATCAGGTTCGTTCCACCCTTCCCAAAAGTCCACGGCCGGATTTAGCTGGTATTCACGCAGTTGGGCCTGCACAAATTTGCGCGCCTCTTCCTCCGGATTGCCGACGTACTCCTGTTTATCCCAGTTACGCCGCCCAACGATGATGGTGTTGGGTGAAACCTGTTCCACTTCAGCGAGGAAGCCAAAGTCGTCTACACCTTTGATAACAACGGGTTGGGCCTGGCGCACAAACTCCATAATGCGCGGATCGTTGTTGAAGATGACATGGATGCTGAGCTTGCTGCTGTTGGGATCGCCTTGCAAATAGGGTGGCTGGGGTCCAGTCCAGCCAATGGGCGTTGGCGACGGGGTGGATGTTGGCGTGGGTGTGTAGGTTGGCGTGAAGGTGGGCGTGGGCGTAGGCGTCCGGCTGGGCAAAATGGGTGTGCTGCTGGGGGTGAGGGTAGCACTAAGCGGCGAATTATCGCCGAAGTTCAGCTTAGGATCGATGGTTGCCACAGGTGCTGGCGGCGTAAAAGTGGACGGCACGCTAATAGCCGCAACTTCCTCAACGATGGTTTGCGGCAGGGAAATGGGCGCGGCCAGGGTGGGGAGTGCGGCTTGATCCACGCAAGCCGCCTGGGCAAGCAGAAGAAGTAAACCGAATAGAATCAGGGACTTGCCAGATTTGGGTGCAGGCATGGGCGGTATGATACCACCCGGTTTTGGTTTATGTCAACATTAGGGATTGGTGGTGGGCAGACGGCCGTTCTTGCACCAACCCCACGCAATGTTACAATCCCATTTTGTGGCGGCAAGCAGCTGCCCATCGGTAGAGGAATGCTTATGCTCATTGGCTTAATTCTAAAATTTGCGGTGATGGCCGTCTTTTTATTTATGTTTTGGCGACGGCCGTCTATCAACTGGGGCGTCGGTTTGCTCACGGTCACCTCGGCGGTGCTGCTAGACACTTTCCTGGGCACCTTTAACCGGGATGAGATGCTGGCCCAGTTTGGCTTTTTCTTTTACGTCATTGCCGGGCTGCTGATTGGCGGGGCGGCTTACTGGCTGTTTAGCCTGTTCCAGCCGGTGCAGATGCTGGTACAGCCGGGCCGGGGCACAGCGCCGGTGGCCGCTGCCCCACCGCCTGCGGCGGCGCTGGGCAGTACGGCCGTCAAATTCTCCCCCGGCACCGACGAAACCGGCACCGCTTTCGACCGGCAAATGATCTTCGAGGAGATTCGTGACCGACTGAGCCGTGACGACGTGCTGGATCTGCTGTTTGACCTGGGCATTCGCGACAACGAGGTAATGAACTTGCAGCAGGAGATGCAGCAGCTCATCATCAACGTGATGGAGCTGACGGCGCAGCGCGGCCAAACCGGGCAGCTGGCCCTGGCCGTGGAGCGCATCCTCACCCCGCCCGCCCCAGAAACCTTGCCCCGCCTGGAAAAAATCTCGCTGGAATCGCCGCCGACCATTTTGCGCCACTACCTGCTGGCCCATTACGATTTGGAGAAGCTGCAGAAAACGGCCGTTGCCCTGGGCATCGACTGGGAGCAGCTAACCGTCACCAGCAAGAAGTCACGGGTGCGCGACCTGCTGCTTTACCTCTACCGGCGCAACCAGGTGGATGAATTGATCGATTTAATGCATGAAAACGCTGCAACAGCAAAGGAAAGTTAAAGATGTCACGGCAAAAACGATGGGCGTTGTGGCTCATTGTGGCACTTACGCTAATTTTTACTGGGGGAACGGCCGTTGCCCAATCCGAAGAAGCACTCACCCTCAGCCTGAGCCGCGATTTTGGTACGGGGCTGGCCAGCGGTATTCAAGGCACCTTCTCGTACCGCGTCAGCGGACCAGACGATCTGGTGAGCGTTTCCTTTTATATGGATGACCAGCTCATTGGTGAAGACAGCGAAGCACCGTTTCGGCTCCAGTTCAAAACCGACAACTACGCGGTTGGGATACACACGCTGTATGCCACCGGCGTCACGCAAGACGGCCGTGAGCTCACCTCCAACACCATCAGCCCCAACTTCCTCTCTCGCAGCGAAGCCAACCGCTCCATGATTACCATTGTAGTACCCATCCTACTCGTTTCATTTGGCGGCGTTATTGTGTCGATGTGGATCGCCAACCGCAGCGCCAAAGCCAGTGGCGGCTCTTTGGGCAACGTCAATGGTCCGTTTGGCGGCACCATTTGCCCAAAATGTGGCAAACCGTTTGCCCGGCATATTTGGGGTCTGAACCTGGTGGCGGGTAAATACGACCGCTGCCCTCACTGCGGCAAGTGGAGCCTGGTGCGGGCGATGCACCCGGACGTATTGAAAGCGGCCGTTGAAGCCCTGCAAGAAGCCGAAGCCGCCCAAAACCAATCCCAGCCAGGCGATGAGGACGATCCAACACGCTGGCGCAAACGCCTCGATGATTCCCGCTTTGACGGCTAACAAAGAGGAATGGGACACAGATTAACGCAGATGAACACAGATAAAGCCTTAAATCTGTGCCGATCTGCGTTAATCTGTGTCCTATTTTTTGTACCAGACAGTCTGGTAGTCCTTGTGTCATAGGGTCAAAATCCCATTTCTTTTGTTATGGATTTTTTATATGATTTTAAGTGTAAGGCTGAATTGCTTTTTCAACTCGTTTTCCTCCTCCTTCCTGCTCCGGGCTCTTCCTCCCGGAGCTTTTTTTGCATTGGTGAAACGTGATGCGTGAAACGTGAATTTTTTACGCATCATATTTCACGTTTCACGCCCCATCCCCCAGTTTCCCCAACTTTTCCTCAGTGGCGCATCTAATCGGGCAGGTTTAAGATAGCTGTTATGCCCGATGAAGCGCAACTTGTTCGCCGCTGCCAGCAGGGAGACCTGCGGGCCTTTGCCGACCTGGTGGAGCAGTACCAGGATCGCTTGTTTGACGTCGCCTGGGCCATTTTGCGCGAGCGGGAAGCGGCCAAAGATGCCGTGCAGGAAACATTGCTGACAACCTTCCAAAAGATCGAAGGGTTTCGCGGCGAGTCGGCGTTGACCACGTGGCTGATTGCCATTGTGGTCAATCAGTGCCGGGCCAAGCTGCGGCGGCAGAAGATGCGTCGCCTGCTCTCGCTGGACAGCCTGTCGCCCCAGCGGCTGTTGGCTGCCGGAAAGCAAAGCAGCGATCCGGCGGCGATTGTGGGGCGGCGCTTGCAGCAGGAAGCACTGTGGCAGCTGGTGGATCAGCTGGATGACCGGCTGCGGCTGCCGATTTTGCTGCACTATCGCTATGGCCTCTCTGGCGAGGAGATTGCTGGCGCGTTGGGCCTGGCCAAAAACACCGTTTACGAACGATTGAGCCAGGGGCGCAAGCGGCTGCGGCAGCTGCACCAGCTGGCCGAGGCAGGACTGCCCAATTTGTTGGGAGGGGAATCATGTTAAGGCGAATCTGGCAGCGACGGCGGCAACGGCCGTTTACCTGCACTGATGTAGACGCCAATGTAGAACGGGTCCGGGACGGCCGTTTATCGGCGTGGGAAACGGCCGCTTTCAAAGCCCACGTAGCCAACTGCGACGCCTGTCGCCAGCGCCTGAAAACAGAAACGGCCTGGCTGTCTACGCTGCAAGCCATGCCCGCCCCAGCCCGGCTCACGCCCAACGAGCGCCGCGCCATGCAGCAAGCGCTGGGGCAGCAAATGCGAAGGGGAATGATCATGCGGAATATTCGTTTGTCTTTTCAACAGGTAGCGGTACTGGGCGTGCTGGCGCTGGTGGTGGGGGCGATGGTGTGGTGGCAAACGGCCGTGACGCCAACAGAAAATCTTGATAATACAACCGACTCAGTAAGTGAAAACCAACTCAACCAACAAGATGAAGAAATAACGCTGCGATTCGCAGTAGAAGATTATGAATTAACTGCGTACGATATCCTTATCGAGGCTTTCGAATCAGAGAACCCAGGTATTCGGATCAAGTTAATTCCAGTAAGTGAAATCTTGGGCAACCCTTCTTTGGGGAGCAGTTCTCAAACAAATGGTCAACTAATAGCGCAAGCAGCTGATGTCTTCGGCAGCCAGTATATTCCCTCCTCGAATCAAGAACAATTCATATTCGACTTGGCGCCCTTTATAAACGCCAATCCTAGTTTTTTCCCAGAGGACTTTTATTCAAACACTTTGCAGGGAATAAACGGCCGTATCTACGTCCTGCCCATTTCCATAAACTTTAGCCTCATTTTCTACAATAAAGATGTTTTTGATGCTGCTGGTCTACCTTATCCTCAACCCGGCTGGTCATGGAACGATTTTCATGCTTTAGCGAGTAGGTTAACACTGCGCAGTGGGGACACGACCACCCAATGGGGCTTTGCAAAGCCAACGTCGAGCTGGAGTAGCCTTTTTGAAACGCAGTTAACGACCCCTTTAGCTACTGCTCAAACCACTCCGCCAACTTTTCGTTTTGAAGATGACGATGTTATGGCTGTTGCCCATCGATACGAATCCCTCTTTCTTATTGAGGAAGTTGCTCTTGCTTTTGCCGATCCATCATTGATAGAAGAGGGTAAGATAGCTATGTGGCCAAGCCATTACAGTTCATATTTTTCTAAGAGTGTCAATGACAATTGGGGCGCAGTGCCTTATCCATCAACTAGCGTCATCGGAACGAATGGTTTAGTAATGAGCTCAGGTAGCAGGAATCCTGATGCAGCATGGAAGTGGATGAGTTTTCTTTCTAAACAAGGACAATTGGTGAGTAATTCAACACTACCTGCCCGTGCTTCCGTGGCTGAAACAAATCAATTTTGGCAGAATGCCGCGCCAGAAATAACTGAAACTATGCATTATGCGCTCGAAAATAGCAGAGTATTTCAACCGAACCCAGGTTATGAAATACTTGATGACGCAATGAACGCAGTCCTAGGTGGCGAAAAAACAGTTGAAGAATCGTTTTCTCAGGCTCAAATGCTTGCTGAACAATTAGTTGCAAGCACAGATGCATCGGATGAAGAGATATTTCCAATAGTTGTTGATAATACAGATGAAGGGAACACTTCCGATATTACTTCCCTAACCTTCTGGTTGTTGAATGACGAAAACATACAGAGCTATCGTACTCTTGCGAACGAGTTTGAAGCAAATGCACGGGTACACATCAATTTTCGTTTTTTTAACTCTAATGAGGAATACCCTAATCTTACTACCATAGCACAAAGTAGCGATTGTTTTCGATGGATTTCTTTACGAGATAACACCTATCAAAATTCTGTTTTGAACCTGGATCCTCTCATTGCTGCTGATCCTTCGTTTGACCTTGTTGATTTCTTTCCCGTAGCAGTTGAACAGTTTACCGCTGAAGGGCAATTGTGGGGTCTACCGGCAGACTTGAATCCGATCATTATTGAATACAACAAAGACTTATTTGATGCTGCTTCAATTCCTTATCCATCATTTGAGTGGACAGTCGATGATTTTTTAAACACTGCAATTGATCTAACTGATGGGGAAGGACACACAAAGCAATACGGTTTCGTTTCGGATATTGCTGAACTTGTTCTTCTTAAGACCATGATGGTCCAATTGGGGGCTGAACTTATTGATAGCAGTAAAAATCCACCCACAACTACATTTACTGAGCCAACAACAATCGATGCCATGCGCTGGTATACAAGTTTGAGTGCAGAATACAATGTTAAACCACTCTTTCAAATCGACATTGCTGGAAATAGAACAGCAGATTACGAAGAATATATGCGCCTGCTTCGTCGTGGACAAGCGGCTATGTGGACCGCATACACGTTTTCTATACCGACTGAGGCAAAAGAAACAACCAATATTGGGGCAGTTCCTTTACCTTCAGGAATAGGTAATGCTGGGATTGAAAATCCAGGCATGGGATATTTCATTTCAGCATCAGCTAGTCTGCAAAACCGTCAAGCTTGTTGGCAATGGATAAAACTTCTCACAGAATCCGTCGATGTTGTGCAGGGTGTTCCGGCACGTCGGTCCGTGGCAGAATCCGCTACCTACGCCCAAAGAGTGGGGCAGGCACAGGCTGCAGCGTATTTGGCCTCTCTTAATAAGGTTAATACCTCCTCTCTTTCAAACTCAGATTCTGATTTGTGGTGGACGTTCCCTTATGAGTTGTGGTTGGGACACGCTCATGACCAAATCACTTTCAACGGAATTCCCGTGGAAGAGGCTATGACAGCAGCACAGCAAACGTTTGATGCGTACCGTGCTTGTGTGACTGAAACAAATGCTTTTGACGACCGAAAGTTACAGGAACGATGCTTGGTAGAAGTTGATCCAACATTATCTGAGTTGTTTAATCCAGGCGGGGAATAAGTTTTTCAATTCTAGCTTTGGTTTATCTAAACTCAATGGCGCAAAGATACAAACATGTTTTTACTTTCTACATACATAGAAGGAATTTTGCAAGAAAAACGGCCGTTCCGCGTCTAATGGTATAATGCGTGCGGAAATCACGTTTCACGCACTAACCCATGTTATAATGCACGCACGAAAAGCAAAAGATCAACAAAGGTGGAGAACTGATGTTAGTCACTTATCACGGTATTGTCCGCAATGGAAAAATTGAGATTGAAGATGCTCACTTGCCCGATGGCGCTGAGGTGGTGGTCATCACCCAGCTGCCGCTGTCCTCTGTAGAAGAGCAGAAACGCCGCCTCGCGGCACTATCTGACACAACCTGGGGCCAGCCATTTGAAACCTACCGGAAGCTTTTGCAAGCGCAGGAAGCGGAAGCAGACATCGACGCTTTATCTGATGAGCAGCTCAATAATTTGGTTCACGAGGCACGAGAAAACTAACCGCTGATGATCGTTGTTGTTGACACCAACGTTTTGCTCAAGATGGCGGCGGCCAGAACAGGGTCGCCGCTTTTTGCATCCTGGCAGTCACGCCACTTTGACCTTTATCTGTCAATTGAAATGCTGGCAGAGTTGGAAGATGTGCTCTCCCGGCCAAAAATACAAAGGTTTGTCCGCCCTTCCGTGGGCAAGCAGTTCCTCAAGCTTCTTGTGGAACGAGCCGTGTTTGTGCTGCCTGCGCACGAATTTCCGCACAGTCGCGATCCAGGTGACGATAAGGTAGTGGCAACGGCTGTTGCCGCCCAAGCAAATTATCTCGTTACGGTTGATAAAGATTTGTACGATGATGCCACGCTGGTAACAATCCTGGCCGAGCAAGGCATTCAGGTTGTGCAGCCGGGCCACTTTCACACATTGTTGCGCTGACAAATATGTGGTTACGATAAAACACGGCCCACACACGGCACCGCTGGCTCACGACTGGCGCTATCCCCGACTCCACAGCATGCAAACCAGTAAATAAATGAATTGGAGCAGTTTTGCAAGAAAAACGGCCGTTCCGCGTCTAATGTTATAATGAAACGTGAACCGTGAGGCGTCAAAATCTCACGTTTCACGTTTCACTCGTCACGATATGAAATCTGTAACGGCCGTCCTCTCCCTCCTCTCCCTAGCCGCCCGCCGCCTGTGGCACCAGCGGCTGCTCATGGCCTGCCTGCTGGCCGGGCTGATTGCCGCTGTGGGGCTGCTGGCGGGCATTCCCCTGTATGCCGACGCCGTGCAGAACCGGCTGCTGCAAGGCGAACTCACCGAAGCGGGCACCTACCGCCCGCCGTTTGCCTTCCTCTGGCGCTACGTCGGGGCCTGGAACGGCGACATCACCTGGGACGCCTACCAGCCGATCAACAGCTACCTGACGGAACAGGCCACCGGCATTATCGACCTACCGATAGATGCCCAAATTCGCCATGTGGCCACCGCCAAGCTGCGCCTCTTCCCCGGCGCCGACGTCAGCTTTAACCAGAATGAACCGCTGCTGTGGGCCAACCTCGGTTTTATCACCAACCTGGCCGAGCAAATTGAGCTGGTGGAAGGTGCCTATCCGGCGGAGGCTACTTCCTCGGCCAACATTGAGGTCATCGTCAGTCGCGACACGGCCGATCAGCTTGGCTTGCAGGTGGGCGAGGCGTACACGCTGTTTGGGGCCAGCGACAACAGCCGCCTGCCCCTGCAAATTGTGGGGGTCTGGCAGCCGCGCGACCGTACCGACCCGTTCTGGTTTTACCAGCCCGATGCCTTTGCCGAGATGCTCTTCACCAGCGAGGGCCAGTTTGCCCAGCAGGTGGCCCCCATTTTGGCCGATGCGGTGAGTACGGCCGTCTGGTACCAGCTCTACGACGGCGGCCGCATCCGCCCCGCTTCCGTAAACGACTTTTTGCAAAACGTCACCATTGTGGAGGCTCGCGCCACGGCCCTGCTCAACGGCACCACGCTGGATGCTTCTCCGGTGAGCGCGCTGCAAAATTACGGCCGTTCCAACAACCTGCTCACCCTCACGCTGACCATTTTCTCCATTCCCCTTATCGGCATCATTTTGTACTTCATTAGCCTCATTGCCAATATGGTGGTGGCGCGCGGGGCCAGCGAGATTGCCGTCTGGCGCAGCCGGGGCACCACGCGGGGGCAGGTGGTGGGCGTTTATTTGCTGGAAGGCTTGCTGGTCGGCGGCCTGGGATTGGCGGGCGGGCTCTGGCTGGCGCTGCAAATTGCCCGGCTGATGGGGCGGACGCGCACGTTTCTTGATCCCGCGATATTATCCGCCCCTTCGACAAGCTCAGGGGTCGGCTCAGGGGTCGGGGCTGGGGAATTGACGCCGGTTTTGTCGGGAACGGCCGTGTCCTATGCGCTCATCGGCGTTGGATTGGCCCTGCTGGCGCTGCTCATCCCGGCGCTGCTGGCCGCCGCCCACACCATCGTGACGATGCGCTGGCAGCAGGCCCGGTCGCTGCTGGCTCCCGTGTGGCAGCGCTATTTCCTGGACGTGCTGCTGCTGGTGCCGCCGTTTTACGGCTGGTATCAGCTGGAGCGCCAGGGCACAATCAGCCTGCTGGGCGGCGGGCGCGATCCGTTTGCCAATCCGCTGCTTTTCCTGGTGCCCATCCTCTTTTGCTTTTCGCTGGCCCTGGTCGCCCTACGCCTCTTCCCCCTGCTGATTGGCGGCCTGGCCTGGCTGGCCGAAAAACTGCCCGGCACCACCCTCCTGCTGACGCTGCGCCAGCTGGCCCGCGCCACCGCTCAATACACCGGCCCGCTGCTGCTGCTCACCCTCACCCTCAGCCTGGCCAGCTTCACCGCCTCCATGGCCGTCACCTTTGACGACCATCTGACCGACCAGATTTATTACCAGACCGGGGCCGATTTAAACCTGGCCGAACTGGGTGAAGACACGGAGCAGGACAACCAGCAGCAGGGCGCTTTGGGCGAGCTGACCCAACCCACCACGCCGCCACCCGGCGACGAAGACGAACCGCGCTGGCTCTTCCTGCCCGTCACCGACCATTTGCTGGTGGACGGGGTGCAGGCGGCGGCGCGGGTGGGGGAGTATACGGCCGTTTCCTCCATCGGCGGGCGGCAGCAGTCCGGGCGCATCTTGGGCGTCGACCGGGTTGATTTTGCCCAGGTCGCCTTTTACCGCGCCGACTTTGCCGGGAACGAGGCGCTGGGCGGCCTGATGAACCGGCTGGCGGTGCAGCGCGACTATATCCTGGTCAGCCGCGCCTTCCTGGCACGCAACAGCCTTCAAGTGGGCGATCCGCTGCGGCTGACCATTGGCGCGGCGGGCGACTTTGCCGAAGCCGAGTTCACCATCGCCGGGCCGCTTGACCTCTTCCCCACGCAGTACCCGCAGGATGGCCCCTTCTTTGTGGCCAACCTGGACCATCTGCACGAGGCGCTCGGCGGCACCTACCCCTACAACGTCTGGCTGCAAACCGATTCCACCGTGCCCAGCAGCGAAATTGTCGACGGCGTGCGCCAGCTCGGCTTTGCCGTCATCACCGCCCAGGACGCCCGCGACCGCATCTTGCAGGAGCAGACCCGGCCGGAGCGGCAGGGGTTGTTTGGCCTGCTGTCGGTGGGCTTTTTGGCAGCGGCCGTTCTCACCGTGTTGGGCTTTCTGGTCTATGCTGTTGTCTCCTTCCGCCAGCGCACCATCCAGCTGGGCATGCTGCGGGCCATCGGCCTGTCGGTGGGGCAGATGGCGGCCTACCTGGCCGGGGAGCAGGCGGTGCTGATTGCTGCCGGGGTGGGCCTGGGGACAGGCCTGGGCGTGTGGGCCAGCCGCTTGTTTATTCCGTTTTTGCAGGTTGGGGAGGGGAAAACGGCCACCATTCCCCCCTTCATCGTGCAAATCGCCTGGGAACAGCTAGGCACCATCTACGCCCTCTTTGCCGCCATGTTCATCCTCGCCGTCCTGGTCCTCATCGTCCTCGTCGCCCGCATGCGCATTTTTGAGGCGGTGAAGCTCGGCGAGGCGGTGTGAGAATGAGGCGTGAAACGTGAAACGTGATGCGTGAAAAATCACGTTTCAGGTTTCACGAACCAAGTGTGTGTTATGAAACGAATGCTCTTACTACTTTCATTCGGGATTATTTTGTTTGTTGCCTGCGGGCAGGGGGAAACGGCCGATCTTGGCCCCACCCCCACGCCATTGCCCACGCCCATCGTGCCGGAGAAGCCAACCTACGTGGTGGAACAGGGCACGGTAGTGAACTCGCTGGAATTCACCGGGCGGGTATCGCCGGTGCAGGAGCAGGATCTGTTTTTTAAGAGCGACGGCTTTGTTGACCAGGTGTTTGTGCAGCGCGGCGACCAAGTACAGGAAGGGGATGTGCTGGCCCAACTGGAAATCACCGATTTAGAGAACCAGCTGGCCCAGGCCAACGTGGCGTTGGAAACGGCCGAAATCAAGCTGGCTCAGGCCGAACAAGATCGTCAAGACGCCCTGGCCGAAGCCACCATCAATCGCGACAAAATTGCCCTGCAGCTGCAAGGCGGTCAGGTCAATGCCAATTCCGCCACGCTTGTCTCGGCCCAAATCGACCTGGAAAACGCCCAGCAGCGCCTGGCCGATGCCGAGTACGAGCTGCAAAAATCGCTGGACCGCGACTGGGAGCCGGAAGATGTGCGCCGCCAGTATGAGCAGATGGTCGTCAGCGCCCAGGAAAGCCTGGCCATTGCCCAGGCACGCTACAACGATGCCTTGGCGGGCGGCAGCAGCAGCGTCGTCGACCGCCAAATTTTGGAGCAAGACCTGGCCCTGGCCGACCTGCGCCTGGAGCAGCTGGAACGGGGCATCGATCCGCTGCTGGCGCTGGACGTGGAGCGTGCCCGGCTGGACGTGCAAAAAATCGAGAACCAGATTGCCGATGCCCAACTTATCGCCCCCTTTGCCGGGGAGGTGCTGTCGTTGAATGCGCGGGCGGGCAGTCGGGCTGAGGCGTTTCAAACGGCCGTTGTCCTGGCCCAACCGCAAAACCTGGAAATAACGGCCGAACTCGGCAGCGACCAGCTCAGCGAAATGAACGTGGAGCAACCGGCTACCATCACCCTACGCAACCGGCCAGAAGAGCCGTTCAGCGGCATTGTGCGCCAGCTGCCCTACGCCTTCAGCGGCGGCGCGTCGGGTGGCGACACGGAAGACACGCGCGTGCGCATCCAGTTCGACAACCCGCCCGCCAACCTCTCCCTGGGCGAACTGGCCACCGTGGTGATTGTGCTGGAGGAAAAAGAAGACGTGCTCTGGCTGCCGCCCGCCGCCATCCGCACCTTCCAGGGGCGCACCTTCGTCGTCATCGAAGAAGCCAACGGCCAGCGCCGCGCCGACGTCCGCCTGGGCATCGAAAGTGAGGCCCGCGTGGAAATCCTGGAAGGCGTTGAGGTTGGAGAGGTTATTGTGGGAGAATAGGACACAGATTTTCACAGATAAACACAGATAAAAGCAAAAAATCTGCGTCAATCTGTGTTCATCTGTGTCCCATTAAATCGATGGAACCATTTATCGTTTGCGAGAACCTGGTCAAGATTTATAAGGTAGCCGAGCTGGAGGTGGTGGCCTTGCAGGGGCTGGACCTGGCGGTGCAGCGCGGCGAGCTGCTGGGCATTGTCGGCACGTCGGGGTCGGGCAAGAGCACGCTGCTGAATATTTTGGGCGGGCTGGATCGGCCGTCGGCGGGGAGTGTGGTGGTGAACGGCTTAGGCGACGGCACGTCGACCAATCTGCTCAAAGCCCCCGACGCCGAACTGGACGCTTACCGCCGCCGCGAAGTGGGTTTTGTCTGGCAGCAGACGGCACGCAACCTTATTCCCTACCTTTCCGCCCAGGAAAATGTGGCCCTGCCCATGACCATCGCCGGGATGGGCTGGGCGGAAAAACGCGCCTGGACGCAAGAGCTGCTGGAAGCGGTGGGGCTGTGGGACCACCGGCAGCACAAGTTGGCCCAACTTTCTGGCGGGCAGCAGCAGCGCGTCGCCATTGCCGTCGCCCTGGCCAATAAACCCACTCTGCTGCTGGGCGACGAGCCAACCGGCGAGCTGGACTCGGCCACGGCGCAGGAAATATTGGCCCTGCTGCGCGAGATGAACGGCCGTTACAACCTCACCACCCTCATCGTCACCCACGACCCGCAGATTGCCCGCGCCGTAGACCGCGTGGTGACGATCCGCGACGGCCGTACCAGCAGCGAAACCGTCCGGCGCGTGGCCGACACTTCGGTAAACTCAGTGCAGGCTGTAGAGGCGGCCCTGGCCGAGAACATTGAGGCAACCCCTCCCGTGCCCGTGTATGAAGAATATGTGGTGGTCGACAATGCTGGACGCCTGCAAATCCCGCCCGATTTGCGCGAAGTGGCGGGCATCGGCGACCGGGTGACGCTGGAAGCCACCGAGGAAGGTGTGTTGATCCGGCCGGTGTTAAGCAACAATGGGAAGGGTGGGGCAACGGCCGTAACGCCCGATGAAAAACAATCCAGCCACGAACCAACCGAACCAATCAGCTGGTGGCGGCGCTGGTCGCGGCGAAAGATTTAGCCGCGTCAGGCGTTATACCAGTGGCGCAGCCGGACGGTGCCAGGGTGCACGGCCAAATTGTACGGCCGTTGCGCGTCTAATCTCCTAAACCGGAAGGAAAAACGGAGGCTTGTGATGAGAAAAGTTTTTGTGTTGTGCATCTTGCTCTTTTTATTCGCCTGCAGCGACAGCCCAGACGTGGCTGATCCGGATACCGCAGCCACTGATAATGCGACGGCCGTTCCCGCCGCCGATACGCCCGCCAACGAACCAGAAGCAGCCACCCCTGAGGCAACCGTCACCCTGCGCATGATTGCCTATGACTTTGAAATGGGCAGCTACAACGATCTGATCGAGACGTTTGAAGCCGAAAATCCCGGCGTTGAAATCAAGATGGTTTCCGTAGAAGAGACACTGGGGCTGGAGAGTGGTGGCGTCGGCCAGTGGCCGGAAGATACCGACAGAAGAATCGTTTCGGCCGCTGATATTCTCAGCACCAATGTCATTGGGGTCATTAACAGCGGCTCGGGCCTGCTGCTGGATTTACGGCCGTTGGCCGAAGCCGATACCAACTTCAATCGGGCTGATTTTTACCCCAACGCCGTGGAATATTTTGAAAGCGATGGCGGGCTGTGGGGAGTGCCCACCGAACTCAACTTCTCTATGCTCTTTTACAACAAAGATGCTTTCGACGCTGCCGGGGTTGCCTATCCCCAGCCGGGCTGGTCGTGGGACGATTTTTTGGCTGCTGCCCAGGCAACCACCGTGCTTGAAAACGGTGAAGTAACCCAATGGGGCTTGGTGCAGGTTGGCAGTGGGGCCATCCAGTTTGTATTACCCCGCACGGGGCCAATTATCAACAACGAGACCGATCCGCCCACGGTGCAAATCGACCGGCCCGAAGTCGCTGAGAGGCTGCGCTGGTACACCGACCTCTTTTTGCTCCATGAAGTCACCCCCATTCTGGAAAACCCAGAACCAGATGAAGATGGTGTTTTCTTTCCGCCCGGATACCAGCTCATTGAAGAGGGCAAGGCCGCCATGTGGCCTGAATATTCGGGATCATGGGAATGGCGCAGCCAGCAGGGCAACGTCGGCATTGTGCCCTTCCCGGTGGACGCGCCAGAAGATCGAACCAGCGAGGCGTATGTAACCGGCTACATGGTCAGCAGCGGCACGTTGCACCCCGAACTGGCCTGGCGCTGGATCAACTTCCTGTCGCAGCAGCCGACACCGAATGAGTTTAACCAGAATACGGCCGTACCCGCCCGCCGCTCTCTCGCTGAAGCATCTGGCTTCTGGGATAGGGTCGCTCCAGAATATGCCACGGCTTTGCAGTACGCGCTGGATCACGCCTATACCCTTGAATTTACCGCGGGTTACGGCCCTTTCCTGGAAGCGGTTGAGGCTATCTTACTGGAGGGATTACCGATTGAAGAAGCCTTAGTCCAGGCCCAGGAACGAGCCGAAACGGCCATCGCCGACTTTTTAGCGGAGCAAGAAAATGCCGAGCAAGAGCCGGTTGTCATCATCGTGCCTGAGGCAGAAATCGTGCCTGAAGGTGGGATAACTATTGTTTTTATGGCGGCCAGTGGATCGGGTGGCTTGCAGCCCTACCGCGCTCTGGTCCCCATTTTCCAGCAAACCCATCCCGACATTGTGGTCGATCTGCAAACGCCGAACTTTGGCGCGGGCAATACCTACCTGCGCAGCGTGGCCGCCGACAGCGACTGCTTGCAGTGGTTTGGCAGTGTCACCAATGAAGCCGACCGTGCGGCCGTTTTAAACATGGCACCTTTCCTGGACGCCGATCCCGATGTTGGTCCAGAGGATTTTTATCCCTCCGCTGTGGAGCAGTTTTCTTACCAGGGCCAGCTGTGGGCCATCCCGGCCGAAATGAACCTGACCGTGCTCTACTACAACAAGGCGCTTTTCGATGAAGCCGCGCTGCCCTACCCCAGCGTCGGCTGGACCACCGACGATTTCTTGGCCGCGGCCGTTGCCCTGACCCGTGGCGATGACCCAGAAACCAAGCAGTACGGCTACGTGCCCCAGGAATTTGAGTTGAACGAAATTGCCATGTTTATGGAAAGGCTCGGCGCGCAGCTGGTAAACGAAGCCATCGAGCCGCCGCAGCTGACCTTCACCGATCCCAGCGTCGTTGAGGCGATGCGCTGGCTGACCGGCCTGACCACCGAACACGGCGTCAAACCCGTTTTTATCACCGACATCACCGGCGGCAGCAGCTTTGCTGAAGAGCGCAATGACATCATCGAAAACGGCCGTGCCGCCATGTGGGTCGACCAGGGTTTTGACTCATTCCCGGAATTGGACCTGAGCAATCTGAACGTCGGCATTGTGCCGCTGCCCACTGGTCCAGATGGAACGGCCGTCTCCACCAATTCCATCACCGGCTACTACATCTCGGCGCAGACAGAACAGCGGCAGGCGTGTTGGGAATGGATCAAGTTCCTCACCAACCAGCCCACTGCGGCCGAATTTGGCAACACCATTCCGGCCAAAATCAGCGTGGCCGACTCAGACGCCTACACCCAGGCCGTCGGCGCAGAGCTGGCTGCGGCCAACCGGGCATCTGTGGCAGGCCTTTCCGGCGCCTCCACCGAGCTGCGGCTGAGCGCCAGCGCCAGCTGGCTGAGCACCGGCTTCTTCTGGTGGCAGGCCTACGCCTATGACCAGATTTTGCAAAATGGTGTACCGGTTGAGGCAGCGTTAGCGGACGTTCAGGCCAAAGCCGACCTCTATCGCGAATGCGTCATCACCAACAACGCCCAGGAAGACCCAAACGGCCAAAGCCGCTGCCTGGGCCAGGTTGATGAGACGGTGCCGGACTTTTTTATCGAAACAGACGATGAGGAATAAAACGTAAAGCGTTTAGCCCCTCAAGACCTGACAGGTTTGCAAGGCGCTGGTGATAACCTGTCAGGTCTCACGGACTTTACTTATGGAACCCATCATCCGCGTCGAAAATATCTCTCGCCTGTATCACGTCGGCGGTCGGGCGGTGCCTGCGCTGCAGGACGTATCGCTAACGGCCGTAGCCGGACAGGTGGTGGCCCTACGCGGCCGTTCTGGCTCGGGCAAAACGACGCTGCTCAACTGCATCGGCGGGCTGGACCGGCCCACTTCCGGCCGCATCTGGGTGGGCGGCGACGAGGTGACCCAGCTGGCCGAAGCCCGGCTGGTGCAGCTGCGCCGCCAGAAAATCGGCTTTGTGTTCCAGTCACACGCCCTGCTGCCCACCTACTCCGCCCGGGAAAACGTGGATTTGATGCTGCGATTGGCCAATTTGTCGCGCAAAGAAAGGCTGGCCCGCACCGAACAGGTGCTGCGCCTGGTGGGGCTGGGCAAATGGATGGATCATCGGCCGTTTGAGCTGTCTGGCGGGCAGCAGCAGCGGGTGGCCATCGCCCGGGCCATCGCCACCCGCCCCGCCGTCATCCTGGCCGACGAGCCTACGGGCGAGCTGGACACCACTACCGGCCAGCAAATCCTCCAACTCTTCCGCCACATCGCCGACGTGGAAGGCACCACCGTCTTAATTGCCACCCACGACCTGGCCGTTGATGCCTTTGCCAACGAGGTGGTGCATCTGCAAGACGGCCGTATTCTCACCACAATCCCCCACTAACGCCCCCAAAAGATACTTTTTGAAACGTGAAGCGTGAAACGTGATGCGTGAACTCTTCACGTTTCACGTTTCACGCTTCACACCCCCCACCTTAAAAGTTTGAGCCCTACTTCACATTATGTTGCCTTTGGTGTATACTGTGGCCTATTGTGGTTAAAAGTGGGGCATTGTGGTGCAAATTAGCATAAAATTCCAGAAAAGTTATGCTAAAATGGGGTAATAAGAACAAGTGTTCTAATTTTACCGAGATTGACCAGTTATGTTTTTAGGCGAATACACGCACACCATTGATGACAAAGGCCGGGTGACCATTCCGGCCAGGTTCCGCAACCTGCTGGCTGGCGGGTTGGTGGTGACGCGCGGCTTCGACCAGAACCTGATGCTGTTCCCCATGGATGGCTGGCAAGAGCTGGCTGAACGCATTGCCCAACGGCCGTTGTCCGATGAAGATGTGCGGGCTTTCCGGCGGCGGGTCTTTTCTGGCGCGGTGGACCTGGTACCAGACCGCCAGGGGCGCATTTTGCTGCCGCCCTACCTGCGTGAGTTTGCCAAGATTGAAAACGATGTGGTCATCGCCGGGATGTTTAACTACCTGGAGCTGTGGAGCAACGAGGCATGGAACACCGTGCGCAACGACATCGAAAGCGACGGCGACGCGGCCCGCTGGGAAGATCTGGGCATCTAAGGCTGTGATCAAGTGAGCCGGTGTCAGGTGTTCAGGTAAACACTTGCCCACTTGCCCACTTGCACACTTGCACACATGAGCACTTTCAACCACATCCCGGTTCTCTTCGATGAAGTGCTGACGCTGCTGCAGCCGAAGGCAAACGGCCGTTACATCGATGGCACGCTGGGGGCCGGTGGTCACACGGCCGGACTGCTGCAACAATCAGCGCCCTCGGGGCGCGTTTTGGTCTTTGACAAAGATGCCGCCGCCATTGCTTTTGCCAAACAACAGCTGGAACCGTTTGGCGAGCGGGTCACCTACGTACACGCCAGCTATGCGCAGATGGGCCAGCTGGCCCCGGCGCACGGCTTCACCAGCGTAGACGGCATCTTGCTGGACCTGGGCTTGTCTTCCCGCCAGCTCGACGACGCGCAGCGCGGCTTTTCCTTTATGAAGGAAGGCCCCCTGGATATGCGGTTTGACACGAGCCAGGGGGAAACGGCCGCTGACCTGGTTAACAATTTAGACGAAGCTGCCCTGGCCGACATTTTTTGGCGCTACGGCGAGGAAAAGAGCAGTCGCAAGATTGCCCGGATGATGGTGGCGGAACGGCCGTTCGCCACCACCACCCAGCTCGCCGACAGGATTGCCCAAACGGTGGGCCGCCGTGGCCGGATTCATCCCGCCACCCAGGTTTTTCAGGCGCTGCGCATTGCGGTGAACCGGGAATTAGAAACGGTGGAAACCGGGGTGCTGGCGGCGTTAGAGTTGTTGGGAGTGAACGGCCGTCTGGCAGTGATCAGCTTTCATTCGCTGGAGGACCGGTTTGTGAAGCAAACCTTTCGCGAACTCAGCAAGGATTGCACCTGCCCGCCCAACCAACCCGTCTGCACCTGCGGCGGCCAGGCCAACTTCCGGCTCATCACCCGCAAAGCGGTGCAGGCTTCGGCCGAAGAAATTGCCCAGAACAGCCGCAGCCGCAGCGCCCGGCTGAGAGTGATTGAGAAGAAGTAGGCAAGTTTGCATGTGGCAAGTACGCAAGTAAATTCGCACTCGCATACACGCACACTTGCACACTTGCAAACAGAAAAATTATGATGGCACGGCAAACCAGAGAACAGCTCAAACGACTCAACGCCCTCACCGAAGCCCAGGCGGCTTTGGGTTGGGGCGTTATTTTGCTTCTGGCGGCGTTGTTGGGCACGGTGTATGTCAGCCAGGCCAGCCGCATTGCGGCGGTGGGCCGCCGGGTGCAAATTTTGCAAAACGAGCTGTCGGAGCTGAAGCGGCAGAACAATGATTTGGAACGGGACATTGCCGCCGCCCAGGCGCTGGATCGTCTGCAAACGGAGGCTGTTCGTTTAGGGTTTGTTGAAGCCAGTCCCGACGACATCGAGTACATTATTGTGCCGGATTATCCGGTTGAGGAAGTAATAAACGATCCGCTGGAAATATTGCCGCAGGTTACGGCCGTTCCGCCACCGGCCGAAAATGTTCGTCAAGCCCTCTGGCTTTACCTGCGCAGCCGGTTCAGCGACTTCATAAGAGGCGAAGCACGTGAACAGTAGTCAAAAACGACGGATGTGGATAGTCGTAGTGGGCCTTATTTTTGCCACCCTCATTATTTTGTGGCGGCTTGTGGCGTTTCAGGTGGTGCAGGGGCCAGAGTGGGCCGAGCGGGCTGGCGATGAAGTGCTGGTCGTGGCTAAACCGGAACGCGGCACCATCTATGATCGTAACGGGGCCGTCCTGGCGGCCAATACGGCCGATTACCAGATTGGCGTCTCCCCCCGGCTGGTTACGGAACCGGAAGAGCTGGCCACCGCCCTGGCACCCATTTTGCAGCAATCGCGCTACGAAATTTTAGGCGTCTTGCAGTCCGACCAATCATTTGCCATGCTGTCTGGCCGCGTCTCGACCGAGGTGGCTGACCTGGTGCGTGCCCTGCCCTACGAAGGGCTGCAAATCGACCCGCTGCCGCGCCGCTTCTACCCGCAGGATGACATGCTGTGCCACACCCTGGGCTATGTCGATTTTGACGGCAACGGCGGCAGCGGTCTGGAAGGTTATTACCAGCGGGAACTGGCCGGGGAAGCCGCCAGCGCCGTGATCAATATTTCGCCGCTCACCTCGCAGCAAAGCGTCATTGCCCACGAAGGGGCCGACCTCATTTTAACCATCGACCGTTCCCTGCAATACGTGGTGGAAGAGCATTTACGCAGCGCCTTGCAAGAGTATCGGGCCGTCAGCGGCAGCATCATTGTGATGGACCCCAAAACGGGGGCCATTTTGGCCATGGCCAGCGCGCCGTGTTATTCGCCGGGCGAATTTTATGAGACCGATCCCAGCCTGCTGCTGAATCCGGCCGTGAGCAAGCAGCATGAGCCAGGCTCGGTGATGAAGCTGATCACCATGGCCGCAGCGTTAGATTCAGGCGTGGTGACGCCAAATTCCACCTACTACGATGCCGGTGTGATTGAGGTGGGCGGGCACCAGACATACAACTGGGACCGCAGCGCGCCGGGCACGACGGATATGACCACGCTGCTGGCACGATCGCTCAACGTAGGGGCGGCAACGCTGGCCATGATGATGGGGACGGACGTGTATTACGACTATTTGCAGCGGTTTGGCTTCGGCCGTCCGACGGGGGTCGATTTGATGTCTGAAGCGGCGGGCCAGATGCCGCTGCCGGGCGACGAATTCTGGACGGAGTCGTTTATGGCCACCAACGCCTACGGGCAAGGTATTGCCGTGACGCCGCTGCAAATGATTACGGCCGCTTCCGCCCTGGCCAACGGTGGGGTGATGATGCAGCCGTACCTGGTGCAGGAGATTCGCGGCGAAAATGGCACCTTTGTCCACGAGCCTACCGTGCTCAGTCGCCCGATCAGCCCAGAAATTGCTGACCAGGTGACGGCCATGGCGACAACGGCCGTTGCCCGCGAAGTATTTGAAGCCCAACTCGAAGGGTATACCATCGCCGGTAAAACGGGCACCGCCCAGATTGCTGAAAACGGCATTTACCTGCCCGATGACGTGATTGGTTCGTTCATCGGCTGGCTGCCTGCGGAAAACCCGGAATTGATTGTTTATGTAAAGCTAGATCGGCCACAAACAGCACCCTGGGGTTCGCAAACGGCCGCTCCCGCTTTTGCCGACCTGGCCGACGAACTGGTGGTGATGCTCAACGTCCCGCCAGACAGCGTGCGCTTGCAAGCAGACGTGATAGCTGTGCGGCAGGACCAGTAAAAAGTAAAAAGTGAAAAGTGAAAAGTAATTGAGTAATTACCCAATTACTCAATTACTTAATAACCCAATTACTGATTGTCAAACATGTTGACTTTAGCACACTTCCTCGAATCATTATCCACCTACAAAGCCACTGGCGCTGAGCCGGTGGTTTCGTGCGTGGTGATGGACAGCCGCGAGGCCGTGCCGGGCAGTCTCTTTGTCGCCCATAAAGGTGAGAAGGTTGACGGGCACAACTTTGTCGCGGCTGCGTTTGCCCAGGGAGCGATTGCGGCGCTGGTAGACCGGCCCATACCGGGTGAGTACGCAACCATCGATTTGCGGACCGCCCTGCCACCCAGTCTGCCGCTTAGCGCGGCCACGCCTGTTTGCCTGGTGGTTGAAGAAACCATAACCGCCCTGCAAACATCCGCCAAGGCGTGGCGCGCGCGCTTCCCTGTGGAAGTCATTGGCATTACCGGCAGCGTGGGCAAAACATCGACGAAGGAATTGACCCACGCCATCCTGTCCAGCCGATACCGCACCTTTAAGTCGCCCGGCAACCGCAACAGCATTTTGGGGCTGCCCCTGGCCCTGTTTGGCCTGGAAAAAGGGGACGAAAAAGCCGTCCTGGAGATGGGCATGTACACCACGGGCGAAATTGCCACGCTGTGCGAGATGACCAGCCCCAAGGTGGGCGTGGTGACGCTGGTGGGCGCGGTGCATTTGGAACGAGCGGGCAGCATGGACAACATTGTGAAAGCCAAGCGTGAACTGGTTGAAGCGCTGCCTGCCGACGGCACGGCCGTTCTCAACAAAGATGACGCCCTGGTAATGAGCATGGCCGACCACACTCCGGCGCGCATTTTTACCTACGGCCTGGACGACCAAGCTGATTTATGGGCCAGCCACATTCGCTCGAAGGGGCTGGAAGGGGTGCAGTTTCGGCTGCACCACGAAGGTGAATCGATGATGGTGCAGGCCCCGCTGCTGGGCCGCCACAGTGTGCACACCGCGCTGCGCGCCGCCGCTGTGGGCCTGGTCGAAGGGCTAACCTGGGACGAAATTTTGCACGGGCTGCGCCACACGGCCGTTCAGCTGCGTCTGGTTACGGTGCCCGGCCCCAAAAATTCGCTGATCATTGATGACACGTACAACGCCAGCCCCGACTCGGTGCTGGCGGCGCTCAATTTGATGCATGATTTAGACGGCCGTTCTGTGGCCGTGTTGGGCGACATGCTGGAGCTAGGCTACCTGGAAGAGGAAGGACACCGGCAGGTGGGGCGGCGTGCCGCCGAAGTCGCCCGGCTGCTTGTCACCGTGGGGCGGCGGGCTCGCTGGATTGGCGAAGAGGCCATGGCCAGCGGCCTGCCCCAAGACAAGGTGGTGATGGTGGATGATGCGGTAACGGCCGTTGCCACCCTGGAAGAACTCATCGAGGAGAAAGATGTAGTCCTGGTAAAAGGATCTTTAGGCATGCGCATGGAACAAATTGTGAACGCAATAGGACGGTACAGCTGATGGCTTTTTCACTCACCGTCGGCGGCATTACCTTTCTTATGGCTGTCATTTGGGGCAGCCCACTCATCGAGCTGATGCGCCGTCTGAAATGGGGCAAACAAATTCGCATTGATGGTCCGCAAACCCACATGGTGAAAATGGGCACCCCCGCCATGGGCGGCATTCTCATCGTCGCCTGGGTATTGATCATCAGTATTTTGGTCAACATTGTCCAGCTGGTGCAGGCCCTGGAAATTGCCGAAAGCGTCATCATTCCGCTGGGCGTCCTGGTCGCTTACTCCATTTTGGGCGGCATTGATGATTGGCAGGGGCTCCGGCTGCGTCCCGGCGAAGGGATGCGCGCCCGCGTTAAAATCTGGTTTCAATTGGGCATTGCCCTGGTGGCTACGGCTGCCCTTTATTTTGTCGTTAACGATGGCCACGGCTGGGTGGCTGTTCCCACCGTGGAGCCCCTGCTGGACATCGGCATCTTTTACATTCCGATTGCCGTCATCATCATTGCCGGCACCGCCAACGCCGTCAACATCACCGACGGTCTGGATGGGCTGGCGGGCATTATCGCCGCCACCGCGTTTGCCGCCTTTGGCATCATCGCCCTGCTGCGTGACCAGCAATTTTTGGTGACCTTTTGTTTTATCACCGTTGGGGCGTGTTTCGCCTTTCTGTGGTTCAATGCCCACCCGGCCCAGATGTTCATGGGCGATGTGGGTGCCCAGGCGTTAGGTGGTGCGCTGGGCGTGGTGGCCCTGATGACCAACCAGTGGCTCATCTTGCCCATCATCGCCATTATCCCACTGGCAACGCTGCTCTCCAGCTCACTGCAAGTGCTGTATTTTAAGGCGACCGGCGGCAAGCGGCTGTTTAAGATAGCCCCGCTGCACCATCATTTTGAAGCCATTGGCTGGAGTGAGACGCAAATTGTGCAGCGCTGGTGGCTGATTGGCATTCTTAGCGCCATGATTGGCATTGCCCTGGCGCAGGTTTAGAGATTAGAGATTGGAGACTAGAGATAAATCTCCAATCTCCAGTCTCCAATCTCGAAAAAATGGACGATTTTCATGGCAAACGACTACTCATTCTCGGACTGGCGCGGCAGGGCAAGGCGCTGGCCCGGTTTGCCACGGAGGCAGGCGCAGCCGTCACCATCACCGATTTGCGCCCGCCGGAAAAGCTGCGGGATATTTTGGACGAATTAAGCGGCCTGGATATCCGGTATGTATTGGGAGAACATCCGATGGAACTGATTGACGAGAGTGACATTTTGGCCGTGAGCGGCGGTGTGCCGCTGGAGGCACCGCTGGTGCAGGCGGCCCTGGCCAAAGGCATCCCGGTCACCAACGACTCTTTGGAATTTACGAAGCGCACGCCAACGGCCGTTATCGGCATCACCGGGTCGGCAGGCAAAACCACCACCACCGCCCTGACCGGCGTCATGAGCCAGGTCGCCGGGCGGCGCACCTGGGTCGGTGGCAATATCGGCCGTCCGCTGATTGCCGACCTGGGCAAAATGGAACCAGAGGACGTGGTGGTGCAGGAACTCTCCAGCTTCCAGCTGGAAATCTGGGACCGCAGTCCCCACATCGCCACCGTGCTGAACATCACGCCCAACCACCTGGACCGGCACAAGACGATGAAGGCGTACACCAACGCCAAAGCCAACATTTTACGTTACCAGACGGCCGCTGACGTTTCCATCCTCTGTGCCGATGACCCCGGTTCACTGGCGCTGAGCGCCATTGTGCGGGGCAAGCTGCGGCTGTTCAGCCTGAACAACACCGTGACGGAAGGGGCGATGGTACGGGACGGCCGTATCCTCATTCGCAACGGTGCGGAAAAAGAGATTTGCCGGGTTGATGAGGTGCAGCTGCGCGGTCGGCACAATTTGCTCAACGTGCTGGCAGCCACCACCCTGGCCGACTCGGCGGGCATCCCCACCGAGGCCATCGCCCACGCCATTCGCACCTTCACTGGCGTGGAGCACCGGCTGGAGCTGGTGCGGCTGCGGCGCGGCGTGCAGTGGATCAACGATTCCATCGCCACCGCCCCGGAACGGGCTATGGCGGCGCTCAAAGCGTTCAGCGAGCCGGTTGTGTTGCTGGCCGGGGGGCGCGACAAGGCGATGGAATGGGACGCCTGGGCCGAGATGGTCACCCAGCGGGTTAAGTCAGTCATTTTGTTTGGCGACCTGGCCCCCATGCTGGCCGAAAAGCTGGCGGCACAACAGCACCCGGATTTTCGACAGGTAAACACGGTAACAGAAGCAGTGGAAGTGGCGGCAGAAACGGCCGTTTCCGGCGACATTGTCCTGCTTTCCCCCGGCGGCACCAGCTACGACGCCTTCCAGGATTTTGAAGAGCGCGGCCGGTTGTTCCGCCAATTAGTAAATGAGTTATAAGTGAAAAGTAATACCCCCACCCTGGCCCTCCCCCTGAGAGGGGAGGGAATTGGTTGGGGTGAGGGTGAGAAAATAGACTATGGCTACAGTAAACGTCGTCCGCAAAAGAAGCATCCGCGTGAGCCCGGTATTGCGCTTCCGGTTTGATTACTGGCTGCTGCTGGCTATTGCCGGGATGCTGGTGTTGGGCATGCTGATGGTGTACAGCACCACTTTCGATTACGGCCTGCGCTTGCAGGATGATCCCACCTTCTACTTCCGGCGGCAGATGATGGCGCTGGGACTGGGGCTGGTGGCCATGGTCGGCGTGATGCAGTTCGATTACCACATCTTGCGCCGCTTTTCGGTGCCGATTTTGGGCGTGACCCTGGTGGCGCTGCTGTTTGTGCTCTTTTTCACTGCCACCTCCGAACTGGGGGCGCAGCGCGGTTTGTATGACGACTCCTACCAGCCGTCGGAAGTGGCCAAATTGGCGATGATCATCTACATCTCGCACTGGCTTTCCAGCAAGGGCGACCGCATCAAGATGCTCACCTACGGCCTGCTGCCGTTCTCCGTCATTGTGGGCGTGGTGGCCGCTTTGATTGTACGCCAGCCTGCCCTGAGTACGGCCGCTTTAATTACCCTGGTCAGCTTTACCCTCTTTTTTGTCGCCGGGGCCGATTGGCGGCAGTTTGCCGCCGCTGGCGTGCTGGGCAGCATCGTTTTTGTCATTTTGAGCACAACGCTGCCCCATGCCCAGGCGCGTGTGAATGCCTACACGCAGGGTTTGTCTGATCCGGCACAGTCGAGCTGGCACGTCCAGCAGTCGCTAATTGCCCTGGGGCGCGGCGGCTTGTTTGGCGTGGGGCTGGGCGAAAGCACGCAAAAGTTTGGCCCGCTGCCCTTTGCCCACACCGACGGCGTATTTGCCATTTTGGGTGAGGAGCTGGGGCTGGCCGGTGCGCTGTTGTTGATTACCCTGCTGGGCATCTTTCTCTGGCGCGGACTGCGTACGGCCGTTCGCGCCCGCGACAGTTTTGGTTCGTTACTCGCCCTGGGCATTACCTGCTGGATTGTGTTCCAGGCGTTTATCAACATGGCGGTAATTACGGCCGTCATTCCTTTTACCGGCGTTCCCCTGCCTTTCATGAGCTACGGCGGCACCTCATTGGCCGTGTCGCTGTTGGGCGCCGGGGTTTTGCTCAACATCTCGCGCGATTCGGCGCTGGAGAAACGGCCGCAAACCAGCGATGTGCGTGAGCGGCCGCAGCCAACAACCATCAGCCGACGGGGTAAACGGCCGTCGGCCACCGACAGGTTCTAAACATGCGCGTACTCATTTGCGCGGGCGGCACCGGCGGCGGCATCTACCCCGCTCTGGCGGCAGCCACCGCCTTACGCCACAAAGGGCTCGCCCCAGAAAACATGCTCTGGGTGGGCACAAAGGGTGAAATGGAACAAACGTTAGTCCCACGAGCAGGCATACGGCTGGAAACCATCGCTGGTGGCGCCATTGCGGGCGTGCCGCTGCCGCGCAAGGTGATCAACGGCAGTAAACTCCTGCTCAGCATCGGCAAGGCGCTCCAGCTGGTGCGCCGCTTCCGACCCAACGTCATGTTTATGACCGGGGGCTACATGGCCTTTCCCTTCACCCTGGCCTGCCGCTGGCTGGGTGTGCCCATTGCCATTTACCTGCCCGATGTGGAACCAGGGCAGTCGATCCAGTTTTCGCTGCGCTACGCGCAAAAAGTCGGGGCCACCACCGCTGGCTCGGCCCAGTTTGTGCCCGCCGACAAGCTGGTGGTGACCGGCTACCCGGTGCGGCCGGAACTGCGCGCCGCCGCCGAGTTGAGCCAGGCCGAAGCACTGGCCACCTTCAATTTGTTACCTGGCCGCCCCACCCTGATGGTTTTTGGCGGCAGCCGGGGCGCGCAGGCGATCAATCGCGCCCTGCTGAAAATTTTGCCGGAGCTGCTGCCAACCATGCAGATTATTCACATCAGCGGCACGTTGACCTGGGACGAAGTGGATGCCGGGGCCAAAGCCTTGCCTGCGGCGCTGCGGGCGTATTATCGGCCGTATCCCTATTTGCATGACGAGATGGGCCACGCCTTCCGCGCCGCCGACCTGGTGCTGGCCCGCGCCGGGGCCAGCATGTTGGGTGAGACGCCTGCCTTCAGCCTGCCGTCTGTGTTGGTGCCGCTGGCCTGGGCCTGGCGCTACCAGAAGGTGAATGCGGATTATTTGTGTGAGCGGGGAACAGCCGTACAGCTCACCGACGAAACGTTAGACAAACAACTCCTGCCAACCATCCAAACGTTGATGGCAGATCCCGAAAAATTGGCCCGCATGAGCCAGGCCGCCCGCGCCCTGGACGTCCCCAACGGCGCGGAAAATCTGGCCACTCTCATTGAAAGCGTGGCCGGGGGCAAAGGAAAGGAGTGAGACCATGTTGAGTTTGGGCACACTTTTTTGGTTGATGATTTTATTTTTTGGCATTATTGGCTCACTGCGCGGCTGGACCCGCGAAGTAATTGCTACTTCTGGACTCATCCTATCGTTGTTTGCCATTAACCAGTTTGGCCACCTTTTTCTGGGCCTCGCCCCCACCGGCGGAGCTATTCCGGTCGAGCGACAGCGCTTTTACTACCTGGCCTTTTTGCATTTGCTGATTGCCTTCTTCAGCTACCAGGGTCCGGCCTTTGCTGGTGCCCGCCTGGGTGAACGGCTGCGGGTGCGCGATACGTTTCAAGACAAACTGCTGGGGCTGATTGTGGGATCGTTAAACGGCTACCTGATTATCGGGTCACTCTGGTCATTTTTAGAGTACCGCATCCAGGCCCCGAGCCAATGGCTACAGCTGCCCATCGGCGAGCCGTACCCGTTTGATCCCTCCGTTTTAATTCGCCCAGACGTGACCTCGGAATTGGGCACGCTGATGGGACGGCTGCCGCTGCCGCTGCTGGAACCATTTTTACCGTTTTTGGTGGTCATTGTCTTTTTGTTTGTGATTATTGTGATGATTTAATTCCCTCCCCTCAATCCCCTCCCAGAGGGAGGGGAGGCGCGTTCCCTCCCCCTGCGGGGGAGGGCCAGGGAGGGGGCAGAGACTACCGTTGTGATTCAGGATTTATTTCTAGACATGAGTGACGAACCGTTCACATTGAAACCAAATATGCACATTCATCTGATCGGCATTGGCGGAGCGGGGATTTCGGCGATTGCTCAGGTGCTGCTGGGGCGTGGGTTCATTGTGTCTGGCTCTGACCAGCAGGCGAATGAGAGCACGGCCGTTCTGCGCACCGCCGGGGCCACCATCTACAAAGGCCACGCTGCCAGCAACATCGCCGGGGCCGACCTGGTGGTCATCTCCTCCGCCATTCCCGCGAGCAACCCGGAGCTGCAAGCCGCCCGCACCGCCAACATCCCGGTGATGAAACGGGCCGACTTTTTGGGCCACCTGATGGCCGACCGGATCGGCATCGCCGTGGCCGGTTCGCACGGCAAAACCACCACCACCGGCATGATTGCCCACATCCTCATGGAAGCCGACCTGGACCCGACGGTGATTGTGGGTGGGCATTTGCCCTCTTTGGGCGGCAACGGCCGTTTCGGCGAAGGTGACTACTTTGTGGTGGAAGCCGACGAGTACGACCACATGTTCCTGGGCCTCAAGCCGGAAGTGGCCATCATCCTCAACATCGAGCATGACCACCCGGACATTTACCCCAGCGAAGAGGAGTACCGGGCGGCGTTTGCCCAATTTGCCCGGCTGCTGCCAGAAGGCGGCCACCTGGTGCTGTGCGCCACCGATGCGGGAACGGCCGCTCTGCACGAGGAGCTGAACCTGACCAGCATCGAAACGACCACCTACGCCATCAGCACCAGCGACAATCCCGGCAAGGCCGATTACCAGGCGCTGGATTTGCGCCCCAACCAGCTGGGCGGCACCGACTTCCTGGTGCAGACTGAGGGGCAAATGATTGGCCTGGCGCGGCTGCGCCTGCCGGGTACGCACAACGTACTCAACGCCCTGGCGGCGATCATCGTGGCTACCGATTTGGGCATCGATTTTAACGTCATCCGCAGCGCCCTGGGCAGCTTTAGTGGGGTCAACCGCCGCTTTGAGCTGATTGGCGAGGTGGCCAGCGTGACCATCATTGACGATTACGCCCACCACCCCACCGAGATTGAGATGACGCTGAAGGCAGCGCGGCAGCGCTATCCAGGGCGGCGCATTTGGGCGGTGTGGCAGCCGCACACCTTCAGCCGCACCAAGCTGCTGCTGGCCAAATTTGCCACCTGCTTTGCCGAGGCGGACAAGGTGGTGGCGCTGGATATTTACAAAAGTCGGGAAAAAGATTCGCTGGGGTTGGATACGGCCGTTGTCCTGCAAACCATGAACCACCCCTCCGCTGTCCACATTCCCGACCTGGACGACGCGGCCAAATACATTTTAGACCGGGTACGGCCGCACGACGTGGTGTTAACGCTGGGCGCGGGCGACAGCAACAAGGTAGCTCAGCAAGTTTTAGCGGGCATTCAACTGTGGAGTGATGCATGAACGTGAGAACCTCAATTCGGATTTCGGCCATTCAGGAGTTACAGGCAGCGTTTGAGGACCGGCTCAAGCTGGACGAACCGCTGGCGCGCTACACGTCGGCCCGCGTCGGTGGCCCGGCGCAGCTTTTTTTGGTGGTGAACAGTGCGGCGGAGTTGGAAACGGCCGTTGCCATCGCCTACAAAAAACACATTCCCTACACCTTACTCGGCGGCGGCTCCAACATTCTCGTCTCCGACTACGGCATCAGCGGCCTGGTCATCATGAACAAGGCGCGGGCGATTAACTTCCGCCATACCGGAGCCAACGTCATTTGCACCGTGGAGTCCGGCATGAATTTGTCCTCGCTGGCGCGGCAGTGCATTGGCAAAGGGCTGGCTGGCCTGGAATGGGCCATCGGCGTGCCGGGCACGGTGGGCGGCGCGGTGGTGGGCAACTCCGGCGCACACGGCTCGGACATGAACCACAATTTGCGAGCGGCCGTTATTTGGGAACCAGGTCGCGGCCAGCGCATCTACGGCAACAACGAGATGAACTACGATTACCGCGACAGCGTGCTTAAGCAGGAGCAAGGGCGCGAAATTTCCCGCCGCGTAGTGCTCAGCGCCGAGCTGGAGCTGACGCCCGAACCGGTGGACGTGCTCATGGCTCGCGCCGACGGCTTCACGGCGCACCGCAAGCAAACCCAGCCGGGCGGCGCGACCGTCGGGTCGATGTTCAAAAACCCGGAAAATTATTACGCGGGTTATTTGATCGACGCCGCTGGCTTAAAAGGCTTTAGCGTCGGCGGGGCACAAATTTCAGAAAAACACGCCAACTTTTTTGTCAACGACGGCACGGCCACGGCCGAAGACATCCGCGCCCTCATTGCCGAGGCGTGGAACAGCGTGCGCGAGCAGTTTGGCGTGGAGCTGGAATTGGAAGTGGAGTTGGTGGGTGATTGGGATTTTTAGTAATTGGGTAACTGGTAACTGGTAATCAGTAATTACCCAATTACAAATTACCAATTATTAATTACAAATATTTTTATGAGCAAAAACGGGCAACAAAAACTACGGGTCGGTGTGATTTTCGGCGGACGGTCGGGTGAGCATGAAGTGTCGCTCAACTCGGCGCAGTCGGTGATGCGCGCTTTGAACCCGGACAAGTACGAGGTCATTCCGATTGGCATCGACAAAAACGGCCGTTGGCTCACCGGTGATGTCGTGGGCACGCTGACCGAAGGCAAGGCCAGCCACCACGCCACCCTGCTGCCCGACCCGCAGGCCACTGGCCTGATGCAGCTGGACGAGGGTGAGCGGGTGGGCTTAACGGCCGTTTCCCAACTCGACGTCATTTTTCCGGTGCTGCACGGCCCGTATGGCGAAGATGGCACGGTGCAGGGGCTGCTGGAGCTGGCCAACCTGCCCTACGTCGGGGCCGGTGTGGTTGGTTCAGCCGTGGGCATGGACAAAGCGATCTTCAAGCAGGTGATGACGGCCAACGGGCTGCCCGTATTGCCCTGGCTGCTGGTGCAAAGCAAGGAGTGGCGGCAACGGCCGTCTGACATCCTCAGCGAAATTGAGGCGATTCTGGCCTACCCGGTTTTCACCAAACCGGCCAACCTCGGCTCCAGCGTGGGCATCAGCAAGTGCCGCAGCCGGGACGAACTGCGCGCGGGCCTGGACGAAGCCGCCCGCTACGATCGGCGCATCGTGGTGGAGCAGGGCGTCAACGTGCGCGAGCTGGAAGTTTCGGTGCTGGGCAACGACGAACCGGTTGCCAGCGTGGTGGGCGAGGTGCGCCCGCGCCGCGAATTTTACGATTACGTCGCCAAGTACGTCAGCGACGATTCCGAGCTGATTATTCCGGCCGATTTGACCCCGGCACAAAGTGACGAAGTGCGCCGTTTGGCCGTCAAAGCGTACCAGGCGATTGATTGCGCCGGATTGGGCCGGGTAGATTTGTTGCTGGATGTGGATGACGGCCGTCTCTACCTGAACGAAATCAACACCATTCCCGGCTTCACCCGCATTTCGATGTATCCCAAGCTGTGGGAAGCCACCGGCCTGCCCTACAGCCAGCTGCTAGACCGGCTCATCGAGCTGGCCATCGAGCGGCATGAAGAGAAAAAGCGGTTAAAAACGACGTTGGAATAAACCATTTACTTGCCTTGTCATACCCGCGTAGGCGGGTATCCACTCAGTTGAAAGATGGATGCCCGCCTTCCCGGGCATGACAAACAGTATTAATTATGAAACGACAAGAAACCCAGCCCCGACGACTACGCAAACAGCCCAAGATGCGGCGCATGGATACGGCCGTCACCATGCCGCGCTTGAGTGTGCCCAAAAATGCCCGTCGCCGCCGCCGCCGCAACCAGACGCGCGTGGTGCGGGCACCCATCGCCAGCCTGCGCCAGATTTTGCTCTCGGCGCGCTGGCTCAGCCTGGGGGTGCTGGCCCTGTCGATCTACGCCCTGACGCTTATCGGCATGGACGAAAACTTTTACCTGACGGCGATTCCCGTCGAGGGCGTCATTTCGGTGCCCGCCACCGAGGTGGTTCAGGCCAGCAACCTGGCCGGGTCGCACATCTTTGCCGCCGATCCGGGAACGGCCGCTCAGCAAATCATGGACAACGTGCCCGGCATCATCTCCGCCGAGGTCACGCTGAACTGGCCCAACCAGGTGCAAATCAACGTCACCGAGGATTCGCCGATTGCCATTTGGGTCGAAGGCAGCAACCAATTTTGGGTGACACGCACCGGCCGCTTGGTGCCCGCCCGCAGCGCCTCGCTGGGGCTGTTGATGATTCAGTCGGAAGTGGAAGGTGTAGGGGTGGCTACGGCCGTTCCCGCCACGCCCACCGGTGACGAAACTGCAGATGCGGCAGAAACGGCCGTAGCCGAGCCAGTCAGCGCCAACATGCGCTTTTTGCCGCACGACGTGCTGGCCGGGGCGTTGCAGCTCAAACAGCTGCGGCCCAACATTGACCGGCTCTATTATCGGCCGTCGAGTGGACTCAGCTATCAAGACGGCCGTGGCTGGCGCGTATTTTTTGGCACCGGCACCGATATGTCACAAAAACTCGTGGTGTATGAAACAATCGTAGAGGAACTGCTGGCGCAGGGGCTCACCCCGCAGTACGTCAGCGTAAGCAACCAGGAAAAACCGTACTACCTGGCGCAGTAAAACAGGAGATTAGAGATCAGAGATTGGAGATTTCATATGTTGGTCGCACAACAATCTCCACTCTCCACTCACCCAATCTCCCAAAAGAGGGTATTGGCACATGGCAGACATAATTTTTGGACTGGATATTGGCACAACCAAAGTGTGTGCCCTGGTAGGTGAAGTACGTGAGGGCCGCCTGCAAATCATCGGGCTGGGGCAGGCCGCCGCGCGCGGCATGCGCAAGGGCATGGTCATCGACGTCAGCGAGGCGACACAGGCGCTGGCCCAGGCAGTAGAGCAGGCGGAGCAAACCTCCGGCTACGATCTCTCCCAGGCGATCATCAGCATGGCCGGGGAGCACATCAGCTCCACCAACAACAAGGGCATCGTGGCCATCGGCCGCAACGAAGCTGGCGTGGCCGTTTCCGACATTGAGCGGGCGCTGGACGTGGCCCAGGCCATCCCCGTACCGCCCAACCGGCAAATTGTGCACCTCATCCCGCGCAGCTACACCATCGACGAGCACGACGGCGTGCGCAACCCGATTGGCATGCACGGCTTCCGGCTGGAGGTAGAGACACACATCGTAACGGCCGCTCGCCCCGCCCTGCAAAACCTCACCACCTGCGCCGACAACGTGGGCATCAAAAGCAGCGAATTTGTGCTCAATGCCCTGGCCTCTGGTGAAGCGGTGCTGGACCCCAACGAGCGGGAAATGGGCGTCATCGTCGCCGACATCGGCGGCGGCACCACCGACATTGCCCTCTACATGCAGGGCAAAGTGTGGCACACCCAGGTCTTCCCCATCGGCGGCTACCACATCACCAACGACATCGCCATCGGCCTGCGCGCCCCGTATGACGTGGCCGAGCAGGTCAAAATCCAGTTCGGCGACTGCCGTCCCGACAAGATCGATGCCAATACCGTCTTCACCGTCGAGCCGTTTGGCGGCGAAAAAATCCAGGTCGGTCGCCAGGACCTGGCGTATGTCATCGAAGCCCGCGTGGAAGAGATCTTCCAGCACATTTTGGAAGATGTGCAGCGCTCTGGCTACGACGGCCTGCTGCCTGCGGGCATTGTGCTCACCGGGGGCAGCGCCCAGCTGCGCGGCATCACCGAAGTGGCCGAGCGCGTGTTGAACGTGCCCGCCCGTGTAGCCCAGCCGCAAAACCTGGTCGGCATGGTGGATCGGCTGCATTCGCCCGCTTACGCCACCAGCGTCGGCCTGCTGCACTGGGCCATGAGCGACAACCAGATTTACCAGCCCCGCGCCCACAACCGGCAATGGGGCCAAAAGATGGGATCGATTTTGAAGGCACTTTTGCCAGGTTAAAGAGATTAGAGATTAGAGATTAGAGATTAGAGACTGGAGATTGGAGATTGGGTGGTCGCTTTTAATCTCCAATCTCCAGTCTCCAAATGTAATGTATAGAGGGGTAAAAAACATGAACCAAAAAACTGCAAATGTTCAAAGAATGCCGGAAACAGAAGGAAATGCCCTGATTCGTGTGGTTGGTGTGGGCGGCGGCGGCAGCAACGCCGTGAACCGAATGATTAACGAAAACATCTCCGGGGTGGACTTCATTGCCATCAACACCGACAAGCAGGCGCTGATGGCCAGCCGGGCACGGCAGCGGGTGGCCATCGGCGAGCGCACGACGCGTGGTTTGGGGTCGGGCGGCAAACCTGAGGTGGGCAGCAAAGCGGCCGAAGAGTCGGAAGAAGAGCTGCACGAGCTGCTGCAAGGCTCCGACATGGTATTTGTGACGGCCTGCATGGGCGGCGGCACCGGCACCGGGGCCAGTCCCATGGTAGCCCGGGTCGCTCGTGAAGAAGGCGCTTTGACCATTGGTGTGGTGACCAAGCCGTTCAGCTTTGAAGGCGCACAGCGCATGCGGGCCGCCGAAACGGGCATCGAGCAGCTAAAAGAACACGTCGATACGCTGATTGTGATTCCCAACGATCGTTTGCTGGAAACGGCCGATCGCCGCATCTCGCTCATGGACTCCTTCAAAATGGCCGATGACGTGCTGCGCCAGGGCATCCAGGGCATCAGCGAACTCATCACGGTGCCCGGCCTGATTAACCTGGACTTTGCCGACGTGCAAACGATTATGTCGCTGGGCGGGGCGGCGTTGATGGCCGTGGGCCACGGCGCTGGCGAAGACCGGGCGCGCATCGCCGCCGAAGCGGCCCTGGCCAGCAAGCTGCTGGACGTGACCATCGCGGGGGCACGCGGCATCCTGTTTAACGTCACAGGCGGCAACAACTTGAGCCTGTACGAAATCAACCACGCGGCGGCCATTATCCGTGAGACGGCGCACCCGGACGTGAACATGATTTTTGGCGCGGTGATTGACGAGACGATGACGGACGAAATTCGCATTACGGTGATTGCCACGGGTTTTGAGCATGGCGCGCCCATGATGCGGCAGATGTCTCGCGCCGAAAGCCGCCTGCCGCAGCGAGAGCCGGTGCGCCAGTCGGTGAGCCGCCCCACTGCCCCGCCGGTAACGGCGCCGGTGCGGGAAGAGCGGATGGAACGAGTGGAACGGCCGTCCTTCCAGGTAAGCGATCTGGATATTCCGGCCTTCCTGCGCAAGAAGAAAGAGTAAGTCAGGCTCACCCCTCTAGACGTTTAGACCGCCAGGATTGTGTATCCTGGCGGTTTTTTTTACGGCCGTTCTACCTAAGCAAAACCGAGGCAATCTCGTTATGATAATTTCAAGTATAATACTTGAAGGTATATTGCAGATATTAAAGGAACTTGCTTATGCAAATACAACTTCCCGAATACCTTTCCTCGCGACTGCGGCAGTTAGCCGCCAGGCGGCAAGAGCCGGTCGAAAAGATCGTGGAAGAGCGCCTGTTCACGGCCCTGGACAAAGAGCTGGACGAGCTGCCCACGGCCGAACAGGCAGAACTGCGCGCCTTACATCATCTGTCCGACGATGCGCTGCGGGCCATTGCCGGGGAGCAAATGAGTGCCGACAATCAAGCCCAAATCAGCCAGCTTATGAATGGGCAAAGTAAGGGCACGCTCACCCAAGACCAACAAGAGCTGTTAGCGGCTCTGGTTGACCGTGGGGAACAGTTGATGCTGCGTAAGGCTGAAGCTGCCGCCATTCTCGTCCGGCGAGGCTATGAAGGAACCCTCAACAATCTGATGTCCTGACATGGCTGAGTTATCCTGGCAAACCATCAAGGAGATGGTCCGTGACCGCGCCAAAGGCCGCTGTGAATATTGTCTCACGGCCGAAATCAACATGGGTCAATCATTGCACATTGAACACATTCATCCTGATGGTGGCGAAACGCTAGACAACCTTTGCCTCGCCTGCCCCAATTGCAATCTGAGTAAAGCAGCGGCCACAACGGCCGTTGATCCCCACACCAACACCGAAGTTCCCCTTTTTAACCCGCGCGAACAGCAGTGGACCGACAATTTTTCCTGGACGGAAAATTTCAGCCACATATCTGGGGTAACACCCGTTGGCCGGGCCACGGTTGTGCGGCTCAAGATGAACCGACCACGCATCGTGC
Organism: Anaerolineae bacterium; assembly: GCA_020848035.1. Classification (GTDB taxonomy): domain Bacteria; phylum Chloroflexota; class Anaerolineae; order Promineifilales; family Promineifilaceae; genus Leptofilum. Next base: position 25,104 of record JADLAX010000065.1, on the reverse strand, counting down.
TGGCGCGGCAGCGCTGGGTTCAGGCGGGCCTGCATCCCGTCGAAAAGTAACCGTTCAGCCCCAGACTGTGCCTCACACAGATGTTCTAATTCCACGTAAACGGCCGTTTAACAGCAGGTTAACGGTCGTCTGATATTTTAAGGTTTGGCCCTTGCTTTGTAGGTTGCCATGCCTACGGCCGTATGCTATAATGCCTGCCACTTGTACCAAATCTAGGGGGATTCGCAGCAGTTACCCCCATATATGGCGGCAACTCGACGAAAACACGGTACAATCCCATATCTGGTTTTTCTGGTCTATCGGGAGACTTCTCTGGTGAAATGTCCTTACTGCGATAATGAAAAAACGCGCGTGATCGACACCAGCCACGATGTGCGCGGCGGCACGCGGCGGCGGCGGGTGTGTGACAAGTGCGGCGAGCGCTTCAGCTCCTACGAACGCCCCATCCTGGCTACGCCCATGCTGGTGAAACAAGATGGCACCCGCGAAGAGTTCTCGCGCGACAAGCTGATGGCGGGCATCAAGGTGGCCTGTGCCAAGCGGCCGGTGGCGGCCGCCGACATCGAGCGCATCGCAGGTGAAGTGGAGGCGGAGCTGCAGCAGTCGGGCAAAGCCGAAGTTTCCAGCCAAATGGCAGGCGATCTGGTCATCAAAAAGCTCAAGGATTTGGATGAGGTGGCGTACATTCGTTATGCCACGGTCTACCTGGGGTTTGACGATCTGGAGTCGATACGTAAGGAGATTGATCGCCTGCTTGATAGCCGCTAAACCGTATTTGAGTTGGGGGAAGCATTAGAACCACAGCAAGCCACACTATCTCTCATTCTTTTGCCCAGACCACCAATAGTTTGTAGTAAGGAGGTGAAAGCCTATTTCCTGACCTTTAGCTACGTATTTACAAATTAATCTTTTAGAAAGGAGAGTCATAAATGACACAATTGCAAAAGCCGGGAGAAAAACCGGCACAACCAGGCACTTACATCGAAAGGGGTCCACGCGGAGGAGAGGTATCAAACCCGCGGACACCCAACATGGAACCTGGGGACAAACCTTTGCCACCTACCCAAAAGCCAAATCGCCGCTGGGAACGCATCGGTCCTGTCAAAAAATAAAAGATGCACCTTCCTTTGGGTGTAACGGAGCAGAGTTAACCTTGGCCGGGAAATCTGAACTGTTACAGAGTTAGGGGTGCATCTTTTAGAAAAAAATGGGGGGTAGGCGAGAGCCTATCCTCCATCTCATCTGTCTTTGTAATGGTATCTATATTTTTACGGAAGTCAAAGAGGAGGTCTGGATGACAGTAGACAACACATTGCAGGTGGGGAGCCAAACCAAAAATGGAAGCAATGGGAAAAGTGGGAGTTCTAAACCCTTAAGCGAGAGCAGCATCTATTTCAAAGTCGCCGTGCCCAAAAGTATTGTAAAGCGAGACGGCCGTCTGGTGCCCTTTGAAATGGACCGTATCGAAAATGCCCTGGAACGCTGCTTCGCCAGTTTAGACATCGAACCCAAAACACCCGTGCACGACATCACCATTCAGGTGATCAACGTCGTCGCCGCCAAGTATGACCTGCCCACCGTGGAAGGCGTGCAGGACATTGTGGAGATGGTGCTGCAAGCTGCTGGTGAATACGAAGCCGCCAAACATTACATCCTCTACCGCGCCGAGCACGCCAAAATGCGCACCAAGCGCCCCGTGCCGGATGCCGTGCGCGCCGCGTTTGCCCAATCGGACCCGTACTTCCCCACCCAACTGCAAAAGTTTCAGTTCTACGACAAATATTCCCGCTTCAACTACGATCTCGGCCGTCGCGAGACATGGGTAGAGACGGTTAACCGGGCCACCGACTACCTCAAAGAGCTGTCCGAGTACCGCCTGCCCGCCGACGTCTACGAGCGGGTGCGTCAGGGTATTTTGCAGATGAAGGTGATGCCCTCCATGCGCCTGCTGGCGATGGCTGGCCCGGCGGCCCGACGCAACAACATCGCCATCTACAACTGCTCCTACATGCCCGTAGACAGCATTGATTCGTTTGTGGAAGCGCTCATTATCTCCATGAGCGGCTGCGGCGTGGGCTTTTCGGTCGAGCGACAGTACGTGGAGCAGTTCCCCCGTATTGCCCGGCAAAGCGGCAAACCAGCCGCCATGCACCTCGTCGGCGACTCGTCGGAAGGGTGGGCCGAGGCGGTGCGCATTGGCCTGACTGCCTGGTTTAACGGCGAAGATGTGAAGTTTGACTATTCCGAGGTGCGCCCCGTGGGCACGCCGCTGCGGGTCAAGGGTGGCCGCGCCTCCGGGCCAGAACCGCTGCGCCAGATGCTGGATTTTGCCCGTTCGCGGATCATCTCACGGCAGGGTGGCTTTTTACGGCCGTTAGATGCCCATGACATCATGTGTGCGGTGGGGGATGCGGCCGTTTCTGGCGGCGTGCGTCGCACGGCGATGATCTCCCTGTTTGATTACGACGACCTGGAAATGCGCCACTGCAAGGATGGCGACTTCTGGCGGTCCAACAGCCAGCGGTGGAATGCCAATAATTCGGCCGTGTGGCCCTCGCGCGAGCTGAGCCAGGCGGAAATCACCCGCTTTGTGCTGGACATGGTCGAGTCAGAACGCGGCGAGCCAGGCATCTTTAACCGCAAAGCGGCCGTCGAGAACAAACCCGCCCGCCGCAAAGCGGCCGAGTTTGGTACCAATCCCTGCGTCACTGGCGAAACGTTGGTGGCCGTGGCCGATGGACGCGGTCACGTGCCCATAGCTCAGCTGGCAGCCGAAGATAAGGATGTCCCTGTATTTTGTCTGGATAATCAAGGCAAAATGGCGGTACGCTGGCTGCGCCATCCGCGCATTACCGGGCGGCAAAAAGAAGTTTATACCGTAACACTGGATGACGGCTCCACGATCAAAGTGACCGGCAATCACAAGTTCCGTTTGAAGTCCGGTGAGTACGTCGCGGCAGAAGATTTGCAAGCAGGCGACAGCTTGCATGTGATGACCCGTTACAAAGCTTCTATCAAAGACATTTTTGCGGAGGCGAATTCAACTTCACAAGATTATGTGTGGGTGAACAACGGCCGTCAGCAAAACCAGGCAGAACATCGTTTAATCGCCGCTTTCCATCACAATACAGCTATCCCGCGTGGATGCGTTGTTCACCACAAGGATTTCGACGCCAGTAATAATACACCGGAAAACCTGGAGATTCTCTCCAAGCTAGACCATGATGCACTGCACGGCGAACAAATGCGCGGTGAAAATAACCCAATGGTCCGGGCGGCAACCGAGTGGACAGACGAGCAGTGGAACAGCTACCGGAAAAATATGTCTGAGGCAGTGAGTGGCAAGGCAAACGGCCGTTACTCTGGCATCACCCATGAGCAGCTAAAACAACATGCCCTTTACCTCACTGAACAGCTAGGACGGCGCTTCTCTACCCAGGATTGGCAGCAGTACGCTCAGGAAAATGGGCTGCCCCAAACCTTTAGCGCCTGGCGACAGGCACATTTAGGCGGTGTAGTTGGTCTGGCAAAATGGGCCGCTTTGCAGCTGGGCTATGATCACGTTGATGCCGATCCGCGCGTGGTGCAGTCGTACCAACGATACAGCGAAATGGGATACGACTGTGAAATTATTGAAGGGCACCTTTACATCCAGAAACAGTGTGAAGTTTGTGGTCAACCGTTCCTGGTCTCCCTGAAGCAGCGTGAGGCTGGCGTATGCAGCCATTCTTGCGCCTCCAAACAGCAGTGGGAGCGCCACCACACAACGATGATAAATGGAATTCATGAGGCTCATGCTGAACGCAAAGCTGAGATTCAGCAGGAGCAGCTCAAAGTTTACACAACGCTTCAATTTGAGTTAGAGCGGGTACCGTTGAAAAAGGAGTGGATGACCGCCTGCAAAGAACAAGCCGTTAGCGCGGAGATAGCACGAACCAGTTCACCTTTCCGGACCTACGCTGATTTGCAGGAAGCAGCCTCTATGTACAATCATCGTGTTGTCTCAGTTGAATTCGCGGGCTATGAAGATGTGTACAACGGCACGGTAGATGAGTTCCACAACTTCTTTGTAGGTGGTTGGCAAAGCCAAACCCGCAACGGCAAGGATAAATGGAGCTACATCAACAACTTCCAGTGCGGTGAGATTTTGCTGCGCCCCTACGAGTTCTGCAACCTGTCCAGCGCCATCGCCCGCACCGACGACACCTACGAAACGCTCAAGGAAAAGGTGGAACTGGCGGCGATCATCGGCACAATCCAGTCGATGGCCACCCACTTCCCCGGCTTACGGCCGCAGTGGCAACAAAACAGCATCGAAGAGCGGCTGCTGGGCGTGGACCTCAACGGACAGATGGACAGCCCGGCAGCGCAGGCCCCGGACATCCAGGAAAAGTTGCGCCAGGTGGCCGTGGATACCAACAAGGAGTATGCCGCCCGGCTGGGCATCAACCAATCCGCTTCGGTGACCTGCGTCAAGCCGTCGGGCAATTCGTCGCAGCTGGTCAACTCGTCGTCGGGGCTGCATTCGCGCTGGGCGCCGTATTACATCCGCAACGTACGGGTGGGGGCGCACAGCCCTGTTTTCAAGGTGCTGCAAGATGCCGGAGCACCGATGGACCCGGAAAATGGGCAGACCCGCGACAACGCCAAAACGTGGGTGGTGCACTTCCCGGTTAAATCGCCCGAAGGAGCCACCACGCGCAACGACCGCTCGGCGCTGGAGCAGTGTGAATTCTGGCTGCAAAACAAGGTGCACTACACCGAGCACAATCCCAGCGTCACCATCACCTACCGCGACCACGAGGTGCTGGACGTCATCCGCTGGATCTGGGAGCACCAGGACAAGATTGGCGGCATGGCCTTCCTGCCCGCCTTCGACGCCCAGTACGACCAGATGCCCTACATCGAAATCGCGCAGGAAGAGTACGAGCAGCTGGCCGAAAAATTCCCCGACATCGACTTTTCCAAGATTTACCGCTACGAGGAAGAAGATTTGACAACGGCCGCACAAGAACTGGCCTGTATGTCGGGCAACTGCGATATTTAAGAAGTAGTTGGGTAATTGAGTAATTACCTAGCATTTGGCAACAAGATCAGCCCGCCAAAATTGGCGGGCTGGTTCTGTAATCAAATGACTCACACAAAATAAACAGAGAGATTCATGAATATACCTGCACCAGCGTATGAACGTGTTTTGTCTGCTTATGAAAAACTATGGAACACGATAATAGATATACGCAAGCTTACCTCCAAATACTTCTTTGTTTATTCAATTTTGACACCGGAAGAATATGTAAAGGTTCCTCTTCAAGATCTGGGTCTGATTGGTCGTTCTTTACCGAGACTTAGCGAAACTGAGTTCATTGCCGCAATGCAAGAAACAGGTCTTGATGACATTGAACAACATCGCCTTTTTATAGGTGAGAAAATATGGTTAATCTTCCAAATGCACCAAAGCTTCTGCGGGCGAATGATGCTTAAGATTATCAAGTGGCAAGAGAAAGGTAGCTTAGAACGCTGGGACAGTGATTTTTCGGGCGACAAGGAAGACAAGGCTCTGTATCAAATATTGCACATAATTTTCACCAAAGAAGAATTGGAAAGCATTGTCACACCTTTACCAGTTGCAATACCTCAACGTATACAGAATGCTTTAGAAGATAAGATCATAAATGAAATGAATCAGATGATATTTGGGGAAGCATTACTAGATTTTAATAAACAAGTCCAGGCCCAAGTTTATGTTGAACAGCTTCATGGAGAGTTAGATATGAGTGACAAAGTTGAAATTCGATTAGCAAAGAAAGCCTCTTTCCAAGGTAATCTTAATGCTGCAAGTAACATAAAAAACAGCTACAACCAAATTAATTCATCAGAGTTATCTACACCATTGAAAGAAACCCTCACGAATCTTATAGAGGCCGTCCAAACAATGCGCAAAGAGCTTTCTCCGGAAGAGAGCCAAACCGTTGAGAAAGATTTAGAAAAGCTTATCGACGAAGCAACAAGCCCTCAACCAGAACGCAGGTGGTGGTCTGTTAGCGCTGAAGGGCTTAAAAAAGCTGCAGAAAAAGTCGGTGAGATTGGGAAACCGGTTTTAAATCTTGTTGCCCAAATGCTTCCATTATTGGAAGCAATTTCCAAATAGGCTTGCTCGGTCCATTCCAAAATCGTCTTTATTTTGGTGAAATGGAAATCATACTGTGGTACATAAAGAACAGTCCATTAGTTTTAGTGAGCTGTTTTTAATTAGACACAGATTTGCCCGCTCGCATCTGAGGATGCTCGCTCCTCGATCATTTGGGAAAAACGAGAATGACGCTGGGCACGGCCACAAATGCGGGGATGTTTTCCGGCGGGTCGGCCAGGATGAGGCCGGTGGAGGTGCCGCCGTCGAGGTTGAGGGCGTTGACCAGCCCTAAATCGGCAGCGGCCAGGTAGCTGCTCAGCTCGGCCAGGGTGAGGCCGCCCCAGCTAGCAAAAATGAGGAGGACACGGCCGTTCTCATCCACCCCGATCACCGTGCGCCGGGCGGCATCAAAATCGGCCGTTTGGTACGCGGCTTCGCCATTCAAAACGAGCATGGGGAAGGCTTGCAGGGCGTAGTCAAAGGTTTCGCTGGCGTCATACGGCCGTTCCACCAACGAGCGCACGTCTAAACCACCGGCCCCCATCGTCACCATGCCGCCAAAGCCGACGTAGCTGCTGCCGCTGGCCTGCCCATCGACCACAATCAGCCCGGTAGCCAGGAACTGCTCGGTAAAAAAGCCGCCGTTCAGGGCAATGAGGGCACCACTTTCTGCCTGCCAGGTAGCCAGCGGTATGGGCTGCCCCGGACTGTAACCGATGCGAAACGTAAACAAAGTTGGGTCTATGCGCAAAATGGTGAACTGCTCGGTGAGACGGCCGTCGGCCGCCACCAGGCGAATGGTGCGGCGCTCCAGGCCGGATTGCAGCAGTTCCCAGCCGCTGTCATTAGGGGGAGTGGGCGTGAAGGGGTGAGCGGGTGAAGGGATGACAATCAGCGTGGGTGTGGGTTGGCGTGTGGGGGATGCCGGGGCGGCGGGGGTGGGCAGAACGGCCGCTGCCCGGCAAGCTAGCGTCACCCACACTAACAGCACTCCGACCATTAACCATTTTCGGTTAACCATTCACCATTAACCATTACTCCGCCAGCACCATGCCGGTGCGATGAATACGCACGTCCAGCGGATCAAAGCCCAGGGCTTCCAACACCTCATCGGGGCGGCCGGTGCGGGATGGTTCCAGGCAGAGGTTCATGTGGATATGCACCTGGCCGGTTTCGTCCTGGGTAGTGGCGAGGTGGAGGATTAACGGCCGTAAATCATACTTCTTCTTTTTGCCCTGCTTTTCGCGCACGCGCTCCACCGTTTCGGCGGCCAGCAAAGCCGCCACTTTAGCCTGAAGCTCAATAAAATCAGGCGGGTCCAGCGGCGTTGCCACGTAGGTGGAAGAAAGGGTAATGGATTGCAGCGAAGGGCCGCTAATGGGCACCTCGGCCACGTGTGAGATGACAATGCCCGGAGCCATCCGGGCCATGATCTGCTGCTGGGCTGCTTCTGGCTCCAGCTTCTCCATTAGCAAAATATCGGCTAGCTCATATTCGCTGGTATAGCCCAGGGGCAAAGCGGTCGCCATCTGCATACGCGGGCGGCGGTTAAAGCCCTGCGTGTAAGCCACGGGTATCTGGGCCCGGTTGAGCGCCCGCTCCAGGGTGCGCGCCAGGTCTAAATGGCTGATGTACCGGGCGGGTCCATTTTTGCTAAAAATTAAGCGTAATCGCTGAACGTAATTGGCCTGCATACCGCTCGCTTTTGGTTTTGCCTCGGGCAATTGATGAGGCAAATAGTCGTAACTAAAAATATAAGGAAACTATTCTACCGTAAAGGCACAAGAGAAGCATAACCGCCGCAAAACCGGGGCCTCATCTGACACATCAATTCCGCTTAACCCCCGTACCTTGAACCACCTTCCCATGAATCTTGTTGCCCGCAAAATCGGGTAATCTTTAGTACCAGCCTGTGTTAACAAAGTGACCTTTTTAACGATTTTCTGTCTAACCATCAAACAAGCAGTTCCCTCACAACCAAACAAAAAAGACAGCAAACGTCCCTACAACATCATCGAAAAAGATGAGGGTAAGAACAATGGATCCAAAAAACAGCATGATTCTGGTCGTTGACGACGATGCGCTCATTCGGGAGTTACTTTCCTCCTGGCTTGATCATCGTGGTTACGGGGTAAAAACGGCCGAAAATGGCCAACAAGCGTTAGCAATGCACCAGCAGCAAGGTTTTGACCTCATTTTGCTGGACATCATGATGCCCGACATGAATGGCTTTGACGTGTTGACCGCGCTCAAAGCGGCGGGCAACACCACGCCCGTGGTGGTCATGTCCGCCTTAACCGATCTAAAAAGCGTGGTTACCTGCATCAAGCTTGGGGCCGAAGATTTTTTGAGCAAACCGATTGAAAGCGAGCTGCTGTGGGCCCGCATTAACGCCTCGCTGGAAAAGAAACATTACCGGGATGCCCAACAAACCTGGCTGGAAGAGCTCAATTTGCTCCAGCAAATCGACCAGGAGCTGAACACCACGCTGGACCGCGAAACCATTTCCCAACTGACGCTGCAATATGGCGGGCAAAAAACCGGGGCGCTGGCCTGCTGCATTGGCGCGGTGGACGGTCATCGGCTGCAGGTGCGGGCCACGCAGGGCATTGAGCCAGGCCAACTGCCGACGATTATCGTTGATAAGCAGCAGCACGCGATTACGCAAACGGCCGTCCCGGAAAACGGCCGTCTCCATCCCCAGGCCAACTACCGGCTCACCCTGCCCATCTACCGCAACGCCATCATCCGCGATGTGGCCATTTTTGACCTGGCCCACCCGGTGCCAGAAACCACCTTACGCTTCCTCAAGCGGCTGGCCATCCACATTGCCATTGCCATGCACAACGCCCAGCTCTACGCCGACGTGCAGGCGGCCAACCGGGCCAAAAGCAACTTTGTGGCGATGGTGTCTCATGAATTGAAAAATCCGCTCACCTCTATCCAGTCGTACACCTACCTGCTGCGCCGCCAGAGCAGCAAACTTCCCCCAGGCACTCAGGCCACCTACCTGGACATCATCAACGACGGGGCCACGCGCATTCACAACCTGGCGCTGGAACTGGACGACATCACTCAGATCGAAACGGGACAGTTTCGGTTAAGATTAGAAGCGGTTTCTCTGCCAGAAGTGCTGCACAATGTCGTAAAATTGTTTGAGCCGCAGCTTGAGGAGCGGCAGCAGGAACTGACGGTCCACGTGCCCGCCGGGCTGCCCCAGGTGCGAGCCGACACCAAGCGTCTGAGCCAGATTTTGACGAACCTGATCAGCAATGCCAGCAAGTACACGCCGGAAGGCGGCCGTATTCAGGTAGCGGCCCAGTTGGTAGAAGGAGAAGTGGGCGCCCAGATGCAGATCACTGTCGAAGACAACGGCATTGGCATCATGGCGGGGGACCAGGGCAAAGTATTTAGCCAGTTTTTCCGCGCCGATGATGAGCTGGTAACGGCCGTACGTGGTACTGGTTTGGGATTAAACATCACCAAAAAGTTGGTAGAATTGCAGGGTGGCGAGATTTGTTTCACCTCGGAGCACCGTCAGGGCAGCACCTTTTTCTTTACTTTACCAATTGTTACGCAAGAAACGGCCGTGCCAGCCATCGCATAACCGTTTACAAAAAAGACAAGTGTCCACTTCATGTTGTTAGATTGGACGTTTACCCCCTACACCATTCCGCTTTTTGTTGCTGCGGCCATTTCTGGGCTGCTCTTTTTCCCTGCCCGCCGCCGGTTAAACGCGCCAGGGGCAAGAGCCTTCGCCTGGTTTTCCGCCCTCGCCGCGCTGTGGTGTTTGGGCTACGCACTGGAAATTGGGGCTACCACCCTGCCCGCCAAGCTGTTTTGGGTCAAGCTGCAATATGTAGGCATCGTCAACGTCTCCCCCGTTTTTATCGTTTTTTGTCTGCAATACACACGCCGTTGGCGCTTCTCCAACGCCGCCCTGGTCATCTTTTTTGTTATCCCCTGGCTCCTCTTGCTCTCCGTCTGGCTAGAGCCTGGCCTGGGCATTTTCTACCGCGACGTTAGACTGACAACAACCGACCCATTCATCAACCTCGATCTCACCTACGGGCCACTGTTTTGGACGCTGATTTTTTACTCCTACAGCATGCTCCTGGCCGGCTCTTACCTGCTGCTGACGCTGGGCTACAAGCTGCGCAATCCCTACCGCCTGCAAACATACGGGCTGGTCATTGCCACCATCTTCCCCTGGCTGGGCAACGGCCTTTACGTAGCCCGGCTGACCCCATTTCCCGCCCTGGATTTAACGCCGTTGGGATTTGCCGCTACGGCCATCTTCCTGGGCTGGAACCTGCGTAAATTGAGCTTGCTGGACGTAACCCCGTTCGCCCGCGATATCGTGCTGGAAAACATGTCCAACGTCATGCTGGTGTGGAATGAACAGCACCGCCTGCTGGATTACAATCCATCGGCCGAACGCTTTTTTAACAGCGTCACGCCACTTAAGGTAAGCATGACGGCCCACCAGCTGTTCCAGGGGCCGTTTAGCGACGTACTGCCGCTGTACGACAAAAACGAAGTGCAGCAGGAAATTGAGCTGAGCTGGGACGCCAACAGCGTTTTTTTTGAGGTGACCGTGTCTCCCCTGCGTGACCAACGTGGCCAGCCCAGCGGCCGTTTGCTCATTTTGCACGATGTCACCGAAGCGCGTCGGGCGGCCCAGGAGCTGGAAAACCAAAAGCAGCTCTTTGAAACCCTGGTAGAAATTGCCCACGTGGTCACCCAGACGCCCCAGCTGGAAACAACGCTGCACAGCACGCTAAGCATCGCCGTCGATACCACGGCCGCCGACACGGGCAGCCTGTTTTTGTTCGACGAGGACCAGAACATCACCCACCGCATTCTGGCCTGGCCAAACATTGACCCGGAGCTGCAAACGGTGGTGGAAACGGCCGTTCTCAAAAAAGGTCTGGCTGGGTGGGTGCTGCAAAACAAACAATCCGCCTGCGTGCACGATACGGCCGATGACAACCGTTGGCTCAATTTGGGTGGGCAGCCGTATACCGTGCGCTCGGCCCTGGCTGTGCCGGTGCTGCGCAAGGGCAACGTCATGGGCATCCTCACCCTCACCCACCCAAACACGCATCACTTCACCGAAGAAAAAATCCAGCTCATGCAGCTGGCCGCCGACCAGATTTCCCTGGCCTTTACCAATGCCCAGATGTACGCCGCCGAGCAGCGGCTGGTTGAAGAGCTCTCTATCGCCCGAGATCAGGCCGAAGCCGCCAGCCGCTCCAAAAGCGCGTTCCTGGCCAACATGAGCCACGAGCTGCGCACGCCGCTTACGGCCATCATTGGCTACAACGAACTGCTGCAAGAAATTCTCTCGGCGCAAAACAGCGGAACCCAACTGCTGCCTTACCTGCAAAAGTCGGAAACGGCCGCTTACCACCTGCTCGCCATCATCAGCGAAATTTTGGATATGTCGAAAATTGAAGCGGGCAAAGTGACCATACACATTGAAGAAATCGAAATCAGCACGCTGGTGCAAAACTTGGCCAATGTGGTCCAACCGCTGATGAACCCCAACAGCAACCAGTTTACCGTCAACTGCCCACCCGACATCGGCAGCATGTACAGCGACCCCACCCTGCTGAACCAGGTGCTGCTCAACCTGCTGGGCAATGCCGCCAAATTCACCGAAAACGGCACCGTGGAGCTGCATGTCATGCGGGATGCGCAGTACGTTCATTTCCAGGTGGGCGATACGGGCATTGGCCTGACCGAAGCGCAAATCGCCGGGCTGTTCCAGCCGTTCACCCAGGCCGACTCGTCCCTGTCGCGCAAATTTGGCGGTACGGGCCTGGGCTTATCCATTAGCCAGCACTACTGCCATATGCTGGGCGGTGAAATCTGTGTCGCCAGCCAGTTTGGCCAGGGCTCCACATTTACCGCAAAACTCCCCTGGCGGGCAAGAAACAGCGCAAAATGATGTACTGGAAATTTACACTCATCGCCTTACCGGTGCTTATCGCTTTATTCATTGCCATTTTTGTGCTGGTCTACACCTGGCAGCGCCGCACCATGCGCGGGGCCCGGCCACTGCTGCCGCTGCTGTTTGGCCTGGTGATCTGGCTGGTGGGCAGTACGCTGGAAGCGCTGGCCTTTGACGCCAACACGCGGCTGTTTTGGAGCAACTTCCAGTTTATCGGCGTGGTGATGGTGCCTACGGCCTGGTTCATGTTTAGCCTGGTGTTTACCGATCATGCGGCCGTTCTCACCCGCACCAATCTGACCCTCCTGCTCATCATGCCGCTGCTGACCCTGATTTTGCTGTGGACCAGCCCGTGGCAGCAATTTTTCCAGGTGAGCAAGGTGCTCAACACCTCTGGCCCAAATCCATACTGGGATTGGGTACCGGGGCCGGGCTTCTGGATTCACGCGGCCTACTCCTATTCGCTAACCATCGCTGGCGTTGTAATTTTGGCCCGCGCTTACCAGCAAAGTGCGCGGCTGCACCGGCGGCAGATCAGCGTGATGTTGGTTGGTGCCGTGGTGCCCTGGATTGTCAACATTTTGTTTGTGGTGGTGCGCGTAAGCCCGTTTGATTACACGGCCATCTCGTTTTTGATCACGGGAACGGCCGTTGCCTGGGGCATCTTCAAGGTGGGGCTGGTGGAAATCACCCCCGTCATCCGCAAGCGCGTCATTGATGAGATGCAAGACGGTGTGCTGGTGTTGGATGAGCACGACCGCATTCTGGAAGCCAATCCGGCCGTTTTGCAGATGGCCCAGGTATCCGCCGACGTCATTGGCCAACACATGAGCCAGATTAGCGACCGTTGGCCCGAGCTGCGCCAACGGTTTCAACACCTCACCTCTGGTCAGGAAGAAGTGACCCTGGCGTTCCCAGATGGCGAAAAGCGCCATTACCAGATCTCGATTTCGCCGCTGCTCGACAAAAATGATCACCTCAGCGGGCGGGTGGTGATGGTCCATGAGATTACGCAGTTGAAGCAGACGGAAACGTCGTTGATGGTAGCCAAAGAGGCCGCTGAAGCCGCCAGCCGGGCCAAAAGCACCTTTTTGGCCACAATGAGCCACGAGCTGCGCACGCCATTGGCGGCTATCATTGGCTACAGCGAGCTAATTCAGGAGCGCAGCGAAGCGTTCGGTTACGAGAAAATTGTGCCGCACCTGAAGCAAATCGGAACGGCCGCTCAGGGCCTGAACTTCCTCATTGGCAACATTCTAGACCTGTCCAAAATCGAAGCCGAGCGCATGGATATCAACATCTCAGATTTTTCGGTGTCTGACCTGGTTGCCGAGGTAGTCAACAGCGTCCAACCGCAAATGACCAAAAACGGTAACGTTCTAGAATTGGACCTGGCCCCCCATTTGGGGCTGATGCAGACCGACCGAACCAAGCTGCGGCAAATCTTGTTGAATTTGCTGGGCAACGCCACCAAATTTACCTACGAAGGCACCGTTTTGCTGGCGGCCCGGCAAGACCACGCCACGGGCTGCATTCTGTTTACGGTGCGGGATAGTGGCGAAGGTATTTCCGACCAGATGATGGACAAAATTTTCCAGCCGTTTGTGCAGGCCGACTCTTCTTTTACGCGGGTGCATGGCGGCAGTGGGTTGGGCCTGACCATTAGCAGCCGTTTCTGCCAGATGCTGGGCGGCACCATTGAAGTGGAAAGCCGGTTGGGTGAAGGGGCGACCTTTTTGGTGAAGCTGCCTGTGCAATTTCCGGTAACCCAACAAACCGAAGCGGCCAACGGCCGTATCGCAGAGGCAGCACCGCAATGACCTGGCAATACACTCCCTACATCATTCCCATTGTGATCGCCGCCGTTGTCTCCGGGACAGTGGCGGTGCTGGCCTGGCAGCGGCGACAAATTTACGGGGCTACACCGCTCTTGTTTTTGATGATCAGCATCACACAGTGGCTAATTTTTTACGTTTTGGAAATTGGCAGCACCACGCTGGAGGGCAATCTGCTGTGGGCCAACGTTGCGTATGTTGGCATTGTGTTTGGGCCAGTGGCCTGGCTGTTTTTCGCCTTTGAGTACACCAATCCTACCAGGAAGGTAACCTGGCGAACGGCCGTTCCCTTTATCGTCGAGCCGTTATTCATCCTGCTGGTAGCCTGGACCGACGGCCTGCACCACCTGTTTCGCGCCAGCGTCACGTTAGACAGCTCTGGTCCGTTTGCCTACCTGGTCATCGAGCGCGGCCCCATCTTTTGGGTGCACGTGGCCTACTCTTACAGCGTGCTGGCGTACGGCACCTACCTGCTCATTCGCGCCTACTTTCATACCAGCGGGCTGTACCGCGCCCAAATTGGCGTCTCGGTGCTGGGTGCCTTTGTGCCCTGGATCATCAACATTCTGTACATTTCGCCCGTAGCGGCCATGTTTATCATCGACCCCACGCCGATTGCTTTTATGGTCACCGGGGTCATGTTTGCCTGGGGCATTTTTGGCTACCGCCTGATGGATATTTCGCCCGTCGCCCGCAATTCGGTGATCGAGCAGATGGACGATGGCATGTTTGTTGTCGACACGCTCAACCGGGTAGTCGATGTCAATTCTGCGGGCCAGGCCATCCTCCGCAAACCGACTAACCGAATCATCGGGCTGCCGGTGGAAGAAGTTTTTGATGAATGGGCCAACCTTGTGGCACAGTACCGCGATGTCGAACGCGCCAATACCCAGATTCGCTTTCCGACGGGCGGGCAAATGCTTTATTACAACCTGAACATTTCGCCCCTGCACGACAAACATGGGCGCATGACCGGCCGGTTGGTAATGCTCTACAACAACACGGAACAGCGCAAGGGTGAAATTGCGCTCCGCGAAGCCAAAGAAGCGGCCGAAGCCGCCAGCCGGGCCAAAAGCACCTTCCTGGCCAACATGAGCCACGAACTGCGCACCCCGCTAACCGCCATCATTGGCTATGCGGAACTGCTGCAGGAGCAAACGGCCGTTATGGACGACACCAACCTGCCCCAACGCCTGGAAAAGATCAGCGTGTCGGCCGACCACCTGCTGCAAATCATCAATGATCTGCTGGACCTCTCCAAAGTGGAAGCCGGACAGATGAAACTGAGCCTCTCCAGCTTTAGCATCACCTCGGTCATCGAGAGTGCGCAGGTAGTGGTGCAGCCAATGCTGTCTGAAAACAACAACCAGCTCACTATCAACCTGAACCTGGACAGCGACACGATGCAGGCCGATCAGGCCAAGGTGCGCCAGATTCTGCTCAACATTTTGCACAATGCAGCCAAGTTTACCCATGATGGGGAGATCATTCTCACCGCGCAGCGCGACCCGGAAAATGGGTCGCAGCTCATGTTTGAGATTACTGACAACGGGATTGGCATGTCAGAGGAACAGGTGAAGCAGCTGTTTCGGCCGTTTTTCCAGGCCGATCTTTCACCCACGCGGCGTTATGGCGGCACTGGCCTCGGTTTGGCCATCAGTTACCATTTATGCAAGCTGATGCAGGGCCACATTCAAGTGCAAAGTAAGCTTGGCGAAGGTACCTGCTTCAGGATATTTCTCCCCCTGGTAACGCCGGATGTGGTTGTAGCGGCCAACGGCCAGGCAAACACGCCTCTGGCCGAGGGACTCAGTGATAGCTAAATTTTCTTGAAATCATGGCGTTTGATGTAATTGGCAGATTACCCGTTACTTTCTTTTGAAAAACTTTCTGCCAATCACATACATACGTGGACAAAGAGTTTGAAGTATGAGTAAAATATTGGTTGTTGAAGATAGTCCAATGATCCAGGAAATCCTGGTAGAGCGGCTGCGCTTTCGCAATTACGAAGTGATTGTTGCTCAAGATGGCCAGGAGGGCGTTGAAATGGCGCAGCGCGAACAGCCGGATCTTATTTTGATGGACATCAGCCTGCCAGTCATGGATGGGTGGGAAGCAACTGAGCATATTAGAAAGATTGAATCGATCAAAAATATTCCAATCATTGCCCTGACGGCACACGCCCTGGTTGAAGACCGCAACCGGAGCCTGGCCATCGGCTGCAATGATTTTGAAACCAAGCCGATCAACTTTTCCCAGTTGATTTTGAAAATTAATGCCTTGCTTGGCACGAGCCAAAATTAGTAAAAGGTTTGTTGAGGATGAAACCCAGAGCGTTAATTGTGGATGATGATGAGATGCTGGCCACATTTTTTACGGCCGCTTTCGTAGACTCCGGCTATGAAGTACATACCGTTCACGACGGGCAAGAAGCGCTGGCTTATTTAGAAACCGAAATACCCCATGCCGTGCTGCTCGATTTGCAGCTGCCGCACGTTTCAGGTGAACAACTGCTTAAGTTCATCAAAAGCAACAGCCGCTTTGAACATACCTGGGTTTTTGCCACCAGCGTAGAGGGCACCCGGGCGGGCTTTTTGCGGGAGTTGGCCGACTTTGTCCTGACCAAGCCCGTGAGTTACCAGCAGGTGGTCCAGCTGGCGGCACGTGTGCAGCCTGCTTAACCTTTTCCAGTCGTTTTTCCAATGGCGGCCAGGGCTGCTTTGGTGCATATTTACAACTTCCTGGGGTACAATCCCCGCCAATGAAACGTTTTTTTGCTGGCAGGCAGTGGCCTGTGCTCAGTTTGGTGCTGCTCTTTTTGCTGCTCGTAGGCTGTGAACGACCCGACCCGGAAACGGCCGTCTTCGTTACCCCCGGCGCCACCAATCAACCCCCGCCCACACCCATCCTCACCCCGTTCACCGGCAGCGCCCCAGTGCCACCCACCCCCGAAGTTGGCCCCGCTATCGCCGTTGCCCGCCCCACCTACTTTGGCACCCCCACGCCAGACCCGCCGCATGAAACGGCCGTTACCGACAGCGGCTCCGCTACCACCAGCCATACCGTTGGCGCAGGCGAAACGCTGGGCTACATTGCCCAACTGTACGGCACCACCGAGGAGGAACTGCTGGCGCTCAACCAGCTGGACAACATCAATCTGCTCTTTGTGGGCCAGGCGCTGCTGGTGCCTACATCCGCTTCGCAGGTTGGCCCCACCTTTAAGATCATTCCCGACAGCGAGCTGGTGTACGGCCCGGCCGCCGCTGGCTTCGACGTGCGCCAATTTGTGACCCTGTTCGACAGCTATCTGCTGCGTTACGAAGAAACGGTGGAAAATCAGCCGCTGGCCGGGCCAGAGATTGTGGCCCTGGTAGCCCACCGCTTTAGCGTGAACCCCCGGCTGCTGCTGGCCGCATTAGAATTTCGCGCCGGTTGGGTCAGCAAGCCGGTGGGGGTGGTCGAGCAGTACCCGATGGGCTACCTCGGCAGCAGCCAGCCGGGCCTCTATGGCCAGCTAAGTTGGGCGGCCAACGAGCTGAACCTGGGCTTTTACGGCCGTTCCGAAGGTGGTCGCAGCGCCTTTTCCCTGGCCGACGGCACCCGCCTGGGCTTTGCGCCCACCATCAACGATGGCACGGCCGCCGTGCAAAAATGGCTCGGTGCCCACTACGGGGCCACCTACGCCACCTGGCTGCAAGAAACCGGCCCCGATGGTTTTTGGGCCGCGTATAACCGCCTGTTTGGCAATCCCTTTGCCTATACGGTGGATCCCCTGTGGCCCGCCAATTTAAGCCAGCCCAATTTGCAGCTGCCCTGGAGCAACAATGAAACGTGGTACTACACCGGCGGGCCGCACGGTGGCTGGGCCGCTGGCTCAGCCTGGGCAGCGCTGGACTTTGCTCCCCCGTCCGATCAGCTGGGCTGCGTGCAGTCGGAGAGCTGGGTGACGGCGATGGCCGATGGCCTTGTCACCCGCAGCGATTTTGGGGCGGTGGTGGTGGATCTGGACCTGCCCGGCCAGCCCGCCGACGGCTTTGCCGGCACCGGCTGGGCCATCATCTACATGCACCTGGAAACCCGCGACCGCATAGCGGTGGGCACGCCGGTGCAAACGGGTGACCGGCTGGGGCATCCATCGTGCGAAGGCGGCTTTTCCAATGGCACCCATTTACATGTAGCGCGGACCTACAACGGCCGTTGGGTGGCCGCCGATGGAGCCGTTGCCTTCAACATGGCCGGGTGGGTCTCCCAGGGCCTCGGCTCCGAGTACGATGGCCTGCTGCTGCGCGGCACCATCAGCCGCGAAGCGTGTGTCTGCCGGGATGAGATTAACGCGATTAGCCCGTGAACGGGGGAAAGTGATAAGTGAATAGTGATAAGTGATAAGTTTGGTCTTCTTACTTTTCACTTTTCACTTTTTACTCAAACATTCACCGCCGCGCCAACATGGGGCCTAACGGCCGTCCCCCTAACAAGTGCAGGTGCAAATGAAACACTTCCTGGCCGCCGTGCTGGTTGCAGTTAATCATCAGGCGGTAGCCGTCTGCGGCGATGCCTTCCTGGGCCGCCAGCTTGCTGGCCACCAGCAGCAGCCGCCCGGCCACCTGCTCGTCAGCTTCGGTCAGGTCGTTGACCGTGGCGATTTCCTTGTTGGGCACAATCAAAATGTGGGTGGGTGCCTGGGGATTGATATCGCGGAACGCCGTCACCAGCTCATCCTGGTACACCACATCCGCCGGAATTTCCCCGGCAATAATTTTGGCAAAGATTGTTGACATAAAAGCTCCTCTGGGCTGATGGCTGGTGATTAGCACCTGGTAAACTCTACCAGCCGCTAATCACCAGCCACTAAAACAACTTCCCCCGTTTTACTCTGCTTCTGGCAAGCAGGCAAGCTGCGGTATAATGGAGCTTATACAGCTCCATCACCCGACTTTTTGGGAGAAATCGCATGGAATTTCCGGTACCACATCGCACTGGTCCAATTCGCAGCGTTACGCCGACCATCGACATTTACATCAAACTGGCCCAGTACCCCACCCTGGCCCACGCCATTCGGGTACGGATGCGCGACGAGCTGTTTCATCGCAGCATCATCGACCCGGAAACATTTAACGCCGAAGTCAAGGCGAAGGCGCTGGAATCGCAGCGGCGCGAAGGGCTGTTTGACCCCTTCAGCCAGGAACCGGCGCACGTCTGGCAGAAGCGCAAAGATCGCATTCGCGATTACCAAACCGACGCTTATTTTGCCAACAACCTCAGCCTGTCGCTGCTGGACAGCATCATTGAAGATGTGCTAAACAGCCAGCCAGGCCACAGCGATTCCATTGAGCTGACCTTTAACCCGGAAATTGCCCCGTGGGAAATGTTGTTTCGCCAGGGTGAGCTGTATGAAGCGCTGCCCCCTGACCAGCTGGAAAAAGTAAAGCACCATTTGGAAGAGATCAAAGTGGTGCTGATCAAGGGAATGATTAGCGATCAGCTGCGCTTTATTGCCGTGGCCAAACATGTGCTAAGCATTGACGATTTGCGCCGCATTTACCGGCGGCGCATTGGCGGCGGCAAAATTGGCGGCAAGGCAGCGGGCATGATCCTGGCGTGGAAGATTTTGCAGCAAAAGCCCACCGATGGCAGCCCGAACCTGAGCGAGTTTGTGGAGATTCCCGATTCCTACTTTTTGGGCAGCGAGGTGATTTACGATTTCCGGCTGATGAACAACCTGGACAGCTACATGAACCAGAAATATCGGCCGTTGGAGGAGATTCGCCGCGAGCACCCTAAAATTGAGGCGGAACATCTGGCCGGACGCTTTTCGGAAGGCATTGTGGACAATTTGCGCTATGTGCTGGAGCAGTTTGGCAGCGATCCCATCATTGTGCGCTCGTCCAGCCTGCTGGAAGATAACTTTGGCTTCTCGTTTGCGGGCAAATACAACAGCTATTTCTGCCCGAACCAGGGCACGCCCAAAGAGAATCTGCGCGATTTGCTGGATGCTATTCGCCGGGTTTACGCCAGCACGATCAATCCAGACGCCATTTTGTACCGCAAACACCACGGCCTGATTGATTATGATGAGCGAATGGCGGTGCTGCTGCAGCGGGTGCGGGGCAAGCGGTACGGCCGTTACTTCATGCCCTCCATCGCCGGGGTTGGCTTTAGCCGTAATCCGTTCCGCTGGCACCCCAAAATCCGGCGCGAGGCTGGCTTCTTGCGCATTGTGTGGGGCGTGGGCACCCGGGCTGTCGACCGGGTCGACAACGACTACCCCCGGCTCATTTCGCTGAGCCACCCGCAGCTGCGCCCGGAATCGACGCCGCAGGCGCAGCGCCAGTACGCCCAGTGGTACGTGGACCTGGTAGACCTGGAGCAGAATAAGTTCACCACCCTGCCCATCAACCAGGTGCTCAACCGTGACTTCCCCGACCTGCGCTACATCGCCTCGCTAGACAAGGGCGACTACCTGGAGCGCATTCTCTCCGTGGGTGCGCTTGATGCCGACGATCGTTTTGTGCTGACGTTTGACGCCCTGGTGCGTGACCACAAGTTTGTGACGCTGATGCGCACAGCGCTGGCGCGGCTGGAAGAAGGGTACAAAACGCCGGTGGATATGGAGTTTACGGTGGAGATTTTGCCGGGACGGCCGTATCCCGACTTCAAGCTGCATCTGCTGCAATGCCGCCCGCTCAGCCAGCGCGCCAACGAAGAAAGCGTCAGGATACCCACCGACGTACCGCCCCGGCGCATTTTGTTCACCTCGCGCGGGTTGATTCCGAACGGCCGTGCCGAGCAAATTCGCTACATCATCTTCGTGGACCCGGAAAAGTATCGCCAGATTCCCGATACAACAACCAAGCTGGAGCTGGGCCGGGCCATCGGGCGGCTGAACAAGCTGCTGGAAAATGAGTCATTTATCCTCATCGGGCCGGGGCGCTGGGGCAGCACCAACCTGGAATTGGGCGTGCGGGTGAGCTACGCCGACATCTACAACACCAAAGTCCTCATTGAACTCGGCGTGGCCCAAGACGGCAAACCACCGGAACTATCGTACGGCACCCACTTTTTCCAGGATCTGGTGGAGTCGGGCATCTTTTCCCTGCCCATCCCACTGCACCTGGAAGGGGCCAGCTTCAACTGGCGCTTCTTCCGCCTGGCACCCAACAGCCTGGCCAACTTGCTGCCGGAGGACACAAAGCTGGCCCCCTACCTGCAAGTGATCGACCTGCCGCGCCTCACCAAAGGGTACCGCCTGAACGTCTTGATGGATGGCGCTACCAACGATGAAGCAATTGGCTATCTGGTAAAAAGCACCCAGAACGATCAGGAAAACGGTAAACCTCAGTCGTCGTTGGGGTATCCGTTTGCGGCGTAGGGGAGGTGAAAGGGGGAAGGGGTGAAGGGGGTGAAGGGGTGATACGGCCGTTAAAAATTCCCCAGTCACTTTCAAAAACCTGTAGCCGCGGATTCTTTCCGCGTTCCCAATTCGCGGAAAGAATCCGCGGCTACGAAAGATAATTTTGGAATAGGTCTGGCCGTTTTTGCTTGATTGTCTTGATGAGCAACTCGCCATCAACCAAATTGTTGCCCACGGTGACATACCCGCCAGGGAGCCAGTTCACCAGCGCAACCAGACGAAACATCCACCCCAGACCAACGATGCCCAGCTGAAGATTGTTAGAAAACGGCAGTCGGCGCACTTTTTGAACGGCCGTCCACGGCAGCCATTCGCTCTGGTAAAACCAGGTTTTCACCCGAAAACTATCTTCTCGAACTTGGATTTGCGCCATAACCGTTAAGCCAATTGCGATACCAAATATCAGAAAAGCACATATTAAAATGCCCGTCAGAAACAGCAAGCCCATAGAGCTTGCTGTTTCACCCAATGGGCGATTGGCTGCCGCAGAAATTTTTGCCTCAAACAAAATGACATCGGCCATACCATGCACAACAAGCAAAGGTGCAATAACAAAAACAACCACAACGATTCTTGTCACTAACGAAACATAATTGGCCGGTCGGTAAATTTTGATCGGAGTCATAGTGCATTCTTAATAAGGTTTGTTGACACTCGTAAATGAAGTCAGCAATCTATTCTCGAATTAATTCATCCAGCAGCGCCAGCTCCTCGGCTTCGGTAGTGACGGTGCCATCAAGGCGGGCAGCGAGTAGTTTTTCCAGCAAGACGCCAAACTGTGGCCCCGGTTTGAGGC
Source organism: Anaerolineae bacterium (assembly GCA_020848035.1). Classification (GTDB taxonomy): domain Bacteria; phylum Chloroflexota; class Anaerolineae; order Promineifilales; family Promineifilaceae; genus Leptofilum. The sequence continues at coordinate 2,976 of JADLAX010000065.1, read as the reverse complement.
CCATCTGGCGCAGCGTGTCGCCAGTAACGGCCGTTTTTACCCCCCGCCATTCCGCCAAATAACGCTCAATCAGGCTGGCCGCAGACTGGCCTGCCAGCAAAATACGCCCCACCAGCAAAACCCGGACCGGAAACGGCCGCATCAATTTCACCACCTCGCTGGGCTTGAGCGTGGCGGGCAGGGTCACCCACTCGCGGCGCAGTCGGCCGCAGGCCAGCACGTCGGTTTTGGTGGCTTTGCGCACGCGCAGCCGCTTCATCACGCCGCGCTGATCGGCCTCGGGCAGGGCCGCCAGCCACAGGGCAAAGTAGGTGAACAGCGGCGTCTCGTCCGTCAGCCAGTCGCACCACGGCCGTTCCTGCCAGAATTTAGGGACACGCTGGAAGAAGACGGCCGTTTCCGGCAGCCAGACCAGCCCCTCGTCAATGTGGGCCAGCACGTCCAGTTCAGACAGGCGCGACAAAGCGGCCGTGGGCTCCGCCTCGTGCAGCGTCAGCTCAATTTCGTGGCGAATCCGTGCCCCGGAGACGCGGTCCAGCAGCGGCAGGGCATCCTTGATCAGCTCCAGGGTGCGCGGCTCGATGTGGAACTTCAGCCGCTGCTCCAGCCGCACGGCGCGCAAAATGCGCGTGGGGTCATCGACAAAGCTCAGGCTGTGCAGCACGCGAATGACGCCATCGGCCAAATCTTGCTGCCCGCCGTAAAAATCGAGCAGCTGGCCCAAAAATGCGCCATCGAGCCGCACCGCCAGCGTGTTGATGGCAAAATCGCGCCGGTGCAAATCCAGCTTGATCGAGCCGTGAGCCACCTCCGGCAAAGCGGTGGGTTCTGTGTAAAATTCCGTTCGCGCCGTAACAAAGTCAATGGTCGGCGGGAGATTAGAGATTGGAGATTGGAAATGGGCAATCTCTAATCTCCAATCTCCAATCTCCTTTTTCTTATCCCGCTGCAAAATATTTCCCCACACCGCCTCGTCCAGCAGCCATTTGGCCGTGCCAAACCGCTTGTGGCTGCGAATCTCGCCGCCAAAGCGCTGCGCCAGCATCTTGCCCAGCTTGATGGCGTCGCCCTCAACCACCATGTCCAGATCGGTGGGTGGCTTGTCCAGCAGCAAATCGCGCACCAGCCCACCGACAAAGTAGAGCGGCAGATTGAGCTGTGCGGCCGTTTCGCTGACGGCCAGCACCATTTGCCAGAGAACCGACGGCAGCATGGCCAGCAGCCGCTGGCGCATATTGGTTTCGGCCGTTTTGCTGGGCGGCTGAAAGAGATGGTTGAGCAGATCGGTGCGCGTCACGATGCCGATGGGACGGGTGGCGCTGCCATCTTCGGCCAGCACGGGAATCTGGCCCCAGCCGTCGCTGAGCATTTTTTGCTGCACGGTGTCGATGGCGTCCGACGGCCGTACCGTCACCGCCCCCGTTTTCATGATGCGCTCGATGGGATCGTCAGCCATCGCGTGGTTCATCGCCCGGTCCACAGCGCGGCGGGTCAGCAAGCCCACCAGCTCGCCGTCTGGCTCGGTGACCACCGGGTAGCCTTCATAGCCAAAACGCTGCATGAGAACGGCCGCTTCACGCACCAGTGTTTCCGGCGGCACCGTCTGCACGCCGTGAGACATCAGGTCGGCCACACGCACCAGCGGCTCGATGGCCTGGGAGAGCGCCGCCACCACCTGCGGCTCGACCCGCGCCAGCGGCTGGTCCTTGATCCGCGCCGCCGCCGCCCGGCTGTGGCCACCGCCGCCAAAGGTGCGGGCCACGGCAGCCACGTCCACCGCCTTGGTGGTGCTGCGGGCTACCAGCTGCACGTCGTGGTCCAGCTGCACCAGCACAAACAATCCGGCCGGTTGCAGCGATTCGCGTAGGCGGTGGGTGATGGAGGCAATCTCGTCGGTGAAATTTTCCGGGGCCACCGCGCCGGTCACAACGATCGACTGCCCCTGAACGTCATGCCAGGAAACGGCCGTATGCAGGGCATCGTACAGCGCCTGCTGCTCGGCCGAGAGGGGAATGTTGAGGAAGCGGCGCACCACGGCCAGAATCGCGCCTTCGTCCAGCAGCCAGGCCGCCGCAGCGGCGTCACGGGCAGTGGTCGTGTCGTAGGTCAGCGAGCCGGTATCTTCGTAGATGCCCAGCAGCAGCAGGGTGGCTTCTTCGGGGGCCAGGTTTACCCCTTGCCCTTGAAGCCGCTCGACGAGCATCGTGGTGGTTGCCCCTACCGGCTCCACCTGGGCGGTCCACTCCTCGGGCGGCGTCTGCTCGGTGTGGTGGTCAATGACGTGGACTTTGGGCCGGGCCACCATGCCGCGCACGCTGTTGAGCGATTGGGTGTCTACCAGCAGCACCTGATCGATACGACGTTTGCGCCAGTCGGACGGCCGTATAAAGTGGAACGCATCCCAGTACAGCGTCAGGAACTGCTCCACGTTGCGGTTCAGGCGGCGCGACAGCAGCATCTGGCCGTCGGGGGTCAGCTTGCTGGCGGCCAGCTGGCTGGCAACGGCGTCAAAATCGGCGTTTTCGTGGGAGAGGATGAGGCGCATGGGGGTATTGTAGTGAGCGGGTGACAAGGTGACAAGGTGAAGGGGTGACACGTAGCCGCGAATTCCATTCGCGCCGGTGGAGCGCGGTTAGGAAACCGCGGTTACGGCTGGGCCGGGTTCTTGCGTAGCCGCGAATTCCATTCGCGCTTGGTGGGGAGCGCGGTTAGGAAACCGCGGTTACGGCTGGGCCGGGTTCTTGCGTAGCCGCGAATTCCATTCGCGCCAGTGGGGAGCGCGGTTAGGAAACCGCGGTTACGCTTGGGCGAGGACGGCTTCTTCGTAGCCGCGAATTCCATTCGCGCCAGTGGGGAGCGCGGTTAGGAAACCGCGGTTACGCTTGGGCGAGGACGGCTCCTTCGTAGCCGCGAATTCCATTCGCGCCGGTGCGAAGCGCGGTTAGGAAACCGCGGTTACGGCTCTACGCTTGGGCG
>JADLAX010000064.1 GCA_020848035.1 Anaerolineae bacterium | reverse complement strand
TTGTTATGCAGGCTGCTCCCTGCGTTTTGGCGATGGGGTGATTCAATTGCCCCTACCGCTTTTTAGAGACATTCATTTTTCGCATTTTTGAGCCATTTTGGCTCTGATTGCACAATAGTTACGTTAAGAATTCTACCATCCCATCTACGTTCACCGTGGGCAGCATAAGCGCGTCTCTCCTTTTTGTTGCTTTACCTCTGTGCATCTGGCCAAACTGCTTCAAAGCAACCTTGTGCGCGGATTATAAAGGATGGTCTGATTGTTAACAATGTTTGGCCCATTTAGCAGCAGGACGGGGGGTCTATGACGGATGCGCTATTCCAACCCAGCGCACAAAAAGTTTATGATAATTTTATGGTTTGGCAGGCAAACGGCCGCGCCAACCCCCTTTTCATTACCACGTTGGGCGGGGTGGGAGCCTTTTCCAATCTGGTCCACAAAAAGAGATTCAGCTAACCGTCTGCAAAAAGATGGTTTGTTGTTGAATGGAGTGCGCTTGTGAAGTTGGCCAAAGATCACGTGGCGAGCGATGGCTCGTTTTTGCGTTTTTTCGGGATGGTGGTGGTTTTGCTGCTGGTTGGGCTGTTGGGGCAGGGTACGGCCGTTTCCGTTCAGGCCAGTCCGTTCTTGCAGACAGATGGCTTTTCCCAATTAGCCGCCCAGGCAGAAGCCGCAGGCACGGTGCGCGTGCTGGTGCAGCTGGATCTGCCATTCCAGCCGGAAGGGGAGTTGGACGGTATCACCGCGGTGCGCTCCCAGCAGTTGGGCATTGATGGTTTGCAAGAGTCAGTGCTGGATGAATTGGCGGCGACCAATACGGCCGTCATTGCCGCCTATAAATACATCCCCTACCTGGCCCTGGAACTGGATGCCGACGCCCTGGAAACATTGGCCACGCTGCCTGAAGTGGTTGCCATCGCAGAAGATGTGGCGGTGCCACCTTCGCTTAGCAGCAGCGTGCCCGTCATTGGCGGGAACCAGGCGTGGGCGGCCGGGTACACCGGCGCAGGCCAAACCGTGGCCATCCTGGACACCGGCGTTGACACCGATCATCCAGCCTTCACCACCGGTGGGAGCCGCATTGTGGCCGAAGGCTGTTTTTCGACGACCAGCGGTGGCACGGTGACCTCGGTTTGCCCGGGTGGGTTGCAGGAATCAACGGCCGTTGGCGCTGGGGTAGATTGCACGGCCGCCGCAGGCTCCAGCAACCCCAAAGCTCAGTCTGATTGCAGCCACGGCACGCACGTGGCCAGCATTGCCGCCGGGGACAACGGTTCCACCATCGTGGGTGTGGCCCCAGATGCCAACATCATTGCCGTACAGGTTTTTTCCCTGTTCACCAGCACGTCTAGCTGCGGCGGGTTTAGCAGCTGCATGCTCAGCTACACCAGCGACCAGATTGCCGCGCTGGAGCATATTTACGAGCTGCGTAACACCTACAACATTGCCAGTGTAAACATGAGCCTGGGCGGGGGCAGCTACATCGACGCTTGTGACGGCGACGGCCGTAAAGCGGCCATCGACAATTTGCGGGCAGCAGGCATCGCCACGGTGATTGCTTCGGGCAACAACGGCTACAGAACCAGCATCAGCGCTCCGGCTTGCATTTCTTCGGCCATCAGCGTGGGCGCTACCGACGACAGCGACAACATCGCCTCTTTTTCCAACGTGGCGCCCATTTTGGACTTGCTGGCACCGGGAGTGAACATTTATGCGGCCGTTCCCAACGGCGCAGGCACCAAGCAGGGTACCTCCATGGCCACGCCGCACGTGACGGGTGCCTGGGCGGTGCTGAAGCAGGCGGTGCCCGGCGCGTCGGTGGATGAGGCGCTGGCGGCATTTCAGGCGGGCGCGCTGCCGGTGAACGACAATCGCAGCGGCGGCACAATGACCAACATGGCGCGGATCAACGTGAACAATGCCATCAACGCCTATGTCTCGGCTCTGACGGTGAACGTGACCGCCGCGAAGAGCTATTTGCTGCCGGGTGACGCCACGGTGCTGACCATAAACGTGAGCAATGACACCGGCACGGCTGCGGCCCAGGTGACTATTTCTGCGCCAGTGCCGTCTTCCCTGGTGCTAGACCCGACCTCGCTGAGCGCAGATGCAGCGGTGGTCAACAACAGTATCACCTGGACCACCGGCCAGACGCTCAATCCGGGCCAGTCGCTGAGCCGCACGGTCGCTTTGACCGTCTCTGGCAGCGCTATGGCGGGCGAGGTAGCCTTCACCGCGTCCGCCGATTCGGCCACAATGGACGAGGCGCGGCAGGCGACGGCCGTTCTCACCATCACGGCGGTGGTGGGCTGCGGCTTTAGCGATGGGTTTGAGAGCGGCATGGTGGGTTCGGCGTGGGAAACGGCCGTTACCGCCGAAGGGCGCGTGCGGGTGCTCAATGCCCTGGCGCACAGCGGCAGCACCAGTGCCATTTTGGACGACAGCGTGAATGGAGCGGCCGTTTCGGATGCGGCCCTCATTCTCACCGCCGATGTTACCGGGCAGGCGGAAGTGTTGCTGGACTTCAGCTGGTACGATCTGGGCGACGAGTACGAAGCTGCCTACGATGGCGTTTTTGTGCGGTCGCAGCTGGGCGATGCCTGGGTGAAGGTGTATGACTTCGCGGGCAGCTACCACGATGATTTTCAGGCCGGGCAGGTCGATTTGGTCGCTGCGGCCGCCGCCAACGGCCTGACGCTGACGGATCGCTTCCAGATTAAATTTGCCTTCCGCGACAATTTTTCATTTGCGCCGGGTGGCCTTGCCAGTGGCGACGGCTATGCCCTGGATGACATTAGCCTGGCGTGTGTACCTAGCGGACTGAGCGTGGCGCAGCAGGTAGACAATGCGCATCCTGTGCCCGGTGACGCCGTGACGTTCCAGATTGTAGTGACAAATAATGAAGAAACGGCCGCTACCAACACGGAAATTAACTTTGAGATGGCCGATGGACTGCTGTTGAACGGTCCAGTGGTCGTGGCGCAGGGCAGCGAGCTGTCTGGTGGTTTGGGTGGCAACCCGCCGCTCATTGCCAGCGACCTGACGGTACTGCCAGGGCAGCAGGTGACCATCACGGTGCCGGCGCTGGTGTCAGATAGTTTGTCGCCGGGAACGGTGCTGCAAACTGTCATTTCCGTCAGCAGCATGGAATTTGGCAGCCCACCGCCGACTACCCAGACCATCGTGGTAGATGCGGCCGTTAACCAGCTCTTTATTCCGCTGATTATCCGCTAAAAAAGAGTGGGCCAATCTTCAAAGATTGGCCCACTCAAACAACCCATTTAGTCACACAGGTGAATCTGAATTTTTAGCCAAAACGCTCTTTGAGCAGGTCGGCCAGCGCAGGTTGGCCGATGCCCTGGTATTCGTAGCGCACGCGCTGGCTGGGCAGCTTGATGTTGATGATCTTGCCCAAATCAATCGGCGTGGCGATGATGACCAGTTCGGCGTTGGAGCGGTTGATCGTTTCTTCCAGGTCGGCAATCTGGTCGCCGCCGTAGCCCATGGCGGGCAAAACGGCCCCGGTGCCGGGGTATTTCTGGTAGGTGGCGGCAATGGAACGAACGGCAAACGGCCGTGGGTCCAAAATCTCCGCCGCGCCAAACTTTTGCGCCGCCACCACGCCCGCGCCGTAGGCCATCTCGCCGTGGGTGAGCGTCGGGCCATCTTCCACAACCAGCACGCGCTTGCCGCGAATTGCCGCTGGATCGTCCACAAAAATGGGCGAAGCGGCCTGGATGATGGTGGCGTGAGGGTTCACGCTGCGAATGTTTTCCTGCACGGTGAGGACGTTGTGGAAATCGGCCGTATCCACCTTGTTGAGAACAACGGCCGCCGCCAGCCGCAAATTGGCTTCGCCGGGATGGTAGCGCAGCTCATGGCCGGGCCGGTGCGGATCGGTCACCACGATGTGCAGATCGGACAGGTAAAAGGGCAGGTCGTTGTTGCCGCCGTCCCAGATGATGATGTCGGCCTCTTTTTCGGCTTCGCGCAGGATGGCTTCATAATCCACCCCGGCGTAGATGACCGCGCCGCGTTCGACGTATGGTTCGTACTCTTCGCGCTCTTCGATGGTGCAATCGTGGCGATCCATGTCGTCGTAGGTGGCAAAGCGCTGCACGGCCTGGGCGGCCAGGTTGCCGTAGGGCATGGGGTGGCGCACGGCGACGACGTTTTGGTAACCCAGCTCTTTTTGCAGCACGTTGAGCACGTAGCGTGAGGTCTGGCTTTTGCCGCAGCCGGTGCGCACGGCGCAAATAGAGACGATGGGTTTGGTTGATTTGAGCATGGTCAGGCGCGGGTTCATCAGGCGGAAGCCAGCGCCAGCGGCCAAAACGCGGGAAGCGATGTGCATCACGTATTCATGCGAAACGTCGGAGTAGGAGAAGTACACATCGTCAATCTGATGCTGACGAATGAGTGCTTCGAGCTGGTTTTCCGGGTAGATGGGAATACCGGCGGGGTAGAGCGGGCCAGAGAGTTCGGGGGGATAACGACGGCCGTCTATATTTGGAATTTGGGTGGCGGTGAAGGCCACTACTTCGACCTGTTCGTTATGGCGTAAGGCGGTGTTGAAGTCATGAAAATCGCGGCCAGCAGCGCCCATAATGAGCACACGCTGACGGTTGGGCTGTGTCATAAAGACCTCCTCAGATTGGAAAATGTGGATATGCCCAGTTTAGCGGGGCAGGTCTTTTTGGCCCCTAACGATCGTCACTGCTTTGGATGTGGTTTGTCAGAAGGTTAAGATCGCGTCTGGCTGCGTTCGTTGCCGCGCTTGAAGTTGCCCGTGACCTTGGCCATCACCAACTGGGCCTCTTTGTGGTCCAGCCCGGCAATTTTGGCCAGGAATTTTTGCGCTTCTTTGTCTTTGAGGATTTTGACTTGCTTGCCATACCAAAAGATAAAAACTTTGTGGTCTTTGCCTGCCTGGTAGGTAAAAACTTCGTCGTCGAGAATGTTTCGTTTGTCAACTTCGGGCATTGAGCCTCCCTTGCTTCAGCTGTTTTCTGGGTGATTGGCGGTGGTACGGCCGTTGTTGTCAAAACTAAACACCGGTCCCTGCCACTCCTCATTGTCCAGCACGGTTTCCTCAAACTGGTTGTCGGTGTACCCGGCAATGACCTGTCGCCAGAACGTTTGCGCGGGCACGTTTTCGGTGATGACACGGACTTCCCATTTGGCGGGGAGTTTGTCGAAAACGGCCGTCGCCACCTGCTGCCCCACGCCCTGCCGCCGGTATTTGCGCAGGACAAAAAACTCGGTGATCGAGCGCTCGCTATCGTCCAGCACCACTTCGTTGTCGACCAGGACAAACCCGGCCAACTTGTTGTCTACCGTTACCAGGAAGGCGGCGTGGGTTGGTTCAAACCAAAAGTAATCCAGGTCGCCGTAGCCAAATTGACCATGCTCATCGAGATCGGTGCCGTCGAACTCGGAGAAATCGTGCAGGTACAGCTCCATCATGCGCCGGATGAGGCTGCGTTCGCTGCGGTTGGGGGTGCGCAAAGCAACGTTCATCGTTCACGTCCTTGTGTGAGTTGCTTTTGCCGTGTTGTGTTACGGCCGTTGTCCCTGCCATTTTAGCTCGATCCAGCACATCGGCCACTTGCCGGATCAGCGTGGCCACCGAGCCTGAGGTCAACTACGCGGGTGTTGCCGTGCGGGGCAATGGGCTACTGCCAGACCAGTTCTACCGGCAGCTGCAAAAATGTGCCAAACCGCCGGGCGGCGGCAGCGATGGCTTGCTGATCATCGGGTGTGAGCGGCAGGAAGCTGTTTGCCTCCACGGTGGCCGATGCTTTTTGCAGCGTGCGGCGGCAGCTGCCGACCACCTGGCCATCCAGCACCAGCAGGTAGGTGAGGGCATTGCCCAGGTTACCCAGCCGCTCACTCACCAGTTCGCTGGCGATGGCGCGGCGGTCTTTGTAGCCGATGGTGTATTCGTCAAACACGGATAGGATGAAAGCACGCGCAGCAGCGGTGCTTTCTTGGGGCGGATCGGGAGCAAACCAGTAGGTCTGGCCGTCAATTTCGGCATGATCCAGCTCATTTTGTACGAGGCTGAGGCCGATACGGCCGTCGCTTAGCATCAAGCCCGACCAGTTGGCAAAATCGTACACGGTGGCCGGGCCGTGGCTCAAAAAGTAGCGGCGCGTCAGCTCGGCCAGCGCCTCGTCGCGCGTTCGCTCTGGCGCGGGCGGCACCCATTCATCCAGCAGGGCGTAGGTGAACTGCTTACCGCGTCGGGGACCGCTGCAAATGACACCGTGCTGCTCGGCATGCATCACCACGTAGGTCAGCCGCTGGCCCGAGGTGCCTGCGATGTTGGTTTCTTGCAGTGCCTCACCTAATTCGGCGCGCGTCAGGTGTTGGCCGCCCTCCAGCGCCTGGCTGATCACCTCCAGGCTGCGCGCCAGCGTGGCCTCATCCAGCCCCAGCTGGCGATACATCGAGGCATTGATGCCCAGCACACGCGGCCCGGTAAGCTGGAGCAGCCAGCGGATGTCTCCGGGGGCAACAAAGTGCCAGGTGGGGCGCAGCACGTGGGTGCGCAGGAGGGCACCAGAGTTAAAGAGGGCATCGAGTTCGGCGGCAGCACTGTTTTTCAGGCGCAGGCTTAAGGCCCAGAGTGCACCGTTATAATCTTGGGCCTGAACGGCCGTTAACCAGCGCACCACCGCCAGCGGGTCCACCAGGGGAGCCGACGTTAGATGCTGGCAGCGTAAACGCAGTTGGGGAATCTCGGATAGTTTCATGGGCAAACGGCCGTTTCACCACAAGTCGTAGTCTAGTTCGTAGCTGTGTTCGCCATTTTCGATGTAGATGAACATCTGGCCGCTTAAGCGGGACAGCTGGCCCGTGCCGGAGTCGGGCACCACTTCCAAAATCAGGCGCTGCCCGTCGGCGTCCATGATGCCGTAATGCTGCAAGACGAAGGTGCCCTTTTTGCCATGCAGGCTGCCGCTGACCTGTTCGATGGCCACGTACCCGGCAGAACTGTCAACGGCCGTCATTGCCGTGAGCATTTGCCCTTCGCTGCTGGCCGCCAGGTCGCCATAAAACGTCTTGTCGATGGACATACGTCCCAGGCTAATGCCCTCGCTGCCCGTGGCGTAAGAGTCGAGCGGGAGTAACTTCACTTCAAATGTTCCAGTTGCTTTCATACTTTTCCTCAGAAAATAGGTCGCGGATTACGCGGATGAACGCAGATTAAATCTGGTAAATCTGCTGATTTTTTATTCCCGTTGTTGCCCTCACGCTTGTGTCGTCTCTTGCCTGTACAGGATTTATCGGCGGGTTAAGATGATAACGGGAATGACGCGGGTGACGACTTTTTGGGCATAGTCGGCAAAAAAGTGGTGCTGCGCGGCTATTTTGGCATACAGCTCGCTCCGTTCTGGCTCTTCCGCGATGGCTGCGGTGACCGGCACGTGTTCTGTGCCCACTTCAATGCTCACCTTGGGATTGGCCAGCAAATTGTAATACCAGTCCGGGTGGGTGGGCGAGCCGCCTTTGGAGGCGATGATGATCCAGCGGTCGCCATCGGCCATGTAGACGAGGGGGTTCACTCGGGGTTGGCCACTTTTGGCCCCGGTGGTGTGCAGCAGGAGTATGGGGCGATTGGTAAAAAAGCCACCAACCTGGCCGCCATTGGCCCGAAATTCTTCGATGATTTGTTTGTTTCTATCGTTTTGACTGCTCATGGTTTAACCTGCCTGGGGTTTTTCAGTTCCGGTAAATTGGGCCTGCAACTTTTTGGGGGCAACTATAAACCAGCTGTTGCGAATGTGGAAGGCCAGATCCGCGTCGCTGACCTGGTCTAGCACGATGCCAACCCAGCCGCGCCCGCCGACGTAGGGTGGTTTGAAGTAGGTGGCCGGTTCAGCATTAATAAGCACCTCTTGCAGGCCGGGTGAGGTGGGCAGCCAGACGGCGATACGGCCGTCCCCATGATGGTTGTTGGCAAACATCACAAACACTTTTTTACCGCGCACAAAAAAGGTCGGCTCGCCGTGTGACAGCCGTTCGGTGGTTTCCGGGAAGGCAAAACAAAACGCTCGAACACGCTCAACCTGTTGTTCAGGCGTCATTGGCTTTGGGTCCCAAATGCTCCAGCAGCAGCTGCCAACCATTGGCGCCGTTGACCAGAACGGTGCTGCCGGTGCCCGCGCCGCTGGCCGGTTTACCGTGGATCAGGCCCGACCAGCGAAAGGTGAAGAGGTAAACGGCCGTTGCCTCCCCCCGCATCACCCAATGCACGTTCTCAATCTGGTACGTCTCGTCCTGGATCAGCGCAAAATTGCGTTCGAAGGCATGGCGAACGGCCGTTTTGCCCACATGCACCGCGCCCGAGGAAAACGTCACGCAGGCCTCGGGATGCACCAGTGGGTCCACCTGCGGCCAATCCTGGCTGGCCAGCGCCGCTTCATACGCTTTGATAAAGGTTTCTGGCGTCATAACTGTTCTGTCGCTTTTCTCGTTAACCAAATATTACTGAGGCCTGAGCCTGTCGAAGGCCGGCCTTCGACAGGCTCAGGCCTCGTTGGTCGGAGGAGCATTGTGGTCTTAAACGGCCGTTTCCACTCCCAACATCTCGCGTAAAAACTGCCCCGTGTAGCTTTCATCCACCTGGGCCACCTGCTCGGGCGTGCCCTGGGCGATGATTTGCCCGCCGCCGTCGCCGCCTTCCGGACCGAGATCGATGAGCCAATCGGCCGTTTTGATGACGTCCATGTTGTGCTCAATCACAATCACCGTGTTGCCCGCATCCACCAACTGGTGCAGCACGTCCAGCAGCTTTTGCACGTCGGCAAAGTGCAGGCCGGTGGTCGGCTCGTCCAAAATGTAGACGGTGCGCCCGGTGGCCACGCGGCTCAGCTCTTTAGACAGCTTGATGCGCTGCGCCTCGCCGCCGCTGAGGGTGAGGGCGCTCTGGCCCAGCTTCACGTAATCCAGCCCCACATCGTGCAGCGTTTGCAAAATGCGGCTGATCTTGGGGTGGTTGGCAAAGAAATCCAGGGCGTCCTGCACGTCCATGTCCAGCACGTCGGCGATATTTTTGCCCTTGTACTTCACCGATAGCGTTTCGCGGTTGAAGCGCTGCCCGTTGCATTCGCGGCACAGCACCCAGACATCAGACAAAAAGTGCATCTCGACTTTGCGACGGCCGTAACCATCACACGCCTCGCACCGACCACCCTTCACGTTAAAGCTAAACCGCCCCGATTTGTAGCCACGCGCCTTGGCGTCTGGCGTCTGGGCAAACACGGCGCGAATCTCGTCAAACAGCTTGACGTAGGTGGCTGGATTCGAGCGCGGCGTGCGGCCGATGGGGTCCTGGGTGATGTTGATTACCTTGTCCAGATGCTCCAGGCCGTGGATCGCTTTGTGCGGGCCGGGGGTTGATTGGGCCTGGTGCAGGGCGCGGGCCAGCGCCGGGTGCAGCGTCTCGGAAATCAGGCTGCTTTTGCCGCTGCCGCTAACGCCAGTCACCACAATCATCGTGCCCAGGGGGAAGGTGGCGGTGACGTGGCGCAAATTGTGCAGGCTGGCCCCGATGAGTTCGAGGTTGCCAATGTTGGGGGTGCGGCGGGTACGGCCGTTTGGCGCTTCAATGCGCAAAGTTCCCGACAAATATTTGCCCGTCAAGGAGTCTGGATTGGCTTTTACCTGCTCCGGCGTGCCTGCGGCGATAATCGCGCCGCCCTTCACGCCCGCGCCGGGGCCTAAATCGATCAGCCAATCAGATTCGACCATCGTCTCTTCGTCGTGCTCCACCACGAGGACGGTGTTGCCCATGTCGCGCAGCTGGTGCAATGTGTCCAGCAGGGCGCGGTTGTCGCGGGCGTGCAGCCCAATGGACGGCTCATCGAGGATGTACAGCACGCCGACCAGCCCGCAGCCAATCTGGCTGGCCAGGCGGATGCGCTGCCCCTCGCCGCCAGACAAACTCGGCGCGGATCGGTCCAACGTCAGGTAATGCAGCCCCACGTTCAGCATAAATTGCAGCCGGTCACGGATTTCTTTAAGCACTTCTTCGGCGATTTCGAATTGTTCCTCGTTAAGGGAGATTGGTAATTGGAGATTGGAGATTGGGTGCCCGTTGCTCTTAATCTCTAATCTCCGATCTCCAATCTCCGCTTTCCGGCCTAAGCCGGTCACCCAGTCAAATGCCTCATCAATGGCCAGCCTGCCCACCTGGTCCAGCGTCTTGCCGCCGACGGTGACGGCGCGGGCTTCGGGGCGCAGGCGGGTGCCGCCGCAGGTGTGGCAGGGCAGCTGGTTCATGAAGCTGGCGTACCAGCGGCGGGTCTGCTCCGAGCCAGTCTGGTGGAACAGCCGGTTGACGTGGTGGATGATGCCGCGGAGCGGCCGTTTCGATTCCCCCGACCATGACGCATCTTCCGTTTCGCTGGAATATTTAAAGTGGATTAGCTCCTCACCGGAGCCGTAAAACAGCTTGTGGCGAAACGATTCGGGCAGCTCCTGCCACGGCGTGTTCAGATCGATGTTGAAATGTTCGGCGATCGACTTGAGCTGGGCGGTGGTCCACTTGTTTTTCTTCTTGCGCACGTTGCCGTACCAGCGCAGCGCCCCGTCCATGATGGAGAGCGTCTCGTCCTCGATGATGAGCGCCGGGTCTACCTGCATTTGCGTGCCGATGCCGTTGCAGTCCGGGCACATGCCCAGCGGCGAGTTGAAGCTGAACAGCTGCGGCGACAGCTCCGGGAAGCTGAAGCCGCAGGTGGTGCAGGCGTTGTGCTCGCTCAGCGTCAGCGTTTCTTCGCCCAGATCGGCCTGCAGCAGCCCTTCACCCACGCGCAAAGTCGTTTCCACGGAATCGACCAGCCGGGTCATAAACCCTTCGTCAATTGCTTCGGGCACGGCCAGCCGGTCGATGATGAGCTCGATGTTGTGCTTGTGCTTTTTGCTCAGGTTGGGCAGCTTGCCAGAGAGATCAACCAGTTCGCCATTGACCCGGGCGCGAATGAAGCCATCCTGCCGCGCCTGCTGGAGGGCATCGGCGTGGGTGCCTTTGCGGTTGCGTGCCAGGGGGGCCAGCAGTTGAAATTTGGTGCCAGCGGGCAGGGCGGCCAGCTGTTGGGCAATTTGTTCGGCCGTTTGGGGGGTAACGGCCGTTCCGCAATCCGGGCAGTGGGGCGTACCCACGCGAGCAAACAGCACGCGCAAATAATCCATCACCTCGGTGACGGTACCCACCGTGGAGCGCGGGTTTTTGCTGACCGCTTTTTGTTCAATGGCGATGGCCGGACTCAGCCCGGTGATGGCGTCGATTTTGGGCTTTTCCATCTGCCCCAAAAACTGCCGGGCGTAGGAGGAGAGGCTCTCCACGTAGCGCCGCTGCCCCTCGGCGTAAATGGTGTCGAAGGCCAGCGACGATTTGCCGCTGCCGCTGACGCCGGTGAGCACCACCAGCTTGTTGCGGGGGATGGTCACGTCGATATGTTTCAAATTATGCTGCTGCGCACCGCGCACGATGATGTTTTGGGGTTCCATAGTTTTGTAATCCGTATTCACGTGTAGAGACGTTGCATTGCAACGTCTCTACGGGAACGTATGTTCTGTTTTCGGGGACGTTATTGTAGCATGGTTGGGAAACGGCCGCTACCGTCCAACCTTAAACATTTGCCAGTTTAGCGCGGATTCCTGACATCTTTTGTCAGGTTAGATCCATTCAGCAACGGCCGTTTTTGCATCCATCACATTGCCGGTATTCAGCGTAGACTTGGGTTCCAGCAGCAGCAGGTGCACCTCTTCGGGGGCCACGGGGCGGTGCTCCACCCCGCGCGGCACGATGATGAACTCGCCTTCTTCCAGCCAGACGTCACGGTCGCGGAACTGCATGTGGAGACGGCCGTGCAGCACCAAAAACAGCTCATCCTCGTGTGTGTGGTGGTGCCAGACAAATTCCCCTTGCACCTTCACCAGCTTCACGTGCGCATCGTTCAGCTCGCCCACAATGCGCGGGTGCCAATAATCGTTAAACAGCGTTAGCTTTTGGGCCAGATTTACTTTTTCCATGTTTACTTCCTTTCGCGTTTGACAATTAAATTTACCTGGTTTATACCTTGCAGCCTTTACAACAACAGATTTATTAGCGCGAAGAATTCGGGTTCTTCTGGAGTTTAACAAGCCTTGATGCGTGAAACGTGAAACGTGACCAGAGAAACATCACGTTTCACGATTCACGTTTCACGCCAAGCCCCACGAAATCCCAAAGCGCTAGAATTCGTTACAGCCCCATTTTTAAGGACTGGCATTATGGCGCAGGAAAAATTAGACGCAACCGTTCATCTGTTTTGCGGTTTACCCACGTCGGGCAAAACCACGTTTGCCAAAGAGCTGGCGCAAAACCACAAGGCGATCCGCTTCTCGTTGGATGAGTGGATGATTGAGATGACCGACGCCACCATTTTTGACGCCGAGTATGGCGAGATGGCCGAGAAGTTGCAGGAGCTGTTTTGGCAAACGGCCGTTCCCCTCCTCCAACAAGGCACCGACGTCATTCTCGACTGGAGTCTGTGGAGCCGCGAGCGGCGGGCAAAATGGATCGGCCGTATCACCGAGCTGGGGGCCGATTACACCCTCTACTACCTCAACATCCCGCCCGTGGTGCTGCGCCAGCGGCTGGAAAAACGCAACGCCGAGCTGCCGCCGGGCGTCCACCCCATCCCTGTTGCCGAGCTGGACCGCTTTATTCCCCTGTTTGAGCCACCCACGGCCGAAGAAAACCTGAACGTGGTGCAAATTTACCTGGGACAGGATGGTCCCATTCACAACCCGCACCTGGAGGGTGACACCTTCTTCTGGCCGGGCAGCGACGTGGGCGTGCTGCTGCTGCACGGCCTGACGGCCACCACCGCCGAAGTGCGTCTGCTGGCGGAAAAGCTGCATGCCGCCGGTTACACCATCTCTGCACCGCTGCTGCCCGGCCACGGCACCCATCCCGACGAGCTGAACGAAACCACCTGGCACGACTGGGCCTGGACGGCCGAAAAAGCGTACCAATACCTGGCTACCGTGTGCGACCAGGTGTTTGTCGGTGGCGAATCAACCGGGGGGGCGCTGGCGCTGTACCTGGCGGCGCAGCACAAGGAGATTGCCGGCGTGTTGTGTTACGCGCCAGCCATCAAGCTGGCCATTCCCATGCACAACATGGTGCGGCTGTACGTCGCCGCGCCGCTGGTCAGTTCGCTGCCCAAGGACAACGTGGGCAGCAACGAGCATTGGCAGGGGTACCGGGTTAACCCGCTGCGGGCGGTGATGGAGCTGGTGCGGCTGGGGCAGGAGGTGCGCCGCCAGCTGCCGCAAATTGGCCAGCCGGTGCTGGTGATGCAGGGGCGCAACGACAAGACGGTCTCCGAGGATGTAGGCGACATTATTCTGGAAGGCGTTATGTCGGAGCAGGCGGAGCGGCATTGGTGGGAGAAGTCTGGCCATGTTATTTTGCTGGAAGGTGAACTGGCGGAGATTACGGCCGTTACCCTCAACTTCATCCAGCGCCACATTTTGTAGCCGTGGTTTCTTACCGCGAAAAAACAGCGCGGAAAGAAACTGCGGCTACGGGGGACTTTCAGCCAAGCGCCTCATTCAGGAAAGTGATGGTGCGCTCCCAGGCCAGCTGCGAAGCGGCCGCATCGTAGGCGTCGGGGCGGGATGGTTCAAAAAACCAGTGGCCGGTGTTGGGGTAGATGTGGAAGGTGGTGGGACGGCCGTATCCCTTCAAGCGCTGTTCAAATTCATCCCGATAATTGTCATCTTCATACGGATCGTTGGCCGCAAAATGGCCCAGATAGCTGGCCTGCGTGTTGGTTTCTTCCGTCCAGCCCAGGCCGTAGAACAGCACAACGGCGGCCACCGCCGCTTGCTGTGCATGGGCCAGCCAGACAGCAAATCCGGCTCCCAACGAGAAGCCGATCACGCCAATTTGGTCCCCCTGGCAGGCGTCGTGTGCCAGTAACTCTGCCTGAGCCGCCCGCACAATTTGAGCCGCTTTGTCCGAGTCTAGTTGCCCGGCAAAGGTTTCGGCCTGAGCGATGGTGGTGGCGATACGGCCGTCGTACAAATCCGGGGCCAGGGCCACAAAGCCCGCCTCAGCCAGCTGGTTGGCCACCTGTTTGATGTCCTCGTTTAGACCCCACCAGGGATGCAAAACCAGAACGCCAGGCCCTTTTCCGCTGGGTGGTACGGCCAAATGGGCTTCTGCTTCTGAATCATTTGCTTTTATTTTCATCAGTTCTCCTTTTTGGGAAAAGTGGAACACAGAGAGGCACAGAGAAAATACAGAGTTTCACCGAGAGGAAATCAGCGAAAACCTGTGTTGATCACTGTCCCATTGTTACACGATTAGTTCAAAGCTGCGTTCGCCGAGGCGCTGGCCGTTGACCTGAATTTCGGCGCGGTGGGTGCCGGGATAATACGTTCGGGTGGTGATGGGGCGGATGAGATGGCTTTTTTCGATGGTGAGGGAGTCGTGGGGGGCGAGTACGGCAGTTTTCAGCTTAAACACCTTGCCACTTGTCTGCCCATTGGCCTTCACAAAGTGAATCACAAAATCAATCACCACGTTTTGTTCGGTGTCGGTTGGGTTGTGCAGGGCAAAGGCGAGCGTCAGCTTTTCCCCCAGCTGCAAGACATCGGGTGTCAGGCTGAAGTTGGTCAGTTCAACCTGGGCCGAGCCATACCCCAGCACCGCCAACGCATCCGGGTCGCCCGCTTTGACCAGGGTGCGCAGCGCCCGCTGCACAATCCAGCGCCGCTCCGGCGAGCCATCCTGCCACCAGCGGCGGCACGTCTTGATGACCAGCTGTGGATGGTCTTTGGCGATGTCGTTGAGGTGGTTGCCCACCGAGCGGCGCACATACTCCGACGGGTCATCCTTGAGCTTTTCCAGCAGCGCCAGCGTCAGGCTGGGGTCTTCGATGAAGGCGTGTAAACGCCCGGCCCAGGGCAGCCGGGGCCGCGTGCCTTCGCTGACCAGCCGCCGCACGTGCGGATTTTCATCGGCGGTCCAGGTGTGCAGGATGGCCAGCATTTCGTCTTGATGGTGAATGAGGAACGGCCGTATGGCAAATTCGGCCGTGTGTCGCTTGGTAATCTCGCGCATGGCGCGCACCCCCACCTCAAACTCTTCCAACCCAAACACCTCGATGAAGTGGGCAATCGGCCACAGGTGCCAGCCGTCGTTGAACATGCCATCGCCGTCGGCCAGCTCTGCGCCGAGGGCGGCTTCCAGCACGGCCCAGGCATTGGCAAAACCAGTCGGCAAATGGTCGCGAAACCCCTGCACGAAGACGGTGGTGCGCTGCTTCATCTCCAGGCCATCCAGCTGCGGCGCAACCTGGTTCACAAAGGCAGCGGCGGGGAAGGGGGGATAAACGGCCGTAATCATCTCGGCCAGCCGTTGCGCCAACGCTTTGTCAAAATAATCTTTGAATAGTTTGTTTTCGCTCATAAGGAAGTTTTTACCAATCTCCAGCGTATTGTGGGTTGTACGGCCGTACCAATTCCACCAGCAAAAAGTATTTCAGCTCAATCAGCTGGCGCAGGTGCAGCACATCGTGGGCCACCCAGGCAGCCAGCATGTCACCAGCGTAGAATTTACCCGCCACAGGGTGGGTTTCGTGGGCGTCGAGGGTGGGGTTGGGCAGAGTGGCCAACCAGGTGAGCGACTTTTGCCGCTCATCGAGAAAGTTTTGCAGCGAAGTGGACAGGTCGCGCTCGTTGTAATGCCGCTCGGTCACCCAGCCCTGGGGATCG
This sequence comes from Anaerolineae bacterium, assembly GCA_020848035.1. Taxonomy (GTDB): domain Bacteria; phylum Chloroflexota; class Anaerolineae; order Promineifilales; family Promineifilaceae; genus Leptofilum. Next base: position 23,233 of record JADLAX010000064.1, on the reverse strand, counting down.
ATGGGCGGCCACGGTTCGCCGGGGTGGTGCAGCAGATAGTCAAACCGCTGGCGGAAGTCTTCACGTTCTTCGTCGTACAGATGATTGATCACTTCCAAAACCGACCAATCGTCGGGCGTGGGCTTGCGCCGGGCCTGCTCTGGTGAGATGTCGGCCACCAGTTCGCGAATCAGCTCGCAATTTTGCCGTAACTGTAGTTGACACCCTGAAAAATCCATTTTGGCCTCCTCAACCGCTAAAAACGTGGACGGGATAAAACGAATGTTCTAATTTTAGCGAATATTCTGCCCCAGGCAAACCTTTGTTACGCTGGTTCCAACTGCTGGCGCAGGGCGATGAGTTGGTCGCGCAGGCGGGCCGCTTTTTCAAATTCCAGGTTGATTGCGGCCGTTTTCATCGCCCCTTCCAGTTCATCAAGCTGCACCAAAAGCTCCTCGGTCTCGTAGCCTGGGGCAGGTTCGGCAATGGCTAGCCCTGTGCCTGTCGAAGCGGCCGTTTCCGCTTCCCGCACCTTCAACAGCTTGTCCAACTGCTTCACAATCGTCTGCGGCACGATGCCGTGGGCCGCGTTGTACGCCGCCTGTTTGGCGCGCCGCCGGTTGGTCTCGTCAATCGCCCGCTGCATCGAATCGGTCACCCGGTCGGCATACATGATCACCTGCCCGGCTTCGTGGCGGGCCGCCCGGCCAATCGTCTGGATCAGCGCCCGGTCGGAGCGTAAAAAGCCTTCTTTGTCTGCATCCAGAATCGCCACCAGCGACACTTCCGGCAGGTCCAGCCCCTCGCGCAGCAGATTAATGCCCACCACCGCATCGTACACGCCTGCCCGCAAATCCTGCAAGATTTCCACCCGCTCAAAGGTATCGACCTCGCTGTGCAGGTAATGCACCTTCATGTCCATATCGCGTAGATACTGGGACAAATCCTCGGCCATGCGCTTGGTGAGCGTGGTGATGAGGGCACGCTGCCCCACCGCCACCCGCTTTTTGAGCTCAAACAGCAAATCGTCGACCTGGCCGCGAATCGGCCGTATTTCAATTTCCGGGTCTAGCAGGCCGGTGGGGCGAATGATTTGCTCGACGGTTTGCTCCGTCTGCGCCAGTTCGTACGCTCCTGGCGTGGCCGAGGTGTAAAGCACCTGGTAAGCACGCTCGGCCCACTCGTTGAAGGTGAGCGGGCGGTTGTCCAGGGCGCTGGGCAGGCGGAAACCGTGCTCCACCAGCGTTTCTTTGCGCTGCCGGTCGCCGTTGTACATCGCCCGGATCTGCGGAATAGTCATATGGCTTTCGTCGACGACCATCAGGTAGTCGTCCGGGAAATAATCGAGCAGGGTCCACGGCGGGCTGCCGGGCAGGCGGTTGGGCGAGAAGTGCAGGCTGTAATTTTCGATGCCCTGGCAGTAGCCCAGCTCGCGCAGCATTTCGATGTCGTAGCGGGTGCGCTGCTCCAGCCGCTGCTGGGCCAGCAGGCGGTTGTCTGCGCCCAGCTCGTCCAGCCGCGCCTCCAGCTCCGCCTCGATGCGGTTGATCGCCTCTTCCATCTCGTCGGCGGGTGGAATGAAGTGGCGGGCGGGGTGAATGGTCAGGCTGTCCAGCTCGGCCAGCAGTTCGCCCGTCAGCGGGTCAATCTCGGTGATTTGCTCCACATCGTCCCCCCAGAAGGTGATGCGGTAGGCGGATTCGGTGTAAGACGGCCGTATCTCCAGCACATCCCCCCGCACCCGAAAGCTGCCAATCTTAAAGTCCATCTCGTTCCGCTCATACTGAATGCCGATGAGCTGCCGCAGCGTTTTCTGCCGCTGCTTCACCTCACCCACGGTAAACGACACGCGTGCCTGGTCGTAACGCACCGGATCGCCCAGCCCGTAAATGGCGCTCACGCTGGCCACGACAATCACATCCCTTCGCGTAGCCAGCGCCTGCGTGGCGGCCAGGCGCATCCGCTCAATCTCCTCGTTGATCTCGGTTGTCTTTTCGATGTAGGTGTCGGTGCGCGGAATGTACGCTTCGGGCTGGTAGTAGTCGTAGTAGCTCACAAAGTAGCTCACCGCGTTGTGGGGGAAGAAGTGGGAGAATTCGCTGTACAGCTGGGCCGCCAGCGTCTTGTTGTGAGCCAGAATCAGGGTGGGGCGCTGCGTTTGCTGGATGACGTTGGCCATGGTAAACGTCTTGCCCGTGCCGGTGGCCCCCAGCAGCAGCTGCTGGCGCAGTCCTTGCCCCAGGCCATTAACCAGCCCGGCAATCGCCTGCGGCTGGTCGCCGGTGGGCTGGTAGTTAGATTCAAGCTGGAAGTCAGGCATTGCAAGCCTCCTTTTGCAGTGAAAAGTGAAAAGTAAAAAGTGAAAAGTGGGTTCAAACTTTTCACTTATCACTATTTACTTTTAACTATAGAGGTAGTTCATGACATCTTGTGTCAGGAGTTTGAGCAATACGGCCGTTCTTGTTAGACTTAAGCGCTTATTAACTTGACAGGATAGAAACGTGAAAATAGCAGTTATCTCAGATATTCATGGCAACCTGCCCGCCCTGGAAACCGTCACGGCGGACATTGAACAGTGGCAGCCCGACTGCGTGGTGGTGGACGGCGATATCGTGAACCGGGGGCCGCTCTCCCGCGAGGCGTTGGAGTGGGTGCTGGCCCGGCACGAGAGCGATGATTGGCAGCTGGTGCGTGGCAACCACGAGGATTACATTTTGGAGTGTGCGGCGGCTAACGGCCGTATCACCGGGCCAGAGTACGAAGTGCAGCAGTTTGCCTACTGGGCCTACCGCCAGGTCGCCGATTACGTACCGATTTTGGCCAATATGCCGGATCAATTTTCGGTTTGCGCGCCCGATGGCAGCGAGCTGCGCGTGATGCATGGCTCCATGCGCGACAACCGCGATGGGGTCTACCCGCAAACCACCGACACCGAACTACGGACCCAAATTGCCCCGGCCCCCCGCATTTTTGTTACCGGCCACACCCACCGCCCTTTGATTCGGGAGATAGATGGCACGACGGTGGTCAACATTGGTTCAGTGGGTGCGCCGTTTGATGGCGATCGGCAGTTGAGCTACGGCCGTTTTACCTGGACGGCCGCTGCTGGGTGGCAGCCTGAGATTGTCCGCCTGCCCTACGACTTTGCCCGCGTGGAGCAAGATTATGCCCATTCGGGCTTTTTGGAGGGGGCTGGGCCGCTGGCCCAGCTGATGCTGGTGGAGCTGCGCCGTGCCGGCGGGCTTGTTTACCGCTGGGCCACACGCTATCAGGATGCGGTGATGGCCGGGCAGATCAGCATGGAAGAGAGCGTGCGGGCGGTGTTGGAGGATGAGGATTTACGGCCGTATCGCGGCGCGCCGGGCTGGACGGTCGATTAGCTGGCCCGCTAGAAAAGCGAAACGGCCGTCTGGGGAAGACGGCCGTTTCTTTCACCCCTCCTGGACTTAAACGAACGACCACTTTTTCTCCGGTAATTGACGGCCGTTCGGGAGATAAACGCCAGTTAAACTGCCAGACAGGTTGACGCTGCCCTGTAATAACTAGCGTTTACTTAGACAACGTTGGCCTCGGTAAATCAGCACATCCACCCCAAAAATCCAATACGTTTTCTCCTGGTGCGTTTTCTAGCGTGCTCAAAGGAGGCTGAACGTGAATTCACCGATACCCACGAAGCTAACGATTTATTGCGCCCTGACCCAGCTGTTTTATAATCCGCTGGGTGTTGGGCTGTTTGTTTTAACGTAGAATCCTGGGTGGTATGGTAAGGAACGGCCGTAAATACAGCGTTAATTGCTTCGGTGTGTGATCAACCAATCTTGCGGTTTAGTGGAAGAGAGAAAAAAGAACCATGAGCCAGAACGAACTGCGCATCACCATGCTGGGGAAATTTGAGCTTGGTTGGGGCAACGGCCGTTCCCCCAAAACGTTCACTTCCGACGTTGCCTTAAAAAACCGTGCCCTCGTTTGTTACCTGGTTCTCAACGACCGCTACCACCAGCGTGAAGAGCTGGCCAGCATCTTCTGGCCCGAAAAGTCCAAAAAGATGGCCCTGGCCAATTTGCGCGTGGCTCTGACCGCCCTGCGTAATGCCGGTTTTTCCCCCTACCTCGATGTCTCCAAGCCGGAAATCATTTTTAACCAGCAGGCGCATTACTGGTGTGATGTCGCCACGTTTGAATCGTTGATTGGGCACAGCCGCCGCCAGCCCCAGCCAGACATCCCCGCGCTCATCAAAGCCGTAAACCTCTATCGCGGGGAGTTTATGGCCGGGTTCTCCCAGCCAGATTTGAATCATTTTGACGAGTGGCTGTTGAGTCGGCGGCTTCGGCTGGAAGAGCTGATGTGGTACGCCCTGGATACCATTGTCCAGTCATCCATGAAACAAACGGCCGATTTTGAAACCGGCATCCGTTATGCCATGCGGGCGCTGGAGCTGATGCCCTGGCGCGAATCGGCCCACCAATCTCTCATGTGGCTGCTGGCCAGCACCGACCAGAGGGCCGCCGCCCTGACGCAGTACGAACGCTGCCGTGAAATGCTGTTGGTTCATCTGAATGCCCGGCCTTCGCCGACAACGGAAGAGCTGTACGTCAAAATTCGCGACATGAAGACGGCAACGCGGCCCAACACCAGGCCGCTGCCCATCTTGACGCCCGCCTCGGAGCCGACAACCCCGTTTCTGGCCCCCCGGCTGCCCCCGTTTTTCTTGGGGCGTGAGCAGGCTGTGGCCGATTTGGCGGCGGCGCTGACGGCCGTTGGCCCCCCGGCGCGACTGGGCATTGTGGGCATGGGCGGCATCGGCAAAACCACGCTGGCGCTGCACCTGGCCCATCACTTGCGCCCCCATTTCCCCGACGGCGTGCTGTGGGCCAATGTGGTTGATGAGCCGCCCGAAGAGATTGCCATCCGCTGGGCTGCGGCTTACGGCTACGATTTGAGCCAGCAAAAGTCGGGTGAAGTGCGCCTGGCGGTGATTGGTGAAATTCTGGCCGATAAGCAGGCGCTGCTAGTGCTGGATGACGTGTGGGCGGGGGCCAAAATACGGCCGCTCCTCCCCGAAACCGGGCGCTGTGCTGTGCTCATCACCAGCCGGTTGGAGCGCACGGTGCTGAGTGTGGCTGCCGAACCGCTGCCGTTGAGCCAGTTTTCGCCGGAAAACGGCCGTCAGCTGCTGCTGCGCCACCTGGACGAAGAGCGAGCCGCCGCCGCCCCGGAAGCGCTGGGCGAGATTTGTGCCCTGGTGGGCAATCTGCCGCTGGCGATTGACATTGCCGGGAGCTACCTGGCTTTCCGACCGCGCCGCACCCTGCCGGACTTTGTAGACCAGCTCAAGCAGCAGCTCAAGCCGCTGGATTTAGCGAATGAAACGCAGCGCATTCGCGAGACGTTTGAACTGAGCTGGACCTACCTGGATGAGACGCAGAGCCGCCTGTTTGCCCTGCTGGGGCTGTTTGGTGGGCGCACCTTTTCGCTGGAAGCCCTGGCCCACATTGCCCAGATGGACAAATACCTGGTGGAGGATCGGCTGCATGACCTGGTGCAGCTTTCTCTGCTGAGCGATGTGGAAAAAGGCGGCCGTCGTTATCGGCAGCACGCCTTGCTGGCCGAGTTTGCCCAGGAAAAGCTCAGCAATGCCGCACCGATGCAGGCGCGTTACGTCAGCTACTTTGCCGATTTTGCCGCTACACATGCCACCGCTTACCCGCAGCTTCAACCGGAGTGGGGCAATCTGGAAACGGCCGTTCGCTACGCCGAATCTGCCCAGCTGTGGCCGATGGTGCTGCATTTTACGGCCGTTCTCAAAGATGCCTGGTTTGCCCAGGGCCGGTTTGAGCAGGCGCGTGAAGCGTTTGCAGTGGCCTTTCAAGCGGCCGTCCGGCTGGAAGACGAGCCGCAGCTGGCGCAAAACTGGCTCTGGTGGGGGCAGGCCTGCCTGGAGCAGGGGGACCACGAAGAGGCCCGCGGCTGGCTGCAAAAGGCACTCACCCTATACGATGAGCTGGCGGACGGCGCTGGCGTTGCCAATGCCGAATATGAGCTGGCCCGCATCGACATTCAGCAAACGCTGCATGAGGAGGCCGAAACACGCCTGAACCGGGTGCTGGCCCTGCGCCAGGCACACAACGACGAACCGGGAACGGCCGCTGCTCTCTACCGCCTGGCCCGCCTGCGTCATCGCCAGGGTAATGACGAAGCCGCCCGGCTGCTGGCCGAAGATGCCGCCGCCCGGCAGCGTGCCGCCGTGGTGCCGCTGGGTCACTGCCGCAGCCTGCGCCTGTTGGTTTTCATCATGCTGGCGCTGGATCAGCTTGATCTGGCCGAGGAATATGCGGAGGCATCGCTGCGGCTGGCCCATTCGTTGGCGGATCTCGGTGAAATTGCGATGGCCCAAAAAGGGGTGGCCTTTGTCTACCGGCTGCGCGGTCGGTTTGCCGAGGCCCATGCGCTGGCCCACGAAAGTCAGGCCAGCCTGGGGCAAATGGGCGATCGGCAGTCCGCCGCCGAAGTGTGCTTCTTGCGCTGCCTCATTTTTCGCTCGGAAGACAAAATTGCCGAGGCGATGCAGCTGGCCGAAGAATGCCTGGCCGCCTTCACCCGGCTGAACGACACCCTGCACAGGACCTACTGCCTGGTTCATCTGGGCGATTTTTACAACATGTTTGAAGACCGGGTAACGGCCGTACAAAAATGGCAAGAAGCCAAAGAATTGGCGCTTGGCCTGAATAATGCAGCGGTTCTGGCCAAAATTGAGCAGCGCTTAAAGCCAGAGGGATGAGGGAGGAGGGATGAGGGAGGAGGGAGGAGGGATGAGGGATGAGGGATGAAAGGGGAGGTTATGCGCACCCCGCTTCATCCCTCATCCCTCAACTTTCATCCCTCATATTTCATCCCTCCCTACAACCCCCCATTCGAATTGCCCTCTGGCCCCTTTACCGGCCAGTGGCCGCTGGTGAAAATGGGCGTCCAGGCCTGGGCTGGTACGGGCAGGCTGGGATTTTGGCGGCTTTGCGCTTTGAACCAGTCACGCCAGGTTTGGGTGCTGCCCTTGAGCCGCAGATTTTCTGGTTTACCGCCATCCTTCACGACGCCGATTTGCTGAGCAACGGCCGTTAACCCATACCAGTCCACCTTCAGCGGCTTGTTGAGCCATGTGCCAAATTTTTGCAGCAGCGCGGCCAGGTCGTCCGTGTCGGTGGACCAGGGGGCCGGTTGGCTCACCTGCCGCTCTTGCTGCAGGTAGGTGAGGATATCAACGGCCATGCTTTCCAGCAGCATCTGAGCATCGGCCAGGGCGGCGCTGTGGGTGGTGTTGTGCGGCTGGAACTCGGTGGGCTGGTGCCGCTCAGCTAATCGTTCCTGCCACGCGTTGTCCAGGGCGTCGGCGGCCTGGGGATAATTGAGGTGGCGCAGGGACTGGCTGTAGGTGTACGGCCGTATTGCATCCGGCGGGTGTATGCCATCGTCCGAAACAAACTTTTCCTGGGCATTGTCGGCCAAAATGTGCTGGAAGCTCAGGCCAATGATCGGGCCAGCCACCAGTGCCCCGTACACGTCGGCAAAAATCTCTTCGATCCAGCGGTTAATCCAGTTGGGATACAGCGGAATGCGGGCGTGCAGCGCCGCCGCCAGGCCCGGCGCGTGGTGATAGACAAAATGCCCCACCTCATGGGGAATGGCCAGAAAATCCATGTCGGTGGTGGTGGCAGAAAAGGGCACGCCCACCAGGGCCAGCGGCGCATACGGGATGAGCCGAATGTTGGCCGATTTGTGGAAGTAGGTGAGCACCCCACATTGGCGCAGCAGCCCGTTGTCGACGGCCACGTTCAGCGCCGCCTGGGCCAGCTGGTCGGCGCGGGTTAAGGTTTTCTGGAGGTGGGGCTGCTGCCGCTGGCCCGCAATGTGCTGAATGATGGCCATGTCGAAGGCTACCTGGTCCAGCGTGGCCCGGAAGATATGGTCTTGGGGCAGCATCATGTCGGGCAGCAGTTGGCCGCTGTTAAACCCGTCCCAAAAGTAGCCGAACTGGTCCTGCCCAAACGCCAGCAAACTTTCGGTGAGGGTTTTTAAGGTGTCACTTTTTTCCAGGTTGGGGGAACGGCCGTAGCCAGCGATCATTTCTTGCAGCTGCTTTTCCAGCGCCTGCCAGCGGTTTTGCCAAATCGTGTTCATTTTTTCTCCTTTATTTCGCTTATGAATCCAATACGGGTTGCCTGCCTCTTCCGGAGACTGTCAGTACCAGGGTACTGCTCAACCGCAAATGGAGCGCAAAAGGAGCGGTAAGTCTGGAGAGGCCAACAAGAGAAACGCTAAAAAAGCATAACGGAGGTGTGGCGTGGGCCTCTGCCGACTTACTGACAATTGGACAATGAACAGAGGATAGCGGTAACAAAAAAGACGGCCGTTTTCCCCAGGCCGTCTCAGCAAAAAGTCCAGGGGCCGCTGGTTTATGGCTGGTAAAGCGCCAGAGCCTGGCGGGCTTGTTGGTGCAGCATGTCGCGGAGTGGTTGTGGGGCGACAACTTCAACGGCCGTACCCAACCCCAGCAGTTGGCGGCAGGCACTTTCCAGCGAGTCGAAGGTGAGATTGAGCAGCGCATGCCCGGCGTTGTGTTCGTCTTGGGGGGCGGCCAGCAGTTGGGCCACAATGCCTTCACCCAAAACCAGGGCCAGCAGCGGCCCGCTGCTGGGCGGCACGCGCAGGGTAACGGCGTGGCGCTCCTGGCGCATTTCAAAATCGTCGCGCCATTCCTGCCAGTAGCGAGCCAGGTTAAACCCATCGGGGCGGGTAAAGGTGCTGCCGGTCAGTTCTGCCTGCATGATGCGCGAAACACGATACGCCTGAATCTTGCCACCGTAAATGCCGCCGACAAAGTACCAGACGCTGGCCTTGGCCACCAGCCCGTAGGGATCAACCAGCCGCTTGACCCACTGACCATCACCGCGCCGATAATCCATGCGCAGCCGTTTGTTTTCCCAGACGGCCGTTTGCACCAACCCCAAAAACGGCACATCTTCTTCCGGTTGGAACCAGGCCGCCGGGTCCAGGTGCAGCCGCTGCTGCACAAACGTGGCGTCCTTCTGGAATGGTGCGGGCAGCGAGGCCATCAGCTTCAACATGGCCGCTTCCGACGCTTTATCCGCGCCTAAATCGGCCAGCAGCCCCGGCACGGTAAACATGAACAGCGCCTGCACCTCTTTTTCGTTGAGGCCGGTGAGGTTGGTGCGGTAGCTTTCCATGAGCATGCAGCCGCCGTTGGGGCCGCGCTCGGCATAAACCGGCACGCCCGAACTGCTCAACGCGTCCAGGTCGCGGTAAATGGTGCGCGGTGACACTTCCAGCCGTTCCGCCAGATCTTCGGCAGTCATACGGCCGTTGGTTTGCAGCAGCATGAGTAAGGAAATTAATCGATCAGCGCGCATGTGGGCAAGTTTCTTGCAGATGTTAAGGACTGTCAAGGGTGGAACGGCCGTTAAACACTCCTTAACAAACCCTTATTCCCGCCTTAACCCCGCGTTGATAGCCACTTAAACAGCGGCTGATACGCTGACCAGAAAGGAAAAGTTTAAAAGGAAACCATATGCATATTTTAGTGACGAATGACGATGGCGTAACCGCACCGGGGCTGCTGGCTTTGGCCCAGGCGATGCGCCAATTTGGCAAAGTGAGCATTGTGGCCCCGGACCATGATTGGTCTGGCGGCGGGCACGTGAAGACGCTCAACCGACCGCTGCGGGTGCGCCGCGTGAAGCTGCACGATGGCAGCGAGGCGCTCACCAGCGACGGCGCGCCGTCTGACTGCGTGGCCCTGGCGCTGATGGGGCTGCTTAAAGACAAGGTGGATTTGGTGGTCTCGGGCATCAACACGGCGGCCAACCTGGGGCATGACGTGACGTATTCGGGGACGGTAACGGCCGTTATGGAAGGCATCATCTGGGGAGTGCCGGGGGTGGCCGTGTCGCTGGACGGCCGTACCGCCAATTCGCTGGAATTAGACTACACCCTGGCGGTAGACGTGGCCGGCGCTGTGGTGCAGACCGTCTTGCAGCATGATTTGCCTAAAGGCACCTTTCTCAACGTCAATGTGCCCTATGTGCCCCGCGAGCAGTTCCAGGGTATCCGCCTGACGCGGCAGGGGCTGCGTGTGTACCGCGATCGCCTGGACAAGCGCACCGACCCGCGTGGCAATGATTATTACTGGATTGGTGGCGATCGCCCCACCGGTGTACCGCACGAAGGCACGGACGTAGGGGCCATCTTTGCCCAGTACGCCTCGGTGACGCCGCTGGAGCTGGACCTGACGGCCTTTCATGCTATGCCGCTGATGGAAGCGTGGGGTTGGGAGCAGCTGTTGAGCCAGGAAAGCGCCGCCCTGCTGCCCGTTCCGGTAGAGCCACTGGCAACGGCCGTTGTGCCTGCTTAAATTAGCGTGCCCCAGGACTTGATGTGACATTTTGGTCACCCCTTCACCCCTTCACCCTTCCTGGAGGAGCTTATGGTCGATATTGCTCGTGTAGAAAACGAAAAGATGAAGTCCCAACTGTCTGGGTTGCGTCAGGCAGTGATTCAGGCGGACCCGACGGTGATAGTGGACGGCCGTTTTGAAAAAATGATGACCGCCCCTATCACCGTTATTGAAATTGCCCGCGAGCTGCTGGAATCGCTGGCCCCGCTGGCGGCAAACCAGCCAGCGGATTTGTAAAAAACAACTACCCCTCTAAGGCACCCAAAATGGCCGGCAGCAGCTGCATTTTGCGCGACACGACGCCGTCGGCGTTGAGGGTGCCATCCTCGCGGCGTGGGTAAGGCAGACTTTCCAACGCCGGAATTTCGTTGGTGAGCAGCAGGCGGCTGCCACGGCGCACCACGTCGGTTACCATCAGAATAGTAAAATTGAGCCCGTTGCTGTCGCGCAGCTTCACCATCGCTTCTTTGAGGGCAGTCATGTACTCGCCCACCTGGCTGCGGTTGGTCACTTCCACCTGGGAGACGCCAAACTTGAAGCCGCCCGATTCGTACACCTTGAAGTCCGTCTGCACGATGTCATCCGGCGTGCGTGAGGCCAAACCGGCGCCCGCTTGCAGCACCTGTTCGCCAAATGATTGGACCGTTTCCCCGGCCAGGGGCGACTCACCGACCTTGGCCCAGCGCAGCAGCCGTTCGGCCGCTTCGCGGTCCCGGTGGGTGGTGGTGGGCGAGGCCAGAATGAGCGTATCGGACATGATGCCCGCCAGCAGCAGCGCTGCCAGGGCTGGCGGCGCGCTCAGCCCGGCTTCGTTGATGCGCTCACTGACGAGGGTGCAGGTGCTGCCGACCACGTCGATGGTAAAGCGGATGGGCGTGCGGGTCGGGCTGTTGCCCAGACGATGATGATCCAGCACTTCGATGAGATCGGCATCATCCAGGGCACCCAGCGCCTGCCCCACTTCGTTGTGATCAACCAAAATGACGCGGTAGCGGGGCGGGTTTAGGGCATCCCGTTGGCGGCAAATGCCCATGTAGCGTCCTTCATCATCCACCACCCAAAATTCGGTGCGTTCTTCGTGCAGAATGCGCGGCAGCACGTCGCGGATGCGGTTGCTGGCGCCAAAACGGGGCACATCGGTATCACAGGCTTCGGAACACGGCCGTTCCATAATTTCGGCAATACGCATTTCTTCGCGGCGGGGGTGAGCCCCCACCGATTCCTTCAAAAAGCGGAACAGGCTAAGCACCGTCACCAGGCCAAAGGGCGTGCCATCCTCATTGACAACAGGGGCAATGCCGCCGGTACGGTTGGCAATGGCCCACACGTCGCGCAGGGGGCGGTCTGGTGTGGTGGTATTGTAGCGTTGGGCCACATGCTCAAAGCGGGGTGAGGCATCGGGCAGCAAAACAGGCGGTTCCAGTTTCAGTCTTTCCAATACCCAGGCAGTTTGCGGGTTTAGCTGCCCAGCCCGAGCCGCAATGACCGGATCTTCCTCCTGGTTTTGCAGCAGCCAGGCGTACCCCATTGCCGAGGCAATAGAATCGGTGTCTGGGTTGATATGTCCAATAACGTAGGTTCCGCTTGTTTTTTTAGCCATAAAAAATCTCTCACTTTGTGATTCATCCAAAGGGAATATTCCAAAGGGTGGGGGTTGACAGGGTTGGTACCAAAACAGGTTCAATCAGTTGGGTTTTAATGTTGTTGCGGTGGGTCTGGGTGTGGCAGACCAGCGGGATTATAGGTTGGTTATCTGTCGAATTCCCTTTCGCCTTTTTCTGGAAAAACATCTTAATAAAATTAACGCTTTATCACTTGTAAGCCCATGTCAATTGGTATAGGATGCAGTGTAGACCGTGAATAGCTGGAGCAAACGCACCGTTTTGCTTTTTGGGAAAGATGCGTTGCTTCCAATGAAATGGAGGCATCTCATGTACAAGCGCATTGGTATTTTACTGGTCACTTTTTTACTGGCAACGGCCGTTTTTAGCAGCATCGTTTGGGCAGAAACGGCCGTACCCACCGACGACACCGCTCTCTACCTTCCCCTCGTTACCGCCCCAGTTCTGCCACCGCAGGTGATAACCTTTACCGCCAACGTGCCCATCGCCGATCCGGGGGAAACCATTACCCTGAGCTGGGAAACCCGCAATGCCGTTAGCACCACATTGTACCACCTGATCGGCGGCGTTTTTGGTTTATATTGGGACGTACCGCCCACTGGCTCGATGACTTACACCATCAACAGCGGCACTCGCAACTATGAAACGTTTGCCCTTTTTGCCACGGCCGCCGACCACACCTTTGATGCGGCCACGCTGACGCTGCCGCTGACCTGCCCGTTTACCTGGTTCTTTGGACCCGCGCCGGATACGTGCCCGCAATACGCCCCATTGGTGTCGCCCGCGGCAGAGCAGCGCTTTGAAGGTGGCATCATGATTTGGGTGGGTAAAGAGGATTACATTTACGTGCTGTTTGACGACACGCAGTGGACCGACGGCTGGGCTGTTTTTACCGACGAATGGGAAGAGGGCGACCCGATTGATGATCCGTCACTGGTGCCACCGTCTGGTTTTTACCAGCCGCAGCGCGGTTTTGGCCTGGTATGGCGTGAGCAGCCCAACATTCGCGATCGGTTGGGCTGGGCTTTGGCGCCGGAAAGTGGGGGGGAAACGGCCGTCCAGCGTACCTCCTACTACAAGTACAACCACACCTACCTGAAGGCGCTCGACAACACCGTGTGGCACCTGCTGCCGGAACGAAGTGATTGGGAAAAGCTGGTTCCCGAGTGGATAAATTGATCCATCGGTTGATCACGTTACTTTGGTGAACCGGGTGTGATTTGGCGTGAAACGTGAAACGTGATGCCTTTCTGGTCACGTTTCACGTTTCACGCACCATGGGCTGTAAACCCCTTGAATTCCAAGAGCGCCTTTTGCTTTTTGTGACAATAAGCACCTGTTTGGCATGTCGTTTGTCATTGTTGCAACCCTGCTGCCTGAACATACTTGTGCGGGAACAACTCGGAGACCGAATTTCATAAGGATTTTGGAGGTAAATAGTGGATCTTGAGCAAGCAAACACAGCGATTCGAATTGCCTGGAAGATGTCTTTGGTTTCAATTGGGGTAACCGTGGCCCTGACCCTCGTTTATGCCAGCGGCGGCAGTCTGGCCAATGTCGACTGGTGGAACTGGGTTGATATTCTCTTGATGCTTGCCTTAACCTATGGCGTGTACAAAAAACACCGTGCGAGTGCCGTTACGCTTTTTGCTTACTACGTGGTGAGCAAAATTTATGTCTGGATCATTTATGGGGTATTTCTGGGGGTGCCGATTGCGGCCGTTTTTGCCTACTTTTTCTTCCGGGGGATTCAGGGTGTGTTTGCCTACCACCGGTTGGCCAGTGAGTTGGGGGAGGAAACGGCCGTTACCTACTCGCATTAAACCTCCCGCCAATCACAGCTTACCAAGCGGCGCATTGAAATGATGCAGGCCATTGCTGATAATCCGCACTTAACGCTGGCCGAGGTAGCGAAGCTTATGGGTATTGCCGAATCTACTCTGCGCAACAACCTGAGCGCCATCTCCCGCACGCTAGAGACGCCCAGCGTCAGCGGATCGATGATAGAGTGCGTGCGTTTGGGGGTAGTAAAAATTTGCCGCTGACGGTTTAGCTGGTGGCAACCGGCCCAAAAAGCAGCATACAAAACCCAACGGCCGTTACGGCCGTTTCCTCCCTGGCCCCTTTTCCTCTATAATCTTCCCATAACACCAGTACATGGGAAAAAGCATGGCCAGCCAGCTACCAGACAGCCTTGTTGACGACATCACAGATTTCTTCCTACTGGACATTCTAAAAGAGGAAGATCGCAAGACGCTCTGTCTGGATGCGCACTTCACAACCCACAGCATCATCCAGTCAAAAAGCTGGGTTTTTACGTCTGAGCAATCGCACATCTGAGATTTCGGCAGAAATTACATCTGGTTAAGAACATCAGGTGGTAAAAATTGTGCGGTGGTAGAAACGGCCGTTCCCCATCCCAGTTCCAAGTGTCAACCAACGGATAAAGCTACCCAATTCCCAGCCTGCTTTTTATAATTCGGCCGTTCCTCACTGGGAAGAAGTCAGAAGGCAGAATCCCCCATTCGTTAATTTCTTAAATTCGTTGTTGTCTTTGTTTGGCCACGGATTGCACGAATTTACACGACGGGGAATTTCTTCGCTTTCGGTGGGAGCACCGTTCCGTTCTCCGCTTTGCTCAGAACAAGGTTGCGCACAGTTATAACGGGCCGATTGGCCCCATCATACACCGTCAGGTTGGTCTGGTTCAGGGCATTGTTTGTGGTAATCTGGTTGCCTGCATCGTCGTAGCCGTACAGGGTGCAGATGTTTTCCAGAGCGTCGTTGATGGCAGACAGGGCGCAGTTGGCTGCCGCAGTGAGGGTGGGCTGGCTCCTGGATTTTGGCGGTTTGCATATAGCCGTTTGTACTGGACGGTGAGCAAAGTGGCGCGGCGAGGATGCCGGCCACAGCTTATGAGGAAGACCCGCTCGGAGCAGGGTAGGCTTGCATAAAACTGGGAGGGAGCTAAGCAATCAATCTAATCTGTCAATCCAATCAAGAAGTCGCACTTCTTCTGTAAAGGCCGTCATTTCTAATAATGTAATCTGATCCTGTTCCAAATCAGCTAACACAATTTGAGTTTGCGTATGGTCTTCAGCACTGCATATTTCACCTGTTGTAAGATAGGCAAGATAACTTCCATTAGAAGACGTTAGAATATCAGAATAAGTAGCAAGTAAAGGCCAGTCAGACTTCGGAGTCAGTGTTAATTCTGAAGTGCCATAATCATAATTTCCCTGAATTAATTGCCTGCACCCTGACGATTCGTGTTCTACGGAAGCAAAAAATTGTCCATCATTATATGTTGCCCAAATAGGATGGTAAGTAGAGTCATCATTATCTAAAACAACTCGGTTTCCTTGGTTAAAATCACTTTGTTGATAAATATCAAATCCATGTTGTGCCACTAAGCCGTAAGATGGCGGCATCATTGGCATAATTGAATAGGCAACAAACAACTGGTTATCAGAGGCAAGCCATTTTGTTGTATACCGGACAATATATCGAGAATCATCATAATCAAAATCTGTGAGTTGAACCAACTGTACACCTTCTCTTGAAACTACAAAAACTTCCTTTCCTTCATTTTGTCCAAATGCACTACAACCATTCTCAAACAAGATAAAGTCTCCTGTGGGAGACCACTTAAGGCCACACAAAGACTTCGACCATACATTCTGAAATCTTCCAGCGATATTCTCAAAATGAGTGATTTGCTGGCTAGTTTGACTCTTTAAATCAAATACAACAATATCCCAATTATTCGCTTCTGGTGAGCATTGCCAAGGGGGTAATCCACAGGATTGCATTTTGGCAGCCGCAAGATATTGGCCATCAGGAGACCAAGCCGGAGAACGATATAATGCTTCATCAGCCGTTAAGACAAGTTGTGTGTCATTTAGCGTGTCATACAGAACCAACTCTACTCCCTGTATTGCTGAGATCTCTCGTAGGAAAACAAGCTGGTTTCCATTTGGCGACCATGAAACAATATTTCCTTTTTCTGCTAACTCATGTAATTCATTGACACCAACATCCCGGATGGTTTTTATAATTTTTCCTGATGGCACATCCAAAATAGTGAGGAAATTTGTCCGTAAACCCATTGCCAGTTTCGTACCATCAGGAGATAGGCCATAATAGCTGAGTTCGTAAGGCACAGATGCTAGCAATTCCAACTGAGTTCCATCCTCTCGCATTAAGTGGAATTGTCTCTCATCCGGCGTATTATGACTAAATAACAAAATATAAGAACCCCTTTCTGTTGAACATGAAGTTATCAATAAACTAAATAGAAAAAACAAAACTCGCTTTATCCACTTGTTTCTGAAAACCTGTTTAAGGTACATATGTTTCTCCCCAGCCAATAATTAGATAAGATGGATCCTTCGGAGAACCGTTCTCTTTCAACCTCAAATCTAGATGCGCCATACCTTGATTATTTTCGTCCGTTATCAATCTATCTGGGTCTTCTCTTTCCCAATTCACAAGGATACCTATAATTTCACCGGGTTGAATATTCTGCCATAATGCCAAGTTCGGCAAAGGCTCAATATGGTTGTACTGAAGTTGGATATCCGTGCCGTGCTTTATAATCACTTCAAATCGATGTGTCGTACCATTGTCAGGGCTATGAATATAGCTTCCACCTATCAATGCCGCCACAGGAGATCCCGCTGCCGTGTTCCCTCCACCATGTTTTGATGCAGGAATAATATCTAAGTCTGCTCCAGTTTTATCATATGTGCGCCCAGCGATCGGAGAAGCCAAATCTCCTGGAAAAACATGCACAGTTGGTGTTGGTGGATTAGGTATATTAGTTGGGGTTGGTTCATGCGTCGATGTCGGTGGAACTTGCGTAGATGTTGGTATTGCCGTTGGCGTAAATGGCTGCATTGCTGTTGAAGTTGAAATCACAGGTGGCGGTAAAAGGGTATCGGGGGTACTGGAAGGTAAAGTTATCTCATCCGGTGTACAGGGTGGCATTGCTGTTGGGCCTTCTGCTCCACTACAACCAACAAGGGACAACAAGATTAGAATAAATAGCAGGAACCAAATAAAACGCTGCTCCCTTTTCCGTTTTCCTGATTTTTTCCTTTGCGAGGGCAGTTGGGTTTGCCATACAAATACTCCTCCCATCATTACCCAAATACCTGTTCGCGGATCAAAGTATCGGCCGTTCTTAAAGATCAGCCCTGTACTCCAATCATAGGTGGCATTGTTGCCGCAATCCAGGTTGGTAACCGGGCCTTCTTCACCCAAGACCACTGCCCCTTCCGGCGAGAACGTCCAGGCCAGGGTAATGTCTTCTTGCTCATTGGTTGTCTGGCGCACCAGGTTGTTGCCATCCCGCTGGTAGAAACGCCATTCTTTGCTGGCTGGCTCATCAGCATCCACCAGTTCACCCACACAGGCCAGGCCATAGAGGTAATGTTTGGTCATAGCAAAAGCCCCGCCCTGTTCCATCAGAGTCTGGAAGCCTTTGGCGTAATCTAGCGTGTAGGTTGGCACCTCACTGCCAACCGCCATTTGCAGCCGGTTGCCGTTGCCATCATACAAGAAAGTGGTGGTCTGTCCATCCACCAGAGCTGAGAGCAAATCCCCATCCTGGCTGTAGCCATACACGCGAGAGATAGTGCTGGCAACGGTCGTGGTAATCAAGCGGCTGGCATCGTCCCAATCATAAGTCGTGGTGTCACCACCCTGGATTGTACTTTGCGTCAGCCGGTTGGCATCGTCGTAGAGGTAGGTGATCACTTCGGTAGTGGTAATGGTTGTCGTGTACGTTTTGCGGTTGCCAACGGCATCATATTCATACTGGTAGGTACCAGAGAATGTGCCTGTATAAACGGCCTCCGTTAAGCGATGAAGAGAATCGTATTCATAACTGATGAACTGATCACCCAAGGGAGGCAAAGCCGTTGTCGTGGGGCTTTCCAGTGGTCCCTGGCTGGTGGGAATGGTGGCTGTATCGGTTACCAGCAGCAGCTTGTCCAGCTGCAGTCCATCCTCTGCCATCCATACATTTAGCGTGTAGGTGCCGCTGCTGCTCAGGTCTACAGTGGCATCGGTGCTGCTCATCGTCAGCCGGGACCAGGTCCATTCGTTGGGAGCAAAGCCGGTCAGGTTAGCTGCGGTGGTTGGCGTGCCGTCATTCACGCCCACATGCAGCGAATCCCCGGCGGCATCGGGAGCCATGCCCCGTGCCCAGATGGTGTAGCTGCCAGGGTTGTCAATCTGCACAGTAAAGTTCAACCCAGGGCTGTCGGCCGTGGCGATGGCATCGTACTGCTGACCAATATCCGGCAAGGCGCGCATGTAAGCACTGCCCGCATAGTCGGTTTGCGCCGTCTGGCTGTTCCAGGCGTGTGTTGTGCCCGCGTTGGCCGTGCCGCTTTCCGCTTCCAGCACCAGCTGGCCATTTTCTTCCAGGAAAGCCGTCACCCCAGCCAATGCACCGGGTTGGCGAATCGTTTCCGTCACCGTGGTGCGGTTGCCCAGACCGTCCAGTTCATATTCGAAGTTAGCAATCAAGACATCATTGCTGGAAGTATGGCTCAAGTTAGTCAGCCGGTTGGCGTCGTCATAGGTGTTAACCGAGACCACATCACTGGGCAGGGTGGTGGTGATGAGGCGGCCAGCCAGATCGTACTCATACGTTGTGGTGCCACTGTCCCAATCCAGAACCGTTTTCAGCCGGTTGTCAAAATCGTAAGTGTAGGTCACCACGCGGCTGTCAGGGTAGGTCAGGCTGGTGCGGTTACCCACTTTATCATAGTCATAGCCCACCGTGGCGTTAAAGGGGTCAATCACCTCCGTCAGGCGGTAGAGGTCATCGTAGTCGTAGTTGGTGGTGCCCAGGCTGTCAGTCATCACCTTGCGGTTGCCCAGGGCATCATATTGGTACTGTACAGTAACGCCGTCGGTCAGATAGTTGATGGTTGTCAGGCGGTTTAGTCCATCGTAGCCATAAGTGGTGACGGCCGCATTGCCGTCGGTCATCACGATGCGGTAACCGAGCGCGTTGTACAGCGTCACGGTCTGGTTCTTCAGTGCATCCTCCACAATCCAGGGCCGGTTGAGGACATCATACGTTGTATGGGTGTTGGTAATCCCCAGCGCATTGGTGATATGCACCCGATTACCCAGTGCGTCGTAGCTGTACTCGGTGACCACGTCGGTCTCATTGGTGGGATTGCTGCCCGGCACGTCATTTTCAATCACCCGCTCCAGCCGGTTGAGATCATCATATTCATAGGTGGTGCGGATGGTTTTGGCATCAATCATCGCCGTCTGGTTGCCCAGCGCATCATACTCGTAGGTGGTCACGTTGCTTTCAGCATCGGTCACTGTCAAGCGGCGGCCCAAATCATCATAGCCAAAGGTGGTGGCGTGTTGCAGCGTATCAACGGTTTGCGTTACCCAGCCCGCAGCATTGTAATAGTTCGTTTGCGTCACCCCTTCCTCGGTTGTGGAGGTTTCCATCCGGTTCAATTCATCATAAACGAAGGAAATATCATTTCCTTCGGCATCGGTTTGGGTCAGACGATTGCCCAGCGCATCATATTCAATGACCGTCTCTACCGGCACCGTGCCGTTTTCCAGGTAGCGGGTGGTGGTAATGAGCCGTCCCAGCCCATCGTATTCATAATCGGTCAGATTGCCCAGCGCATTCTTGCTGCCGCTGCGACGGCCGAGTTCATCAAAGTAAGTGACAGAACAGACATTGGTATCGGATTGAGCTGGCGGGAAGCTGCAATCGTTCTCGCTGCTGATGGGGGTGCCGTCCCAGTTGCGCACGGTGAGGAACGGCCGATTGGCACTGTCATACACCGTCAGGCTGGTCTGGTTCAGGGCGTTGGTGGTGGTAATCTGGTTGCCTGCATCGTCATAGTCGTACAGGGTGCAGATATTTTCCAGGGCATCGTTGGTCGCCGACAAGACACAGCTGTCTGGCGAGGTGAGGGCGAGCTGGCCCCTGGATTTTGGCGGTTTCCATGCGCTTGTTTGTACTGGAATGTCAGGAAAGCGAGCAAAACTGTTGTGCGACACTGGCCTCAAACTGGTCAGGAAAGGAGGTTATTGCGAATCGAACCCTCAGGATGCCTACTTCATAAAACCACACTCATCTTACGTGGCTGTTTGCAGCAGCATAACGCCTAGCCAGGCGAGACTGAAAACGAAAAGGAAGAGGCCAATCGAGAGGAGTACACTCCATAGCATAGTAAGCTCAACGAATGAGTTGATGCGTGCCTCCTCAGGATTTTTGGGATTGTAAAGAATTTGTACCTGTTCCCCAGGTCGACTGCTTGTCCAGGGAGGGCCAAATCTGGCTCTGTGCAGCTTTTCCTCTCCATTGTGAGTGACAAATCGAACCAGGGCACAACGTGTGGGTGTGTTCGTGCGCGTCGGTCTGGGCTCACTGCCGATAATATCTCCTCTTGCTTTTTTTGCTGCGCTCACCAAAGCCTTTGACTTATAGCGTTCCCAAAGTCCTAAACCTATTAGTACAAGGCTAGTGGCAAAACAGAATGGCAAGTTGATGCAGATATTAACCTCATTAAAAGACATGGCCATTTTCCAGTGAAAGCAGTGAAGCAACTTGAGTGCAGTGAATGGTGTCCTCTTAAGACTATGTTTGCACTTTTCGCTTTGCCGAAAAATCACGCCACGGATCTCACGAATTAGCCCTGATTACACGCTAAAATCCGTGAGACTCCGTGTTAATCCGTGGCAAAAATACAAATCTGCAAAGATAGGGCTCTTAATTGGTCAGGCGGAAAAGTATTGCTATTGGCTTAGTTGGCAAACAGGATGTCCAGGAAGGTGCCCAGATCATCTTTGCCTTCCAGCATTTTCAGGTTAAACACCTCTGTAAAGCCGCAGTTAAGGCAGGATACGAAGGCATACCGGTACGGTTGAATTTCTAAAAAGCGGGAAATGCCCGTTCCTGTCATGGACAACTTCTCCACGTGAGCGCCCACGTTTTTGCAGTGGCTGCACACAAACTGGTCGGCTAAAACTTTCTCAACATTTGATTTGCTCATCTGATACGCTCCATTTGTCTTAAAACAGCACTAGCCCAATGTACGCAGTTTTGGTCAAATCGTTGTATCGAGCAAGTGATAGCCAGTGTGGTTGGTTTTTTACTCCTGAATCAAGTTCGTCTGTGGAAAATTTCACATTGTTGCGGTTCTATTGAATTTTGCTACACTGTACCTGGCTCCCCCCCGAGAGATACCTCATAAGCGCCCTGCTTGTGGGGTATCTCATTTTTTATGCCTTTCAGGCAGTTCCCAAAGCTTCTTTCATGACACGTAAATGATCTAATTCATGGTCGGCAATGAGGCGGCACACCTCTTCGATGCTCATGATGCGCAGGCTGCCGTGCCGCCCTTGTTTGCTCCAATCTTCATCATGCAGGGTGTCAATAAAGCTGAGGAGATTGATGCGATTCTGGCGAAATTCAGCGATGAGTTCGTCGGGGGTTTTCTCGGCGGCTTTTTGCACCACGCGGTTGTTCCAGCGAGCCAGGTCAAAGTCGGGCGGGACGGGGTCTTTGCCACGCTGCCACTGCACGATCATGCCCATCATGCCGCGCTCGGCATCTACCAGGTGGCGCAGGATGTCGGTGATGGTCCAGGTGGATTCTTCGTGGTAAACGGCCGTATCCCACTCTTCCTCCGCCAACCCATCAAAAAACGCCATCAGCTCTGCTCGTGACTCATTCAATTTGGTTGCGATTTCTACATTCTTTCTGTCAGCCATCTTGTGCTCCTTTCTTTCTGAGATTTGATTGGTAATTGTAAAACTCAGGTAACCGTTTTTTGCGCGGCCGGATACTGTTCGAACAGGCGATCCGTGACCACCTGGCGCAGGCGGCGCATCGCTTCGTGGATGTCGCTGTAGCGGGTGTAGAGGGGGGCGATGCCCAGACGAATGTTGTCTGGCCGGCGAAAATCGGGGATGACGCGCATCTCGTTGATGAGTGCCTGGCTGATGCGCCAGCCGTCGTCGTGGCCCAGGGAGACGTGGGAGCCGCGCCGGGCCGCGTCCGCCGGGGAGTTCAGGCGAAAGCCCAGGGGTTCTAACCAGGCGCGCCACAGGTCGATGAGGTAACTGGTTTGCTGCACCGACTTGGCCCGCAGCTGGTCCATGCCCGCCTCCAGCAGTAAATCGACACCTGGCTCGATGAGGGCCGTGGACAAAACGGGTGGCGTGCCGGTGAGGAAGTGGCGCAAGCCGGGGTCGCGCTGGTAATCCAGGGCAAAGTCGAACATGTTTTGGTGCCCCATCCAGCCGGTGATGGGGTTGCCCAGCCGGGTCTGCCAATCGCGCTGCACATACAAAAAGGCGGGTGAGCCGGGACCGCCGTTGAGGTATTTGTAGGTGCAGCCCACGGCCAGCGGTGCATTGGCGGCGTGTAAATCGGCGGGCACGGAGCCGGCGGAGTGGCTCAGGTCCCACAGCATGAGCGCCCCGGCGTGGTGGGCCAGTTGGGTAACGGCCGTCAGGTCATAGGTGTAGCTGCTTTTGAAGACGGTGTGGCTGAGGGCCACCAGGGCGGTGTCTTCGTCGATGGCCTGGGCCAGCGCGTCCACCGGGCCATGAATGCCGTCTGAGGGGACGATTTGCAGCTGCAACGGCCGTCCAGCCAGCTGCGCCACGCCCTGCAAAATGTACAGGTCGGAGGGAAAGTTGAGGTCGTCGGTGATGATTTTGGAACGGCCGTTGTTGTATTGCACCGCCGCCAATGCCAGCTTAAACAGGTTGAGCGACGTCGAGTCGGCCACAATGACTTCGTCGGCACGTGCGCCAATGAGCTGGCCGATTTTGCCGCCAATCTGGGCCTGGAGATCGATCCACCCCTCGTTCCAGCCGCGGATCAGCCGCTGACCCCACTGCCGCGTCACCAGGTCCTGCGCCAGTTGGGTGCTTTTTTGCGGCAGGCGGCCCAACGAGTTGCCGTCCAGGTAAATCAGATCGGGATCCTCAATGACAAACCGTTCCCGGAAATGGGCCAACGGGTCTTGGGCGTCGAGTTGTTGGGCATAGGTCGGGTCGGTGATCTCCGTCATGTGCGTCCTTAAATGGGCAATGGTTTGGCCAATCTTAACCCAATTTGGCGCTGGCAACGAACCCCGGCTGCCCACCCTGCCGGGTG
>JADLAX010000063.1 GCA_020848035.1 Anaerolineae bacterium | reverse complement strand
TTGCAATGACCAGGCAAATCATACTGAGAAAAGTTAGCGGCCGCCCTTCGGTGAGGGTGTCGTACAGATCGCCCAGAAACGGAATATCCCACGGTGCGTTAACGGCCGTTTTAAACGCTTGTATCAGCCCAATGATCAGATCCAGGATGGCGTCAAAAACGAGTTTTACAGTTTCCAGACTGAGCACAGCAACCGCTTTGACAAGTTCAAGAAGTAAGCTTATCAGATACTCTGGACTATGTTCTGGATCGGTAAAAACGTGTACCAGATCCTCTTCCGCCTGCCTCAAGGCCTTCATGACCTGACCGCCACCCCCGAGCTGCTGTTCCAGCAGGCCGACCAGGCCATCTGCTTGAGAATGGTAGGACGGTGTAAACGAGGGATAAGCCAGCGCCGTGGCCTGTGGTGCATATTGGACAAGCTTGCCCAAAATCCATTCTATTTTCTCAACCGCCCCAGAATGCCCTTTCACCGGTTGTGGCTGTTTGGTCACATCTTGCACATCAAACTGCTTGATTGCCTGATCCATTGTCTGGCTGACCAAATCGGTAATATGCGTAAAAAAGTGATCCCCCCGCTGCTTAATCATTTCAGGGTAGGTGGCAAATTCATCAACTTTGTTGTTAAAAAGCTGGAACAACACATCATGGGTATGCAGGATGTCTTCCCAACCCAATTTATCGAGGAGCCAATCAACCACCTTGTCCAGACCAGCGCCAATCTTTTCAAGCAGCCACCCCAGCGCTTTTCCAACAAACCCCGTATGGTTAATGACAAACTGCACCATACCCTCCGCGGCATGTAAAGTGACCACCAAAAGCTGACCTGCTCCTTCAACAACATCTCCGACGACGTGGCCTGCCCCCTTCACTAAATCCGAGCCAATATTCTCGCCACCTTGCAGCAGATCCTGGCCAATGTGCGCAATATCGCCATGGACAATATCTTCACCCAAATTATCGACGGTTTGCACGATGTCGTGGCCGATGTTTTCGGCCGTTTGCACAATGTCGTGCCCTACATTCTCTACAGTATGAACCACAACCGCAGCCGCTTTCTTAAAAAAGTTTCCCACATCGTCAAAAAATCCCTGAGCCGCCGTGCCCTGTATCAGGGTAGCACCGGTTGTCAGCGCTGGGACCTCACTGGGATGCAGCGGTCGGTAACGGGGCCTGTCCTCGGTGAAATCGAGCACAAAATGGGGATGCTGCATGTTTTTTGGGAGCAGAGCCCGATCATGATGAACGCCATGAGGCTTTTTGTTGTACGTATGCTGAACCGTTTTGGCGATGTTTTGCAGCGACTGCTGCACATGAGCCATATCTTCTTCCGTGTATTGGTCGGAAATGCCCAACTGGGTTCTCGCTTTGTAAAGATCGCCGTCTTTCAGATTAACGATCTTTTTGTGGGCTTCAATGTCGGGGAAAATATAATGCTTCTCATCAGGCATCATTAAGTTGGTACGCACAATGAGGGTGGGGCAGCGCACATCCGTCGCCTGGAGTGAAACGCTCAGCTTGCTTAAGGCGTTGGGTTGAACCCTGGCCGATTTAACCGGGTCAATGGTGTAGCTGG
Source organism: Anaerolineae bacterium (assembly GCA_020848035.1). GTDB lineage: Bacteria > Chloroflexota > Anaerolineae > Promineifilales > Promineifilaceae > Leptofilum. The sequence continues at coordinate 18,866 of JADLAX010000063.1, read as the reverse complement.
TGCCGTTAACTTCCACCATCACTTCCTCAGAGGCCCAAATATCAACAAATGAGGTGAGCCGGGTGACGGAGATAGAGGTGCGATAAGCAGGCTGGGGATTTAAGTTTCGGGCTGTTCTGTCGGGGGCAAAATCTTGGGTTAAGGAAGAACGGCTGGTGATATTTTCGCTTTGCATCCAAACGGCCGCTTCTATTTCCTCACGCAAAATCAGGTATAGTGGCGCATAATACGTCTGGCCATCGCTGTAGTAAATGGTCTGGCTGTGAAGGTCTAGAGCCAGGGTCACGTTACGGCTTGCATCATAGAGAGTGACAAGCCAATCTTCGCGCCTTGTCTCCTTAAAATGGGCAGTGACCGTTCCAGATTGGTTAAACTCAGCCCATTCGTCACCACTCGTCTGGCGATACTTGCCGAGTTCTTGCCCGGCAAATGTGGCAAAGGTCACCTCGCTGACGGCCCTGCCCGTGACAAGTGCTGAACTGCGTAAAATGGTATAGAGAACAAAGCTGTTCGAAGGGTCAGAATAATGGATTCGCCGGGTGTGCAGATTGAGCTCCAGAGAAACATTGCGCGAGACATCGTACAGATGGACAGCATACTTGGTACGTTGGACCTCATCAAAAGAGAAAGCCGGTTTCGCCTGGCTATCTGTTTCCACCCACTTTGACTCGGCAATTTGACGGTAGGCTCCCAGCGGTTTGCCGTTAAAATCGGCAAACCAGACCGTTTTTACGTTTTGCCCTTTAACCGGCAGCGGGGAGGTAATCACCAAATCGGACGGTTTGGCTGATGCGCGCACAATACCGTAAAGATCGCTTCTTTCCCCTTGAGCCGGTTGCGTGCCATAAACAACTTTCTGGGTATACATATCCAGCTGAATGGTTACATTCCGGGACGGATCGTATAAGTAAACAGACCAGTCGTCCCGCAGGAGTTCGTTGAAATAAAAAACTGGCTTCTGCAGGCTGTTCAGTTCAGCCCACGTTTTCTCACCCGTTTGTCGGTACGTGCCCAGGGGTGCGCCGGTAAATGAGCCAAAATCAACGCGGTTAGCTGTCCAGCCATTCACTTTGCCATAAGCATTGACAATCTTGTAAAGCTCAAACCGGTTGGCCGCGGCATCGCTGTAGATTATTTTCTTGCTGCGCAGATGCAGTTCCAAGGTGACAGACCGCGCAACATCAACCAACACCACAACGCCTTTGTGCGACTTGGTTTCGGTAAAATAAAACCGCTCCTTTTGATCTAACCCTAGTTCGACCCATTCATACAGACCATTTTTCCTCAGGTATCCCAGGATTTGACCATCGGCCGTACCAAAGTCGATACGGTTGACCGTTTTCCCAGTGAGAGAGGGTGTCAGGTCCGCTCTGCTCGACATAACAGCTCCGCCGGTAATGGGGTAAAGGTCAAACTGCTGAGGCGTTGCATCGCTGTAAATCACCATTTTCCGCCAGAAATCTAGTTGAATACCTACATTGCGTGATTCATCATGTAAATAAACGGACCAATCATCTCGCAGGGTTTCGACAAAATGAAACCGGGGCACACCTCCTTTGCCAAATTCCACCCACCGCTTCTCGCCTGTTTGGCGAAATTCACCTAAGTGGGTTCCGTTGAATAAGCTAAAGTGGGCCAGGTTTGCTATCCAGCCCTGAACATAGGCGGTAGCCTCCATAATGCGGTAAAGATCGAAATGGTTATTTGAGTCCGTATAAACGATGACACTTCTGTTGAGATCGAAGACCAGGGTGACGTTTCTGGAAGCATCGTAAAGCGTAATTGAAATATCGGTTCGTTGCGTTTCGGCAAAATAGAAGGTTGCATTATTCTGAATATCAACCTCCTGCCATGCAGCTGGCGCTACTTGCCGATAGGTACCCAGCTGGTCTTCACCAGCCAGATAACTGAATTTAACCATGTTTACAGCTGTGCCGTTCACCGTATTTGCTTCGAACATTTCAATTTTGACCTCCTGAGCCAATAAAAATAAAAGCAAAATAGAAACTCGACCGATTAACCGGTCGAATGTTGTTTCTTAAGAAAAAAAACAGAGACATTCTATGATCTCACCAACGAACAGGTCCTGTTTGTGCCAGTTCAATCGGAAAATAATTTTTGTTTTCCTGAATTTTTCTAACTTCTACAGCTGTTGTCTTTGAACACAATGAGGGAAAGTCATCGGAATGCAAGGGGCGGCAGCTCATTGAAAAATATAAATAAAATAGACACACAAGGGATGAGGTAGGTCCACACAATAGTGTGGAGACTAGAAAATAAGGCTTCTGAACCAAAGCACCTTAACAATTGAATGAGCTTGGAAGGTTTCGTAAGATTGAGTAAACACCACATTCACCAATCTTAAAGGAAACCTTCCAATGACATTATATCTGCAAAATCAGCAAACATCCGTAACCTGGCCAGCAATTCGAAATTCGGAAATAAGTTAACAGATATGGCCTCAGTTTCGGCGCTTCGCGCCCCGTTCGGGCTAGTACACCTGGGCATAAATAAATGGGAAGTTAAGCCACAAGAGCCTTGCCTTGATAAGTCCATTTAAACGGTTTTGCCATTGTTCGGTTGTAGTATTCAATAAAAGCTAACACCTTTCGCTTTAGTTCACTGGTCGAAGTAAAGTGGCCTCGTCTGATCACCTTACGAACCAAAATACTTAACCAAATCTCTACCTGGTTCATCCAAGAAGCGTGTTTGGGTGTGTAATGAAAGACTATCCGGTGAGTGGGATCTAAAGTGACCCATCTGTTCGACACAGCTGAAGGGGAACTGCTCTTCATTGCTACCGTTCAGGCCCACAGCGTGCGCGATGGCATTATTGCCGACAACAACCTGGCCCAGGGTGGTCAGCTCATTTTTATCAGCAACCGATAATCCGAAACAAACTCCCGTAAATTAGGGAAGACAAACGACGCTGGACATTTGGTCCAGCGTCGTTTTGCTTGTGCCGAAAGCAAGGTTCCGCCATTCCTGATTGAGAATCATTGCCAACCTCAACCGGTTGCCCTTCTAAAACGGCCTCACGGCAAAACAATACCTTTTGGCGAGAGATTTAAGCCAGATTTAACAATGTTTAGATTAGGTTTAACCCAGCCTCGGGCGAGAAGACCTATGATGAAGTTATCTCAACACACGATGAATGGAGGTTTATGATGAACAGAACAAAAGGGCTTTTAGCCGCAGGCACCCTGACAGGGTTGGTACTTATCACCCTGTTGGGCCTGGGATTGGGTAATTTGGGGGCTGCGTCTGGCGGTAGCGACACGGCCGTTCCCCAAACAGTTCCCCAGGAGCCCCAACTCACCACCACCGACCCCGCTGCCGAAGAAGCGGTCCAGGCGTGGCAAGAATACAGCGCTGAACTGGAACAGACGGTGCGCGTGATGCAAGAACGCGAAACTGCGTACCAAACGCAGCTGGATGCGGCCAATCAGACAATTGTGAATCTGCAAGATCAGATCAACAGCAGCAACAGCAGTGCCAGCAGCGGGGCATATTACGAAGATGAGGACGACGACCGCTACGAGCACGAAGAACACGAAGAATATGAACATGAGGAACACGAAGATGACGACTAATCGCAAAGCACCTGCTGGCCAACAAACTGGCACCTTAAAAACCTTTCTGGTGGTTGGCAGCCTGCTGGCCACCCTGGCCGGAACGCGGCTGCTAGCGGCACAAGATGTTGCAATAGCCGAAACGGCCGTTCCCGTCACAAACGCAATCACGGTCGTAGTACCCGCCGAGAACAGCTCAGGGCTGCCGCTGCCGCCAACCAGCCGGGGCACGCAAATTGAACTCAAGCAAATCCCGCAGGTGGTGCAGCCGCAAATCCGACCCGTGGCCCGCACCCAATCGTCCCGGTGAGCCGATGAACCAGCAGCCGCACCCCACCACCTGGCAGTCACACACCTTTCGCGCCATGGGCAGCCAGATTGTTTTCTGGCTAGACACGGCCGACTGGCGGGCCGCCGCCCCGGCCTTTGCCGAGGCCCAGGCTTTGTTCAGCCGCAACGAGACCACCCTGAGCCGCTTCCGCCCGCACAGCGAGCTGATGCAGCTCAACGGCCGTTCCAACCAATGGGTAACCGTCTCGGACCTGCTCTGGCGTGAAGTGACCCTGGCGGTGCAGCTGGCCCAAATGACCAACGCCCGTTTCGACCCCACGCTGCTCCATGCCCTGCACCACGCCGGGTACAACCAGAGCTTTGAACAGCTGGTGACCGGAGTAGGGAACAGCCGTCCGCAGCCCACCACCGGTTCATTGATAGGCCACTGGCGCGAAATTGAGCTGGACGCCGCCCGGCAGGCGGTACGTTTGCCGGTAGGCGTAGGGCTGGATCTGGGCGGCATCGCCAAAGGCGACACGGCCCAGCAGGCGCTCAACCTGCTGGCCCAAACAGGCCCCGCCCTGGTGGATGCGGGGGGTGACCTGGCGGCCGGTTCAGCTCCGGCCAACTGCCCCGGCTGGCCCGTCGCCCTCAGCACCCCGTGGTCCGAAGCGGCCCCCACGCGCGACCTGGCCACCTTCTGGCTGGCCGATGGCGCGCTGGCCACCTCTGGCGTAGATTATCGCAGCTGGGTGCAGGATGGGCTGGTGGCCCACCACCTGATCGACCCACAAACGGGCCAACCAGTCCACACAGACGCGATCACGGCCACCGTCTTCGCTGGTGAAGCGGCCGTTGCCGAAGCATGGGCCACCGCTACCTTGATCGCCGGGTCAGACGCAGGCATTGATGCCCTGCTAAACCATGCCCTGGCGGGCCTGGTGATTGGGCGAGACGGCCGTATTCTGGCCACCCCCGCCATGGATCACCTGCTGCAAGGCACAAACTTAAAAATCTAATTCGCATTCATTTATTTTAACGGACTCATTTGCAGAACTTGGAGATAACGATGACAACTATTACCAACACCAACAACCAAACGGACTATGTGGATACAGCCGTTACCCTCATGCTCAGTCTGGTTCTGGGCGTACTGGGTGGGCTGATTTTGCTGACCACAGGCTGGCTGTTAACCAGCACCCCGGCCGGTCTGGCCCTGGCCCAGGCGCTGGCCCTTACGGAAAAAACGCCCTGGTATTTCACCCGCTCGGCAGGCACCGTCGCTTACCTGCTGTTGGCCAGCTCCACCATTTGGGGACTGTTGCTCAGCACCAAACTGCTGAAAGATCATATCCCGGCGGCGCTTTCTCTGGCCATGCACAATATCCTCTCCTGGCTGGCCGTGGTGCTCACCAGCCTGCACGCCCTGGCCCTGCTGTGGGACAGCTACTTCAGCTACTCCCTGGCCGACCTGACCGTGCCGTTCATCGGCCCGTACAAGCCGGGCTGGGTTGGCCTGGGCATCATCGGTTTTTACCTGATGTTCCTCACCTCGCTGAGCTTCAATTTTCGTAAGCAGATTGGGCAAAAGCGCTGGCGGCAGCTGCACTACCTGACGTTTGGCGTCTATTTGCTGGCCACCCTGCACGGTGTCACCGCCGGGACCGACAGCGGTAATTTGGGAATGCAACTGCTCTATTGGAGCAGCGGCCTGCTGGTGCTCTTCTTAACCAACTTCCGCCTGCTGGTGGGCAAAGGCAAAACCGCAGCGTAAACGTTTTCCCGGAAACCGCTGGTGAAGCCACCCACTTGAAGGCAGTTTGCGGGAAAAGCAGAGAGACAAGAAAAGTCCGCAAGGGAGGATTATCCAACCTTTGCGGCTTTTTTTATGGGTGCGGCGGAGCTACGGGCCACCAGACGGTGGCCGTGGTGCCCTGCCCGACGCCGTCGCTGTGGATGTGGATACGGCCGTTATAAAATTCCACGATCGATCGGGCCAGCGGCAGCCCCAACCCGGCCCCGCCCGTGGTGCGCGTGTGCGCTTTGTCGGCGCGGTAGAAGCGCTCAAACAGGTGGGAAATATCCTCAGCAGCCAGGCCAATGCCGCTGTCCTGCACCTCACTGCGCAAGAACCCTTGGTCCAGCACCAGCCGCCAGCGCACCTGCCCACCTTCCGGCGTGTACTTGATTGCATTTTCCAACACGTTCTGCAGCACAATGCGCACGTGGCTCTGGTTGGCTTGAATAGCTGGCAAGCTTTCTGGCGCATCCAGCACCAGAGTGATTTGTTTGGCAGCGGCCGTTTGTTGCAGCTGCTGGCATAAAGAACGGCCCAGACGCACCGGGTCGATTTCCTCATCGCCCAGCTCGGCCCGGCCGGAATCAAAGCGAGACAGCTGGATAAGATCATTTACCAGACGGCCCAGACGGGCCACTTCATCATCAATTTCGGCGACGTACTGGCGGGCAGTGGCCTCGTCCAGCTCCCCATCGCGCAGCGCCTCACTGCGCAGGCGAATGGTAGTAAGCGGTGTGCGCAGCTCGTGCGAGGCGTTGCTGGCAAACGCTTTTTGCTCCAGCAGCATCGCCTCCACCCGCTCAGCCATGTGGTTAAATGTCTGGCCCAACTGCCCCAGCTCATCCTGACGGCTGACCGGCACCCGCTGGCTCAAATCGCCTGCCGCCAGCTTCAGCGCCGACGCCTGCAACCCCTCCAGCGGCCGGGTGAACGAGGCAGCCAGCCAAAGCGCCGCCACCACGGCCAGACCGGTCAACCCCAAAACGCCACCGGCCAAAGCCAAGAAGCGCTGGTTGATGACGCTGGCCGTGGCGCTGACCGGGGCGGCCACGCGCAGCACGCTTAACAGGTGGCCATCTTCGATGATGGGAACGGCCGTATAAATTGTCGGCACATTTTGTACATCCGGGCGCGTGTCGTAGACGGCGTTTGGGCTACGGTTGAGCACCGCCAGCACTTCCGGGTCCTGGCTTAAATTGACGTTGCCCACGGTGCCATCACTGCTCAGCCAGGCAAAACCATCCAGGTCGATGAGGGTGATTTGCAGATTTTGATCGTTGGCCAGGTTGGTAACGGCCGTTGCCACCGCCGCAAACGATTCTTCACCCTCCACGTAATGCTCCACCGGTTCACGCAAACTGCGGGCAACCAGGGTCGCCTGAGCCGCCAGGCTGCGCTCAAAGTCTTCCACCGCCCCGGCCGAAATCTGGCTGCCCGCCAGCAGCGACAGCCCGGCAAAGCCCAACAGAATCAGGCTCACGAAGGTAACAATCAGGCGAGTGCGCAAGCGCCAGTGGCCAAACATCAGTCGGCTCCTACCAGACGGTAGCCCACCCCGCGCACCGTCTGGATGTAGCGCGGCTGGCTGGGGTCGGCCTCGATTTTTTCGCGCAGCCAGCGGATATGTACGTCGAGGGTCCGGGTATCGCCTAACCAGTCGGTGCCCCAAATTCTGTCAAACAGTTCGGCGCGGGTCACCACGTCACCCGCCCGGCTCAGCAGCAGGGTAAGCAGCTCAAATTCCTTGTAGCGCAGCGGCAGCAGCTCACCATTTTTGAACACCTGGCGTGTCTCTAATTCAACATGAAGCTCGCCTACCGTCAGCTCGCGGCGCACAGGGGTATGCTGCTGGTCCAGCTCCACGCGGCGCAGCAGCGCTTTGATACGAGCCTTGAGTTCGCGGGTACTGAACGGCTTGGTGAGATAATCGTCGGCACCCAACTCCAGCCCCAAGATGCGATCCACTTCATCCCCCAGGGCGGTGAGCATGAGGATGGGCACGACGCTGCTCTGGCGCAGCTTGCGGCACACTTCCCAACCATCCATCTCGGGCATCATCACATCCAGCACCACCAGGTCCGGCTGGTGGGTTTGAGCCAGTTCCAGGCCGGAACGGCCATTGTGCGCCACCAGCACGCGGTAGCCAGCCACCCCCAACTGCCGCGCAAGCGGTTCGGTAATCATGGGATCGTCATCAATGAGCAACAGTTGGGTCATAGTTTTTGCCGGACTTTAATAGATGGAAGGATTGTGTCACAGGGCAGGCGGCGAAACAACAGGGGTTTATAAATTTAAGCTAAATTTAAGGTGGTTTAGGCTGGCCTTAAGCCCCTTTTGGCCAATCACGGCTACACTACCCGTGACGTTTTTCACAAACACATCTCACGGATTAAGGAGTTCAACAAAATGAACGGTCTGTTGAAAAAGGTTCTCATGGGCGCAGCTGGGGTATTGGTTATTGGATTTATCGCGATTCAGCTCGTGCCCTACGGCCGTAACCACACCAACCCGCTCGTGCAAAGCGAACCCAACTGGGACAGCCCCGAAACACGCGCCCTGGCCGAACGGGCCTGCTTCGACTGCCACAGCAACGAAACAGAATGGCCCTGGTACAGCAACATCGCCCCGGTTTCCTGGCTGGTGCAGCGCGATGTGGATGAAGGGCGCGAAAAGCTGAACTTTGCCGAATGGAACAGCGGCGGTGAAGAAGGCGAAGAGATGGCTGAATCGATTTGGGAGGGCGAGATGCCCCTGCCCGTATTCCTTATCACCCATCCTGAAGCCCGCCTCACCGATGCCGAGCTGGACCAGCTGGCGCAGGGGCTAATGGCCACGGGCGGCGGTGAAGGGTCGGAAAACGGCCGTGACGGCGATCACGATGATGATCACGACGAAACCCACGAAGATCACGATGATGATGACTAGAGACTGAGCGCCGCAAAACAGAGGGGCTTTCTTTGTCCACAGAAACACAGCAAAAGGTCGGCCCGATTCTCACAACCGTGCCGACCTTTTGCGGTTCTCTAAACCAAAGTGGAGAGCCTAAGCATCAACCACCATTGCCATGACCGTTGCCGTTTCCGTTGTTTGGATTCGGCTGAAGGTCATCGCCGTTCTGGCCATTGTTCCCATCATCCTGGCCATACTTATTTTCGCCCCAGCAGGAACGCAGTCTTCATTGTTGCAAACACCGTCGCCATCGAAATCGCCATTACCATTTTGGCCGTTGGTGTTGGGTCCGTTCGGCCCATTGGCATTATTCTCATCTTGGCCAAACTGGTTTTGGTCGCCAACCGGTTCACATTCTTCACCCAGGCAGGTGCCGTCGCCAGGGCCGTATGGACCGTGTTCGTCTGTGTCGACATCCTGGCCATTTTGTTCGCGGCTGCCCGCCGGTTCCCAATCTTCCCCATGCGCCTGACGCCAGCGGAACATTTGTGGATCTGCCAGACCCGCTTGCGCCTGTTCTTGATACTGATTCATGATGAGCTGCGCTTCACCTAACATGGCTTGAACCGGTTCACCCAGTTGGGCCATGGTTTGCTGCATATTTTGCAGCATAGTTTGCACTTGGGTGAGCAGGCCAACCAGTTCGGAATCGCCTGTTTGGGCTGCCAGTTGAAGGGCGGTTTGCAGATGGCTTTGCAGTTGAACGAGTTGGGCTTCGCCAATTGTTTGCCCGGCGAGGGCGAGCTGGGTCATCTCTTCCAGGCGAACCTGGGCCAGGTGCGTTTGCAGCTTGGCCTGCTCGACGGGGTTGTCGGCCATGGCCATACGGGTTTCTTCCAGCATCAACTTAACGGGGTAGAGCGGGGTGTCTGGCAAACTGTCGTTGGCCAGAGCCACGGTGCCGCCGCCGAGGCCAAAGAGAACCAGGGCAGTGGCGATGGCACGGGCAAAAATTGCGTTCATGGGTTTATGCTCCTTGTAGTTATTCCGATTACGAAAGGCTGTGCGTGGTTGCATCAGCCATCCTTTCAGACGCAGGAGCGGGCCGGGAGATACGGGTGGGGCGGGCAATTGCTCAATTTGGTTGAGGAATGCGACGCGATTGGCCATTTGCCAGTCGGGGTTAGAGAGGGGAGGCACGGCCGTTTCCCATTCATCCAGTTTGTCAGCCACGGCGAACAAAGGTGCCAGGATTTTGGCTTGATCGGGGTAGCGGTGGAGAACGGCCGTTACCGGTTCCGTTTTCACTGCATCCAGGGCTTCATCCAAAATATCACTAAATTGTTTGGTCATGCCACATGCTCCTCAGCAGGCTGGGGTGCCAGGATGTTTTGCAAGCGCGCCAGGCCGCGGTGCTGCAATGGTTTTACGGCCCCGATTGGTTTGTGCATCAGGTCAGCCACTTCTGCGTTGGAAAAGCCTTCGAAAAATTTGAGGGTGATCACCTGCCGCTGCTCGGGCGTGAGCGTCTGCAGGGCGGTATTGACCTGTTCACCAAGCAGGTGCCGTTCGGCGATTTGGCCAGGTGAGTCGGAGCCGCTAGGAAGAATTTCCGGTAATGGCAGATGGTTGCGGTGGGCCCGCCGTCGGTAATGGTCAATGACCAGGTTGTGGGCGGTGCGGTAGAGCCATGCCTTGAGCTGCGTTTCGGGACCAGTGCCGTTTTTCAAGGCTGTCAGGAACCGTTCAAAGACAACGGCCGTTAGCTCCCGCGTTGACTCCGCATCACTGACCTGCCGGATGATGTAGCGGTAGAGTAGGGGGTGGTAGTGGTCGTATACGGCCGTTAATGCCACCCGATCAAAGTTACGGGCTTGTTGCAGCAGCTTGCCGTCACAATTCTTCACGGTTACCCTCACCCACTTCAGACGCACGAAGCGTGCTAAAGATATGGGCTGCTGACAAAGTAGACTGTTTTTAGGGCACTAAAAAGTTGTAAAGAAATTGTGTGTTGGGGTTTGCAGGGATGAAAAGATTTGAAATCGAATTAAGTAATTTTGTAGAGCTCAAAGCATGTCTGGAATTTTATAGGTCGGGGATAAATGTCGATGAACGTGGTTTTGAATCTGATTTAATCCGCGTTTTTGACAACTTGTCTGCGCCCACCTTTTTGGCTTATTCTTGACCAATACACGAAGTGAGTAATCTGGTCTGGTGACCACAAAACCGCGACGATTACTCTCTGGCCAAGCCATGTTTTTGCGCCAGCAGGGCGGCCTCCACCCGGCTGCGCACCTGCAGCTTTTGCAGCACATTGGTCATGTAGTGCTTAATCGTCTTCTCGGCCAAATGCAGCCGCTCGCCAATTTCCCGGTTGATCAATCCCTCGGCCACCAGCTGCAATATCTCCCGCTCCCGGTCGGTGAGCGTTGTAAGCGGATCGTGGGCCTGCTTGTTGGCGGTGAGTTCAAATAAGATGCCGCCTGCCAGGGCCGGAGAAATGTAGATATCCCCACCGGCCACCACGCGCACCGCATTGGCCAGGTCACGGGCGGTGACGCCTTTGAGCACGTAGCCGCGTGCGCCAGCCTTGAGGGCAGCCATCAGGGCGGCGACTTCAGCCGTTGTCAACTGCGACAGGCTGCGACTGACGCCGCTGTAATCGGCCCAGGCCGGTTGGCCCCACGCCTCGGCCACCGGGTGATTCTGGTCCAGCGGGTGCGCCGAACGGCTGATGTCTTGCAAGTGCGCCAGACCGCCCAGCATGGCGACCAGGAACTCCAATATTTTCGCTTGTGGCGTGTGGGTGCGCGTTTTTTGCTTCAGCTTGATGCCTTTGATGGCCGCAACCAGATCCAGACGCCGTGCATACAAGCCCCAAATGACCAGCATGGCGTGTTGCGTCATTTTCTGGCTGATTTCCGGTGATGTTTGTATTGGACTCATAACAACCTCGTGGTGAAGAATTGCTATGAGCCTGCCAATTTTGAGCAGTTTGTAAAGGTTCAGCTTTTATTTTCGGCGATTTTTTACGATTTCGCCCTCAATTGCACAAAACTTACGTTAATGAAGTGGACAACCCCTCAGTATCAAGTTTATCAGTAAAGTGTGTTGGTCGGACTTTAGAGAATGATATTATCAGGACGTGACACGAGCGTGACACATTGGTAGTTAGGTGAGATTGTCACCTGACTACCACCTCAGATAAAGCCACAGAACAGCGCAGCGTGAACCATGCCTTGATCGAAAATCGCCAGCCAAAAATGCTCCCGTTTAACCAGATCAAGCTGTTTACTCGCACAGGCGCGGATTGCGTCGGCATCCGGGTTGGTAGTGTCGACCTGCTCGTCACGGAAAAGCCCTCGCCAAACGGTTTTGCGCGGATTAGACCGTTCACATTTTAAACAGTCGAAAACAGCAATTCGAAATTCGGAAATAAGTTAACAGATATGGCCTCAGTTTCGGCGCTTCGCGCCCCGTTCGGGCTAGAGGTTTTTGTGTCACAACGCATCAAGGCGGAAAAATCTGGCAAGGAGTGATTTTTTATTTTGACTCGAACTCAAATTCCGAGCTGCTGCGTCCGAAAAATAGATTCTTTGCATTATCGTGAATTAGGTTAATATTGTTCTCGGAAGTTAACAAATGCAAATCACAGTGTAGCTTTAAAGCAGACCTGCCTGATTTACTCTAAAACCTAACTTATGATTGACCAACGTCATGTTTTTGGGGTTTTGCAAACTTCTGTGGGGCGCGCCGAACTAAGAGTCGTTTTCTGTTTCGGTTTATGAGAGAGTGCAAAGCAATTATCACCCGGCGATCTGAGGAGCTGCCCGAACTCATCTGGGACAAAATGTGTGGTACCCGTCAGCCGTTTGCCCACAAACGCTGGCTTGTGCTGCTGGAAATGATTACCGGGGATTACCACCCCTATTACGTGCAGCTTTGGCAAGGGGATCAATTGGTAGCAGGGGCGGCATGTTATGCACAGCGTCATTTCCACCTGTCAGCGCACCTTTCCTCGCCTTTGCTGGCCTGGGTTACCCAACGAGGTTTGCGGCTGGTTGGCCCGCTGTCATGCCATTTACCCCTTTTTGCTTATCCAGGCATTTTCCTGGCAGAGAATGTATCTGCTGAAATGGTGTTGCCACAGCTCCTCAACGAATTGCAAAAGGTGCAGCGTGCTGAACGTTCCCATCTGTTATCCATCAATCCCCTCACTGCTACGGATAAATCTACCATTCAACAGTGGCCCGGCTTTAGGCCAACCCACATCGTGGCGGATGCTGTGCTAGATATTGCCTGGGACAGCTACGATGCGTATCAGATGTGGCTCCCCGGCAAAAAGCGGGCCGAAATTCGCCGTGTCCGTAACCGGGCGGCTGATGCTGGTGTTCAAATCCAGGAATGTTCTTTATTCGAGACAGAGGCCGCGCAGGTAGAAGCATTAATTCGCGAGGTTTATCAGCACCACGGAAGTTCCTACAGCTTTAAGGCGGAGATGGTGAAGAATACGGCCGCACTCCTCCAACCTTCCGATTACGCCCACCTGATTGCTCGACATGAGGGAGAAGTTGTTGGCACTTTGACTCTGTTTATCAGCGAAGGAGTGATGCTGGTGCGCTGGGCAGGGCTAGACTATGAACGCACCCGTGATAATTTCACCTACCACCTGTTGATGAGCGAAACCGTGCGCATTGCCATTGAGCGAGGGGTACGCCAATTGAAGCTGGGTGGGACCGCATTCACTCTCAAAAAGCAGCTCGGTGCACGTCTGGAAGAGCGCATCGCACTGGTGAAATTGCGCAATCCTCTGCTGAATCGGGCGATGCAGTTGGCTTTGGCCTGGCAGCAGAAATGAATAGCTTTATTTAACAGCAAGACGGACGATGGGTATCACAGCCTCATTTCCTCCACTTATTCCTGTCGTCTAAAAACTTACATCGTAGTCCAACATCAAGAAAAAGCCTGGGAAGTCGATTACGACGTTCGATCGGCTCGCCTTAAAGAAAGGAGTGCAAGTTTTAGGATGAGACTGTCCGCTATTTTGCCTTGCTATAACGAGGAAGAAAACGTTCGCCATGCCTATGAGCGTATTACCGCCGCGTTAAAAGGGTACGACGAATATGAAATCATCATCACCGATGACGGCAGCACCGATAATACGCTAAAAATTGTGAAGGAGCTGGCAAAGCAAGACCCACATGTCAAATACATCTCTTTTTCGCGTAACTTTGGAAACTGTGCCGCTTTTCGCGTTGGCTATCTTTACGCTTCTTTTGATTGGTCCATTCAATTTGATGCGGACCTGCAATCCCCACCAGAAGAAGCGCACAAGCTTATTACCAAGGCTCAGGAAGGTTGGGATGTGGTTTTTGCCACTCGTAAGCAGCGGAAAGATCCGCTCTATCGGGTGTTGGGAACACGATTCCAACAGTTTTTGGGCAAATCGGTTTTTGGCATCAACATTCCACCTGGTGCTTCGGTCTACCGTATTTTGCGTACCAGCGTGGCCCGTGACGTAATTAATCATCCAACTCGCGCCCAATTTTTCATTGCCACTGTGCCTTACGTGACGCACAACTACACATTTGTCGAGACGGAACATCACCAGCGGCGCGCGGGTCGCTCCAAATGGCGCTGGCGGCACATTCGTGATCATACGCTGGATTTGTACTGGGGATTTTCGCTGCGGCCGTTATCGTTGAGCTGGCTTTTAGCGGCGTTGGCGCTGCTGATTGGTCTCGTTGCGCTCTTTTTTAACCAGGTGTCGGCTCAAGGCGTGTTGGTGTGGGTGAGCGGGTTGGCGGCATTACAGCTGATATCGCTGGGCATCATGGGTGAGTATGTCAAACGGCCGTTTACCAGCAAACCGTACTATAAACAAATCTACGTGCGTGAGTCTAACATTCCGCAATGTCAGATCGATTTTCACACGAGAGATTTGCTGCATGACTAAACAAACCATTCTAATTCTTGGCGCGGGGCCGGACCAAATGCCAATCTACAAGGTGGCACGCCGTATGGGTCTAACGATCGTTGGGGCAGACGGCCGTGACGATGCTGTGGCGCGGCCCTGGGCTGACCAATTTCTGCCCATACAGTCCACGTCGGGTGAAGAAATTGTCCAGATGTTGGGCGACACCATACCCGACGGTGTTGTTTCACCCGGCAATGACTCTTTCCACCGGGCCATCTATTACCTGACAAATTATTACCAGCTGCCTTCGCTGCTGACGGAATCGGCGGTTGAGGCATCCTGCAATAAGTCGTACTTCTGTGAGCAGATGGCCCAAAAGGGTGTTTGTGCGCCACGTGGTAAAAGCAGCCGGGATACAGCTGAACTAGAAGCCTATGTCCAGGCCGTTGGCTTGCCGCTCATCGCTAAGCCCATCGACGCCTCGGGAAACAAAGGCGTTACCTGCGTGCAAAAATATGAAGATCTGGCACCTGCGCTGACACGGGCTTTTGCCCAGTCACCCGGCAAACACGTCCTGGTTGAGGAGTATATCGAAGGTCAGCATGGTGGGGTCGAAGTCTTTCGTCTGGATGGTGAAACCCGGTTGATGGCCGTGAGCCGGCGTCACCACAGCGGCCCCCCCGATTTTTTGACGTTGAAACATGTTGTTGGTCTGCCGATGCCCGCAGAACAAAGGCAAAAAATGGCTTTGGCTGTTGACACAATTTGCGAAACGTTTGGAATTCAAAACGGACCGCTCAACCTGGATTTTGTCATACGTGGCGATTCGATCTACTTTTTAGAAATGGGTGCCCGGCTGTCGGGCAATGGTTTTCCGTTTTTGGTGAAACAGTGTTATGGTTGGGACACTTATGAAATGGCGCTGCGCATAGCGTTAGGGCAGGGAGGTGAACTGGCGCACCTGAAACCTGAACAACAAAACGTTGGTGGCATTTTGATTATCAAATCGGCCGTTTCGGGAACTCTGGAAAAGTTTGAGCATCTGGAAACCATTCGCCAGCATCCCGCTTTTGTTGAGGAACATCTTTTTGTCCAGCCAGGTATGTCAGTTACCGCGTTCAGCCAGGCTAATCACCGCCTGGGTTATTTTATGATAGCCAGCCCGCATCTCGCCGAAATTGAGGACATTCTCCACATTTTTGACCAGCAGTTTGCTCCTGTTGTGGTCCAACCAACAAAAAAGGAAAAGTTTCATGGAAATTAGCGTGCAAATGAAATACAGCATTGGCTTTGGTATCGCCGCACTGGTAATTGGCCTGTTTGCCATTTTTGCTCTCCCGGCCGACCGCGAGGTGAAAAGTCTGGCGATATTCCTCTTCAAGCTGCTGCCCTTTGCCCTGGCGGCCATAGCAATTGCTTTGTTTGATACGGCCGTATTTGACCGCTTAAACGGAGTAAAAATCGTCATCATTTATGCCTGTTTTGGCCTGTTTTTCTTCTTTTACATCCCAAAACTGTTTTTTGATGTGGCCTTTCGCGAAGCAAGTAACACCTATTATCTGACACTGGTGGTCACGCCACTGATGATTTTAGCCTTTTCCCTGGCATTTCGCCTGGGCGGTGGCACTACGGGTAATACGCTGCGCGTTGCCTTTGGTGCTCTGTCTTTGATGCTCTCCGGTTTGGAGGATTTGATGTTCCTGACACTTAATCCCCATGCGCCCGGCCGGTACAACCCAATGCCTGAAGTGTGGGATTGGGCTTCACACATCAAGGTGCGTATTGGACACTATCCCACCAAATACGAGGCATTTATCTTTATTGGCGTCCACGTTTTGCTGGCCCTATTTATTGCCTTTTACCATTTCCGCTGGCTGGAAGGGTTAAAACAACCATTGGGCCTGCGTTAAAGGGCACGAAATGTCTGCTTACCGGCTTCGGCTGATCCGGCACATTGATGAAATTGATCCCGCACAGTGGAACGCCGTAACCGGAGATACGCTGCAAAAAGGGTATCGGTGGCAAAAGTATAAACAATATGCCCAGGCTGGTGGCTGGCCATCGGCCTGGACAATGTTCATCACCGCCTGGTCTGACAGTCAACTGGCGGGGGTGGCCAGCGCCTACCGATATCCTTTACCTGGTCCATTTGATGCCAGCTGGCTGCGCCGTCTAGCTCAAATTGTGCTGGCTCCGTCCAACCCTATCAACTTCCTGGTGCCGCCCACGGTTGCCCCCGGCGCAGAAGCAGCGACCATTTACCCTGTGCTAATTCAGGGCATACAGCGTCTCATGCGACAGCGGCTGGCACCTGGGGCCCGGATTGTCTTTTTAGAGCAAGCGCACCACGGGACACTTTTGTCGCAGTTGGCACAACACAATTTTTTCATCACGGAAGGCATCTGGGAAAACGATTTGTTGCTGACCTGGCCAACTTTTGAGGCGTATACCTTATCCTTAAAAAGCAGTCACCGTAACAGCTTGCGCAAGCAGCAAAAAAAAGCGCAAGGCGATGGCATCACCATAACTACCGAACTGCCCCAGGAAACGGCCGATATTTACGCTCTTTTTGATAAAGTTGCGCAAAAAAACCGGAGTGCGCTCCTGTACAATCCGCAGTTTCTGGTCCATGCTCAGACGATTTTGGGACAAGATCATTTTAAGCTGCTTCGTGCCATTCATAAAGGGAAAACCGTGGCTTGCCTGATGATGTACCACGACCAGACCACTGCGCAGCTAGCCGCCGTTGGCCTGGACTATGATTTGTCGCTCACATTCAACCTGTACCGTATTCTCATCTACGCTGCAATCGAGTCTTGCATTGAAATGGGTCTTCAGCGTGTCAAAGGCGGCATGTCCCGGTACGATATAAAGAGACGCATTGGTTTTGTTTCACGACCTACACAAACGGCCGTCTACGCCTGGCCATCCCCACTGAAAAAGGTGTACAGCTTCACGCCTGACAGCTTACGAGACACCCCGGATGATGACTACCTTGCCTAACATTTTACAGCGGATTAACTGGATGCTGGGTGCCAGCCTGGTGTTCCGGGTGCTTTCGGCCGCAACAACGCTGTCCATGACCTATTTTTTGGCTCCGGCAGTTTATGCCGAATACAGTTTTGCTATGTCACTGTCATTACTGGTAGCCTTGATTGCCGCAGCCGGGCTGCCAGATTACATCGTCAGCCGAGCCAGAGACGGGCGCGACAATATTGCTCTACTGGTCTGGCAGAGCTGGTTGCTCAATTTTATTATGGGGAGCCTTTGCCTTCTTGCCATTTATGCCGTTATTTTTCACCAGGACCTTACCGAAGATGGCAAGTGGGCCATACTGCTCATCAATACAGCGACACTTTTCGCCAGCAGCAACGTGATTAGTCAGGCCGCACTGCGAACCATACATCTTGTTTCCACCCAGGCCAGGCTGATGTTGTTTAGCATCACACTTTCTTCAGTGGTTCTAGTGTTTACTGCCTGGTACAGCGCCAGCGCGTGGTGGATCGGTCTGGCAACTTTGATCGTATTTAGCGTTATATTTTGGTTCCATCTGGTTGTTTTAATACGCTATCAGCTAATCACCCGATTTGTGCCATCTCTCCATTCACTATGGCGCTTGCTGCGCCATGTGCTGCCCTATGGTGCGGTGCTTATTTTGGAAATGGCGATTCCGGTCGTGGCCAGCTATCTGGTCCTGACCCGCTTTGATAACGAGCTGGCTGGATCCTTTAACCTGATGATTACTCTGCTTTTAAGTGCCATGATGATCGCTACGGCACTGGATCAGACTTTTTACCCGGTATTAGTCAGCGCTCGCCGCGAAGCCGCTCCAGGAATTTTGGCAGGCTACTTGCTTTTTTCATTTTTTATGGTGGTGCCTGCCTTCCTTGCCTTCTTTTTTCACGCTCAAGCAATCGCCAGTATTTCGATTTTCCGGAAATACGAACAGCTTGGCCTGTACCTGAAGTTTCTGGCCTATCTGGTACCCCTCCACTTCATTGCCAAAGTACATACCGTTTTCTACCGCCTGTATGACAGACAGCGAAGCTCTGTCCTCACGTATGCTTTGGTCCTGATTTGGTTATTGCTGCGCAGTGGGCAAAAAGAGGTAACGCCAGCAGAAATTGGTTGGTTTATGGTCGAAGGCCAGGCTATTGTGGTTGGTGTATTGGCTATTCGTTTGGTACCTTTCCTTTTCCGTGTCAATCTCCGTAAGAAAGTGGGCAAATTAGCACTAACAGTGTTTCTTGCCTTCTTATTAACAGCCTGGTTCGCCAATAATTTTCTGGCCTTAGGGTTCACTCGAAAATAACTTTGGACATTAACAATCGAATATCATCCAGAACAAACCGTGGTTGAAGGATGTAGTTCCAAGTAGGACAAGTACGACAACGCTGTAAGTTGAGGTTGTCCCGTT
>JADLAX010000062.1 GCA_020848035.1 Anaerolineae bacterium | reverse complement strand
GCCCTCTCCCTGGGAGGGAGAGGGAGCCAGATTCCCTCCCCCTGCCAGGGGGAGGGTTAGGGTGGGGGTTGGACATGACCCGATCTATTTTTTAAACACTAACGGCGTGGGAATGCCGGTGGCGGCGCTCTGCGCCGCGTGGGGGACGCAGAGCGTCCGGATCTTCATTCCACGCAGAGCGTGGAACGAGGGTGCGCCACGAGGCGTGGCGGGCTAGGGTTGTGCCACATAGTGCGGATTTTGCCAAACGATGAGCGCGGCCCAGTTATCGGAATTGCTGTCGTCGATGTAGTTTTCTAGCAATCCTCTCACCTGGAAGCCGTTGCGCAGCTGCATGGTGAGGGTGGGGTCGATCAGTTGCCCCGCGACAACCTTCTCGACGTACTCCGGAATGCTGAGCTGGCCGCGAAATTTGGGGTAGCCGGGCAAAACGCCGCCCGCCACGATGCCCTTGCGGTTGGTCTGGATGACCAGCTCTTTGCGGGCGTCGTAGAGCATCCGGCCAATGCCCCGGCCACGAAAGTCGGGATGCACGCTGATGTCGGCGCCGTAGTAGTAATCGCCGTCGGGATTGTGGTTGGTGTAGTAGCCGCCCGCGATAATTTCGTAGAAGGTGTGGCCGGGATCGTCAAAGTTGAAGCTGTAGAAGAAACCAGACCCGAGGGCGACAACACGGCCGTTTACCAGCACCACAAACTCGCCCTCGGGAAACACCTCGCAATGTTTGAGGAAATGCGGCTCCTTCATTCTCTCCTGCTCGCCCAGGGTGGGAAAGCAGGCCCGCTGCAACTCCGCCAGCGCCGGGGCAAACTCCGGGCGGATGGTGACGATTTCGACTGTTTCATTCATCAGACACTCTCAAATATGGAGATTGGAGATGAGGAGATTGGAGATTTTTGCTTTTCAATCTCCAATCTCCAATCTCCAATCTCTACTCTCCCTTAAAATCCGGGTTGGGCCAGATAATAAGCGCACACCAGTTGCTGGAGCGGGGGAAGACAAAAAAGTCCTTGATGGGCCGGATGACCTGGAAGCCGTTGCGGATTTGCATGGAGAGCGTCGGATCGTACAGCTCCCCGGCGACCACTTTGGCCAGGTAGGCGTGGATGTCCAGCGTGGCTTCGTGCTGGCCGTAGCCGGGCAAAACGGCCGCTGCCACAAACCCCTGCTTGTTGTACTTTTGGATCACCGCCTTGCGCCGGTTGTAAATTTCCCGGCCAATGCGCCGCCCGCGATAATCGGGGTGCACCGCCATGTCGCTGCCGAAGTAAAAACGGCCGTTCCAATCATGCAAATTACGGCCGTCCAGCGCGTACAAAATCTCATCCTCGCTGGGGGGCAGGTTGTCCAGGTCCAGGTCGCAAAAAATGCCGGTGCCCATGCCCACCACCGTGTCACCATCCAGGGCGACGACGGTGCCTTCCGGGAAAATCTGGGCCAGCTCGCGCAGCTCTTTGGCGGTGTACTGGTCCCCCGGCGGCATTTGGGGAAAACAAATTCTAAGTAATCGGGCAGTTTCTCTGGCGTGTTTTTCTTCAATCGGTTGGTAGGTGATTTGGTTCACTTTTGTTAAGTGAAAAGCGGTGCGTGAAACGTGAAACGTGAAACGTGATGATTTCTCACGTTTCACGTTTCACGTTTCATGCTTTACTTTTGACTTCCTCCTAAGGGTTGTTGTTGTGTGATGCAATGGATGTTGCCGCCGCCCAGCAAAATTTCGCGAGCATAAATGCCCAGCACATTGCGATCGGGAAATAGAAATTGGATCGTTTCGCGTGCGGCCGTATCGAACCGATCGTTAAATTGGGGCACGATGACGCCGCCGTTGGCGACGTAATAGTTGATGTAGCTGCCCGCCAGCCGCTGCGCGGGCGGGCGCGGCAGGCTGCCGGGTTCGGGCACAATTCCGGCGGCTTCTTCAACAGTGAAATGCATGGGGGTGGGCTGGTGGATTTTGACGACCTGCAACGGCCGTCCCCGCGCATCCACTTCCCGACTCAACTGCTCCCACGCCGCCAGCGAGATGGGATACTGCGGGTCGTCTGTGTCGTCGGTCCAGGTGAGGGCGACCACGCCGGGGCGGGCAAAGCAGCAGAGGTTGTCGATGTGGCCGTTGGTTTCGTCGGCGTGCACCCCCTCGGCAATCCAGATGACTTTTTGCACGTTGAGCGCTGCCCGCAGCACCGCTTCCACCTCGTCGCGGCGGCGGCCGGGGTTGCGGTTGGGGTCCAGCAGCGACTGCTCGGTGACGATGAGCGTGCCCTGACCATCCACGTCAATCGCGCCCCCTTCCATGACGAGGTGGGTTTTGTAACGGCCGACGCCCAGCAGCCCCAACACCTGGCTGGCCAACTGATCATCCGCCTGCCAATCCGGGTAGATGCCGCCCCAGGCGTTAAAATCCCAGTCGATGCCGCGCACCTCGCCCATGTCGTTGACCACAAAGGTGGGGCCGTTGTCGCGCATCCAGGCGTCGTTGTAATCCAGTTCGATGAGTTCAACGGAAGCGGGCAGTTGGGCACGGGCCGTGGCGTAGGACGCCGCCGAAACACCCATCCAGACCGGCTCAAATTGGGCGATGGCCGTAGCCACCTCGATGAAGGCAGCCTGGGCGGGACGGCCGTATTCGCGCCAGGTATCGGGCCGTTCAGGCCACAACATCCAGCAGCCCGCATGCGGCTCAAATTCGCCCGGCATGCGGAAGCCGTCGTCTATGGGGGTCGTGGGGAGTGGGTTTTTCTGCGTCATGCAGGGAAGGCGGAGTTAAGGATGAGGGATGAGGGATGAGGGATGAAGAAATTGCATTCTTCTTTCATCCCTCATCCCTCACCCCTCTTATTTTCCTGTTTCGCCTTCCGCATCGCCTCCTGTCCAGGTCAGCCATTTGTCGGGCGTGATCTGGATGAGTAAATCGTAGTCGTTGTCGGTGGCCAGGTTCCAATTGTACTTGGTTTGGAACAGCTGGTTGAGCGCTGGGTTGAGGGGCGGCGGGACGGGTACGGCCGTTCCCTCACAAATCACCACGCGCACCCCATCCTCCAGCGCCAGCGAGACCTTTGAATTGTGGGCCAGGTTGTGCGCCTTCACGCTGCCCGACTGGATGCCGAGGTAAAAACGGCCGTGCCACCACACAAACCATACCGGCACGAGATGGGGACGGCCGTCCGCCCGATTCGTCGCCAGCCAGATGTTGCGCTCAGTTTGTAGTCGTTCCTGCGTTTTTTCGTCCATCTTCTACCTTTCTCGTTCCCACGCTCTGCGTGGGAATGAATCTTTGGACGCTCTGCGTCCCGCCCGACGCGGAGCGTCGCTGTCTGCATTCCACGCAGAGCGTGGAACGAGACCAGCAAGTGAAAAGTAAAAAGTCACCCCTTCACCCCTTCACCCCTTCACCCTGTCACCCTGTCACCCCGTCACCCCGTCACCTCCGCCACCGCCGCGCGCAAAATCCCCATCCCCTCCTCAATCTCCGCATCCGTCACCGTCAGCGGGGGGAGCAGGCGGATGCAGTTGCTGTATAGCCCGGCACGAATGGTGATGAGGCCCCGCGCCAGCGTGCCCGCCGTGATTTTGGCCGTCGTGTCCATGTCCGGTGCTTTGCTGGCGGCATCCTTCACAATCTCCAGCGCCAGCATCGGCCCCAGCCCGCGCACGTCGCCGACGATGGTGGGGTGTGCCGCCTGGATTTGCTGCAAATGGCCGCGCAGCCGCTGGCCCACTTCCACCGCACGGGCCAAAAAGGCGGGGTCGCTGATCAGCTTGATCGCCTCGATGGCCGCTACGCAGGCCAGCGGATTGCCGCTGTAGGTGCCGCCCAGCCCGCCGGGATGGGGTGCATCCACAATTTCTGCCTTGCCCGTGACCGCCGCAATCGGCATGCCCGCGCCCAGCGATTTGCCCGTGGTGATGAGATCGGGCACGATGCCGTAATGCTCGCAGGCGAACAGCTTGCCCGTCCGCCCAAAGCCGCACTGAATCTCATCGGCAATCATGACAATGCCGTGCTGCGTGCACAGCTGGCGAATCCGCTCCAAAAAGCGGGGCGGCGTGGGCAAAAAGCCGCCTTCCCCTTGCACCGGCTCGATGACGATAGCCGCCACCGCGCTGGGGTCCACTTGGGCGATCAGCGCGTTTTCGAGCTGCCAGCAGGACCATTCGACAAAGCTCTCCTCGCTCATCTCTTCCGGGCGGCGGTAGACGTTGGGGAAGGGGATGCGGTAAATTTCCGGGGCGAACGGGCCGAACCCTTTTTTGAACAGCCCATATTTGGAGGTCATGGCCATCGTCAGGTTGGTACGGCCGTGATACGCCCCCTCAAAGACGATGATCGCTTCCCGCCCGGTGTAGGCCCGCGCCATTTTAACGGCCGCTTCCACCGCCTCGGCCCCGCTGTTAGACAGCATCGTCTTTTTGGCATGGTCGCCCGGGGTGAGCTGGTTGAGCAGCTCGGCCACCTCCACCATCGGCTCGTAGCTGGCGACGATGGAGCAGACGTGCACCAGATTTTCCGCCTGGCGCTGCATGGCGGAAACCACGGTTGGCGGGCAGTGGCCCACGGCCAACATGCCAATGCCGCCGGCAAAGTCCAGCAGGGTGTTGCCGTCTACGTCGTGAACGGCCGTTCCCACCGCCCGCTCCACGGCAATCTGGGTCAGCTTCGCCCCGCCACGCGCCAGCGCCGCTTCCCGCCGCGCCACAATCGCCTGACTTTTTGGACCGGGGATTTGTGTGACTAAATTGATTGTTCCCATGTTTTTATGTGGGGTTTTTGCTGCCCCAACTCTCCTTAAAAATTAGTTTCCCTCCCCCTAACCCCCTCCCTTCGGGAGGGGGATTGGCGTTCCCTCCCCCGTCGGGGGAGGGCTAGGGAGGGGGTAAATTAACAATTAAACCGATTCCTGAACATGTGCCAACGCTAAATCCAGCTTCTCCAGCGCCTCTTCGACGTGCTCCTGGGCGGCGATGAGCGGCGGGGCGATGCGCAGGGTGTTGCCGTACATGCCGCCCTTGCCGATGAGCAAGCCCGCCTTACGCGATGCTTCCATGACGGCGTTGGCGTGCTGCGGCGCGGCGGCTTTGCTGTGGCGATCGGCCACCAGCTCCACGCCCTGCATCAGCCCACGCCCGCGCACCTCGCCGATGAGCGGGTATTTTTGGGCCAGTTTGTGCAGCCCATCCTCCAGCAGCTGGCCGATGGCGGCGCTGCGGGCCGGGGTGTAGCTTTCCAGCATCTCCTCCAGCGTGCCAATCGCCGCTGCGCAGGCAACCGGATTGCCGCCAAAGGTGCTAATCGTCAGCCCCGCACCGACGGCGCTCTGGGCAATCTCTGGCGTAGTGGCCACCGCCGAAAGCGGCATGCCGTTGGCGATCCCCTTGGCCATCGTCATGATGTCTGGTTTGACGGCGCTGTGCTGGTGGCCCCACCAATGGGTGCCCGTACGGCCGAATCCCGTCTGCACCTCATCAATAATCACCAACCCGCCGTGAGCGCGGGCAATGTCGGCCGCGCCTTCCATGTATTCCGGCGGCAAGGTGATGAAGCCACCCACGCCCTGAATTGGCTCCATGATGAGGGCGGCAATCTTGCCCGAGGTCATCGTTTTGATGACGTCTTGCAGATCGTCCAGGCAGGCCTGCACAAAGCTTTTTTCGTCCAGGCCGCCGAGGGCGCGGTAGGTGTAGGGCGTCATGGCGTGGCGCACGTAGCCGATGTGGACTGGCCCCATCCGCCACGCACCCTGCCCGGTGAGGGTCATCGCCAGCTGGGATTTGCCGCTGTAGCCGTGGCGCAGGGCGATGATTTCGGTGTTGCCGGTGTGGACCTGGGCCATGAGTACGGCCGTCTCATCCGCATCCGTCCCGCTGGCGCCAAAGTAGAAGGTGTCCAATCCTTCCGGCGTGATCTGCGCCAGCATTTCGGCGTACTCAATATGCGCCTGGTTGGGGTAGAGCGTGGAACTGTGAATGAGCTTGTCTAGCTGCTCGTTGATGCGCTGGCGCACACGGCCGTTGTTGTGCCCCACGCTGGTGGTGAGAATCCCGGCGAAGAAGTCCAGGTATTTGTTGCCGTCCACGTCCCAGACGTACATGCCGTCGCCGTGGTCCAGCGGCAGGGGGTCGGCGTAGTAGAGAATCTGGTTGGGCCAGAGGTGCTTTTTTTGTTTTGCGATGAGTTCTTGTGATCGTTTCATAAAATCTCCAATTTTTGTTTCGCGCCTGATCGCCGAGGGCTGAAGCCCCCGGCTAGTTGTGGAAGCCCCGTTGGGGCTAACGTCAGCCTCGGAGAGGCTTCCATACATAGCCCGGCCATTTATGGCCGGGCGGTCGTTGACGGTCGGGCGTGGTTGGCGTCGAGCAGCCTGTCGTAGACATCGGGCCTACGCTGGTGTAAGAGTGGAAACAAATACCGCCATTGGTCAAACACGGCCGTTTCCAACCCCGCCACAATCACCTCCGTCTGGTCCCGGCTGGCCTGGGCCAGGATGCGGCCCATCGGGTCGCAGATGAAGCTGCTGCCGTAAAAGGTGACGCCTTCTTGCCCCACGCGGTTGGCGGCGGCGATGAAGACGCCGTTGGCAATGGCTTGTCCGCGCATGACGGTTTGCCACGATTCGGCTGTGTCCAGCTCCGGCGCGTCTGGCTCCGAGCCGATGGCAGTGGGGTAGAAGATAAATTCTGCGCCGTTGAGCGCGTAAATGCGGGACAGTTCGGGGAACCATTGATCGTAGCAGGTGGGAACGGCCGTTTTCACCCCAGCCACCGCATGTACCGGAAACTCGTTATAACCGCCGTAGTAAAAATCCTCGTAGTAGCCTGCATCCTGGGGAATGTGCACCTTGCGCGTAAAGCCCGCCAGCTCCCCGGCGGGATTGTGCACCGTGGCCGTGTCCCAATAAACGCCGTCTTCAGCGCGTTCAAACAAACTGCCCAGCAGGAACACCCCATTTTGCCGCGCCAGCTCGCCAAACACGGCATCACTCTCGCCGCCGCGCACCGGCTCGGCCCAGGCGATGTTGGCGTCATCCTTCACGCTGGCGAAGTAGGGAGACAGGGAAAACTCTTGCAGGCAAACGATCTCGGCTCCGCGCTGCGCGGCTTCCGCCACCAGTTCGCGGTACGTCTTGATCATCTCTGCCCGGCTGCCCGGCCAGCTCGTTTGAATGAGGGCGATTGTTGTGTTTTTCATAGCTAGAGTTTGCGAGTTTGCAAGTGGGCGAGTATGCAAGTTACGCGCCCCTAATTTGATCTTGAACTATTCATACCCAATGCGTACTTTGGTGACGTTGTTTGCTTGTGCCTCTTTTAATATTTGTGACAATGATTTAAAGTCAGGTATCGAATCTTCTTCGACATACCACCACTCTTCTAAAGGCTTTTGTTCGTGTAGTACGCGAAGTAAGTCGTTTACAACTTTAAGCATGGTTTTGGTCTCAACATACGGGTTTTCATCTTGCCTATTTCTACATTCTTGAACAAATTCTGGATAAGATAACACTTGTGGCATCATGAAACTCATATCTGAGAGGTAAATATCATATTCGTCTTCAGAGTACTTCCAGGGAAAGGTCGCAGCTTGGCTAAGTATGCAAAGGGGCTCAGACATTTGAGCAGCGATCTCTGTAAACCACCTCAGAAGACCGTAATAATCATCACGCTCATCCTCTGATAACTCTGCCCTCATACAGTAAATCTCCAATGCATCACAAAACGCCCTCACTGCTTTTGAGAACCATTCATCTACCGTTTCACTATTTTCATCTAAAAGTACAGCCCAAATACTCATAAGCGATTCAACCCTGGATTTTTTTTCGGAACGTGTTTTGTAAATTTCCTTACTTTTCACTTTTTACTTGCCACTTGCCACTTGCAAACTCGCCACTCGCCTACTTCCTCAAATCTCCCAAAATCTGCGTGGCGGCCAGCTTGCCCGGCGCGCCCATGACGCAGCCGCCGGGGTGCGTGCCGGAGCCGCACTGGTAGTACCCTTTGATCGGCGTGCGGTACTGGTTCCAGCCAGGCGCGGGGCGGAAAAAGTACATTTGCGGCCCCATAAATTCCCCGGCGAAGATGTTGCCCTCGCTCAGCCCCACCGTGCGCTCGATGTCCAGCGGCGTCACCACCTCGCGATGCAGCACCAGATCGCTGAAGTTGGGGAAGAACTCGGTGAGCGTGGCCTGCACCGTGTCGCCCAGATTTTCGCGTTCGGTGTCCCAATCGCTACCTTTGAGTTTGTATGGCGTGTACTGCACAAAGCAGGACATGATATGTTTTCCCGGCGGGGACATGTCTGGGTCAATGGTGGATTGGATGGCGCAGTCGATGTACGGCCGTTTGCTATACCAGCCATATTTCGCATCATCAAACGCCCGCTCGATGTAATCCACCGTCGGGCCGATGTTCATGAAGCCCCGGAAAATATCGGTACGGCCGGGCAGCGTTGGATACTCCGGCAGGCCGTCCAGGGCAAAATTCACCTTGGACGATACGCCCTGGAATTTGAACTTCTCAATCGTCTCCACCAGGTCGGTGGGCAAGTCGCGCGGCTCGACGAGCTGCAAGAAGGTGCGGCGCGGGTCCAGGGCACTGATGATCGTGTCGCCGTACAGCTCATCGCCATTTTGCAGCGCCACGCCAATCGCCTCCCCGTTTTTGGTGATGACCTCGCTCACGCCCGCGTTCAGCCGAATTTCGCAGCCAAACGCCTGCGCGGCGCGGGCCACCGCCTGGGTAAAGCCACCGTTGCCGCCCTTGTGGAAGCCCCAATCGCCAATGCTGCCGTCAAAATAGCCCAGCTTATGGAACAGCAGCACCAGCCCCGACCCCTGCGAGCGCGGCCCCACCTTCGTGCCAATCAGCCCGCTGGAGCAAAACGCCGCTTTGATGACGTCGGTCTCAAAATAGTCGTCCAGCAGGTCGGCGGCGCTGCCGGTGAGCAGCCGGGTGAGCAGGTGCAGCACCTTCGGGTTTTGCCGCCCCAGGTGTGCGCCTACGGCCGCTAAGCGGGCCAACTCTTCCGGCGCACTGCTGGTGATGTCTGGCGGGATGCTGTCTACCAGCGGTTTCACTGCCTGCACCACCTGCTTGATGTCGTGCCAGTAATCTTTGTACGCCTCGGCATCCTTGGCCGAATGGCGGGCGATTTCGTGGTAATTTTGCTGGCTGTCGGCCCCCAGGAACAGGTAGTCGCCATTTTCGGCCGGGGTGAAGTTGTTGGGCATCGGCAGCACCATCAGGCCGTGTTTGACCAGCTCCAGCTCCTGAATGATGTCCGGCCGCAGCAGGCTCAGCGCGTAGGAGAAGGTGGTAAATTTGAAGCCAGGCTTCAGCTCCTCGGTGATGGCCGCCCCGCCGACGAGGTGGCGCTTCTCCAGCACCACCGTTTTCAGGCCCGCTTTGGCCAGGTACGCGCCGTTCACCAGCCCGTTGTGCCCACCCCCGATTACAATTGCGTCGTATTTTTCAGACATGTTTCACCTTTTGCAAGTGGTTAATTGTTCACGATCCTTGCCGATTTAGGCTTCACCCGAGTGAGTTGTCATACCCGCGAAGGCGGGTATCCATCTTATTCACCGGAGTGGATTCCCGCCTTCGCGGGAATGACAGCCTAAAAATGTAAAGATAGTTTTGTTGATTGTTGGACCGCCCGGCCATAAATGGACCGGGCTATCTATGAAAGCCTCTCCGAGGCTGCTTCAGCCCCAACGGGGCTCCCACAACGAGCCGGGGGCTTTAGCCCTCGGCGATCTCGGCGGATAAACCGATTACCGCTCACCGATCACTGTTTTTTATGCGCCGGATCGTAAAACGGCAGCCGCACCACGTTGGCCCGGACGTATTGGGGCCGATGCACAATCATCAGTTCGATGTACGCTTCGCTGCCCGGTTTACTCAAATGCGGCGGCAGCTTGCCGATGGCGATGTGCCGCTTGAGCAGCGAGGAGTACATCAGGCTGGTGGCGTAGCCCAGGTAGTTGCGCTCCGCATCGTAGAGCGAATGTGCTTCTTCGATGGGCGTCGTGTCCTTGGGCGGGATGAGGCCGAGATTTTCGTACGTCTGGTCGTAATGCTGCCAGTCGAGCATGAGGCCCACCGTTTTCCAGCGGGAGGTTTTGTTTTTGATTTCATTTTCGATGGCGGTGCGGCCGATAAACGGCCGTGCCTCACCCCCCAACTTCCTAAACATCCAATCAAACCCCAGCTCCAGCGGCGTCTCCCGCTGGCCATCGACCCAGGCGTGTTTGGCCGAAGCAAAATCGACGTCCAGCAGCAGCAGCCCGGCCTCGATGCGGGCCATCTTCAACGCCCACAGACCCATCGGCCGGATGTTGTAGCCCGCGCCCGCTTCCATCAGCGCATCCCAAACCGCCAGCGCGTCGTCGGCCTTGATCCAAATTTCGTAGCCCAGATCGCCGGTGTAGCCTGTGCGGGACAAAATGACCGGCTTCTTGGCGATTTTGGTCTGGGTGACGTGGAAGTAGGGCAGGTCGGCGGCGGCTTTGGTGAGCTGGGCCAGCACGGTGCGGGAGTGCGGCCCCTGCACCGCCAAAATGCCGTACTCCTTGGAAATGTCGCTAATCTCCACCCGGCGACGGCCGATTAAATTGGAAAAATAAAGCAAATTCGGCTCGGCGGCGGTGAGCAGGAACTCGTCGTCGCTCAGCCGCAGCACCACGCCGTCTTCCAGCATGTAGCCGTCGCTGTCGCACCAGATGGTGTACTGCGCCTGCCCCGGCGGGCAGCTGCGGATGTCCCGCGCCAGCACGCCCGCCAAAAAGCTCTCGGCGTCTGGCCCCTGGATGCGGTACTTAAACAGCGGCGAGGTGTCGAACACGGCCACGCCGCTGCGGATGGCGAAATATTCAAACAGGGTTGAAAATTGATAATTTTGCGCCGCCGCGTAGCCAGCCCAATGCTTCCACAGCATTGTTTCGCTCAGCGGGGCGAGTCGGGGATAGAAGGGGGTTGTTTTGACCATTTTTGTTCCTTTTTCACCCTCACCCCGGCCCTCTCCCTCAAGGGAGAGGGAGCCAGTTCCCTCCCCCTTCCAGGGGGAGGGTTAGGGTGGGGGTCTGTTTTAGGCATTCTCTGCCAGCGCTTCGCTAAAAATATGTACGGCCGTATCCATCTCCGCCGCCGTCACCACCAAAGGCGGAATCCAGCGGATGACGTTGCCGTAGCTGCCGCAGGTGAGCAGGAGCAGGTTGCGCGCTTTGCAGGCATTGGCAACGGCCGTTGCTCGGTCCGCATCCGGTTCGCCGTTGGGCTGGGTGAACTCCACGCCGACCATCAAGCCCAGGCCGCGCACGTCGCCCATGACGGGATGGCTGGCCTGCAAGCGGCGCAAGTCGGTGATGAGCTGCTGGCCGCGCGCGGCGGCATTTTCGACCAGCTTTTCGTCGCGAATGACGTCAATGGTGGTTTTGGCCGCCACCAGCGCCAGGGCGTTGCCGCCGCCGTAGGTGCCGCCGTGCGTGCCCGGTTTCCACTGGCGCATCAGCGCTTCGTTGGCCCCGATGGCCGAGATGGGCATGCCGCTGCCCAGCCCCTTGGCCATGACGATGACGTCGGGCACGATGCCCGCATGGTCGAAGCCGAAAAATTTGCCGGTACGGCCGAATCCACTCTGCACCTCGTCCACAATCAGCAAAATGCCGTGCTGGCTGCACAGCTGGCGCAGCTCCTGCATGAAGGCGGGCGGGGCGGGCACGTAGCCGCCTTCACCCAACACCGGTTCGATGATGATAGCGGCCGTTTCGTCCGGCGCGGTCTGGCTTTTGAGCAGCAAATGGAGCTGCTTCAGGCACCATTCCGTCGTCTCTTCCTCGTCCCAGCCGAAGTAGTAGCTGTACGGGAACGGCGCGGTGACGATGCCGCCGGGCAGCGGCTGGTAGTTGTAGCGATAAACATACTTGGAGGTGGTCATCGCCATTGTTTGGGCAGTACGGCCGTGGAAGCTGCCCTGGAAGACGACGATGTTGCGCCGCCCGGTCGTTTGCCGGGCCAGTTTTACCGCGCCTTCCACCGCTTCCGCGCCGCTGTTGGAAAAGAAGAAGCTGTCAATCGCCGCTGGCGTCACCTCGTTCAGGGCGTTGGCCAGTTCGATGGCCGCGGGCGTCATCACGATGTTCATCTGGCCGAAGATGAGCTGCTCCGCCTGCGCCTGAATCGCCTGCACAATGCGCGGGTGGCTGTGCCCGGTGTTCATCACGCCAATGCCGGAGGTGAAATCAATGTACTGATTGCCCTCGGCGTCGTAAAAAAAGATGCGCTCCGCCCGCACCGGCTGCATCTCGGTCAGGTGCGTCCAGACGGGGGAGAGGTGGGTGGTGGTCATGGTTGTTTCCTTTTTCCCCTCCCTAACCCTCCCCCGAAGGGGGAGGGAATCTGGTTCCCCCTCCCTTCGGGAGGGGGCTAGGGGGAGGGAATAGTTGCTTAGTTTTTACGAATCACTTGCGCGACTTCCCGCGCGGCGCGCACCCCCGTCTCATATGCGCCGTGCACGGTGGCGTAAAAGTGGGGATGGGTGGCCTCGCCGGCAAAAAATAGCTGCTGGTTGATGGGCTGGGCCAGGGTTTGGCGGTCATCTGGCTGTTGGCCGACCTGGTCGAACGAGTAGCTGCCGTTGGCGAAGGGATCGTTTTGCCAGTTGGTGCGCACGACCGCTTGCGGTGCGGGAATCGGCCCAAACTCGTCGCCAAACAGCCGGTTCATCACGGCCAGAGCCTCATCGAGCAGCCGGTCGTCGCTCCAGCGGTTAATTTCCCGTGCCCGCCGCCCGGCGTGGGAGACGGAAATGAGCGGCGTGCCGCTGTAATAACCCAGGTTGAGCCAGGCGTTGAACAGGTCGGTATCGGCTTCGCCCACGCAGCTAAAAAGTTGGGTCTGCCGGGGCCAGTAAAATTGGTCGAAGCGCAGCGCCAGCTTTTCGTAATTGCCAAAGCCGATGCGCTGGATCGCTTGCTGCTTGGCGGCGGGCAGCGGTGGCTCAAACTGTATCTGGCCCGATTTGAGCACGCCCAGCGGCAGGGTGAGGATGACCCGGTCGGCGCTGAAACGGCCGCTGCTGGTCTGGACGGTTACCTGGTTTGGCGTGGTGGTGATGTGGGTTACGGCCGTTCCCAATCTCACCTCCAACCCCGCCGCCAAATGATCAATCAGCGCCTTGTAACCGCCGCCGTGCAGCAGCAAATCGCCGCCGGGCAGCTTCACGTACCGGCCGCCCAGCGCCCAATCGATCAGCTCCCAGTCGGCGTTGTCGTTGTACTCGGCGCGGATAGTGGCCCAGTAGCGGAAGCCCGCCTGCGCGTCGGGCGTCATCGTGGCGGGCTGGGGCAGGCCGTGCTGCACCCACTCCTTCAGGCTGCGGGCATCGCGGCCGGGCGGCTGGTAGAGGATGGAGGCGTCGCTCAGGGCTACGGCGGCTTCGGCCAGCCGCTGGCCTTTGGCAAATTCGGTCGGGTTGAGTTTGGTGCCGCTGGGGCTGTAGGCTTGAACGGCCGTTCCCGACCGGTTCACAAAGTCCGTCTGCCCCATGGCCACGCCAAGCTGCTCCGCCAGCGGCGTCAGCGGATTGCCGTCCGGGCCATGAATCCAGGCCGCGCCCAAATCAATGGTGCTGCCCAGGCTGCTGTCGGTGTGGGTGCGCCCGCCCAGCCGCGCCCGCGCCTCCAAAATGGTGACGTCGCCGCCCGCATCGTGCAGCGTGCGCGCCGCCATGATGCCTGCCATCCCTGCGCCAATTACGAGAATTTTTTCACTCATTTTTCAAGAGTGAAAAGTGAAAGGTAATAGCAAAAAGTAGGGCTCCACTTTTCACGCCTCACGCTTCACGTTTCACGCCCCCTCCTTTTCGTAAACGACAGCGCCATCACAAACCGTCAGGTCCACGGCCAACTGGCCAATTTCCTGCGGCGGGATGGCAAAAATATTGTCGGACAGCAGCACCAGATCGGCCAGAAAGCCCGGTTGAAGCTGCCCTTTGCGCGTTTCCTGAAACTCAGCGTAGGCGGCGTCGCGGGTGTAGCTGCAAATGGCGTCGGCAAGGGTTTGCGCCTGCGATGGGTCGCTGGCCTGCCACGGCTGGCGGTTCACGGCGGCGTGAATGCCCAGCAGCGGATTCAGCGACACCACCGGCCAATCGCTGCCAAACACCAGGGTGGCCCCGGCCTGGCGCACGTTTTGCCAGGCGAAGGCGTGCTGCCAGTTTTCGGGGGCAATGCGCTGTGGCCAGACGTCTTCGCTGGTGGCGCTGTCTGGGGCGTGCAGGGGCTGCATGGAAGCGATGACGCCCAGCTGGGCAAAGCGGGGCAGATCGGCGGGATGCACCATTTCGATATGTTCGACGCGGTGACGGGAATCGCGACGGCCGTTTACCCTCTGCGCCGCCTCATAGCCATCCAGCACCCGCCGCACCGCGCCGTTGCCGCAGGCGTGCACGGCAATTTGCAGCCCCAGGGCGTCGGCGGCGGTGGCAAATTTGGCAAAGGTGCTGGCGTCCCAAATCGGTTCGCCAAAGTTGTGGGGCTGGTCGGGATAGCCGTCGAGGGTAACGGCCGTATAGCTCTCGTACACGCCATCCATGAAAAACTTGACGCCGCCCGCGCGCAGTTTGTCGCTGTTAAATAATTGGCGCATCTGGTTGGTTTGCCGCTGCATTTCGGCCAGCGGCGTTTTGGGTTTCACCCAGTAGGGCAGCGAAAGGCGCAGCGTGAGCGCGTTCTGCTCTTCCAGCGCGGCGTACAGCTTGCCCTGGGCCAGGTCGCCATCCATGTTGTGCACGGAGGTGAGGCCGTGGGCGGCGGCCAGGGCCAGCCCCTTTTGGATGAGGCGCAGCGTGGCCGCTTCGTCCGGTTCTGGCATGACGCGGCGGATGAGGCGGGTGGCGTCTTCTTCGTACAGCTCCCCCGTGGCCAGGCCATCGGCCCCGACGACCACCTCGCCGTTGGCCAGCGGACGGGGTGCGCCGTGCAGGATGTTGGCTTGTTGCAGGGCGGCGGTGTTGGCGAACAGGCTGTGCACGTCGTAGGTGTACACCATAAACGGCCGATCGCTGATAATCTGGTCCAGGTGATGCCGGGTGAGCGGTTCGTCTGGCGTGGGCAGGCCGTAGGAGAGGCCGTACCCGGCGACCCAGTCGGCGTCTGGATTTTCGGCGAGCCAGGCGTGAACGGCCGCTGCCAGTTCCGCCATTGTGGCTACGCCAGCCAACTGCACGCCGTCCAGCTTTTGCGAGCCCCAGGCCAGGTGGAAGTGGGTGTCGATGAAGCCGGGGAGGAGGGAACGGCCGTTGCCGTCCACCACCCGCGTGTGTATTCCACGAGAAGCCAGCGCCTCAGAATTGCTGCCCACAAATACGATTTTGTTGCCGTGCACCACCACCGCCTCAGCGTCGGGCTGGGCGTCGTTGGCGGTAAAAACGTGGGCGTTGTAGATGATGAGATCGGCCGACATGATGGCACATTTTTTCCGGAAATTGGCCACAGAGAGCACAGAGATTTATGAGGTGATAATTGTTTTTTCTACCAGACAGATATGGTTGTGCTGATTCGCTGAGGGCTGAAGCCCCCGGCTATTTGTGGAAGCCTCTTCGAGGCTGATTTTCAGCCCTGAAAGGGCTTCCATAAACTAGCCCGCTCCGTTTCGGCTGGGCGGATCAGCAGTGCTGTGTAGCCAGCTTTCTCTAAATCCTCTGTGTCCTCTGTGGCAAAAAATTCTTACTTGTGCTGCTTCCCGTAGGGGAACCAGTAATCCTTGATTTTGCCTTCTACGTCCCAATGGACGTGTTTCACTTCGTAAAATTCGTCGAGCCCTTCCTGGCCCAGCTCGCGGCCGCCGCCGGTCATTTTCATGCCGCCAAACGGCCCGGCAAAGTTGTCGGTCAGCGGATCGTTGATCCAGATGGTGCCTGCTTTGACTTCCTCGAAGAAGCGCTTCACCAATTTAGCGTCGTGGCTGAGCAGGGTGGCACCGAGGCCCATCGTGGTGTCGTTGGCCAGGGCGATCGCTTCGTCGAAGCTGCGGTAGGGCATGAGGGGCAGCGTGGGGCCAAACGTCTCCTCGCGCATCAGCCGCATCGAGTGATCCACGTTGACGATGACGGCCGGTTCCAAAAAGAAGCCGCGTGGCAGGTGCGACGGCCGTTTCCCGCCCACCAACACTTTTGCCCCCGCATTTACCGCCTCGGCCAGCTGCCCTTCCACCTTCTCGCGAAAGTGCGGCCGCAGCATCGGCCCGATGTCGGTGTCCGGGTCCAGCCCGTTGCCCAGCCGCAGACTGCCCACAAATTCAGCGAGTTCTTCGGCGAAACGGCCGTACATGCTCTCATGCACATAAATCCGCTCTGAACTGGTGCACACCTGCCCGGCGTTGATCAGCCCGGCGTAGGCAGTGGCTTTGACGGCCAGCTCCATCGCCACGTCTGGCCCAATCACCAGCGGATCTTTGCCGCCTAGCTCCAGGTGCAGCTTCTTCATCATCGGTGCGGCAATGGCGGCAATGCGCTGCCCGGTGGCTACCGAGCCGGTGAAGGCAATCAGCGGCACGTCGGGATGGCGCACCAGGGCTTCGCCGGTGGTCCCCGCGCCGGTGACCACGTTCACCACGCCGGGCGGGAAGTGGTCGAAGGCGATTTCCATCAGCTTGAGCGTGGCGAGGGGGGTAAATTCGGATGGTTTGATGACGGCCGTATTGCCCGCCGCCAGGGCCGGGGCCAGTTTCCAGGCCAGCAGCAGCAGGGGAAAGTTCCAGGGAATGATGCAGCCCACCACGCCGTACGGCTCTTTGATAACAAAGTTCAGCTGGTCGGGGTCGCCGGGGGGCAAAAAACGGCCGCGTTCGTGCCGTCCCAGTTCCGCGTAGTAGTTAAAGGTGTCGTAGGCCCAGAAAACCTCTTCTTCGTTTTCTTCCAGCGGCTTGCCTTCTTCGAGGGTAAGCAGGTGAGCCAGCTCTTCGGCGTGGTCCTGCATTTTGCGGGCGGCTTCGTGCAGCAGCGCGGCGCGTTCAACGGCGGGGGTGCGCTGCCAGGTGGGGAAGGCGGTTTGGGCGGCGGCGACGGCCGTTTGGATGTCAACGGCCGTTCCCAGCGGTACCGTGTCTAAGATTTCTTCAGTTGCCGGATTGATAACCTGTATCGTGTCTTTGGCACTACCAGCTGTAAACGCGCCATTGATGTACATGCGCATCGGTGCGATCCTTTGGATTGTGGGGGAACAGGGACAAGTGAGAAGTGAAAAGTAAAAAGTGATAAAGTAGGCCACTTCTCACTTTTTACTTTTCACTTTTTACTCAAAAACTACTGGGACGATTTTACGGCCGTCCACAGCTCGTCATACAAAAACGCATCCTCACCCACTTCCGTCAGCCAGACCAGCTTGTCTTGCACGTCTTGCGGTGGGAAGATGCTTTCATCCTCCAGGATTTCGGGCAGGATAAATTCCTTGGCCGCTTCGTTGGGGCTGGCATAGTAAGTGAAGTTGGTCACGGCTGCGGCCACTTCGGCCTCCAGCATGTAGTTCATGAAGTGCAGCGCCGTCTCGTACCGTTCCGTGCTGGCGGTGATGCAGATGTTGTCCAGCCACTTCACCGCGCCTTCCTGCGGAATGCTGTAATACCAGTTGCCATCCTCGGCTTCGTCGTCGTAGGTGTTCCAGTAGGCGTTGGCCACGTCACCGCTCCAACCCTGGGTGAGGGCCACCTCGCCGGGGATCAGCAGCGTGTTGTCGTAATCTTCGCTGTTGAAGGTGCGCCAATACGGCTTGGCGGCCAGGATGAGGTCGCGGGCTTCGTTTAACTCGTCGGGGTTGGTGGTGTTGGGGTCATAGCCCAGGTAGATGAGGGCCGAACCGGGCAGCTCACGCGGATCATTTAGCACGTTGATGCCCTGATCGGCGTACTGCGCCAACATTTCTGGCTCAAACACGTAAGCCCAGCTGTCTGGCGGGTTTTCCTGGAAAAATTCCACGTCGGCCCGGTAGCCAATGCCGGTGGTGCCCCATTGGTAGGGGACGCAGTATTCGTTGTTGGGGTCAAACGGTGCGCCGACAAACTGAGGGTCGATGTTGGCAAAGTTGGGGAGATCGGCCGTATCGATTTTAGACAGCAGCCCCAGGTCGATCATGATGGCCACCATGTAGTCCGACGGGAAGATGACATCATACCCTTCGGCCCCGGCTTGCAGCTTGGCCAGCAAATCTTCATTGGAGGCAAAGGTGTCGTAGATGACATCAACGCCGTAGGTTTCCTCGTAGTTGGTAATCATTGCTTCGTCGATGTAGTCTGACCAATTGTAGACGCTCAGTTGTTCGGCCAGCTGCACCTCACCGTTGGCATCGGTGCTGCTGCTGTCTTCCGTGTCAGATGCTGGACCGCCGCCCGGGCCACCGCCACAGGCTGCCAACAGCAAGATGAGCAGTACGCTTAAAAATAGTTTCTTCATTCTCTTTTCTCCTCATAGCTAAGGTGAAAACGGCCGTATTGGGGTGGTAGGGAACGGCCGTTTTCACACACTTCCACTAACGCCGCTGCAGCACCAGTGAAATGATAACCAGCAGCGTTGATCCCAAAAACATCAACGTTGAAACGGCATTGACCTCAGGCGTCAGGCCAAAGCGAATCATCGAATAAACGCGCACGGGCAGCGTCGTGGAGCCTGGCCCGGCCACAAAAAAGGTAATCACAAAGTCGTCCAGCGACAGGGTAAAAGCCAGCAGCGCGCCAGAAATAATGCCCGGCATCAGCAAGGGCAGGGTAACGCGGCGGAAGGTTTGCCATGCGTTAGCCCCTAAATCGGCAGCGGCTTCTTCCAGCGTGCTGTTCATGTCCGCCAGACGGGCGCGCACCACAATGGCCACAAACGAGATGTTGAAGGCAACGTGGGCAATCAGGATGGTGTATTTGCTCAAGGCTACACCCAGCACCACAAAAAAGAGCAGCGTCGACAGGGCCATCACAATGTCGGGAATGATGACCGGCAGGTAGAGAATGGCATCGTAGGTGATCTTGCCCCAGAAGTTGTGCCGTTCCAAAGCCAGGGCGGTGAGTGTGCCCAAAAAGGTGCTGATAAGCGTGGACCAGACGGCTACCCACAGGCTTAACTTGAGGGCGTCTAGAACTGCCTGATTGCGGAACAGCTCGCCGTACCAGCGCAGGCTAAACCCGGTCCACAGGCCAATCTGGCTGCTGTCGTTGAAGGAGTAAATGATTAAGATCACAATGGGAATGTAGAGAAACAAGAAAAGGCCAACGGCCAGCCACAGCAGGGCACGTTTGTTGAAGGCAGCTTGTAAACGGCCGCGTGCGGAAGGTGTGGCCGGTATGGATCGTGTTGGAAAAGTTGTGGCGCTCATCTTATTGCTCCCGTCCGCCGACGCGGAAGTAGATGACAATGGACAGCAGCATCATGGTCATCATGATAAAGCCAATGGCCGAACCAAATGGCCAGTCGCGGGCGGTCATGAACTGCTGCTGGAGCAGGTTGCCCAGCAGAGACACCTTGCCGCCGCCCAGCAAATCTGGGGTGACGTAGGAGCCCAGCGAGGGAATAAACACGATGATGGCGGCGGCGACGATGCCGGGCATGGTCAGGGGCAGCAGCACGCGGGTGGTGCGCTTCCAGTTGTTGGCCCCCAGGTCGGCGGCGGCTTCCAACAGGGTCCAATCGAGCTTTTCCAGGTTGCTGTAGAGCGGCAAAACCACAAAGGGAAAGAAGCCGTAGAACAGTCCCAGGAAAACGGCCGATTGATTAAACAGCAGCGGCAAGGTATTCTCGGTGATCCCGGCCAGCCAGGCGAAAAACTGGCTGCTGCCAGCCAGACCCACGGCCAGATCGTGCAGGGTGATGGTCCAGAAGTTGTTGATGATGCCCGAGTCACGCAGGATGAGCATCCAGGCGTAGGTGCGCACCAGGAAGTTGGTCCAGAAGGGAATCATCACCAGGAAAATGAGCAGGTTAC
Source organism: Anaerolineae bacterium (assembly GCA_020848035.1). GTDB lineage: Bacteria > Chloroflexota > Anaerolineae > Promineifilales > Promineifilaceae > Leptofilum. The sequence continues at coordinate 2,388 of JADLAX010000062.1, read as the reverse complement.
GATATTTTTGCGGCTGGCGAGCAATCCAGTAGGCGAAGGGGTAGCCTAAAAGCAGGCAAATGGTGGTATTGAGAATGGCCAGCCAGACAGAACGGCCGAGTATACGCAAATACAAATATTGGCCGTTGATGGTGGAGAAGAAACGGCCGTAATCATCAAAGTAGCTGCCCAGGTTGCGCAGGCTGAATTCCGGGTAAACCACCGTACCGCTTAGCGACCGCTCGCCCAGGCTGACGGCCAGCACGATGAGGTTGGGCAGCACAAAAAAGATAGCCAGCCAGAAGGCGGCCGGGTAGTTGATGACCCAGCCGGTGTTTTGGGTGATGAGCAGCACCAGCATGCCGCTGGTGGCCAGGAAAAAGCAGGCGGCGTAAAAGTCGCCCACGGTGAAGTAGTAGACAACGGCCGTTACCACCCCAATCACCCCCCGCGCCAGCCCCAGGGTGGAACCCAGCGGTTTTTCCCGAAACAGCAGCCAGGCGATGACAAAGTCCAGGGCCGCCATGCCGCCGTAAAAGAGGTAGGCCACAATGGGTGGCAGGTTGGCCAGCGCCAGCTCCAGGTCCAGCGGCGTCCAATCAAACGTGCCAAAGGTAACCCAGCGGGCCAGGAGAATGAGCCAGACGGCCGTTCCCAACCAGCCCAGATACGCCGCCAACCGCTTCATCAGGTTGGGGCCAGCTTCCATGGGTGCCATTAAAATTGTGCCCATCTGTTACTCCGTTAAGATGCGGGCATTTTCGGCCGGCCAGTGCAGCAGCACCTCGTCGCCCACATCAAATGTGGTGTCGTACCGGTCGCCGAAGTTCTGGGTGCGCACAAACAGCTGCTGGTTGCCCAGGATTTGTACCCGGTAGCGGGTGTCGGTGCCGATGTAGATCGCCTCGGCCACTTTCCCGTTGATGTACATGCTCTCATGCTCCTGCTTGAGCACCTGTTTGATGTCAAACGGGCCAGACGGGACCCGCCCGCCAAAGACATCGGCGATTTGCTCGGCATCCAGCTCGATGTCGCGCACAGTCACCTTGCCGGGCGGATACATGTTGATTTTCTCCGGCCGGATAGCCAGGTATGCTTTTTGGCCCATCGATAATGCCTGGTCGGAACGGCCGATCACGTGGGAATTGCCCACGGCCAGCTTCACCACGCCGTCCACCTCTTCCACGCTGCCTTCCAGGAAGTTGGTCTCGCCAATAAAGTCGGCCACAAAGCGGTTTTGCGGATGTTCGTAAATCTCACGCGGCGAGCCAATTTGCTGCACGTAACCATTGCTCATGACGGCAATGCGGTTCGACATCGTCATCGCCTCTTCCTGGTCATGGGTGACGTAGATGAAGGTAATGCCCACTTCACTCTGGATTTGTTTGAGCTCCAGCTGCATGGCCTTGCGCAGCTTCAGGTCCAGCGCACCGAGCGGCTCGTCAAGCAGCAGCACCTTGGGCCGGTTGACCAGGGCGCGGGCCAGGGCTACGCGCTGCTGCTGCCCGCCGGACAGCTGCGTCGGCTTGCGCTGGCTCATCGGGCTCATTTGCACCAATTCCAGCGCCTCTTTAACACGCTTCTCAATGTCTGGCTTGGGAACTTTGGCCATTTCCAGGCCAAAGGCCACGTTTTGGGCCACCGTCATGTGGGGGAAGAGGGCGTAGTTTTGGAAAACGGTGTTGACCGGGCGGCGATAGGCAGGAATGCCAGCAACCGGCTGCCCCATGATGTACAGCTCGCCGCTGGTGGGCTGCTCAAAACCGGCAATCATGCGCAAGGTGGTGGTTTTGCCGCAGCCGCTGGGACCCAGCATCGAAAAGAATTCACCATCGGCAATTTCCAGGTTCATTTCGTGAACGGCCGTAAAATCGCCAAACTGCTTTGTAATGTGCTCAAGCTTTACACTGATTGACAACGTCTTTTTCTCCAAAAATGGTATATGAAATTTTTTGGCTGGGATCAGGATGTTACGGCCGTTTCAGGGGCAAAGTCCAAAATGCTTGGCTCGGCCAGTTTGTACGTGTGTAACACCAGCGATGAGACGGTTCGCTGTACGCCGGTTACCTTTTGCAGCTGATCCCGAATAAACGAAGCGAGATGCTCCCGGTTCCGGCAGCGGACCTCCACAATCAAGTCAAACTCACCGGATACCATTAATAAATAACTGACTTCCGGGAATTGTGCAATGGCTTGAGCTGCCTCTTCCAAATGGGGTGGGGAAACTGAAACTTGGATCATGGCCGGGGCATCAAAGCCCACCAAATGGGGGTCAACCAGACCGATGATGCGAATCACGCCATCATCCACCAGGCGCATGACGCGCTTGCGAATGGTCCCCTCGCTGACGCCCAGTTTTTTGCCAATTTCTGTAAATGATCGTCGGCCATCCTGCTGCAAAACAGACAG
>JADLAX010000061.1 GCA_020848035.1 Anaerolineae bacterium | reverse complement strand
TGTTATGCAGGCTGCTCCCTGCGTTTTGGCGATGGGGTGATTCAATTGCCCCTACCGCTTTTTAGAGACATTCATTTTTCGCATTTTTGAGCCATTTTGGCTCTGATTGCACAATAGTTACGTTAACTGATAAAAAGCCAGCTATGATTACCGCCTATGGATTTTCAACAATGGCTCACTCTTATTGCCGTAACCATCATTTTATTGGGCGTGGCGTTGGGGCGGTACCCGGGGCTGCGCATGAATCGCGCCACGATTGCCTTGGTGGGGGCAGCGGGGTTGATTTTGTTTGGGGCAATTTCGCTGGAAGGCGCTTTTGCGGCGCTGGACTTAAACACGCTGATGCTGCTCTTTGCCATGATGATTTTAAATGTCAATCTGCGGCTGGCGGGTTTTTTTCAACTGGTGCATTTGCGTCTTGTTGGCTGGGCCAAATCGCCGCGCCAGCTGCTGGCTTTCATCGTCCTGGCAGGTGGCTTGCTTTCGGCCCTGTTTTTGAACGACACGATTGTGTTGATGTTTACTCCGTTTGTGGTGCAAGTTACCCTGGCTTTGCGGCGGAATCCCATTCCTTATCTGGTGGGTCTGGCGGCGGCGGCCAACATCGGCTCTGTGGGCACGATCACGGGGAACCCGCAAAATATGTTGATTGGCGTGGCTTCAGGGCTTTCGTTTGTGTCATTTTCTAGCTATTTGCTGCCGGTAGCGTTGGTTGGTTTGGGACTGTGTTGGGTGGTGATTGTGCTGGTGTATCGGGAGGAGTTTACGGCCGTTTCCCTGCCTACGCTGCCACCTGAAAAGCTGCGCACTTTCTCCCCGCTGCTAAACAAAAGTATGCTGGCCACAGCTGGCATGCTGCTTGGCTTTTTGGCGGGTGTGCCCGTCCCCCTGGCCGCGCTGGCCGCAGCCAGCCTCTTGCTCATTACCCGCCGATTGAAACCCAATCGTGTTTTTCGGGAAATTGATTGGACCTTGCTGGTCTTTTTTGGCGGTCTGTTTATGGTTACTGGGGCGTTGGAAAGCAGCGGACTAAGCGAACGGCTGTTTGGCGTGATGCAGCCTCTAGCAGAACGGGGCATTGGTTGGTTAACGGCCGTATCCGTCCTGTTGAGCAACACCATCTCTAACGTCCCGGCGGTCATGCTGTTTCGGCCGCTGGTACCCGATTTTGCCGATCCGCTGACGACCTGGCTTACCCTGGCGATGGCCACTACCCTGGCGGGCAATCTCACTTTGCTGGGATCGGTGGCCAATCTCATTGTTGCTGAATCGGCTGCGGCGCATGGGGTAAAGCTGACGTTTGGCGAATACTTGCGGGCGGGCGTGCCCATCACGCTCATCACGCTGGTGTGGGGCGTCATCTGGTTGTCGTGGGTAAGATAGATCGCGTTATGTCAAATGTTCCGGGCCAAAATGGTCAGGGAGCAGGGTGTAGAGGGTGGTGTCACGGCCGTTTCCCACCTTGTCCACCAAATAAACCGGCACATCCCCAGCAAACTCGGTCAGTACCTGGCGGCACGCGCCGCAGGGCGACCCGGCATTGTCGGTGGCCACGGCGACGGCCAGGATTTTGCGGTGTCCGGCGGTGATGGCGGTGGTAACGGCCGTTCGCTCTGCGCAAATCGTCAGGCCATACGAAGAATTTTCCACATTCACCCCGGTCACCATCGTGCCGTCGGCCATCAGCAGCGCGGCGCCAACCTGGTAGTTGGAGTAGGGGGCGTAGGCTCGTTCTCGCACTTCGATGGCGGCTTTAATTAAGGCGGCGCGTTGTTCGTGGGTAATCATTGTGCGTTCCTTTGTGGGGGGGCGAGGCAGTTGGCGGGAAGAAGGTCTGTTCGTCCAGGATCGAGGCCAACTGCCTCGCCCCTACGGGTTTTTTATGACGGTGAACGGGGCAACGGCCGTTCCCGGCCCCAGCACCACCCCTTCTACCACCGCCTGTTCGATGTGGCAGCCGTTGCCCACGGCCGCATTGCGCACAATCGTGTTTGGCCCGATGATGCACGCCTGGCCAACGGCCGTTTGCCCTTGCAGATAGCTGTTGGGCCAGATGATCGTGTCTTGCCCAATCGTCACGTCGGGGTCGATGTACGTGCTGTCTGGGTCCACGATGGTGACACCCTGGGCCAGCCAGCGATTGGTGGCCCGCCGCCGAAATGCTTTTTCGACGGCCACCATCTCGGCGCGCGTACCCGCACCCAAACATTCGTCCGGCTCTTCCACCGTGGCGGCCGCCACGCCCTGGTTTTGCTGGACGGCCAGTTCAATCATGTCGGTGAGGTAATACTCCGGGCCATTACGCGCCTGCCGCAGCGGCAGCTTGTCGATATTTTCCCACAGCCAGTCGGCGGCAAAACAATACACCCCGGCGTTGTGCTCGGGGATGGCCAGCAGGTCGGCGGCGTTGGCCCGCCGCTGCGCTTCAGCCACTTCCAGGATTTCCACCACACGGCCGTCTGCCTCCCGCACCACCCGGCCAAAGGTGGATTCGGGCGGCCCAAAAACGCTGAGGAGGGTAACGGCCGTTTGTGTCTGTGCCTGCATGTCGGCCAGCTTTTGCAGCGTGCTTGTTTGCAGCAGCGGCATATCGGCATAAGTGACGATGACCTGGTCGGCGGTGCCAACCAGCAGCGATTTGGCCATCTGCGTGGCGTGGCCGGTGCCCAACTGTTCACTTTGCACCGCGTACTGCGCCCGGCTGCCAAACAGCGCCTTCACGCCGCTGCCGCCGCTGCCAATCACCAAAACAGGGGGGATAGGGGTGAGGGAAACGGCCGTGTCAAACAAATGCTGCACCATGGGCTTGCCGCCCACTTCATGCAAAATTTTCTGTTTTTTGGACTGCATCCGGCTGCCTTCACCGGCCGCCAGAATCACAATTGCTAAAGTCATAGGGTTAACGATACCAACCAAAATCTTCTTTTACGTCTGCTTGTCTCGCCATGAATTCTGATAGGTTTTCTTTTTGTGACAGTTGGCGCACAACACCACGCATTTGTCAATTTCGTGTTGGATAATCTTCAAACTGTATCCATCCCGCACTAACTTGGTGACTTCAGCGCGTTTCCTTCCACGGACATGGTCAAATTCCAGCACTGTCGGGTCGCTTTGGCCACACTCGGCGCACGGATGAGATAACAGATATTCCCAAACATAGGCGCGGGCAGCTTCAATGTTTTTTGTCTTGTTTTCGTAGACGCTTGCTTTGTGGCTTTTTTTGTTTCTCTCGTACCAGCTCTTTTTTTGCTCACTCTGACAAGCACGGCAGGTTCGCTGCCTCTGGCCCAGCTCTTTCCAGCGCCAGCTAAATTCTTCGATCCGCTTGGTTTGATGGCAGCGATTACAAACTTGCGTTTCCATGCCCAAAGTTCCTACCACTCTAAAAGATTATCGGTGCGCGGGCGCCAGAGAAAAAAAATAAGAGGCCATACATTTTATATGGCCTCTTACTCTGCTGCGGTGCCTGGGATCGAACCAGGGATGGCGGATTCAAAGTCCGCTGCCTTACCACTTGGCGACACCGCAAGACGGGCGAATGTTAGCACATTGGCAGGGCACTGGCAAGCAACATCTACAGCTCCTGCCGCCCTTCCAGGGCGCGCCCCAGCGTAATTTCGTCGGTGTATTCCAGGTCGCCACCGACGGGCAGGCCGCGGGCCAGGCGTGTCAGGCGCACGCCGGAATCGGCCAGGCGGCGCTGGATGTAAAGTGCCGTCGATTCGCCTTCCAGCGTGGGGTTGGTAGCCAGGATGATTTCCTGAAAGCTGCTGTGCTGCACGCGGCTGACCAATTCGTTGATGCGTAAATCTTCCGGGCCAATGCCTTCAACCGGGGAGATAGCGCCGTGGAGAACGTGGTAACGGCCGTTATACGCCTGCGACCGTTCAATGGCCAACACATCCAGCGGCTCCTCCACCACGCACAGCAGCCGGTCGTCCCGCGCCGGATCGGTGCACAAAATGCACGGATCAGCCTCCGTGATGTGGAAGCAGTTGCTGCAGAAAATGGTGCGTTCCTTCATGTCCTGCAGCGCCACCGCCAAATCCAGCGCCTGTTCGTCCGCCATGCGCAGCAAATAAAACGTCAGCCGCGCCGCCGACTTGGGGCCAATGCCCGGCAGGCGGGCAAATTCGTTAATGAGCCGCTGCACCGGCTGGGGCAACGCCGAGGCCATTGGTTAGCCTAACCCCAGGCCGCCCAGCAGGTCGTTCAGGCCGCCGCCCAGACCGCCGGTGATGCCTTCCATCCGCTCCGCCGCCAGCGCCTGGGACTGCTCGATGGCCGAGTTGATACCCGCCACCAGCATGTCTTGCAGCATCTCGGCATCGTCAGGCGTCAGCAGTTCCGGATTCACGGTAATGGATTGAACGCGCTGGTGCCCGGTGATGACGATGCTGATCGCCCCACCGCCCGCCGTAACGGTAATCATTTCATTTTCCAGCGCGGACTGGGTTGTGGCCATCTGCTCCTGCATTTGCTGCATTTGGGACATTAAGCCGCTGGCGCTGGGCATTTTGTTTTTCTTCGGCTGCGGCCGTCCGCGAAAAGCTCGTTTAGACATGGTTTGCTCCTTCTCTTTGAGTGAAAAGTGATCAGTGAAAAGTAATAAGTAAGGCTCATACTTTTCACTTATCACTTTTTACTTTTTACTAGAATTCAATAATCTTCAGAAACAGTACCGCCCAGCTCTTCGGCCAGGGCACGGAAATCGTCGGGCTGCACGGGCACGGTGTATTCGCTGGTTACCACGGCGCGTGTGGTGGTGTTCTGCCCCAGCAGCTCGCTCAAAATGTCACCGACCAATTTGTTGGCTCCGGCTAGATTGTCAAATTTATCCTTAAACAGCGGGTAATCGAACCCGATGACCAGGGTGCGCCCTTCGGCGGCCAGCGGTTTGCCCATATTGAGCAAAGCTGGCAGGTTTTTGATTTTTTCGCCTGCCTGGCTGACCAGCTGCGCCCAAACCGCCTGCACCTGGCGCACGGTGAGCGGTTTTGGTTCGGTCTTGGGCTGGGCTTTGGCTGGTTTGGCTTCTGGTTTGGGTGGTTCCGGTTCGGCCACGGCCGTTTTCACCACTTTCTCTACAGTGGGAACGGCCGTTGCGACTTCCTCAACCGGCTTTGCTTTGACTGGTGGCGGTGGGGGCGTGACGGCCGTTTCTACCACCACCGTTCGCATCGGCACGGGCGCGTCTGGCAGCAGCTCCACAAAGGCCAGTTCCAGCGGCAGCTGCGGCTGCCAGCTGCCCGCCGCCACCAGGGCCGCCTCGTTAAACCGCTTAATCGCGTCGATGAGACCCTGCCGGGGGGCGCGCTGCGCCTGGGCCAGCATCTCAGCCTTTTGCTCGGGTGTGGCTTCCAGGGGAATGGTGTCGCCCGCCGCTTGCAGCAGCAGCAGCTCACGCAAATAGGCCACCATCTGGCGGCAGAACTGCCGGGCATCCGTACCAGAGGCCAGCGCCTCGTGGATGAGGGCCAGGCCGCCCGCGCCGTTGCGGTTGAGCCAGGCATCGGTGAGGCGGGTCACGGCCTCGTTGGAGGCAGTGCCCAGCACCATTTGGGTGCGCTCGGCGGTGATGACATCATCTTTGGCCACCACCAGCTGGTCGAGCAGGCTTTCGGCATCGCGCAGACTGCCCGCGCCCTGGCGCGCAATCATTTGCAGCGCCTGTGGCTCGATGGTGAAGCCTTCTTTGTCCGCCAGCCAGTTGAGCCGCTGACTGATTTCTTCCTGGTTCAGCAGGCGAAAGTTAAACTGCTGGCAGCGGGATTTAATGGTCACCGGCACTTTGTGTTCTTCGGTGGTGGCCAGAATAAATTTGACGTGCGGCGGTGGCTCTTCCAGCGTTTTAAGCAGGGCGTTGAAAGCGGCGGTGGACAGCATGTGTACTTCGTCGATGATGTACACTTTGAACCGAGCGTTGGAGTGAGTTGAGGCCTTTGTGCGCAAGTCACGAATATCATCCACGCCATTATTAGAGGCGGCATCAATTTCAATTAACGCATCAAAGGTTGCCTTAGTATTTGCCGCAACACACATTTCACATTCATTACACGGCCGTTCCGCCGGGTCTTCATGCAGGCAGTTCACCGCTTTGGCCAGCAGGCGAGCGCTGGTGGTTTTGCCCGTGCCGCGTGGGCCGCAAAACAGGTAGGCATGGCCCAACCGGTCAGCCGCGACGCTGTTTTTCAGGGTGCGGGTGATGTGCTCCTGACCAATGACATCATCAAAGCGGCCGGGCCGCCATTTGCGGTAGAGGGCTTGGGACATGGTGCTAGTTTAACACCCGCCCTACCCCCTGACAAGCGCACCGGAACAGCTATCAGCAAACGGTCAGTATGATGAAATCAACTGGCGATTTGCTGCGGCTAATCTGTAATAGTACCTATGTTAACCGTCTTGGGTATAATCGCTTTGCTGTTTATGTTATACTTCAACCGCTTTTCCTGTTCTGTAAACTGCATCTGGTACATGATGTGGTGGATGCAAGAAACTGGCGAAGGGGTTGCACTCAGTCTGCCAGTAATGCAATGGAACGACAGAGATATGGCTCTGGTTTTCCACAAAACCTTCGGTAGTTTTCTCGATAACATCCCGTATTAACCTTGACTGCATGACTATTGGTTCGTTTGTCTCTTCTCACCCAACTTCAGACGCAGTACCCCTGACGGTAAACGGCCGTTACCTGATCCATGAAAAGATTGGTGAAGGTGGTATGGGGGTGGTTTACCGCGCCACCGACCGCCTGGCTGAGCATATTTTGGCCTTCAAGCAGGTGATTGTGCCCACCTGGCATTACCAGGTGGATAACGAGACCGAAGGCGAGATTGCCGAAACGCTGCGCCTGGCCCTGGCCCATGAGTTTGAGACCCTGGCCTCGCTGCGCCATCCCAACATTATTTCTGTGCTGGACTACGGCTTTGATGAAGAGCGACGGCCGTTTTTCACCATGGATTATATGCTCGGGGCCAAAACCATTCTGGAAGCCGGTGCCGGGATGGATGAGGTGGGCAAAGTCCAGCTGATCCAGCAGATGCTCCAGGCGCTGGCCTACCTGCACCGGCGCGGCATCTTGCACCGCGACCTCAAACCGGCCAACGTGCTGGTGACCTACCGCACCGTGCGCATTCTGGATTTTGGTCTGGCCACCACCCAAAAGAGCACCATGCAGGCCGCCGGCAGCATCCCCTACATTGCCCCGGAAGTGTGGGAAGACCAGCCGCATACCGAAGCCGCTGACCTCTACGCCGTGGGCGTGATTGCCTTTGAGCTGTTTGCCGGGCGGCACCCGTTTGACGTGAACAGCCACCGGTTTATTGACCAGGTGCTGGACGAGGTGCCCGATCTGACGATGTTGAAGGCGTCACCGGGGGTAACGGCCGTTATCGGCCACCTCATCGAAAAAACGCAGGAGAGGCGTTACCCGTCGGCTGAGGCGTGTATTGCCGCCTTTAGTCAGGCCATCGGCCAGCCCATCCCTGCCGAAAGCATCGCCATTCGCGAAAGTTACCTGCAAGCGGCCACATTTGTTGGCCGCCAGGCGGAAAAAGAGCAGCTGCTCAACGCCCTCGAAGAAGCCAAACAGCGGCGCGGCTCCGCCTGGCTGGTGAGCGGCGAGAGCGGCGTGGGCAAGTCTCGCCTGCTGGATGAGATTGCTACCCAGGCGCTGGTGCAGGGCGCGTTGGTTCTGCGCGGTCAGGGGGTGGAAGATGTGGGTGGCTCGCCTTTGCAGCTGTGGCGTGATGTGCTGCGCCGGTTGGTGCTAACCGTGCCGCTGGATGACCTGGCGGTGGGTGTATTGCAGGCGCTCATCCCCGACATTGAACGTTTGCTGGGACGCACCGTACCGCCCGCGCCAGAATTGGACAGCGCCGCCGCTCGGCAGCGTTTGATCAGTACGATTACCGGTCTGTTTAGCAGCCAGTCGCAATGTATTTTGCTCATCCTGGAAGATTTGCAGTGGGCTGAACCCGGTTTGGAAATTTTGCAGCAGCTTACCCGTCTTACCCCTCGGCTGCCGCTGCTGATCATTGGCAGCTACCGCAATGATGAGCAATCCGCACTGGCAGAGCAGCTGCCGCTGATGCAGGAGCTGCCGCTGGAGCGCCTCTTGCCCAATGAAATTGCCGAGTTAAGCACCAGCATGCTGGGCGAGGTGGGTGAAAATCCTGGGGTATTGGCGCTGCTCCAGCGCGAGACCGAAGGCAACGCCTTTTTCCTGGTGGAAGTGGTGCGGGCGCTGGCGGAAGAGGCCGGTCGGCTAAGCGCCATTGGGCAGATGCGGCTGCCGCAGCAGCTGTTTCCCCAGGGCATTCAAACGATTGTGCAGCGCCGTCTGGCGCGGGTGCCGGAGACGGCCGTTCCCCTGTTGGTGGGTACGGCCGTGGTTGGGCGGCAGGTGGACCTAAATTTACTACCCCTGTTGGCCCAGAGCACCCAAACCCGCATGCCGGTGGAAACGTGGCTGGCGGCTTGTGCGGATGCGGCCGTTTTGGAACTGTTTGGCGGCAACTGGCGCTTTGCCCACGACAAGCTGCGAGCGGGTGTTCTGGAATCGATTTCGACCAGCGAACAGGTGGTGTGGCATCGCAACGTGGCGCAGTTTATCATGCAGGTTTACCCGGATAACCCGGAGCAGGCCGCCGCCCTGGTATACCACTGGCGCGAAGCGGGCGATGAGGCGCAGGAACGTTATTTTGCTCGCATCGCTGGCGAATATGCCCGGCAGCAGTTCCTCAACGACGCGGCGCTGGAATATTTCAACCGCGCTCTGGCCCTGACCCCGGCCAACGACTTACAGGCCCAGTTTGAGCTGCACCTGGCCCGTGAGCAAATTTTCCACCTGCTCGGTCGGCGCGAGGAGCAGCAGGTGGCGCTGGCGACCCTGGGGCAGATTGCCCAGGAACTGCTGACCCAGCATCAGTTGGACAAGCGGATGGATGTGGCGCTGCGGTTGGCCAATTATGCCGAGGCCACGGGCGATTATCCGGCTTCGCTGGCCGCGACCAACGAGGCGCGCCGCGTTGCGCAAGAGAATGGTGACCGGCAAAATGAAACGGCCAGTTACCTGGTAGCCGGGCGGGCGTTACTGCGGCAGGGCAATTACGAAGAAGCCCAGGTTAACCTACAGAAAAGTTTGCACGCCGCACGCGAGCACGATTTTGCTCATCTGGAAGCCGACAGTTTGCGGCTGTTGGGTGTCACCGCTTATGACACAGGCCAGCTTGAGATGGCGAACCAATATTATGCCCAATCGCTGCCTCTGTACGAAAAGCTGAAGGATAAACAAGGCGAAAGTGCTGTCTACAACAATTTGAGCGTGGTGGCAATCTCGCAGGGCAATATCGAACAGGCGCTGACCTCGCTAGAAAAGGCACAGCAAATTGACGAGGCGGTAGGTGATCGGGAGGGCTTGGCCCGTATTTTGACTAACCTGAGCTCGATGTATATGGACCTGGGGGCCTTTGACATTGCCCAGACGTATGCTCGTCAGGGGTTAGAGCTGTGCCGGGAAATTGACGTGCCTTTTGGCGAGTGCTTTAACCTGAGCAACCTCAGCCAAACCGCTCATTTTCTGGGTGATGATGAACAGGCCGAACTGGCCAGCCAGGAAGCATTGGTGCTGGCCGACAAGATTGGCAGCCTGTTTTTGCGCGGTCTGGTTTTGAAGGACCGGGGGTTTGTGTTGGTGAACCAGCAGAAGCTGGCCGAGGCTGAAGCTGCCTACGAGGCGTCGCTGGAGTGCCTGGGTCATGCTGAGCAGGTGCTGGAGTCGCGGGCGGCGCTGGCCTGGCTGGCGCTGAACCGGGGAGATAAAACGGCCGTTCACACCCACATCACCCCCATTGTGACCCATTTGCAGGATGGTCAGACGCTGGACGGTACGTCACGGCCGTTTTACATCTTCCTGCTCACGTACAAGGTGCTCTCCTGGTTGGGTGATGCGTATGCCGAGACGGTGCTGGCCATGGCCTACGGCCGTCTGGCTTCCTGGGCCAATCAAATCACCGATGACAGGCGGCGTGACTCCTTTTTGGACAGCGTGGCTGTGAACCAGGAAATTGCCGCCCTATTTGAGTCGCCGCGCTAATCGTCGCGCCGCTGACCGTTAGATTCCGGGCCAACCATCCCGCAAAAATCTGTTTAGACACGAAAAAAGCCCCGACTTCTGCTGAAGTCGGGGCTTTTTTCATTGGGGGAGGTGCACTCACTTACGGCTGCTGTGCCAGGAAGCCAATCTGGTAATCGCTCGCCGTCTGGTTATCTTCGCCATACTGGGCCGTGTTCCAGTAATAGTCGGAATTTTCAAAGTAGCTGCCAGCCCAGTAGTTGCCACCGGCCCAGTAGTTACCGCCAGCCCAGTAGTTACCACCGGCCCAGTAGTTACCACCGGCCCAGTAATTGCCACCGGCCCAGTAGTTACCACCAGCCCAGTAGTTGCCGCCATCCCAGAAGAAATCTTGTCCTTCGGGGAGGGGGTTGCGGTTGGCGTCGACCAGGGCGTAGCCGCCGCGTGTTTCGTCGTAGACCACGGGGCCTACATACGCTTCGCCCGGTACCATGCCCGCGTTGGCTTCGCCGGTATAGCTGCCCAAGACGGCGTCGGGTGCCCAAATGCGCCCGGCACCTTGCTGGAAGATGCTGGCAGCCAGGGTGCCGTCGGAATTGACGGAGGGGCGGGCGCTCATCATCAGCCGGTATTTCACCTGGTTGGGGCTGAGGTTCGGGTTTTGTTGCAGCATCAGGGCCACGACGCCAGAGGTAACGGCCGTTGCCGCTGATGTGCCCGAACCCAGATACCAGCCTCCAGCACGCGCCAACTGTGGATACGTCTGGGCATAGGTGCTGTTTTCACCGACGTACATCAGCAGATGGGCCCCAGGGGCCAATACGTCCGGTTTGATGAAGCCCGTTTCGGATGGTCCGGAAGCGCTAAACGGCGGCACGTAGTCGTCGTTGAAGTACAGCGGCGAGTAGTTGTCGGTAAAAGCGCCGACGGTTACAACAAACGGATCGTTGCCCGGTGTGGTGACGGAGCCCGCATCCGGGCCGCTGTTGCCCGCTGCGGCAACTACCACAACACCTTCGGCCCACAGCCGCTCAACGGCCTGGTTGATCGGGTTGTTCCAGTAGGCATCGGTCACCGCGCCGGACAAAGACATGTTCACCACACGAATGTTGTAGGTGTCTTTGTTGTTTAGAATCCAGTCCAGCCCGGCGATGACGCTGGACGTGGTGCCCATGCCGGATTGATCCAGCACGGGGACGCTGACCAGGTTAGCCCCAGGTGCAACGGAGAGGGGATGGTCTAATGTGTCGGTGGCACCCCCACCGATCAGACCGGCCATAAAGGTGCCGTGACCGTTGCTGTCGCCATTCAACAGATTCAGGTTCAGGTTCAAACCCAGTGCTTCCTGGACGAACTTGCGCAGGGCATAAGCATTGACGCCAGAGTCCAGCACAGCCACCGTGACGCCTGACCCGTCGATGCCCATCTGGTGCAGCTGATCGACTCCGGTAACCTGGAGGTAATCGTTGAGCTGGGCATCGTTTGTCGAGGCGGTCAGCGAAAGATTGTCCACGTACAGGCTACAGCTGGAGCAGTCAGAAACCCAGGCAATGGCATTGACATAGGCCGTATCTGTGGGGGCGATGCTGGAGATTTGGAAAGGTACCCAGGAATTACTCACATAAATTTCGTGGGAAACCGTGGACAGATAGTTGTCATTGGCGTCCATGTAATCGAGTGACACGGCGACCCAGGCGTTGCTGATGGGGCCGCTGGCTCTGTCTAATTTGAGCCAGCCGGAATAGGTATACGCCTGCTCTGGGCTGGCCATAATTTGCTGCCAGACGCCGTTGCCATCCCAGGTGCTGTCAATTTTCAGGCTGGTGTTGTCGACCGGTGAATCGGCGACGATGGTGGCGGCACTGCTGGTGCCCCAGGTGCCCCAGTTGGCTTTGTTGTTATTGAAGCTGCCGTTGTCTAGCATGTTGGCGGTGGTGGAAGCGGCCGTTTCTACGTTCAGGTACAAATCGTCGGCATACATCTTGACGAGGCCATCTTTGCCCATCCAGACGGTGAGGTACTTCGTTTGCGCCGGGGCGACACCGCTCAACTCCAGCGGCGCGTATTCCGTGCTGTATGACAGGTTGGTGCCAACGGCCGTTAAATAGTTCCAGTTGGCGTCGTAAAAGCCCAGCCAGACGGAGCCCCAGTAGTAAGACAGAGGAGAACCGGTCATCTTGTACCAACCCGTCAGGGTGTAGGATTGACCAGGCTGGATTGTGGTCCACTGGTCGATGCCGGTGTTGCCCCAGCCAAGCTCAATGGCCCGGCTGCCCGTGTGAATATATTTGCTGTAGGTTGTATAGCGCGTAACGCCGCTGATGTTCCAGTAGCGGGTACCGCTTTCAAAGCCACCATTTTTCAGCAAGCTGGTATCACTGGCCACCGCCGCCTGGATGGTGATCACAAATGACGCATCATCAAGCAGCACGGCACCATTGTTCCGGTTTGTGCTCACGCGGGCGATGGCGTAGTAGGCCTGGCTTGGCACCAGGTATTCGATGTTGTACTGCGTGTAGGTCTGGCTCTCGATATCTACGCGGCTAGTGGCCAGCAGATAACCGTGGGCATTATAAAACTCCAAAGTCATCTTATTGCCGCCTGGATTTGCCGCTTTTCTGGCCCATGCGGAAAAGAGCACGGTATCCCCAGGGGTGACGTTGACGTGTTGGTAGACCTCGCCTTTGATCTCCAGGGCGTTGGAGCCGCTGTAGGCGTCGCCGGAGATGATGGATTCATCCGTGATGTTCCAACCGGCAAGCCCAGATTCAAATCCGGGGTTCTCCAGTTGATTCAGGGCGCTGGTTGTGTTGCTGGTTTCTACCTGGGCATCCAGGCTAACGTAGGCAACGGCAGGCGAACTGGCCAAACGCAAAATAGCCTCGCCGCTCAGTTCGGTGGCAAAGGCGTTGACGATGGCCAGTTCCTGGCTGATGCTGCCCCCCAGCGTGGCGAGAAGCTGTTCAGCCTCGTTGGTATCGCCCTCTTTTTGAACGATAACAGGTATGGCTTGGTCAGGTTGTTCCGCGATCATCGTTTGCAAAGCTGAATCCAGCTTGTGCTGAGCCATTTCAGATATGCTGGTCTCGGCAACGGCCGTTCCGCCATGATTGGCAACGGTGAATGCTGTAAGCAGCATGAAGATGATGATGAAAGCGAAACGGGTACGATTGGATCGAATGGCTCCCCGGTTCATGGTGGCTCTCCTAAATTGTTTTGGCTACTTCCCCGATTTCTTGTAAATCGCCCAAAGCTTTGGCAAAAAGTCTGTTTGGTGCGGTTTACCCCAAGCTAAGATGATTGGGATCAATACATCTATGCCTTGTAGCGTTAACTTAATCAACCTGCCTTACGAAAACTGTTACACGGCGCTATAGAATGGACCAACTAGGCCTAAGGTACTGTCGGGGTGGTGGGCGAAGCACAAAAAAAAGCCGTTACCTGGGTGGGTAACGGCCGTTGCGCAAAGTGACGTCTGAGTAAACTTTAGGCGGGTTCTGGTTCTGGCACCAGGCTGGGAAGGGTGATGGTACACACCGTACCGGGCAGCAGCGTTTCATCGTAGCCGCTGCTTTCCAGGCGAATACGGCCGTGATGCGCTTCCACAATTCCCCGGGCAATGGGCAGGCCCAGGCCAAAGCCGCCGCCGCGGAAGGCGCTTTTGCTGGTGGAATGGGTGTTGAGCGAGCCTAAAACGTGGAACATGTCAAACACCCGCTGCTGCTCATCAACCGGCACGCCGATGCCGGTATCCTGGACCAGAACTTCCACCTGGTTGTTATCCAGGCAGTGGCCGGAGATACGAATTGCACCGCCATCGGGCGTATATTTCACCGCGTTGCCCACGATATTTTCGAAGACAATTTTTAGCTTGCGCGGATCGGCCGTGATTTTGGGCAGGGATTGAATGTTGGTCACGTCAATGGTCAGGTGGCGCTCCGCGCACACCGATGCCATATTTTCTACCACGGGTTCAATGACTTCATGCAGCCGGGTTTCGTGCATGGCCAGCTCCAGCTGCCCAGAGGCAATGCGGAAAACCTGCACGATCTCGTCGATCACGTGGCGCATACGGTTGGTGGCTTTGTCCAGGTTGGCCGCCGTACGGCTGAGCATGGGGTCGTTGCCCAGTCCCGCCTTTTCGATGATCATGTTCATCAGCTGGGCGTTGGTGGAAACGGCCGTTAACGGCGTCTTCAACTCATGCGAAATCAGGATGATGAAATTGTTCTTCAGCTCATCCAGCTCGGTCAGATGATCGTTGGCAATCTTCAGATTTTCAATCAGCTCGGTGTTTTCAATGGCGATGGCGGCCTGGTTGGCAAACAGCTGCAAGGGGGCCAGGTCAGTTTCCCGGAAACGGCCGCGTATCGACCGATTTTCCACGTAAACAGCCCCAATGATCCGGTTCCGCGTGATGAGCGGCACACACATAATCGAGCGCAGCCGCAGGGCCATCACGCTGCGCGCCATGCCAAACTGCGGATCGTGCATGGCATCGCTCAGCACCACAGCTTTGCCCGTCTGCACCACCTGCTCCAATACCGAATAGCTGATCTCATCGGTTGCGCCGGGTAAGTCGTTGCCTTCATTGTCGCGGCGCACCTTAAAATCGAGCGAGCCGTCTTCGTGTTTTAAGGCAATGAACCCGCGCTCGGCCCCCACCAGCGTCAACACCTGGTCGATGGTGTAAGACAGCAGGGGTGCCAGCGAATGCGATTCGGCCATTTGCCGACTTACCCGCAGCACAAAGTCTAATAGTTCAATACCTTCCAGTCGATTGCTCATGCCCTCAATAGTACGAGTGACCCGCTTCCGGCAAAATGGGAAAATAGGGGTAAAACCCCATCTTTTGCGCAACGTTCACGGTGGTCAGCTGGCTATTAGAACAGTTCGGGATTGGCCAATACCCAGGCGTATAAATCGCGGATGCCCTGTTCCGGTGAGATGGTGGGCTGCCAGCCCAGCTTGGTGGCAATTTTACGAATGTCGGCAATAAAAACACGCTGGTCGCCGGGACGCCAGGCGGCGCGGTTCACCCGCCCTTCGTGCCCGGCCAGGTCGGCCAGCAGCGGACCAAACTCGGTCCAAATGGAGAGGGTGTTTTGCGGTCCACCGCCCACGTTAAACACCTCGCCGCGCAGGGTGTCGATCTGGGTGATGCCCAGATCGTAGGCCCGCACCAGGTCTTGCACGTGCAGCAGGTCACGCACCTGCTTGCCATCGCCGTAAATGGTGATGGGGCGGTTCAGAATGGTGGCGATGACAAAGTGGGCCACCCAGCCCTGATCTTCGATGCCAAATTGGCGACGGCCGTATATACACGACTGCCGAAACACCAGCGTTTTCAGGCCGTAGATGCGTGCGTAATCGAGCATGTACTGGTCGCCGGTGCCTTTGGAGCAGCCGTACGGGGAGTGAAAATCGAGCGGGTAGGTTTCGGGGATGCCGTTGGCGTAGTGGGCGTAGGTGTAACGGCCGTTTTCCAGCACCACCTTCGCCCCTTCCATGCCGCCATACACTTTGTTGGTTGAAGCATATAGAACGGCCGCTTCCGGGCAGCTATGCCGCACCGCTTCCAGCACGTTAAAGGTGCCCAACGCATTAATCTCAAAATCCTCGCGCGGATTTTGCACCGAGGTGGTCACCGCCACCTGGCTGGCCAGATGCAGCACCGCATCCGCGCCGGTTATGGCGGGGGCCAGTTCGTCGTAATGGCGAATGTCCCCGGCAATAAAGTGCAGCCGCTCGCCGTGCCGTTCTTGCAGCCAGGCCAGGTTGGCCGGGCCGCCCTTGCGCGAGAGATTGTCGAAAATAACCACGTCGTGGCCTTGCTGTAAAAAATAATCGGCGCTGTTACAGCCAATAAAGCCCGCGCCGCCCGTGATAAATAATTTCATGCGTGATTCCTGGTCTTGTTTTGGTTAGGACTTATGCAGACGAAGTTTTTTAGCCACGATTTTCGCGAATTAGCGCGAAACAGCATTGAAATTCGTGAAAATTCGCGTTATTCGCGGCCCATTAATCAGTAAACGCGTAAGTCCTGCTGGTATCGAAATGTGCCTCACATCCTGCAAAGGTTATACAAAGTTTGCTCGTCTATGCCTCACTGCGCAGCCGCTGGAACAGGTCTGCCTGCTGACCTTCTAAAAATTGGAAGTAGCGGGCATTCAGCGAAGGCATCGTCATCAGCAGGGCATCTTCGCCGGTGTCGCGGTAGTAGCGCGGGCGGGTGCCCACTTCTTCGAACTGGTATTTGCGGTAAAGTCCCTGGGCTACCGTGTTGCTGCGCCGTACTTCCAGGGTCACCATCGTGGCTGGATGGTCGTAACTTTCCCGCAGCAGGGCGAGCAGCAGCAGTTCACCCAGCCCGTGGCCGCGCCACTGGGGATGGGTGGCAATGGTGCTGACGTGAATCTCGTCGGCGATGAGCCAAAAGCCGGTGAAGCCGATGAGGGGATGGCTACGGCCGTTCATCTCCCCCAACATCCCCAGTACCAAATAATGGGCAATGTTGTTTTGCTCCAGCTCATGCTCAAACAGCCCGGGCCGCGCCGGGGTAGGGAAAGAGAGCCGGTCAATTTCGCGCACTTCGGGCAGATCGGGCAGCACCATGGGGCGCAGCCAGTACGGTTCAGGGGGAATCAACATGGAAGAAAGTTAGTTGCCAGCCGGGTCGCGCAGGTAAATCGGGGCCAGGGTTTGGGCGTCATCTACCTTCCCGGCGCGCAGACGACGCCAGCCCAGCTCGGCCAGGTAGCCCGCCCGGCGTACGGCCGTTGCCGGGGGCGCAATCTGGAATGTTTTGCTGGTCGCCTTAATTTGTTTGATCGCCTGGGCGGTGATTTCCCCGGCAAAAGTCACCCGACCTTCCAGCGTGGGCAGCAGCGCCTCCCAGCTTTCGATGGTGGGCGTGCTTTCGGTTTGCCAGCCACGGCCGTTTTCCCATTCATACGGCGCCACACAAACGCGGGTCCGGCCCGCCTCGGCCACCACCAGCAGCTGGCCGGGGAAGGGGCCAAACGCTGCCGCCACAATGTCCAGCGTGGCAATGCCGATCAGCGGCGTCTGGTTAGCCAGCGCCAGACCTTTGGCCAATGACAGCCCCACGCGCAGCCCGGTGTAGGAGCCTGGGCCAATGGCCACAGCAATCCCGCTCAGGTCGGCTGGCGTGACGCTGGCCCGATGCATCATCTCGTGCAAATTAGGGGCGAGTTCAATGGTGTGGTTGTTCAGGCAGCGCCAGCCCAATTCAGCGACGACGGCCGTTCCGTCATGCAGGGCCAGCCCCAGCCAGCGTGTTGCGGTATCAATTGCTAAAATCATCTGCTTTCCTTACACCCCAAAGGCACTTTTCTTAAACGCTTCCAGCAGCTCAGCCGAGCGGTCTCCGGCGGCGGTGATGTGCAGCTTACGTCGTGTCTCGCTGACGTAGCTCATTTTGACCCACAGCCGATCTTCGGGCAGCATCGGCTCGATCATTTCGGGCCACTCAATCATAACTGCGCCGTTACCTTCCAGCACATCTTCCAGGCCAACGGTGTAGCGATCGGCCGTTGCTTCCAGCCGGTAGCAGTCGATGTGGTAGAGGATACGGCCGTCGCTCATTCTCGGGTATTCGTTGACCAGGGTAAACGTCGGGCTGGTCACCCGCAGACCGCTGCCCCAGCCCCGGCCAATGCCCCGGGCCAGCGCCGTTTTGCCCGCGCCCAAATCACCCGACAGGCAGACCAGATCGTGTGTCTGCAAAAGCTCACCCAGGCGGACGCCCAGGCGGGTGGTTTGCTCCACGCTGCTGCTCACAAAATCAATTGTCCAGCGATCCAAAATAGCCATTTAGTCACCTACGATTTAAATTCACGGCTGATTTATTATACCCTCTCCCGGGGATCATGGTATCATAACCGAGCGCTTCCAATCAGCGCCTATTTTTAATGACCGGGCTAACCATTCATGCGTATCCTCATCATTTCAGACATTCACGCGAACCTGACGGCTTTCAAAGCTGTGTTGGACCACGCAGACGGCCGTTGGGACACCATCTGGTTCCTCGGCGACCTGGTCGGTTATGGGCCGGACCCCAACGAATGTGCCCAAGAACTGCAAAAATATAGCCACATCGCCCTTTCTGGCAACCACGACAAGGCCGTTTTAGGCGAACTCGATATCAAATCGTTTAACCGCGAAGCCAAATATGCCATCACCTGGACCCAGGAAGCGATCACCAGCGAAACCCGCGCTTACCTGCAAAGCCTGCCCTCCAAGCAGGTGGAAGGCGACTTTACCCTGGCCCATGCCAGCCCACGCTATCCGGTGTGGGAATACATTTTGGATCCTCTCACCGCTTCGGAAAATTTCAACTGGTTTGAAACGCCTTTTTGCCTGGTGGGGCATACCCACGTGCCGGTCATTTTTGAAGAGCATCTGAACGGCTTCCGCCGGGTCAACGTACGCCAGCCGATCTATTCCAACAGCAGCCGGGATGCTTTGCCGCTTGGCCCTGAGCGCCTCATCATCAACCCCGGCAGCGTGGGCCAGCCGCGCGACTCGGACCCACGTGCCGCCTATGCCCTGCTGGACACCGAAGCCATGACCTGGTTTTACCAGCGCGTGCCCTATCCGGTGCGCGACGTGCAGGAGCGCATGGAAAAGTACGGCATGCCCAAACGCCTGGTGAATCGGTTGGCCTACGGCGTTTGAAATTACCCAAAATCTTCCCCAAAATGCAGGAACCTTTTGCCCTGCGCCTTCGTTTTACTCTCTAGAAGCAACCATTAATCAATTATTCAGGAGAGCAAATCATGACCCGCAAACCAATCTACTTACTTATTGCTACTTTCTTTCTGCTGTTTTTAGCTGCCTGTGCCGCTTCTGCCAGTTATGATGAAGCCGCATCGGAACCAGCGGTAGCCCGGGATGTGTCAGGCGGCGATACCGGCGATTTTTTTGCCGAAGAAAGTGTGGTGGAAGGGGAAACCATGGACGGTGGCTTCGCCATGAACACCGCTGCCCAAACGGTTGACATTCAGGTGACTCAGGAACGCCTTATCATCCGCACCGCCAATATGAGCCTGGTGGTGACCGACACCGATGAAGCGATGGACACCATCAGCCGCATGGCCGAAGAAAATGGCGGGTGGGTAGTGAACAGCTCCGTCTTCCAGTACAACGAGACGGCCAAAACGGGCAATATCACCATTCGCGTGCCATCGGCGGGCTTTAACAGCGCCATGGAGGCGTTGCGCAACATGGCGGTGGAGGTGCAGCAAGAAAGCACCTCGGGCCAGGACGTTACCGAGGAGTTTGTGGACCTGTCGGCCCGGCTGGAGAACCTGGAAGCCACGGCCGAACGCGTGCGCGCTTTCCTGGATGAGGCCGAAACGGTAGAAGAAGCGCTGGCGGTGAACCAGGAGCTGAGCCGCCTGGAGAGCGAAATTGAAGCGATGAAAGGCCGGTTGCAGTACCTGAGCCAATCAGCGTCCTTCTCCACCATCACCGTTGACCTGACGCCCGACATCGTGGCTCAGCCCATCGAGCCAACCAACTGGCGGCCCGCGGTGGTTTTCCGCAATGCGGTCGATTCCCTGGTAGAAGCGCTGCAAGACGTGGCTGAATTTGGCATCTGGTTTGTGATTTACCTGCTGCCCCTGCTGCTTGTTGTGGGCATTCCGCTCTGGCTGGTGGTGCGCTTTGTCCTGAAGCGCTGGCGGCGTCGGCGGAACCCGGTAGTGGCTGAAACGGCCGTTCCCACCGAATAAATTTGAGGTAATTGAGTAATTGGGTAATTGAGCAATTGCCCAATTACTCAATTACCCAATTACTTCTTCACTCCCCGTTTATCGCCTCAATCGCCTGCCGTACCGCCCCCGCACATTGTTGAAACTCAATAGAACCCTCCATCGCAATGGTGCGCGGGCGCGGCAGCCGGATGTGAATCCGCTCGCGAATGGTGGCCGGTTGGCCACCAATCACCATCACCTCGTCGGCCAGCAGCACCGCTTCCTGGATGCTGTGGGTAACCATGAAAACGGTCACCGGCAGCGCCGCCCAGATGCGCAGCAGCTCCTGCCCCATGCGCTCGCGGGTCAGGGCGTCCAGCGCGCCAAACGGCTCATCGAGCAGCAGCAGGGTGGGCCGGTGCACCAGGGCGCGGGCCAGCGCTACCCGCTGCGCCATGCCGCCGGACAGCTGGGCCGGGTAGTTGTGCTCAAACCCGGACAAGCCAACCAGGGCGAGCATTTCGTTAACGGCCGTATCCACTTCTTGCCCCGCCATCCCCAAAACCTCCAGCGGCAGCCGCACGTTTTCATAGGCGGTGCGCCAGGGCATCAGGTTGTCTTTCTGGAACATCAGGCCGATGGAGGGTGGCTGGCCGTCGGGCTGGTTGGCGTAGTGGATGTGGCCGGAAGACGGCCGTAACAACCCCCCCAGCAGCCGCACCAGCGTCGATTTACCCACTCCCGATGGCCCCACCAGCGCCGTGAAACCTCCGGCGGGCAGGGCAAATGAAAGATTGGCCAGCACTTGCTGCTTTTTGCCAAACACGTGGCTGACGTTTTGCACGGTGAGAAAGGGTGAGTGTGTCATTTGCTTAACTCACAGGTGCGACGCACTTACGAAGTGCGTCGCACCCATCGTCAATTACCTCCGTTTGCCAACACAAACTCGTTGCTGAAAACGGCCGTCACATCCGCCAGGGGTGTATCCATCAGCCCGGCTTGCAGCAGGATGTCCTGTGTGTTTTGCCAGGCGGCGGTGTCGGACAGGCCCAGGGTGGTCGCCTGCCACAGTGGTAAAGAGGCTTCGAGGACGGGTTTACGGCCGTCTTCCAACCCCTCCACATACGACTTGCTGATCTCAAACGCGGCGTCCGGGTCGGCCAGGGTGTCGGCCAGGCCGCGCAGCACCGCGCCGACAAAGCGCTCTACCATCGCTGGATTTTCAGCAATCGTCGTTTCGTTGGTGATGAGGCCGTTGGCCACCATATCGATGTAGTCGGACACCTGGATGACGTTGATGGGCACGTTTTGCCCGGCCAGCTGCACCGGTTCGTTATTCGCATAACCAACCACCGCTTCGGCCTGGTCGCTGAGCAGCGTTTCCATCTGGTTAAAGCCGATGTCGCTGGCATTCACATCTTCTGGGGCCAGACCCACGGCCGAAAGCAGCCCCAGGTAACCCACGTAGCTCGCCCCAAAAAAACCGGGCAGGCCAACGGAACGGCCGTTTAAATCTTGCGGCGTCACAATACCGGCTTCGGCTTTGCTCACCACAGCAATGGGATACTTTTGGTACCACTCCAGCACGTACACCACGGGCAGCGCCTGGGCGCGGGCCAGCAGCACCTGCTCCCCGCTGACGATGGCAAACGGCCGTTCATTGGCCCCCACCAGCGCGATACCTTCCGTCTCAAAGATCGATTCAAAGGTGACGCTAAAACCTGCGTCTGCAAAATACCCTTTTTCCGCTGCCACGTAAAATGGCGCAAACTGCGGATCTGGCACAAAGCCCATCGGCAGGCTGATGGGTATCAGTTCATCGACTTCACCCACTTCACTGGCATCCGGTGTGCAGGCGGCCAGCACCGCGAGAAGTAAAATGAGCAGCGTAAGCAACTGTTTTTTCATCAACTAACAACTCCTTTTGGGGTAACAATGCCCCAAATTATTGATGCTGCTGCCAGCGCAGCAGCCGTTTTTCCGCCAGCGTTACCAATCCGTACAGACTCAAAGCCATGAAGGCCAGGGTGAACAGCACCACAAACACCAGGTCCGTTTTGAACTGGTAGCGGGCAGTGATGAGCAAATAGCCCAGCCCTTCGGTTTTAGGCTGGACAAACTCACCCACCAGCGCCCCAATCACGCTGAGGGTAGCGCCCAGCTTCAGCCCGGCCAGCACGATGGGCAGGGCGGCGGGCCATTCCAGCAGGCGAAACGTCTGCCAGCGCGTGGCCCGCAGCGAGGCCATCAGCTCGTACAGCTCGCGCGGCACGGAGCGCAGCCCGGCAATGATGTTGATGAGCACCGGAAAGAAAACGACCAAAACGGCGACCAGCACCCGCGCCCAAAACGTGGACTGAATCCAGATGGTGAGCAGGGGGGCAACGGCGATCACCGGGATGGCCTGGGAAGCGATGAGGTAGGGCGAGATGAGCCGCTCGGCCAGGGGGGATTTGGCCAGTAGGTAGCCCAGCGGCAGGGAGATAAACGCCCCGATGAGCAGGCCGGGAATGACTTCGCTGAGGGTGATGAGGCTGTGGCGCAGCAAACGGCCGTCGGCCAGCACCACCCCAAACTGCCGCAGCACATCCAGCGGGCCCGGCAGGATAAATTTGTCGTAGGCTCCCAGCAGTACCAGCGCCTGCCACAGCAGCAGGAGCAGGGTAAATGAAGCGGCAACCGTCACCGAGACGGGCTGCCGACGCAACCAATTCATACAATCCTCACAACTTGAACGGGGCAAGGGGCAACTGCGCGCGAGGGGTGGTGGCGGCATGAATACCAGACCAACACGCAACGGAAACGGCCGTTTTGCCCACCATTCACCCACAAAAAAGCCCCACATTACTGTGGGGCAGTTGTTTGAGTTCATGGCATCACAAACAAAACGCGCGGCGTTTCGTTTACCTTCTCCCATCCAGACTATACTGTCGGCTCTGGAGTTCCACCAGATCAACCACATTAACAATTAACGGTTAATTATTAATGGGTTCGCGGGCTTGGCCTGCGCGGGCCTCACCGCCGGTCGGGAATTGACATCACCTGGACGCCTCACCCTGCCCCGAAGGTTTAATATTTTCTTGTAGCCAGGATTATACAGAAGCGGCGCACTGCGTCAAAACGGCATCGGAGCGGGTAGCGGCCTCCTGACAAAACGCGTCGGTTTAGGTGGTAACTTTCACTGGACAATCTGCGTAGAAAGTGACAGATTTAGATTTGTGCCGCAGTGCGGCAAGTCAGTGAAGTTCACACAATAATGGGGTGCAGGTGCGCCAAAAAAATTGGTCCAACCGACCGATTTAAGGAGTCAAAATGAGCCAGTTTGAAGCATTAGCCAAAGATTTTCTTGCGCAAAAGCGTATTGCCGTCGTGGGGGTATCGCGGAATCCGGGCGAGGCGGCCAACGGTATTTTCCGCACGCTGCGCGATAAGGGGTACGAGGTATTTGCCGTCAATCCCAACGCCGATTCGGTAGAAGATGGACCTTGTTACCACACCGTGCAGCTGATCCCCGGCGGGGTTGACGGCGCGATTTTGGTGACCAAACCAGAACACAGCACGCAGGTGGTAAATGAGTGCGTGGCGGCTGGGGTGCCGCGTATCTGGATGCACAACAATACCTGGATGGGGTCCAGCGTGTCGGAGGAGGGAACGGCCGTTTGCCGACAAAATGGCATCACGGTCATTGCCGGGGGCTGTCCTATGATGTTCTTCGACCCGTTCCACAAGTGCATGAAATGGGTGCTGGCCAGGATGGGGCGCTTACCGACGGCTTAACACGGCAATTGCCGGTCAACCCGCACGAGGGCGCTAAAAATATATCGCGTCATGGTAGGGGCAGACCCCCGTGTCTGCCCAAGTTTGGGCGACCACGGAGGGTCGCCCCTACCAAAAATCGTTGTCCGTTTTAATTCTTAAAATGCAGCTGCGCCCCATGCCGACGGGCCGAAACTGAGGTCGGCGTAGTTACCTTATGTCCCAATTTCGAACTGCGGAAATGGGCGGCCTTTTCACGTGCTTTGGCAAATTATGATATACTGAGCGGCGCATTAAGCGCAGATTTTTTAGTAAGGAGTCTTTCGAAATGGCCAAAGTTAGAAAACGGCGTCAGTCCAAGAAAAAGATGCCGGAAATTTCGGAGAAGAGCCGGATTTACAACCGTAAACGCACCTTCGCGGAAAAATTCTTGCTGGTGATGGGCATTATCATCGTCCTCAGCATGGTTTTAACGCTGGTAATTACGCAATCTGGCTTTTAGGTTCAAAGCGGTTCGCACGCCTTTTCCCCGGCGCTGCCGTGTGGCAGAATGCCGGGGTCGCAGGCGTCGGCAGTGGTCCCCTCACCTGAAGCGCTTAAAGCGCGGTTTCCCCACAAAACGCATCTGCCTCAATTTCCACCAACATTTCGGGTTCCAGCAAGGAGCTGACTTCCACCAGCGTGGCGGCGGGCCGGATCTGGCCAAATACCTCGCCGTGGGCGCGGCCAACCTCGTCCCAGTCGGTCACGTCGGTGACGTAGATGCGGGTACGCACGACGTCTTTTAGCTCGGCCCCGGCTTCTTGCAGCGCCATTTCGATCTTGCGTAGAATGTAGACTGCCTGGCCGTAGGGATCGTCAGCGCCAACCAGATCGCCTTCGCCGTTGACGGCCGTTGTGCCCGCCACATGCACAAACGGCCCAACCCGCACCGCCCGGGAATAACCCACAATCGACTCCCAAGGGGCACCGCTGGAAATGTTTAATCGTTTCATAGCGTTCTCCTTATTCGTAAACCGACGGTTTGCGCAGGCAAGCTGCGCCTAAAAAATGCCGGGTATATTGTGTAATTGGCAGAAAGTTTTTCAAAATAAACGAGTGTGGAATCTGCCAATTACTTGAGTAAACCGCACAACAATGGCGATTTTATCTTCCAAAAACTCTGTGCAGTTTACTTGATTGGGTGTGGTGAAAGTTGTCGTTTGGCGAAAGTGATCTTCTTCCAGATGGGCAAACCGCAGCGGCTTCCTCAACGAACAACGATTTAAGGCGTTGTGGTTTACCCTGGGAATTGGTCTATCTGGCCAATCCCCAAGACATGGAGGAGCGCATTGTAACAAAGTTACTCCCCTATACCAACAAATTAGGGCGATTTGTGAATGGCGGGCAGGTAAACAAACTCGGTGAGGTTGGGCGCGGGGTTGGCGGTGAAACACGCCTGGTGAAAATTCAGCCCCACGTCCCCATTATTGCGGTAATAATCGCCCCAATCGTGCTGGGTGTTGGGTACGGCCGTTACCAGCTCATTGTAAATCCCCTGTGTGTCTAAAAAGCTCTTCAGCTCGGCATTATCGTCGGGGGTGCCATCTTGCAGGCCGCGCACCAGGCGAATGCGCACATCGTAGGTGTTTAGGGCGGGCTTGTTGGCCGTGACGACGTTATAGACACTTTCCGACGGATTCAGGCTGGCGTCGTAACCGCTGCCGCCGTAGGCAACGGCCGAACAAAACAGGTGCGGATATTCCAGGGCAAACTTCACCGCGCCGTATCCGCCCATCGAAAAGCCCTCAATGGCTCGTCCGCCGCGAAACGGAATGGTGCGGAAACGGCCGTCGACAAACGGAATGAGCTCTTTGATGATGATGCTTTCCGACATGATGGGAAAGTCGGAATTGGGGCCGTGCTCGGGCGTGGTCCAATCGTAGTAGCCGCTGCCTTTGCCGCCGTTGACAAACACAATGATCGCTTCTGGCAGCGTAAGCCCTGGTGTGGGATTAACCGTGCCTTCCATCAGGCTGAGCACACTTTTCTGGCTGTAGAGGGTGCTAAAGCTGCTGTACCAGCTGAAGTAGTTGGCTTCGGAGCCGTTGACGCCGTGCAGCAGGTAGATGACCGGGTAACGCCGGGTATTGCCGCTGGCCTCATAGCCGGGCGGCGTGTAGACGTTTAGCCCGACGATGTTGTAGGGCGCTTTGAGAAAGCTGCTGGTGAAGGTGTAGTGGGCGACATTGGCGGGCAAGGGTTGCACGTTGTTCCAATACGTCTCTTCGTCAATTTCCAGGGCAACGGCCGTTCCGCCCACCGCCAGGCCAAACAAAACGAACAGAAAAATAATGGGTCGAAGCAGCGTGATTGGTTTCATAAAGCTCCTTGTGTGCCTGGGCAAAAGGCAGCCGCTGAACTGTACGGCCGTTTACCTTGCCGCAGGTTGTGCCCCGGTACAGGAACGAGTTACAAACGTGGGCACATTGAATCATCAATTTTGCAGGGGGAAAAGCGGGTGGGTTTGCTTAAAAAAGTCGGCCTTGCTGGGGTGGCCGAATATCTTCCGCTTCCAGACCAACCAGGCGCTTAAACCGGTTGCAGGTGGCGGGGGAAAATCCGGCGTAATCGTTGTTGAAAAAGCCAAAGATATGTTTGAACTGGGGCCGCAGCGGCGCGATCTGCTGCTGCCACGCCTGTAAATCGGCCGTTTTGTCGATCTCTTCTTTGTCTTTGGTTTTGAACTGGCCATGCTGCCCGATAAAGCGCAGGTAAAGAAAATCGGCCGTGGGGGTGATGGTTTTGGGCAGATGAATGTAGTCGGTGGCGGTGAGGCAGATGTTGTACGGCCGTAACAGCTGCACCGTCTCCTCCCGCACCCAGGAATCATCACGGAACTCCACGGCAAAGCGCACCGTTTGCGGCAGCTGGCTCAGGAACTGGTCCAGCTCTTGCACCTGGGCGAAGGTAAACGTGGGGCCAAACTGAATGAGGATGCAGCCGAGCTTTTGTTGGAGGAGGACGGCCGTTTCAACAAATTCCTGCATGGCGGCCACCCCTTCCGCCAGCGGGGCATCATGCGTGATGGTGCGCGGCGTTTTCAGGCAGAAGGTAAAATGATCGGGTGTGGCGTGCCGCCAGCGCTGCACTTGGGCGGGGCGCGGTGTGCCGTAAAAGGTGCTGTCGATTTCTACCGCGTCGAAAAAGGCGCTGTAGTGAGTGAGGTAGTTCCGGGCCGGCATTCCGGCCGGGTAAAATGGGCCCAGCCACTCTTTGTAGCTGAAGCCCATTGTGCCCAGGTGCCAGACGGTTGAGGCAGGCATTGGCAGCGAGGAGTTAATCGCCGGTTTGGTGGGCAACGGCCGTTGCCCGTTCCACAATCTGCTCAGGGATGGGCGTGTGCACAATTTCGTAGCGAATGTACACGGCCACCATAAACAACAGCAGCCCTACCGCCTGGTGTGACAGCGCCAGCACAATCGGTACGCTGAACCAGATGGTGCTGATCCCCAGCACAATTTGCACTCCCACCAGCCCCAGGAAGTACACCACCGCCTTATGCACGTTTGGTGAATAGGCATGGCGCTTGGTAATAAAATAGAGCCAAACGGCCGCCCCCAGCACCACAAAAGCAAACCAGCGATGCACAAAATGGACCCCTACCGGCGCCGAGATCAGGTTTTGCCACCAGGTGTCAAACTGGGCAAACAAGGCGGCCGGAATCCAGCGCCCGGCCATTAGCGGCCACGTGTTGGAAATCCAGCCCGCCTTCAGCCCGGCCACAAAACCACCGTAGGTAATCTGAATCACCAGAATGGTCAGCACCAGGGCCGACAAAACGTAGGGGAGTGAACCGCGCCCTTTGTTGATGACCGGCGGGAAATGGTGCACGTGGCGCAGCGCCGTCCACATCGTCAGGGCCAGCAGCAGAAGGGCCATAAGCAGGTGCGCGGTGAGCCGGAAATGGTCCACGGCCGGATTCTCCACCAGGCCGCTGCTGACCATGTACCAGCCCAAAAAGCCCTGGAAGCCAAACAGTGCGCCAATAGTCAGGTAAATGGCCGATCGTCGCCAGGGAATAATTCCTTTGTACAAATAGTAAAACAGGGGAATGACCACCAGCAGACCAGCAAAACGGGCAATCAGCCGGTGAATATACTCGACATAGAAAATTTCCTGGTACTCCTTCAGCGTCATGTTGTTGTTGATGAACATGCCTTCAGGGGTCTGCCGGTATTTTTCGAATTCGGTTTGCCACGCTTCTTCGCCAATGGGGGGGATGACGCCGCTGATGGGGTTCCACTCGACGATGGACAGCCCAGACCGGGTGAGCCGCACAAAACCGCCGAACACCACCATGATCATGATGAGCCCACTTACCACCAATAGCCAGCGAATAATTTTTTTATTGTCTTGTTCGGACATCTTTTGCTCCTGCAAGTTGTTTCTTTCGTTAAAACAACCTTCCAGAGAAGTAGCGTTCCCTGGAAGGTTGAATGTTCCTCTTCCAGGCCAGATTATACGCAGGAATGACCTTCGTTCCAGATTGTATCCAAATCATGATGACATTTGGCGAAAATATGGATGATTTTTGTCAACAATTAATGCGGCGCTTAAGTAAACACTATCCTTGCAGATTTACGTTTTTGCCACCGATTAACGCGGATTCTCACGGATTTTAGCGGGTAATCAGTGCCAATTCGTGAGAATCCGTGGCGAAATTCTTCCGCAAAGCCGAAAGTGCAAACATAGTGGTAAACCGCACAATGTTCTTTGAAAGCAAAAGGCGTGCATTGGGTGCGGTTTACTAAAAAAGTGTTCTGGTGAGCCTGGGTATCTATTGGCTTCCGATTGAGTAAGGTACGCTGGTGTTAAGCGAGTCTGTGAGCGGAGTCGGGCACAGTAGGGGTTATGTCGTCAATGAATGAGGAAATGAAGAACGGCCGTAACTACACAGCGCTATTCTTAAGTGGGCTGTGTCTGCTTTACTTCGCCTGGGTGGCATACCGGGCATATTACGATTTGTTTGTGTTTATGCCAGGGGTACATTATCCCCGAGTGGCCTTGAGCAAAAACACGTGGGGCGATACGATGGTTCAATTCACCTTAAACGTGTCTACCACCACTGACTTCATTCTCCTTGGCGCGGCGTTCGTGAGTTTGTATGCTTCGGTGAGGCTGTTTGTGGCCAACTTTTTCCACAGTGGCCAACGGGCTAAGACCTACTGGATTGTTCTGGGCGTTTCATTCCTGGTAGCCGCGATTGCGTTTTTGATTCAATGGAGCGACTTTATGGGCACCGCTTTTGATGGCGTGGGCTAAGAATGAAACGGCCGTCCCCCAAAATTCCGCACCTTGTCGCCATTCATCCAGTCGCAAACCTACGACTGCCTAAATCATCCCACAAAGGGCAAATCTGACGGCTTACTCATTGCCCCGTACGTACCGGGGTAGGGTAATCACAAATGTTGTGCCGAAACCGGGTTCGGAAACGGCCGTAATCTGCCCCTCATGCGCCTCCACAATCGCTTTGGCAATGGCCAGTCCCAGACCAGACGCACCGTCGACGGTGCGATGGCGGGATTGGTCAGCCCGGTAGAAGCGGTTGAAGATAAAGGGCAGCTCTTCTGGTGGGATGCCCGCGCCGGTGTCGCGCACGGCCAGCTGCAAATCGCTGTTGACCACTGCGCCGCTCAGCACAATTTCGCCCGAGCTGGTGTAGCGCAGCGCGTTGGAAACCACGTTGTTTAGCACCTGTGTCATGCGCTCGCCATCCACTAAAATCGCCGGTAGGTTCGACGGCGCTTCGACGCGCAGTTCTAGTCCTCTTTCTTCGGCCTGCATGATGTAGGCCAGCCCGGTGCGCTCCAGCAGCGCCTTGGGGTCGATGGGGCGCTTGTTGAGCTTCAGCTCCCCAGCGTCGGCCAGCGACAGGGTGCGCAAATCCTCCACCAAGTGCTGTAAAAGCAGCACTTCCTCATGCATGATGTTGTACAACTTTTCGGAACCGCCCAGTGATCCTTTTTTCAGCCCTTCGGTGTAGCCGCGCAGCACGGTCAGCGGCGTGCGCAAATCGTGGGCAATGTCCGCTGTCATCTGCTTGCGCAGGCGGCTGGCGTCGGCCAGATCCTGGCTCATCTGGTTGAAGGAGTGGGCCAGTTCGCCAATTTCGTCGTGGCTGCGCACGTTGACCTGTTGCCCCAGCTTGCCCTCGGCCATGGTTTGGGTAACGGCCGTTAACTCCCGAATCGGCCGGGTCAAAGTACGCGCCAGGAGCAGCCCAATCACCAGGGCAAATAGGCCAGCAATCCCGGCACTGATCGCGGCTGCGATGTTCACGTTGCGCAAAAACGAATCCTCCGGCGAGAACTGGCTGGGTGGGGCCTTGTAATTGTCATCCGGCTCCATGATAAGCTGGCCCACTGTCTCACCGTTGACCGCAATGGGCAGGCTCGGCGGCAGGGTGTCAAACGGATAAGGTTGACCGTCTTTCTCCGGCCCCAGACCGTACAAAACGACATTGTTGTTGTCTAACACAATTAACCGGGCATCGTGAAAGCGAAACGCTGAATCGCGGCGAATGAACTCATACAGATTGTCCCAGCTGCCGTTTTCTTCATAATAATCAGCCAGGGCAGAGGTCATATCGACGTGTGACTGGCTGTCGACAAAGCTGTTGAACTCGACGCGGGTGCGAATGCCCACCAGCAGCGCCACCAACGCCGCCCCGGCGATGCCCACCACCAAAAAAGCCAGCGTGAGTTTGAAGGATAAAGAACGCATTATGCCTCGGGATTGACGGCAAAGCGGTAGCCCATGCCGTACACGGTTTGAATATAGCGGGGATTGCTGGGATCGGGCTCGATTTTGGCGCGCAGGTTGCGAATGTGCACGTCGATGGTGCGCTCGTATCCTTCGTAGGCGTCGCCGGAGGTGTGCTCCAGCAAATCCAGCCGGGAGAAGGCCCGGCCTGGGGTGGTCATCAGCGTGGCCAGCAGCTCAAATTCGGAGGGGGTCAGGTCCACCACCTGGTTGTTTACCTGCACGATGTGCCCGCTGCGATCCAGCACGATGCTGCCTGCGCGCAGCATTTCGGCGGGGGCGGCTTGCTTGTTGGCCCGGCGCAGCACGGCGCGCACCCGGGCCACCATCTCGCTGATGCCAAACGGCTTGGTGATGTAATCATCGGCGCCCAGCTCCAGGCCCGCCACCTTGTCACTCTCCTCAATTTTGGCGGTGAGCATGATGACCGGCGTGTCGGCTTCCTTGCGGTAGGCGCGGATAAAGTCGTAGCCGCCCAGTTCGGGCATCATCAAATCCAGGATGATGAGATCGGGTTTTTCATAGCGGGCGACGTAGAGGGCTTCACGGCCGTTTCCCGCCTCCACCACGCGATACCCTTCTTGCTCCAAATAAACGCGCAGCATGTCGCGCAGCTTGATTTCATCATCTACCACCAAAATTGTTTGCGCCATCGCCAAAATCCTCACGTTCTTGTTCTCATTTCCACACGGTTGTAGTAAGTTTTTAATCGGGTAAATACCCTCACCCCAGCCCTCTCCCTGTAAAGGAGAGGGAGCCGGATTCCCTCCCCCTGCCAGGGGGAGGGTTAGGGTGGGGGTTGAGGAATTGCCCAATTAATTTTTTAATCTACAAGAGCGTGGGGACGCCGGAGCGTCCCGATCTTCATTCCACGCAGAGCGTGGAACGAGTTCTGCCAGGTTAGTTATTTTAACGCACCTGTCTGGTCTGTCATCTTCAATCTAGGTTTTAGTTTAGGGTGGAGATGTTCAGGAAATATTAAGAATTGGTGTGGGGAATGTGGGGATTGGCAGCTGGTCACAGTCCGCCGGGCGCAACGCTACACGAGCTCTCAAAACGGTCTACATAAAGCCTACATAATTGCCCGGTACGCTTATCACCACTGGACATCTTCCTCAAGAAGCGTGGGGCACTGAGCGACACTGGTTTTTACAGGCTGCGTACAGAAAGTGTGTCTCAGTGTCCCACGCTTGAGGACGTTAACTGACGATTTGGAGGTAGCGAAATGCGAAAAAATATGAAGCGGTTGTTCAAATGGCTGTTGGTTTCGGGGGTATTGTTTGCCCTGGTTGGCTGTGGGTTTCTGCTGGGCTTGGCGATTGGGATGAGTGAAGGCCAATCGCGGCGCACCGTGGTGGTGCAAAATGAAGTGCCGTACCGGCTCAGAGAAGAGGTGGTAATTGGCGCTGATGAACGGATGCACGAAGAAATAGCGCGTGAATTTGCGGAAGAGATGGAGGGCATCGATATCTCGCCGATCCCCACCATTCCGCCCGTCCCCACACTCCCGCCCGTCCCTACACTCCCGGCCATTCCAACCCTTCCCCCCATCCCGCCTATGCCGGACATTCCGGCCCATGTTTACATCGATCACGGCCCGTCCTTCTTTGACGTGGTGAACGGCATTGGCACCATCCTGGCGTCGTTTGGGCTGATTGGTCTGGGCATCGTCATGGTTGTGCGCGGGCGGCGTGCGCCCAAAGAAAAGACGCCCGAATCGCTGATGAAGTAAGGAGATTGGAGATTAGAGATTGAGCAATCTCCAATCTCTAATCTCCAATTCTCCACCTATGATAGAATTCACCAACCCATGAGCGACAAGATTTTGATTGTGGAAGATGAAGTACGGATTGTGCGGACCCTGCGGCTCTATTTGGAGCAGGCAGGGTTTGCCGTTACGGCCGTTCACACCGGCAGTGAAGCGATTCCTGCATTTCGGCAGGAACGGCCGTCCCTCGTGCTGCTCGATCTGAATTTGCCGGGGCAGGACGGGCTGGACGTCTGCCGCAGCCTGCGCCGCCTGGGCGACGTGCCGATCATCATGCTCACCGCCCGCACCGAGGAGATGGACCGGCTCATTGGCCTGGAGCTGGGGGCCGATGACTACATCAGCAAGCCGTTTTCGCCGCGTGAAGTGGTGGCCCGGGTGCGGGCCGTGCTGCGCCGCACCCAGGGGCAGCTGACCACCCACCAGACGCTGCAAGCCGGGGTGCTGCAAATCGACCTGGCGGCCTACCGCGCCTGGGCCGCCGGGCGGCTGCTGGACCTGACGCAGACCGAATTTGAGCTGCTGGCCACGTTGATGCGCCACAAAGGGCATGTGATGAGCCGGGCGCAGCTGCTGGAAGCGGTGCAGGGCATCGCCTTCGAGGAGCTGGAGCGGGCCATCGACCAGCACATCAAAAATGTGCGGCGTAAGCTGAAGGAGGCGGTGGGGGATGTGGCCATCATCACCACAATTTACGGCGTGGGCTACCGGCTGGACGAAGTGGAGCTGCCCCATGCGTGAACGATTGCAGCGGTTACGGCCGTCTTACTGGGTACGGCGTTGGCGGCGCGGCAAGAAAATCTCCCCCAAGCAGCTGCGCGTGGGCGGTGAACTGGTCATTTTGAAAGAAGAGACGACGCGGTTGGGCTGCCTGGGACGGCCGTTTCGCTTCCTCTGGCGCTGGCTGGGCTGGGCGTTCCGCCTGCTGCGCCGCGCCTGGAGCGCCTTCCGCTGGATGACGCGCAGCCTCTGGTTTCGCCTCATGGGCGCGTTTGCCGTGGTCATCTTCCTCATGCTGTTTATCGTCAACAGCGTCGTGGGTGATATCACCTCGCGTGCCTTCAACCAATACATCGCCCAGCGCAACGAATACGTGCGCAGCGAGCTGCCCAATCTGATTGACCCCGAGCTGCTGGCCGATGCCGAAGTGTCGATCGTCAACGACCAGATCATCATCCGGCCCAACGTGCCGACACCGGCGGTGCCCACGCCGGTGGTGCCCACGCCTTCATCCAGCGAACGGCCGCTGCTGCCAGAATCGCTCATCGACGGGGAGCTGGCGCTTGAGGTACCGGAAGCACCGGAAATAGTGCTGGAATCGGGCCGAGAATTTGCCGTGCCCGAAAATGTGATTGTCATTCCGCTGCTGGACGTGCTGGCACCCACTTCGCCAGAATCGTTGGGGTTGTCGTTTTTGGCTGATGTGGAGCGGGCGGCGCAAACGGCCGTTATCGCCGCCGGATTTGTCTCGCTGGTGTTGGGCACGCTGCTCTTCTGGCAAATTACCCGGCCCATGTCGCAAATGCGGCGCGCGTCGCAGGCGTTGGCAGCGGGTGAGGCCAACGTGCGCGTCCCGGTGCGCTCGCAGGATGAGCTGGGCAAGGTGGCCGAGGCGTTTAACCAGATGGCCAGCAAAATCACCGAGCAGGAGCAGCTGCGGCGGCAGATGGTGGCCGACGTGGCCCACGAGCTGCGCACGCCGCTCACCGTCATGCAGGCCAACCTGGAAGCGATGCTCGATGGCCTGCTGGAGCCAAACGCCACCGAGCTGCAAGAGCTCAACGACGAGGTGCACCGCCTCTCCCGCCTCATCGACGATTTGCGCCTGCTTTCCCTGGCCGATTCGGGCCAGTTAACGTTGGCGCTGCAAAAGGTGGACGTGCGCGAGCTGACGGCCACGGTGGTGGCCCGCCTGGCCCCGCTGGCCGAGGCCAACGGCGTGCGCCTGGTGGACGATGCCCCAACCAAGTCGCTGTTTGTCACCGTGGATGCCGACCGGGTGCAGCAGGCGCTGACCAACCTGGTGGCCAACGGGATTCGCCATACGCCAAAGGGGGGACGGGTACGGGTAACGGCCGTTCAGGAAAAACAAACCATCCACCTGGCCGTCATCGACAGTGGGCCGGGCATTGCCCAGGAAGATCTGCCCTACGTCTTCGACCGCTTCTGGCGCGGCGACAAATCGCGCAGCCGCCACAGCGGTGGCTCGGGGCTGGGGCTGGCCATCGTCAAGCAAATCGCCGAGCTGCACCAGGGCCAGGTGCGGGTGCTGTCACCGGCCAACAGCGGGGCCATTTTTACCATTTCACTGCCTGCCAGTTCATAAAAAGTTCGTAGGGGCGGGACGGCGCGGAATGATTTTTGCCTGACAAGACCACTTAAATCCGCGCC
Organism: Anaerolineae bacterium; assembly: GCA_020848035.1. Classification (GTDB taxonomy): domain Bacteria; phylum Chloroflexota; class Anaerolineae; order Promineifilales; family Promineifilaceae; genus Leptofilum. The sequence continues at coordinate 91,166 of JADLAX010000061.1, read as the reverse complement.
GTCTCGCCCTTGGTGGCCAGGGTTTGGGCGAGACGACCGGGGGAAAAGGCGATCTGTCTTTCCAAGTAATTTCCCGGTCGTCCCGCCCCTACCTTTTAATGTTACGGCAGGGGTGGCGGGGCGAATTTGCGCACGCTGTTGCCCGCCTGGTTGCTGACGTACACATTCCCCTCCGAATCAAAGGTGACGGCGACGGGGCGGGCAAAACGGCCGTTTTCACCCCCTTCCCACGAGGTAATAAATTCCCCATCCGGCGTAAAAATCTCTACCCGGCCCCGATCGTAATCGGTGATGTAGAGACGGCCGTCCGCGTCAATGCCAATGCCCTCCGGCGTGCCGGTGGTGTTGACCGCCATGCCCCAGCCCAGCAAAAAGTTGCCCTCGGCATCAAACTTTTGCACGCGTTTGGTTTCGTAATCGGCCACGTAGATATTGCCTGCCGCGTCCACGGCGATGCCGGTAGGGTGCTGGAACTGGCCGTCGTCGCGGCCCCGGCTGCCAAACTTGCGCAGGAAGCTGCCGTCGTTGTCGAACACCTGGATTTCAGGACGGCCGTCGTCCGTCACGTATACATTGCCCGCCGCATCAATGGCAATGCCAATCGCTCGCTGGAACTCGCCGTTGCGCAGCCCTTCGCTGCCCCATTGGGTGACAAAGTTGCCCGCGCTGTCGAACTTTTGAATGCGGAAGTTGCCGTTGTCCACCACAAACAGGTTGTCGTTGGCGTCGATGGCAATCGCGCCGAACCCCAGCGAGTTAAACTCGCCCTCACCGCTGCCCCTGACGTCCCAGGTTTGCTGCAAATTGCCCGCGCTGTCGAACTTGAGCAGGCGGTTATTGCCTGCGTCCAGCACGTACAAATTGTCCTGGCTGTCCACGGCAATGCCGTACGGATCTTTCAGGGCATCCGGCGCGTTTTCAATAGAAAATAGTTCGGTAAAGGTCGGTTCTGGGGTTGGGGTCATGGTTGCCTCCTGGGTGGCGGTTGGGGTGGGGGCTGGCGTTTCCGTGGGTGGCGGGGTGGCGGTGGGGGGTACGGCCGTCTCTGTGGGCAGCTCTGTTGGCTGAACCGTGGGGGTGGGAACGGCCGTTGCTGTCTCAGCGGCCGTGCAGCTTGCCAGCCCAAAAGTAAGCAAAACAGACAAAAAAAGGATGTGTGACCATCTCATGGGGCATTCTCCAGCTTGTGATTGGAATCGGATTCACCAGATGGTAGCAGCAACACCGAGCAAAAAATAGTGTCGATTCGTATCAATTTGCGGTGGAATTGGTAAGCGCTGGCCGGTAAGCGGTGGGGTCGCAGCGGAGCTTTTGACTTCTGCAATTATTCACTTGGCGCGACTCGTTCCCGTGCTCCGCGTGGGAATGAAGATCAGGACGCTCCGCGTCCCGTGCGACGCGGAGCGTCGCCAACAGCATTCCACGCAGAGCGTGGAACGAGATCTGTACACTGTTTACTTTTTACTTTTCACTCGGTTCATTTGCGCCACAAAATCCAGAATTTCCAGCGAAAAGTCGTACGCATCGGGGGAATGCATCTTGGGGAAGGTGTGTTTGCCGGGGATTTCGCGGTAGGTAACGGGTCCACCCAGGCGAGTGATGAGCTGGCGCGAGAAGCGGGGCAGCACGACGGTGTCCTGGAGCCCTTGCAGCACCAGGGTGGGGCAGCGCACTTCGGCGGTCCGCTGGCTGGCTTCCAACCCTACCCGCCGCACCTCGTCGATGGTTCGGGTGGGCAGCTGGGCTTCCTGGCGAATGCGGGCTTGGACGATTGGATCATCCAGGTCGGCACCGGGCATTACTTCTTGCAGCTGCTGGCGTACGGCCGTATCGCTAAAATCGGCCTGGGCAAACGGGTAAAACGTCTTCTGAAAATGTTTGACGATGGGCAGCAGGTTGCCCTGCCAGCCCGCCAATCGCCAAAACGGGGCCAGCAGCACCAGAAAGTCGGGCGGCTGCGCTTCGGCCGCCAGGTGCAGGGCCAGCGCCCCACCCATGGAAAAGCCGATGAGTACGGCCGTTTCATGGGCTGTCCGCAGTTGCTGCCAGGATTGGCGAACGGCCGTCAGCCAGTCGTGGCGCGTTTTGTCGCCCAGGGTGGGAATTTGTGGCCCAAAGCCTGGCAGCAGCGGCCCGTGGGCGGCCCAGCCGGCGGCGGCCAATCGTTCACCCAACGGCCGCATTTCGGCGGGGGTGCCGGGGAAACCGTGGATGAGCAGTGCGCCAACGGCCGTCTGTCCGGGCACGTGGTTCAGGGCAAAGGGTTGGTGTTCGGGTCCGCTGTAAAAGTCGCTCATTTTTGCAGCAAGTCACGCAGGGCCGGTTCGGCGGTAGGAAACTTGAAGTCGAACCCTTCGTTTTGCAGCTTTTGCGGCATGGCGCGACGGCCGTCCAGCACAATCGCGGCAATTTCGCCCAGGCCCAGCTTCAGGGCAAAGGCCGGGGTGGGGAAAAAGGCCGGTCGGTTCATTACTTTGCCAATCGTTTGGGCAAACGCTTTGTTTTTCAACGGATTGGGTGTGCAGAGGTTGTACGGGCCAGCGGCCGACTCGTTTTCGAGCAAATAGCGGATGGCGCGCACTTCGTCATCCAGGTGAATCCAGGGCCACCACTGCTCGCCGCTGCCCAGGGGGCCACCGGCAAAAAATTTAAACGGCAAGATGGTGATGGGCAGCGCGCCGCTTTCCAGGCTGAGCACGATGCCGGTGCGAATGATGACTCGGCGCACGCCCATTGTTTCCACTCCGGCGGTGGAATTTTCCCAATCGACGGTGACATCGGCCAGGAAGCCACGGCCGTTGGGCGAGGTTTCGGTGATGATCTGGTCGCCGGGCACGTTGCCGTAGTAGTCGATGCCGGAGGATTGAATGACCACTTTGGGTTTGTGGGTGGCGGCGGCAACGGCCTGGGTAACGGCCGTACCCGCATCGATCCGGCTCTGCCGAATGCGCCGTTTGCGTTCGTCGGTCCAGCGCGAGGGGAACAGCCCGGTACCGGCAATGGGTGCCCCGGCCAGGTTCACAATCGCGTCCGCGCCATCGGCCAGGTGACCCCAGCCAGCGGCCGTTTTGCTGTCCCGGGCCACGCCGCGTACCCCTTGCGGGAAGGTTTGTTGGGCCGGATTACGGCTCAGCGAAATCACTTCATGCCCATCGGCCACTAAATTTTTTGCCAGGGCGGACCCAATTAACCCGGTGCCGCCCGTAATGATTACGCGCATAGTTATTGCTCCTTATCGCTTTATAGCGCTCATTTTCCCACAATTTTAACCCGATTTAGATATTTTGTCCATATTTTGAACAGTTATTGACCACAAAACATGGACAATAGGCCCTGGATAAAGCTTCTGTGCGCATAAGCAAAACCTTTTGCGGGGAGAAAGAAGAAGCAGACCCGCCCTGCGTTAAGTTCGCTATAATTTAGCTGGTTTCGCGTTTTCAAACATCCTTTGTTGTCTTTGCGTGAGAGATACAGTTTATCACTGCCCAGGTTTACAAAGTACGAAGCCGTGCCTTTATCATCATTTACTCTTGGAGGAGAACAAAATGAAACAATCTACATCGTTGGTTCGGATATTGATCGTGGCGCTGCTTTTGTTGTGGGGCGGTGCTGCCTGCGGGGGTGAAGAGGTCACCCCAACAGCTACGGCCGTTGCCCAAATTGTGGAAACGCCCACGGAAACGGCCGTACCGCCCACCGATACCCCGGCCCCAACCGACACCCCCATGCCGACCGAAACGCCCGCGCCTACCGACACGGCCACCCCGACCGAAACACCGCTGCCCACCGACACCCCGGAACCCACGGCCACACCCACGGATGTGCCTACCGAAACCCCAGAACCGACGAATACGGCCGTGCCCGCCACCAACACCCCGGCTGCGCCCGCCGCCACTGCCACCCCAGAGGCAACGGAAGAAAGCGGTGAACCAGAAATGATCACCGTCTACTACATTTCTAACCCCAACGACATTTTAGGTGTGTTCCCGGAACGGCCGTTTGACGCCGCCGCCCTGACCGCCAACATGAATAACATCTACAACTCCCTGCAAACGATGCGTGGCAACATCGATGGCGCCAAAGCTGGCGACGCGGCCGCCTGCTCCAGCTACGTGGGTGCGTACAACAACATTTTGTACTCGGGTGTGTTTTACAAAGATGTGCCTGGCGACTGGGAAGAGATCGATTTTGTCTACTTCCTCTCCTTCATCTACTCGCTGGACCGGACCCGCCCGGCGTACCTGTCCTGCATTAACGCGGGCAAGGTAGATGATTTTAACTACGGCCTGGCCCTCACGGCGATTGACCAGACGGTGAACTTTATGACGCCGTCACTGAACGCGGCCAATTCTCGTTAATCTGCGGGGCCGATGATGGGGTAGATGAACGGGTGGTTCCTAACGGAAAGCCCTGTCACGACTGCGAATTGGGCAGGATGCCCACCACTTGCAGCCAGGGCGGGTCGGGGAAGGGATTGTGCTCGATGGTCATACCCAGCTTGCGCATGACGGCCTGCGAGGCCAGGTTGTCGTACTCAGTGGTGGCGATGAGGCGCTGCAGCCGCATCGCGCCAAAGGCATAGTCGATGAGCGTTTGGGCCGCTTCGCTGGCATAGCCCTGGCCCTGGTGCGCCGGATCAATGAGCCAGAGCAGGCCCACCTCGGCGGTGGCCAGGGCGTTGGCCTGCCCGCCCAGGCCGGGCAGCTGGCCGTAGACATCCACGCAGGGCACCAACCCCACAGAGCCAATGAGCTGCCCGCTATCCTTAAGCACCACGGCGCGATCGCCATAAGGCGGCTGGCTGAGTTGGGCCAGCTGCCGCTCGTTGCGCACGCACCACTCCAGGTAGTCGGCTTCGGCCAGCAGCTGCTGTTCGGCCGTTTTTGCCGCATCCACCCAGCCAATTGACTGTTTGATGGCAAAGAGGTAGGGCAGGTCGGCGGGCAGGAACGGCCGTAGCCGCAGCCGCTCACTTTCCAAGATGGGTATCTCTCGCATCACTACCTCCTCAGCCGGTCCACTTCGGTGGCCAGAATCGCAAAAAACCAATCGTTGACAAAACGGCCGTTGTCAAAAAAGCGTTCGCGCAGGGTCGCTTCTTCGGTGAAGCCCACCTTGCGCAGCAGGTTGGCCGAAGCCGGATTGCTTGGGTCCACGATTGCCTCGACGCGGTGCAGCCCCATCTGCGTCAGGCCAAAAAGCACCACCGCCCGCACTGCTTCCGACATGATGCCCTGCCGCCACGCGGCCGAAGCCAGCTCGTAGCCAATTTCGGCGCGATGGTGGTAGGCGGTGATCTCGTGGTAGCCGCAGGTGCCCAGCGCCGTGTCGTCGCCGTGCCGGGTGATGGCCCAACGCAGGGCACGCTTCTCCGGGTAGGCGCTGGCGTACCAATCGATCAACCGCCCGGTGTCGGCCACGGTTTGGTGCACCGGCGTGCCGTGCCCGGCCATCACCTTGGGGTCGCTGAACACCTTAAACAGCGCCTCGGCATCCGCCGGCACAATCTCGCGCAGGCGCAGCCGCTCCGTTTCGATGATAGGGAAGGTTTTGAAAGTTTCCGTCAGGTCGAGCATAAAAATGTCTCCACAGGTCACCAGCCGCTGCCGATGGGCTGGACGTCGCGGGCACGGCCGATATGCACCATAAACCAGTCCGGCTCGTTGGGCGAGCGCAGGCCGCCCAGCACCCATTGCAGCTCCAACGTGCCTGCCCAAAAGCGCGCTCGCTCGATGTGCTGCTCGATGCCAGGATAAAACGGAGCCATCTGCCGCAAAAAGCTCTCGCCGTACTGGTCGATGAGGCAGCCAAAGTCGGCTGCGGGATCGCCCAGCCCGGCCGTGCCAAAGTCGATAATGCCGTTGAGCCGCCGGGTGTCGCGGTTGTAGAGCAGGTGATAGCAGCCTAGATCGCCGTTCATGAAGGTGTGTTCGCAGGCCATGAAGGTGGGGTCTTGCAGTACGGGGGCAAAGTGCTGCTCCACCCAGTCGCGGGCAAACTGCATCAGGTAGGGGAACAGCTTCTCGCAGACGTCGTCGTACAATTTTTGCCACCGTTCCGGGCTGCGGTTGGTGACCGACGGCCGAATGCCGTGGGCGGCTGCCTCATGCAGCGGCACCGAGTGCAGCTGGTACAAAAACGTGCCCAGCTGTTCGGCGATGGCCTGTTGGTCGGCCAGGGGGAGGCGCAGCAGAAGATGGCGGGTAAGCGCTTCGCCGGGAATCCAGTCGTAGGCGGCAAAGGGATGGCCCAGCTCAGCGCTCTCGTAGACGGTCCAGCAGGGCAGCGGCAGGGTGACGTACTGGCGGGCCAGCGCCAGGCAGCTGGCTTCGTGGCGCAGGTGGGCCACGCCCCACGCCTGTTTGGGGAAGCGGAAGACACGACGGCCGTTTACCACCAGCACGTCATTCACCAGCCCTTCGTTGTTGCTGGTGATGGTTTCGATGGTGAGATCTGGCTCAAAGTGGGCGATTTGTTGGGTGTAGACGGCCGTTTTCTGCTCCGGCGGCAGCTGGCGCTGGGCTGATTGGGCGGTAACTGTTTCCAGGTGGGCCAGGAAGCCATCTGGATAACGTTCTTGCCACTCGCGCCGCAGAATGCCGTAGCCCATCCCATCGTAATAGTGGCCCTCGACGATACGCGCATCGCGGAAGCGGGCCTCTTCGCGGAAGCCGAGCTTTTCCGCCAGGCGCATCATCCCGCTGTTGCCCGACCAGGTGCGCAGGTCCAGCCGCACCAGCTCCGGCATCGTTTGCAGCAGGTGTTCGCCCCACAGCCCCAGCGCCTCGTAACCCAGCCCCTGCTGCCACAGGGCCGGGTCGTAGAGGACAATGCCCACGGAGAGCCAGTTGGTTTCCACGCTTTGCCAATACCAGCTGACCTGCCCCCACAGCTGCTGCGTGTCCGGGTCGGCAATGACCAGGCGGTGGCGCGGCGTGGGCCAGCTGTCGTTTTCGATTTGCTGGCGCAGATTTTCCAGGTAGGTGGGGATTTGCTCGCCGGTCAGCGAGGGGTAGTAAGGGCCGTCCAGCGCCTGCCAGCGGTGTCCGGGCTGGAGCCATTGTTCCAGAACGGGCAGATCGTCCAGCTGCCAGTCGCGCAGGTGCAGCCGCTTGCCGTGAATGATCATGGGGTAATATCCTCGAAGGTGTAGTCGACGTACGGCCGTTCCGCCAAAATGTTCTCGCGCCGGTTGCGCATAAAACCGTTAATCCACCAATCACCTTCGTAGTCGGGCACATCGCGGCGGATGACGGCGTACAGGTCCATCTCGCGCAGCTTCATGAAGGGGTGGATTTGGTTCAGCCACGCCGGATCGAGCTGGTTTTCGGCGCAGTAGCCACGCCAAAAGTGGGGCCAAATTCGCTGGCAAAACTGAACGGGCTGGGGATTGTTGGTGATGGCGTAAAAAATCACCATGGCGATGTCGTAGGCAAAGTGACCGTAAACGCAGTCATCAAAGTCGAACAGGGTGATCTGGTTGTGTTCATCGGCGAACAAGTTGCCGGTGTGCGCGTCCTGGTGGATCATGCCGAATGCGTCGGGTGGGGTGGGCAGTTGGCGTAACGTGGCCAGATTCTTTTCGACCAGGATCAGCACTTCTGGATCAGTTTCTGGCAGGGCGCTGGTAGTGTCGGTCATGATGGGGTCGTCCCACTGCGGCCGTTTCCAATCGGGGTTGGGCAGCGTGTATTCTTTGGTCAGGGCGTGAAGTTTGCCAAGGAGACGGCCGTAATTCAGCATAAATTCGTCCGAAAGGGTGCCGTCTTTCCAGGGCGAACCGCCCGTGGCCCGCACAAAAGCCGTCGCCAAAAAGTGTTCGCCCTGGCCGTCGGGAATCAGCTCGACCAAATTGCCTGCTTCTGAATTGACCGCCCGCGCCACCCCGGCCCCACCACGTGCCAGGTGGTTGATCCAATCCACCTCGCCACGTATGAGGTTTGGGCTGCGCCGCAGGCTGTGCCCCAGGCGCAGCACATATTCGCGGCCATCCTTCTCATAGCCATAGATGAAGCTTTCAAATCCGCCCATCTCCTCAAACTGGTCTGGGCTGATGCCGTAGCACCGCCGGGCTTCGGCTAAAATATGGTCGTTCAGGCGGCTGCGGATTTCTTCTCTCATGCTGCTTGCTCCAATTCTTGCGTGAAACGTGAGGCGTGAAACGTGATTAACTTCTTCTCACGTTTCACGTTTCACGCCTCATTTTGTCTCTCAACTGCCAAAGAGCCATCGTTTCCTGCATCTGGCCCCGGTGCTCGGTTTCGTGCTGGGTCAGATGATACAGCACCCACTCCGGCGTGACATGGTATTGGGGCAGCTGGCGTGCCTGGCGAAAATCGTCCAGAGTGAGGCGGGCGTAGACGTCCAGCAGCATCTGGCGGGCGGTGTCCAGGCGGTGGAGATGAGTGGTGAGGGGAACGGCCGTTACCGCAAACAACCGCCGAGCCTCATCCCGCACCGGGTAAGGCAGCAGTGCCTGCACCTCTGGCGAGAATTCCTGCTCCAGCACCTCAAAGTAAAGCCAGTCCAGCTCGATGGCAGCGATGTGGTACAGCAGCGTGCCCACGCTGTTGCCGCCTGGATACGGTTCCCAATCGAGCATCGTTTCGTCCAGGTCGTGCAGCGCTTTTTTCAGCCGCCCGCGGGCACCTTCCAACTGCCACAGCGCCCGGCCAATTGCCGGGTCTTGGGCGGGCAGGGGTTCCAGGCGCAGCTGTTCGACGGCCGTTTCGGTTGTTGATAAATCGGTCATTTTTTACTCCTGGCTCCCCGCAAGTTGTGTTTGAATCTGTTGTTCCAGCTCGTCAATGGCCGCCTGGCGGGCCGGTTCGCCTTCGCGGTCCCACTGCACCCGCTGGCGCAGCTCTGGCAGCGGATCGTCCGGGTAGCCCAGCAGGTGAAAGAGGGCGGCGGCACAGTGGTAGCGAATCAGCATGAACGGTTCACCGCTGTCGCGGCGCAGCACCTCCAGCAACACCGGGGCGCAGCTGGCCAGACTGCCGATCTCGCGCAGGTTGTACCAGATCTGGTAGTACGGGTCGTACCGCCCTTCTTGAATCTGGCGCAGCAGCTCCGCCTCAGACAGCTGCGTGTAGGCATTTTGGGTTTGCTGGGCGTGCCACTCCCACGCTTCCTGCCAGTTGCTAAATTCGGGCATGTCAGCCATTGCTCTGCTCCTGATCGGGCCGTCGGGTGCACAGGTAAAGGAGCATCGGGCTGGCTTCCGTCAGCGGCGTGCCGTCCCAATTGCCGTAGCGCGCCTCAACCGTAAAGCCGTTGTAGTGCAGCAAATTTTCCAGCTCCTGGGGGAAGTAGCTGCGCAGCGCCAGCGGGGCAACCCTCGTGACCATTTCGCCGTCGGCATTTTGCCAGCGCCGGTGGGCCGTTTCATGCCGGACCTGGTTTAGGGCGTCGTACCGGTTGATGCCGCTGACCTGGACGTAACGGCCGTCCCCCGCATCATACGCAAACCAATCTTCCTCATCATCAGAAGATTGCATGTAAGGCGGCTTGGTGAAGAGGGCGGTGAGGAGGAAACGGCCGTCCGCCGCCAGATGTTCGCGCACGCGGGCCAAAAACGATTCCTGGTCGGGCCGGGTGAGCAGATGTTCAAACACCGCCCCGGTCTCGAAGATAAAGGCAAATTTTTCGTCCAACTGGAACGAGCGCACGTCGGCTTCTACCCAGGTTACCGGCAGGTCACCCGCTTTTTCCCGGGCGCGGGCCAGCATGCCGGGCACAATGTCCAGCCCGGTGACGGTAAAACCCAGTCGCGTCAGGTAGAGCGTGTAGCGTCCCGTGCCGCAGCCCAACTCCAGCAGCGGGCCATCTGCCTGCTGCGCCAGCGGCAGCAAAAACGAGCCCACCGGCTCTTCGTCGGCATTTTCAACGTCATACAGAAAGGGATCGGCATAATCGGCTAAATTGTCGTGGTCAATCACTGATTTTCTCCGTGATGGCGCCAGCGCGTTGCAGGGCGCTGGCTATAAAATTTTGGCTCTTCAAATAATAGTTGGCAAAGGCTTTTATCAAAGATTTCGCAGATTAAAGCGATTAAACAATCTGGTGAATCGGCAAAATCTTTGATTTTGAATCGCGCCGGTGCCTCGATTGATGTTGACCCAAAATTTCGGCAGTTTTGTTGGCTCACTCACACGTGATCCTGTTGGGGGAAATTGGGGTCGTTCCGATAACGGGCAAATTCGGGCAGGGTTCGCAGCAGCTCCCACTCGTTGAAACCAGCGGTCACTGCCTCCTGCAAATATTCCAGCGCCACCGGCTCTTCCAGGTGGGCCATCGCCCGCGCTGTTAAAAAGTAGACGTAGGCGGGCGGCGCGTCATCAGTTTCGATGGCGATTTCTAACATCTCGGCGGCTTCCTCGTACAGCTGGGCCTCGAAGAAGTAAAAGCGGCCCAGCTCGGCATAGTGGCGCGGTTCGTCGTAGATGAAGGTGTAGTCGTGGTACGGCCGTTGCAGCACAAACCCCACTTTTTCGGCCGTTTTAATCGACCCCTGGTTGCTGGTTTCGCAGTGCCAGCCAATGTGGCGGAAACCTGCCTGCTGGCAAAATTCCACCGTGGCCGCCGTTACTGCCGCCGCCAGACCCCGATGGCGATGGGGGACGGCCGTTTCAATCCCAATTTCGCAGGCATCGCCCATCGTCACATCGGCCAGGCACCAGCAGGCTATCTCGGCACCGTGCCGCGCCACAAAACCAAAGCCATGTTGCAAAAAGGTTGCCGCATCACCCCAGCCGATGCGGATGGAGTCGGCGATATTTTGGGGCAGATTTTGGCCCTGGCCTTGCAGGTTTGTCTCGTCCAGGCGGGCAATGGTGTAGCCGGTCGGCAGGGCGGTGCGCCAATCGAGGCGGAGCTGGTTGAAGCGGTAATGCCGGTTGCTGCCCCAGATGGGCGGCCAGCGCCAGTCGCCCAGGATGTCGGCCAGGGCGGGTTCCCAGTCAGGTGACTCCAGGCTGAGCACCAGCTCCGGGTCGGCCGGATTGACGCGATCACCGGCCAGCAGCGTGGCCTCCAGCTCGTCGCGCAGGGCGTCGTTGAAGTCACCGTTGTGGGCATCACCCACCAGGTAGCCGCGATCCATGGAGACCAGAAAGCCGCTGCGGGGCGCTTCCAGGTCGTCGACGTAGACGCGGCCGGGGCTGGTGTGGTGGAGAACGGCCGTAACATACACATTCCACGCCGCCATTCCGGCAAAGAGGGGTAAGGCCTGGGTATATTGTTCTGGTTTTAAGCGAATCATGGTAATCTGCGTCCTGTTCCGTTGATAAACTATTTAAGAGGAGTGGGCATCCTCAGATGCCCACCGTCCGCATCTGAGGATGCGGACTCAGCAATTTTAGAAATGTGATGCGGCCGTCAGAAAATCCAGAACCAGCTGGTTAAACAGGGCCGGTTTTTCCATGTTGAGCATGTGGCCCACACCGGGCATGACGGCGTGTTGGGCGTGCGGCAGCTGTTCCGCCAGCCAGGCAGCTTCTTCCACCTTCTCCGGCAGGTCGAGGTCGCCAACCAGCACCAGGGTGGGCGCGGTAATTTCGGCCAGACGGCCGTATGCCCCCGGTTCCAACCGAACTTCCGCAACATCCTCCGGCACATCCATGAGGAAAATTTCGCGCTGCATCTGGCCCACTTTTTGCCGGACCTGCTGGTCTACCTGGTCTGGCTGGCGCTGAACGCCATCGACCCAAAGGCGCAGGTTGAGCGCCACGGCAGCGTCGCTGTCGCCCTGGTCAACGGCCGTTTCCTCTTCTTCCCAAAAGTTCAACATGCGCTCGGTGGGCGCTGCGCCGCCGATGCTGGGCGCGCCCAACACCAGCGCCGTGACCCGCTGCGGGTAGGCCAGGGCAAAGTCGATGGCCACCTTGCCGCCGTACGAGACGCCGAGCACGTTGGCCTGGGCCACCTGCAAAAAGTCGAGCAGTTCAGCCAGGTCGTCGTGCTGGCTGAAGTGGCCTGGCGGCATGGCGGAACGGCCGAAGCCGCGTAAATCGTAGCGGATGGTGCGGTAGTGCTGGGCAAAGGTGGCAAATTGATCGTCCCAGAAACGGCCGTCGGCCACCCCGGCGTGCAGCAAAACCAACGGCGGTCCTGTTCCGGCCACTTCATAATAAATTTGGGCCCCGTTGATGGGGGCAAAGCCGGTTTGTGTTTGCATCAAGCTCCTTGTTTGCTAACAAAATGGATTCCCGCCTGCGCGGGAATGCCATCTCTTTCACTTTCTTGTTCCCACGCTCCGCGCCGCGTAGGGGGACGCAGAGCGTCCCAGACTGCATTCCACGCGGAGCGTGGAACGAGGCGTTACGAGTCTTCGGCTAGAATGTCGAAAAGGTTGACATAATTATCGTAGCGCCATTGGGCGATACAGCCGTTGTCCACCGCCTCTTTCACCACGCAGCCCGGTTCATGCGCATGGGTGCAGTCGCTAAAACGGCACTGGCCCACCACACCCGCCAGCTCGGGATAAAAGTCGAGCAGGTCATCCGGGTGCAGGCCGTGCAGCCCCATGTCTTTGATGCCCGGCGTGTCGATGACGCTGCCGCCCATCGCCAGCGGCACCATGACCGCCTGGGTGGTGGTGTGCCGCCCTTCGCGGCTTTTGAGATTGCTCACCGCGCTGGTGCGCAGCTGCAAACCGGGCTGCACCGCATTCAGCAGGGTCGATTTGCCCACGCCGGACAATCCGGCCAGCACGGTCGATTTGTCACGCAAAAAGTCGCGCACCGGTTCAATGCCCGCGCCCTCCGCGGCGCTGGTGAGGAAGACGGGGATGCCCAGTTTGCGGTAGGGGGCAGCGGCCGTTTCCACCTCGTTCACCTGTTTAGCCAGATCAATTTTGTTGAGGCAAACGGCCGTTTTCAACCCATTCCGCTGCGCCCCAATCAAATATTCATCCACCATTTGCAGCCAGATTTTGGGCTCCAGCCAGGCGGCTACCACCATGAGTTGGTCTACGTTGGCGGCGATGATTTGCTTGAGATGCACGTCGTAGGCATCGCTGCGGGCCAGGCCGCTGCGGCGCGGCAGCACCCGCTCCACCAATCCCCGGCGGCCGCTGAGCGGCTGCACCAGCACACGGTCGCCCACGGCCAGAATGTTGGTGTAGCCGGTGCCTTCGGCAATCAGCGTGCCGCGCACGTCACACACGATGGTGTCACCGTTGACTTCGGCGCGGCACAGCCCCCGGCTGACTTCGACCACCTTGCCCAGCAGAAACGGCGTCTCGTCGGCCATGTTTTGCCAGGTCGCATCATCCAACTCGGTTTGCAGAACGGCCGTCGCCTGCTCCGTAACCGCTTCACGACGGTCGCGCTCATCCAGCGGCATGATGCGCTGATCGGCAATCTGGCCTTCTTCATCGGGCACCAGCGGCTGCCAATCGACGCGGTGTTTTTCCTGGTTGGCGGCGGTGTTGTGGCGCAGCTTTTTACGCCGACCTTTTTCTGCATCCCACGCCTTGCGCTGCTGCTGGCGAATTTCTTTGCGTTTTTTACTCATGCTTGTTCACTTCGTAGCCGCGGATTCTTTCTGCGCCGGTAAAAACGCGCTAAGAAAGCGCGGCTACAATTTTATTTCTAATGGGACGCGGGTGAACGCGGATTAAAAACAAAAATCAGCGTTTATCGGCGTTCATCCGCGTCCTATTTTTCTTCAGACAGGCACCAGCCGATGAGGTGGCGCACGAAGTCGTTGGTGGGGTACGCCTTGCTGTCGTGTTTCCAGCGCGGCACCCGCACTTCTTTGGCCCCCGGCTGGCGCGGAAACTGTTCGCCTTCCACGCGCAGGGTGGTGAATTCGTCACCCTCTTTGGGGATGCGGTAATGCACGATGAACTTCTTGTTGGTGGCGATGATGTGCAAAAACCGCTCCGGCGTGTGGTCAACAAACCCGCCTTCTTCGGGAATGTGTTCATCTTTGCTTTCAACATGCCAGATAAACGGCCGTCCCTTCACCGATACCTTGCGTTTGCCTTTTGTGTTTACGGCCAAATTCTGCTCCTTCATGTACGGGCGAGGCAGTTGGGTGGCAGATAATTTTGCCAGACAACATTGGATGCCAACTGCCTCGCCCCATGTTTGCGACCAAACTGAACGCTTTGCAGAATGGGCGAGGCAGTCGGGGGGAGTTGGTTTATTTTGGGCAAGATTTCGGCCGACTGCCTCGCCCCTACGGGATTGCGCGATTACAACGGTTTTTTGAACGTCATGCTGCGTTTGACCTCTTCGAATCCCATTTTGCGGTACAGGTACAGGGCGCCGGACGGGTTTTCGGCATCCACGCCCAGCGCGGCTTCGGTCATACCGGCCTCTTTGAGCACCGCAAAGCTGCGGGCGATGAGCGCTTTGGCCACGCCTTGCTTGCGCCACGGCCGTCGTACAAAAATGGGATCGGTGTAGCCACGCTGCCGGTTAAACGCCTCATTTTCCTTTTCGTCGATGAAGTTTAACACGCCACCAGCCACCTCATCACCGGCCCAGGCGATCTGCCACAGGCTGGGGTTGTAGTCGGGGTACTCGCTCCAGGCTGTGAAGCTTGCTTCGTTCCACTCGGACATGCCCCAATGGTCGCGAAACGCCTCGCGGGCGGCTTCCCAGATTTGGCGCGATTCGGCATCGCTGCCGCGCCGCACTTCAAGCCCGGTGGGCAATGGGCAGTGGGGGATGTTGTCGAGATTCGGCCGTACCATGCTAAAACCGTAGCGCACAATCTCGTGCCCTTCACTCAGCAGCAGGTTGTTCCAATCGGTTTCCGCCTGCATGGCCCAGTTCATGAAGAACTTTTCTCGGTCGGCAGGATGGTTTGCCGCAATCTGGTACAGGCGCTGCTTGAGATGGCGCACCATGACCCGGCGGATGCCGCTGTGCCGCCATTCGGGCAGCAGGTGGGCAAAAAACAGGTAAGCGATGCTGCCATCTACCTGGTTGTTCCACCAGCAACGGCCGTAACCCACCACTTCCCCGTCCACTTCCGCAAAAATCATATCGGTAAATGGATCTGAGTTGACTAAATGGGCGTAATCGGTGGCCGTCTCTTCTAAGCTGCCCACCCATTCGCCCTGATCGGCTTCGCGGCTGCCGTTAACCACCGCCACCATGTGCACAAAGTCGCTCTCGCCCTGAAAGCCCCGAAAGCGCAGCCCCGGTACCGCCGGTTTGTCGGCTACCACAATTTCATTTTCTAACAGCGTTGAATTAGACATATTATTCACTCTCCACTTCCTGCTGCCACAATTCCCGCATGGCGGGTGAGGTGAGCAGCAGTTCGTTTAAGGTGCCACTGGCCGCGAGACGGCCGTTTTCCAGCACCAAAATTTGATCCGCCCGCTGCAACACAGCCCGGCGGTGGCTGACGACGAGACAAGTAGGGGATTGGAGATTAGCCGCCTGCGGCGGCGAGATTGGAGATTGGGAAGTTCTATCGCCAATCACTAATCTCCAATCTCCAAAAATCCCTTCCCACAACTGCGCTTCAGTCTCTACATCCAGGGCGCTGGAGAGATCGTCAAACACCAGCAGTTCGGCGTCGCGCACCAGCATGCGGGCGGTGGCGCTGCGCTGCACCTGCCCGCCAGACAAGCGCACGCCGCGCGGCCCGACGACGGTGTCCAGGCCCTCTTCCAGCTGGGCGATGTCTGGCTGAAGCACGGCCGTTTGCAGCGCCCAACCCAACCCATCCTCCGGCAAGCCCAGCAGGATGTTGTCGCGCAGCGGTTCGCTGAACAGGCGCGGCACCTGCGGCGTGTAGGCAGTGCGTGGTGGGGTGAAAAACGTGGCGGGATTGGGGACGGGACGGCCGTTCCAGCACACCTCACCGCCGCTGGCGGGCAGCAGCCCCAGCAGCACCCGCAGCAGCGTTGTCTTGCCCGCGCCAATCTTGCCCGTGATCACCGTAAAGCTGCCGCGCGGCACGGTGAAGCTGATGTCTTGCAAAGACCAGGGATCGGTGGTCGGTAATCCGTAATCGGTAATCGGTGATCCGTTATCGGTAGACCAATTACCGTTCACCGAATACCGATTACCATACTCAAACCGCAGGCCAGCCACTTCCAGCACCGCCAACCGATCTACGGCCGCCTTAACTGGCTTCTGGACGGCGGGCGCGGGTTCATCTTCGTAGATGGGGCCGTGGGCGACCAGGCTTTGCGGCGCGGCGTGGGGGGTGATCTCTTGCAAACGGTCCAGCACCACGCGCTGCTGAGCAACTTCCGACAGGTAACTGCCGATTTGCGCCGGGAAGCGGGAGACGTAAAAAAGATAGGTGCTGAACAGCACAAAATCGCCAAGGGTGAAGGTGCCGTTCTGCATGGCAAACCCGGCCAGCACCACCATGACGGCCACGGCCACATCGCCCATGTTGTCTGAAACGGATTGGAAAAGCGCCCAGAAGACGCCAAAACGCACGTTGGCCACCCGCCGCGCCTCGCTCAGCTCGCGCAGGTAGCCAATGGCCCCAGTTTCGGCGTCGGCCACTTTGACAGCCTGGATGGCACCAAACGTCTCGCCGAGGAAGGCGGTGACCCGGCTGTCGCTGACGCGGCTCAGGCGCACGTAGCGCAAAAAGCGGCTCCACGACCAGCGAGTGAGGAAAAAGACGCCAATGAGGGGAATCATGGTAACGGCCGTAATCCCCGGCGCAATTTGCAGCATGATGACCAGGGCAAAAACGGCAAATACCGCGTGCCCGGCCAGCTCGGGAATCCAGGTGGGAAAGTCGGCAAAGTCGGCCAGATCGTCATCCATCCGGTTGATCACGTCCCCGGTGGGCACCGGCAGCGGCTGGGCCCCCGGCTTGCCAAAGATGCGGCGCATCACGTTCACACGCATCAACGACTGCCCGGCCATGCGCACCTTGGCGCTGCCCCAATGGGCCGCAATGTCGGCCACCATGCGGCTCAGCTCCACGCCAACCAGGAGCAGCAGCAGGGTCCAGAGGGCGTTGGAGAGGGTGGTGGGGGAAACGGCCGTATCGCCCATGCCTTCCAATTGATCAAAAAAGCTTTTTTCCAGCCAACCGGGCACCAGCCGCATGCCCAAAGCATAAGTCATCAGGCCCACGCTCAGCACAAAGTGCCAGGGCCGGTAACAAATCAGCGCCCAGGTGCCGGTTTTGATGGGAAGTTTGAGTGTTTCGTTCATAATAATTTGAGAGGTAATTGGGTAATTGACATAATTACTCATTTACACCAACATCTCCTCCAGCCCCGTTTGCATCAGGTGGGCAAAGCGGGAGTTTGGATCGTTCAAAAGCTGCAAGCGCGGGCCGTGTTCCTGGATACGGCCGTTTTCCAAAATCAAAATATCGTCGGCGCGCTGCACGGTGCGCAGGCGGTGGGCGATGATGATGGCGGTACGGCCGTACAGCAGCGTATCAATCGCTCGTTCCAACAGCTGCTCCGTTGCCGGGTCCAGCCGGGACGACGCCTCGTCCAGAATCACCAGCTGCGGCTGGCGTAGGAAAACCCGCGTAAAGGCCAGCAGCTGCGCCTGCCCGGCCGAGAGCCCTTGTCCACCTGTTTTCAGCTCGCTGTCCAGGCCGTTGGGCAGGCTGGCCAGCCAGTCGCCCAGCCCCAGCGTGTGCAGGGCGGCCTCAATCTCCCGGTCGGGAATGGGTGGTTTGCTGGGATCGTAGCGGCGGAACAGCGTCAGGTTGTCGCGCACGGTGGCGGCAAACAGCTGCACGTCCTGGGTTACCATGCCGATGTGCTGCCGCAAATCGGCCAGCCCCACGTGGTGCAGGTTGGTGCCGTCCAGGGTGATGCGCCCCGCATCCACGTCGTACAGCCGGAAGAGCAGCCGCGTCAGCGTCGTCTTGCCGCTGCCCGTTCGTCCCAGCACGCCCAGCACTTTGCCCGCCGCCAGGGTGAAGCTCACGTCGTGCAGCACGTTTTGAGACTGGAGATTGGAGATTGGAGATGGGCTGCCGTTCACCGACGACCGTTCACCGTTTACCGATAACCGATCTTTGTAGGCGAAGGAGACGTTGTGGAAGGCAACGGCCGTTGCCCCCTCTGGCAGCCTGGCGCTTACAGTCTCCTTCACCTCTGGTTGCAGGCGCAAAAATTCGTTGATGCGGCCGATGCTGGCTACCGCCTTTTGCATATCGCTGATTTGCCGCCGGATGTACTTGATAGGCGATTCCATCAGCCGGACGTAGGCCATTAGCAAAAACAGCGTGCCGATGGTGATCTGCCCCTGCAAAAAGAAGGTGCCTGCCAGCGCCAGGGTGACCACCACGGCCAACACGTACAGCATGTAGCTGCTGCTAAAGCTGTAGCCGCCAATCACATCGGCCTTGACGTGGCTTTTGGCCACAGCGGCCAACAGGGGGTAGAGCTTTTGGAACACGTACGCTTCGCCGCCGTTGGCGCGAAGGTCTTCCGTGCCGCCGATGCGTTCTTCGACGTAGCCATGCAGCCTGGCATACCCCTGGCTCACCTCGCGCCACACGTTCACCGTGGGGCCGCGAATGAGCTGGAGCAGCCCCAATGTCAGCAGGCCGTAGCCCAGTCCGACCAGCCCAATGCGCCACTCCTCGCGGAACAGCAGCACCAGGATGCCAATGACCAGCACGGCGTTGCCCAGCACCCGGACCACCAGCCGTGCGAAAAACTCGGCCAGGTTGCTCACGTCGCCATCGATGCGCTCGATAAGCTCGCCGGGGGTTTGCAGCTTGTGGAAGCCCATGTCCAGCCGCATGGTGTGGGCGGCCAGGTCGGCGCGCAGGCCGTTGGTGGCGGCCCAGCCCAGGTCTTCGCTCAGGTAGGTGGTCCAGAGTTCAATGGCCTTTTGCACCACGGTGATCACAAAAAACAGCCCACCGAGGGTGACAAGCAGCCGTACGGCCGTTCCCCGCTGCGCCGCATCCAAAAAGTCACGAATCACCTGGGGACCGTAGAGCTGCAAGCCAATGCTTACGGCCAGCAATGCCGTTAGCAAAAGGAGACGGGGGGTATACGGCCGTAAATACCGCGTCAACAGCTGCCAGTTGCTCATTTCTCGCGTCATCTGCATTATCCACCTGGCCCCATGTACGGATCCCACAGGCTGTGGGTCAACGCTACCGGGTTGGTTTTTAGGCCATACCCGGCAAAGTAATCACACACGCGGGTGATGTCCCGCTCCAGCAGCTCGTAGGCGTGTGGATTGTGCCGCGCTTCCACCATCTGCGGAAAGTCGATCAGGTAAACTCCACCCTCCCAGTACAAAATGTTGTACGCCGACAGGTCGCCGTGAATGAGGTGGTTATCCAGCATCAGCGCCACGTTGTCCATGATGCGCTGGAACAGCGGCGCTGCTTCCTCGCGGGGCAGGCGCACTTCGCTCAACGTCGGTGCCGGGCCATACTCGTCGCCGATGTAGGCCATGAGCACGGTGTTGCCCTGGTGGGCGATGGGTTTGGGCACATCTGCGCCCGCCGCAAACAGCTGGGTTTGGGTGCGATACTCATTGCCAATCCACCACTGAATATCGACGGATTTGCCATAGCTGGTCTTTTTGCTCAGGGCCAGCTTGACGCGCCGTCCCTTCATCTCTTTGCCTTCGGCATCCCGCAGCTGGCGGCCAGCCTTGTAGACGGCGTCGTTTTTCAGGTGGCGCAGTTCGCGCGGGCGGTACAGCTTGGCGGCAATGAGGTCTACCCCGGTGGCCGGATGGCCGGTACAGGCGTAGACGTTGGCCTCTTTGCCGCCTTTCACCAGGCGGGTCACGTCGGTGACAATCTGGTCGCGGTAAAAAGGCCCGACGGATTCGATGACCCACTGCCGCTCGTGGTGCTTCGGATCGAGGGCTTTGGCGTAGCTGGGCACCCAGTTTTCGATGCCGTCATCCATTTCGCGGATATCTTGCATAGGTTGGCGGGAACGGCCGTTCTTCTGCTTGTGTTTGGGTGAACCGGGCCGATTGCGCCGGTTTTCCCGACTGTTGTCTTGATACTGGTACTCTTCAAATTGTTCAAAAGCCGCAAATTTGCTCATCAGTTTGATTTTGGGCCGGTTTTGTCATGCTCCGGCAAACATCCTGAAATTGATACAGGGAATGTGGCTTTAGTTGAGTCTGGGGGAGAGAAACAAAAAGCCACCGGTCGTTGTTGTGTGACGGTGGCTGCTGTTCCGATTTAAGTAGGATCCCCGCTAAGGAAGCTGGGCGGAACAGTTTAGTTGCTGGCAAAAGGCAACAAAAAAGCCACAGGTTGGGTACACCCGTGGCCGCGAATTTATCCAAAAAGAATCAGTTTTGGATTTCTAGCAGTGGCGAGGTGTACCCACACAACGTTCATTGACGTTTTGGAAGATGTTGTTTTTCACTTGGGCCATCTTGTGGGTACCTCCTTTAAGGATTGGTTCAAAAGTTAATCTGGCGAACAGTCTATCATGCCTTTTTTGATCGGTCAAGGAGCATTTTTAGGGGTACGGCCGTTTGAAATATGGCGTAGGGGTAGGACAGGCGGGCCAATTTCATGGCCAGGCAGTGGGTCTCGCCTCCCGCCTGTCTCACCCAATTGGACGTTAATGCAAGCCAGGCGAGACGGCGCGGAGATAAGGCGACCTGTTTTGTCCCAAACTATACCGCGCCGTCCTGCCCCTACGAGAATTTGATGCAGGAACGGCCGTTTACCGACCAGGACGGGGCGGAACCAATTCCCGCTTTGCCTCGTTGTAAAAGTAAAATCAGCGGCGTGACCCGGCGTGTTGCGCTGCACGGAGGTATGAGATGAAGATTGGAAGAACCGTAATTTTGTTGGTTATTTTGTTAGCCGCCTGTGCCCCAGGTGGAGCAGAACCGGGTTTGGATGAGTATAGTGGGCCAGACGGCCGTACGATTTACTTTCCACGCCAGGCCCCGGCTGTGGCGGGCATGGATGCCCTGCTGGAAGGCACGCTGGTGCTGGATGATAACGGCTGCCTGCGCGTGCAGTACGAAAATGTGTCCCTGGCTGAAGCGCCAATCGTTATCTGGCACTACGACTTTTCACTGGAGATCAGTGAAGAGGCAATTACCGTGTTGAATGGCGAGGGCGAACCAGTCGGCCGTGTGGGTGAGTGGACGCGCCTGGGCGGCGGCGGAGGCAGCAGTATTGTTGAGCCGGAGATGCCCGAAGCGTGTCCTGGCCCTTACTGGATATTAGGTAGTACCGAGACGCTCGCTGAGCAAGCCATTCCCGACATTTACGTGCAGTCTGCCGGGGATGCTATTTTCTATTTTCAGTCCAAATGGGCGGCGGATGAAGGCACTGTTAGCGGCGTTTTGACCATTGATGATGGTTGTTTTCGGGTAGATGGCTACACCATTTTTTGGCCGCCTAACATCTGGCCAGATGAAGACGCAGACCCGCTGCAGATTGTGTTTCGCGGCAATGGCATTGAAGCGGCAATGTTTGCCGTGGGGGATGAGGTGACGCTGCCGGGTGGGGAGAAAACGGCCGAAAATTACCGCTTCTTCGCCAACAAAGTAACCTGCCCCGGCCCGTTCTGGGGCGTGGCGGCGTTGACTCCCCCAGAATGATCCCCCATGTAGCCGCGGTTTCTTACCGCGCAAAATCCGCGCGGTAAGAAACCACGGCTACGGGCTTACAGGAGCTGATCGACTAAAAAGCCGAGAATGTTGGTGTAGCCGCGCCGGACAAAGCCGGGCCAGCCATCACCCGGCACCAGCGGCGGGAAGTAAGACGCGCTTTCCTCGTTGAAGCGGTTGTCCATGCCCGTGCCGTCCCAAAGAATATCGGCCGTGGGGATGCCCAAATCGCGGACAAAGGGATCAGCGTCGTAGCCGTTGTTTTCGTAGGTGTTGCTGTGCACCCAGTTGCCTTCCGGCAGCGGCCCGATGTCTATCTCGTTGATGTCGAACGCGCCAGTGCTGGTGAGGCTGAAGACGGCCACGCCGGTGGTTTTGTTGTTGCGAATTTCGTTGTGGTACACCTCGGCATTGTCGGTGGCCAGCAGCAGGATGCCCACGCCCGAGGGGGCAATCCCGGCGATGGCTCCGGGTGGAGCAAAGTTTTCGTGGTTGTTGTCCTCGACGATGTTTTCGTAGACGAGCGTGTTGGCCGAGATTTTAGAGGTGAGCTGGGGCAGCAGCACGACAAAAATGCCAACGGTGTTGTCGTAGGTGTGGTTGTTGTAGATTTCGCCGCCAATCGTATTTTCTAGCTCGATGCCCAGCACGTTGCCGTAGACGATGCTGTCGCGCACGATGACGTTTTCACACTGCCCGGCGTACACGCCCGCATCGTCCACCCCGGTGACCTCGACGCGTTCAATCAGCACGTTGGTGCTGCGCACGGGGTAGACGCCGTAGGTGCCCACGTTTTCGGCAAAGATGTCGTGGAAATGCGCGCCGGTCACGCCTTCAACCAGCACGCCGTTGTCCGTGTAGTTGCGCACGTGCAGGTTGCCCACGGTGAAGTTGTTGCCGGAGGCGATGACCCCTTCGGTGAGCACACCTTCGCCGTCGAAGATGGGCCATTCACCCGCCTCGTTGGGGATGCCGCGCAGGGTGATGTCGTTGATGTCGATGACCACACGTTCGTGATAAACGCCGTAGGGCACTTCGATAGTGTCACCGGGGCGGGCGCGATCGACGGCCGTTTGCACACTCTCCCCGGCCTGCACCACAATCGTCATCGGTTCGCGGTCGCTTAAATCAATGCCGCTGTCGCCGCCGACGTTGTGCGCAGCCACTTCGGCGCGGGCCGGATTTTCAGTGGGGGCAATCACGGGCAGGCCGGAGGGAACGGCCGTAGGCACCGCCGGTAAACTGCTCTCATCGGTCAAGGCGTAGAGGAAAGCGACCAGATCGAGCCGCTCCTGGTCGGTCAGCTCAAACCCCTGCACAAAAACGTCCACATTTTCCTGGCCGTGGATGCGCCCGCCGCCATCGGCGTAAAAATCGACCACCGCTTCCAGCGTTTCCAGCGAGCCGTTGTGCATGTAGGGCGCGGTCAGGGCGATGTTGCGCAGCGTCGGCACCTTAAACGCGCCGGTAACGCCGTCGTCCACCACGCCCGCCCGGCCCGGATCGTCGCTGGGCACACCAACCACGCGGAAGGTGTCGGTGGCGAAGGTGGGCGCGGTGTGGCACTCAAAGCAGCGTGTTGCGCCGGAGCGGAACAGCGCCAGGCCGCGCCGCTGGCTGGGGGTGAGGGCATCGACGTTGCCTGCGGCGTACTGGTCAAACGGGCTGTTGTTGGTAATTAAGGTGCGCTGGAAAGCGGCCAGGGCCCGTTCGATGTTTTCCAGGGTCACGCCGTCGTCGAAGGCGGCGTTAAACAGCGTGTTGTATTCGCCAATGGCGGTGATTTCGGCCACCAGGGCGGCGGTGTCGGTCACGCCCATCTCATCCGGGTGAGTGAGGGGAACGTTGGACTGGGCTTCGAGGGTATCGAGACGGCCGTCCCAAAACAGATTCTGCGCATAACCAACATTCCATAAACCGGGGGTGTTACGCGTCTGCTCGACACCGGTGGGACCGACAGCATGGATACGGCCGTCGCTAAAGCCCAAATCGGGCTGGTGGCAGGTGGCGCAGGCGGTGTCGTTGTTTTGCGAGAGGATGGGGTCGAAGAAGAGCAGCTGACCCAGTTCGGCTTTTTCGGGGGTGGTGGGGTTTACGGCCGTTTCGTTCAGCGCCGGGAATTCACGCTGCAAGCCGGTGTACGACGGCTGCACGCTGCTGGCTCCGGCGCCGTGGCTTTCGCCAACGTCGGGGTCAGCCTGGGCGGGCATGACGGCCGCGATGACAAAAATGAGCAGCACCAGGCCGATCAGGACGCCAAAAATACGAGCGATCCATTTTAGAACAGTGGACATGGGGTTCTCCTCTTCACGCAAGTTGATAGGGGTTGCTAGTTGAGGGCGAATTGTACCAGCAACCGGGGGTGTGCAACCAGGGATTGAAGGGGTGAAGGGGTGGAGGGGTGAAGGGGTGGAGGGGTGAAGGGGTGAAGGGGTGAAGGGGTGACAGGGAACCTGCCACTTGCAACCTGCCACTTGCCACTACTGAAGTGTTTGCAGGTAGGCGATAACCGCATCCAGCTCTTCGCCGGTGAGCTGTTTGCTAAGGTTGTTGGGCATGAGGTTCTCGTAGCCTTCGACCAGGTAGGCGTCGGGCTGCATGATGGAGGTGAGCAGGTAGGTGTAGGCGTCCTGGTCTGGTACACGGGTAGCGGCGCGATTGGCCACACCTGCCAATGAGGGGCCAACGATGATCGTGTCGGGGGAGGTGCTGTGGCAGGCGCCGCAGTCGCGGGTGAACACTTGTTTACCCACCAGCGCCTGTGGGCTAAGGGTCGGTGGGGGCGGGGCAGCCTCTGCCCCACCACCGCAGGCAGCCAGGAAAAGCAGGCAGAGAGTCAGGCAAAGTTTTAAGTGTGGAGTCATTGCGTGGAACAAGCAGGATAAAAATCAAAGATTTCGCAGATTAAAAGGATTAAATCTGGTAAATCTGCGAAATCTTTGAGGCTATTCTTTACGGGCCGAACATGTCCAGAACGGGGGCATAGAAGCAGCGGCAGCCGTCGGGGTGGGAGCAGCCTTCCAGCGGCAGTTCGGGGGCTTGGTCGAATTCGTAAGCACCTTCGGCGGCGCGGCAGGCGGGGCAGCAGTCCCGGTTGACCATGATGCGTACTTTGGTGGCCAGGCCATTTTTAATCTTTTCCAGCGCCTTTTTTTGTTCGGCGCGTTTGGTTACGTCTGCGTCCATGGATTCTTCCTTAAAACGATTATTGTGTATGGCAATTTATTGCCTGGGGATTTTACGGGTAAGCGGGGGGGATGGCAAGGTGGGGTGGGAAGTGAAAAGTGAAAAGTTGCAAGTGAAAAGTAGGGGCGAGGCAGGTGGAGGACATCGTGGGCACTTGAAACAAGCTTTTTCCACTTGCCTCGCCCATGAGAAAGGCCAGTAAAAAGTGAGAAGTTGAAAGTGGGGGAGAATACGGCCGTAAACCTGCTAAAATTCCACCAATTCTATTTTGGTCAGGGTCTTCAGGATTTCGTGGGGTCTGGCGTGAAACGTGATGGCTCTCTGGTCACGTTTCACGTTTCACGCATCACGGGCTGTAAACCCCCTGAATTCCCAAAGAGCCTTTTGGTCATAAAGGAGCCGATGTGATGAACTTTTTATATCTCAATTCAGACAAGATGGGTGAGGGCGACGCCCAACTGGGGCGCAAGCTGCTGCTGGCGTTTTTGGCGCAGCTAGCGGATTCGGAGGTGCGGGTGGACGTGATAGGCTGCGTCAACAGCGGTGTCTTTCTTACCACCACGGCCGACGGCCCGGCGCTGGAAAGCCTGCGCAAGCTGGAAGCACGCGGGGCGCGCATTGCCACCTGCGGCACTTGCCTGGAGCATTTCCAGCGGCAGGAGATGCTGCAAATTGGCGAAGTGGGCAGTATGGCGGACACGGTGCAAATGATGGCTAAGGCTAAAAGGGTGATACGGCCGTGTTAAACGCCTCATCAAAAAAAGAGTTGCCGTGTAATAGAGTCTCTTCTATACTTTGTATAGACAGTGTAAGTACAGGAGAATGATTATGGTTCGCAAAATCTTCAAAACAGGCAACAGTTTGGTTATTTCTTTACCCAAAGATTCAATCGAGCAGCTGGGGTTGCAAGAAGGCAGCGAGGTTTCTGTGACGCTTGAAGCGGAAGAGGGACGGCTGATCATCGAGCCCAATCGCCCGGTACTCGCAGACATTGACCCCGCCTTTGCCAAACAACTGGATGAGTTCATCGAACAATACCGACCGGCGCTTGAAGCTTTGGCCAAATGACGCGCTACCTCACGCCACAGCAAGTTCTTTTTATCCATGCCCGGCTGATCGCCACGACGGGGGGTGAGCACGGCATTCTTGATTTGGGCCTGCTGGAATCGGCCGTGGCCCGGCCGCAAGCAACATTTGATGGAGCCGATTTGTACCCGGATCTGTTTTTGAAAACGGCCGCTCTCATGGAATCTCTCAGCCAAAACCATCCATTTGTTGATGGCAACAAACGTACGGCGATTACGGCCGCTGCGATGTTTTTGCAGCTAAATGGCACCAGATTGGAAACAACTAATGCAGAAATGGAGCGGTTTACGATGATGGTGGTGGGGGAACGGCCGTCTTTGGAATCAATGGCTGCTTGGTTTAAGGAAAATTGTGACGACGAGTAAAGGGTATTTGAATCACCTACTTTTGTGTTTCCAAAATCTGAAAAGAGGCCAAAATTTGTCGGAACGTGTTTTCGGTTTCCTCATTGTATCGTTTGGCATGCAAGAGGAGCAGATACCCGCCTTCATCATTCAAAATATAGACAATAATGTAAGTGCGATTTGCATACCCCTGAAAGGTTTGAATAAAGGAAGGATAATCTTCTACCCCAACTAGCACGTTTTGCAACGGAGATACATTATTTCCTTCATAAATCTCGATGATTTCCTTACCCCATAGGCTAAATTCATTTATTGTGGGATTTTCTAATGGCCGCCAATATAGTCTAAGACTAGCACTGAAATCGCCAAAGTCTGCCCAAATATCGTCGGTGCCGCGGAAATCGCCCTGATAAACTTCATCGTGCCAAGTGGATGGATACTCCAATCTGAAATCAGGATGTACTTGGGTGTAATATTTGCCATTGCTGCTAAAAGTCTGCCACTGATCAAAATTTCGCCAATACCGCACGACTCCTAAACTGATTGCAGCCAAAGTGCCAAACAGTATTAGAAGCAACAAAGTTTGTTTCCCCAAAACACGTTTTTTCGTAGTTGTAGAATTGTGTTTCACGATAAACCTACGAAATGAGGGCGGCGGGGGTGGCGCGGCGGCGGGTGGCGATGAGACGGCCGCTGCCAATTTGCTCCACGTAATGGGTCATGCGCTCGCAGGTGGCTACCAGTTCATCGAACTTGGCTTCGTCTAGCAGCAGGAGACGGCCGTCCACCACGGCACGGACGCTGGCATGGTACGGCGTGTCGGCAAAGAGGGCGTATTCGCCAAAATGTTCGCCCGGCCCCAACCGGCCAATGACTCGCTCAACGCCGTCTTCGGTGACAAATACTTCCACTTCCCCCTCGGCAATGATGAACAGGTGGCTGCGCGGCTGGCCCTGCTGCACAAACTGTTCGCCAGCCGCCACGCGGCGCGGCTGGAGCCGGGCATCGACCGAGGCCAGCTCCTGCGGGCTGAGGCTGTTGAACAGGGGCATCTGCCGCAGCAGGCTGCGTTCCTCCGCGCCGGAGCTCACCTGCTGGGCCAGCGTGGTGTCGGCGCGCAGCAGCGGATCAAACTGGTCGCGGTGGATCACCAGGGTGGTGAGCGGCGTGAGGGCGCGGTAGGTGAATTGGTAGACGCCGGTTCCGGCTAAAGCGGCCGTACCAAAATAGCCGCCCGCCGCCAAAACCGCCCGCTGCTCGCCGTTATGGTACACACCCACTTCCCCCGCTTCGATGAGGTAAAAATAAAGCGCATCCCGTCCCCCGTGGGCCAAAATCTGGTGCGGCCGGGTGCGCCAGCGGCGCATCACGTGCAGCAGCGCTTCCACACCTTCCTGGTCGAATCCGGCAAACAGGTCCGCCTGGCGAATAAGGTCAATGCGCTTGTCGCGGGTGCGGATGAAACCCTGGGCCAGCTGCGCGCCCCACTCGGTTTTGCCCAGGACGTGCCGGGCCAGCGTTTCGGCATCGAGCCAGTCCAGGCTGTCGTAGGCGGCCTGGCCTGCTTTGCGAGTGAAGGGCGTCCCGGCCAGGTCGTCCAGCCGATCCACGGCCAGCAGCAGCGCTTTTTGAGCGTGCTGCCCCAGCTCCAGGATGGTCGAGTCGGCATCGAGCGCGCCCAGGGCGGCCATCTGGCTCTGGATCAGGGCCAGGCGGCGCTGGCCGAAGATCGTTTCGTAGCTGGTGAAGAGGGCGTGCATGAACTGGTTGAAGCTGTTGATCAGCCGCTGCCGCTCGCTGAAGATGCCGGTTTCACTTTCGGCCGTTTCCGAGCGGGTAAATTGGGCCAGGGTGCCCAGCAGCAGGTACAGCACGGCGGCATACAGCCAGAGGGTGATGACGGTGAAGTCCAGCTGCGGGTAAATTTGCAGCCAGGGCGTTATCAGAATGGCGAGGGCAAATAGCCCCCAGGGGATGGCAAAGCGAGAGCGGGCAAAGTTGAGCAGGAGCGGGGCCATTAGCGCCAGGCCCAAACCGGTACCCAGACAAATGACGGCCGTTGCCAACCAACGGCCGTCTGTCGCCAACACCTCGCTGCCCAAAAAGTAGCTCATCCCGGTGTACGTGCCGATGCCCAGCAAAATAAAGAAGGCCATTAGCAATCGGTCGCCCCCGGCCAGGAAGCCAGGGTTGATGGTGAACCAGGCCACGACGCCCGCAGCCAAAATGGCGATCGCTGTGGCGATGAGCGCCAGGTCGCGGCCCAGGCTGTTGGGGCTGATCCAGGCCAGGGCGAGGGTGAGGGGAACGGCCGTTAAGGCCCACAGCGCCCACTGAAAACGTGACCCCGGCAGCTGCCGCGCCACGCCCACCAGCGCCGCCCCCGTGCCCAGGTGCAGCAGCCAGACAAAAATGCCCTGCCACAGGCTGGTTTGCACGGCATTGAGGCGGTTGAGGAAAAAGTAGACCAGTGGTGAACCGAGCAGGATGGGCACCCCAACCAGCAGGGCCAGGACGTCGGTGCGGGAGAGCAGCTGGCGGCGGGCCAGCCATTCTAGCCCGGCCCGGATTTGGCTCCAGCCGTACAGCCCCAGGTAGTAGAGGGCGGGCAGAAGGAGAACGGCCGTCAGCAGCCCCACCACCAACCGGCCCCACCACGCATCGCTGTGCCACAGGTTCAGGAAAAATTCGCTGACGTACCCCTGCCAGAAGGTAAGCGCCAGCCAGAGGGCAAAGATGGAGTAAACGAGGGCCATCGCGCCAAAGAGGGTAAAGATGCGCTCGGCGCGGTTGAGGGAGCGCCAAAATTTGGTCGGTGTGCCCGCTTCACGCAGGCGTGGCCACAGCTCGTGGCGCAAAAAGTCGAAGGCGCGGTCGCGCAGGCCGGGCATCTCCAGCCAATCCATGAGCATGAAGTAGCCGTCCAGCTCCAGCAGCGGATTGAGGTTGACCACCACGCTAAGGTAAGCCAAAAAGCCAATCTGGAAGATAAAGGTGGCCAGGAGGGTTTGTTGGAATTCAGGGGGCGAGAAGGCGGATACGGCCGTTAGCACCACCCCCACCAATCCACCCAGCATCAGCCCGGAATACGGCCCGGCCCAGGACACCTTGATGCGATCCAACCGGGGCGACAGCCAGGTGTCGCGGGTATCCACAAAAAAGGCGGGGAAACCCCAGTAAATCAAAAAGCCACCGCGATCCAGTTCGCGCCCCACGTGTTTGGTCATCAGGCCGTGGGCTACCTCGTGTAGACCGATGACCAGCAGGTTGGCCAGCAGCAGGGTGAGCACGCCCAGGCCGCTGCCGGTGATGTTGTAGTCGCCTAAAAAGTAGCTGAGGCCAAACAAAAAGCCGCCGACCAGCACCAGCAAAAAGAGCAGGGTTTGCCCCAGCGGCCAGAAGAGCGGCTTAAGCCGTTTGTAGAGCGGGATGAAAAAATCGTCCAGGCCAGAGATGGCCAGCTCGGTGTAGAGGAAGCTTTTGAGCAGCTTTTGGCCGCGGCTGGCCGGGGCGCGGGCGGCCAATTCCGCTTCGATCTGGTCGTACACTTTGGTGTTGGGCGTTTGCAGGAAGTTGCCCTCTTTCAGCTCGCCGATGAGGCTGGTGAGGTGGCCGATGGGCAATTTTTTGTACCGTTTGAGGCAGTAGAACAGCAGGTCCTTGACGGATCTGGTGCCGTTCATCTGCCACCACAGCGCGTAATCCTCTTCCCCCAGCCGGAGGTAGGATCGGGATTCTGGCTCCTTGATGACGTAATACGTCTCGGCCCGGTTTTGCAGCCGCGATACGACGATGTGCGGGTTACGCAGCGGCTTGTAGGCGGTGGGGTTCGTGGCTTCATCTAGCGCCTGCCAGAATTCGTCGGTGGACATAACGCAAGTTTAGCATGTCTGTGGGGGATGGTGAAGAGGGAAGTTGCCCGGGCGGAAAAGGGTTATAATCAAATTGTGGGGCGTAGGGGCGAGGCAGTTGGAGGCCAACGGCCGTTCGCGATCGGATCAGGTAGCCAACTGCCTCGCCCGTACGATAGAAATCGAGGCGATGTGGGCAGGCCGGAGGGGGCGAGGCAGTTGGAGGCCAACGGCCGTTCGCGATCGGATCAGGTAGCCAACTGCCTCGCCCGTACGATAGAAATCGAGGCGATGTGGGCAGGCCGGAAGGGGCGAAGCAGTTGGAAGGCAACGGCCGTTCGCGATCGGATCAGGTAGCCAACTGCCTCGCCCGTACCATTGATTGGTGATAAGGAGAAAAACGATGGGATTCCTCAAAAAGTTATTCGGCGGGGGTGCCCCGAAGAAATATGTCGATACGCAGGGTGTCTATTTTTACGTGGAGTGCGCCAACTGCGGTGCGCGGGTGCGGGTGCGCGCCGATAAGCAGCATGATTTGCAAAACAGCGAAGACGGCGGTTATGAATGGCACAAGACGATTGTCGACAGCCGCTGCTTCCGGCGCATCCAGACGGTGGTGCAGCTGGATGCCGCTTACCAGATGACCAGCCACGAGATTAGCGGCGGCCGTTTCCTGAGCGAAGACGAATATCTGGCCGCCGAAGCGGCCGCGGCCAAAGCCAAAGCTGAAGCCGCCGAGGCTGGTGCAGCCGAATGATTTACCTGGTGTGGTGGCTGTTTTGCAGCACCCGGGTGAGTTCTTCCACCTTAATTGGTTTGCTGACGTAATCATCCATGCCGCCGGTGAGGTAAGTTTCCCGGTCGCCCGCCAGGGCGTTGGCCGTCATAGCCACGATGCGCGGCTGGTTTTCCGGCGGCCAGCCAGCCCGGATGCGCTGCGTGGCTTCAATGCCATCCATTTCTGGCATTTGAATATCCATCAAGATGAGGTCATACGGCCGTAACGTCAACGCGTGGACCGCTTCTAAACCATTGGCCGCCACGTCAGCGTTGTAGCCGAGCCGTTCCAGCATGCGCAACGCCACTTTTTGATTGATCAGGTTGTCTTCGGCCAGCAAAATGCGCAGGGGATGGGCATCGGCCAGCGCTTTGTTGAACTGCGATTTGCTAGAGGGGGTGGCTGGTAAACGGCCGTTACTCATGCTCTGGGCAAAAATCTCGGCCAGCAAGAGCTGTAGTTGGTTGGCGTGGTACGGCCGATTGAGGCAGTAGCTGGTCGGGTTTTCCTCCGCAACGGTGCACTGCTGGCCCATGGGGGTGAGAAACAAAACGTGCGAGTGGGAAACGGCCGCCTGCTGCATCAATACCGCGCGTAAACCCGGTTCCTGTTTGATGACAGTGGCATCCACCATAAACAGGTCAAACCGGGGCAGCTGAGAAATGGCCTGCATAATTTCGGCCGTTGTGCTGATGCAGACAGCCTCGCTGCCCCACAGTTGCATCTGTTTGGCTAAAACAGCCCGGCTTGTCTGGTTTGGGTGGGCCACCAGCACCCGCTTACCGGTAAACGGTGCGGCCGCGCCGGGAGCCTGACTGCTCTCAGGCTCGTTCCAGACCGTGCACGTTTCGGTGGTGATGGTGAAGTAGAAGATGCTGCCCTTGCCCGGCGAGCTTTCCACCTGGATCTCACCACCCATCAGGTTAATCAGCCGCTTGCTGATAGCCAGCCCCAGGCCGGTGCCGCCAAATTCGCGGGTAGTGGACGAATCGACCTGGCGAAACGGCTCAAACAAGCGCCCCATGCGGTCCGCCGGGATGCCGATGCCGGTGTCTTTAACCATGAAATGAAGCACGGTCTGGCCGTTCTGGACCTTGCAGCCGGCCCACAGATTGATTTCGCCTTCGACGGTAAACTTCACCGCATTGCCCAGCAGGTTCACCAGCACCTGGCGCAGTCGGGTAACGTCGCCTTGCACAATGACCGGCACATCGGGTTCGATGTAGATGTTCAGGTACAAATTTTTGGCGGTGGCCTGAACCGCCACCAGGTCGATGGCTTCTTCCACGCATTCACGCAAGATGAAGGTTTGCAGGTCCAGCTCCAGCTTGCCCGAATCGATTTTGGAAAAGTCCAGAATGTCGTTGATGACGGACAGCAGGCCGTTGCCGCTGGTGCGGGCGGTGGCGACGTAATCTTCCTGCTCGGTGGTGAGGGGGGTGTCTAGCAGCAGGCTGGTCATGCCGATGACGGCATTGAGCGGGGTGCGGATCTCGTGGCTCATGCTGGCCAGGAAATCTGATTTGGCCTGGGCGGCTTCTTCGGCGACGGCTTTGGCGGCGGTGAGTTCGCGCTCAAACTGTTTGCGCTGGGTGATGTCGTTGGCTACCAGGACGATGCTGGGGGTGGCGGCGCTTTCTTCGTTCATGACGGCCGTTGAAACGGCCGTATCGATCACCCGCCCGTCGCTGGTTAAAAAGCGCAGCTCCTGATCACGCAGTGAAAAAAGGGGTGAATGAATGGTGGTGGGCTGCTGCCAGGACGGCCGTTCTTCTGGGGCCAACACAATGTGCAGCGGCTGGCCCAGCAGGTCATCTTCGCTGTAGCCCAGCAAATTGAGCACCGCCTGGTTTACCTTTTCAATGTGTTTGTCTGGTGTAATAACAAACAGCATGTCCTGCATCGACGCCAGAATATTTTCTACATAAATTTTGGAGACAGTGGTGCTTTTCAGCCGGGCCAGTGCCGTGTTCAGCAGCAGGTAGCCCTTGTCTATGCTGCTGATAGCAGAGTGCAGCAGCACGGCAGCAATGCCAATCGCGGCAAAGATGATGCCTACGTCGGTCATGAGCACCGGCCCCATGTTGGGGTTGCCAATGACCCCGCGGGCTTCAAGGTGGTACAGCAGCACAATGGTGGCCAGGGAAACAAGCGTGTAGTGGCGCAGCGCCTGGGTGCCTAGCAGCAGCCCGGCAATAATCAGCAAAATGATAAAGGCAGGCCCGTTAATGCTGCGAATGCCGCCATAAAAATAGCTGTTGATGACCATTCCCACAAATACGTTGAAGGTAAATAACTGGCTGGCCAGGCGCACCCGGCTTTGCCGGAGCAGGCACAGGGTGGCAAACGTAAAGATGGCAACAATGAGGAAAATGGTCAGCGAGAGCCAGCTTTGCCCGGGAAGTTGGTAGGCAAAAAAGACGCAAACCAAAAATGTGACCACAAAAAACGCCAGCGACATGGCCCAGACCAGTTGGGCAATGCGCGTTTCGTCGGGATCTGGATACTGGGGGCCTTTCATAAAGGTCCGTAAGGAATTCACCATTTGTCCTCAAAAAGCCGGAAGGCTCGGTACACTGCGACCACTTTGCGCAAGTTCGATCAGGTGTTTGTAGGCGTAGCATAAGTCTTGCTGCCGCCATTGACCATAGGCTAAAGTCACTAGCAAGCGATAGTACATGAGAAACGCGGTGCCGTAAACCAGGGAGCTCAATCGGGCTCTCGGGGAATCCAGGAGGTTTACAGCCTGTGACGCGTGAAACGTGAAACGTGATGTTCCTCTGGTCAAGTTTCACGTTTCACGCAAAAACTCAGGAAGTTCGAGCGACGCATCAATTATTGTCTAGAGAGCAGCGGTAAACACGCCCCCGGTTGGCCACATCGCCGGCCAGGCCGGAACCGCCCAGCAGGTACAGCTCGCTGCCAATCACGGCGATGGGCAGGCCATGCAGCGGCACGGGCATGGGCACTCCTAGCATTTCCCACCGGTTTTGGGCCGGATCAAAAATCTCGATGGAGTCGATGATGTCTAGCGGGGAAAGCAGTTCGCCTCCGGCTACCACAATTTTGCCGTCCCAAACGGCCGCACCAAAGCCGCTGCGGGGCTGGTTCATAGCGGGCACGCGGAACCAGGTGTCGCTGGCCGGGTCGTAGCGCTCCACGCTGTTCAGGCCGCGGTCCCAGCGCCCGCCCAGGGCATAGATCTGGCCGTCCAGGACCACCGCCTGGGTGTGCTCGCGGGCTTGTAGCAGCGGTGCCAGGCGCGCCCAGCTGTCGCTGGCCGGATCGTAGCGCAGCAGGTCAGACGTGCTGCCGCTGCCGCCAACCACGTAGAGGTAATCGCCCAAAACGGCCGCTGCCGCCGCATAACGATTTTCCGGCAGCGGGACCAGCGCCTGCCAGGTGTTGCTGGCCGGGTCGTAGCGCAGGGCACTGTCTTCTGGGCCAAAGACGTAGAGGGCGTTTTGGTAAACGGCCGTTGCATGGTGATTTACGTGAAAAGGCAGGTCGGCCAGTTTGGTCCAACTGTCGGAAGCCGGATCGTACATTTCCAGGGCGGTGGATTGGCCAAAACCATTGGTCCAGCCGCCGGGCACGTAGATACGGCCGTCAATCACTCCCGCCGACATTTCCGACCGGGCTGAGGGCATTTTGGCTACCTCCTGCCAGAGGGCGGGTGTGGCTGATGGCTCCGGCGTAGGCGTGTCAGTCGGCATTGTTGTGGCGGTGGGTTCAATGGGTGGTGGCGGGTGGGTCGGCGAAACGGCCGTTGGCGTAGCTGGCTGCTCGGTGGGGTCTGCCTGGGAAACGGCCGTTGCTGGTGGTACGGCCGTTTCCCGGCAGCCCGTTGAGAGGAAGAAGCAAAAAATCAGAAAAATTGCGGCAGTTGGTTGGTAGCGCATGGGTCAGTTGTTGAGTCATGGCGTAATTGGGTAATCCTTCGACCCCCACCCTAACCCTCCCCCTGGAAGGGAGAGGGAATCTGGCTCCCTCTCCCTACGAGGGAGAGGGCTGGGGTGAGGGTGGTTCCCGTAATACCCTACTCACCCATTAGACGCCTGCCGCAGGAAGTTTTTGATTTACGGCACCACAATTTCCGGCTGCCATTGAAAATCGTGTGGATTTTGGCCGAGAACGGCCGTAATGTCATACAAGAAATCGCCGTCGGTGGGTGCGTAGTAAACGGTGGTCTCAAACTGGCGCGGCTGCTGCACTAGGAGGGCGCCGCTGCCGTCTCTGGCCCAGTAGATGTCGCTTTGCAGGCGGCCTTCGCCCGCTGGCGGCAGGCTGTTGACTCGCTCCGGCATCTCGGCCAGGGAGGTGAGCTGGTAGGTGCCCACCGCCTGAAGTGCGGCCTGGCTGCTGCTGGCGCTGGGGGCAGCGCTCAGGGCGAAGGCAAAACGGCCGCTTTCCAAATTCGTCCCGCCGAGCAAGCCTACAGGCAGATCAGACAAAACGGCCGATTCTTCCCGTACCATCTCGCCCGCATCGTGGTTAAAGCGCCACAGCTCCACCTGAGGCGTGAAATTCTCGCTTTCCTGCTGCGTGCGCCAGACCAGCAGCCGGTCATCGGGCATCCAGCTGATTTCGGTGGGGAACAAATCGGCATAAACGAAAGAATTGGGCACTTCCGTCAGGGTGTCGGTGGGTAAATCGAGCACGGCGCGATTGGCCCCTTCCCACAGCCCTTCCCAGACGAGGAGGTAACGGCCGTTGCTGGCCCACGCAAGCGGCGAATAGATGGAGATCTGGCCTACGTCGGCCATGCCTGGTTTGTAGGGCGTGTTTTCCAGCAGCAGTTCCGGCTCGCGGGCGGCGATATTGTAGAGCCAGAGCGCTTCTTCATCGGCAAAGGCCACCAGGTTGTTCTCCACGTGCCAGACGGGATTAAAGCAGCGCCCGATGCAGTCGCGCACCTGGGTGATGCTGCCTGGACTGCCGCCGCCGGTGGCCATGACGTACAAATTGTTGGGCAGCGGCTCGCCATTTTCCGCATCTGCTGTACTGCTGGAGGCATCGGGGATGCCGTCCAGGCCGGTGGCGGCAAAAGCCAGCTGCTGGGCGTTAGGCGAGAGCTGGAAGGTGCCCAGGTTATCCACCTGGGGCACCAACGTCCAGATTTCACCGCTGACCATGTCCACAAACAGCAGCTCGTGGCTGGTTTCTGGCTGGGCATTTTCAATGTTTGGATCGGTGGCGATGCGCAACAATCGGGCTACCACGGCCCGCTTGCCGTCGACGCTCATCGAATAATCGGTAACACGGCCGATCTCTGGTTCATCGGCATTTTCTGGCGCACTGCTGTTGGGGCCGGGCACGAGGGTTTCAATTTGGCCATTGGCCTGATTCCAGCGCTTGAAAGCGCCATCGGCCAAAAAGAGCAAATCGCGGCTGCTGGCGGGCAGCGGCTGGCTGGTGATTACCTGGACGGGTGGATTGGTAACGGCCGTTGCCACTGCTTCTGCGGTGGGGGTAACGGTGGCTACCAGCGTCGGCGTGGGTTCGGCGGCCGGTTCGGTGGCGTCGGCATTGGCCACCGGGGTGATGGTGGCGGCGGCAGGCGGATTCTGGCCGTCGCTGCTGGTGGGCGGCGGCGGGATGGGCGTCGGTTCGCTAAAGGTGTCGCCGGTGCAGGCCGCCAGGCTGGCCAGGAGCAGCAAAAACAGGGTTAAAAGCCGGTGTTTCGTCATCAGGTCTCTCCATTTTTCTAAGTGCGACGCACTTCCGAAGTGCGTCGCACTTTGTTGATCATCTCGACTATTTTACCTTAACGGGTAAACGGCCGTTTTGCCCAACGCCTCACCCATCGCTCACCGACGTTTTTTAATCGCTTGATCGTTTTGCGATCGACCGCGTGATATGCTAAAACCATCACAGGCAAAAACAAGGAGCAGACATGAAATACCCCCGGCAACTTCTCGTTTTGATTGGCTTTTTGGTTGTGGTTGTCCTGAGCACCCCTGTGCCCCGTGCGCTGGCGCAGGAGTTTGTGGCGTATGAACGGTTCGACGTCAACATTACTGTGCTGGCCGACGGCCGTTTCACCGTCCAAGAGATCCAACAGATCCAATTTTTTGGTGAATACACCACCGCCTTTGCTGAAATTCCCCTGGCGTATACCACCAGCATCGAAAATATCAGCGTGACGGGCGGGCCGTCGCTGGCCCGGCAGACGCCCTA
This sequence comes from Anaerolineae bacterium, assembly GCA_020848035.1. GTDB lineage: Bacteria > Chloroflexota > Anaerolineae > Promineifilales > Promineifilaceae > Leptofilum. The sequence goes on along the minus strand of JADLAX010000061.1, from coordinate 54,211 downwards.
CCAGCGCGGTCCGGGGCCGGGCGGTTACACATTTTCCCGCGAGGGCCAAACGCTGTTTGTGGATTGGGAATTTGCCCCCACCAGCCTGGGCGATAGGCTGGTGTTTGTGCTGGAATACACCGTGACGGGCGGTTTGTGGGTCTACCCAGAGGCCAACCGCCTGGAGTGGCGCGCTGTTCCGGCCGATCGGAGCGGCCTGTCTGTGCCACGAAGCCGGGTAAGCGTAACCCTGCCAACGGCCGTTGCCGCCGAAACAGTGTTTGCCGAAGCGTTTGGCCCCGCGTACCGCGTCCAAATTACCGAAGATGACGACAGTACGACGGTGGTGTACGAAGCCAGTGAAACGGTGGCCGATGGCACCGCGTTCCAGGTGCTGCTGGACTTTCCGCCGGAAGTGGTAACGGCCGTTCCCCAACAGTGGCAAATTGTCGAAGAGACGGGCCAGCTGGAATACAGCATCGATCAGATTGACATGACGATTGAAATGCAGCCCGATGGGACGCTGCACGTGTGGGAAACGCAGCAGGTGAGCGTGCAGGCCGGGGTGTTGTACAGCGGCTTTCGCCAGTTCAACCGGCTGTTTACCGATGACATCCAGATTGTTGGCGTTTTTGAAGGGGAGGTGCCTTTTACGGCCGTAGACCTGGAGTCGGCCAGCAGTTGTTCCGACTGCTACACGGTGGAAACAACGCCAACCTTCAGCTGGTGGGTAGGTTACAACCCGGCCAACGATGAGGTGGACATCTTCGAGGAGGCGGGGGGCGAGGTGCTGCTCAAATGGAATGTCGTGCCGCTGGTGGCGGGTGAAAGCGGCCAATTTACCCTGGAGTACCTGGTGGAGGGGGTTGTTTTGCCCCGCGCCGACAACCAGCAGCTAAACTGGACGGCCGTTGCCAACTACGACGTGCCCATCAACACGGTGCAAATCACCTGGCTGCTACCCAACGGCCTGGGGCTGGAAGATGTGCAGTTCAGCGGCGGTGACGTGTCGCGCACGGCGGCCGGCGCGGTGCGGCTGACCAACACCACGCCGATTGCCCCCAACGCCCCCTGGCAAATTGAGCTGACCCTGCCACCCGATGCCACCAGTGCCCCAACCCCGGCCTGGCAGCGCCAGATCGAGGCCGAGATTGCCGAAGGTGAGGCATTTAAGGTGCGCCAGGCGCGCAACGACCTGGCCGCGCTGGTGGGCCAGATTTTAGTGGGAATGACGGCCGTTCTTGGCGGCATCACCTACTGGTATCTGCGCGGCAGCCGCCAACTGCGGGAACGCCTGGGCAACTACCGCACCGAGCCGCCCTCGAAGCTGCCGCCGGGTGTAGTCAACTACCTGGTTGAAGGCAAAATGACGGCTCGCGGCATCCTCGCCTCGGTGCTGCACCTGGCCGACCTGGGGCTGGTGCAGCTGCAAATGGGGGATCCGCTGCGGGTAACGGCCGTCTACCAGCGAACCCTCACCACCAACAGCACATTTATTACCCCCGCCGGGCAGGAAGTAACGGCGTCTCGCTTTTTGTCGCAGTTGTTTAATCTGCTGCTGCCCTTTTTGCCGCCCGGCGAGGCGGTGCCGCTGCCCCGGCTGCTGGAAAGCCTGCCGCCGCAGCTGCCCCAGCTGACCAAAACGATGGCTGAGGAGATGGTGGGCTACTTCTATGCTGGTGCAAACTCGTTTTGGGCCAAAAACAAGACAGTGATTACGATGATTGCCCCCGTGGCCATCTTTGCCCTGCTGATTTTTGTCTTTAGCAGCGGTTTGCCGGATCGTTGGAACGTGCCTACGCCGGTCTTTTTTGTCGGTGGCATCCTGTTGTGGCTGGTAATTACTCAGCGCAACGCCCGAAGCGGCCGTTCGCTGACTGAGCAGGCCGATGCGGAAGTGAAAAAGTGGCAAGGGTTCAAGGCATACCTGGTCGAGATTCAGCAGGTTGGTGATCTGGCCGAGGCGCAACAGATTTTGGACCACTATTTTGCCTACGCCGTGGCTCTGGGCGTGGATGACCGACTGCTGGCCCAAATTCAGCAGCTGGGCGGCTACATCCCCAGCTGGTGGAGCGACGGCTCGGCAGCGCAGCCTATGCCGCACACCCGGCATACTTTTCGTGATCGCTGGCGGCGGCAGCTGCGGCGTGGATCGTGGCGGCCGTTTCCGGCAAGTTCGGCCCGCCCGACAGCTTCACCCAGCGGCGCGCCCCAGCCACCATCCACCGGGGGCAACGGCCGTCCCGCGCTGGAAACGATTTCTGACGGCCTGACGGGCGGCCTGGAGCAGGCCAGCACCAATCTGACGCAGCTGTTGAATACGGCCGTTGGCCCTACCCCGGAAGGTGATCCCACCGACATTGTTCTGCACGCCGCCGGGCAAAGCGTGAAGCTAGATTGGGACGGCAGCAAGTCGCTGGATGGCATGATGAACGACATCATGAGCAAAGCACGCACGATACGGCCGTCTTCGGGCGGTGGTAGGGGTGGGTACAGCGGCAGCGGCGGATTTGGCGGCGGCTCTAGCAGTGGCCGCAGCAGCTTTGGCCGCAGCTCTAGCCGATCCAGTTCCCGCAGCTCCAGCGCCAGCCGTTCGCGCAGCTCCAGCTCGCGCCGCAGCGGTGGCGGCGGCCGTCGGGGCTTCCGCTAAGGGCCACAGAGGGTACAGAGACAAAGGAGTCTTTGGGATTCTACCTCATGGGGTTAGCACCGAATTGACACGAATGAACGCTAATTTTCGTGTCAATTCGCGTCAATTCGCTGCGAAAAACTCATCTGTGACATCTGTGGATGTCTTTGGAGATTTGTCAATGAGTGGTGCTGAGTTTAGTTTGACCGTAACCCAACTTTATGCCGCTTCGGTGGAGCGGGTGTTTCGCGCCTGGATTGAGCCGGAGGCGCTGGTGGCCTGGTTCCGGCCCAATGCGCAAATGCACACACCTCACGCCGAAACCGATTTGCGCACCGGGGGTGATTACCGTATCGAGATGCAGGCGGCCGACGGCACGGTATACCGCGTTAGCGGCCTTTACCACGAGATCAATGAGCCGGTGCGGCTGGCTTTCACCTGGCGCTGGGGCGACGAAACGGACGCCGAAGACACCTACGTCGAGCTGACCTTGCGCCAGCTGGCCCGGGACCAAACCGAGCTCACCCTGTTTCACGATGAATTCCTCTCCACCGCCGCCCGCGACAGCCACGAAGAAAATTGGCGTGGGGTTTTGGCGCAATTGGGAGTGTATTTGAAGTGAGCGGCAGGTAGCAAGTAGCAGGTGGCAGGTGGCAGGTGACAACTTACTTGCCACTTCTTACAGAAAATTTAGGAGGAAACGATGAGCGACGCGAAACTGTTTCAGGATTCGGCGTACTTGCAGAAAAACCAGTACCGCGACAGCCGCAATTTGGATGCGCGGGCGGCGCTGCACCGGCGGTTCAGCACGGCCGTTGCCGACTGGCAGCCCTGGGTGTTTGATCTGCTCCAGCTAAAACCGGGCATGCGCGTGCTGGAGTGCGGCTGCGGTCCCGGCTGGCTGTGGCGGGAAAATGTGGCGCGTGTTCCGGACCACTGCCACATCACCCTCACCGACCTGTCGCCGGGCATGGTGGCCGAGGCTGAGGCGGCGCTGGCAGGCAGCGGCCATCACTTTGAGTTCCAGCAGGCCAACATTCAGGCGCTGGAATTTGCCGACGCGACGTTTGACGTGGTGGTGGCCAACCATATGCTCTACCACGTGCCCGATTTGCCCCAGGGCTTGGCGGAAGTGCGGCGGGTGTTGAAGCAGGACGGCCGTTTCATCGCCGCCACCAACGGGGATAACCACATGAAAGAGCTGCCGCTGCTGGTGCCGGAAGCCGTGCGGCAAATGACGGCTTCCTGGCGCATGCGGGGGATCACGGACCAGCTGCCGTTTCGCTTGGAAAACGGCCGTTCCCTGCTGGAACCCTATTTTGCCCACGTTGATCTGCATCGCTACGACGATGGCCTGTGGGTGACGGAGGTCGAGCCGCTGCTGGCCTACGCCTTTTCCATGATCAAGCCGGAGATGGACGTGCCGGAAACGGCCGCTGCCCAACTCCGCGAAGCATGGGCGGCCAAAATCAAGGCCGAAGGTGGCATCCACATCAGCAAAGATTCCGGCGTTTTTGAGGCACAAAAATGAGCCTGCATCCCACACAGCGATTTTCTAACCGGGTGGAGAATTATGTAAAGTACCGACCATCGTACCCCACGGCCGTTCTCAACTGCCTGCGCGATGAGTGTGGGCTGGTGGAAACGGCCGTTATCGCCGACATCGGTTCCGGCACGGGCATTCTGGCCCGTCTGTTTTTGCAGAATGGCAACCGGGTGCTGGGCGTGGAGCCCAACAAGGAAATGCGCGAAGCGGGCGAGACGTTCCTGGCCGAATTTCCGCACTTCACCAGCATCAACGGCACGGCCGAAGCCACCACCCTGCCCGACGCTTCGGTTGATTTTGTGACGGCCGGGCAGGCAGCCCACTGGTTCGATCGGGAAACCTCGTTGCCGGAGCTGCGCCGCATTTTACGGCCGGGCGGCTTTGTCGTTCTCGTGTGGAACACGATGGATTTTGACGCGTCGCCGTTTATGCAGGGCTACGCCCAACTGTACCAGCGTTACCTCTCCAACAAACCGGAGCGGAATGATGAGCTGCGCGGTAACGTGCTGGCCTATTTGGGCGAAGAGACGCAGCAGCGTACCTTCCCCCACGAATGGCCGTACGACCTGGCGGGCCTAACGGGCGGGCTGCTGTCCTCGTCGTATGCGCCGCTGGTGGGTGATCCCCGGCACGAGCCGATGCTGGCCGAGCTGCGCGACCTGTTTGCGGCGAATGAGGTAGACGGCCGTATCCACGTCCTCTACACCACCGAACTCTACTACCGCCAATGGTAGGACATGGCATGCCTTGCCCCTACATCACCGCTTTAGTTTCAGATAGCAATTGGCCAAACGAATGCCAGCCATTGGTTTCTCCTATCCATTTTTTTTGCCAACCACATAATTTCTTAACAATCTCCCCATAAGATGAACTCAGTTAAGAAAAAGCTGTTCGGGTTCAAACAACCCGATGACATGGTATAGGAGAATTGAAATGAAACGCTCTTTGATGATTGGTCTCGCGGTGGTGGCAATTTTCGGGATTGTCACTGTAATCGCTTTAGTCAGTAACACACCTATTGCCAAGGCGCTGGGCACAACTGATCCGGTTGAATCGGTGCTAACTGAAGATGTGAATGTAGAAACGGCCGTTACCCAGGAACAACCAGCCGTTCCCACTGGACAAAATTTTGTCGATGCAGACGGCGATGGCGTGTGCGACACCTGCGGTAATGTGCCCGGCACCGGCATAGGTAGCCAGCACGGCAGCGGCATGATGGGCAGTAACTTTGTCGATGCAGACGGCGATGGCGTGTGCGACACCTGCGGTAATGTGCCCGGCACCGGCATGGGTAACCAGCACGGCAACGGCATGATGGGCAGTAACTTTGTCGATGCAGACGGCGATGGGGTTTGCGACACCTGCGGTAATGTGCCCGGCACCGGCATGATGGGCAGCAACTTTGTTGACCTGGATGGTGACGGTGTTTGTGACAGCTGTGGTACCGCACCCGCTGATGGTACCGGTAATCAACATGGTCACCAGGGTGGACAGGGCGGTCAGGGTCATGGTGGCCGTGGGAACAACTAAACAAGAACCGGTTTCTGCCCAATAGAGTCTAATTTTCACAAGGAGCGATCAAAAACCGCTCCTTTTTTTGAGCCAGTTGAACCCTTAATGACCCCGTAATGTCACCATAAAGAAACTCTGTTATACTGAGCCAAATTGTTGAACGAGTTGGCGAGGTAGGCGTATGGAGTCATTAGATACGTTTTTGTATGACGGCCGTATGGGGCGGATCGGCCGTTTTTATTGCCCACCGTGGCACCCGCGTTTTAGCGACAGCGGCCCGATTCATGGCTACGTCATTGTCTTTCCCCGCACCAGCGTCACCATTACCCACGATGGCCAGCTGCCCATCATTGGCAATCCCAACGTGGTGATGTTTTACAACCAGGGCCAGCGCTACACGCGCGGCCTGCTCTCGGAAAAAGGGGACATTTGCGACTGGTTTGGTTTTGCCCCGCAGCTGGTGATCGAGGCGCTGCGCCCGGTCGATCCGTATGTGGATGATCGGTGGGAACGGCCGTTTACCTTTAGCCACGGTCCCAGCACCAGCCGTCTTTACTTGCAGCAGCGCCTGCTGGTAGAGGCGTTAAGCCAGCAGACCAGGCCAGATTTGTTTTTCGTCGAGGAGAAGATGCTGGCGATTTTGCAGGAGGCAATCCAGGCGCGTTATGGGCGGGAACGGCCGTTGCCTCACAAATCCACCACCACGCAAAAAAGCCACCGTGACCTGGTGGCCGAAGCCAAAATGATTCTCTCCACCCGCTTTGCTGAAGCGCTCTCGCTGGAGCTGCTGGCCCAGCTGTTGTACACCTCGCCTTATCACCTCTGCCGCGTCTTTCGCCAGCAAACCGGGCAGACCATCCACGACTACCTCAACCAGCTGCGGCTGCATGCCTCGCTGGAGCTGGTTGCCGCCAGCGACGGTTCGCTGACGGACCTGAGCCTGGCGCTGGGGTTTGCCAGCCACAGCCACTTTTCGGCCGCGTTTCGCCGCGCCTTTGGCGTGCCGCCTTCGCAGCTGCGCCCAAAATCCGCCACTACCCTGCTGCCCAAAATGAGCAAGATTTTGACAGTCTGACAGCGCCTCATTGCGTATTCTCAACATGGAAACTGTTTTTTTATTTCAGGCTCTTTGGAAATTCAGGGGGTTTCAGCCCGTGATGCGTGAAACGTGAAACGTGACCGGAGTGATATCTCGTTTCACGCTTCACGTTTCACGCCAAACCCTACGAAATCCCGAAGGCCCTTTATTCACAACGGAGGATACACAATGACGAGTAAACGAGTGTTGAAACATGCCAGCTGGGTTATGGCGCTGCTTTGGCTGTTGATTGGCGGTCTGGCTGCGGCTAATGGCCCCATCGTGGAACCTGATGCCGACGTTTTGTACCAGCTTGATGGCGAGCAGGTGGGCGACGGTTACGGTTGGATTGCCATGAATTTGGGCGATATCACCGGGGATGGCGTCCATGATTTGTTGACCACTGCGCCTTTCTTTGCCAATGCGAATGGTGCTCCCGTGGGCAAGGTGTATGTGTACGATGGTGCGGACGGCCGTTTACTCAACACAATCACGGGCAGCGGCGTGGCTTTGCTGGGCTACAGCGCTACCACGGCGGGTGACGTGAATGGCGACGGCGTGCTGGATTATGTGGTAGGTGCGCCGCTGGGCAGCTATGCCGAGGTGTACTCCGGCGTCGATCACAGCTTGCTGCTGCACGTGGCAGGCATGGGCGGTGATTGGTTTGGTTCGGCCGTTTCTGGCGCGGGTGATGTCAACGGCGATGGCCAGGCTGACCTCATCGTCGGCGCGCGTTTTGCCAATGCCGACACCTCCGGGGCGGCTTACCTCTTCTCAGGGGCCGATGGCGCGCTGCTGTGGCAGCAAAACGGGCCGACCGCCAATGCTCAGCTGGGCGGTGGCGCTGGCCTGGTGGGTGATGTGACCGGTGACGGCGTGCCGGACCAGGTGATGGGGGCCATTGGCGCTGGTCCCTTCGGTGGGGGCGAAGCGTATCTCTTCTCCGGGGCAGACGGCCGTATCGTTTACACGCTGCGCCCGAACAAACCGGAAAATGCGGCCGTCTTTGGCCTGTTTTTTGCCAATGGCGCAGGTGATTACAATGCCGACGGCGTGCCGGACATCTTTGTGGCGGATTATGCGGCCACGGTGGCTGGGGTACCGGGTACGGGGAATGCGTTTGTGTATTCGGGCGAAAACGGCCGTCTGCTGGCTGCCTTCGAGGGTCGTGAACCGGGCGCGGGTTTTGGTCCGGGCCGCGTGGTGCCCGACTTTACGGGCGACGGCTACGGCGACCTGGTAATTGGCGCGTGGACTTCCAGCGCAGGCACCCCCGCTGGGGGGCAGATTCTCATCATCTCCGGCAACGGGCCGCGTCCGGCGCAGGTGGTGCAAACCATCACCGGCAACGTGGCTGGGGACAACCTGGGTGTTGATGCCCTGCCGCTGGATGATGTAAACGGCGATGGCCTGATGGACTTTGTGGGAACGGCCGTAGGCAACAATTTTATTGGCCTGGACGTGGGGCATCTGTTTGTGGTGGCTGGCGGACCAAATCAGCCAATCCGCACGCCGTAGAAAAATAAACCGCCAAGGACGCAGAGAGCGCGGAGAACGTTTTAATCTTCTGGTTCTTCAGGATTTTGTGGGGTTTGGCCTGAAACGTGAAGCGTGGAACGTGATGACCCTCTAGTCACGTTTCACGTTTCACGCGTCACGGGTGGTTACCCCCTGAATTCTCAAAGAGCCAATCTTCTCTGCGCTCTCTGCGGAAAATCCACTTAGCCAAATGCCCAGCGCAGAAAGTGGGGGAAAAACTCGGCCCAGGTGTCGTAGTTGTGCCGTCCGCCGGGCACTTCCACGTAGACCACCTCTGCGCCGGGGATAAAGCCCAGCACCTTCAGTTCGGCAATCAATTCCAGCGTGTCTTGAATGGCGTCGATGACGCCGTTGCCGTCGCGGTCGCTGGCTTCGTCCTGGGTGGCGGCTTCAAACCAGAGGCGGAGGGGGGGCTTAACGGCCGTTCCCCGCACCATCGCCGGGGCAATCAACTGGTTGGGTGGCATTTGTGTCTCGTCTTCGGCGGCCCGCCACCAGAAGGAGCCAGACATCACCCCCACGATGCCCAACAGGTCGGGGTGGTTCCAGGCAATGTCAAAGGCCGACAGCCCGCCCAGCGAAACGCCAAAAATGCCAACTTCGGCCGGATTGTGGCTGGTGCGGAACTGCTGGTTGATGGCGGGCATGAGTTCGGTGGTGAGGAAACGGCCGTACTCCCCCGCCTTTGTACCCAAAATTTGCGCGTTGGGGCAAACGGCCGTGCCGTACTCCTGCAAGCGGTGTGGGTTGGTGGGCACGGCCACCACAATAATGGGCGGGATTTGCCGCCGCTGGAACAATTTGGCCAGCGTTTCGCGAATGTGCAGCGCGGCCTGGTCCTGTCCATCGTTGACGTACAGGGTGGGGTAGCGGCGACTGCCTGCCTGGGCGTACCCTGGCGGCAAAAAAACGGTAATTTCCCGGCTGTTGCCCAGCGCTTGCGAGGCAAACTCTGGCAGCTGCACCACAGCCACCGTCGCCAGCAGGGCGGCCCGCCGCCGCCTGGCTTCGGTGAGGCTGAAGAGGATGAGGAGGGTGAGTACGGCCGTCGTCGGTAGTATAAATTCAATCATCGCTGTTACCACACGATAGCTGTCATGCTGAACCCAGTGCAGCGTCCCTAAAACCTTCTAAACAGTGCTTATTTTGCTTGCGATCAAAACTGCGCCATTCACTGATTTTTTCGGTAAACTCTCTGTGCGGCAAATCTATACAGTGCAACATCTTGGGAGATCGAATGACAAAAATTTGCTTAATTCCTCTGAAAATATAAAGTCGAAATGTTTCTAAAAACTTTGAGCACCTGGAGCAATGTCTTGAAGAAATTGTTCCTCAGTATCATCCTGATATCGTTTGTTTACTCGAATGTACTCGGACTGGTTATCTTTAGGACGAAGAGGACCTTATTCGGTTTGCCGAACCAGTGCCAGGATCTACTGTCAATCGCATGTCCAAACTTGCAAAAATGCATGAGATCATGCTTTGTTTTGGGTTAATTGAGCAGAGTGAGAAGAATGTATTCGATGGTGCATTGATCGTTGATTCCTACGGCGAACTATTAGCTGAATCACCACACGGTACTGACGAACCGCTTATTTGGGACAGTGCACCCTCAAAACACTTCAAATAAGTTGTGATTCCCTTTCTTCTTGCCGTCATGGAAGCTCAATTGTGTGCCGGAGGGTGCCAGCCAGCCAAAACCCAGTTACGACGAACCGTTATAGCGAGTGGATTGTTGAGCTTTAACGCTTCAACGGTGGCCCGTCCCCAAGGCGTCAGCCCATGAATTAACACACCGTCGGTGCTCCAGACAAAATGGTCGGCCCATCGCTGCTGACGCGGATTGAACAATTCAATCGCCTCGCTGCTTTGTGGATCAATGCCAGTGGTTTTAGCCCATTTGTATTGGTTGCACAGTTCACAGGCCAGGCATAGGTTGTCGGGTTCGTCTGAGCCACCTTCCGCCAGCGGCCAAACATGGTCAACTTGCAAGCGTCCCATCGTGTAATTCTGGTGGCTTTGGCAATATTCACACCGATTTTCGGCTCTTTGTCTGACAAATTCGCGGATGTCTTCCGACAGGGTCATGATGAGAGAGAGGCACGCAAACCACGTCGAACGGCTTCGGCCAGAGCCTCAGATTTGCGCAGTTGGCCAAGTTGGTAAATTTGCAACAGCGAGAGCAGTTCAAATCGTTCCACTTCGGAAAGTGCAGCTTGTTTCCCTTTCGTTTGCAGGTCACCCAGGCGGCTGTTTTGTGTTTCGTCCATTTTCATATCGGCCAGTGCCAAAACGTCGTCATCAGAAAGGGATGAAACGCCTGGTAGATTAGAAGCAGGCGAGTCCGGCAGAGTGGGCCACATCATTTCCAGGGCATCAGCCAGCACTTCGGCCGTATCGCGCCTGGTTGCGTTGCCCAGGTTCCTGGCATGTTCAAACAAGTTGTTGGGTAAAGATAAAGTGACTTGAACGCTCATAGTAAATCCAGTTTAGCAGATGTTGGAAGTTTGGGGAAGCTTGCTTTTTTGCCGCGTATAGGGCGCACGGTAGCCGGCAAAGGAATGACAAGTGGCAGTTTGGCGCAAGGGTGGCCAAAAGGCATTGCCGCCAAACTTGCCACTTGCGGCCTTATTTCCTACAGGCTTAACACAATGCCCGCCACGGTGAAGTAGATGAACAGGCCGGTGGCGTCTACCAGCGTGGTCATGGCCGGGCCAGAAACCACGGTCGGGTCAATTTTGAGCTTGTGCGCCAGCAGCGGCAGCACAGCCCCCAGAACGTTGGCCCAGAGCACAATGACAAAGATGGTTAGCGACACGGTGAGCGCCACGCCGCTGCCGGTGTGCCAGAGCAGCGCTCGCACATAGGCCACAATGCCCATGCCCAGCCCCAAAATGAAACCCACTTTTAGCTCGTGCCAGAGCGGTTTGAGCAGGTTTTTTTTGTCCATTTCGCCCAGGGCCAGGGCGCGAATGATGGTGCTGGTGGTTTGTGAACCGGCATTGCCCCCCGTGCCAATGAGCAGCGGGATAAAAAAGGCCAGGGAAACGACGGTTGACAGGGCCGCTTCAAAGTGGCGCAGCACCGTGCCGGTGAGCGTTTCGGTGACAAACAGGAGCAGCAGCCAGCCAATGCGCTTGCGAAAAACGGTGAGCGGCGTGCTTTCCAGGTACGGCTTGTCTAATGGCTCGGTCGCGCCCAGCCGTTGGATGTCTTCGGTGGCTTCTTCGACCAGGACGTCGATGACGTCGTCTACCGTGATGACGCCCATCAACAGCCCGATTTCGTCGACCACGGGCAGAGCCAGCAGGTCGTAGCGCGCCACCAGGTGGGCCACCTCTTCCTGATCGACGCCCACGGGTACCGAAATGACTTCCGGGTTCATGACATCGCCCAGCAGGGCATGGGCATCGGCCATTACCAGCTGGCGGAAGGTGATGTCACCACACAAACGGCCGTGTTGGTCCACCACAAACAAATGGTAAATTTCTTCAGAATCCGGCTTGAGGGTACGAATGGTGGCCAGGGCATCGGCCACGGTCATTCGCCGCCGCAGCGCCAGGTGTGACGAGGTCATCAGGCCGCCCGCGCTGTCTTTGGGATGAACCAGCAACGGCCGTACCTCATTCGGATCTTCCAGCCGCGACAGAATGGCATCCACCTGGGCCTGGTTCAGCTCGGCCAACAGGTCCGCCGCCTCATCCGGCTCCATTTCATCCACAATTCTGGCCCGCTCAGCGTCGCTCAGCCCGTCGATCAGCCGGGCCGCTGCGTCATCTTCCAGCTCTTCCAGAATGTCGGCCGAATCGCCAGGGTCAAGTTTTGGCAGCAGGGTGGTTTGGGCGGCCGGATCGAGTTCAGCAAACAGGTCCGCCTGGTCTGGCGGCCGCAGCGCTTCAACCAGCGCGACCGCCCCAGAAACATCATCTTGCTCCAGTCGGGCACGCACGCGCACCAACACATCATCAAGCGTTGTTGGCAACATGGAACACCTCCAGGTTGGTCCCCCGGAGGCGATTAGGACCGTCTAACCAGGGGAAGTTATTTGGTTGACGGGTCTGGCAGTTGTTTGGGCTTACCGCCAGGCTCAGAAGATTCGTTCATAATCCTTATTCGGCTCACTAAAATGAGTCTTGTAACATACCTTTGCGAAGGCAACTAACAATCTTAACCGAGCCTGCGCTCAGTCGCTGGAATTATAGTCCTGCGCCGTTTTGTGGCAATGGATTGTTCAGGGTTACGGCCGTTGCTTGTACCGTTACCCCTCGCCTGGATAGAATACGGGAGGAAACCGCCCTACACTTTCGCGGTTTACCGAGTAAACCGCACAAAGTTTTTGGAAGAAAAAGCGCCATTTTTGTGCGGTTTACTCAAGTAATTGGCAGATTCCACGCTCATTTATTTTGAAAAACTTTCTGCCAATTACACGGACGGACCTAAGATGTTTTTCAAAAAACCGCTTCCCATTCGTATCCTGCTGCTTTCCAGCGCCGCCGCCGGGCTGGTTCTCCTGGTCACCCTGCCGCTGTGGCGCATTCGGGACGCCCTGACGCTGGCCAACTTTTCGCTGATTTACCTGCTGCTGACGCTGGTGGTGGCGGCCTGGCTGGGCACCACACCTTCGCTGGTGGCTGCGTTTGTCAGCTTTTTCTGCTTTAACTTTTTTTTGATACGGCCGTACTACACCCTCACCGTCAAAGACCCCAGAGAATTGATTGACCTGTTCATTTTTCTGCTGGTGGCCCTCATAACCGGGCAGCTGGCCGCTTATGCCCGGCGGCAGGCGGAAATGGCCCATCATCGGGCCAGTGAGCAAAACATTCTCTACGAATTAAGCAGTGCCTTCAACCGCCTGAATGATCGGGAAGAAATTTACCAGACATTGCAAACGGTGGTGGAGGAAAACCTGCCCATCCTTTCTTGCGTTGTTTTGCCTGCGGTGGAAAGCGTGCCCGCAGACGGCCGTCAGACAACCATTTACCTCTTGATCGGCACAAAGGAGCAGATTTATGGCACGTTTTGTGCCAACTTTGCCGAGCCGCCAGCAGAAGGACAGCGGCGCTTTTTGATGGCCTGCGTGGTGCAGGCCGCCATGGCGCTGCAGCGCATCGATCTGGCGGAAGACGTGCAGCGCAGCCGGGCGATTGAAGAGGCGGACCGCTTGAAGACAACACTGCTGCATGCCGTTTCCCACGATTTGCGCACCCCGATCACCATCATAAAAACGGCCGCCAGCAATTTACTATCCCTGCGTGAGCAAATTTCTGTGGCTGAAAAACAGGAAATGACGCGGGTGATTGAACAGGCAGCCGACGCCCTGGACCAGCTGGTAGGAAATTTGTTGGAGATGTCTCGCTTGCAGGCAGGGGCCTTGAAGCTGCACGAAGATTGGGCCGATTTTTCGGAGATTGCCGGGGATGTGGCGGCCAAAGTGTGGCAGTCGAACCATGCCACCCGCATCCGGCTGGACTTTCCCGAGCAGATGCCGCTGGTCCGCTGCGATCAGGGGTTGATGCTGCAAGCCTTGAGCAACATTACCAATAATGCGCTGCGCTACGAGCCGCCCACCAGCCAGGTGGAAATTCGTGGCGATTTTGATGACCAGGCCGTGCGCCTGCTGGTGGTGAATCATGGCCCGACCATTGCAGCCGAGGAAAAGGCGCACATTATGGAACCATTTTATCGGGGTGATAACGGGCAGGTTGGCCTGGGGCTGGCCATTAGCGAGGGCATTGTGCTGGCACACCAGGGGCGTATCTGGGTGGAAGATACCCCTGGCGGTGGGGCAACCTTTGTCATGGCCATGCCGCGTTTACCCCTGACGGAAGAACCTGATGCGAATTCTGATCGTGGATGATGAACCACAAATACGCAAACTGCTGCAAACGGGCCTGATCGGGCACGGGTATGCGGTGGAAACGGCCGCAAACGGGGAAGAAGCGTTAACGGCCGTTCGCCTGTACCAACCGGATTTGCTGGTGTTAGACATCGCCCTGGGCAGCGGCATCGATGGCCTGGAAGTGTGCCAGCGGCTGCGCCAGTGGAGCCAGCTCCCCATCATCATGCTTTCGGTGCGAGGAGATGAGCGGTCTAAAGTACAGGCGCTTAACGCCGGGGCTGATGATTACCTGACCAAACCGTTCAGCATGGAAGAATTGAAGGCGCGCATTCAGGCGGTGCTGCGGCGGGTGGTACGCGAGCCAGCTACCAGCCCCACGGCCACCCTTGTGACCGGCGCTTTGAAGATCGATCTGGCCAAACACCTGGTCACCGTGGGGGATGAAGAGGTCCACCTCACCCCCATCGAATATGATGTGCTGTGCCTGCTGGCCACCCATCCCGGCCAGCTGATGACCCATCGCACCATCCTCAGCAAAGTGTGGGGGCCTGACTACGCCGAGATGACCCACTACGTGCGCATTTACATCAACCAGATCCGCAAAAAACTGGGCGAAGACCCTGCCGCCAACATCCGGTACATCCTCAATGAGCCGGGCATTGGCTACCGGTTTGTGGACGTTGCCTGATGCTCTGCTTGATAATTCCTTAATCCCCCCTGGCTTTTCTTGACACAAACTTAACCCGGCCTGGATTTCACCTGACACAATTTTTACGGCCGTCACGATAAGCTCTGTCTTGCCACAGCAAGTGAACGCTGTGGTTTAACGGATGCTTATGAGGAGGCGTGCTGTGAGCCAATCTCGACTGCTGCTTGTGATGAGTGATTCCGCCTGGACTTCGGCGGCGCTGCACCTGGCCTGCGCCATGGCCCGCCGCCGCCAGACGGACATTGTGCTGCTAAAAATGGTGCCGGTGCGCCACCCGGTGCTGCTGGGCACGGCGGCGGGTAGCTTAAACTTCACCGCCGACGATGCCGCTGCCCTGAACGACATGACGGCCACGGCCGAAGATTACGGCGTCTCCTTGCAGATTGAGCTGTGCCAGTATGCCAATTATTGGCATGCGCTGGTGGGGGCGGCTGAGGATTTGATGGTGACGGCCGTTATCGCCCACATTTCGCCAACCACCGTGCCGTATTGGCACCACATCCGCCGCTGGCTGCTGCATCACCAACTGGCCCGGCAAAACCAGCTGCTGCTCACCCTGGATGACCTGACCCCATCTCTCACCTGGACCCCATCGCTGACCATGCAGCATGATCTGGCCGTCCAATTGGATCGCCACCACATTCATTAGCCTCATTTGCCATGAGGAACTGGAACAATTAAATGGACAATATTTCATCACCGCAAAAGCCATCGCGCTTTTCTCTCTCTCACTTTCTCTTTGGGAAGCCCATTGCCACCCGCGACCTGGAACATCAAAAAGTGAACCGCATCATTGGCCTGGCTGTTTTTGCCTCCGATGCACTTTCTTCCACCGCGTATGCCACCGAGGAGATTCTCTTCATTTTGGCCCTGGCCGGTACGAGCAGCGCCATTCTGGGGATTTCGATTCCACTTTCTATTGCCATTGCCGTGCTGCTAACCATCGTGACGATTTCTTATCGCCAGACGATTTATGCTTACCCCAACGGCGGTGGTGCCTACATCGTGGCGCGGGACAACCTGGGCGAAGTGGCGGCTCAGGTTGCCGGTGGTGCGCTGCTAACCGATTACATCCTGACCGTTGCCGTGAGTGTTTCTTCGGGTGTGGCCCAAATCGTCTCGGCGTTTCCCGCCTTGCTGCCGTTTCGCGTGGAGATGGCCCTGCTGGTCATTCTGGTGATGACCCTGGTGAACCTGCGCGGCGTGAAGGAAAGCGGCACCGTGTTTGCCATCCCCACCTACTTTTTCCTGGGTACCATGCTGCTGACGCTTGTGGTAGGCATGTTTCGCTATTTTACGGGGACCCTGGGCGTGGTGACTGGTGTGGAAATGATGGAAACCGGCGCGGTGGAGGCGTTGACGCTGTTCCTCATTTTGCGCGCTTTTTCTAGCGGTTCGGCCGCGCTGACCGGCATCGAAGCGATTTCTAATGGGATTACCGCGTTTAAGGAGCCTACCAGCCACAATGCGGCCGTTACCTTGCAATGGATGAGCGGTATTCTAATTTCCATTTTTCTCACGATCACCTTCCTGGCGCACCAGATTCAGGCGCTGCCCAGCGAAGCGGAAACAGTGATTTCTCAGCTGGGGCGGGTGGTGTATGGGGATGGCAGCATACTCTACCTGGCCATCGTGGCCGGTACCGCCCTGATTTTGCTCATGGCGGCCAACACCAGCTATGCCGATTTCCCCCGACTGGCGGCGCTGCACGCCGGTGATGGCTTTTTGCCGCGCCAGCTGACCTATCGCGGCGGCCGTTTGGTCTTCAACTGGGGCATTATTACCCTGGCGGTCATGGCCTCGCTGCTGGTGATTGTGATGGATGCCCGCACCACGGCGCTGATTCCTCTGTACGCCATTGGCGTGTTTCTCAGCTTCACCATTTCGCAATCGGGTATGGTGGTGCGGCTGCGCAAAATCGGCCGTTTGCAGCCCGGCGAAAAGGTCCAAGGCCTGGAAACCGTGATGGAGTACGATCGCCACTGGCGCTGGAAGTTGGTCATCAGTGCCTTTGGTGCCGTCTGCACCGGTATTGTCATGCTCATCTTTGCCATCACCAAGTTCACGTCTGGTGCCTGGTTTGTCATTTTGCTCATTCCGGTGTTGGTGTTTGCTTTCTTCCGGGTTCACCATCATTACAAGGCCGTGGCGCGTAATCTGCACCTGGACAGCCACCACTATGATGTGACCACTCATCCTGTGCAAACATTGGTGCTGGTAGATGGGGTTCACTCTGGCACGCTGGAACTGGTCAATTTTGCCAAATCGCTTAACCATCCGTGGCATGCGGTGCACATTGGCATTAATCCAGAAAAAGCCAGTAAGGTCCTGGCCCAATGGAATGCGATTATCGGCGAAGGTCAGTTGGTGGTGGTGCCCTCACCTTACCGGCAGCTTAACCTGCCCATACGCACCTACGTGGAGAAACTCCTGATGGAAAATCCGGATACGATTATTCACGTGGTGGTGGGGCACCTGGCCATGGAGACGGCTTGGGAACAAATGCTGCACCAGAACAGCGTCCTCATCTTTAACCTGGCCCTGAACGGTTTGGAGCGGGTGGTGCTGACCATCGTCCCACACCAGATACGGCGAAAAAACGGGAATGGCCATCCGGTGGATCAAAATCTGTTCAGGTCCAATGAGATGCGTTAGGAGGCTATTGCCCGATAGGGTACAAAACTTGATCTAGATTTGTCACCTTTATTGACAGTCTATACACAAACTTAATTTCATTTCTTGTAAGCTCCTGTTAGCCGTTCCCCATGCCATTTATCGTGTCGGCATGGTCTGAACCAGGCTAACAGGAGCTGTTTATGAAAAAGTTTCGACTGCTGATCATTATGGGTGATAAAGCCTGGACCTTTGCGGCGCTGCATCTGGCCTGCGCTGGCTGCGCCTTCGGCTGGGTCGGCAGCAGCAGTTGTTTTTCCCGCTGGACGACCTCAAACCCTCCCTTGTCTGGACGCCGTCCCTCACCCTACAAAACGACATGGCCCACCGGCTGGAACAACACCTGTCTTGATACTTTCTCTACATCCTTAGACTTATCCTAAAGCTTTCCTTGATGATTTTCCCGATATAGTCAAATAAACGTAACCGTTCAGTTGGTATCCCGCACGAGGGCTCTGCGCGCCCCGTGCGGGGAAGAAGTTTGGGTTTTTTCACTTTTGGGGGTCATTTTGACCCCCAAAAATGAAAAAACCCTCGATCTTTGGCCGCGCCAGGCGCGAAGCGCCGAGGCGCGGCCCAGGCTCCACAGAGAACTGAACGGTTACAAATAAACCGCACAAAGTTATTGGAAGAAAAAGGGCATGTTTTGTGCGGTTTACTCAAATAATTGGCAGGTTTGGCGTCAATCTTTTTTGAAAAACTTTCTGCCAATTACACAACAAAACATCTATTTTCCTGGAATGGAGGCAAATTATGGCTATAGATTTTCTTTTGCTGTTGCTGACGGCCGTTTTCTTTTTAGGCAGCGCTGGCTTGATCACCGCCTTAAGCAAGCTGTCGGGAGCAGAATCATGATCTGGTTGTATGGATTCTCGGCTTTTCTGGCCCTGTTCTTGTTAATTTACCTGTTTGTCGCCCTGATCAAACCGGAGTGGTTTTAACGATGAACGCTTTGATGCAAATTTCAATTTATCTGGTTTTGCTGCTGCTGCTGGCCTGGCCCTTGGGCGGGCTGATGGCGCGCATCTACCAGGGAGAATTGCCCCACTGGCTACGGCCGTTGCGCCCCCTGGAACGTCTTTTTTATCGTCTGGCTGGCGTGGACGAAAACCAGGAAATGACCTGGCAGCAGTACGCCCTGGCGCTGCTGCTGTTTAACGCTGCCGGACTTCTGGCGGTTTATTTGCTGCTGCGCTGGCAGGCGTGGCTGCCGCTGAACCCGGATAGGCTGACGGCCGTTACCCCCGAGCTGGCTTTTAATACGGCCGTTTCCTTCGCCTCCAACACCAACTGGCAGTTTTACGGCGGTGAAACCACCATGAGCTACCTGTCGCAAATGCTGGGGCTGGCGGTGCAGAACTTTCTGTCGGCCGCCAGCGGCATGGCGGTGCTGGTGGCCCTTATTCGCGGCCTCAGCCGCCAGCGGACGGACAAATTGGGCAGTTTTTGGGTGGATATGAGCCGCAGCGTGCTCTACATCCTGCTGCCGCTGGCCTTCATCCTGGCCATCTTTCTTGTTTCGCAGGGGGTGATGCAGACGTTTGCCGGGGCAGAAACGGCCGTGCTGCTCGATGCCACCACCGCTACCGACGGCACCGCAGCTGCTACCCAAACCATTGCGCGTGGCCCCGCTGCCTCGCAGGTGGCCATCAAGCAGTTGGGCACCAACGGCGGCGGCTTTTTCAACGTCAACTCGGCACATCCCCTGGAAAACCCAACGCCGCTGAGCAACCTGCTGCAAATGCTGGCCATCTTGCTGATTCCCGCCGCGCTTTGTTTTACTTTTGGCGAACTGGTGGGCAGCCGACGGCAGGGTTATGCCCTGCTGGCGGTGATGGTCATTATTTTTGTGGGGTTTTTGGCAACGGCCGTCTACGCCGAACAGCAGGGCAATCCCCGGTTGGCCGCGCTGGAAGTGGATCAGGCGGCCAGCGCCGCGCAGCCCGGCGGCAACATGGAAGGCAAAGAGGCGCGTTTTGGCATCGTTAACTCGGCGCTGTGGGCCACGGCCACAACGGCCGCTTCCAACGGCTCCGTCAACTCCATGCACGATGCCTACACGCCGCTGGGCGGGCTGGTCCCCATGCTGTTGATGCAGTTGGGCGAAGTCATCTTTGGTGGCGTAGGCTCTGGGCTGTATGGCCTTCTGGCCTTTGCCATCGTGGCCGTGTTTGTGGCCGGGCTGATGGTCGGGCGCACCCCGGAATACCTGGGCAAGAAGATCGAGGTGTATGAAATGAAGATGGCCACGCTGATCATCCTGATTCCGCCGCTGGTGGTGCTGTTGGGAACGGCCGTTGCCGTGGCCACCACCGCCGGACAAAGCGGGGCAACCAATCCCGGACCGCACGGCTTCAGCCAGATTTTGTACGCCTTTAGCTCGCAGGGCAACAATAATGGCAGCGCCTTTGCCGGCCTCAACGGCAGCCATCCGTTTTACCCCATCAGTGGGGCGCTGATCATGCTCATCGCCCGCTACTGGCTCATGATCCCGGTGCTGGCGATTGCCGGGTCGCTGGTGCGTAAGCAACTTGTGCCCGCCAGCGCCGGGACGCTGCCCACCGATTCACCGCTTTTTGTGGGCTGGCTGATTGCCATTGTGCTGCTGGTTGGCGCGTTGGCCTTTTTACCGGCGCTGGCCCTGGGACCGATTGTGGAGCAGTTGTTCCTGTAGAGGCGACCCTTGTGGTCGCCCTGGATCGGCGGCCATGCTGCATCGGGCGGGTACAAGACCCGCCCCTACTTAACCCAATTTGCTACCTATCAATTTTTGGCAACGAATTAGCCCGAATTTCCGCGAATTAAAGGTGTAATTCGGGCAAATTCGCGGAAATTCGTTGCAAAAAAAGGTTCAAGCCGCTGGTAGCAACTTGAGTTACTTAAGAAAATCAAAATGACAAATCAACAATTACTGTACCGGCGCGCTTTGCGTGACGCCGTTGTCAAACTCAACCCCCGTCACCTGGTGCGCAATCCGGTGATGTTTGTCGTGGAAATTGGCAGTTTGCTGCTAACTATTTTGTTCATCTTCGGGCTGCTTGGCATTGCCGCGGGCGATGATAACCCGGCGTTTACCGGAATCATTGCCGCCTGGCTCTGGTTTACCGTGCTTTTTGCCAATTTTGCCGAAGCCTTGGCCGAAGGACGGGGCAAAGCCCAGGCGGATGCCCTACGCCGCACTCGTACCGAAACCCCGGCCAAAAAGCTGGCCTCGGTGGATCCCAAAGCGCAGGTGCAAATCGTGGCCTCGACGGAACTGCGCAAAGGCGACCCCGTCCTGGTGAAAGCGGGTGACATCATCCCTGCTGATGGCGAAGTGGTGATGGGCATTGCCGCCGTGGATGAAAGCGCGGTGACTGGCGAGAGCGCCCCGGTTATTCGCGAATCGGGCGGCGACCGCAGCGCCGTCACCGGCGGCACGCGGGTTATTTCTGACTGGCTGGTGGTGAAGATCACCAGCAATCCCGGCGAAGGCTTTCTGGACCGGATGATCAGCCTGGTAGAGGGAGCGAAGCGGCAAAAGACGCCGAACGAAATCGCCCTGACGATTTTGCTGGCCGGGTTCACCATCGTCTTTCTGGTGGTGGTGGCCACGCTGCTGCCATTCTCAATTTACAGCGTGCAGGTGGCGGGGCAGGGAACGGCCGTTACCGTCACCGTTCTCGTCGCCTTGCTGGTTTGCCTGATTCCCACCACCATCGGTGGGCTGCTGAATGCCATTGGCATTGCCGGGATGGACCGGCTGATCCGGCGCAACGTGCTGGCCATGTCTGGCCGGGCGGTGGAAGCGGCCGGGGATGTGGATGTGCTGCTGCTGGACAAGACGGGCACCATTACCCTGGGCAACCGGCAGGCGGTGGAATTTGTGCCGGTGGGCGGCGTGCGGCCGCAGGAATTGGCCCGGCTGACCCAGCTCGCCTCGCTGGCCGATGAAACGCCGGAGGGGCGCAGCATTGTGGCCCTGGCGGAAAAGGAGTTCGACATCAAACCAAATGGCCAGCCCATGCCGCTGGCTGAATTTATCCCCTTCACGGCGCAAACCCGCATGAGCGGCATCAACCTGAACGGCGATGCCATTCGTAAGGGCGCACCGGACACCATCATGCAGTACGTGCGAGGCGAAGGTGGAACAATACCGGGGGCGCTGCAAACGGCCGTTGAAACCATCGCCCGCACCGGGGGTACCCCGCTGGCGGTCGCCCGCAACGGCCGGGCCATCGGCGTGGTGCATCTCAAAGATGTGGTGAAACCGGGCATGAAAGAGCGCTTCCGGCAGATGCGGGCCATGGGCATTAAAACCGTGATGATCACCGGCGACAACCCGCTGACGGCCACGGCCATCGCTGCCGAAGCGGGTGTGGACGACTTTCTGGCCGAAGCCACGCCGGAAGCCAAGCTGAAGCTCATCCGCCAATACCAGGCCGAGGGGCGGCTGGTGGCGATGACTGGTGACGGCACCAACGACGCGCCCGCCCTGGCCCAGGCCGATGTCGCCGTAGCGATGAACAGCGGTACGCAGCCCGCCCGCGAGGCGGCCAACATGGTCGACCTGGACAGCGACCCGACCAAGCTGATTGAAATTGTGGAAATTGGCAAACAGCTGCTGATGACCCGTGGGGCGTTGACCACGTTCAGCATTGCCAATGACGTGGCGAAATATTTTGCCATTATCCCGGCGGCATTTGCGGCTACCTATCCGGCGCTGGATGCCCTGAACTTTATGGGGCTGGCCACGCCACAAAGCGCCATTTTGTCGGCGGTGATTTTTAACGCCCTGGTGATCATTGCCCTGGTGCCGCTGGCCCTGCGCGGCGTGCCCTACCGGCCGCTGCCCGCAGCCCGGCTGCTGCGCGACAACCTGCTAATCTATGGCCTGGGCGGGCTGGTGGCCCCGTTTGTGGGCATTAAATTGATTGATCTGATCCTGGTTGTTTTAGGATTGGTTTAGGAACGGTAACCGATTACCTAAAAAGAGAGTAACTCATGAGACTGTTTTTGCGCTATTTACGACCGGTGCTGGTGTTTTTGGGGGGATTTACCCTGCTGACCGGGGTGGTTTATCCGCTGCTGGTAACGGCCGTTGCCCAAACCTTCCTGCCCCACCGGGCCAACGGCAGCCTGATTGAGCAGGAAGGCGTCATTGTGGGGTCGGAACTGATTGGCCAGCCGTTTGACGACCCGGCCTACTTTTGGGGACGGCCGTCGCTGACGCAGCCGTATCCCTACAATGCGGCCGCTTCTGCTGGTTCCACCCTTGCTCCAAGCAATCCAGCGCTGACAGAACAGGTGGCCGCCCGGATCGCCGCATTGGAAACAGCCGACCCTACCAACACGCTGCCAATTCCCGTAGATCTGGTCACGGCCTCGGCCAGCGGCCTGGACCCGCACATCAGCCTGGCGGCGGCGGAGTACCAGGTTGAGCGGGTGGCCAGGGTGAGGGAAGTGGATACGGCCGTCATCCGCCAGCTGGTTACCGAAAACACCGAGGGCCGCACCCTGGGCGTACTCGGCGAGCCACGGGTGAATGTTCTTCGCCTGAACCTGGCGTTGGACAATTTTGATGAGAGTGGTTCCTGAAAAGACAGCGGGCTTTTGCCAGAAGCCCGCTGTGAGGTTCTCTTAAATGGATAAAAGACCTGATCCCGACCAAATTCTAAGCCAGATTCAGCGTGAGGCTGCCGGGGAAAAACGTGGCAAACTGAAAATATTCCTCGGCTACGCGGCGGGCGTGGGCAAGACGTATGCCATGCTCGACGCGGCCCGGCGACGCCATGAAGAAGGCCTTGATGTGGTGGTGGGGTATATTGAAACGCACGGCCGGGTGGAAACGGATGCGCTGCTGGCCGGCCTGGAAATTGTGCCGCGTCGTGAAATTGTCTACCGCGATATTCGCCTCACTGAAATGAATACCGACGCAATTTTGGCGCGACGGCCGTATATTGCCCTGGTGGATGAGCTGGCCCACACCAACGTGCCTGGCTCGCGCCACACGCGCCGCTATCAAGATGTGGAGGAGCTGCTTAGCAGCGGCATCAATGTTTACACCACCGTGAATATTCAGCACCTGGAGAGCCTTAATGACGTGGTTAATCAGGTGACCGGCGTTATTGTGCACGAGACTATTCCCGACCACATTTTGGATGATGCGCACGAGATTGAGCTGATTGACCTGCCGATTGATGAGCTGTTGGGCCGATTGGAGGCGGGCAAAATCTATATTCCGGCCCAGGCGGAACAGGCCCTGCGCCGCTTCTTTCGCCCTGGGAATCTGACGGCTTTGCGGGAAATGGCGCTGCGCCGCGCCGCCGAGCGTGTGGATGAGCAGATGCGCTCCTACATGCAGTCCCACGCCATTCCCGGGCCGTGGCCTGCGGGCGAGCGGCTGTTGGTGTGTGTAGGACCCAGCCCATTGAGCGAGCGCCTGGTGCGCACGACGCGGCGGCTGGCGCGGCGACTGGATGCTGAATGGATTGCGGCCTATGTGGAGACGCCAAACCGGGCGCAGCTGTCGGAAGCGGAGGAAGAGCGGGTGGCGCAGACGCTGCGCCTGGCGCAGGAGCTGGGGGCGGAGACGGTCCGGCTGTCTGGCCCATCGGTGGCGGAGACGTTAACCACCTATGCGCTAAGCCGCAATGTGACCAAGCTGGTGGCCGGGAAGCCGCTGCGGCCGCGCTGGCGTGAATGGCTGCGTGGCTCGCTCATTGACCAGATTTTGCGCCACAGCCAGGACATGGATGTTTACGTCATCAGCGACAAAGCGGAACCGCTGCCGTCGCCCCCGTCGCCGCTGTGGTCGGGGTCGCGTCAGATTGCCTGGCAGCAGTATTTACTGGGTGGCGGTTTGGTGCTGCTGGGGACGTTGTTGGGCATACCGTTACGGCCGTTTATCAATCCGACCAATCTGGTGATGCTGTACCTGGTGGTGGTGATGGTAACGGCCGTCTGGCTGGGTCGTTGGCCCGCGATCATGGCGTCTTTTCTCAGCGTGCTCGCCTTTGACGTCATTTTTGTGCCACCCTACTACACCTTTGTGGTGGCTGACGCCGAATACCTGCTTACCTTTGCTGGCCTGCTGGCGGTGGGCCTGGTGATTAGCTCGCTGGCGACCCGCGCCCAGGAGCAGGCGCAGTCGGCGCGACGCCGCGAAAACCAGACTGCGGCGCTGTATGAACTGAGCCAGCGGCTGGCCACCGTTTCCAGTCTGGCCGATATTGCTCAAACGGCCGTTGCCCATATCAACACAACCTTGCACAGCCCATCAGCCATTTTTTTGGCCGATGACAACCGGGAGCGCTGTCGCTTGCTGGCCAGTACGGCCGTGTATGAACAGGAATCAGAAGGTCTGGCCGTGGTTGATTGGGTCTTTCGCCACGGGCAGCCCGCCGGGTCACATACCGACACGTTAAACGGCGTGGCGGCTTACTACATGCCCCTGAAAACCTCGGGCAGCGTGATTGGCGTACTGTCTGTTGAGGTTTCAGACGACTTCCGGCACTCATTTGCCAGCGAACAACGCTACCTGCTGAACGCCATTGCCAGCCAGACCGCCCTGGCGCTGGAAAAGGCCCGGCTCACCGAAGAGGCGCGCCAGACCAAACTCCTGGAAGAGACCGAAAAATTGCAAACGACGCTGCTCAACTCTATCTCACACGATTTACGCACGCCGCTGGCCTCGATTACTGGGGCCTTAAGCAGCATCCTGGACGACGCCAACCTGCTGAGCGAAGCCGCCAAACTTGATCTGGTGCAGACGGCCTGGGAGCAGTCGTTGCGGCTAAATCGGCTGGTGGGCAATTTGTTGGATATAACCCGTCTGGAGTCCGGAGCTTTGAAAATACGCTGCCAGCCGTACGAGGTCCAGGAGTTGGTAGGGGCAACGCTGGCGCAAATGGCGCACCGGCTTCAGGGACGCATTGTTAAGCACAACCTGCCCAACGATCTGCCGCACGTGGCCATCGATTTAACCTTAATGATTCAGGCACTCATGAATTTGCTGGACAACGCCGTGAAGTATGCGCCGCCAGAGGCGCCAATTGAAGTAGAAGCTTACCCGGAAGCGGGGGATGTGATTCTGGCCGTCAAAGATCGTGGCCCTGGGTTACCCGAGGCCGAATTGGAGCGTATCTTTCACAAATTTTACCGCCTGGACCCTGGCGGCGTGGGTGGTACGGGGTTGGGGTTATCAATTACTCAAGGGATTGTAGCGGCGCACAACGGCCGTGTCTGGGCGCAAAATCGGCCGGGGGGTGGCGCTGCCTTTTTTATGCGGCTGCCTCAGGCCAACCCCGAGAGGCAAGCGGCTGACCCAGAGATTCAAATGTCAATTCTCAAGCGGTAGCCTACGCCTGGCTCGGTAAGAATGTACTGCGGATTGGTGGGGTCTTCTTCTATTTTGTGCCGCAGGTTGCTCATGTGTACCCGCAGCAGGTGGGTGTCTGTTTGCGCCCCGGCCCCGCGCACTTCTTTGAGCAGCTGCTGGTGGGTCAGCACCCGTCCGGCGTATTGGATCAATACCTTGAGCAGATCATATTCGGTGGGCGTCAGCTGAACTTCTTTGCTATCAAAAGTCACCACACGCGCCGTTAAATCGACACGCAGTTTGTCTTTTACAAAGACAAGCTGCTCTTCTTCCTGCTGCATGTGCCGCATGGCCACCCGCAGCCGGGCCGTTAATTCCCCGATGCTAAACGGTTTGGTCACATAGTCGTCGGCTCCGGCATCCAGCGCCTCAATTTTGTCCGAATCCTGGTTTTGTACCGATAAAAACACGATGGGGATTTGTGACCACTCGCGGATTCGCCGGGTCACTTCAATGCCATTTATGCCCGGCAGCCCCAGGTCCAGAATCATAAGATCGGGTTGGAGATTGATGGTTTGTAAGATGGCATCTTCGCCGGTGGCGGTGGTAAATACGTCGTATCCGTGCGCCGTGAGCGAGGTGCGCAAAAATCGCCGGATAGCGTGATCATCATCAACAACCAGGACTTTGGTCTTTTGCAGCTCCCGTGATTCCTTCAAACTAACGGCTACTTGATTTCCCAACATCGTCTGTACCTTCCTGGTATGCTTAAAAAAGCGGATACCTGGCAGTGTACCGGTAAGGGCGTAAAGAGGGTGATAAGAAACCAAAAACGGCCGTTAAGAAACCGTCAAGTTTTTTTTATTAAATTGATAGGACTGCCAATAAACTGGCCGGGTTACTCGCTGACGGCCGTTTCTATCTGCCACAGCTGCTGCATTTCCTCACAGCGGGTAAGCAATTCTTCCAGGGTGCCTTCGTCTTCGATACGGCCGTCTTTTAGCACCACCACATGATCCGCCCGGCGTAAAGCTGTGCGACGGTGAGTGACGACTAAACACGTGGGAGATTGGAGATTGGAGATTGGAGATTGATTTACCTCATCTCTAATCTCCAATCTCCAATCTCCATTAAACAATCGCTCCCACAACACCTTCTCCGTCTCCACATCCAGCGCACTCGATAAATCATCAAACACCAGCAGCTCCGGCTGGCGCACAAACATGCGCGCGGCGGCCACCCGCTGCGCCTGCCCGCCCGACAATCGCTGCCCACGCGGCCCAACAATCGTGTCCAGCCCTTGTTCCATGTGCGCCAAATCTTGCTCGAAGACGGCCGTTGCCACCGCCGCCATCACATCCACCTCACCTTCCGGCAGGCCGAGCAAAATGTTGTCTCGTACGCTCTCGCTAAACAGGCGCGGGATTTGCATCGTGGTGGCCACGCGGGGTGGCACCATGAAGGTGGCCGGATCCGGGACCGGACGGCCGTTCCACACAATCTCACCCCCGTCCGCCGGCAGCAGCCCCAGCAGCACCTTCAGCAGCGTCGTCTTGCCCGCGCCGATGCGCCCGGTGATCACCACAAACTGCCCCGCCTTGAGCGACAAGTTGATGTCGTGGATGCCGTTTTCGCTGCCGGGGTAGTTGAAAGTGAGTTGTTTAATGGACAGGGTTTCGAGGGTGTGAACGGCCGTTTTAGGCGTGTACGGCAGCGGCGGCAGCTGGCCATCCAGATGCAGCTCCTGCGGGGCGACAACCGCCCCCACCGCTGCGCCCTGCATCATCGTTTCCATGCGCTGCGTGGAGACCCCCGCCTGCTTGTAGCCAGTGATCATCCGGCTAAAAATGCGGAACAGCTGGGTGATGGGCCAGATGTAGGCGGCAAACAGGGCAAAATCACCCAGCGTAAACGTGCCCAGGTACATCTGCCGCGCTGCCAGCAGCAAAATGAGCCCCATGCCCAGTTCAATGGTGCCCGTACTCAGGGCATCGACCAGACCGGTGAGCAGTTTGTCGCGCACCATCGTCTGCTTGCGCTGCTCGTTAATCTCGCGGAAGCGGTCAATGACCCGCGTTTCGGCATTGGCCACCTTAAGCGCCTGGGTGCTGTTGAACATGTCGGCAATCATGCCCGTCACCTGGCTGGTGGCTTCGCGGCTGGCCTTGCGATACCGCTTGGCTCGTTCGCCCAGCCGCTGGGCAATGCCTACCACAACCAGCAGCGGCACAAAGGTGCCCAACGTCACCGGCACGCTGATTTGCAGCATGATCGTCAGCGAGATGCCCGCGCTGATCAGCAGGCCAATTACGTCATCCACGGCCACGATGGCCATGAGCAGCTCGTGGGTGTCGTCGCGAAAGGTGCTGATGGCCTGGCCGGTGGACATGCTGGTGCCGTCTTCGTTTTGCGGCAGCGGGCGCGAGCCGGGCCGCTGCAGCACACGCGCCAGCATGTTGCGGATGAGCAGATCGTAGGAGATGTGCTCGAAGTTGATAAAGGCCCAGCCCGCGCCCATTTGCGACAGCGCGGCGACCAGCGCATAGGCAATTTGCAGCCCGACGATGGGCCACAGCGGCAGGGCAAAGCTGTCTTCGCCGGTGAGCCCATTAAAGAAGGCGCGCAAAATCAGCCCCAGTGCGGTGGTCACGGCGAAGTGAATCGAAATGGTGATGATGTCGGCGGCGTAGTATCGTGGCGTAAAGCGGATGAGCCGCCAGTAGTAACTTAACGTGTTCATAGCGCCAAAAAATGCTGTTCTTGTCATTCCCGCGTAGGCGGGAATCCATTCTTGTGATGGAGATGGATGCCTGCCTTTGCAGGCATGACAACCGTCGTAATCAGGTAATTGCCTCCTCCAGCCCGGTCACCAGCAGCTGGGCAAAGTGGGAGGCTGGGTCGGCGGCGAGGTGGGTGCGACGGCCGTATTCCACAATACGGCCGTTCCCCAAAATCATAATCTCGTCAGCACGCTGC
Organism: Anaerolineae bacterium; assembly: GCA_020848035.1. Taxonomy (GTDB): domain Bacteria; phylum Chloroflexota; class Anaerolineae; order Promineifilales; family Promineifilaceae; genus Leptofilum. The sequence continues at coordinate 25,432 of JADLAX010000061.1, read as the reverse complement.
ACGGTGGCCAGCCGGTGGGCCACAATGATGCCCGTGCGGTTGGCCAGCAGCTTGTCGATGGCCTGCTCAATCTTCATTTCTGTCACCGGGTCCAGGCGGGACGACGCCTCATCCATAATCACCAGCCCCGGATCGGCCAAAAAGACGCGCACAAAAGCCAGCAGCTGCGCTTCACCGGCGCTCAGGCTGGCGTCGGCTTCCAGCGGCGAGTCGAGGCCGGATGGCAGGCTGTTCAGCCAGGGCATCAGCCCCAGCTCATCCAGCACGGCCAGGATTTGGGCGTCGCTGATGGTGGGGTCGAACAGCGTCAAATTGTCGCGCACGCTGGCGTGGAACAGCTGCACCTCCTGCGTCACCAGCCCGATGTGGCGGCGCAGCTCCGCCTGCCGGGCGTCGCGCAAATCAAAGCGGACGTCATTCCTGCCGAGCAAAATCGCGCCATCGGTTGGATCGTAAAAGCGAAAGAGCAGCTTGGTGAGCGTCGATTTGCCGCTGCCGGTGCGCCCCAGCAAGCCCAGCACCGTGCCCGGTTCCAGGCAGAAGTCGATATCCTGCAAAATCATCGTGTCCGGGTCGTCGGCATAGAAAAAAGAAACGTGGTCGAAGGTCACGGCCAGCGGCCCAGCGGTTACGTGCACGCCGGGGCCATCGTGCATGGTGGGCTGCTCGCCTTGCAGCGCCATGATGCGGCGGATGCTGGCGGCGGCCCGCTGCAAATCTTCAATCTGCCGGTTGATGCTCCACAGCGGCTCTTTGATCACGTCGATGTAGTAAAAAATGAGGTAGATGCCGCCAATGGTTAGCGTGCCTTCACGGAAGAGGGTGGTGCCGAAGATGTGGGCGGCGATGTAGGCCAGGGTAAAGACGCCCAGCGGCAAATTCCAGACGAAGACGTTGACCTTGATGGCGCTGCGCACGCGCAGCCAGCGTTCGCGCCCCAACAGCAGCATCTTTTGCACAATGTACGGTTCGGCGTTGGCGGTGCGAATGGTTTCTGCGCCAGTGAGCCACTCTTCGAGGAAGCCAAACAGGGTGGCTTCGGTCTGGCGCAGCGCTTCCCAGCGGGGCACGGTGAGGGTGCGCAAATAGTTCAACGCCAGCACGCCGAGGAGGGATACGGCCGTAATCGACACCCCCACGCGCCAATCCACCAGCCACAGCAGCACAATCACGCCCACCAGCAGCAGCACGTTGCTGGTGAGCTGGATGAACAGCTGGGAGAAGAAGTTGGCCAGCTTGTTCACGTCGCCATCAACCCGCTCGATCAGTTCGCCTGGCTTATGCTGCTTGTGGAAGGCCATGTCCAGCCGCAGGCAGTGCAGCGCCAGGTCGGCCCGCAGGGCATTGGTGGCGGTCCAGGCCACATTTTCCCCGACGTACACCGCGGCCAGGGCAATCGCCTGGCGCACGATGGCCACGCCCATAAACAGCGCCGCCGCGCCGAGCAGATTTTGCAGCCCTTGTTGGAAAGCGGCCGTGCCGTTGGCGACGGGTTCGCTAGCAGTGTCGATGAAATATTTCACAATTTGTGGATTGGCGAGCTGTAAACCGATGCTCACCAACAGCAAAAGCGCCAGCCAGAGCACCGTCTTTTTTTGCGGTTTGAGGTAGTTGGCCAGCAAATCCCAGTAGGGCTTGATGGGCAGATTGAGCTTTTGCAGCATGGTTTTGTGTGTTAAACCTGTCAGGTCTGGGTAGGCGATTCTTCCGACAAAAAAAGCCCCGCATGGGTGATGCGGGGCGTAAAGTTGGGGCGATTTTACCTGGGGGGGAAACGGCCGTCAAAAAGATTTCCCTGGAAACTGTTCACGGGCAGGCTTGCCCACTAATAAGTTTCCGGGGAAATGTGTGCGATTTTTCTCGTTCCCACGGTCCCCGTGGGAATGCCGTTTGGACGCTCTGCGTCCTCGGCGCGGCGCGCCGCCAGCTTCATTCCACGCAGAGCGTGGAACGAGCGGCCAGGAAGTTTTTAGAGGAATGGACATGATTCGTGATGATTTTTTTCTCCCCGTCCGGTAAACTCACGGCAGAGATATTGGCAGCATGTTTGGTGCTGCTCAACAGACAGATAGGAGCGCAAGAATGGAATATCGCAGATTAGGAAAGTCTGGCCTGAAGGTCAGTGTGTTGTCTTTTGGTTCATGGGTGACGTTTAGCACCCAGGCGGACGTGGACCTGGCCGCCGACATGATGAAAGCCGCCTACGACGCGGGTGTCAACTTCTTCGACAACGCCGAAATTTACGCCCACGGCAAATCGGAAGAGATTATGGGCAAGGCGCTGCAGAAGCTGGGCTGGGCGCGTGACAGCTACACCGTCTCCAGCAAGGTGCGCTGGGGCAGCATCAAAAACCCCAAGCCGACGCAGCTGGGGCTGAGCCGCAAGCACATCATCGAGGCGTGTCACCAGGCGATGGCACGGTTGCAGGTGGATTACCTGGACCTCTACTTTTGCCACCGCCCGGACCCGGAAGTGCCGATGGAAGAGATCGTGCGCAGCATGAACACGCTCATCGAACAAGGCAAGGTGTTTTACTGGGGCACGTCGGAATGGTCGGCGCAGCAGCTGATGGAGGCGCACAGCGTGGCGCGGCAGTACAACCTGATTCCGCCGACGATGGAGCAGCCGCAGTACCACATGTTCCATCGCTATCGGTTTGAGGTGGAATACGGCCGTCTCTACGACACCATCGGCCTGGGCACCACCATCTGGTCGCCGCTGGCCTCTGGCCTGCTCACCGGCAAGTACAACAACGGCATCCCCGATGATTCCCGCGTCAATTTGCCTGGCTACGAATGGCTCAAGGCGATGTTCGAAAGCGAAGAAGGGCAAAAGCGGCTGCAATCCGTGCGTGAATTGGTGCCCATCGCTGAAGAGCTGGGCACAACGATGCCCCGTCTGGCCATTGCCTGGTGCTTGAAGAACCCCAACGTCAGCACGGTGATCACTGGCGCGTCTAAAGTGTCGCAGGTGGCAGAAAACATGAAGGCGCTGGACCTGGTGCCCCAGCTCACCGATGACGTGATGGCCAAAATCGAAGCCGTTCTGGGCAACAAGCCGGAACCGATGGAATTCCAGTAAACCGTGGCGTTATAGGGGCGACGCACTTTCTTGGTGTTAAAAAATAAATCAGGTAATGGTAGGGGCGCACCCCCGTGTGCGCCCAAACTTGGGCAGACACGGGGGTCTGCCCCTACGTAAGATCGTTGCCTGTTTTAATTCTTAAAATGCAACATAGTGCGTCGCACCTGCGCCTATCTTTTCAATTGAAAAAAGGAAGGCAGCCACCCTTTGCGGTGGCTGTTATTTTGTGAATCATGGGAAACTCAGTTTTGGATGTGCGGCGGCTTTCGCCGCTGGCGACAACCACCGGGCTGCTTAGTTTTGTGCTGGTGGGCGCGGCGCAGGCGATGTATGGCCCGGCACTGCCTGGCTTAACGCAGGCGTTTAACTTGCCGCCCGGGGCGGCGGGCATGTTGGTGAGCGTGCACAGCGCCGGGGCGATTGTGGGTGTTTTAAGCGCGGTGCCGCTGGCCCGATTGGCTGTAGCTCGCTGGCGGGTGGGTGTTTCGTTTACCCTGCTGGGGCTGGGGGCGCTGTTGATTGGGCTGGGCCTCAGCTGGGGGCTGACGTTGGCGGGTGGGCTGGTTATTGGCGCAGCTTTTGGCGCGTTGGTGGGCAGCATTAACGGGCTGTACGCGGTGGGTTACGGCCGTCGCAGTCCCGCCATGGTTAATTTGCTTAACGCCGTTTTTGGCGTGGGCGCTATTCTTAGCCCGCTGCTGTTTTTGCTGGATTTTGCCCGCTGGAGCACGCCGTTTTTTGTGTTGGCGGGCTTTGCCGCCCTTTTGGTCCCGCTCGGTTTGCTGATGGATGATCGTTTGCCGGTGGTGAAGGTGGCCGACGGCCGTTCGCGGCGCAAGCGTTCGGTGCTGCTGGTCTTTATGGCGCTTCTAGGGTTGGGTGTGGCTGTGGAAGCCAGCACCATCGGCTTTGCCGCCACCTATCTGATTGCCGTTGGCGTTTCTGCCAACACGGCCACCACGGCCACCTCGCTCTTTTTCCTGCTGTTTACCCTGGGGCGATTGGGCATCATTCCCATCAGCCTGCGAGTGAAGTCGGTGCAGATTGTGTTTGGCAGCCTGCTGTTGACCACTGTGCTGCTGCTGGCGGCCAACGTCGTAAGCATTGCGCCCGTGGTGATGGTGCTGCTTGGTGCGCCGATCGCGGTTTATTTTCCCAACTGCTTTAACTGGGCCAATGAGCGGCTGGGTGCCGGGGGTGGTGATACCCCCTTCATGATGTCTGGCTCGCTGCTGGGCGGCACGCTGGGGCCTATCATCGTGGCCCAAATTGTGCCGCTGGTTGGTGAACGGGCCATCATGGGGATCATTGGCGGGATTAGCGGGTTGGCGCTGCTGATAGCGCTGTGGATCAAGGGGCGATTGGTTGTGTAGTGGGGTGGGTAACGGCCGTTACCCCCATCCCTTCAAACCGGCAAACAAGACCCACAGCCGCTAATTTTGCCAGGGAAACGGCGTCACGGGGGTGATGTCGTAGTACAGCTCCACCAGGCGGCGGAAGAGCGGGGCCGACACGGCCGAACCTTCGCCTCCATGCTCCAAAATGACGGCAATGGCGAGCTCCGGCTGGTTGGCCGGGGCATAGCCAATAAACCAGGCGTGGGAATTGCCGGGCGGCGCTTCGGCCGTACCCGTTTTGCCCGCCACCTGGATCGGCAGGCCGATGAATTGGTGCGTCGCTGTGCCGTTGGGGTCGTTGGTCACTTTCCACAGGCTTTCCTGCATGATGGCCAGATTTTCCGGCGACAGCGGCAGCTCGCCGTTGATTTGCACCGGGAAGGGCTCCTCCGGCGCACCCGCACCCGCGCCAATGCGGTCAACCAGCGTGGGGCGGTACAGCGTGCCGCCGTTGGCTACGGCGGCAATGATGCTGGCCATTTGCAGCGGCGATACCTGCACATCACCCTGGCCAATGCCCATGTTGACGGCATCACCGCGCACCCAACCTTCGCCCTTGTTGGCCAGCTTCCACTCTGGGCTGGGTACCGTGCCCGCCGATTCCACCAGACCGACCGCCCCGGTTAGCTGCCCCAGGCCAAACTGAGTGGCGGTGTTGGGGAAGAAGTTTGGGTCCACGGCGTCCATTTCAAAGGCAGCGTCGTAAAAACAGGAGTTGCAGGAGACAACCAGCGCTTGTTTAAGGGTGATACGGCCGTGTCCACCCTCGCGCCAATCTCGCTTGACAAACTCGTTGCCCAGCCGGTTCCAGGTGCCAATGCTGTTGTAGAAGGTGTCTGGCGTGTACAAACCGCTGTTGATCGCTGCGGTGTAGGTGATCAGCTTGAAGATAGAGCCAGCCGGGTAAACGCCCTGCGCGGCCCGGTTCAGCAAGGGGCGATTGGGATCGTTAAACGCCGCCCCCAGCGCCGCCGCCGACTCCTGGGCAAACGGATCAAAGATGCGCGGGTCGTAGCTGGGGTAGCTGGCCATTGCCAGGATTTTGCCCGTGGTGGGTTCCAGCACCACCACCGCCCCCGCCTGCAACCCCAACGATTGCACCGCTTCGGCCAGGGCCTGTTCAACGGCCGTCTGGTAATCCAGATCCAGCGTGGTGTAAACGCTGCGCGCCTGCTTGGGTTCCTGCTCCTGCACCGTCGTGATGTAATCGCCGTTAGGCCCCACCACCGTTAAAATGCCGCCGCGCTCGCCGTTGAGATAATCCTCACCCCAGCGCTCCAGCCCGGCCAGGCCAACAATCTCATCGCCGGCAAACCCCTGTGCCTGGTACTCGGCCAGCGATTCGGCGGGGATGTAGCCGGTGTAGCCGATGAGGTGCGGGGCGGCCCCCGTGTCGGCAAAAAGACGGGCCAGGCGCGGCTTTGGCTCGGCCAACCCTTGGCCAATGAACGGCTGGATCGATGGGCCGTACTGCTGCATGGTTGCTTCGGTCACGTCACCAATCGGCCAGTACCAATCGGGCAGGGCGGGGGCGTAAATTTCCTTGATTTCTTCGGGCGTTTTGTTGAGCATCGGGCTGAGCGCCGCCAGCAGGGCGGGTTCATCCACAATTTGGCCGGGAATGACGCCGAGGGTGAGAATGGTGCCCTGGTAAGCCAGCGCCTTGCCGTTGACGTCGTAGAGGTTGGCCCGGGCGGGGATGCGCTGCTGCATGATGAGCGTGTTGCCCCCGGCCAGCTCGGGCAAAATCAGACCTTCATCCCAGACAATGCCCCAACGGCCGTTTTCAAAAGCCAGCGTCACGGTGTATTCACGCACAATGGTGCCAACAGCGGCCGTTTGCCACGTCACACGCATCTGCATTTGGGCGGTGTTGCCGTCTTGCAGCGTGCCCAGCGCCTGCGTACTCACCTGGGTGACGGTGGCCGTGTTCATCGCGTCTTCGTAGCGGCCGACAAACGAAATGCTGTCTACCAGCGCCTGGCTGCCCGAGGTAAGCAGGCTGTACATGCCCAGAAAATCGTTCAGCTCCCAGGCGCGGTAAAAGGCCAGGCCAATGCCGTTGGCGTCTTCGCTGGTGGGAATTTCGGTGGGGCGCGGGGTGTTGGTGGGCAGTGGGGTCAGCGTGACCAGTTCATTGGAGTCCTGAATGGCGGGAATGAACCCCTCAGAACCGCAGGCTACCAGCAAGGCAAAAAAGAGAAGAAGCAGGGGCAATTTTTTCATAGTCTGCCGGAATTATAGCGGAGTGTTAAGCAGACCAAAATGATTGGTCAAGCGCGGGCCGTGGTTTTAATTAAACGCTCTACCAATCCGTGTAGTTTTGCCGTTCGGCCAGTTCCGCCAGCAGGCTGCACAACACAAACGCCCGGTCGATCTGGCGCGGATTGTATTCATCTTTGGTGAGCCACAGCTTGTCGTGAAACGGCCGTCCCGGCTGGTACCGCTCTTGTAAATAGGCAAACCCCCGCTGACGGCTCTGGATGATCGCATCCTGGGTGTGGCCCGCCCGGGCGGCGGCTTGCAGCGCCAGCAGGGCATAGGCCGTTTCCACCGGGGTGGGGGTCGCCTCGCCCCAGCTGCCGTCTTCGTGTTGGTGGCGCAACAAGGCGGCCAGGGCTTTTTGCGCCGCGTCCGCCGCGCCTTGCTGCATTGCCGCCAAAAAGCAGTGCAGGGTGGTGTACAGCCAGGAGCACTGCCACTTGTCACCGGGCCAACGGCCGTCGGCTTCCTGCTGCGCCAGCATTGCCTGAAATGGACCAGGGGCCGTTTGGCCAAACAGCCCCAGCGTGTGTACCGCCCGCGCCGTGATGGAAACGGAGGATTGCAGCTCGCGGTGCCAGGCAAAGAAGTAGCTGTCGGCTTCAAAGTGGCGCAAGACGGCCGTCTCCACCGCCCGCCCCCACGTTTGCAGCACCGCCAGAGCAGCGGCCGTGTCGTCGCCATCGGGCATGATATGGTCGCTGGCACCCAGCCCGTGCGGGCCTATGGCCTGGGCCAGGGCGTCTATGATGGGCGAGACGTGGGGGGTGAAACGGCCGTCGCTGAGCAAATTGGCGATCATCATGGCCCACAGCACAAATGACTGCTCAAAGCGGTGGGTGGGGTAAGCGGCCGCCACCACGTCGGGGATGCCGGTTTGGGTGACGGCGCTGGCTCCGCGCAGGTACGCCTCAACCTGTGCCCGCTTGTCGGCCAGCGCTGGGTTGCCCTGGGCCAGCGCCAACCAGCGGGCCGCTGCCGCCGGGGAATGCCCCACGCCGCCCGAGCCATCGACGTATTCTGGCCTTGGCTCGGTGCCAAACGCTTCCCAGGAAAAAATCGCCTGCGTCTTTTCAATTTGCGGAATCAGCTGCACCAGCAGCTGACGCCGCTCGCCCTTTTCAATCATTTTTTGGTACGGCGCGTGGCTGATGGCCAGCCCGGCTTGCTCGGCTTCGGCCAGCAGTCGGGGAATGATGAGTTCGGCGCCGTTGGAGGGCGTGGTCATGAAGTAATCCTGGGCGGCCAGCTGGCGCAGGTAGGTCAGGCCAGCTTCTTTGGCCTGCCGGGCGTGGTTCGATTGGCCAAACTGGTGCAGGGCGAGAACGGCCGTCAGCGTCACCACCTGGCGGGCATCGGGCAAATGAACCAGCCCCCAACCGCCGTCGGGCTTTTGCTGGTCAATTATCCAATCGAGCGCGGCGGACGTGGTGGGGGTAGGCCCCAGGTGGGTGATGACCTGGGCTGTTTCATACACCGAGGCGCTCACCGAGCCAGGCTCGTGGGCAATGGCTTGCAGCGTGTTGCGCAAATCGTCAACGAGTTGGGTTTCCAGGTTGTTCAATTGAGGGCTCCGTATTGTTGGCAGAGGCTGGTGAGGAACCAGGCGCGTGGGCCAAAGCAGGCCACGTTTTGTTTGGCTTTGTGCAAATGGTATTTGAGGCGTGTTTGCGACGAAGGCAGGCCAGCCAGCTTGGTGTGCGTCTGTTTGTGGGCATCTTGCCGGGGATCTTTACCCAGTTCGGGCAGGTCGCCGGTTTCATCCAAAATGTCGTCGCGAATCTGGTAGGCAATGCCCAGGTGACGGCCGTAACCGACCAGGGCCTGGGCTTCTTGCGGCGTGGCCTGGCAGAGCTGACTGGTGAGGACGGCCGTTAACACCAACAGCGCCCCGGTTTTTTTGTAGTACATCTCCTCCATTTCAAGTTTGGAGAAGCTGCGGCGCGCTTCGGCCAGGTCGTCCATCTGGCCGCCGATGACGCCATGCAGCCCGGTGAGCTGCACCAGAGAAGCGCTGATTTGGGCGATTTGCTGCGGGGAACGGCCGTTGTCTACGCTGTTCTGCACGATGAGATGGTACGCCTGAAATGCCAGCAGGTGCGACAACAAAATGACGTTGGCCTCGCCATACACCAGGTGGGCCGTCGGCTGGCCGCGCCGCATCGTGGCGTTGTCCATCGACGGCAAATCATCCAACACAAGCGAGACGGAGTGCAAAACCTCAATGGCGCAGGCGGCTTTCAGGACCGAGTGGTCGGGTTTGCCCAGCAGCTCCGCCATTTTGAGCATGAGGATGGGGCGCAGCCGCTTGCCGCCGCTGAGGACACAATCGTAAATGGGTTGGCGGAAAGGTGAAGTGGGTGGGAGAACGGCCGTTAAATTCTCTTCTAACGCCGCCTCAACTTGCTGGCGACAGCTGGCCAGTTCCCTCTGAAACAGGTGGAATGTGTGATTCATTTTTCCCCTCATTGGCGCGGAACACTGTAAGGCGCACGCGGATTAAACACAACAACTTCTTGCCAGGTACTATATTAGGCGATTAAACCTGCAAAAAGCTGTAAAGAAGCTGGTAGAGAGCCACAAAAATAGTGGGGTACCGCATTGGCGGCGTGAGATTGACCCCCACCCTAACCCTCCCCCTGGGAGGGTTAGGGAATCTGGCCCCCTCTCCCTGCGAGGGAGAGGGCTGGGGTGAGGGTGGTTACCCGATTAAAAACTTAAATCACAACAAGAGTGGCCCAATCTAAAAGCAGGCAGTTATTTCCAGATAGTTGCTTAAGGATTTGATAACTTTTTTGGGGCTCACTTCCGGGTACAATGGCTTTGCCAACCAATCGTGAAGAAACAAGGCAGATACCCGAGGCATGCAGTGAAAAAATTAATGGTCTTGATGTTACTTGTGGCCGCTCTGATGGCCTGTGATCAAACGGAAGTTCCGGCGACGGCAACGGCCGTTTCCCTTCCGGCCACCACCGTCCCGGCTGTACCAAATATCAACGAAAACAGCGCCGCCGTTGTGCCCGCAACGGCCGTACCCGAGGAGGCTCCCGTGAGCGAAGCAACGCCCAATACCCGGCCCTACGCCGGAACCGTGCCCGCCCCGGACTTTCCGCCCGGGCTGGATTGGCTAAACGTAGAACGGCCGTTAACCATGACCGACCTGCGCGGCAAAATTGTGCTGCTGGACTTCTGGACCTACGGCTGCATCAACTGCATGCATGTCATCCCGGAGCTGAAGCGGCTGGAAGAAAAATTCGCCGACGAACTGGTGGTGATTGGGGTGCATTCGGCCAAATTTGTCAACGAGAGCGAAACCGACAACATCCGCCAGATCATTTTGCGCTATGAGCTGGAACATCCCGTCATCAACGACAACAACTTCGACGTGTGGCAAACCTACGGGGCCAACGCCTGGCCTACTTTTGTCCTTATCGATCCGACAGGCAACGTATTGGGTTTCCACTCGGGCGAGGGCATTTTTGACCTGTTTAACCAGGTGATCATTGGCATGATTGCTGAGTTTGACGCTCGTGACGAGATCGACCGGACGCCGCTGGACCTGAAGCTGGAGCGCGACAATCTGGCCAATTCACCCCTGCTGTTCCCCGGCAAAGTGCTGGCCGATGAAGCCAACGGCCGTCTCTTCATCGCCGATTCCAACCACAACCGCATTGTGGTCACCAATCTGGACGGTGTGGTGCAGGCGGTGATTGGCAGCGGCCGTTCTGGCTTGCAGGATGGCAGCTACGAAACCGCCCAGTTTTTCCGCCCTCAGGGCCTGGCCCTGGCCGATGCCAACACCCTCTACGTGGCCGACACCGAAAACCACGCCATCCGCCAAATTGATCTGACCGCGCAAACGGTGGCAACGGTGGCGGGGAACGGCCGTCATGGCAGTTATGGCCCGCTGGAGGGGACGGGAACGGCCGTAGCCCTCAACTCGCCCTGGGATGTGCTGGTGGTAGAGGACATTGTTTACATCGCCATGGCCGGGCAGCACCAGCTGTGGCAGTACGATCCGGCGACGCAGGTGGTGCGGGTTTTTGCCGGGTCTGGCCGCGAAGAGCTGGTGGATGGCCCGCTGCTCAGCGGCGGCCTCAACCAGCCCAGCGGCCTGGCCAGCGATGGCCAGCTGCTCTACTTTGCCGACAGCGAAGCCAGCGCCATCCGCACCGCCAGCCTGGGCCCAGGCGGTGAGCTGCAAACGATCGTTGGCACGGGCCTGTTTGACTTTGGCGATGTGGACGGCAGCGGCGATGAGGTGCGGCTCCAGCATCCGCTGGGCGTGGTTTATGCCGATGGCCTGCTGTACGTGGCCGACACCTACAACCACAAAATCAAGCTCATCGATCCGGCCACCCAGAGCAGCACCACCTTCCTGGGCACGGGCGAAGACGGCTGGCGCGATGGCGATCAGCCCTTGTTTGATGAGCCGGGTGGGTTGAGCTTGGGGAACGGCCGTCTCTACATCGCCGACACCAACAACCACGTCATTCGTGTAGCCAGCCTGGTGGATGGCAGCGTCAACACGCTGGTCCTGGCCGATCCGCAGGGCTTGCTGACACGGACGGCCGATGGCGCGTTCACTGGCAAAATTGTTACGCTGGACGCGCAAACCGTGGCGGCAGGCCAAACCACGCTAAATCTGCAAATTGAGCTGCCCGGGGGCTACAAATTTAACGACATCGCCCCCTTCCTGGCCGAGTTTTCCGCTGTGGGTGACATTTCCCTGGCTGCCGACAGCGCCACAGTGCAGCAAATCGCGCCCAGCTTCCCACGGCAAGTCCCACTCACGGTGAACGGTGCGGGGGAGCTGCAAGCCGACCTGGTTATCTACTACTGCGAAGCCGAAGCCGAGAGTTTGTGCCTGCTGGAGCAGGTGCGTCTGCTGCTGCCCGTCGAAGTGGGCAGCGGCGAAGAGTTAGAAGTGGTGTACGCGGTGCCTTTGCCGCCGGGTGTGGGTGCAGAAGAGTGATGCGTGAAACGTGAAGCGTGACCAGAAAAAATCACGTTTCACGCTTCACGTTTCATGCTAAATCCTACGAAATCCGAAAGACCCAAATTCTACAAAGTAAGCGACTTGCGAATCGTGCCCGCGCGGGGGTGAACGGCCGTAATCTCCACCTCACTCCCCGGTTCAGCCTCAATCACCCACTCCACCTTGGCCCGCTCGCTGGTGGCGTCGCCACCCCAGATGGTGCTGGTGCTTTTGCCGTCGCGACCGGCGAGCTGGCCGCGCATCGTCTTGGGCTTGCCGGTGATCAGTTTGGCCCCCTCGGGCAGGCTGATGTCCACTTCCAACTCGCGCACGACGTTCATTTTGAGCGCCTGCTGTGAGACGTTGGTGGGCAGCCAGCCGGTGTTTTGGATAACGGCTGTTACATAATGCACGTTCCCCTTCGCGACTTTCTCCACGCTGTGCCATTCCAATTTGGGTGAAACCAGGCAGGAGTAGAGGGCAAAATCGGCCAGCGGGGCGACCTCTTTTTCCAGCAGCTGGTACGGTGGATTGCGCCACGTGACAAAAAAGTCCCAGCCACCCAGTTCCACCTGGCCCAGCTGCGGATGGTCAAATTCGTACCACGCCACGTACCCGTCGCCGTTCAGCACCTCATCGTTCCACTTCATGATGGCGATATCATCCGCCAGCGGATGCTCGCGGAACCAATCCATGTACTTGTAATCGGTGATGCCTGCCTGCTTTTGCACGCTCCAGATTTCGCAGGTCCAGGCGTAAAGGCCCAGGTATTCGTACATCCAGTCGTCAAACGTGCCCTTGATGTACTCTTTGGGATCGTACTTAAAGTCGTGGAAGACGGAGACACCTTTGTAGCCGGTCATCTTTTCGGCCGTCTGGCCCAGCTTTTTGTAGGTGTACAAATCTTGCGTGGGCAGCGTATCGTCGGATCCTTTGGTAGGCGGGCGCAGGTAGACGCCGCTGAAGGTGTGGAAGCTCACCGAGCCGGTGATGTTGGGGTGGGCGGCGATAAATTTCATGGGAGCGGCCGTTTCTGGTTCGCTGCCGGGGTAATGGCCTGCACCGCGCTGGTTGGGTTCCCAAAAGACGGGGAACTGCCGGTTCAGGTCCAGCCCTTCCAGCGGCGGGGCCATGTTGATGAGCACGCCGTCATAGTTCTGGATGAGCCCTTCCGGCAGCACCCGGTAGAAGTCGCCGCCGGGCGCCTCGTCGGGATCACGCGGGATCATCAGGCGCGGGTCGTCGGGGTGAACTTTCCAGCTGCCGTTGGGGTCTTTGAGGCGCATTTGCAGGATACGGCCGTCGCCATCCACATCTTCCTGGTGCAGGCCGTCCAGCTTGTCCATGCGTGGGTAGGGGCGGGTGCTGCTGCGAATGTAGCGCGGCCGGTCGGCCAGGGCCAGCTCAGCGCCGTCGGGGTTCAGGCGCGGCACCACGTAAAAGGCACGACTGTCCAGCGCGTAGGTTACCTTGTCATCCTGCCCGTATTGCGTCAGCAGCTTGTTGATCAGGTAAAGGGAGGCCGTCGAGGCGGAAACTTCGGTAGCATGAATGTTGCCATCGGCCCAGTAGGCTGGTTTTTCCGTGTCTGGCCCGGTTTTGCTGTTGGTCAGGGTCATCAGCCAGATTTCGCGCCCTTCATAGCTCTGGCCGATGCTTTCCAGGCGGCAGAGGGTGGGGTAAGCCTCGGCCCACTGCTTGAGGAAGGCGGTCAGCTCGTCGTAGCGGTAGTAAGTGTCAAATCGTATCTCTTGGGTCACCGGTTACTCCTTTTGGGGTCTTCAGGATTTCGTGGGGTCTAGCCTGAAACGTGACGCGTGAAACGTGATAGTCCACTGGTCACGTTTCACGTTTCATGCATCACAGCCTGTAAACCCCCTCAATTCCCGAAGAGCCTCCTTTTGTAAATAGTAGGGAATCTTTCGTCAAAAGCACCGCGCCAGATTATAGCCCTGATTAGGTAATTGTCTAATGCACGATTGGCCAATCTTAGGACGGAAATGCTATCGACAGACGGCCGTTTCCTGCGGAAAATAGTCCCGGAGAGATTGGCTTGTTGTGTGTTTCAACCTCTTCCCCGATAGATAAAATTGTTCAACTAATAGCCCAAACCGCCGCTAACGTCGCCCACTAAAGCATCAATCGACCAGGTGAAATTGATGAGTTTCTTGAACATACCACCCTCAAATGAGCATCTTGAGCAGGAAATTGGCGTACTGCGCCAACGAATTGCGGAGCTTGAAGCCAACCAGTCGCCCACGTCTTCAGCCACCTATGCCGACTTCTTGTTTGAAAATTCCGGCGAAAGCATTCTTATTATCGATCCCTACACGATGAAAATTCTGGAGGCCAATCCCAACGCGGCGCGCCGTTTGGGCTACCGGCGTGATGAGCTGGTGTATCTGGCGTTGGACCAGGTAGAAATGCCGCGTGCCCTGGACGAATACCAGGCGGAAACGTCGTGGCAGTCGTCGGCTTCCGGCACCTTTTTTTATGAAAGTGCTTACCGCCACAAAAATGGCACGCTGATTCCGGTGGAGGTGAGCAGTCGGCTGGTTTTCTGGCAGGGGCGCGATGTGCTGATCAATTTTGCCCGCGACATTCGCTGGCGCAAAGAGGCCGAGGCGGCGCTGCGCCAGGTGAACAGTTCGCTGGAGCAGCAGGTGCGGCAGCACACGGCCGAATTGGCCGCCGAAAAAGAGAAACTGGAAGCGGTGCTGGGCTCTATTGCCGAAGGGGTGGCGATGGCCGACGCCAACAAAAAGATTGTCTACGTCAACCCCGCCTTCACCAGCCTGACGCTGTTTAGCCTGGCGGAAGCACAAATGCAGTCGTTTGAGGCGATGTTTGATTTTGCCCCCCGTGATTTGCAGGCGCAGGCGGCGGCGTTTGCCCAGGGCAAAGCGTGGTCGGGGGAAGTGGTGGGGTTGTGCCAGGACGGCCGTTTTTACCCCACCGTCCTCACCATCGTGCCCATTTTGGCGGACGACGGCCGTCTTACCGGCTACGTTACCAGCCACCAGGACATCAGTCGTTTTAAGGCGCTGGACAAGGCGCAATACAGCTTCATCACCAACGTGTCGCACCAGCTGCGCACGCCGTTGACCAACATCAAGCTTTATACACAGCTGGTGGAAGAGGGCTTAAGCAACGGCCGTGCCGCCCATTACCTGCACGTCTTGGGCCAGCAGGCCGAACGCCTGGAGCACCTGGTGCAGGATATCCTCGAATTGGCCAGTCTGGACAGTTCCGAGAGCATTTTTGAGTGGCGTCCGGTTGACGTGAGGGAAATGCTGCGGCAGATGGTAGACAACAACCAGCGGCGCGCCCAACTGGCGCAGCAGACCGTGACGTTTGCGGCACCCGGCAGCCTACCCCTCTTCATGGGCGACCCGGCCCGGCTGCGGCAGGTGTTTAACGAGCTGCTGGACAACGCCTTTGCCTATTCCCCGCCGGGCACCACCATTGCCCTCACCGCTTCGCTGCACGATGTCGAAAACCGGCAGTGGTTGACTGTCCAGGTGCAAGACAACGGCCCCGGCATCACGCTGGAGGACCAGGCACACGTGTTTGATCGCTTTTTCCGGGGGCATCCGGCGGAGCAGGGGAACATTGTGGGCACCGGGCTGGGGCTGTGTATTGCCCAGCAAATCACCCAGGCGCATCACGGGCACATCAACATGCAGAGCGAGCCGGGACAGGGCACCACGTTTACCGTCTGGCTGCCACTTGGGGCAGAGTAGCGGCCTTAGCGCTGGCGCAGGTACCAGGTGAGCGTGACAAAAACGATGGCTGCGCCTAACAGCTGCCAGGCTGAGGAGAGGCGTTCGTTGAGCAAAAATGCGCCAAACAGCAGGGCGCTAACCAGCCGTGAAGCCATCATGCTGCTCACCAGCGGCGCACCCAATTTTTGAATCGAGCGAATTTGCCCCAGGTTGGATCCCAGCAGCACCCCCAGCGCAAACAAGGCAAAAACCAGCCAATCCAGCGCCCCCAGCTGGGTCCACGGCTGCCACTTTTCGGCCACAACCAGGCTGGCCCCACCCGAAAAAAGCGACAGTGAGGTGAGGTGCACGATGAGCAGCGAGTCGCCGGAGGCATGGTGGCGGGCGGTGCGTCGGGTGACGATCATGTACAGGGCCAGGAAGAGGCAGCTGGCCAGGGCCAGGGAAATACCCAGGAGATCGTTGCGGGAAACGGCCGTTTCTCCACCCCCCGCCGCGCCAAAATCCCCCGCCATCAGCAGCAGCGCCCCCACCAGGCAGAGCGTCAGTGCCTTGAAGGTGTGGCGCGGCAGCTGCTCGTGCAGCACCAGTCGGCTTAGCAGGGCCACAATAAACGGCGTCATCAGGTAGATGAGCTGGGTGTAGATAGCCAGGGTGTAGCGTGTGGCCAGCAGGTTAGTGATGCCGCGCAGCACCACCAGGCCGCCAAACAGCCACAGCAGCGGCAGCCGGAAGATGCGCCATTCCACCTGTCGCCAGCGGGCGGCCAGCACCAGCAGCAGCACCAAAAAGTTGCCCACCGCCAGCAGGGAAAGGCTGGGCAGCAGGCTCACGGTTTGCAAATAGCGCAAGAGAACGGGATAAGCGCCCCAACCCAGTTGGGCGATGAGGGCGATGCTAAGCCAATGCCAGGCGGGGGAGACGGCCGTTTCGGCCGGTGGGTTGCTCGGTGTTGCTGCCATGAGCGGCGGATTATGGCACGCGGCAGTCGGAAGATCAACGGGAGTTTAGGATTACTTCCAAGGGGTTTGGAAAAGAAATGACTACTCTGTTAACAAACTAACTTCCATTTGCTAGACGAGGCCTGAGCCTGTCGAAGGCCGGCCTTCGACAGGCTCAGGCCTCGTTGGAATGCCTGGCCAGATAAGGTTTTTCCGCGCGCTCTGCGGTGAAATTTAACGGGCGGTGGCCAGCTGCTCCAGCTCGGCCAGCAGGGCGTGGGCCTTGGCCAGCTGGTCGCTTTCGCCGGTTTGTTCGAAGGTGGCAATGGCCTGCTGGCAGTATTCCCTGGCCCCAGAGATTTCATTATGCTCGGCCAGGGCGAAGGCCAGCAAAATTTGCTGCTCGCCCACCAGCGGCCAGTTTTCCTGCTCACGGCCCAGCTTGAGCGCCTGTTCGGCAATGGCGATGGCGTCGCTGATCTGGTTTTGCTCGGCGAGAACGGCCCCGAGACGGCCGTACAGCCGGGCCGCTGCCGCCGGGTCTTGCAGCTGCAGGGCAGTGTCCAGGGCCGCCTGGTAAGCGGCTTTGCCTTCATCCAGCTGCCCCAGTTGATAATGGACAAAGCCCAGGCGGTCTTGCATAGTGAGCTGCCACTCCCAATCTTCATTGGCCGTGGCCAGCTCCAGGGCGCGCTTCAGGTAAGGCACCGTCTTTTTGAAATTCCCCTGCTGAATGAGGTATGCCGTGAGCAGATTCAGGTTGGCAATTTCAGTGCCGCTGTCGCCCATGCTGCGGGCCAGGCGCAGGGCGCTGTCGGCGTACAGGGCGGCCAGGCTGGCATTGTCGGCAGCGATGTGGGTGCGCATCAGGCAGCTCAGCGCGCCCAGGCGGGCCGGGTTATTGTCTACCGTCTCCGCCAGATTGAGCGCTTCCTCAAACAGTTCGCGGGCTACGTCGAACCCTTCGTTGGCCAGGTAGACGTGCCCCATGCTCAGTTTGTAGGAGTAGGCGGCAATCGGTTGGTCCAGGTCTTCGGCGGCTTGCAGCGCCAGTGCGTAATACTCGATGGCTTTTTCCGGGGCATCAATGTCGAAGAAGATGTTGCCCAGCTTGCCTGCCAGGTGCATGGTGCGCGGGCGATCGTCGTCGGCCAGGGCAATGCCCATCGCCTGCTCCAGCTTGGAGATAGCTTTGGTTGATTGGCCCGAATCCAGCTGGAGGGTGCCTAACTGGGTGAGGGCGTCGATGAGCAGCGGCTTATTGTCTAGCTCTTTGGCCAGGTTGTGCGATTTGTAGAGGGCGATTTGGGCAAAGTGGGAGTTGCCCAGGCGCATCAGGCAGATGCCGCGATAGCCCCACATACGCCCTTCGAGCAGCTTGTCGCCCGCCGTCTGGGCCAGCTCCAGCCCTGCTTCAAACTGGGTCAGGGCTTTGGGCACGTTGCTGGCCGCGAGGTGGGCCTGACCCAGCTGGGTAAGGGCGTTGATAATCTCGGTGGGGTTTTCATTGGTGCGTGCGACAGCTACGGCCGTTTCCAACCGTTCGATTTGTTTTTCGTGTCCTGAATTTGACATAATATCCTCTCGCCTACCGCACCGCTGGAAAATGAGCGGAGCGCTTAAGCTGCATTTCTTTGGTTACCAGCAGCGCGGCGGTGCCGGGCAGCTGGTCTATCAGGGCTAAACCGGCCTGACTGCCCAGGACCATTACGGCCGTACTCAGGGCATCGGCGGCGGCGGCGGTGGGAGCCAGCACGGTGACGCTGGCCAGCTCGGTCGGTGATTCACCCGTGCGTGGGTCGACGATGTGGTGGTGGCTAAAATCCTGGCTGAAGCTGTGCTGGTAATCGCCAGACGTGGCCACCGCCTGGCCGGTGACGGGCAGCACCTGGAGCGTGCTTTCGGGTTGGCGCGGATGGGTAATGCCCAGCCGCCAGCTTTGGCCATCGGCGCGTTGGCCGTGGGCCACCAGGTCGCCGCCTGCCTCTACCAGAACATTGGTAAAGCCGTGGGTCTGCAAAACGGCCGTTGCTCCATCCACCACCCGCCCTTTGGCCATGCCATCCAGCGTGATCTGCATACCAGGAGCCAGACTGATTTTATCGGATGAGACTTGCAGCTGGCGATAATCGACCAGCTGGCGCGGGGCCTGGGTGTCGGTGCCGGTGCGGATTGCTTCCAGCAGCGGCTGAATGGTTACGTCGAACGCGCCATCGCTCTGGCGGCTAAAATGATACGCTGCCTGCAAAAGTTCTACCAATTCCTGCGGCGGGTTGGCCAGCTGGCCGGTCTGGTTTAAGGTGGCCAGGGCGCTGCCCGGCTGCCGCCAGTTAAAGAGGGCAATCAGCCGCTCCATCTCGGCAAAGGTGGCGGCCAGGGCCTGCTGGCTGTGTGTGGTATCGTCGCCCACCAGGGTGAGGTTGACGACGGTGCCCATGAGCAGGCGGGTTTGGTGAACGGCCGTTGGCTGTTTTACCAGCCGCTGGACCCAACGACCGCCCAGGAAGACGGTGCTGGCAACGGCCGTAATTTGCAAAAAGTGGCGGCGGGAGAGGGTGGGCGAGGGCTGTTTAGGGGTCATGGTTGGCCTCCTGACGGTGTGGCAGTGGCCGCTGGTGTGTCGTTGTGGTTACTACCTTGCCCCTGGCCGCTGCCGGAACCATTGTGTTCGTCGGGTGCGGTGGTAGCTGGTGGCGTGCCTTGTTCCAGGCTGTTCTGGAACTCAATGGCCTGGGCCGTTACGGTGAGGTAAATGTTTTCGTCCATGCGAAAGGTGTCCCGGTAGTAGCTGGGAGTGGCCGGTTCGTTGCCGGTGAGCCCTTCGGCCCAGATGAGGCCAATCAGCCCCACACACACGGCGACAAAACCAATTAAGGCCAGGCGCTTTAGACGTTCGCGGTTTGTTTCCGCCATCGGGTCCATCCTTCTTTAAGCCAGCGCCGCGTGGCCGCGATGAAGTCAATCACCGGGTCGAGCGGGCAGAGAAAGTTACAAAACGGCCGGTAGGTGATCAGACTGGCCAGGATAATGAGGACGAGGAAGATCCATTGTACGGCCGTTCCCCGCAAATCGAACAAGGTGGCAAAGGGTTCGTAGCTGGCCACGCCCGGTCGGCGCAGCGCCAGCCCCAGCACCACGGCGGCCAGCGCCAGGCCGCGCTGGACCCATTTGAACACGTCGCTGAGGTCACGCGGACGGTACGGTTTGGCTTTACTGATGGCCGCCACACATTCCTGGAAGGCACCAAAGGGGCAAAACCAGCTGCAATACGGGTTTTTGGCATCGACGGTGGTGACAAACAAGATGCCGCCGATGAGCAGGTACCAGTAGAGATTGTTGTGCCAGTCGGGCCAGTAGCCGCTGAGCAGCGAAATAATCATGGTAATGGTGAGCGGCACGGTGTAGACAAAACCCAGGAAGATCATGCCGCCGATGAGCGTGCCCCAGCGGGCGCGCACTTTCCATTTGCGGTTGTGCCACTTGTGGGTCAGGTAGCCGGAGGCAAACAGCAGCAGCAGGATGGCCTCGGGCCAGCCAAACTCAATCGGTTTTTGTTCGGCGGGCAGGGAAACGTTAAGCGCCTCGTTGGCAATTTGCCGGGTGGCGGCGCGCACGGCGGCGGCCACACCTTCGGCGCTGACGGTGGCCCCGGTGACGGCGTCCAGGTCCTGCCCCAGCTGCAATGAATCGGTGACGGAACGGCCGTTGTATCCCTCAATCATCTCACTCGACTTAACCAGGCGGAAGAAACCCGGCGATTCCCGCTCGGTGACGACCTGGGTGCCGACAATCGCCCCGCTGGGGTCGATGGCTACCAGCATGTCGATGGGACCGCCGTAGCCGGGGGCGCTGCCCAGGGCGGCATAGCCCAGTACAGCACCGGTTTCATCCAGGGCGACAAAGATGGGGCCATCGGTGCGTACTTCGGCGGTGCCGGGCAACATATCCGGTACCAGCGGGGCCACGTCGGTGCCGCTGGTGAAGTAGCCAAAAATCCAGGCACCCACCACCAAGGCTACCGTCAACACAATGAGAAGTCGTTCGCGCTGCTGTTTTTTCTGGTGGGGGGAGGGGACGGCTTTAAGGGGGATGGAACGGCCGTTGCTCATGAATGCGTCCTGTGACTGTGCTCGATGCACTGTGCCCGAGGCCCGGTCATGGTAGAGGCTGGCGAATGGCGCGTGAGGGGGAGATCTATCGCCAGACGCCAGCCTCAGTTGCAAGACCGAACGTCAAATATCAGGCTTGGGTTTAACGACGGCGGGTAAACCAGATAACGGCACCAGCCAGCAGCCAGACCACAAAGCTTACCCAGAAGATGGTTGCCGCGCGCGGTTCCAATTCGGTTCCGCTAGAGGCAGCATTCTGGTAGATGAAAACAAGGATGAAGGCCCAGATGAGCCAGAGCAGCCATTCATACCACGGCCGTTTCTTGATCTTAATCGTTATACTGTCGGACATTGCTTAACCCTCCATTACCGGTTGTGTGCTGTCGATTCCGTGTTCGGGCAGATCCAAATTCCACCACTCTTCAGCGCTGGCCTGGGTGCCGTACCCAAAAGCATCATCCATGCTGCGGAAGAAGCTGTCCAGGAACGGGGCCGTGGACGCGCCGGCTTTCACCCATTCGTGGACCCACGCCTTGTCTTTCTTGGCAAAGGGGCACACCGCGAAGCAGATACCGCAGTTGGTACCGGCCTGTTCACGCCAGTAGGTGTAGCAGGTGACGGAATTCTCAAAGTACGCCTTGTGGCCTGGATTGTTCCAGCCACCCCGGGTTTCCCAGGTAGGCTCATCGTCGAAGCTGAGGGACTCAGACGGGCAGGCTTCGGCGCATTTCTTACAGCGCTTGCAGAACTCCATGATGCCCGCGTCAATCGGTTTGTCTACGGCCACGGGCAGGTCGGTGAGCAGCTTGAAGACACGCACCATCGGGCCAAATTCCGGGGTGATGAGCCGGTTCAGGCGCGACAATTCACCCAGGCCAGCCATTACCCCAAACGCCGGGGCGATGCCCAGGGCGTTGGTGCTGGATTCACCCAGGCATTGGTAACCCAAACCACGCAAAAATTCTTGGGCGGACGCCTGAATGGTTTCACCACGGGTGTAGGACAACGTGGTGGTTTGTGAACCGAGTTGGGTGGGGCTGCGCCGCATCGTTTCGGTAGACATCTGCACGGTGTAGACAATGGCGTATTTGCAGCTGTTGGGAATGTAGCGGGCGTCGTCATCTTCGGCGGCCATGGGTTCGTCGGTGAAGATGAGCTCTTTGCCATCGGGGTCTACGCCGTAGATGAGTTTGCGGGTGTTGTCGTCCAGCTCAATGAAGCCAACGGTGGCGGCACCAAAATGGCGCATGGCGGCGCGGATGATCTTGGCCGCTTCTTCAGGTGAGCCTTCCCATTTGGGAACGCCGCGATCTTCTGGGGTGGGGGCTTCTTGCGGGCCGAGGAAGCTTTTGCCAATGCCTACGTGGGCGGCTTTCAGCGCCTGGTCTTTCAGGGTGTAGCCATCGACGTTGTTGAGCATACGCTCCAGTTCGTTTTTGGCGGCGGCTTCGGTGAGGCGGTCAACTTCGTCGTCGCCGACGTAGCCAGCCATACCCGGACCACGGACGGAGCCGGTGCGCTCGTTATAGCGCTTCATCATATTCCAATCGATCTCAGTAGTGGGTTCATCGACTGTTTTAACCCACCACGGCCGTTTGGGGCGACCAGCGGGATCAGAAAATTTGCCCCCGGCAAAGGCGGTGGGGGTGGCAGCGGCCGCCGATTTGGTTACGGTGGCAACGGCCGTTGCGCCAGCACCGAGCCCGGCAATTCGCAGAAAGTCACGCCGGTTCACAGTAAATTGATCATTCTTGGCCATTCCTTGTCCTCCTATGTGCGGGTCAGTACAACACCTCTTCCGGCAGTCTGTTTGGTCGTAACCGTACTGCCCACACAGTACACATTTTGTGCACCTAAGTTGGGAAATTAGTAAAAAAGTAATTTCATACTGAGGTGTAGTTTAAAGGTGTATGGCTGGTGGCGGTATCGGGAATTGGCTGGTTTTATGTGGGGAATTTCCTGACAGCGCATAGGACAAAGTTACTCTTTGAATGAATCCAAAATCCCGGCGCGCACGGCAAACTTGATCAAATCGCTGCGATGGATCAGGTTCAGCTTTTCCATGGCACGCTGGCGGTAGGTATCGGCCGTT
This sequence comes from Anaerolineae bacterium, assembly GCA_020848035.1. Classification (GTDB taxonomy): domain Bacteria; phylum Chloroflexota; class Anaerolineae; order Promineifilales; family Promineifilaceae; genus Leptofilum. The sequence goes on along the minus strand of JADLAX010000061.1, from coordinate 2,844 downwards.
TTGGGGCTGATGATAAGCTGATCGCCAATTTCCCGGCTGCTGTAGCCCATGGCCGACAGGCGAAGCACATCCTGCTCACGGTCGGAGAGGGCTTCAAACTGTTCCAGCTCGGTTTGTTTGTGGGTGAAGGATTCCATCAGCGCGGTGGCGGCTTTGGGGTGCAGGTACCGCTCGCCGGTGAGGACCACACGAATGGCTTGCAGCAGGCTGGTGTGGGTGGAGGATTTGGGGATGTAGCCATCGCAACCTGCCTCGATGGCGGGCAGCACAAATTCGCGGCGGCTGTGCATGGAAAGGACAATGATGCGGCTGAAGCTGTTTTCTTGCCGGATGGCGCGAATGGCTTCCAGGCCGCTCATGTCGGGCAGCCCCAGGTCCATGACGATGACATCGGGCTGCCAGCTGCGGGCGGCTTGAATGCCGTCGCTGCCGCTGCCGACGTCGGCCACAACTTTGAGGTCTGGCTCACTTTCCAGCAGGGCGCGCAGGCCGTCGCGCAGCACTTTGTGATCGTCGACAAGCAGGATGTTGATGGGGGTGGGATTCATGCGGGTAACCTTTCCAGCAGGGGCAGGCGCACCAGCAGGGTGGTGCCGCGGCCAGGCTCGGTGTTGAGCGTGAGGCTGCCCCCGGCGATGGCGGCGCGTTCGCGCATGCTGATCAGACCGAGGTGACGGCGTTCGGAAACGGCCGTTGCCTGATGCTGGTGCTGGTCGAAGCCACGGCCGTTATCCTGGATGCGCATGACAATGGCGTTGTCTTGCTCTGTCAACGTCACCTCCACCGTTTGCGCCTGGGAGTGGCGTATCACGTTGGTTAGCGCTTCCTGGGCAATGCGGTACATCGTTACTTCGATACCTGAGGGCAGCGTTTCGTCACTGATGTTGGTGTTGAAATGGGCGTTTACGGCCGAATTTTCGGTCATCTCCCCCACCAGGATGCCCAGGGCGACCGGCAGGCCAAACTCTTCCAGCGCCGCGGGCCGCAGCCGGTAAGACAGCTCGCGCACCTGTTCAATCGTTTCCGAAACCATGTCCAGCAGCGATTGCAGTCGGCTTTGCAGCGCGGGCGTGTCGTATTCTTTCTCCAGCGTTTTGATGCGCACCAGCAGACTGGTGAGCATCTGCCCGGCGCCATCGTGCAGTTCGCGGGCCAGACGGCCGCGTTCCTCTTCCTGCGCCTCAACCAGCGATTCCAGCAGCACCTGCCGCGCCTGCTCTTTTTCGGCCAGCTTCAGGCGCAGCCAGGCGTTGGCCACAATTTCCGAAACGTGTGTCCCGATGGTTGTCAGCATTTCCAGGTCGTTGGTGTCGATGGGATGGGCTGCTTTGCAGTGCAGATTGACCACGCCGTATTTCTGGCCACGGACTTCGATGGGGATGGTGATGTGTCTGGGTGGGGTTTCTTCGCTGGCGGGCAGCCGATCGCAGCGGCTGATGTGGGCGCTGCTGGCAAAGTAACCGTTTACCAGATTTTTCTGGCAGCCGCAGCACGCTACCTGGTTTTCGCATAACAAGTTGTTTTCCAGCTCGGGCGGCACGCCATACCAGCTGGCCAGGTGAAAGACATTGCGTTCGGGGTCGCGCAGGTAAACCCAGCCCGTTTCCAGGTTCATCACCTCGACAATGTTGTGCAGGATGGCGTACAGCACGTCGTGAATTTCGGTTTCGCGCTCGGCGGCGACCATGATGCGGTTGGTAGCGGACAGGCGGCGGTTGGTGCGGGCCAGGTTGTTTTGGGTGTCCATCAAGTGGTCGGTCATGGTGTTGATGGCCTGGGCCACCTCGCCAATTTCATCTTTGGCCCAGACCGGGGCGCGTGCCTCCAGATTACCCTGGGCTACTTCTAGCGCCATGTCGCGCAGGTCCACCAACGGCCGTGTGAGCAAAAAGTTGAGGAACGAGGCAATCACCAATGACCCGGCCGCCGCCAGCAGGGTGATGAGCAGCACGCTGCGGTTCCCGGCACGCATGGCCGCTTCTACCCGCACATCGGTAAGCAGGTAGTTGAGCCAATCGCCCAGGCTGGCGGTGACCCAGTAGTTGAGTGTCAGGCCAACGGTCAGCACCGTGATCAAAATGATACCGGTGATTTTCAGGCGCACCGGCACCGAGATGACCAGGTTGTACAGCCAGATGGGAATGCGCTGAAGTGATTGCAGGTTCATTGGGGTAGTGAGTTGGGTGAAGGTGTTTTTGGAGGGGTAATTGGGTAATTAGGGGTTGCCTGATTACTCAATTACATCTTGTCGCCCTGCCTAAACGGCCGTCTCTAGTTTAGTTTTCGTACACCAGGAGGACGACGTTGAGCTCTTTTTCCAGGTTCTGGACCTGTTCCAGGTGTTCAGCCGAGAGCTGGGCGAAGGCCATGCCGGTGGAGAAGGCCATGATATGTTTACCGGTGGCTTCTTCCAGGGCGCGTAGTTTGGCCACGGCCGTTTCGTCCAAATGGGCAATTTTTAGTTGTTGAGCCATGAGTTTTCTCCTTTGAAAATAGGCCGCGGATTGCGCGGATTGCGCGGATTAACGCGGATTAAATCTGTGAAAATCTGTGTCCTTTTCGTTTATGGTGGTCAACGATAGTTGGTGTCGTCTCCTCTGCAACAGTAGGTTGAATGGTATAGCCGAATTGTATGACCATTGTAGGGAAGGGGGTAGGCGATCGACAGGTGAGCTATGTCATATTTTCGCCTGCGGATTCACCAACTCTTTGACAGGGGAACGGCCGTTTGTTAGAATCTGCGAGCAATTTTGGGCACATGCCCTGTTGGGCACACGCCCTGTGGGCACATGCCCCGTTCGTCTAGTGGCCTAGGACGTAGCCCTCTCAAGGCTAAAACATGGG
>JADLAX010000060.1 GCA_020848035.1 Anaerolineae bacterium | reverse complement strand
GCAAAAAGTTTTCCACGATGCCATTGTGAACTACGACCACACGGCCGTTCATGCCCACATGCGGATGGGCGTTGCGCTGGCTCGGTTCGCCATGCGTGGCCCACCGTGTGTGACCAATACCAATCTCCCCGCTTACGGGCGATTCGGCCAGCAGGCTGCCCAGGTTGTTCAGCTTGCCCACGTCGCGCCGGATGGCGATACGGCCGTTTTGCGCCAGCACCGCCACCCCAGCCGAATCATAACCACGATACTCCAGCCGTTTCAGGCCGTTGTAAACCACCGTTGCCGCGTCGCGCGGCCCAATATACCCAACAATACCACACATAAGCGTTTATCCTCCGCTTGGTTGCAGGCAGCATGGCACACACCAGCCAGCCCGCTGGCAGACGCGTCCAGATCCAATTGCCAAAAATGGAGGTCGTCCCTTCAAAAAATAGAACTGGCGGCCATTGCCATGCACCTGAGCAGACGGTTACCTGTCTGGTTTCATGCATCGCTTTCGGTTGAAGGGATAATCCCGCCTGCCGGGGAAAGTTTGGCAGACTGAATGCAGTGTGTCACGCTCATCACACTGCTCGACACAGGATATGACCAACCCTGGGAGGCACCCGCTGAACTCTCGCTTTTCCGGAGCCAAACTTTGGCCCGTTAGCATCCACCTGAAGTGGAGAACCTCCTCCGCGTCACCCTTACCGGTAATTGGTGAACAGTAATCGGTAACCGGTAAAAAGAAAGCTTTTACCGATTACGGAATACCAATTACGGCTTACCGAAAAAGGGCCGTGCGCTATCGATCCCTGGGCAATTTTTGCCCGCTATGCAATTGTGTGAAAGTTTTACCGTCTTTTCCTGAAGTTGACAATTACAATGGTTTTTTGGGCAGCAACGGCCGTTCCTCCCCTCCCCTTGCCTTAATCCTTCATGAGACCTATGACCTTTGTCTCCTCAGCCAACCTTGACGCCGTTAACGCCCTGCGTAAAATTAGCCCGCCTAATCATTAGGCAGCCTAACTATTTCTAACAGCTCGCGGGAAGGTAAAGCCAGGTACGGCCGTTTCCCACGCACAATTTACTAAATTCAAAAGCTTATGGATGCCAATCGTCATGGGATTGCCCTGTCAATCCTGCAAATCATTCCGCCTATCATGCGTTTTCTGGCCGGGGAACTACGCCGGGCCAACGTGCCCTTGCTGCCACCGCAGCTGGGTGCGCTGACACTGCTGGCCGAAAATTCTTATAACCTCAGTGAACTGGCCGAACAGCATGACGTCAGCCTGCCCACCATGTCTAGCACCATCAGTAAGCTGGTTTCCAGTGGCTGGGTCAAGCGCCAGCGCCTGGAGCAAGATCGCCGCGTGGTGATGCTGTCTATCACCCCGGCTGGTCGAGAGCTGATTGAAGAAATCGGGCAGATGCTGCTGACCCGCATCACCGCCCATCTCGCTGAAATACCCAATGCCGAGCTAAACACCCTGCAAAATGGTCTGGACATTCTGCAAACCGTTTTTGCTCCGTTTGTCTTTAAGGACAGCGGCCATGCCGCCTGAGTTACACCAACCCAACAACAAGGTTTTGTAGGAGATTTATTATGCTGACTAACTTTTTTGACTGGATCACGCGACTTTCCCTCCGGTTTCGCTGGATCACCATTGGCCTGACGGCCGTAATCCTCGGCCTGGGTGTCTATGCCGCCGCGCAGCTCAACCTGGAACTGCTGCCCCGCGTAGAATTTCCCCAAACCATCGTCATTGCCCAATGGCCTGATGGCGAAACCTCCACCGACGTTCTGAACGAGATCACGATTCCCCTGGAAGAACAGCTGTCCACCGTGGAAGGCGTCCTGAACGTCGAGTCTACCACCAACAACGGTTTCGCCGTGGTGATCGTACGCTACGATTTTGGCCTGGACCAGGAGCGCTTGCTAGCTGACGTGGAAGCGGCCGTTACCGCCGCCGGTCTACCCGAAACGGCCGACACCAACGTGCTCAACTTTAGCCTCAGCGACCTGCCGGTTGTCACCGCCAGCGTTTCCGCCTCGGATCTCTCCCTGACCGATCTGAAACTGCTGGTCGAAAATGACCTCCAGCCCCAGCTCACCGAACTGCCCGACGTAAGCGAGGTGCAAATTGGTGGCGGCCAGGAGCTGCCCGAAGCCGTGGTTGTTGAAGAGGATGCCACCGAAGAAGCCGTCGATGAAGATCCCGGCCGCCTGCCGCTCACCGTGGTACAAGGCGCTCGTCTGCTAGATGTGGAAATTGAATACGCCCAGGAAATCACCGTAGACTTGCTGCGCAGCCTGACCACCTACGAAAACGCCGCTGAGCAAGTGCTGCTGGTGCTCAACTTGCTGCCAGAAGACGTGCTGGTATACATCCAACCCGAAGCGCTCTCCTACCTGCCGCAGGAGTACATTGAAGGGCTGGAACCGGATCTGGTAACCGAGCTAGACACACTTGCCGCCGAATTCGGCGGGGTGGGCCAATACGACGTCCAGGAAGCCGTGGCCGCTCTGTCCGGCGCAACGGCCGTTGCCGAAGTTGAACCAACCGCCGAACCCACCGCAGAACCAACGGCCGTTCCCGCTGAACCCGAAGCAGAACCCGTTGCCGAACTGCCCACGGTTGAACCGGTAGCTCTGCCCGAAACCTGGGTGGCTGGTGCCGCCCAATTGGGTCAGGTCATTACCGACACCAGCAACATCACGCCCGAATTTATGCAGGGTATTATTGGTTTTGCCCCGGAACAGCTGGCCGAGCTCACCCCCGAAATGTGGCGCGCTCTGGAGCCAGACGTAGCCGCCCTGGCCCTGCCCGTCGTCGGTGAAACGCTCGATCCGGCCCTGCTGGCCCAGCTAATTGCCCTGCAAAATGCCGCCAACGGCACTGCACCGGAACCGGTGGCCCTGCCGGAAAGCTGGACGGCCGCCGCTGCTGCCGCCGGGCAGGAACTCACCACTACGGCTGACCTGACCGCCGAAGCGCTGGGCCTGCTGGCCTCCGCTGCGCCAGAGCTGCTGGCCGAGCTGACCCCCGAAATGCTGCTGGCCCTGCCATCTGACGTTTTGGCCGCCCTGCCTGCTGAATACCTGGCAACGCTGGACGAAGGCACGGCGCAAACGTTGACCAACATGGCCATCTACGTGGCGCGCAATGAGGCAACGGCCGTTGCCACCGCCGATGTCCCCCAGTTTACCCCCGTTCCCCTGCCCGAAACCTGGATTGCCGGGGCCGCCCAGCTGGGCCAGGTCATCACCGACACCAGCAACATCACACCCGAATTTATGCAGGGCATCATTGGCTTTGCCCCCGAGCAGCTGGCCGAACTGACCCCCGAGATGTGGCGGGCGTTTGACCCGGCCGTCACGGCGCTGGCCCTGCCCGTCGTGGGTGAATCACTCGACGCCGAGCTGGTGACCCAGCTGACGGCCATCCAAAATGCGGCCAACGGCGTTGCCCCAGAGCCGGTTGAGCTGCCCGAATCGTGGATTGCCACAGCAACGGCCGCTGGCTTCCCCATCACCACCACGGCCGACATTCCGGCCGACGCCTTTGGCCTGCTGCCCACCGTGAACCCGGCCCTGCTGGCCGACATCACGCCCGAAATTCTGCTGGCGCTGCCTGCCAGCACCCTGGCCGTCTTGCCCGAAGCCATTCTGACCAATCTGGACCCCGGCCTGCAGCAAACCATCACCAACGTCGTCATTGCCGATTTGCAGTACCAGGCAGCAACGGCCGTTGCCGCAGGCGACACCAGCGAACCAGCCGAAGAAGCTGAACCAGTTGATCCCGCCCGCCTGCCCGATTTGCTCATTCAAGGGGCAACCCAGGCCGGGTTTGAAATTGAAAACGCCCAGGACATTTCCCCGGAGATGATCCGCCTGTTTGGTGGCCTGGGGCCGCAGGGCATCCAGGCTTTGCAGCTGCTCACGCCAGATAACCTGCGCCTGCTGCAGCCCGAAGTGATTGCCCTGCTGCCTGCCGAGTTTGTTGATGCCCTGCCCGCCGAGCTGCGCGCTGAGCTGGATGAGCTGGCCGCCGAATTTGGCGGGGCGGGTGCCCTGGCCATTGCCGAAGCCGAAGAAGCCGCGGCCCTGGCCGAAGGTGCCCCAGCGCTCAGCGGCATCTGGCTGGAACCCACACCTGAGGGCGAGCCGTCGATGTTCCAAACGGCCGCAGACCTGCTCAACAACCCATTTGTGCCCGGCGCGGCCAACTTCCTGAACTTCTTCCCCACCGCCCCCAACGTGGAAAACCCGGCCGACTGGATGAGTGCGCTCACCCCTGACGTCATCGAGTTCCTGGCGGCAAACGAAGAAGGGTTTGTTGCAACGCTGTCACCGCAGGTGCTGGAGCTGTTTGCCCCAGAAACACTCACCTTCATGCTGGAAAGTTACCCAGACGCGTTTGCCCCAGACCTGGCCGAGCGGCTGCAAGGCATTGCCCAGGGCAGCATCACGGCTTTCATTCCCGAATCCACCGTGACCCGCACCGATGGCAACCCCAGCGTGCTGATCAGCATTTACAAGGGCGGCAGCGCCAACACGGTAAACGTGGCTGAAGACGTGTTTGCCACGTTTGATGCATTCACCGCAACCCATGCAGGCACCTCAATCAACCTGGTGTTTGAGCAGGCCACCTTCATCGAAGATTCCATCACCGGTGTTTCGCGTGAAGGGGCGCTGGGTGGTGTTTTTGCCGTCATCGTCATCTTGATCTTTCTGAGCGGCCGTATTGGCAAGAAGTATCAGGTGAGCTGGCAGGCAACGCTGGTAACGGCCGTTTCCATCCCGCTCTCCATCTTTTCGGCCCTTTTGCTGATGGCGGTGGTGCCGCCCACCTTCGGCGAATGGCTGCACTCACTGGTGCAGTCCACCGACAGCAGCATCCTGCGCTTCATCGCCCAGCTCTTCCCCACCGAGGTGACGCTGAACATCATGACCCTGAGCGGCCTCACCGTGGCCATCGGCCGCGTGGTGGACGACTCGATCGTGGTGCTGGAAAACTCCTACCGCTACATCCAGCGGGGTGATGATCCGAAACATGCCGTGCTGCAAGGCACCCGCGAAGTGGCCATCGCCATCTTCTCCGCCACAGTGACCACCATGGCCGTCTTCCTGCCCCTGGGCCTGATTGGCGGCATCATCGGCTCGTTTTTCCTGCCCTTTGGCCTGACGGTAGCCTACGCTCTGGCGGCCAGCTTTGTTGTCTCCATCACCGTTGTTCCGGCTCTGACGTACCTGCTCATCCGCAAGGAAAACATTCCCGACGAGCGGGAAACGGCGATGCAGCGCTGGTACACGCCGTCGCTGGAGTGGGCGCTGCAGCACCGCTTCATCACCATGCTGGTGGCCACGCTGATCTTTGCGGGCAGCCTGTTCCTGCTGGGCCAGCTGCCGCAGAGCTTCATTCCCAGCATCGGCGAGCCAACCATCAATGTCTCCATCTCGCTGCCGCCAGGCACGGGCATGGTGGAAACAAACGCGGTGGTGGAGGAGCTGGAAACGGCCGTACGCACCTTCGACGACATTGAAACCATCCAGACCGAAATCGGCAGCGGCGGTGGCTTTGAAGCGCTGTTTGGCGGGGGCATCAGCCAAAACCTGGCTAACCTGACCATCAGCGTCAGCGAAGAGCTGGTGCAGGACGCCGACGCCTTAAACGGCCTGACCAACGAGGTGCGCCAGGAAGCGGTTCGCATCGTCGGTGAAGACAACGTGAGTGTGTCGGCCGCCTCGCAAACCGGCTTTAGCGGCTTCTCCATCATCCTGACGGGTGATTCGCAGGCCGAACTGGAAACACTGGTAGACGACGTAAAGACGGCCATCAGCTCGGTGGATGTGGACGCCGACGGGGTGGCAGACATCGCCAACGTCACAAGCAATGTTGACAGCGCCGCTGCCGGCAATGGCAGTGACGAGACGATTTTGCGGATTGACGGCCGTTCTGCCGTGAGCTTTAGCGGTGAGCTGGAAACGCAAAATACCCTGGGCGTCACTGGCGCGGCCAAAGATGCCATCAACGAGCTGAGCAGCCTGCCTGCCTCGGTCGAAGTGACCGAAGGGTTCGACTCGCAGCAGCAGGTAGAGGGGTTCCGCTCGATGCTAACGGCCATCGTTTACTCGATCATCATCGTGTACCTCATCATGGCCCTCACCTTCCGCAGCCTGATCCATCCATTTACGATTCTATTCAGCCTGCCGTTTGCCCTGGTAGGCGCGGCGCTGGCGCTTTACATCACCAACAGCGTACTCGGCATCTCGGCCATGATTGGCTTGATGATGCTGGTGGGCATTGTGGTGACCAACGGGATCGTGCTAATGGAGCTGGTACAGCAGCTGCGCGCTAAAGGCACCAACGTCTATGATGCGCTGGTAGAAGCGGGCCGCACCCGCCTGCGCCCCATCTGGATGACGGCGCTTACGGCCATCCTGGCCCTCATTCCGCTGGCCGCCAGCAATGAAGCCGGGGCGATCATCGCCTCAGAGCTGGCGCGGGCGGTGATGGGCGGTTTGCTGGTCAGCACGGCACTCACCCTCATTGTGGTGCCGGTGGTTTACAGCCTGACAGACCGAGTCTGGGTGCAGCTTGTTGGGCTGTTTAAGCGCGCTTAAGCACACCTGGTAAAAACGTAAAAAAAGGCGTCGCTGTCATTGAGCAGCGACGCCTTTTTCCTTTTTTCCGGCGGCCCGGTATTTTTGTCTGTTGCGATATACGGCCGTCGTAGCGTAAGATAACCGACTAAATTCTGTAGGTAGCTGGGAATTGGTCCAAAAATTTGCCTCTATGCGCAAAAATTTGGGCCAATTCCCTGGAATCCTACCATTCAGCTATGCGGAGGCCTTATTGACCGGTGAAATCACACTCGTTTTAGTCATTTTGGGGGCAGCCATTGTGTTGTTTGCCTCTGAAAAAATTCGCGTTGACGTGGTCTCGATGATGGTGCTGCTGGCCCTGCTGCTGACCGGCCTGCTCACCCCAGAGGAAGCTTTTTCCGGTTTTTCCAATCCCGCCGTTATTACCGTGTGGGCTGTTTACATTGTCAGCGCCAGCCTGATCCACACGGGGATTGCCGATGTGATTGGCCGTTACATCGGCCGGATTGCCGGGACGGGTGAGGCACAGTTGACCCTGGTGATCATGACGGCCGTTGCCCTCATGTCTGCGTTTATGAACAACATTGGCGCAGCGGCCGTTTTGCTGCCCGTCACCATCAGCCTGGGGCGCAAGGCACGCATTCCCGCTTCCAAGCTGCTCATCCCCCTGGCCTTTGGCTCGCTGCTGGGCGGCATCACCACGCTCATCGGCACGCCGCCCAACCTGCTGGCCAGCGACGCGCTGCAAGAAGTGGGGCTGGCACCGTTTAAGCTGTTCGACTTCACCCCAATGGGCCTCATCATTTTGTCGTTTAGCCTGATCTACATGACTTTTATTGGGCGGCGTCTGCTGCCGCACTACGCGGAAACGCTGCATAACGATCCAGTCGATTTTAACCGCGACTATCAACTGCGTGATTATCTGGCCGAGCTGCACGTGCTGCCGGAATCACCGCTGATTGGCAAGACGATTGTGGAGAGCTGCCTGGGTGAGCAGTATGATTTGACGGTAATGGGGGTACTGCGCGACGGCCGTATGCGTCTGGGAATTTTGCCCAATGCTCACATCCGCCCCGGTGATGTGCTGCTGGTGAAAGGCACCGAAGATAAAATGCTCAGCGTACGCAGCGAAATCGGCGTGAGCCTGGTCTCAGATAACGGTGTGCCAGACCAGGAATGGCAAAATGAAGAAGTAATGGTCGCCGAGCTGGTGGTTAGCCAGAAAGCGCCGTTTATTGGCAAGACGCTGAAAAATGCCAACTTCCGCACCCAGTACGGCCTGTCTGTGCTGGCTATCTGGCGCGAGGAAAAGACACTGGCCGGACGGTTGGGCAACGCGCAGCTGAAGTTGGGCGATACGCTGCTGGTGCAGGGCCGCCGCGAACGCATCGAAGCTGCGGGCAGCGACAGCTCCTTTTTGCTGCTCAGTGGGCAGCAAAAATCGACGGCGCGCACCAGCAAAGCGCCGCTCAATATGCTTATTTTTGTCTCGATGATTACCCTGGTTGGCCTGGGCTGGCTGCACATTTCGGTAGCGGCCGTATTAGGCGCCATCTTGTCCGTACTCACTGGCTGCCTGACGATGGACGAGGCGTACAAATCGATCGAGTGGAAATCAGTCTACCTTATCGCCGGAATGCTGCCGATGGGCATCGCCATGGAAACGACGGGCACGGCCACGTTTCTCTCTGACCAGGTCATCAGGCTGGTAGGCGGCATGGGGCCACAAGGGGTGATGGTGGGGCTGTTTGTGCTTACCACCGCACTCACGGCGTTTATGTCCAATGCGGCCGTTGCCGTTTTGGTAGCCCCCATTGCCATTCAGACCGCCTTAAATCTGGGGATAGCGCCGCAGGCATTTGTCATGGGCACGGCCATCGCCGCTTCCAATTCTTTTGTTACCCCCATCGGACACCAGGCGTGTGTTTTAGTGTACGGGCCAGGTGGTTACCGCTTTTTCGACTATGCCCGGGTAGGCCTACCCCTCACCATCCTTATCTGGATTTTAATGACGATCTTTTTGCCCATCTTTTTCCCGTTTTAATGGGATGTAACTGGGTAACTGAGTAATTGAAGCGTTCATTACCGAGTTACTTTACTACAAAACCAAACCATGCCTGACAACTCTTTTTGGCAAAAACAGGCCAGACGCTGGCCGGTGATTTTGCTCCTGCCGCTGCTGTTTTTGCTCATTTTCTTCTTTTACCCGCTGGGCAACATTTTGCAGCTAAGCCTGACGGCCGAAGCGCTGGGAGAATTGGTCTTACGGCCGTCTTTCCGCAGCGTCATCTGGTTTACCGTGTGGCAGGCAGCCCTCTCCACCGGACTGACGCTGCTGCTGGGCCTGCCCGCCGCCTACCTCTTTGCCCGCTACGAATTCCGGGGCAAAACCGTGCTGCGCGCCCTCACCACCATCCCGTTTGTGATGCCCACCGTGGTGGTGGCCGCTGCCTTCCGCGCCCTGCTGGGGGCCAGCGGGCCGCTCAACCGGCTGCTGATGGCCGGATTCCGCCTGGAATCGCCACCCATCCAGCTCGACCAGACGCTGACGATTATTTTGCTGGCCCACGTCTTCTACAACGTCACGGTGGTGGTGCGGCTGGTGGGCGGTTTTTGGGGTAACCTGAACCCACGCTTGGTGGAAGCGGCCCAAACGCTAGGCGCATCGCCGCGCCGCGCGTTTGTGGAAGTGACGCTGCCGCTGTTACGGCCGTCGCTCATCAGCGCCAGCCTGCTCATCTACCTGTTCACCTTCACCAGCTTTGGTGTGGTACTCATCCTGGGCGGACCGGCATTTAGCACCATCGAAACCGAAATTTACCGCCAGTACATCACCTTTTTACGGCCCGATGTGGCCGCCGCGCTGTCGCTCCTACAAATTGTGTTCACCTTTAGCCTGATGTCGATTTACGCCCGATGGCAGCAGCAAACGGCCGTTGCTCTCGACTTCCGGCCACAGCAAAATACCCTGCGCCGGGCCACCACCCCCGGCGAGAAGCTGGCCCTGGGCAGCATGGTCGTTGGGCTGCTGCTTTTTTTGCTGACTCCCCTGTTGGCCCTGGCCTGGCAGTCGCTGGTGGACCGGGACGGGCAGTTTACCCTGGCCTACTACCAGGCGCTGCCCACGCTGCGGCGCGATTCCGTACTGTTTGTGCCGCCGCTGGTGGCCCTGCGCAACTCGCTCGGTTATGCGCTGCTGACCGTGGTCGTAGCCGGGGTGATGGGACTGCTCACAGCCACGTTGTTGATACGCCCCCTTCGACTGGATTCAGAGCAAGGGTCGCGCTGGCGGCGCTGGCTCGATCCGCTGTTTATGCTGCCGCTCGGCGCATCGGCGGTGACGTTGGGCTTTGGCTACGTGGTCACCTTCCGCTGGCTGCGCACCTCACCGCTGCTGGTGCTGATTGCCCACGTGCTGGTCGCCTTTCCCTTTGTGGTGCGCACCTTGCTGCCCGTTTTGCAGGGCATCAAGCCCAGCCTGCGCGAAGCGGCGGCGGTGCTGGGGGCGTCTCCGGCCCGTGTCTGGCGCGAGGTTGATTTGCCTATCGTGGGGCGGGCGCTGCTGGTAGCGTCGGTGTTTGCCTTTACGGTAAGCATGGGCGAGTTTGGCGCGACGAGCTTCATCGTGCGGCCCAACAGTGGCTACCTCACCATTCCCATCGCCATCGAGCGCTTCTTAGGCCAGCCGGGGGCGCTCAACGTGGGTCAGGCGCTGGCTATGAGCACCATTTTGATGCTGGTAACGGCCGTTGGCTTCATTGCCATCGAGCGGTTCCGTTACGCGGACATTGGGGAGTTTTGATTGACAGGTTTGGATTTGTGGAGAGGAATGTGGCTAAAAAAGTGAAAAGTAAAAAGTGATAAGTGGACTTTTCACTTTTCACTCAAACCTACGGCCGTTGCAGTTGCAGCGCCGGGTCACCTAACAAATTCACCACCAGCACCGCTTCGTTCAGGGTGGCATCACCGAGGGCAGCAGCCTGCGTTTGCAGCAGCGCTTCGCCCAGCGTGTTTACCTCTTCATCCAGCAAGGCGATGTAGAAATACTGCCCCAACGACGTTAAAGAGGGCAGCGCGATGCGGCTGGAAGGGGCCACCGCCGCCACAATGCCGCCGTTTTCCACCCAGAGCAAATCTTCGGCCAGACTGTCGCGCTGCGGTTCAGAAAACGCGCCATTGTTGCAGGTGAACGTGGTAAAGATGGGCGTATGGCCATTGTCGGCCAACATGCCGGCATCATCCCCGGCAAACGTCTGGCCGTTGCCCCACTGCGACACGTAGCCATCCCCGGCATAATTGATGACGCCCACCCCCTTGGCCAGCGTACCCATCAGGGCATAGCGCATCATTTCGTCTTCGCCCATCTGGAGGGTGCTGGTTTCGTAGCCGCTGGCTTGCAGCAGGTTGGCCAGCTCCAGGTTCATCTGGTCAAACTGCGGCTCCGCCTCGCTGACAAACAATGAGCGCTCGATCCAGTCGGAACGGCCGTGTTGCTCATAAGCCAGCGTTTTGGCCACCATCACCTGGAGCTGCTCGGGGGTTTGCGCCGGGAAACGGCCGATGGCCAGCCGGGGCAGCCCCTCATCGGGCAGCGCATACCACGTATCGCTGCTGGCAAATCCATCTTGCAGCTGCACCAACTGCGACGGCACCAGGTTAAGGTTTTTCCCTTCCAAATTGTTATGAATGTCGTAGCTGGCATCACCCGCCAACAGCACGTACCGCGGTGCCGGAAAGCGCCAGTGGGTCTGGGCATAGGTGAGGAATTTACGAATAGCGCTGGCATCGGTTTGTCCGTAGCCAAACTCAGCATAAATCTGGCTGACGGGAACGGCCGTTACCCGCAATCCCTGCTCAGCACGATAGGCCAACAGCGGCTGGAGCGCATCAACAAACGCGGTGTCGTCCGGGTAGATGACAATGTAATCCGCCCCACGGTCCGTCTGGCGCAGCGCCTGTTTGGCAATAAAGCTGTTGGAGAAGGACGGCCGTATCGCCTCATCGGGATTCAGGGCAAAATAACGGCTGTTAACGCCGCTGCCGGTAAACAACACGCCGTTGTCCACCAGGGACAGATTGGTCAGGGCCACCGGCTGGCGACGGTCAGTCACGTCAAACACCAGCAGGTCGGCCGCCGCTTCATCAATCACCAGCGAACTGGCATTGCTGCTAAACCAGAACTGCCCCTGACCCGCTTGCAAAGTCCCTTCGTACAGCAGTTCGATCCGGTCCACGTAAATCGCTTCCCCAGAGGCCGAGGTGTCGCCGGGACTGGTGAGGCTCAAGATGTTATGACCGTCGGTTTGCAGCAGCCCGGTAGGCAGCTCGACGGAAATCTGCGTGTGCTGAATGCCGTCCCAGACCCAATCGGCCAGCTGACGGCCGTTGAGCACCACCTGCAAATGATGATCCGGATTACCTGGCCCGGCCGTGCTCGACCAGACGGCAATATTTAACCGCCCCCGCCCGCCGCTGGGGCGAATCTCGCTGAGAGTGAAGTGGGTCGTTTGGGGGGCCAACAGCAAACGGCCGTACCACGGATCGCTGCTGCCCGTTTCGGCAATAAAGGTACTGTTTTCTTCCCACACCTGCCGGAAAGTGGCCTTGTGACTGCCACGCCCGGCAGCCGCCGCATCTCGTTCAGCCATCGCCAGCCCCTCGCCCAGGCTTAGCTGGTACACCGTGGGGGCCAGCACCGTGCTGGTAATAGCTTCCGCCAGAAAAAACATCGTCTGGCCGTCATCGGCAATGGTGTAGGGCACTGGCTCACCCTGGCGAGTCAGGTTGATGGTCTCATGGGAAAAGTTAGAGAGCTGCCAGTTAAACGGCCGTAAATCTTCTGTGGTGATGGCGGCAATACCGGTTTCAACGATGGTCAGATCGATAAATTCGGGGATCTCGCGGAGGGGGGACGGCCGTTTGCGCAGTTCACGGTCTTCGCTAAGTCGGGCGGACGTGTCTACCCAAAACGTCAGCGCCGCCGCGCTTAAAAACATAATGGTCAATCCGGCAAAAACCGCCAGCATGGTGCGATGGTGTGCATTCAACACGGGTGGCGCACCACTCGCGGCGAAAGGATGCTCTTGTGAGGTTTGACGCTCTGCCATACGGTAAGGAATGCCTCGGTTCTGTGGGATTCGTGTCCAGTTCTATAATAAGGAAATTATAGGCAATGGCGTAGGCATCCCGCTTATTTCTTAGGGAGAGCTAAGGCGCGCTAAAAATCGCTGAGGTATTCGTTTTTAAATGTCGAGTCATGGCCACGAGCGCACAAAACAAGGTTCACAAATTCCGCAGATGGGGTTTTGGGGCCACAAGTTTCACAAATGAGCCTGAAATAGGATTGAAATTTGCGGCATTCGCGGTTCAAAAATTCGTAAGGGCGTCCCCCTTGCGGGTGAATTTGCACCGGGAAAAGTCGGGGATCATCTGGGCATTTTCCACCCCAATTTTTTTGGCCAGTTCATTGACTTTCCCCGCCAACTTCATTAATATTCGACAAAGAATTGAGAGCGCTCTCAAAACGACAACAGATTTTCAACAAGCCACTTTTGTGGCCCACAACAAGCAAAAAAGATCATGGATGGGCAGTTGACTTTAGAAAAAATTGGTGCGCTGGCGGGTGTCTCCCGCGCCACTGTTTCCCGGGTGATCAACCACCATCCCAACATCCGCCCAGAAGTGCGCCAGCGGGTCATGCAGGTCATTGCTGAAACTGGCTACCAGCCTAACCAGGCCGCCCGCTCGCTGGCCTCTAACCGCACCGGGTTACTGGGATTGATCATCCCCCGCGTCATCCAGGCGCTGTTTACCGATTTGTATTACCCGCGCCTCATCCAGGGCATTAGCCAGGCGTGCAACGAAAGCGGCCAGACGCTGGCGCTGTTTATCTTTCACACCGAAGAGGAGGAGCAGCAGCTGACCGCCCAGGTAATGCGCCAGGGGTTTTTGGATGGCCTGATTATTGCCGGGATGCACTTTGGCGCACCGCTGAATCAGCTGCTGCTGTCGGAAAAGCCGGTGATGGTGATTGGCGAACCGCTCGATTATCCGCAGGCCAGTTTTGTCGATGTAGACAATCGGCTCGGAGCGATTACGGCCGTTTCCCACCTCATCTCCCTCGGCCACCAGCGCATTGCTACCATTACCGGGCGGCTGGACATGGCCGCCGGGCAGCAGCGCCGCCAGGGCTACCTGGACGCCCTCACCGCGCACAACCGGCCCATCGACGAAGCGCTCATCGTGGCGGGCGATTTTGAGCAGGACAAAGCGTACCAGGGGACGTTAGAACTGCTGCCCCACCAGCCCGACGCAATTTTTGTCGCCTCAGACAGCATGGCGCTGAGCACCCTGCGCGCCCTGGCCGACGCGGGTTTGCAGGTTCCCCGTGATGTAGCCGTGGTGGGTTATGATGATCTGGCGTCGGAGGGAACGGCCGTTCCCCTCATCAACCCGCCGCTCACCACCATCCGCCAACCGATTCATCGCATGGGCGTCCAGGCCGTAGCTACGCTGCTGGACCTTATCAAAAATCCTCAGGCCCCACCGCGCCGCGTCATTTTGCCCACCGAGCTCATTATCCGGCAGTCGTGTGGGGCTGGGCCATAAAGCGGTGAGTGCAGGAAACGGCCGTTGCACCATCCAGGCCAATTAATCCGGGCACTTTTTCATGGTCATGAGTGGACTATTTAGGGAGGACAGATGCAGTACGGATATTTTGACGACACACGATGTGAATATGTGATTACCCGGCCAGACACGCCGCTGCCCTGGATCAACTACCTGGGCAGCGAATCGTTTTTTGGCCTGATTTCCAACACGGCGGGCGGCTACACCTTTTACCAGGATGCCCGTCTGCGCCGTCTGACCCGGTTTCGCTACAACGGGGTGCCGTATGACGGCAACGGCCGTTACCTCTACCTGCGTGATGATAGCGACGGCCGTTTCTGGTCCCCCACCTGGCAGCCCACCCGCACCACCCTGGACGACTACACCTGCCGTCACGGCCTGGGCTACAGCCAGATCGCCTCAACCTACCGCGGCATCCGCGCCGAAAGCACCTACTTTGTGCCCCAGGGCCAGACGATGGAAATCTGGCGCGTGCAAATCACCAACCAGCGCCGCGAAACGGCCGATCTCGCCCTCTTCTCCAGCGTCGAATTTTGCCTGTGGGACGCCCTGGACGATGCCGCCAACTACCAGCGCAACTTCAGCATTGGCGAAGTCGAAATTGAAGCTGGCGTCATCTACCACAAAACCGAGTACCGCGAGCGGCGCGATCACTTTGCCTACTTCGCCTGCTCCGCCCCGCTGGCGGGCTACGACACCGCGCGCGACGCCTTCCTCGGGCCGTATCGTGGCTGGGACAACCCGCAGGTGGTCGCCGAAGGGCAATCGCGCCATTCCCACGCCCACGGCTGGGCTCCGATTGGCTCGCATCAAGTCAAATTGAATTTGGCACCGGGCGAAACGCGCGAAATCATCTTCTTGCTGGGTTACCATGAAAATCCGCGCGACCAGAAGTTCGATCCGCCCAATTCCAACACGGTGAACAAACAAACGGTACGGCCGTTGATCGCCCATTACTTGCAGCCAGAAAGTGTGGCCGACGCCCTGGCCAAACTCAACGCCACCTGGGCCAACCTGCTGGCCCGCTACCAGGTGCAAACCCCCGATGAGCACACCAACCGCATGGTCAACATCTGGAACGCCTACCAGAACATGATCACCTTCAACATGTCCCGCTCAGCTTCGTATTTTGAGTCGGGCATCGGCCGGGGCATGGGCTACCGCGACTCGAACCAGGATTTGCTGGGTTTTGTGCACATGGTGCCGGAACGCGCCCGCGAGCGCATTTTGGACCTGGCGGCCACCCAGCTGCCCACCGGTGGCGCGTACCACCAATACCAGCCGCTGACCAAACGCGGCAATCACGCCGTCGGCGGCAACTTCAACGACGATCCGCTGTGGCTTATCCTGTCGGTGACGGCCTATGTGAAAGAAACGGCCGATTTCGCCATCCTCGACGAACTGGTGCCCTACGACAACAAACCAGGCAGCGAAACGCCGCTCTACGAACACCTCCAGCGCAGCTTGCAGTACACCCTGGAGCGCAAGGGGCCGCACGGCCTGCCGCTCATCGGCCAGGCGGACTGGAACGACTGCCTGAACCTCAACGCCTTCACCAGTGAGCCGGGACAATCGTTCCAAACCACCGTCAGCAAAGATGGCAAAGTGGCCGAATCCGTTTTTATTGCCGGGCTGTTTGTACTGGCGGCCACAGAGATGGCCGAACTGGCCACGACGCTGGACCGGCCTGAGGAAGCGGCCTTTTACACCCAGGAAGCGGCGTCAATGACGGCCGTTACCTTGCAGCATGGCTGGGATGGCGGCTGGTTCCTGCGCGCCTACGACGATTTTGGCGACAAGGTCGGTTCGCACGAGTGTGCCGAAGGGCAAATTTTTATCGAGCCGCAGGGCATGTGTGTCATGGCGGGCATTGGTCAGGACAGTGGGGAGGCAAAGCAGGCGTTAACGGCCGTTCACGACCGTCTCGCCACGCACCACGGCATTGTCTTGCAGCAGCCCGCCTACACCCGCTACTACCTGAACCTGGGCGAAATTTCCTCCTACCCGCCCGGCTACAAAGAAAATGCGGGCATCTTCTGCCACACCAACCCGTGGATCATGATTGCCGAAGCGGTGCTGGGCCACGGCGACCAGGCGTTTGATTACTACCGCCGCATCAATCCCTCGGCGCGCGAAGCCATCAGCGAAGTGCATCGCTCCGAACCCTATGTCTATGCGCAGATGATCGCCGGGCGCGACGCGCCGACGCACGGTGAGGCCAAAAATTCCTGGCTGTCGGGCACGGCCGCCTGGAATTACGTGGCCATCACCCAGTGGATTTTGGGCATTCGTCCCACCTACACTGGCCTGCAAATTGCGCCGGTTATCCCGCAGGAGTGGCCAGGCTTCACCGCCAGCCGGATTTTCCGTGGGGTGGAATACCAAATCACGGTTGAACGCGTAGGTGCAGGCAACCAGGTGCAGCTGACGGTAAACGGCGCGGTACTACCGGGCGATGTGGTGCCGGTGACTGAAGGGAGTTCACCCACCACCGTGCTGGTCAAAGTTGGTGCTTGATCGATTTGCCGAAAACTGACCAGATAGTTGCCAAGGAAATTTGCCGAGGAAACTTTTGCCTTTACTAAAAATTATCACTAAACTTTTAGTAATGATTTCTGTTTTATTTTTTGCCCATCGAAGCAGTTGCCCCAGCCTACGGGGGTGAAGAACGCGCTTATTCTGGAAAGAAGGAACGCTCTATGGCGAGTAAAGTAACAATCAGCGACATAGCCGATGCCTGCCAGGTTTCCCCCACCACCGTCTCCCTGGTGCTCAACGACAAACCGGGCGTCTCCCCGGAAACGCGCAGCCGCGTGCTGGAATCGGCACGGGAGATGGGTTACCTGCCCACCCTGCAAACCAACCGCACCCGTGGCCACCGCCTGCTGTCCATCGGCATGGTGGTTAAAACCGACCCCGACATGCTGCCCCCAGCCAATCCGTTCTACTCGCGCATCATCGCCGGGGTGGACCAGGCGTGTCGCGACATGGGCATCAATCTCCTCTTTGCCATGCTGCCCGTGGATGAAAACAACCACCCGCTAAACGTCCCGCCCCTGATGGAAAACAGCGATTTGGACGGCCTGCTGATGGTAGGCACCTTCGTTGACAAAACAATTCACACCATCATGGGCTCGCGCCACCTGCCGATTGTGCTGGTGGATGGCTACTCAGACACGGAGCAGTATGATGCCGTAGTCAGCGACAATTTCCGGGCGGCGTTCCAGGCAGTGGAGCACCTGATTGAAAGCGGCCACCAGCACATTGCCCTGGTGGGCGGCGAGCCGGGCTGTTACCCCAGCCTGTGCGAGCGGCGCAACGGCTATCTGCGCGCCATGAAAGAAAACGGCCTGGCCACAACGTACCTGGCCAACTTTAACGTCAATCGCACCCAGGGCGAGGCTGAAATTGAGCAGCTGCTAACCGACAATCCGCCCATCACCGCGCTGTTTTGTGTGAACGACAACGTGGCGGTTAGTGCCCTGCGGGTGGCCACGCAGCTCAAGCGCCGCGTGCCGCACGATTTGTCGATCATTGGCTATGACGATACTTATTTATCAACCAGCACCACGCCCACGCTGACCACCATGCGGGTGGACAAGGTGGCGATGGGCCGAGCGGCCGTTCACCTGCTGGCCATGCGGGTGGGCAAACAGGATTCCGCGCGTACCACCATTGTGATTCACCCGGAGCTGGTGGTGCGTGAATCAACCCGAGACCTCTTTTGATAAGAGGCCACATAGGAGCAACAGTGACCACAAACCCAAATTATTACATTCCAAATATTCCGTGGGAGGAACGGCCGTCCACCGCATCAGACGTCGTGTGGCGCTACAGCCAAAACCCGATCATCCCGCGCGATCTCATCCCGTCGTCCAACAGCATTTTTAACAGTGCGGCCGTTCCGTATGGCGCTGGTTTTGCCGGGGTATTTCGCTGCGACAACAAGAAGCGGGAAATGAACCTCAACCGGGGTTTCAGCGACAACGGCTTCGACTGGCGGCTGGACAACGACCCGATCGAATGGCTGTGCGACGATCCGGAAATCGGCCGTTACCAATACCGCTACGACCCGCGCGTCGTGTGGATTGAAGACCGCTACTGGGTCACCTGGTGCAACGGCTATCATGGCCCCACCATCGGCGTGGGTTACACCTACGACTTTGAGAAATTCCACTTCCTGGAAAATGCCCTGCTGCCGTTTAACCGCAATGGCGTCTTATTCCCCCGCCGCATCAACGGTAAATATGTGATGTTAAATCGGCCGTCGGACAACGGCCACACGCCTTTTGGCGACATCTACCTCAGCCAGAGCCAAGATATGATTTACTGGGGCGAGCACCGCTACGTGATGGGCACGCGCGGCGGCTGGGAAAGCACCAAAATCGGCGCTGGCCCCATTCCCATCGAAACGGCCGAAGGCTGGCTAATGATTTATCACGGCGTGCTCACCTCCTGCAACGGTTTTGTCTACGCCTTTGGCGCGGCCCTGCTGGACCTGGACCAGCCGTGGAAAGTCATTCGGCGCGGTGAGCCGTACCTGCTGGCCCCGCAAACGCTGTACGAATGTGTCGGCGATGTGCCCAACGTCGCTTTCCCCTGCGCCGCGCTCTACGACGAGCCTACCCAGCGCATCGCCATCTACTACGGCGGCGCGGACACGGTGACGGCACTCGCTTTTTGCAAAATGGATGAACTATTGGATTGGTTAAAAACAAACGGATAGCCCATTGAAAAAATTACCGAATCGACTGCTCCTTCTGCTCCTGGGAACCCTATTCCTGTCTGTTGGCTGCCTGGCTGGTAGCCAGCGTGAACGCCGCGCCGCTGACCTGGCCGAACCGACGCCGATTCCAACGGCCGTTACCGCCGCCCGCCCCACCTACGAAGTCGCCAAAGGGACGGTGACCTTCACCATGGAATTCACCGGGCGGGTGGTGCCTGCCGTGGCCGAACCGCTCGCCTTTCCCCGGGATGGCCAGGTAGCCAGCGTCTACCTCGACTCTGGCGATGCGGTCCAGGCGGGCGACGTCATTGCCGAGCTGGACAATACGGCGCTGGAAGCCGAACTGGTCCTGGCCCAGTCGGCCCTGGCGGTGGCCGAAGGGCAGCTGGCCCTCTCGCAGCAGCAAATCGAACAGGCGCGGCAGGCGGCCGAGCTGGCCCGCGACCTGGCCCAGCTGGACCTGGACTTTGCCATCCAGACAGCGGGCAGCAGCCCCACGGCCGCAGAGCAGTACCAGATCGACCGCCTCACCCTGCTGCTGGCGCTGGCTCAGCTGGCGGTAGATGGCCTGGACAGCACATTGGACCCCGAGCTGCAAAGCGCCGTCGATGAAGCCGCCCTGCGCGTGGCCGAGCTGGAAAGCCAGATGGCCCGCAGCCAACTCGTGGCCCCGTTTGAAGGGATAATCAGCTCGCTCAATCTCGACCCAGGCCGCTCCGTGGCGGCCTTTGAGCCGGTAGGCATCATCGCCGATGCGACGCAAATTGAGGTTTCGGCCAGCCTGCCGGAAGCGCAAATGCGCGAGCTGGCCGAGGGCATGGCGGTGACAATGGTGCCCGCCGGAACACCCGGCGATCCGCTGACGGGCACCATCACCCAGCTGCCCGCGCCGTTTGGCAGCGGCGGCGGTGAAGCAGACGAGACGCGCCTCCAGTTTGACGATACCACGGCCGCTTTCAATCGCTATCAGCCAGGCGACCGGGTGCGGGTGACCATCGTCGTCACCGAGCGGCCCGACGTGCTCTGGCTGCCCCCGGCGGCGATTCGTGATTTTAACGGCCGTAAATTTGTCGTCGTGCAAACCGATGGTGTGGAGCAGCGCGTGGACGTAACCCTGGGCATTGAGGGAAACGGCCGTGTCGAAATTGTCGACGGTCTGCGCGAAGGCCAGATCATCGTGGGCCAATAACACATGACCTTTTTTTACCGCGTTTTGGCCATCTTTCGCATCACCTTCAAACGGCTCTGGGCGCAGCGCAGCCTGACCCTGGCGACGCTGTTGGGGTTGGTAACGGCCGTTGCCCTCATCATGACCGTGCCCCTGTACGCCGACGCCGTCTACTTCCACATCCTGGAACAAGAGCTCAGCTCAAACGCCGACCGGGCCAGAAAGCCGCCCTTCACCACCATGTACGACTACATCGGTGCCTGGGCCGGGCCGGTGCAGTGGGAAGATATTCAGCCCATTGACCAATACCTCACCAGCCAGGGGGCGCGTGACCTGGGGCTGCCGCAGGAGCAGCTGGTGCGGCACCTGGAGACGGGACGCTTCCGCCTCTTCCCCGCCGATGAGACCAACTACGAAGACGCCGACGCCGCGCTGGGCATCTTCTACTTTGCCACCACCAGCAGCATCACCGACCACATCGAGATCATTGAGGGCACATTCCCGGCACCGGCCGCGCCGACGGTAGACAGCACGATTGAGGTGCTGATCAGCGAAGCGCAGGCGGTGCAGTCGGGCCTCCAGGTTGGCGATTTGCTCATTGCCTACGATTTCCAGGAAGAGACCACCAATCCACGGGAAACGGCCGTACGCATTTCCGGCGTCTGGCGGGCCATCAATCCCCAGGACGACTTCTGGTTTTTGGCCCCGCCCATCTTTGACGACCTGCTCCTGGTCCCCGACGAAACGTTTGTCGAGCGCATCAGCCCATTTTTTGACGACGAAATCGTCCGGGCCGTCTGGTACCTGGTGCTGGACGGCAGCAGCGTCAACACCACCAATGCCGACAACCTGGCGGCGCGGGCGGCTCGCGTGGAGCGCCAGGTGGTAACCCTGCTGCCGCAAATCAGCACCGCCTTTTCCCCCGCCGAGGCGCTGGGGCGCTACCGCCAGACGGCGCAGCAGCTCACCATCCTGCTGACGGCGTTTAACCTGCCCACCATCGGCCTCACCCTGGCCTTCATCGGGCTGATTGTGAGCCTGGGGGTGAACCAGCGCCGCAACGAGATTGCCGTTTTGCGCAGCCGGGGCGGCACGCCGTGGCAAATTGTGGGCTTTGCCCTGGTGGAAGGGGTGGTGCTGGGCAGCGTGGCCACGCTGCTGGGGGCGCTGCTGGCCCTGGGTTTTACCCAGCTCATTGGCAAGTCACGCAGCTTTTTGGACTTTACGGCCGTTTCCCAACTGCGCATCGCCCTCACCGCCGACGCCTGGCAGGCGGCCCTGGTGGCCATTTTGCTGGCCATCCTGGCCCAGGTGCTGCCTACGTTTGTGGCCTCGCGCGACACGATCATTACCTACAAACAGGAACAGGCGCGCACGTTAAAACGGCCGTGGTGGCAGCGCGCCTGGCTTGATGGGCTGCTGCTGCTTCCCGCCGCCTACGGCGCGTACCTCTTGCAGCAGCAAGGGGCCATCACCGAGGCGGCCAGCGACACGCCATTCCAGAATCCGCTGCTGTTCCTGGTGCCCACCCTGGTCATCTTTGCCCTCACCCTGCTCTTTTTGCGGCTGCTGCCCCTGGTGCTGGGCAGCTTCAGCTGGCTGCTGGCCAAAACAGACAGCATCGGCCTGCTGATGGCCACGCGCCAGCTGGCCCGCATGCCGCGCCTCTACACCATGCCGCTTGTGCTGCTGGTGCTCACGGTGAGCCTGGCCGTCTTTACCGCCTCGCTGGCGCAAACGCTGGACTTCCAGCTGTACGACGAATCGTTTTACCGCACTGGCGCGGACGTGAATTTACGCGGCGCGGGCGTGGAGTTTGGCACAACCTCGGTGGTGCCTTCGGCCGACACCGCCAGCCAGCGCAGCCAGGCGATCTACCTGCCGCTGAGCGAGTACACCCAGTTTCCGGGGGTGGCAGCGGCGGCGCGGGTCGGCCGTTTTCGGAGCGAGGCGCAAGTTGGCGAGCGGCGCTTTGGCGGCACCTTTTTGGGCATCGACCGGGCCGATTTTGGCCAGGTGGCCTACTGGCGCTGGGATTTTGCCCCGTACCGGCTGGGCTCGCTGCTCAACGCCCTGGCCGTCGCCCCCAACAGCATTCTGATTTCCGAGCAGTTTGCCCGGCAGCAGGGTCTGCGCACCGGGGATTTGTTCCGCCTGACGCTGGTACTACCAGACGGCCGTGTCACCCTCGACAGCCAGATTGTGGGCACCTTCGCCTACTTCCCCACCTGGTACGAAGTGGAAGATGGCCCGCTGTTTGTCGGCAACCTGGAAAACCTCTTTGCCCAAATCGGCAGCCAGCTGCCCTACGAGGTGTGGCTGCAAACCACCGCCGAACCGGACGCCGCGCTGCTGGAGCAGGCCCTGGACGAGCGCGGCCTGTTCAGCTGGAGCTGGCGCGAGCCATACTCCCTCATCGCCGCCGAGCAGCAGCGCCCAGATCGCCAGGGCGTGTTTGGCCTGCTGTCCGTCGGCTTCATCGCCGCCGCGCTGCTGACGGTGTTGGGCTTTTTTATGTACGCCCTCTTTTCGCTGCGGCAGCGCTTCATTTCGCTGGGCATTTTGCGCGCCGTGGGGCTGACGCAGCGGCACATGACCATCTACATCGCCTTTGAGCTGGCCTTCCTGGTGCTGAGTGGGCTGACGCTGGGCACGGCGCTGGGCACGCTGGTGAGTGAGCAGTTTATCCCGGCGCTGCAAATTGGCGTGCGGGCGGTGGACCTGGTGCCGCCCTACCTGGTGGAAATTGCCTGGCCCGCCATTTTAGAAATTTACCTGCTGTTTGGCTTGATGTTTGTGGTTGCCCTGACGGTGCTGGCCACCCTGCTGCGCCGCATGCGCATCTTCCAGGCGATCAAGCTGGGCGAAACGGTTTAAGAGATTTTTGGCCGCGAATGACGCGAATTTCGCAAATTAAGAATGTCATTCGCGTGAATTCGCGAAATTCGTGGCAAATTTTTTAGATGCCACCAGTGGATCAATATTTTGCTCATGAGTAACGAACCGATGATCGTATGCGAAAATCTGGTGAAGATTTTCCAGATAGCCGACCTGGAAGTGCTGGCCCTGCAAGGGCTGGACCTGACGGTGCAGCGCGGCGAGCTGATGGGCATTGTCGGCGTCAGCGGCAGTGGAAAATCGACGTTGATGAATATTTTGGGGGGATTGGTACGGCCGTCTGCCGGGCAGGTCATCGTCAATGGGCAGAGCCTGCTCAAAATGTCCAACGCCGCGCTCGATCGCTACCGCCGCACCCAGGTGGGTTTTGTCTGGCAGCAGGGGGCGCGCAACCTGGTCCCCTACCTCAACGCCCGCGAAAACGTGGAGCTGCCCATGATGCTAGCCGGGTTCAGCGCCCGAGAAATGAAGCAGCGCGCCGTCGATTTGCTGCAAATGGTCGGGCTGGCCGAGCGGCAGAATCATTACCTGCCGGAGCTGTCCGGCGGCGAGCAGGCCCGCGTGGCCATCGCCGTGGCCCTGGCCAATGCCCCCGCCCTGCTGCTGGCCGACGAGCCAACGGGCGAGCTGGACACGGCCACCGCGCAAACCATCTACGACGCCTTTCGCCAGCTAAACAGCCAGCTGGGCCAGACCATCCTCATCGTCAGCCACGATCCGAACATTGCCCACCACGTGGACCGGGTAATGGCCATCCGTGACGGCAAAGCGGCCAGTGAAACGAGGCGCAACCATCGCCCCAGCGTGCCAGCGGATCAGCTGGATCCGGCCGCGGAAACTCACCCGGTGTTTGAGGAGCTGGTGGTGCTGGACTCGGCCGGGCGCTTGCAGGTGCCCAAGGCATACCGCGAGGCGCTAGGCATCGGCCAGCGGGCGGCAATGGAGTTGACCGACGAAGGGCTGCTGATTCGGGCCGTGGCGGAAGAACGTGGCGGGGTGGGCGGAACGGCCGTTCCCGCCACCAAATCCTCAACAGACAAACAGCCCCCAACCCAAACCTGGCGCAGCCGGATCAACAGGTGGTTCAAACGCTCATGAACAACGACCCAATTGCCGACACCTTCGCCATTCACGTCCAGGACGTTAAACGGATTTACCAATCGGCCGCCGCGCCGGTGGTTGCCCTGAAAGGGGTCAACCTGACCGTGGCCCCGGGCCAGTTTGTGGCCCTCAAAGGGCGCTCGGGCAGTGGCAAAACGACGCTGCTCAACTGCATTGGCGGGCTGGACCGGCCTACGGAGGGTGCAATTTTGGTAAACGGCCGTGCCCTGCACACCATGGACGACCAGGCGCTCACCCTTTGGCGGCAGCAGGAAGTGGGCTTCATCTTCCAGAATTTTGGCCTGCTGCCCACCCTGTCGGCCTATGAAAACGTGGAATTGATGCTGCGCATTGCCCGCTTTCCGCGCCGCCAGCGCAAAGATCAGGCGCTGCATTACCTGGCACAGGTGGGGCTGAGCAGGTGGGCGGATCATCGGCCGTATGAGATGTCTGGCGGCCAGCAGCAGCGCGTGGCCATCGCCCGCGCCCTGGCCAACCAGCCCAAAATCATCCTGGCCGACGAGGCCACCGGCGAGCTGGATTTTGAGACGGCCCATGAAATCCTTCAGCTGTTCCGCACCGTGGCCAAAGAACATTCAATCGCCATCCTGCTGGCCTCACACGACAATCTAGTGGCGGAGTATGTGGACCAGGTGCTTCATTTGCAGGATGGGCAGATTGTGGAGAGTGATTAGCAGGCCACAACGAATTATAGAAATTAACGAATGGCAACCAATCCGCGTTAATCCGCGCAATCCGTGGCTAAATCCCCCATCTCTCATCTTTTTGGCGTTCCACCCAATCAGTTGTAAACTAAATGAAACCGGTTACATTTGGAGCAAAAGATGCGCAAATTTCTGTGTTTTCTACTCGTATTGACCCTGTTGGCCGTCGCTTGTGCACAAGAAGCAGCGGCCCCTACCCCAACGGTGGCACCAACAGCCGTTCCCCCCGCCGCCACCGGTCAACTCATCATCGAACCGGGGCAGCCGATTGGCACCGTCAGCCCGTATCTGTTTGGCTCCAACTATGGACCGTGGACGGCCGTACCCGCAGATAAGCTGCCCGCTGCGTTTGACTCTAAAGTGCAGGCCATCCGCTTCCCCGGCGGTGCCTGGGGCGACCGCAACGATCTCAAATCCTACCACATCGATTCGTTCATGAGCTTTACCGAGCAGGTGGGGGCGATTGCCACAATCAACGTGCGCCTGCGCCAGGGCACGCCCGAGCAGGCTGCCGATTTGGTGCGCCTGGTCAACATTGAAAAAGGGTACGGCGTGGAATACTGGGCCATCGGCAATGAGCCAACGCTGTTCGCCGCTGAACTGCGCCAACTGGGCGTGGCCGATGATTACGACACTGCGCAGTTCAACCAGGAATGGCGCGAATTTGCCCTGGCCATGAAAGCTGTCGATCCCACTATCAAGCTGATTGGCCCAGAAATTCACCAGTTTAGCTACAACAACGAGGCCAATCCCAAAGATTCGGCGGGGCGTGATTGGATGATTGAGTTCCTGAAGGCCAATGGCGACCTGGTGGACATCGTTTCCTTCCACCGCTACCCCTTCCCAAGCGGCGATGATCCAGACACTTCCATCGAAGATTTACGCGCGAACAGCCAGGAGTGGGATTTGACCATTCCTTATCTCAAAGGGCTGATTGCCGAACACACCGGCCGTGATTTACCCATTGCCATTACCGAAGTGAATACGCACTACAACCCGGCCGTAGGCGGGGAAGCGACCCCCGATTCACACTACGCCGCAATCTGGCTGGCGGAAATGTTCGGCCGTTTAATGGTTCAAGACGTTTTTATGGTCAATCATTTTATGCTGGCCACTTCCGGGGGACAGGGCGGTTGGGGCATCATCAGCCGCGTCGGGCTGCGCCCCAGCTATTACGTCTTCCAGCTGTTTGGCCAGTTTGGCGATGAGCTGGTGTACACCGATTCGGGTGTGGCCGATGTGTCGGTTTATGCGGCAAAGCGGGACGACGGCCGTTTAACCATCCTCGCCGTCAACCTGGCCGACACCGACCAGGACACCACCCTGCAAATCGCCGGGGCGGCCCCCACCCAGGCCGAATTGTGGCAGCTCACGCCCGGAACCGTACCCGAGGCCACCGACTTTGCCTTTGCCGCCAACGGCGCGGTGACCCTGCCCGGCCAATCGGTCTCCCTATTTATTCTCGAACCATAACCGGCCACAGATTGTCGCAAATGCACACAGATAGAAACTTAATCTGTGAAAATCTGTGTCAATCTGTGTCCATATCTCCTGCAAGGACTTTTTATGACGGATATTGAGCAGTTGATCGTGGCGTTAACCCGCGAAGAAAAGATAGCGCTGCTGGCGGGGCAGGATACCTGGCATTCCGTGCCGGTGGCACGGCTGGGCATCCCGGCCATCAAGGTGAGCGACGGCCCCAACGGCGTGCGCGGCGCGTGGCGCGACAACAATCCGCCCTCGATTTGCATCCCGGTGGGCATTGCCCTGGGGGCCACCTGGAACCCGGCGCTGGTGGCGCAGGCCACCGGGCTGCTGGCCAACGAAGTGAAGCGCAAAGGCGCGCACATCCTGCTGGCCCCCACGGTGAACATCCACCGCACGCCCATCGCCGGGCGCAACTTTGAATGTTTTGCCGAAGATCCGTACCTGAGCGGGCAGATGGCCATCGCCTACATCAACGGCTTGCAGCGCAATGGTGTGGGCGCCTGCATCAAACATTTTGTGGCCAACGACCAGGAATTTGAACGCACCTCGATTAGCGCCGACGTGGCGGAACGGCCGTTGCACGAAATTTACCTGGAACCGTTCCGCCTGGCCGTGCGCGACGCCCAACCGTGGTCGGTTATGTCCTCCTACAATCGGGTCAACGGCACCTTTGCCAGCGAAAACAACTACCTGCTCAAGGACGTGCTGAAAGGCGATTGGGGCTTCGACGGCCTGGTGATGTCCGACTGGTTTGGCACCTACACCGAAGCAGTGCCCGCCGGGGGGCTGGACCTGGAAATGCCTGGGCCGGCGCGTTGGATGGGCGCAGCCCACGTGCAGGCCGCTCTGGACAGCGGTTTATTGAGTGAGGCCGAGCTGGATGACAAGGTTCGCCGCCTGCTGCGAACGGCCGTACGCACCAACGCCTTTGCCCGCCCCAGCGTCAGCCCTGTGCACGAACAGGCCGCCGATCTGCCGGAAGAACGTGCCCTTATTCGCCAGATTGCCCAGGAAACGATTGTGCTGCTGCGCAATGAAAACCAGACCCTGCCCCTGCCAGAGAAAACTATCAAAAAGATTGCCGTCATCGGTGAGCTGGCCCGCTGGCCCAACGTGCTCGGCGGCGGCAGTGCCCAGGTGAAAACGCACCATGTCGTTTCGCCGCTGGAAGGCATTCGAAACCGCGCCGGCGAGGCAATTGAGGTGGTTTACCAGCCAGGCTGCTTTGTGCACAAAACGCTGCCCGCGCCAGAGATTGAGCTGTTTCAAACGGCCGTTGGCCAGCCCGGCCTCGACATGGCGCTCTACGACAACTTCGACCTGAGCGGCGAACCGGCCTACACTCAGGTGGCCGATGTGGTCAAATTTGCCTGGTTCCACCTGAGCGTGCCGTTTGTGAACCAGGAACGTTTTTCCATGCGCCTGACGGGCACGTTTACCCCAACGGAAAGCGGCGTACACACCTTTGAACTGTCCAGCGCAGGCCAGAGCCGCCTGCGCCTGGGCGACAGCTGGCTCATCGACCAGTGGGACACCGCCGAGCGCTTTTCGCGCCAGCAGCAAACCATCACCCTGACCGCCGGGCAGGCGTACGACGTCCTGCTGGAGTTTCGCTGGCAGGGCGTGCCGATGCACCGCGCCGTGGAGCTGGGCTACCTGCCGCCGCAAGAAACCGACCTGATGGCGGCGGCCCTCAGCGCCGCTCAGGAGGCAGACGTGGTGGTGCTGGTCGCCGGGCTGACCAAAGAGTGGGAGGCTGAAGGATTTGACCGGGTGAACATGGCCCTGCCGGGGGAACAAAATGAGCTGATTGCCCGGGTAACGGCCGTTAATCCCCACACCATCGTCGTGCTCAACGGCGGCTCGCCGCTGGAAATGCCGTGGTTGGACCAGACGGCCGCCGTGCTGACCCAGTGGTTCAACGGCCAGGAGTGCGGCAACGCCCTGGCCGACATCCTTTTTGGCGACGTGACGCCCAGCGGCAAGCTGCCCACCACCTTCCCGGTGCGGCTGGAGGACAACCCGGCCTTTATCAACTACCCGGGCGAAAACGGCCGTGTTCTCTACGGCGAAGGCTTGTTTGTGGGCTACCGCTACTACGACAAAAAGAAGATACGGCCGTTGTTCCCCTTTGGCCACGGCCTCTCCTACACCACCTTTGCCTACGGCAGCCTTCAGGTCCAAAACACGTCCTTCACCAGCGACGAGGGGTTGGAAATCCAGTGTGAGGTGCAAAACACCGGCACGGTAGCGGGCCAGGAAATTGTGCAGGTGTACGTGCGGGATGTGGCATCGGCGCTGGTTCGGCCCGAAAAAGAGCTCAAGGCATTCAGTAAAATTCACCTTGAACCCGGCGAAACCCAGACGGTGACGTTCCATCTGAACCAGGAAGCGTTTCATTACTACCACCCGGCGCACAATGGCTGGTTTGTCGAACCCGGCACCTTCGACATCCTGATTGGTGCTTCCAGCCAGGACATACGGTTGCAAACGGCCGTTGAGCTGGTGAAATGAAAAGAAGGGTCTTGAGGGATTTCATTGAGTTGGCCGTGAAACGTGAAACGTGAAACGTGCTGCCCTTCCGGTCACGTTTCACGTTTCACGCATCACGGCTCATCACCCCTCGATTCCTCAAAAACCAAAAATCTGTGTCATCTGTGAAATCTGGGGACCAATTCTAAAGGAAAAATTCGCCATGTCGCTGCAATTAATTGTTAATGCCGATGATTATGCACGTTCTTCCAACATTTCGCGGGGTATCCGCGACGCCTACCGGCGGGGCATCATCCGCTCTACCACCTGCATGATGAACTTCCCCAACGCCGAAGCCGACATCTTGCTGGCCCTGGAGGAGACGCCCGGGCTGGACATGGGCGTACACCTGGTGCTGACGGCCGGATACACCCTTACCTCCCCCAAAGAAATCCCCAGCCTGGTCACTGATGAATACCGGCTGCCCAACCTGGAACAGTTTATCCAGCGGCTGCCGGGCATCGACGCGGCCCAGGCCAAGCACGAATGGCGCGCCCAAATTGAGAAATTTGTGCGCATCACCGGCCGTAAGCCCACCCACCTCGATTCGCACCACCACACCTCGTACTACACGAAGGAGCTATTTCAGGCGATGCTGGAGCTGGCCCAGGAATACTGCGGCGCCATTCGCCAGGTGAATGCCCAGGACAGCAACTTTCTGCGCGGCCTGCCGATGGAGTTGGAGGGTGACGTGCAAGGGTTTGCTCCCCGGCTGCTTAAGCAGTACGGCATTGCCACCAGCGACGCATTTTTTGCCTCATTTTACGATGATCACGCCACGCTGGAGGAAATCAGCGGCATTCTGGATCGGCTGCCGCAGAGCGGTCTGTTTGAGCTGATGGTGCATCCGGGGTATTCGGACGGGGCGCTGGAGGCGACGACAATTTACAGCCGCCAGCGGGAAAAGGAGCTGGCCGTGCTCACTTCAGATGAGGTGCGGGCCAAAGTTGAGGCGCGCCGCATTGAGCTTGTGAGTTACGCCGCGCTCAAAAGCTAACAGACGTGGGGTCTTCAGGAATTCAGGGGGTTTACCAGCCATGAAACGTGAAACGTGAAACGTGACCGGAGAGATATCACGTTTCACGTTTCACAAGAGTGCCAGTTTCCCGAAACCCTTCTCACCTACCCCGCCCACAAATCAAAGGTAAACATGATGGCCATCACCGCCATGAGCAGGGTGCTGGCCAAAGTCCAAACCCGGTCAAACGCCGGGTTTTTGCCCAGGCGGCTGAGGAACAAAAAGACCGGCGGCGCGGCAATCACGTAGCGGTACATGCCCTGCGCCGGGCCGCTGGTGAAGGAAATCAGCACCACCAGCAGGCCAAACCAGGCCACGTCCGGGTGGCGCTTCAGGCCAACGATGCAGGCGGTAAAGCCAAGCACAATGCCCAAAAATTCCACAAAATAGTAGGCGGCTGATTGCAAATTGCTGCCAAACAGCAGGTCAAACGCTTCGGTCCAGGCGGTGTAGGTATAGCCTAGCGACAGGAAGCCGCGGCCAAAGAACTCCTCCTCAACCCGGGTGAACGCCCGGCCCAGGTCCGACATTTTCCACAAGCCAAAAGCAATCGCCGGGGCCAAAATGATGAGCGCCCGGCCGATGCTTTTCCAGGGCAAGCCGTTGAAGTAGACCTGCCGCCACTCGATATCCAGGTCCAGCCACTCCCCCTTGCGCAGCCAGGAGAGCAGCAGCGGAACGACCAGCAGCACGCCCGCCGCCCGGGTGAATGTGGCCAGTACGGCCAGCAGCGCCGCCCAGCCATACCGCTCTTTGCGCAGCAGCGCCAGGCTGGAGAAAGCCAGCCCCACAAACAGCCCCTCGGTGTACACCTGCGCCAGGAAAAAACCGCTGGGGAAAATCAGCAAATAAAACGCGGCGCGGATGCCGCCTGATTCGCCCAGCTCGTCTTTGGCCAGCTCGTACAAGGCCAGCATGGCCGCCAGGGTGCCGAGGGTGGAGACGATCACCCCGGCCAGCGTGGCGGTGGCGATGGCGTTCAGCCCAAGCAGCGTCAGCGGCCAGGCGAGCAGGCGAATCATGAGTGGATAGAATGGAAAGAAGGCGTAGCTGAGGGGCAGCCCAGGCCGCACCGTGGTGCTGGTGCCCTGGGCCACAAACGGCCAGTAGGTGGGTGTGCCGCTTGATTCGATGGTGTCGCCCACGCGGTCCACGTTGGGGTCTTCGTAGCCACCGATGGCGATGGCCAGGTAATATTCAGAATCCCAGGCCGACTGGTTCTGCATGAACGGCTCTTGCAGGTAGAATTTACGATCCTGCGGCCCGCCGACGCGGGTGGATTCGGCCGTCCAGAAGACGGCGTAATCCGGGCGGCGCACGTCCAAGCGGGCGGTGACAAACGTTTGAAAGCCCAGGATGGCCACCACCCACCCCAGCCAGATGAGAAAAACGGTGCGCTTCGCGGAAGATTGCCCCATCTTATTTTTCGATTCCTGTGACCAACACACCCCGCATAAAGTAGCGCTGCGAAATGAGCAAGATGATGACCGGCACGGCCATGACGATCAGCGCGCTGGCCTGGAGCTGGTTCTGTACCGGTCCCAATGATTGATAATTCTGGATGCCAAAGGAAATGGGCGACAAATCGCGCCGGATGGCCAGGTAGAGCGACGCCTGGCGCGTTTCGTTCCAGATGTAGAAGAAGTGCAGCAGCGTAACCGTGATGATCACGGGCCAGGACTGCGGCAGGACGACAGAAAAGAGCGTACGCAGCGGTCCGGCACCGTCGATTACGGCCGCTTCCTCCAACTCTTTCGGTATGCTCTTAAAGTTTTGCCGCAGCAGGAAAATGTAGACGGCATTACCAAAGAAAAAGGGCAGCAAGATGGGCAGCCAGGTGCCGTTCCAGTCCAGCACGCGCACAAAGAGGAAGTAGGTGGGAATGAGCGTGATGTTTTCCGGGATGAGCAGGGTGGCAATCATGACGTAAAACAGCAGGTTGCCGCCCGGCAGGGGGAAGCGGGCAAAGCCGTACGCCACGATAATCGACGAAACCACCACGCCAATGCCGCTGATGAGGGCCATCACGGCCGTATTCCGCACCATCTCGCCAATCCGCAGCGACTCCAAAATGGTGGCAAAGTTGTCCAGCGTGGCGTGGAAACG
Source organism: Anaerolineae bacterium (assembly GCA_020848035.1). Classification (GTDB taxonomy): domain Bacteria; phylum Chloroflexota; class Anaerolineae; order Promineifilales; family Promineifilaceae; genus Leptofilum. The sequence goes on along the minus strand of JADLAX010000060.1, from coordinate 45,318 downwards.
ATACACGCCCACCAGCGTGCGCCAGCTGCCGTCCCAGGTAATCAGCCCGGCCTCAGGATTGTTCGGATCGATGAACTCGCTGGAGGTGCGTCCGGGATTGACCAGCGCCAGCTCACGCAGCTCATCGCCGAAGGGGACCTGGTACACCAGCCGTTCCTTGCCGTCGTAGTCGTAGCGCACCTGGCGCGCTGGATAGGGCGGCGCATTGCGGTCGCGCAGCTGGGCCGTCTCCATAAACGAGGCCGACAGCATGTACAGCGTGGGAAAGAGGTAGACAAAGATGAAAGAAAAGACGAGCAGGTTTAGAACGGCCGTACCCAAAAACTCCCACCGCTTTAGCTGAACATAGGTGCGCGGCGTCAGCAGCCGTTTTAACCCTCTAAAAACAGGCATCACGCGCCTCCCTGGTCTGGATAAAACACCCAACGGCGCGACGTGCGAAACAAAAAGACAATCACCAGCAGCACCAGCACAAAAAAGATCCACGCCAGGCTGGCGGCAAAACCCAGCTCCCACTCATCAAACATCCAGTAAGAGATGAGGTTGCCAAACGGCGAACTGTTGCCGCTGAAGGTGCTGCTGCGGTCCAGCAAAATCACCCCGCCAAAGACGCCAATCAGGTTGATGATCAGCGTAAAAAAGATGGCCGGGGAAATCACCGGCAGGGTGATGCCAAAAAAGCGCACCATCGGCCCCGCGCCATCCACCCGGGCGGCCTCGATAATCTCTTTAGACATGCCCTGCATCGCCCCCAGAATGATGAGAATGCCCGGGCCAATCGACCAGAGCGAGCTGATGATGGCCAGCAGGGCAAAGGTGGAATCGGTGAAGGCATTTTCCACACCAAGCAGGCCCAACGGCTCCAGAATGAAGCGGTTGAGCCAGCCGGTGTTGGGATCAATAAAGCCAAACCACATGAAGAGGATGGCCACGCCGGGGATGATGCTGGGAATAAAAAAGAGGGTCCGGGTGAACACAGGGAGCTTCAAACGGCTGCTATTGAGCAGGGCGGCAAACAAAATCGACGCCCCCAGCTGCAGCGGCACTGTGCTGATGATGGCGCTGAGGGTAATCACCACAAACAGGCCAATCGGACTGTTCTGGAAGGCGTCGATGTAGTTGGCCAGGCCGACAAACTGGGTTTCCTCCGGGGCCAGCATGTAAAAATCGGTGAAGGAGAGCCCCAGCGAAGCGACAATCGGCAGGAATTTGAAGAGCAAAAAGCCGATGAGCCAGGGCGAGATGAGCAGCAGCCCGACCGCCTTGCTGGTGCTGGCCCGCGTGTAGGAAAGTCGTTTGAACATAATTTAGTCCCGACAGGGCTGGTAGGTGTCGAAGAGGGCGTGCACGGTTACGGCCGTTTTCACCCCATCCAAACCCCGCTGCCCACTGCTGTCGGTCAGCATGACCGTGTGCGGCTGGTTGGCTGCCAGGTGGAAGAAGTTGTCCGACAGCTCGACGCGCCCGCCCGCCACCTCTAGCCAGACCCACAGCGCCGGGTTGGCCGCCGTGAGGGTGATGGTGTAACGGCCGTTGCCCATCTCCGCCACGTCCCATTCAATGCCCGGCGGCAGCAGCGCCAGATGCTTGGGCCGGCAAAACAGCGCCAGGTTGGTCGAGACAATCTGGCCGTCCACCGCCAGCCGCAGCCAGACGAGCAGGTTACGACGGCCGTATTCGGCCACCACCGACTGCAAATCCAGCGTCACGATTTTGTTGTTCTGGTTGGGGTGGATAACGGCCGTTTCCGTGCCGCTTAAAATTGGTTCGCCCTGGGCTGTGGTCACTTCCCAACTCACGCGTCCCGCCATTTCTGCCAGGTGATCGTTGGTGACGTGCACTTCCACCAGCCCCGTGTCCCAATCCGGCACGGCCGAGAGCAGCAGCGGGGCAAAAAAGTGACGCGCCATGTGGTGCAGCGCCTTCCAGCGCCCTTCGTAATCCAGCGAGGACCAGCTGGCCACTGGCCAGCAGTCGTTGATTTGCCAGTAGAGCGTGCCCATGCCGCGCGGCATGGTGCGCCGCCAATGCTCCACGGCGTGTTTGATGGCCATACCCTGCAAAATCTGGCTCAGCCAGACGGTCATCTCGAAGGACATGGGCAGGCGGAACCAGTCCAGCATGTAGTGCATGATGCGACTGTTGCCCGAATCGCTGCGCTGGTGGTGCTCCATGATGTAGCTGGTCACGTTGCGATCTTCCGGCACGGTAAACCCGGCAATCACCTGCGGTTCGGGGAAGGATTGGAAGCCAAACTCGCTGTTAAAGCGGTGGAAGCAGGTGTAATAAAACTCAAACGGCTTCATGCCGTGCCACACGTCCCAGATGTGGGCATCGCCCCAGCGCGGATCGTTCCAGTCGCGCCGGTCTTCGTACGGCGTGTGCGGGCTGCCGGGCCAGTAGCTGGTTTCGGGGTCGAGTTCGGCCACCAGCTTGGGCAGCAGATCGTCGAAGAGACGGCCGTAATCTTCCCAGCTCATTGACCACTTCGACCATTTGTCCTGCACCAGCCCCTGCTCCAGTTCGTTGTTGCCGCACCACAGCGCCAGCGAGGCATGGTGGCGCAGGCGGCGGATGTTTTCTACCGCCTCCTGCTCGACGTTGGCCATAAAATCAGCTTCGTAGGTGGGATAGGTGGCGCAGGCAAACATAAAATCTTGCCACAGGCAGATGCCCAATTCGTCACACAGCTCGTAAAAGTCGGGCTGCTCATAAATGCCGCCGCCCCAAACGCGCAGCATGTTCATGTGCACCGCCGCGCCCGATTGCAGCAAATCGGCATACCACTGCCGGTCCAGCCGGGTCACCAGCGTGTCGGCGGGAATCCAGTTGGCCCCTTTGGCAAAAAAGGGCACGCCGTTGCATTCAAAGTGGAAGCTCTCGCCCCACTCGTCTTTCTCACGCACCAGCCGCAGGGTACGCAGGCCGATTTTGTGCTGCCAGCGGTCGAGCGGCCGTTCCGCCCCATCCACCAGCGTTACTTTTACCGTGTACAGTGGCTGCGCGCCCAGGCCGTTGGGCCACCACAGCTGAGGATTGCTGAGGGTAAGGGTGGTAACAGCCGTTTCCCCCACCACCGCCACCGTCTCACTGGCCACCAATTCGTCACCCAGCACCACGTCACACTGCGCCCACACCGGATCATCCGCCAGGCGCGTGACCTGCACCTGGCAGGTCAGCGCTACCGCGCCAGCCGCGCTGTGCTCTTGCTGCACGTGCACGTCCACCAGGCGGGCGCTGTCATAGGCCACCAGCTCAATGTCGCGCCAAATGCCGCAAGTGACCAGCTTTGGCCCCCAATCCCAGCCAAAGTTGCACTGCGACTTACGCACGTAGTTGCCGCCGGGCAGCTTGTGCGTGTCGGTGCTCCAGCTGTGAATGTACTTTTCTGCCAGCCGCGCCTGCCCGTAAAGCAGCGCCGAGTCAAAGCGCACTTCAATCTCATTGTCGCCCGGCCGCAGCAGCGATTTGACGTCAAATTCCCAGGTGCGGAACTGGTTGTTGGTACGGCCGACTTCGCTGCCGTTGAGCCAGAGCGTGGCCAGCGTATCCAGCCCGGCGCAGCGCAGCACCACCTGGGTCTGCGCCAGCAGGTCGGGTTCCACGACAAAGCTGCGCCGGTACACCCAGTCGGCTTCACCCACCCACAGGACGGCGTGTTCGTTGTCCCGGTAGTAGGGGTCGGGGATTAGCTGGTTGTCCAGCAAATCGCTGTGCACACAGCCGGGTACGGTGGCCTCGTGCCACGTGGTTTCTGCCTGATTGGCCTGTTGGAACTGCCAACGGCCGTTTAAACTCAATTGTTTCATTTGCTCTCCTTCTCTTCTCAATAGGACACAGATTCACACAGATAAACGCAGATTTTTTGTTTTATATCTGTGGCAATCTGTGTTCATCTGTGTCCCATTTTCCCAAAATTTTGTTGAGGAACGGATCTAAGCCATTCAACGCATAATTTTGAAGGCCATGTCGGCCGTAAACGGCGGCAGGGGCAGGGTGCAGGGCTGGTCGGCGGCGCAGGTCAGCGTCAGATCGTCCAGGTAGATGCCTTGTTGGGTGTCATACGGCCGTACCACATAACTCCCGGCCACCAATCCCTCTATTTCTACCACCACGTCGGCGTGGCTTAAATCGGCCGTGCGCACCTCAGCCAGCGGCTGCCCTTCCAGCGAAAAATCCTGCACCCAGAACAACCCACCCGGCTCACCAGCCACACCCCAGCCGCGCACCGTCGGTTCGCTGCTGCGAATGGTTAGCGCTTGCGGCCGCCATTCGGCCAGCGGCAGGTCGGCCACAAAATCGGCCAGCCGCTGGAGATCATCATTCATCGCTTCCGTCGGACGGCCCCAGAAGCCGCCGCTGTTCCACTCGGCCGGGGTCATGGCTGCGCCCGCCGCGAGCGCCGCCCAGATGGAGTTGTGGAACAGCTCCGGGTACAGCTGGTCGCCGCCCACGCCAAATTCGCCAATCCAGTTGGGCTTTTCGGCGCGGTTGAACATCGTGGCCGTCCAGCCTGCAATGGTGTCGGCCGCTTTCACGGCATCGTCCAGGGCGTAGACGTGCACCTGCGGCGCATCCATCGCCAGGTGGCCAGCTTCCCAGTCCACGTCGCCCGCCATGCTGGCCGTGGTGGGGTGCCGGTACGGATCGTTGGCCACAAAATAATCGTTGACCCGGCTGTGCCAGGCGTCGGTCTGGTCGTAGGCGTTGGTGCCGTTAATTTCCGACACGGTTTGCCACATGCCGATGGCCGGGCTGTAGCCCCAGCGGGCAATGAGGTAGCGGTAAAAGTTTTCCTGCCAGGCCCACGCCTCATCGGACACAAAAAATGAGTCCAGGCTGCCCAGGTTTTTGAAACCGTTGCTCGCCCAGCGGCCCGTGCCCCAGGCGTGCGTATCGTCGCGCAGTTCGGGATGGTCCCAAATGGTGAAGATGAGGTAGATACCTTCACTTTGCGCGTCGGCCACGACCAGGTCAATCAGGTCGAGGTTGGACTGAGTGTACCGGTCGTAGCTGCCCAGCGGGGTATTGCTGTACAGCGGCCACCAGACGACGAAGTTCTGGTTGGACTCCTGCATAGTGTCGAACAGGCGCACGCCATCTTCTATGTCAAAGCCGTCAATGAGGATGTTGAGCGCTTCGCAGTAGCCCACGCCGTAAAAAGGGGTGCCGTCGTGGTGCACCAGGTAACGGCCGCTGTAGTCGGGGTTTACCTGGTTGCCCGGCAGCAGCCAGCCGTGATGTTGCGAGGGGGTGACGGCAAAGCTGCCGGTAGCCGCCGGGCTTGGGCCGCGATGGTCTTGCACGGTCAGGGCATACTGCCACTCGCCTGCCTGGGAAGGGGTAAAGCGCAGCAGCCAGCCCGCCGCGCTGTCCCAAAAGCCGGGCACAGTCAGCGCCGTGCCGTCTGGCGCGGTGAAGGTGCCGTTGAGCTGCACTTCGCGAGCATCGATGGGGTTGGTGTAGTCGGCGGTGAGGGTTACGGCCATTTCCAGCGAGTCGTAGCGGGGCAGTTCGGCGCGGTCCAGGGTAACGGCCGTAATCTCCGGCAAATTTGCGGCGGTGGAGGTGGGGGTTGGGTTGGGAACGGCCGTTGCCTCGCCCTCGCCCCCACACGCCGCCAGCAGCAGCCCAATCACCAGGAACCAAATCCAGGCATCACGCTTCACACCGCTCATCCCAACACCACCTCCACCTGGTTGTGCTCGGCCAGCCTGTCGGCGGGCACCAGGTTGTCGGCCAGCGGTTCGCCGTTCAGCGTCAGCGACTTCACGCCGCGACACACGCCGTGGGGATTGGTGACGCTCACCGCCACCGTTTTACCGCGAAAACGGCGCGTGGCCTTAAAGCCAGGCCAGGCCGACGGCAGGCACGGGTCGATGCGCAGCCCGGCGGCTTCGGGCCGCAGTCCCAAAATGTACTGCGTGGCGCTGTAGTAGGCCCAGGCCGCCGCCCCCGTCAGCCAGGCGGTGCGGGTATTGCCCGGCCGTGGCGAGTAAATCGAGTAGGTCGTCTGCCCCTGCACGTACGGCTCCATCTGGCGAATTTCGGCACGGCCGTTGTACGCCGCTGGCATCGAGGCGCGATAGTATTCGTAGGCGCGGTCCCCGTTGCCCAACAGGCACTCGGCCATCACGCCCCAGCCCTGGGTGTGGTTAAAAATGCCCGCGTTTTCCTTGATGCCGGGGTTAAACACCACAGCCCGCATCACGTCCACCGGCGTCTTCACAAAGGGCGGGGCGGAGAGCATCAGGCCGTAGGGGGTGGCCAACTTTTTGTGCACCGTTTCCATGCAGCGCGCGGCCTGTTCCGGCGTGGCCGCGCCGCTCAGCACCGACCAGACCTGGGTGTTCAGGTACACCTGGCCTTCTTCGTACGACTTGGTGCCGTACACCGTGCCGTCGTCGCCGATGGCCCAGATGAACCAGTTGCCATCCCAGGCGTATTGCTGAATGTAGGCGTCCAGCTTGTCGCGATGGGCCAGCGCCCAGGCGGCTTCTTCGGGCTGGCCAAAGTGGGTGGTCACCTCGGCGTACACCGTCAGGCCCAGGCGCAGCTGGAAGGCAACAAACAGGCTCTCGCCGTAGTAACCCAGCCGCAGGCAGTCGTTCCAATCGGCGGAGAGACCGCAGGGCAGATTATTGCGCCCGGTGCGCTCCAGGTTAAATTCCAGCGCCCGCCGCAGATGGCCCAGTACGGTGTCTGCGCCGGTGTCGGCGTAGGGCAGCACCTTGAGGTAAAAATCCATGTCGCCCGTTTCACCGACAAAGGCGGGCACGGCGTTGAAGAACCAGAGGCAGTCGTCGGAGCGGTACTCCTCAGGGTCTGGCGCGGCTTCAAAGCCCGGTCGATGCTCAAATGGTTTGATCACCGGAATCGCCCCGCCGTTGGCCAGCTGCCCGGTCAGCATCAGCTCCAGGCGGACCTGAGCCTCTTCCGGGATGGCTGCCGCCACACCTAAAATGTCCTGCACCGAGTCGCGAAAGCCGAGGCCGTCGCGCTCGCCGTTGTACACCAGGCTGGCGGCGCGGGACCAGGCAAAGGTGATGAGGCAGTTGTACAGTCCCCAGACGTTGATGGTGTGGTTCAGCTCCTCATCCGGTGTTTCCACTACCAGACTGCCCAGTCTGGCGTGCCAGCTCTCTTTCAGCTTTTGCAGTTCCGCCTCGGCCCGGGCCAGCGAACCAAATTGGGCCACGGTTTGTTTGCCCACCACACGCGCCTCGCCAATGCCCATCATGATCAAAATTTCGCGGCTTTCACCGGGCTGCAGGGTGAGGAAGGTTTGCAGCGTGCCGCAGGCGTTGTCGCCGTAGGCGTTGCTGTTACCACACTGCCCCTGCTCCACCGCCAGCGGATTGTGATAGCTGCGGTACGGTCCGAGGAAGGCGCTCTGGCTGGTGTCGTAGCCGGCCACCGGCGCACCCACCAGGGCCATCCAGGCGCGACTGGACACGTCCGACTGCAAAACCGCCTCGTCGTCCGAGGTGAAGTTGTCATGAATGGCGATGCGCAGCAGGCCGTCGCTGCACGTGCCGCGCACGATGAAGAGCGAATACTGCAAATTCACCTGATCTTGGAAGGTGTCCCATTGGTTGGTGAATTCGCAGAAAGAAAAGGCGGCAAGCTGACGCGGCCGTTCGCTTTCGTTGCTGATTTTGAGCCGCCAATATTCAAAGGTTTGCCCCAGCGGCACAAAGTAAGTGGCCTCGGTGGCGATACCCGCGTAGCGCGAGGTGATCACCGTGTAGGCGGTGCCGTGGCGGCAGGTGGTTTCGTATTGATCCAGCGGTTTGCCCACCGGCTGCCAGGAAGCGGACCAATAATCGCCGCTTTCGGCATCACGCAGGTAAAAGTAGCGACCCGGCTGGTCCAGGGGAATGTTGTTAAAGCGCAGCCGCAAAAAACGGCCGCGTGCCCCCGATTTGTAAAAGCCATACCCCCCGGCATTGTTGGTAATGATGGCCCCGTATTCGGTTGAGCCCAGGTAGTTGCTCCACGACTGCGGCGTATCCGGCCGGGTAATGACATATTCTTTGGCTTCGTCGTCAAAATGTCCGTATTGCATCTTCTTGTCCTGATCTGTCCGTGAAACGTGAGTAGCTGTACAGGTCTCGTTCCACGCTCTGCGTGGAATGCTGTTCGCGACGCTCCGCGTCGCACGGGACGCAGAGCGTCCTGGTCGTCATTCCCACGCGGAGCGCGGGAACGAGGAGTGCTACCTAATAATCACAAACGTGAAGCGTGAAACATGATGGATCTTCCTCACGTTTCATTCTTCATTCACCACCGCATCAATGGCTCCCAGCAGCGAGAGTTCCCCCTCGGCGTCTTGCTCCAGGGTCCAGAACATGATGCCGCTGGCCCGCTCCAGGGCCAGCCGGGTTTTGGCCTGCACGGTGGGAATGCCGTTGTAGCGGTTCAGTTCGCCGTTCCACTCAATCGAGTCCTGGTAAGCGGCTTCGGGATTGGCGGCCACAATCTGGCGGTAGAGCGGTTCGCTGGGACGGCCGTAAAAAGGCAATCCCATTACCGTTTTCTCCGGCGGCAGGCCGCGCCCCTGCCAATAGTCCAGCCCGGCTTCAAATTGGGTCATGGTGGCATGGTCCGGCCCGTCATAGGTCATGATGTTGATAAAATCAAACAGGGCAAACGTTTCGGCGGGCACTCCATCACCGGTGCTGCCGTAGGCGACAACGGCCGTTGTCAGCAATTTATCCGGCATCGCCTGGCGCAGTTCCTGCATCAGCGCCAAAAAGTTCTGCGACGAAGGGCCGGGATCCGGGTATTCCCAATCAACGTCAGCGCCGTCGAGGTCATTTTCATTCACAAAATCGGTGAGGTTTTGCACGAAGGCGGCCCGGGTAACCGGATCCGCCGCCAGCGTCTCGAACTGCGCATCCCAGCCCCAGCCACCGACGGAAATCAGCACCTGCACATCGGCGGCGTGGGCATCGGCCACAATTTTTTGCAGCTTCCACAGGTTGGTCAGCGGGGCAAACGTGCCATCGGCATTGGGAATGAGGAAGGCGTAGTTGAGGTGCGTCAGCTGGTCGTAGGGAATCACTTCCGGCACTACCGCGCCGGTGACGTAGGCGATCACGCGAAAGGGTGTTTCGGGCATAGGGGTTTCCGTGGGGGTGGGGACGGCCGTTGCCCTCTCCTCATCCATCACCTCACCAGCGCCACACGCCACCAGCAGGACGAGGAGCAAAAGGAACTGTAGCCACTTTCCAACAGGTTTACGGTTCACGGCTCAGGCTGCCCAACCGGCTCATCGTAAAAATGACAGAGGGAGTCGGATAACGTTTGGCGGGTAACGGCCGTTGCCTTCACCCCGGCCTGCTCCATCCCCAAAATCACGCTGCCCATCACTGGCGGAGCCGCCAGGTGCACCATTCGGGTGTACGGCGCAAACTCAGTCAACGCCTGCCACATCGGATCGATTAACAATGGTCCCCCCTTAAACAAACTGCCAGACAAAACGACATCAAATGTTTCCCCGGCAAAATCGAGCTGCCGAATCACCGCCTTGGCCATCTCCGCCAGCTCCCGGCCAGCCCAGCGCAGCAAATCCAGCGCCACAACATCCCCCTGCCGGGCCACCGCAAAGATCAGCGGCGCAGCCTTCGCATTCACGGAAAGGGAACCGTTGGTATACCCCTCCAGTAAATCTTCCAGGTTTTTGGCCCCGGCAAACGTAACAAAAGCATCAGTCAGCGCCGTAGGCTGGCCGCGTTTGGTCCATTCAAAAGCCACCAACTGCATCGCCCGCCACACCAGCTCCGACGCCCCGGCAAATTCACCCATGCGGTACCCATGCCCGGTGACGCGCCCTTCGCGCTGCCGTTCCCGGTCCCAGCCCCGGCAGTTGCAGCCAGTGCCCGCAATCAAGGAAACGCCCCAGCCATCTTCACTGGCGGCCAGCAGCGGTGGCACACCATCGTTAACAAACATCAATGGACAGGTGAGGTTGAGCTGATCGAGCACCTTCAGCATGTCGGCCTTTTGCGAGGGCCAGTCGTACCCGGCCAGGCCAAAACCCGCCCCAGACAGCTGGTTCACGGCAATTTGGGCCTGGCTCGTGGCTTCGGCAAACCCTTGCTGCAGCGCGCGCAGCATGCCCGCGTAGCCAACCACCTCGTAGTTGCCCGATCCCGATTTGCCAAAGCCAACAATGTGCCCGGTTTCATTGGCAATCGCCACGTGGGTTTTGGTGCTGCCCACGTCTACCCCAACAAAATAGCGCATGCGTTTTCCTTGTTTTTAGTTCCAGAATTGAGGGAGATACGGCCGATGGGTAGCCAGCATATCGTCCAGCACGGCCTGGAGCTGCTCGACGGGCGGGCCAATTGGGTGCGCCAGCAGGGCTTCATAGGCCGCTTTACGGTCGCCGTGAACGGCCGCTTCCACCGTGAGCAGTTCATACGCCTTCACCTGGGCCAGCAAACCAAACTGGGCTGGCGGCAGCGGCGGCGCAGGCAGTGGCTGCAAACCATCGCGCCGCACGATTGCGGGCATTTCCAGCACCCAGTCGGCCGGCCAGCCAGCCACCGCACCGTTGTGCGGAATGTTCACCACGTGCGTTTCGCCCAGGTCGTTGTAATGAGCATTGAGCAGCTGCGTGGCCACAGTGGAATACCAGGCACCGCCGCGCTTCATCAGGTCCGCTGGCGGCTCGGCCAGCTGCGGATCGGCATACTGCGCCAGCAGCCCTTCTTCGATGGCCATCACTTCCTCCGCCCGCGACGGCGGCCACTTCTCCTGCGCCTTTAGCTTTTTGGGCGTGGAGTAAAAATATTGCAGGTAGTAGTTGGGAATCATTTGCAGCACGTCGATGAGGGCCGGATCCCACTCCGGCTCGTCGTCGGCGCGAAGTTTGGCCAGGAACTGCTGCATGACGTGCGGCCAGACCTCCTCGCCGTCCACGGTGAAGCCCCGGTGCCAGGAGAGATGATTCAACCCCAGCGTTTTCAGCTCTGCCTGGTCGGGCGCAAAGCGTTTGCCCAGCGCCAGCTCCAGCAAGTCCAAAATCTTCATTTTGGCGGTGATGGGCACATTGCACACGCCCACGCTGGGCACCTGGGGCGCGTAGCGGCTCAGCGCTTCGGTCACCAGGCCAGCCGGGTTGGTGAAGTTGACCAACATCGCGCCCGGCTGGGCCACTTCTTGCATATCGCGGGCAATGCTGAGAATCACGGGGATGGTGCGCAGGGCTTTGGCCATGCCGCCGATGCCGGTGGTTTCCTGGCCAATGAGGCCGTGGCGCAGCCCCAGGTATTCGTCCTCGCGGCGGGCCTGCATTTGCCCCACGCGCAGTTGGGTGGCGACGTAGGTGGCTTGGGTAACGGCCGTTCTCTGGTCCGTCGAAAGCACAACCTCAAACGGCGCACCCTGCGCCGCCACCATACGCTGGGCAAAACCGCCCACAATCTCCAGGCGTGCCTCATCAATGTCTACTAACCACAGTTCCTTTAAGGGAAACTGCTCAACCCGCGCCAAAAATCCATTAACCAGTTCCGGCGTGTAGGTGGATCCCCCACCCATTACAGCAACCTTCACGATGACACCTTCGCCTTCTTTCTACTTTTCTACCCCAGTAATCACAATGCCCTGCACAAAGAAGCGCTGCGCAAACACAAACAGGAGCAGCGGTGCCAGCAAAGCCATCAATGACCCGGCCTGTATCAGCTGCGGGCTGGAGCCATACACCCCGTTAAACGTGCGCAGCACCACCGAAATTGGCTGGGCATCCCGGTTGGTGGACAGATAAATCAGCGGACCAAAGAAGTCATTCCAGGCAAACACAATGTGGAATACAGTCACCGCCAACAGCACCGGGTACGATTGCGGAATAATTACCGACCACAGCACGCGCAGCGGCCCGGCCCCATCAATCATCGCCGCCTCATCCAGAGCGCGTGGCATCGTCATGAAATACTGCCGCAGCAGAAACACATTGTACGCATTGGCAAAAAAGTGCGGCACGATCAACGGCAGCCAGGTACCCACCCAGCCAATCTTTTGGAAGAATGTGTACGTGGGAATCACCGTCACAAACGCGGGCAAAAAGATGGTGGAAATGAGCACAATAAACAGGAGATCACGGCCAGGAAATTGGAACCGGGCAAAGCCATAGGCTACCAGCGTGCAGGAAATGAGCGTCCCCACCAGCGTCGTGATGGCATAGAAAAACGTGTTCCACATCACCTTCGGGATTTCGATGGTTTCCCATACCTCGCTATAATTGCTCCAGGCAGGGGCCACCTGCCACGGCCGATCCAGAGCTCGCCACGACACGGAACAGGCAAACTCGCCGCGCTCCAGGTCGCTGGGGTCAATAAACACGCTTTCCCGCAGCCCTTTATCCACAATGGCCAGGCTTCGTTCCGACGTATCGCTTTCACTGCCCACGCAGGTGTTCATAGGCACCGTATACTGTTCCAATTCCTCGCCATTAAGTTCAAAAGTCGCCGACTCTGCGGGCCAAATCGGTGAACCTACAGACGTGATCTGGCTTTGCGACTTCAGCGAAGTAAAAACCATAAAAGCAAACGGCGACAAAAAGATAAACAGCAAGGCCAGCGTGATTAAGGTAACCAGTCCGGACTTCCCTGTATTGATCAGTTCTCTTCTTCTCTTTCTGCTGTTCATTTTTCTTTCCTCGAAAATAGGCTAGTGGCGACCTTCACCGGCGTAAAAGACCCAATAACGCGCTGTACCAAACAAAATCAACGTGACCAAAAGAATGATGGCAAATAACAGCCAGGCCATTGCCGAGCCATAACCCATTCTTTGGAACGTAAAAAACGTCTTGTACAGGTAAAGGTTAAAGAAGTTGGTTGCGCCCCCGGGACGTCCCGTGCCGTTATTCACCACGAGCGGCACGAGGAAGTATTGGAACAGCCCCACAATACTCAGCGTGAGGTTATAAAAAACCACGGGGGAAATCATGGGGAAGGTGACTTTCCAAAACTGCTGCCACTTGTTGGCCCCATCCACTCTGGCCGCGTCGTAAAGTTCGGTGGGAACACCCTGAAGACCAGCCAAAAAAATGAGCATTGCATTGCCGACGCCCCAAATGCCCAGAATGACGTAAGCGGGATAAACCCAGTTCACATCATTGGCCCAGTTTGGCACACTTTCACGCGGCATGCCCAGAAACATCAAAGACCGGTTAATCCAGCCCGTTTCCGGGTTCAGCATACCGCCCCACAAGAAGATAGCGGCCACAAAGGGGATGATGTAGGGCATGTAAAACATGCTGCGGAAAAATGATTTACCCTTGAGGTACGGGCTGTTCAACAAAACTGCCAGGCCCAAAGGCACAATAATGCCAACCGGCAGCGCAATCAGACCAAATCTGATGGTGATCCACAATGAGCCCAGCGTACCACCCTGCCGCGACCAGATTTGCGGATCGTTGAGCATAGTGGCGTAATTGTCCAATCCAATGAAATCTGGCTGCGTCAAAATACCGTCAGTAATTCTTAGATCGAGGAAGCTAAAAACCAGGCTGGCAATCAACGGCAGCATGGTAAAGATGATAAAACCGATTAACCAGGGTGAGAGAAACGTGAGGCCCCATTTCATCTCCTGGCGTTTGAGCGACGACAGTTTTCGGTAGCTTTTTAAAGAAGGTAGCTTAGGAATGCCGCTGCTTAGTTCTTGTAACATTGTCTCTTCTCCTCTAAATCAAGCCTACGAAACTTTCACCCCCGAAAAAAGCGGGTTTTGGTTTGTGAAAGGTCCGAATAGTCTCTAGCAAGCGACTCTTCTCATGCGCTCACCAGATTGGCTCCCGACCACTGGTCTGCTTTCTACATAATTTAGTTTAGCGGGAGTGGGGCAAGGCTCAAAAAAATTGCCGTCCTGACCACTTTTTTTGCCTCTTCCCCGAAGGGTACAGAGTAAATGGGTAGGCTGTCCGCCGTGATAGAAGACAGCCCACCCACTTTTACCGTTGCTGCACGGTTATATTATCTGTTGTAAATAACGTTAATGTCTTCGATCAGCTTGTCCCATTCGGCATCGAAGTCCAGTTCCTCAGGTGAGGTGTTCTGCAGCAGATCAAAGAAGGCCTGCTGACGAGTCCAGGATTCCGTATGGTTTGGCTGGTATTGTTCGGCACTGGGGCTGTCTGGATAAGTCAGGCCAGCTTTGAACACTTCCCAGGTTTCGGGCAGCACAAAGGGATAGTCGGCCGATTTAGCAGCGAAGAAGGGTTCTTGCTTTTCCGCGATAGCGGGCATAGCACCGTATACCGGCAGCAGCTTGTCAGCGCCATCAGTGATGAGGTAGGTCAGCACGGTGAAGGCTTCTTCGGGGGTGTCGGTGCCTTTCCAAATGCGGAAGGTGTCGGCATCTACACGGCCGTGGTATTGACCGTCATCGCCCACGGGCAGGATACCAGCCTGGAATTCCAGCCCAGCATCGCGGAACTCACCCAGGCAGCAGGTGTACCACAGGGGGGTGATAGCCATGGCGGCGCGACCGCTGTTGAACAGGTTGCCGTTGCCAAATTCGGGAGAACCAGACAGGGCACCGTTGGCAATGAAGGGTTGTTCGCCCCAAATACCATCGTAGAACCATTCAATGGCTTCTTTCCATTCGGCGGGGTATTCCAGCGAGTAGTTGCCTTCTTCACCCGCTACAAAGCGCACGGCACCGGCGCGATAGGAGGCCATGTAGTTAACATGGGTCTGCCACTGCGGGCTGTAGCCAACCTGGACGATTTGGGTGCGGTCGAAGCCTTCATCCAGCGAGTTGTTGCCATTGATGTCGATGGTCATACGGCGGGCAACCTCGGTGAAGGTGTCCCAGTTCCATTCCACCATTTCGCCATCCAGTTCATACATGTCGCCGTAGTTGGAAGGCGGGTAGGCCAGATCCAGTTCGTCAAACATGGCGGGTACGTAGTAAACGGCCGCAGGGAATACCGCAAACGGCAAACCAACCTGCCCATCTTCGGTCTGGTAAGAGTCAACCAGGGCGGGGTCAAAAATGGAGGTGTCAAAACCAGAAGATTCAATATACGGGCCGATGTCGAGCCATTGTCCCTGGAAGGCGTTGGAGCCGGTCCAACCCACGGGGCCAACGATGTCGGGGCCGTTTCCGGAAGCAATTTGGGTAGCCAGAGCATCAACGGCCGCTTCATTGGGCACGATCTCCAAAACCAGCTCAATGGCATCCTGCGAGCTGTTGAAATCGGCCACAACTTCTTCCTGAACCGCTACTTGCTGCGCATCCGTACCGGTGCCCAGACCGACAAACCAGCGGATTTGCACACGGTCACCCGTGCTGGCGGCTTCTTCTTCGGCGGGTGCTTCCGCTTCTTCTTCGGGTTCGCTTTCGGTGGTGGTTGTGTCTGTACTGGCATCACTTTCGGTGTCGGTGGTTGCTTCTTCTGCTGATCCCCCACCACATGCGGCCAATGCCAGAGCAAAGATGAAAAACAAGACTAACAGCTTATATCGTATTTGACTCATTATCTTCTCTCCTTAAAAAGGTTTTAGTGAATAACGAAGATTCTTGGACATCACGGTAACATTTTTGAACGCCTTGCCTCACCTCCTTTATTTATTTGCAACAGGGTTAAGCAGCCGGAATAATTACAGGCTGCCAGCCATAAGCCTTGAGCGTAACGGCCGTTACCCACAGTTAGTTGCCATCTTTCTGGCAGGCCACAACAACGGCCGTTTTCCACAATCCACGCTGTTTTCGTTAAGATTCTTTACAGCCGCAGGATTGACGCAAAATCATTTCTGTCGGCAGTAAAGTAACAAGCTCGGGTTCTTTTTTTTCTAGTAAACAAAAAAGTTGATGGGCAACAGATTGCCCTACCTTCTCTGTAGGTGCTCGTACAGTCGTCAAAGGGGGTGACATGAAGGGTGCCATGAGCGAATCATCAAACCCAACCACGCTAATGTCGTCAGGAATTCGGTAGCCCGCTTCCTTTAAGGCATCATAAACACCAATGGCCGCATCGTCGTCGCCAGCAAACACGGCGTCAAAATCGGGATGATGCGGATCAGACAAGAAACATTTCAGTGAGTTATAGGCAATTTCGCTCTCAAAAGAGCCATCCAAAACCAGCCGCTCGTCAAAAGGAATGTCGTGCTCTTCCAGAGCCGCGCGAAACCCTTCTTCACGCCAGTGAGCATCCTCCTGATGTTCAGAACCCCGCATCAAAATAATCCGACGGCGGTTATGTATCGTAATCAGATGGTTGATCAATTTGCGCGTTGCTGCTTTGTTTTCTATTGTCGTAAAGGGTATCGCCTGTGAATTGGTCGGCGTTTTATGAATTAAAACGATCGGAAAGTCCCGCTCATAAAAAGAAGCAATTTCCGCATCATTTAAGCTGTCGGCAAAAGCAATAATTCCATCAGTGTTATGCGGCCCAAGCGGCAAGTTCGATTCCGCCCGCAAATTGGAATGGTATGAAGCGACCAGCAAATTAAACCCATTCGCCCGGACGACACTTTCCACACCCGCCAGCAGCGGGCCAAAAAATGGATTGTGCATGTTGGTTAACAGCAGCCCAACGGCATTTCTGGTGGATAACGCCAGCTGGCGGGCCGTTTCATGTGGCACAAAATCCAGCTGATCCATCACCTCTTCAATGCGTGCCGAGAGCTTTTCCGACACAGGCGCATTTTGGTTAATGTACCGGCTGACCGTGGCCACCGAAACACCGGCTTTGCGGGCAACATCTCGAATGGTAATGGAGTGCGAGCGTTTCGTCATAAAATTACACTTGTATGTAACCGGTTACGTAACCGGTTACATTGTTACATACTTATCAAAGGCTGTCAATATTTTCAGCAAATTTGCACAAACCGCCAGAAATACGGGGCCGTTTTTCCGTTTGCCAGATGCAGATATAATCAACTCCTCTATGCACCTACAGGAGAAAGTAGCCGCCCTATTCAACCTCCGATCTGACGAAGGTCAGCTCATTACGCTGGTAATGCTGGCAGCTATTTTTGCCTTCCTGGCCGACAGTTTTTTGGTAACGGCCGCTTACGCCCTCTTCCTCACCACCTTCGACACCTCAGCTATTTCCTTCGTCTACGTGGGGATTAGCATCGCAGGCGTCCTCGCCTCGTTCCTCTATCTGCAAGCCAGCCGTCGCTTTGGCCTCATGACCACCGTGCTGAGCAGTCGGCTCATTTTTGCGCTGCTGCTGGCGGCCATCTGGCTGTTTCAGGGACACAGCACCACCTGGCTGTTGGCCGCACTGCCCGTCTTGCAAGGGGTTTACCAAAGCCTGGCCAATACCTCTTTTTGGAATATCAACGGCCGTCTCTTCGATCTGCAACAGGCAAAACGGCTGTTTGGCTTGATTGGCGCCTCGGGCACGATTGGCTACCTGCTGGGTGGCCTGTTTGCCCCCCTGTTCATTACCCTCTGGGGCACGGAAAACCTGCTCGGCGTATCGCTGGCGGCGATGATCGTGTCGCTGATGGCTGGGACGCTGCTGCACAGACGGTACGCCGCTCTCCTGCAACCCCCAGCCGACTCCAGCCCCGACGTCCCAACACCCCGGCCGGGCACAGGTCAGGAACGGCCGTTGTGGCAAACCCCGTACGTCCTGCAAATCATCGGCGGTTACCTCTTCTTCGTGGTCGCCTACCACTTTATTGAAGCCATTTTTTACGCACAGGCAGAAAGCGTTTTCCCCGGCGAAGCCCGTCTGGCCAGCTTTCTCGCCCTGTTTGGTGCCGTGGTCAGCTTTTCCGGTTTGCTGGTCGAAATCCTGGGCACCAGCCGATTTTTAACGCGTTTTGGCGTTCAGGGATTGGTGCTGCTCAGCCCCACCGTGTTAATCAGCTTCGTCGCTCTCAATACGATCGTTGGCCTGTTCGGTGCCGCCCTCATCGTCTTGTTTGTCTGCATTACCCTGGCCTACTTTGCCGAAAACATCCTCAACGCCCTGGACTACGTGGCCATCAGCGTTTTGTACCAGCCGCTACCCCCCACCCAACGCACCACCGTGCAAACTTTGCTTGATGGCGCGATTGGGCCAGCCGCAACCGGCATCAGTGGGGTTTTGCTGCTCATCGTTCTGGAATTGTTTGGCGAGGCCGCGCTGCTGCCCGTACTGCTGCCCATTATGCTGGCCTGGCTGCTGGTGGCCAGCCGCACGGCACGTATGTACCCGCAGCAGTTGCAGCAGGCGCTGCGTAACCGGGCGCTGCAAGGAGGACAGCGGGTAAACCTGGACGCCACCGGGCTGGCCATCCTGCAAGCCAGCCTGGCCGAACCGGAACCCGGCCCGGTAATTTATGCCCTGGACACCTGGCAGCAGCTGCAACCGGATCAGCTTCCGGCACACTTTCCCGCCCTTCTGGAACATCCTTCCCCGGTAGTGCAGCTGGAAGTTTTGCAGCGCATCGAACGGCTGGCGGTACGCGCTGCCCTGCCCGCCGTGCACCAACTGGCAAACCAGACCCGTGACCCGGCCCTGCGCGGCGCAGCATGGCGCGTGCTCATTGCCGTGGGTGGTCCGCCGGAGACATTGGAAGAACTAAATGGGCTGCTCAATGCGCCGGAACCAGACGTGCAGCAGGGGGTCATGATTGGCCTGCTGCGCAGCGGCGAGCTGGAAGGTATTTTGGCGGCAGGTGATTTACTCTCTGCCCTGCTGCGTTCAGTCCAGCCGGAAGAGCGGATGTTTGCGGCTCGGATATTGGGGGAAAGCGGGCTGCAAAACGTCTACCGCCCCATCCTGCGCTTGCTGGAAGATCCGCAGCCGCAGGTGCAGCGGGCAGCGCTGCGAGCGGCGGGCCAGCTAAATCAGCCCCGCCTTTGGCCCATGGTGATTAACTGCCTGGAACGGCCGTCTGTCCGCGCCACCGCCACTTCGGCCCTGGTAAACGGCCGTAAATCCGTGTTGCCTGCCCTAAAAACCGCCCTGGCTTCCACAACCGCCCAGGCCAACCCGGAAGTAATGTTCCGCCTGGCACGCATCTCCGGGCGACTGCGCCAGCCAGAGTTGGCAGAAAGTCTGCTGCCCCTGGCTGAGTACCCCGATGATTTTGTGCGCACCGAGGCGATTTTGGCCCTGCAAGCGACTGGCTACCGTGCCTCCAATGAACTCTCCCTGGTCCGCATTCAGGCCGAGCTGGACCAGGCCGCCTGGCTGCTGGCGGCACTGGTGGACCTGGCGGAAAGTGAGTCGGTGGAAATGACGGCCGTTCGCGCCGCGCTGGCAGAAAGCCTGGAGCGGTTGGTGCTGCGCCTCTTTGGCTGGCTGAACCTGACCCATGACCCGGTGGCCGTGGGCAAAGTGCAGGACGTGTTGGGCCTCAACCGCTGGTCGGGCGAGGCCGCCGCACCGGAACAACACGCCTACGCCCTGGAAATGCTGGATTTGATCGTAGACCGCAAAATATTCGCCAGCCTGCAAGCGCTGCTGGCCAAAGAGCCGCCCGACAGGCGTCTGGCACACCTCCTGCCCATCTTCCCCCAGGCGGTTATGTCTCCGCCAGAGCGGCTGGCTGCGATTGTTGGGGGTCATTCAGGTCACTTTACCCCCTGGTTGCGTTCGATTGCCCTCTATGCCTGGCGCGAACTGGCCCCGGCGCAGGGCGATCTGGTAACGGCCGCAGCGTTGGACGCTCATCGTTTGGTCCGCGAAACGGCCGTATTTGCCCAACAAAACCACCACCAGGCCACCCCGCCCCAACAAGGAATCCATCCTATGCTGGTAACCATTGAAAAAGTTTTGCTCTTAAAAGTCGTTGATCTGTTCAGCGAAACGCCGGATGAAATTTTGGTGGAAGTGGCCGAACGGCTGCGTGAAGTTGTCGTTCCCGCCGGAACCACCATCTTTGAACGCGGCGAGCGGGGCGACAGCCTCTACATCATCATCAGTGGCAGCGTGGAAGTGTTTAACGGAGACACTATTCTGGACCGCCTGGGACCGCGCCAGCTGTTTGGCGAAATGGCGCTGCTCGATGCCGAACCACGCGCCGCCTCGGTGCGCACCGTCACCGAAACGCGCCTGCTGCACCTTGATCAAGAGGCATTTTACGAACTGATGGACGATCGCATTGAGATTGCTTATGGTGTGATTCATGTCATCGTGAAGCGGCTGCGCATGAACATGCTAGAAGTGGCCCGCTTGCAAAATCAGCTTACCAGCCAGACCGCGCCGGCCCCCTAGCACGGCCCAAACCGGCCACTTTTTCGGCGGCAAATGGCTGGGGAACGGCCGTTACCAGGCCTTTTAGGACTTTTGTACTATTCGCAACGCGATTTCTGCTGTGAGTAAAATACTGATACGAAATTTTTATGATCTAGCCTTGATTTGTTACATCACATTCGTATACTTAGCGCGGCTTAGCCTAGTACCCAGCTGGATTGATACTATAACTTCGTCATAGTCAAAGAATCGGCAATGTTTGCCCATAACATATTCTTTGGTTTGGTGGGAAGGCCAACTCAGATCACTTGAGGCTTTACAATTTCTATACCTTTTTTGCAGCTGTTTTGTAGCTTTCTTCAGAAGAACTTATTTCATCCATGCTACTATTGCTTAAAAACACGCTTGTGACGATTGGCTAACTGCCACCACAAAGCACTGCTGGAATGTTGTATACCTTCACAATCTTCATCATTCCCCTGGCAAATCAACTGCAAAGGATTGGAGCCCGGTCTTTCATTCAGCCATAGAGGGCTGGTATAAAAACCGTTTTTTTGATTTTCCCAGATAAAGTTCTTGCGCATCAATTCATGGAGACTGGACTCGTAGAATCTACTTTTTTGTCCATGCAAGAGTCAAGTTAGTATCCGGCACTTATGCACCCAAAAACCAGCCAGGAGCCCAAGTGGCATCTTTTGCCACTTTCTGGGCCGTCTACAACTGATCTACAGCAAAAAACGGCCGCCCTCACGCGATACGTTCAACAATACCCCAATCAAACTCTTCCCCAGATTGCTGCTTCACTCAATCGAGAACCGCTGCACCAACCGTACCGTCAGGCCATGTTGGTGCAAGACACGGCCGAGCTCCTGGCCCAGCTAGCCAAATTAGACACAAAACCAACCCCACCGGGCAGCGGCGATACAAAATTGCCGATTATTTTTATGTTCCCCGGCATTGGCGACCAATACGGGAATATGGCCCGGGGGCTGTACACCAACCTGCCCTTGTTCCGCGAAATTTTTGACCAGTGTGATGCTGCATTACGGCCGTATCTCGCCGAATCCCTTATCGACCTGCTGTACCCGGACGAAGGCGAACCCACCCCACCAACGGGCACGGCCGCCGGGTTTGACCTGGCCGCCATGCTGGGACGCAAAAGCGCCGCTCCCGCCAACCCCACCGAAGCCCGGCTGCAAGAGACGATTATTGCCCATCCGCTGGTGTTTAGCGTGGAGTATGCCCTGGCGCGGCAGCTGCTGGCCTGGGGTTTGCAGCCGCAGGGATTGCTGGGCTACAGCCTGGGCGAATATGTCGCCGCCACTCTGGCGGGTGTGCTGCGCCTGGAAGACGCGCTGATGCTGGTCGCCCGGCGCGCCCAGCTCATCCAGGCGCTGCCCGAGGGCAAAATGCTGGCTGTACCGCTGTCAGGCACGGCCGTTGCGCCCTATCTCAGCCAGCACGTCTCCCTCTCTGCCCACAACGGCGAGGCGCTAACGGTGCTGGCCGGGGAAACAGAGGCGATTATGGCGGTGCAGCAGCAGCTGTTGGCCCAACAAATCGCCTGCCGCCTGCTAGACACCACCCACGCCTTCCACTCCCATATGATGGAAACGGCCGTTCCCGAACTCAACCAGCTGGCCCAAACCGTCACCTACGCCGCGCCGCAAATTCCCTACCTTTCTAACGTCACCGGCACCTGGATTACCGCGCCGCAGGCCACCGACCCCACCTACTGGGCCAGGCACATGTGCCAGCCGGTGCAGTTTTTCACGATGCTGCAAAACTTATTCCGCCAGCCACCGCTGCGACATTTAGTGGAAGTGGGTCCAGGGCAATCCTTGGGCGCGTTTGCCAAGCAGCATCCGCTGTGCCAACATGATCAGTTCGCCTGGATCTACCCCACTTTGCGTTATACCTACGACCACCAGGATGATCACTGGTTTTTGTTGTCAACCATGAGAAAATTATGGCTCTCTGGTGTTGATTTGCAGTGGCAAAGCATCAACCCTGCCGCCCTGGCGCATCTGCCGGAAGCGGCCGACACTCCGCCGTTATTTGCCACCCCTCAGCACAACCCAGACCAAGCCATGGAGCAGAAAGAACGCGGTGAAAAACGGCGGCAGAATCGGTTACGCCGCCGGGATCACAGTAAATAGTTCGTTTATTTAACGGCCGTCGGTGGAGCAGCCAACGGCCGTTGCCCAAACAGAATAAGCGGTAGTCAACCGGCAGGGCGTTTCGTTTCGCTGTTGCTGGCGCAGGGCAAATTAAGTGTAAGGAGTAACGAGTTGAACTTAAAACGGATCGGCGTTATTGGCGCAGGTGTGATGGGGGTTGGCGTGGCTCAAGCCCTGGTGCAAACTGGCCATGACGTGGTACTAGTTGATATTCGTGACGATATTTTGGACCAGGCAAAGGGCCAGATTTATCAGAACATACGTTTAAGCCGTCTGTTTAACCGTCCCCAGGAAAACGACAAAACCCCCGAGCAACTCATCGCCCAAATCTGCTTCACTACAGATTACCAGCAGCTGCACGATGTTGATTTTGTCGTGGAAAACAGCACGGAAAAGTGGGCCATCAAAAAAGAGATTTATCCGCAGCTAGACGCCATCTGCCCCCCAGACACCGTCTTTGCCGCCAACACCTCGTGCATTTCCATCACCCGCATTGGTTCCGTCACCCACCGCCCAGACAAAATTGTGGGCATGCACTTCATGAACCCGGTGCCGATGAAACCCACGGTGGAGGTCATTCGTGGCTACCACACCAGCGAAGCGTCCCTGGCCACGGCCCACCAGTTCCTGGCCGGGATGAACAAAGACGGCATCGTGGTCAACGACTCACCTGGCTTTGTCTCCAACCGCGTGCTGATGCTCACCATCAACGAGGCGGCCTTTTTGCTGCACGAAGGTGTCTCCAACGCCAAAGATGTGGACGACATTTTCAAGAAATGTTTTGGCCACAAGATGGGTCCGCTGGAAACGGCCGATCTCATCGGCCTGGACACCATTCTCTACTCTATCGAGGTGCTGCACGAAAGCTTTGCCGACAGCAAATACCGTCCCTGCCCCCTCTTGCAAAAGATGGTGGATGCGGGACTGTACGGCCGTAAAAGCGGCACCGGCTTTTATACCTATTAAAAACCCCAAAACCCCACATTTTTGTGAAACCGGAGGAAGTACACCCAATGGAATCAGATGTAAAGCAGGAAATACGTGCCTTTCTGGCCAAATACTTCAAAGATTATGATCTCAGAGATGACGAAGACATCTTTGCCGCTGGCTTCGTTAACTCCCTATTTGCCATGCAGATTGTGCTCTTTATCGAGCAGCAGATGGGCATCAGCATCGCCAATGATGAGCTCCAGCTGGATAACTTCCGCACCATCAACGCGATGAACAACCTGATCATGGGCAAAAAAGCGCCGACAGCCTGAGCCACCAACCCTTTTTTAGCCGCTGATCATTTTTGAAGTTTAACCAGGAGGAGCACAACCAATGCTTGAGCATACTCAGCAAGATTTGCTGTTGGCCGAGACCAAAAAAGTAAAAACCATCAAGTGCGTGGTGTGGGACTTAGACAATACCATCTGGGAAGGCGTGTTGCTGGAAGGCGATGCGCTTATTTTGCGTCCTGGCGTGGTTGAAATCCTGCAAACTCTGGATGAGCGCGGCATTTTGCTTGCCATTGCCAGCCGGAATGAATACGAACCGGCCTGGGCGCAGCTACAAGCTTTTGGTATCGACCACTACTTCATCTACCCCCAAATCAACTGGAATTCCAAGTCTCACGCCATTGCCCAAATTGCCCAGGAGATCAACATTGGCATCGAGACCCTCGCTTTTGTCGATGACCAACCGTTTGAACGGGAAGAGGTCAACTTTGCCCATCCCGATGTGTGGTGCATCGATGCCGCCGATTTAAGCGGCCTGCTGGACCACCCGCGCCTGACGCCCCGCTTCATCACCCCGGAATCCAGGCTGCGGCGGCAGATGTACCAGAGCGACATCCAGCGCAAAGTGGCTGAAGAAGAATACACCGGCCAGAATGAAGCGTTCCTGGCGGACCTTAGCATGGTGTTTACCATCAAAACGGCCCGCGAGGAAGATTTGCAGCGCGCCGAAGAGCTGACGATGCGCACCAACCAGCTCAACACCACCGGCTACACCTATTCTTACGAAGAGCTGGATCAGCTGCGCCAATCAGACGATCACCTGCTGTTTGTTTCCAGCCTGGATGATCGCTACGGCACCTACGGCACGATTGGCCTGGCGCTGGTGGAAAAAGAGGCAGCGTATTGGACCGTGAAGCTGCTGTTGATGTCTTGCCGGGTGATGTCGCGCGGCGTGGGCACCATTATGATGTCGCACATCATGAACCTGGCCAAAGCGGCTGGAGTTCCCTTGCGAGCGCATTTTGTGCCCAACGGCCGTAACCGCATGATGTACATCACCTACAAATTTGGCGGCTTCAACGAGGTGGACACCCAGGGCGACCTGGTCATCCTGGAAAACACCCTGGAGCAAATCCAACCCTTTCCCGACTATGTCGATCTGCGAATTATTTGAGGCGTGAAACGTAAAACGTGAAACGGAGTTCCCATCACGTTTCACGCCTCACGTTTCATAAAAACTTTCATTGGTAACGGACAAACACATGACCGAGTCCAAACCCCACTCATTTACCACCCTGGTGGAGATGCTGCGACGGCGAGCCAGCAGCACCCCAGATAAAACCTTATACATTTTCCTGGCCGATGGTGAGACGGAGGAACGGCCGTTAACCTACCACCAGCTCGATGCCCGCGCCCGGCAAATTGCCAGCCTGCTCCAGCAGCAGGGCAGCGTCGGCGACCGGGCCTTGCTGCTCTACCCGCCCGGCCTCGACTACATCGCTGCCTTCTTTGGCTGCCTCTACGCCGGTTGGATTGCCGTGCCCTCCTACCCGCCCCGGCGCAACCGCCACGACGCCCGCCTGCAAGCCATCATGGACGATGCCCAGGCCAAAGTCGTGCTCACCGACGACGACACCTACCAGGACCGCCAGTCGCGCATCGACCACATGCCCGACCTGGCCGCCATGCACTGGATCGCCGTCGATACCATCACCAACAACCCCGACGACTGGCAGCTGCCGGACATCACCCCAGACCACATCGCCTTTTTGCAGTACACCTCTGGCTCCACCGGCACGCCCAAAGGGGTCATGCTCTCCCACTTCAACCTGCTCAGCAACCTGGCCCTCATCTACAAAGGATTTGAACTGAGCGAGCGCAGCCAGGGCGTTAGCTGGCTGCCGCCCTACCACGACATGGGCCTCATCGGCGGCATTTTGCAGCCCATTTACTGCCACGGCTGGACCGTGCTCATGTCCCCCTTTGCCTTTTTGCAGAAGCCGATTCGCTGGCTGGCGGCCATCTCCAAATACGAGGCCACCATTAGCGGCGCGCCAAACTTTGCCTACCAGCTGTGCCTCGACAACATTACGCCGGAGCAGCGCAGCGGGCTGGATTTAAGCCGCTGGACGCTGGCCTACAACGGTGCCGAGCGGGTGCGCCAGGAGACGCTGCTGGCCTTTGCCGAAACGTACGGCGCAAACGGCTTCAGGCTCACTTCGTTTTACCCCTGCTACGGCCTGGCCGAAGCGACGTTGATTGTGACCGGCAGTGACCGCAGCAGTGAACCGGTTTACGGCCGTTTCCAATCCACCGCCCTCGCCCAAAACCGCGTTGAACCCGGCAGCGATGAAACCGACAGCCGCCTGCTGGTCAGCAGCGGCACCCGGCTGCTGGACGAGCAAACCATCCGCATTGTGGACCCGCAAACCGGGACCGAATGCGCCGCTGACGAGATTGGCGAAATTTGGGTGGCGGGCCGCAGCGTGGCCCAGGGCTACTGGCAGCGCCCCGCAGCCACCGCCGAAACCTTCCACGCCACCTTACCCGGCGACAACACTCGCTACATGCGCACCGGCGACCTGGGCTTCTTGCAGGACGGCCAACTGTACGTCGCGGGCCGCCTGAAAGAGCTGCTCATCATTCGCGGCCGCAACCATTACCCGCAAGACATCGAAAAGACGGCCCAGGAGAGCCACGAAGCACTCGCCCCCGATTCCGGCGCGGCGTTCAGCATCGAGGTGGGCGGCGAGGAAAAATTGTTCCTGGTGCACGAGGTGAAACGCAGCCACCGCCGCGCCGACGTGGCCGAAGTGGCCCCCATCCTGCGCCAGGCCATCGCCGAAGCCCACGATTTGCAGCTCTACGGCGTCATTTTGGTGCAGCCGCGGGCCATCCCCAAGACGTCCAGCGGCAAAATCCAGCGCGGCCAAACCCGCGACCTCTACCTGGCGGGCGAACTCAACACCATCGGTGCCGACGTGCCGGAATTCCAGCCCCCGACGGCCAGCCAAACCGCGCCCCAGCCTGACATTTCCCGCGGGGCGCTGCTGGCGCTGAATGATCCGGCGGAACAAGCGGCGCAAGTTGCGCATTATTTACAGCACAAGCTGGCCCATTTGCTGCGCCAACCCGCGGCGCAGATTGAACGCGAACGGCCGTTAGCCACCTTTGGCCTCGATTCGTTACTGGCCATTGAACTGAAAACGGCCGTTGAAGACGCCCTACACCTCGACCTGCCCCTGGCTGACCTGCTGGAAAGCCCCACCATTGACCAGCTCAGTCAGCAAGTCGTGAATTATTTGGGCGATCCGGCCGAAACCAGCCAACCCATCCCCGCCGCCGCTGAACCGCCGCCGCAGTTTGCCCTGTCATCTGGCCAGCGGGCCATCTGGTATTTGTGCCAGCTCGCCCCGGAAAGCCCGGTGTACAACATTGCCCGGGCGCTGCGGCTGAACGGCCGTATCGACCCCGAAATCGCCAAACACGCCATCAACCAACTGGTGGCCCGCCACACCAGCCTGCGCACCACCTTCCACCTGGCCAACGGCCAGCCGGTGCAACATATCGCCCCGGACGGCGTGGCTGATTTTCTTTACCTGGACAACCGCCACAAATCCAAAGGGGCACACCAGGCCCAGCTGCAAACCACGGCCAACACGCCGCTGCCGCTGGAGCAAAACCTGCTGCGCGTGCGCCTCTACCAGCTCGGCGAAGAGACGTTTGATCTGCTCATCGTCGCCCACCACATCATCACCGATTTTTGGTCGCTGGTGACGCTGGTGGCCGAATTTGCCCAGGTGTACACGGCGCTGGTAAACGGGACAACGGCCGTCTTGCCCGCCCTTACCCACCAGTACAGCGATTATGTTGCCTGGCAAAACCAGCAGCTCAACAGCGACACCGGGGCTGCCCTGCGCACCTACTGGCAAACGCAGCTGGCAGGCGAACTGCCGCCGCTCAACCTGCCCACCGACAGGCCGCGCCCCACGCGCCAGACCTATGCTGGCCGCACCGTGCGCAGTCAGCTCCCCACCGAACTCGGCAGCCAACTCATCGCTCTGGGCCGCGAGATGGGCTGCACACCGTTTATGACCTTTTTGGCCGCCTACCAGCTGCTGCTGGCCCGCTTCAGCGGCCAGGATGAGGTGCTCACCGGCACGCCCACCTCCGGCCGCGAGGCGCGTGAATTCCAGGCGGTTCAGGGCTACTTTGTCAATCCGATTGTCATTCGCACCCAGCTGGGCGCGGGCGAGATGAGCTTCCGCCAGCTGTTGCAGCAGGTGAAGGCAACGGCCGTCGCTGCCTTCACCCACCAGGAATATCCCTTCCCCACTTTGGTGGAAGCGCTGGGCCAAACGCGCAACCCGGCCCACTCGCCCATCTTCCAAAACATGTTTGTCTGGCAAAAAGCCCACGCCACCCACGAAGGATTGACTGCCCTGGCACTCGGCCAGGCAGGGACCGCCATCCAGCTGGGGGCGCTGCACGTCACGCCACTGGCGCTCACCCAGCAGGCGGCTCAGTTCGACCTGACGCTGGCCATGGCCGAGGTGAACGGCGAGCTGCTGGCCACCTGGGAATACAACACCGACCTCTTTGCCGAAAGCAGCATCGAGCAGATGGCCGGGCATTTTACCACCCTGCTGGCTTCGATTGTGGCCGAGCCGGATACGGCCGTCTCCCGCCTGCCCCTCCTCACCGACGCCCAAAAACATACGCTGCTGTACACGGTGAACGATACGGCCATACCCTACGACCTGGAACGATGTTTGCACCAGCTGTTTGAAGACCAGGTGGCCCTGACCCCCAGCGCCCCCGCGCTCACCTACGCCGATCAAACGCTCTCCTACGACCAGCTCAACCAGAAAGCCAACCAGCTGGCCCACTTCCTCATCGCCCAAGGCATCCAGCCCGATGGCATGGTTGGCGTCTGCATGGAGCGCAGCCTGGAAATGGTCATCGCCCTCATGGGCATCATCAAAGCAGGCGGCGCGTACCTGCCGATTGATCCCACCTACCCCGCCGAGCGCCTCCAATTTATGCTGGAAGATTCGCAGGTGACTGTTCTCCTCACGCAGGAGCATTTGGTCGCAAGTGGCAAGCTTGCCCTGAGCAGAGCCGAAGGGTTGCAGGTTGCAGGTGATGCCCCATTCGCCATTTTGAATGTGGACACCGACTGGCCACAAATCGCCCAACAGCCAGACACCAATCCCCACGTGCCGCTGACGGCCGATCACCTGGCCTACACCATTTACACCTCCGGCTCCACCGGCAAGCCCAAGGGCGCGATGAACACCCATCGCGGCATCGTTAACCGCCTGCTGTGGATGCAAGACGCCTACCAGCTTGAAGCCGATGACCGCATCTTGCAGAAGACACCGTTCAGCTTCGACGTCTCCGTCTGGGAATTTTTCTGGCCGCTCATCACCGGGGCACAGCTGGTGATGGCCAAACCGGGCGGCCACCTGGACAGCACCTACCTGGTGCGCCTCATCCAGGACGCCCACATCACCACCATGCACTTTGTGCCGTCGATGCTGCAAATCTTCCTCACCGAGCCGAACGTGGCCCGCTGCACCTCGCTGCGCCGGGTCATTTGCAGCGGTGAAGCCCTGCCCTATGACCTGACCCAGCGCTTTTTTGCCCAGCTGGGCCACGTTGAGCTGCACAATTTGTACGGCCCCACCGAAGCCGCCATCGACGTGAGCTACTGGCAATGCCTGCCCGACGAACCGCGCCAATTGGTACCAATCGGCCGTCCCATTGCCAACATCCAGCTGTACATTTTGGACAAACAGTTGCAGCCCGTGCCGCAAGGCGTGGCCGGTGAACTGGTCATCGGCGGCGTCGGCGTGGCCCGCGGCTACTGGAACCGCCCGGAGCTAACGCGGGAACGCTTTATTGCCGACCCATTTGTCAAGGCAGATGACAAGGTGACAAGGAGACAAGGGGACAAGGAGACAGATCACCCCTTCACCCCTTCACCCCTTCACCCTGTCATCCCGTCACCCCAGCTCTACAAGACTGGCGATCTCGTCCGCTACCTGCCCGATGGCAACATTCAGTTCCTGGGTCGGGTGGATCACCAGATTAAGCTGCGTGGCTTCCGCATTGAGCTGGGCGAAATTGAAAACCAGCTCACGGCGCTGCCCAGCGTGCGCGAGGCGCTGGTGACGCTGCACACCGTCAGCGCCAACGACCAGCGGCTGCTGGCCTACCTGGTACCGCCCAAGGGTGAACCGATTGACGTGGCCGTGGTGCGCCGCCAGCTGGCGGCCGTTTTGCCCGACTACA
This sequence comes from Anaerolineae bacterium, assembly GCA_020848035.1. GTDB lineage: Bacteria > Chloroflexota > Anaerolineae > Promineifilales > Promineifilaceae > Leptofilum. Next base: position 15,469 of record JADLAX010000060.1, on the reverse strand, counting down.
TGATCCCCAACATCTTTGTGCTGCTAGACGCCTTCCCGCTGATGCCCAACGGCAAGGTAAATCGCCACGCCCTGCCCGCGCCGCCGCTGCACACCAGCAACAAAAGCACCGTGCCGCCGCGCAGCCAGCTGGAGCAGCGCATCGCCCAGGTGTGGCAAAAGGTGCTGGGTCTGCCCGAAGTGGGCATTCACGACAACTTTTTTGATTTGGGCGGCCATTCGCTGCTGCTGGTTCAGGCGCAGCGTGAGCTGCAAGAAGCACTGGGGCGCGAGATTCCCCTGGTGCAGTTCCTGGAAAAGCCCACCATTCACGGCGTCACCCAGCTGCTGCTGGCCGATGGGGCCGACGAAGTGATTGCCGTTTCCAGCCCAGCGGTGCGCCACCACGACGACATTGCGATTATTGGGCTGGACGGCCGTTTCCCCGGCGCAGCCACCCTGGAGCAGTTCTGGCAAAACCTGCGCGACGGCATCGAAAGCATCGAGGTGCTGGACGACGCCCGGCTGGACGCCCTCGGCGTGCCGCCACAGCTGCGCAGCCACCCCGACTTTGTCCGCGCCGCCCCGCTCCTGGCCGACATCGACCAGTTTGCCGCGTCATTTTTTGGCTACGCGCCCAACCAGGCCAAGCTGCTGGCGCCCGAGCAGCGCCTCTTTTTGGAAGTGGCCTGGCACGCCCTGGAAAATGCGGGCTACAGCAGCGAGCAGTTCCAGGGGCCAATTGGCGTGTTTGCCGGGATGGGCATGAGCACCTACCTGCTCTTCAACCTGCTCGGCCATCCCGACGTGGACCCCACCGACGACAGTTTTGCCGTCATGCTGGGCAACGACAAAGATTTCCTGGCCACCCGCGCCAGCTACCATCTCAACCTCACCGGGCCGAGCCTGGACGTTCAGACCGGCTGCTCTACCTCGCTGGTGGCCACCCACCTGGCCTGCGAAAGCTTGATGAACGGCCAGTGTGACATTGCCCTGGCCGGCGGCGTGACCGTGGAAATGCCGCAGCGCTCCGGCTACGTCTACCAGCCCAGCGGCATCGCCTCGCCCGACGGCCACTGCCGCCCGTTTGACGCGGCGGGGCAGGGCACCGTCTTTGGCTCCGGCGTTGGCGTGGTGGTGCTCAAGCGGCTGACCGATGCCCTGGCCGATGGCGACCACATTCACGCGGTGATTAAGGGAACGGCCGTTAACAACGACGGCAGTCTCAAACTTGGTTACACCGCGCCCAGCATCAACGGCCAGGCAGACGTGGTTGCCAAAGCGCAAGCCGCCGCCAACGTCACGCCCGATACGATTCAATACATCGAAGCCCACGGCACGGCCACCGAGCTGGGCGACCCCATCGAAATTACCGCGCTGGCCAAGCTGTTTAAGGGCAATGGCGACCACAAAACGCACATCGGCTCGGTGAAGAGCAACATCGGCCACCTGGATGCGGCCGCCGGGGTGGCTGGTCTGCTCAAAACAGTGCTGAGCTTGCAGCACAAGCAGATTCCACCCACCTGCCACTTCACCGCGCCCAACCCCAAGCTCAACCTGGCGCAAACCCCGTTTGTCATCAACAACACGCTGGTACCCTGGGAAAACGGCCGTTCCCCGCGCCGCGCCGGGGTCAGTTCGTTTGGCATTGGCGGCACCAACGCCCACATCGTGCTCGAAGAAGCGCCGCCAGCCACACCGTCCGACCCGGCCGAGCCGTGGCAATTGCTCCAGCTTTCCGCCAAAACGCCCGCCGCCCTGGAAGCGATGACCCAAAATCTGGCCGATTACCTGGAAGCGCATCCTGAAACCAACCTGGCGGACGTGGCCTACACGCTGAGCAACGGCCGTCGCACCTTCACCCACCGCCGCATGGTCGTCTGCCGCGATGTGCCCGACGCCATCGCCGTGCTGCGCGCCGTCGATCCCGAGCGCATCATCAACCGCGCCCAGGCGGAGCAAACCCGGCCGCTCGTTTTCATGTTCTCCGGCCAGGGGTCGCAGTATGTCAACATGGGCCAGGCGCTTTACCAGACCGAGCCGCTGTTCCGCAACACGGTGGATGAATGTGCCGCGATTTTACGGCCGTTCCTCCACCTCGATCTGCAGGATTTAATCTACCCGGCCGCAGGCAAAGAGGAATGGTCCGCTGAACAGCTGCAAAATACGGCCGTCACCCAACCCGCCCTCTTCACCATCGAATTTGCCCTGGCCAGATTGTGGCAGTCGTGGGGCCTACAGCCAGAGGCGATGATTGGCCACAGCATCGGCGAATACGTCGCCGCGACGCTGGCGGGCGTGTTTAGCCTGCCCGAAGCGCTGCACACCGTCGCCAAACGGGGCGAACTGATGCAGGCACAGCCGAGCGGCAGCATGTTGGCGGTTTCCCGACCCGCTGCGCAAATCGAAGCACTGCTGCCCGAAACGCTCACCGTGGCCGTCATCAACAGCCCGGACAGCTGCGTGGTCTCTGGCCCCGACGAAGCCATTGACGCGCTGACCGAGCAGCTAACGGCGCAGGACATTCAGTGCCGCCGCCTGCACACCTCCCACGCCTTCCACTCGCCGATGATGGACCCGGCCCTGGCCCCCTTCATTGCCCACCTGCAAACCGTGGCGCTGCAGCCGCCCACGCTGCCCGTCATCTCCAACGAAACGGGCGATTGGCTGACGGCCGAACAGGCCACCGACCCGCACTACTGGGCGCGCCATCTGCGCCACGCGGTTGATTTTGCCGCTGGCATCCAAACCCTGCGCAGCCTGAACAACGCCATTTTCCTGGAAGTTGGCCCAGGCAACACCCTGGCCACGGTGGTCAAGCCGCAACTTGGCGATGGCCATCTCACCTACGCCACGCTGCGCCATCCGCGCCAAAACGAGGCCGACCGGATACGGCCGTTAACCACCATCGGTCAACTGTGGCTGGCGGGACTGCCTGTGCAATGGTCGCTGCTGTACCAACAGCAAAACCGCCATCGCCTGCCGCTGCCCGGCTATCCCTTTGAGCGCGAACGGTACTGGCTCGATCCGCCCAGCGCTAGCCAACCGCGTCATCTGTCCGCCCACAAAAAAGCGCCGCTGGCCGACTGGTTCTACCTGCCCGGCTGGCAAAACACCCTACCGCCCACGCTGACCCAGCAATATCTGCTGGACAAACCGGCCCACTGGCTGCTCTTTGTCGATGAAGCGGGGCTGGGCGACCGGCTGGACAGCTTCCTGCGCACCGTGGCGCAGCAGGTCACCGTGGTGCTGCCCGGCGAGCAGTTTGCCCAGCTCAACGACACGGTCTACTACCTCAATCCGGCCAGCGCCGCCGATTACGACACGCTGCTGCAAACACTGCACGCGGCGGGCAAATGGCCCGAGCGCATCGTGCATTTGTGGAACGTCTCACCCGCGCCGGAAGAAACGGCCGCTCAAACCATCTTCGCCTTCTACAGCCTGCTCTACCTGGCCCAGGCGCTGGACAAAACGCGCGGTGAAGCAACGGCCGAACTCTACATCATCGCCAACCAGCTGCACGCCATCACCGAAGCCGAGCCGGTGGCCGCCGAGAAGCGGCTGCTGTGCGGTCCGGCCAGGGTAATTCCGCAGGAGTTCGACTGGCTGACGACGCAGGTGATCGACGTGCAGCTGCCACCGGCCAACTCCTGGCTGTGGGGCGAATTGACCCAACTGCTGCTGGCCGAATTTGGTGTGCCGCTGGCCGGGCCGTCTGGCCCCACCGTGGCCTATCGCGGGCGGCGGCGCTGGGTGCAGACCTACACCCCGGCCCCGCTGACCCAAGACACGACGGCGGTGCCCCGGTTACGGCCGTATGCCACCGCCCTCATCACCGGCGGTTTGGGCGGCCTGGGGTTGGCCGTCGCCGATATGCTGGCCCAACAAATCCAGGCGCGGCTGGTGCTGCTGCACCGCGCCCCCTTCCCCGCCCGCACCGAGTGGGACAGCTGGCTCACCACCCAGGGCGAAGACAACCCGACCAGCCGCCGCATTCACCAGCTGCGGGCGCTGGAAAACGCCGGGGCCAAACTGCTGCTGGTGCAGGCCGATGTGACCGATTTAGACAGTTTGGAAACGGCCGTTGCCCAGGCGGAAGCTCGTTTTGGCGCGATTAACGTGGTGTTCCATGCCGCCGGCGTGGCGGGCGGCGGCCTCATCCAGCTCAAAACCGCCGCCGCCGCCGACCAGGTGCTGCGCCCCAAAGTACAGGGCACGCGCCACCTGGCGGCCGTTTTTGCCGAGCGGCGGCTGGACTTTATGCTGCTCTTTTCGTCGTTAACGGCCGTTGCTGGCGGCATTGGCCAGGTTGATTACTGCGCCGCCAACGCCTTTTTGGATGCATTTGCTCAGGAGGCGGTGGGGGAACGGCCGTATCCGGTCATCAGCGTCAACTGGGGCGACTGGGCCGAGATTGGCATGGCGGCCACCACGGAGCTGCCCGCGATTATCCAGCAGTGGCGGCAGCAGCAAAGCAGCCACGCCATCCTGCCGCACGAAGGGCAAGCCGCCCTGCGCGCCATCCTGCACCACCTGCCGCCGCAAATCCTGGTCTCGCCGCGCTACCTGCCCGCCGTCATCGCCGACAGCGACAAATTGACCCTTGCCTACGTGCTGGAGAACCTGGCCAGAACAACGGCCGCAGCCCCCAGCACCAACGGCCACCACACCGACTACGTCGCCCCACGCAACAAAGTGGAGCAGCAAATTGTGGCCATTTGGCAAGAAACATTGGAAATTCAGCAGGTGGGCATTTACGACAACTTCTTTGAAATCGGCGGCAATTCGCTGGTGGGCATCAAGCTCATCAACCGCATCAACGAGACATTTGGCGTGCACGTTTCGGCCGTCAGCCTGTACGAGCAGCCCACGGTGAGCAAACTCACCGAGCTGATCATCCAGATGCAGTCAGACGACGGCCCGGTCGAAGACGACACCTACACCGAGCAGGTCGATCGCGGCCAACGCCGCCGCGAACGCCGCCTGAACCAACGCACCACCTCGCGGCGGAGGTAAACCAGATGCAGGTCCGCCCAGCCATAAATGGCCTGGGCTAGCTATGAAAGCCTCTCTGAGGCTGTTTTTAGCCCAACAGGGCTTCCATATGATAGCCGGGGGCTTCAGCCCCCGGCGGGCAAACCATAAACGTAGGGGCGAGGCAGGTGGCCAACACCTTTGCCATTCACAACAGGCAAAACCCCACCTGCCTCGCCCATTAAAAAGTGAAAAGTAAAAAGTAGGGGCGAGGCAGGTGACCAACACCTTTGCCCAACCAGGCAGACATCCCATCACCTGCCTCGCCCTCCCAAAAGTGATTAAGCATGAGTGAAGAAACCAAAGACCAATTTAACGGCACCGAAATCGCCATCGTCGGTATGGCCGGGCGATTCCCCGGCGCGGCCAATGTGGACGAATTCTGGCAGAACATACGCAACGGGGTGGATTCGATACGGCCGTTAACCCCCGAACAAGCCCGCGCCGCCGGAGCCACCGAACAGCAGCTGCAAGACCCCACCTTCATCAAGGTCAATTCGGCCCTGGACGAGTTAGACGGGTTTGATGCCGATTTCTTTGGCTACAACCCGCGCGACGCCGAAATTATGGACCCCCAGCAGCGCGTCTTTTTGGAAAGCGCCTGGACCGCCCTGGAGCACGCCGGTTACGACCCGGCGCAGTACAAAGGGCTGATTGGCGTCTTTGGCGGCAGCACCACCAGCTCCTACCTGGTCTACAACCTGGCCACCAACCCGCAGCTGTTGCAGCACATCGACCAGGGCCAGATCGACATCGGCAACGGCGCAGACTTTCTCTCAACCCGCGTTTCCTACAAATTTAACCTGCGCGGCCCCAGCTTCACCGTGCAGACCGCCTGCTCCACCTCGCTGGTCGCGGTGCATTTAGCTTGCCAGGCGCTGCTCGGCGACGAGTGCGACATGGCCCTGGCGGGCGGCGTGGCCGTGCACGTGGACCATCCCAAGGGGTACCAGTTTGTCGACGGCTCGATTTTGTCGCCCGACGGCCGTACCCGCACCTATGACACCAACGCCGTAGGCACCGTCTTCAGCAGCGGTGTGGGTGTGGTCGTGCTCAAGCGGCTCGAAGATGCCCTGGCCGATGGCGACCACATTCACGGCCTCATCCTGGGCACCGCCATCAACAACGATGGTTCGGACAAGGTGGGCTTTCCCGCGCCGGGCGTCGATGGGCAAGCGGCCGTCATCACCGAAGCGCTCTCCGTGGCAGGCGTCGACGCCGCCGACATCCAGTACGTCGAAGGCCACGGCAGCGGCACGCGCCTGGGCGACCCCATCGAAATTCGGGCCATCACCAAAGCATTCCGCACCTACACCGACGAAACCGGCTACTGCCCCATCGGCTCGGTCAAGACCAACGTGGGCCACCTCACCGGGGCGGCGGGCATTGCCGGGCTGCTCAAAACCGTCCTGGCCATGCAAAACCAGGAAATCCCGCCCTCGCTCAATTTTGAGACGCCCAATCCGGAAATTGACTTTGCCAACGCGCCGGTCTATCCCAATCCGACCCTGGTCCCCTGGGAAACGCCGGAAGAAACACCGCGCCTGGCGGGGATCAGCTCCTTTGGCCTGGGTGGCACCAACGCCCACGTTATTTTGCAGGAAGCGCCCGAAGTGGAGCCTTCCGACGATACGGACGAGCCGCAGCTGATTGTGCTGTCGGCCAAAACGGCCGCTGCCCTGGCCACCGCCACCCAACAGCTTGCCGCCCATCTGCGCCAGCACCCAGAGCTGAACCTGGCCGACGTCGCCTACACCCTCCAGGTGGGACGGCAGCCCTTTGCCCATCGCCGCCTGCTCAGCGCCACCACCACGGCCGAAGCGCTGGCCGCCCTGGAAAACCAGCAGTATGCCAGCCAGACCGTGCCGCTGCAAACCGCGCCCGCGCTCACCTTCATCTGCACTGGCGCGGGTGTGGTGACCAACACGGCGCGGGAGCTGTACGAAGCCAACCCCGTGTTCCGGCAGCAAATTGAGTCGTGTGCGGTGTTGTTACGGCCGTATCTCGGCACCGACCTGCGCACCCTGCTCTATCCCGCCGACCCACACAACAGCAATTCGCTCTCGCCGCGCGCCGTGGCCACCGCTGCGGCTTTTGCCGTGGAGTTTGCCCTGGCCAAAACGTGGCAGGCGTGGGGTGTTGCCCCCGAATCGGTGCTGGGCATCGGCAGCGGCGAAATTACCGCCGCCGTGCTGGCGGGCACCATCTCCCTGGCCGACGGGGCGCGGCTGGCGGCCGCAGGTGAACTCATCGCCGTTCAGGCCGACCATGTGTCCGCTCAGACCGGCGAGATCCCGATTTTTTCTACGCACAACGGCCGTTGGCTGGGCACGCAAGATTACAATTTCCGCTACTGGAACCACCTGCTGGAAAGCACCAGCCACGACCACCTGGCCGACAAGCTGGCTGCGGCGCTGGGCGGCTTGCAGCAGCTGCCGTCGCGCCAGCTGCTCTTCCTGGGCCAGGTTACCGCCGCGTTGCCCGCCAATTTGCTGCGTGTGCCCCACTTTGCCACCCTGCCTGCCACCCCAGAAACGATGCGGCAAACGTTGGGTCAACTGTGGCTGGCGGGAACGGCCGTCGCCTGGCAGTCGCTCCACGAAGGCACAACCCGCCACCGCGTCATCCTGCCCACCTACCCGTTTGAGCGCAAGCGGTACTGGATCGAAGCCAAAAGCCTCACCGACCAGACCCAAACGGCGGCGCTGCACAAAAATGCCGACCTCAGCCAGTGGGGTTACCTGCCCGGCTGGCAAAGTGCGCCCAATGTACCGGCGTTTGTGGCCCCGGAAACGGCCGCTTCCTGGCTCATCTTCAGCGACGACACGCTGGGGCCGCAGCTGGCCGCCCACCTGGAAGCCGCCGGGCAGACCGTGGCACGGGTGCGCCCCGGTGCGTCTTGGGACCAGGAAGGCAGTCACTTCACCCTGAACCCCGCCGACGAAACCGAGTTTGTCCAGCTGTTGGCCGCGCTGCCTCACCCACCACAGCATATTCTCTTTTTGTGGAGCACAGCCGTTGAAACGCCGTTTTACCCGCTGGCCTACCTGGCCAAAGCGGCGGGCGCGGCAGGCAATGCCGCCCGCATTCACGTCGTCACGCAGGCAGCATGCGCCGTGACCGACACCGAAGCGCTGGACCCGGCCCAGGCGGCGCTGTTGGGCCTCAGCCAGACCATCCCGCAGGAGTACGCCCAGCTTACCAGCCAGGTGATCGACCTCGCCGCCGCCAACGAAACGGCCGTACGGCCCATCCTGGCCGAGTGTGTGGCCGAGACGGCCGCACCGCAAGTAGCCCTGCGCGGCCGCAAGCGCTGGCTGCCGACGGTGGTGGCCGCGCCGCTGGTTCAGCCCGGCACGGCCGTTTTCCATCCCAATGCCACCACGCTCATCACCGGCGGTCTGAGCGACATTGGCTACGACATCGCCCGCACCCTGGCCGAGAAAACGGCCGCTACCCTCCTGCTGATTGACGAACAGCCCGCCAGCGCCGCCCAGTTGGCCGAACTGGCCGCCACCGGCAGCAAAGTGGTGACTTTACAGGCAGATTTGACGGACCGGGAGGCGGTGCAAACGGCCGTTACCGCAGGCATTGCCCAGTGCGGCCCGCTCACCGGGGTGATCCACTCGCCCACCATCGCCGGGCAGCAGGCGTTCCAGGCCATCGCCGAGATCAAGCGGGGCCACAGCGACATCTTCTTCCGCACCAAACAAACCAGCCTGGAAGTATTGGCCGAGGTGATTGCCGACCTGCCGCTGGAATTTTGCGTGGTCAGTTCCGCGCTATCTACCGTGCTGGGCGGCGTGGGTTTTGCCGCCTTCACCGCCGCCGCCCACAGCGCCAACGCCCTGGTGCAGCAGCTCAACCGCCGCAGCGCCTTCCCCTGGCTGGCGCTCAACTGGGATGTGTGGAAATTTGACCAGGACGCCAACATGCCGGTCATGGGCGAGCTGTCGCAGCTGGCGCTGGACCGGCAGGAAGGGTTTGCTGTGTTGGAGCGGGCAGTGGGAACGGCCGTAACCGACGTCCTCCTCATCTCCACCGCCAACCTGCCGCAGCGCATCGCCCAGCGGCAGCAAAAAGCGGCCGCCCCAGACAAAAATCTGTACGAACGGCCCGCCCTGTGGACCGAATACGTCGCCCCGCGCAACCCCATCGAGGAGCGTGTGGTGGCCATCTGGCAGCAGGTGCTGGGCATTGAAAAGATCGGCGTAGACGACAACTTCTTTGAGCTGGGCGGCCATTCGCTGCTGGCGACGCAGCTGCGCAACCAGCTGCACAACGAATTTGGCGTCGAGCTTTCGCTCCAGCAGCTCTTCGCCGACGCCACCGCCGCCGGGGTGGCCCAGGGCATCGCCGACGGGCTGGCCAGCGGTGCGGCATCGGCCAAACCGATTTTGGAGCAGTTGAAAGAGGCGTTCCCGGTGGAACGGCCGTCCCTCGTCGAAAAATACCTGCGCCAGAAAATTGCCAACGGGCTGAACATCCCGCCCGAGCAAATCCCGGCCGATGGCGACCTGAGCGGCTTCGATATGCAGCTGGCCGCCGTGGACCTGATGTGGAACCTGAAGCGCGACCTGAAAGTACAGTTCTACCCGCACGAAATTTTGGGCACGCCGAAGCTGCCCGAACTGGCTCAATTTGTCTACCAGCAGCAGGACCGCATGGCCAACCTGGCCGCCTACGCCACCGACAAGCCGCTGTCGGCCTACACCATCAAGGAACACCGGGCCAACGCCTACAACCGCGCCGCGTTTGTCCCACCGGCGAAGAAAAACAAGCCGATGCTTTTTGTCCTCTCCAGCCCCCGCTCTGGCTCAACGCTGTTCCGCGTCATGCTGGCCGGGCATAAACAAATCTTCTGCCCGCCGGAAATCTCGCTGCTGTTCTTCAAGGACATGCAGGAATGGCAGCAAAACGTCAGCTTTGGCCAGGATTTCACCTGGCCTGCTGAAGGGCTGCACTGGGCGCTGGTGGAGCTGCTGAAGCTGGAACCAGAGCAGGGCTGGGCCGAAATTGAGCGTTTGGTGGCCGAAAACCACACCGTGCCCGACGTCTACCATCGCCTCCAAACCCTGGCGGGCGACCGGCTGCTGGTGGACAAAACGCCGCCGTACGCCATGGACATGGAAACGCTGCGCCGCGCCGAGCAAATTTTTGACGGGGCGCTTTACATCCACCTGGTGCGCCATCCCTACGCCATGATGGAGTCGTTTTTGCGGGTGCGGCTGGACCAGCAGTTCAGCTCCAGCCTGTTTGAAGACCCCAACCCGGACCCGTACATCGTGGCCGAGACGATTTGGGCCACGGCCAACCGCAACCTGACCACCTTCCTCAAAGACGTGGACCCGGCCCGAAAGCGCGTGGTGCGCTACGAAGACCTGGTGCAGCAGCCGGAAACGATCATGCGTGATTTGTGCCAGCTGATGGGACTGCCCTACGAACCCGCGCTGATCACGCCGTACGACGGCCGTCGCGAGCGCATGATGGGTGGCATTGGTGACCCGAACATTCTGACCCACACGGGCATTGATCCCACGCTGGCCGACACCTGGCGCGAGATCAGCCTGCCGCGTCGGCTGGACCCCAGCACGCGCCAGCTGGCCGAGCAGTATGGCTACGAGCTGCCCGACAATTACCAGGCACCACATGGGGAACGGCCGTTCCCCGCCACCGAAACTGCCCCCCCAACGGCCGAACCCGATATCAATGTTGACGACCTGTCAGACGCTGACGTGGCCGCCCTGTTAAGCCAGCTGCTAGAAGCAGAGGAGCAAGGATAAGATGAGCCAAACGGCCGTAAGCCCCACCACCCGGTTCACGCCCAAGTACAAACAGAACGTCTTTAACGCCATCTGGTTCGGCGAGATGATCTCTATCATCGGCTCAGGGCTGACCGGTTTTGCCCTGCGCGTCTGGGCCTATGAACAAACCGCCTCCGTCACCCAGTTTGCCCTCATCACCTTCTTTTACGGCCTGCCGGGCATCCTCATTTCGCCGTTTGCCGGGGTGCTGGTAGACCGCTGGGACCGCCGCAAAACGATGATCCTCAGCGACTTTGGCGCGGCGCTCAGCACGCTGGCGATCTTGCTGCTGGTGCTAAATGACCAGCTGCAAACCTGGCACATCTACATTGCTGTGGCCGCTATTTCGCTCTTTGGGGCCATCCAGGAACCGGCCAGCCAGGCCACAGTGGCTTTGCTGGTGCCGAAGGAACGGTTGGGGCGGGCCAACGGCATGATGCAAATTGGTCCAGCCATGAGCCGCATCGTGGCCCCGTTTTTGGCCGGTTTGCTGCTTGTCACCATTGGCCTCAAAGGAATCGCCCAAATTGACCTGGCCACGTTCCTGTTTGCCGTCATCGTGCTGTTTGTGGTGCGCATTCCAAACCCGGCCAGAGAAGCCGCGGCGGAAAAGGCCGAAGAGCTTGCCCGCGTAGGACGCAGTCGATGGGGCACCTACATTGAAGAGGCCAAAGAGGGCTGGCGGTACATCCGGGAACGGGTGGGCATGTATTACCTGCTGCTGCTGGCCATTGTGCTGAACTTCACCCAGGGCATGGTGGTGGTGCTGATTGCCCCCATCGTGTTGGGTTTTGCCAACGCCCAGACGTTAGGCTGGGTGTTTGCCGTTTCCGGCGTCGGCGCGCTGCTGGGGGCCATTACAATGAGCCTCTGGGGTGGCCCCAAGCGCAAGATGAACGGCTTTTTAATCTTTGGCTTTTTGCGGTCCATTTTGCTGCTGTTAGGTGGCCTGCAACCCAATGCCTGGCTCATTGCCATTGCCGCGGCCCTGTATCTCTTCTTTTCTCAAATTGCCGGGGCTTCGCTGATGACCATCTGGCAAAAGAAGGTGCCCATTAACATTCAGGGGCGCGTGTTTGCCACGCTGCGCCTGACGGCCGCTTTGTTCTTTCCGCTGGGGCAAATTTTGGCCGGGCCGCTGTCCGACTATGTGTTCCAACCGCTGCTGGATGTAGATGGCGTTCTGGCCAACAGCGTGGGGCAGCTTATTGGCGTGGGCAACGGCCGTGGCATTGGCTTTTTGATGATCGTGACCGGCATTATCAACCTCATCATCATGATTTTTGCCTATGCGCATCCCCGGACACGCCTGGTTGAAGACGAAATTCCGGATGCGATTCCGGACGAGGCAGAAGCAGAGACGGCGGCAGTGATGAATACGGCCGTAACCGACAACCAGGCTCAAAAACCGCTTACTTCAACTGAGTCAAAAACGAGAGGAGAAACTATGAAATCGGGAAGAAGATGGGTTCTAGGCATCAGCCTGCTTTTGGTAACGCTGATTGTTGCCCTGGCAGGCTACGTTTACATCTCCATGCGGCTTGCCCTACCGCAAACGGATGGCACGCTCCAACTGCCGGGTTTGCAGGAGGAAACACGGATCGTGCGCGATGAGTGGGGGACGGTGCACATTTACGCCGAAAACGAGCATGATCTGTTTTTTGCGCAGGGCTTTGCCACGGCGCAGGATCGTATGTTCCAAATGGAAATATTCCGCCGGGCACCAAGCGGCCGTTTAGCCGAGATTGTCGGTGAACAGGCCCTGTCCACCGACTCGTACAACCGCAACATGCTCATGCGCCCCGCCGCCGAACACATCTGGGAGCAGATGGACGAAGCATCCAAAGCCGTCTTGATTGCATACACCGATGGCGTCAATGCCTACCTGGAAGAACACAAAAATGCGCTGCCCATCGAATACAAGATCCTGCGCTTTGAACCTGAACCGTGGACACCCGTTGATTCGATAGTCTGGGGCAACGCCATTTCTTTGCAGCTCAGCGCCAACAACTACATCGAGCTGGTGCGCGCCTCCGTCTTCGATGCCGTTGGTCCAGAAGCAATGGAGATGCTCTTTCCCTTCACCGCCGACGGTTCACCGATTACCACACCGGCCGATCCGAACCTTTTCAGCGGCATGAAAAATCTGGACCTGACGGAAATTATCAAAATCAACAACGTCCTGGGCACCACCGTTGATGGCATTGGCAGCAACAGCTGGGTTGTGGATGGCTCGCTGACGGAAAGTGGTCTGCCCATGCTGGCCAATGACATCCACATCGGTCTGACCATGCCTTCCATCTGGCATGCCGTCGGTCTGCATGGTGGCGAATACGATGTGGTTGGCTTCACGCTGGTTGGCGTACCGGGGGTGATCACCGGCCACAATGCCGATATCTCCTGGGGTCTGACCAGTTTAGGCCCCGATACACAAGATTTTTATATTGAGCGGCTGGACGACACAATCCAGCCCACCAAGTACCAGTACGATGGCGAATGGCTCGACCTGGAGCACATCCAGGAAACGATAGAGGTGCGCGGTAAAGATCCGGTTGTGGTGGATATCTACGTTACCCAACATGGCCCGATCATGAATTACATTCTGCAAGAGCCCACCATTGCCCACCCCATGGCTATGCGCTGGGTGCAGCACGACAGCAGCACCCTGTTTACCTCCATCCTGGCGCTGGATAGAGCCGCGAACTGGGAGGAGTTCCGCGAGGCTTTGTCTCATTGGGACACGCCTGGGCAAAACGTGTTTTATGCCGATCGTGAAGGCAACATTGGGTTCCAGGCTGTCGGCAAAATACCGATTCGGCCGAATGGCAACGGCCGTCTTCCCGTCGAAGGCTGGGTCAGCGACAACGAGTGGCAGGGCTACATCCCCTTTGAGGAGCTGCCCTACGCCTACAACCCGGAACAGGGTTTCCTGGCCTCGGCCAATAACCGCATTGAGCCGGAAGGGTATCCCTACTACATCAGCGACGGCTATACCCCTGGCTACCGGGCCCAGCAAATTGAAGATTTGCTGCAAGAATACGCGCCGCTCACCGTCGAAGATATGGATTTGATTCAGGAAGATACGTACTCACCCCAGGCGGCCCTGCTTATGCCTTACCTGGATGTCATTGAGGCCCAGACGCCGCTGCAAGAAGAGGCCCTGGACGCGTTGCTCAATTGGAACTTGCATACCGATATTGAAGGGGCCGGCACATCCATCTACGAAGCCTGGCACCTGCGCTTCCTCGGCAACGTGATCTCCGACGAGTTAGATGAGCTGGATCCCGGCCTTGGTGCCTGGTACATCAGCGGGCACTACATTCGTCATGCCACGCAGCATGTGCCGATGCTGGTGGACATGATGGAAGATCCCAACCATCCCTGGTTCGACAACATCAATACCCCGGAAGTAGAAACCCGCGACGACATTGTTCAACAAAGTTTTGTGGAGGCTGTAGACTGGATACAACGCCTGCAAGGCGATGACATTGCCAATTGGGATTGGGGCCGCCTGCACACCGTGACCTTCCCCCACCAGCCGTTCAGTCAGGTGCCGGTGCTCAAAAATTTCTTTAATTCGCAGACCTATCCGATGCGCGGCGGCAACTTCTCCGTCTACACCAATTCCTATGACTGGAATGATCCGTTTGCCGTCTGGATTGTCTCCAGCGCGCGCCACATCACCGACATGTCCAACTTCAGCAACTCCGTCATGCTGGGCTCGACGGGCCAAAATATGAACCTGCTCAGCCCGCACCGCGAAGATGTGGTGCAGCTGTGGCAGGAAGGCTCGCCATTCCTCATGGGCTACTCCGAAGCCGATGTGGCGGGCGTCACAGAGTCCACTTTGATTCTACAGCCGGGGAATTAAACGATCACCGTTCACTTTTTGACCCCCACCCTAACCCTCCCCCTGAGAGGGTTAGGGTGGGGGTGAGGGTCTCCTGACTACTTAGGATTTCACGATTATGGATAAATCAGCCGCGCCGCAGCTTCAGGGTCTTTCCCCAGATGAACAGCGCGCCCTATTACAGAAGCTGCTGCAAGAAAAAAAGGCCAAGAAACCAGACAAAACGGCCGTCCTCTCCTTTGGTCAAGAACGGCTGTGGTTTTTACACCAGCTAGACAGCAACAACGCTGCCTACAACCTGCGCACGGCCGTTCGCCTGCAAGGGCATCTGGATATTGCCGCACTAAGCCAAAGCATCCAGACCGTGGTAAACCGGCACGAAAGCCTGCGCACCAAAATTGTGGCCGACAACGGCCGTGCCCAGCAGCAAATCCAGCCCCACCTCGATGTACCCCTGCCCATCACCGACCTGACGGGTTTAACGGGAGCGGTGCAGGAAACGGCCGTGCAGCAGCACAGCGACGCCGAAGCCCAGGCCCCCTTCGACCTGGCCAACGGCCCGCTCTTCCGCGCCCGGCTCCTCAAACGCCAGCCCGACGACCATATCCTGCTGCTCACCATGCACCACATCATCTCCGATGGCTGGTCCATTGGTATCCTCATCCGTGAAATCGCCACGCTGTACCAAACCAGCGTAGCCAAGCTGCCCGCCCCGCTGCCCGACCTGCCCGTGCAGTACGCCGACTATGCCGCCTGGCAGCGCGAATGGCTGCAAGGGCAAACGTTAAACCAACAGCTGGATT
>JADLAX010000059.1 GCA_020848035.1 Anaerolineae bacterium | reverse complement strand
GCAAATAAGCAAGAGAATCAACAGATTTCGCAGATTCACACGCCTTTGCTCTCTGTGAAACTCTCTTCTTCTCTGTGCAGCTCTGTGTCCCTTATTCTTTTTTCAGGAGAAACCCATGAAACGAATCGAATCTTTTTTGTCCGCGCGGCTCTTTTTGGTGCCGCAAATAGTCGGCGACCGCCTTTATTTCATCAGCAATCTGAACGGCCGTAACAGCCTCTACGTCATGGATCGCGGCGGCAGCGTGCCTGAACCGCTGCTGCCGCCCGACATCGCCCTGCAAAACCCACATCTGATGCCCGGCCGTTCCTTCATCGTCTTCCCCAAGCTGGCCAAAATCGTGGTCATGCTCGACCAGGACGGCGACGAAAACTACCTGCCAATGGCCATCTCGCTGGACGGCGGCTATCCGGAACCCCTCTTTGCCGAGGCTTTTGCCAACCACCGCGTCAGTGCTGATGATGCCGATTTGGAGCGCAACACGCTCACTTTTGTGGCCGAGTCACGCACGCAACCGTTAATGCGCTCCTATCTGGCCAACCTGGAAACGGGTGAATTGACCCTATTAAACGAAAGCCAGTTTGGCGGCATGCCTGCAGGGATCAATGAGACCAAGGACAAATTCATTCTGGCCGAAGGGTACGGCGCGGGCGATGGCGTGCTGTTCCGCTACAACCTGGGCGACGCCAAGCCCACCACCCTGCTCGGCACACCCATGGCCGAACGCACCCCCGGCAGCGAACCGCGTAAATACAACATCGGGCAGACCCACTTCATTCGTAACGACAGGGGCATTTTGCTCACCACCTCCGAATTCGAAGACACCTACGGCCCGGCTTATTTCAGTCTGGACAATCCAACCGACCTGAAGCAGGTAACCATCACCGGCACACAGCATGAAGGCGTGGGCGAACTGGAAGAGATTCGCCATCTCACCGGGCAAAAATACCTGCTCATCTACAACATCGATGGCAGTTCCTGGGTGTACGAAGCTGAGCTGGACGAGGAAAACCTGACGATCCGGGCGACGCACCTGCTGTGCGGCCAGGGTGAACTGGCGGGCGGCGTGCTGGAATCAATCCGCTATAACAAGATGCAGGACGAATATGTGCTGTCGTTTTCAACGGCCGTATCCCCCACCCAACTCTACACCATCAACGGCCCCAACCGAGACAACCTCCAGCGCCACACCCGCGAGCGCATTTTGGGCCTGCCCGGTGAATGGCTCGCGCCCGGCGAAGACTACCCCTTCACCAGCTACGATGGCCTGCGTATCTCCGCCCGGCTCTACCTGCCCGCCGCCGAACTGGGCTACGAAGGGCCGCGCCCGCTCGTCTACTACATTCATGGCGGCCCGCAAGGCCAGGAACGGCCGGATTTTGCCTGGTTCTCTATGCCGTTTATCCAGTTTCTCACCCTCAACGGCTTTGCCGTCTTTGTGCCCAACGTGCGCGGCAGCACCGGCTACGGCTACAGCTACATGAAACACGTCGTGCGCGACTGGGGCGGTGCCGACCGGCTGGATCACGTTCATGCCATGACGGAGGTTTTGCCCAAGGATGCACGCATTGACGTGAGCCGCGCGGGGGTAGTCGGCCGTTCTTACGGCGGCTACATGACCCTCACCCTGGCCAGCCGCCACCCCGAGCTGTGGTCCGCCGCCATCGACATGTTTGGCCCGTACGACCTGCTCACCTTTGCCAGCCGCGTGCCCGAAACATGGAAACCGTTTATGAAAATGCTCGTGGGCGACCCGGAAACGGAGCAGGAATTCCTGACAGAACGCTCGCCGCGCACCTACATTGAGCAGGTTACCGCACCGATGCTGGTGGTGCAGGGCAAAAACGATCCCCGCGTCATCGAGCAGGAATCGCGCGAGCTGGTGGAAAAGCTGCGCGAAATCGGCAAGGAAGTGGATTACCTCATGTTCCCCGACGAAGGCCACGACGTGCTGAAGTACGAAAATCGTGTCAAGGTGTACACCACCATGACCGACTTCTTCAAAAAGCACCTGGGATCGTAAGCAAACGCATCTCTAGCAGATAAAAAAGAGCCAGTTCTGCAACAATGACTGGCTCTTTTTATTTCCAGTGCGTTGATCTCTTCATTTGCTAACAAGAGGCCTATCTTGACTTTCTGCCGAATGCTTTACTCTGATCCAGTTTGCAACCATATCGGTATGAAGCCAAAAACCAATTGCCAATGCAAAGATAATCTCCATTAAAAAAGTAGGGTTTCGGAGATTGAAAATGAACCAGACATCTAATGGGGTAGCCAGCAAAAACAAGATGAAGATTGAGAGAGGCTTTATCCGAGAACGCAAAATAAAAACACCAACAATCAGAGCGCCTATATCCGAAAACCAACTTCCTATAATTACCAACACATACACATTTGTTAATGCGCCAACAATGCCTAAAGCTGGCAGGATCACAAATTCAGCCGCAATGCCTACGGCCGTGGAGAGTGTACCCACCAAGGGTATTTGCGCAGCTTTACGGCCGTTTCCAACCAAAACATATAACATTCCTACCCAACCCGCCGCCATTAAAACCAAAGGGGTTATCATTAATCTACTATATAACTCAAAAGACTGATAATCTTGGTAATTGGCAGTCCAAGATTCGACTGGCTGCACATTTGGGAAGAGCAAATATACGAGACCACCAACAAAGCCACCCAACAGACTTAACTTTCCTAACCAGCGAATACGAGTTACGCTAACTTTAAGCTCAGGATAATTCTTCATTATTCTGACGGCTGGTAAACGGCCGTACGCATATCCCCCACAAACTCCGGCAAATTGGTATGCCCCAACATCTGACGCACGGCGCACGCTTCGCCAGTGTGGAACCAGTAATGGTAGGTGTTGCGCAGCAGCATCGTGCCGGTTGTCTCGCGGGCTTTTGTCTCGCCCTGGACCAGGTAAGCGGTCAACATTTCAGGCGTGATCGTCTCCAAAAATTCATCGGCGGCGGCGGTGATCTCCCGCCACGCCTGCCACATGTCGGCCAACGGTGGGGTACTGGCGGGACGGCCGTGTCCTACCAGCTCGTACAAATCAGGGTTCACCAGCTTCCCTTGCGCCAGGTAAACCCAGTAAAACTGCTCCTGGGTGGCCAGGTGGCCCACCATCCAGCTGATGCAGTTCATTGGCACAAAACGGTGGCAGGCGTCTTCGTCGGAGATGCCGTCCAGGCAGCGGACCAGTTCGCTGCGGGCAAAACGGAGTTGGGTTACGAGTGGGTGTGTCATTGTTGCTGTTCCTTTTGGGTGGAAATGAACCCTTTTTCTTCCAAATATTTTTGCAGCCAGTTGGCTTCGGCCGCTTGCAGCGGCACGTCCGGCAGTTTGCGGTAGTCGATGAGCAAATCGTAACTGCCCACGTCGTAGCAGCGGTTGAAAACGGCCGTTAACTCCAACACAGCATCCGCATCCGGCGGGCGCAAAGGGATGCGGCAGTTGGGCAGCCGCTCACGCAGCGGAATCGCGTACACCTCCAACACATTACGCCGCCCACCCCGGCTAATGTCAATCAAATAGCGCCAATCGGCCGGGTTCGCAATGCCAGCTTTGCGGGCTAAGACCGTCTCTTTACCATAGCCAAGCAGGTCTATTTCTACTAAATTGACCTCGGTAGCCGTGAGATCATTTTGTTTCTGTAAATACTGTTCACGGCCCTGCCCCACTTTATTTGCCGGGCTCAGAACCTCTATCACCGTCACGACGTCGCCAGATTCATGGGCAATAATCTCAATAAACGGCTCACGTACGGCCTCATCGAGGGTAGTGATAAGCATGGGTTCGTCGGCAACAACCGGGGCAGCCAGTTCCAGCGTAGGTGCTGGTTCGCGCATAGTGTGAACGAGTTTAATATCTGGCACGTAGCTTTGGGAGAAGTCAGCCAGTTGGATTCGTTCGCCAATGCGGGCAATATACTTTGGTCGAATTACTGGCTGCAAAGCCTCACGGATGTAGGTGATCAATGAAGTGTGAACATCTGGCCAGAGTTCCCGAACTTCAAGATAGGGATTCATTCCGGGAAATGGATTGGGCATGATCCTCTCCTTTTGCGAGAAAGGGCAAAAAAACGGCCGTTGCCAGCCAAAATTATAACACAGTCCCCAACCCCCGGCTTTGAGGTAAAATCCCCTAATCTGGCACAAAAGGAGCTATTTTTGATGGACGCCAATTCATACACATACCCCGCCGCCCACAAGGGCGATACGGCCGAAAACTACCACGGTACGGCCGTTGCCGACCCCTACCGCTGGCTGGAAGAACCCGACCATCCCGACACCGTCGCCTGGGTGGCGGCGCAAAACGAACTCACCCAAAGCATCATGGCCGAACTGCCCGTACACGCGCAGTTTAAGGCGCGGCTCACCGCGCTGTGGAACTACCCCAAAAGCAGCGTGCCGCGCCACAAAGCCGGGCGCTACTTCGTGCAGAAAAACGACGGCCTGCAAAACCAATCGATCCTGTACCAACAAGCCAGCCTGGACGCGCCGCTGGAGCAAGTCATCGACCCCAACACGCTTAGCGACGACGGCACGATTGCCCTGATCAACCAGAGCTACAGCAAAGACGGCCGTTTCCTGGCCTACTCCCTCTCGCAAAGCGGCTCCGACTGGCAAACCATCCACATTCGCGACCTGGAAAGCGGCGCAGACCGCCCCGAAGTGCTGCGCTGGGCCAAGTTCACCAACGCCGCCTGGCTGCCCGATGGCTCCGGCTTTTTCTACGCCCGCTACCCCAGCCCCGACGAAATGCCCGACGCCCCGCCCAGCACCCACCAGCAAATCTTTTTTCACAAAGTGGGCACGCCGCAAAGCAAAGACAGCATCGTTTTTGCCCGGCCCGACGCGCCCAATTTGGGTTTCCACCCGCAGGTAACCGACGACGGCCGTTTCCTCACCCTGCACGTCTGGGACGGCACCGACCGGCGCAACCGCTTCTACTACCGCCCGCTCGATGGCGAGGAGTTTATCTACCTGCTGGACGAGATGGACGCAGCCTACAACTTTTTGGGCAACGACGGCGCAAAGTTCTACTTTCACACGGATAATGGAGCGGACAACGGCCGACTCATCGCCATTCACCTCAACAATCCCGCCCCGGCCAACTGGCAAACCCTCATTCCCGAAGGCGACGACGCCATCGCCTTCAGCCTCATGGTCAACAACGAGTTCATCCTGGGCACGCTGCATCATGGTGCCCACAAGCTGCACCGCTATGGGCTCGATGGCACACGCCTGGGCGAAATCGAGCTGCCCGTGCCCGGCACCATCTTCGACCTGTCCGGCGAGCGCAAACATACCGAGCTGTTCATCCAGTTCCAATCCTTCACCTACCCGCCCACCATCCTGCGCTACGACTTCACCAGCGAAGAACTGACCATCCTGGACCAGCCGCAGCTCGATTTTGACCCCACCGCCTACGAAACGACGCAGGTGTTCTACCCCTCCAAAGATGGCACCCAGGTGCCGCTTTTCATTACCCACCAAAAAGGGTTGGCGCTCGACGGGCAAAATCCGACGCTGCTGTACGGCTACGGCGGCTTCAACATCGCCATGACCCCCATCTTCTCCCCCACCCGGCTGGCCTGGCTGGAGCGAGGCGGTGTCTATGCGCAAGCGTGCCTGCGCGGCGGCATGGAGTACGGCGAGGCATGGCACCAGGCCGGGATGCTGGCCAACAAGCAAAACGTCTTCGACGATTTTATTGCCGCCGGGGAATGGCTTATCGCTAATGGTTATACGAATAACAAGAAGCTGGCCATCGAGGGGCGCAGCAACGGCGGGCTGCTGGTGGCCGCCTGCCTGGCACAGCGGCCCGATCTGTTTGGCGCGGTGCACTGCGGCGTGCCGGTGATTGACATGCTGCGCTACCACAAGTTCACCGCCGGGCGCTACTGGACGGCCGAATACGGCAACGCCGAAACCGATCCTGAGCATTTCCGCTTCATGATGGCCTACTCGCCGCTGCACAACGTCCAGCCGGACCGCACCTACCCGCCCCTGCTCATCACCACTGCCGATACCGACGACCGGGTGGTGCCGATGCACGCCAAAAAGTTTGCCGCCACCTTGCAAGCGGCGGACAACGGCCGTAATCCCCTCCTCATCCGCATCGAAATGCGCGCCGGGCACGGCCTGGGCAAACCCACCGCCAAGCTCATCGAAGAAGCCACGGATGTCTACAGCTTCTTGTGGACGATGTTGAATCGATAACAAATCGTAGGGGCAGGTCTGTTAGTGTTTAAAAAATAGATCGGGTCATGTCCAACCCCCACCCTAACCCTCCCCCTGGGAGGGGGAGGGAATCTGGCTCCCTCTCCCTCCCAGGGAGAGGGCTGGGGTGAGGGTGGTTACCTGATTAAAACTGAAAGCACAAGAGACCCGCCCCTACTTTGCCCCTTTGCGCCTTTGCGTCAAAATTTTTCTCCGCCCCAACTGGACCAGCAAAGCACCCACAACGGCCACAACCAGCCCGGTTACCTGACGGCCGTTTAACCTTTCCCCCAAAAACAGCACCGCCAAAATGGGAATCTGCACCGCCATCGTGTTGTTGATGATGCTAGACTCCATCGCCGAGAGGGTGCGCAGCGAGTGGTTCCACAGGGTGAAAGCTACGGCCGTATTCACCATCGCCAGCCAGCCAATGATGGCCCAGCTTGGCCAGCTCAGCACGGGCAAACCCTGGATGGCAATACCCGCCACCAGCAAGACTGCCGCCCCTACCCCCATGCTCACAGTGGTGACGGTTAACGGCCGTAACTGCCCTTTCCGGTTAATCGATCGGCCCAAAACCGACGACCCGGCATTGGCCAACACGCCCACAATGGTCGCCACAAAGCCCACCAGCTGCGCCTGGGGAATGTGTACCGGGTAGAAGTAGAGCAGCCCGCCGCCCAGGGCCACCAACATGCCCAACCACTGCCAGGGGGACGGCCGTTCTGCCAACACCCCCATGCCCAACAGCGCCACCACCACTGAGGTAAAACCCAGCATCACGTTCACCGTCACTGCGGGCAGGTAGGCCAGCCCGACAAACTGGGTGCCCTGGGTCAGCGCGTAATAAATCAGCCCCAGCGCCAGCAGGCCCAGCCAGCCGGAACGGGGCAGCTGGCGCACCTCAGCCACGCCGCCGCTGCGCCAGAAGAAGGGCAGCAGGCACAAAAAGGCCAGCCCATAGCGCAGCCCGGCAAAGGTCAGCGGGGGAATATCTTGCAGCCCAATTTTGATGAGAACCCAGGAAGTGGACCAGAGAAAAGTGACAAAGAGGGCCTGGAAAACGGCCGTTACGTGCGGGGAACGCGGCCAACCAATTGAACGAAACATGACAATACCTCCAGAGAATGCGTAAACAGCACAAGCACAACGCTCGTTTGTGCCCATGCCAACCGCACTCCCCAAGGCTTTTCTCCGTCCAGATGCTGCCGCTTCTTGTCATGCCCGCGCCGGCGGGCATCCATCTCTGCGGTTTATGCGGCGCTTGGACCAGCCAGCTCACGCTGCGGAACCCTAGCCGCCATTGTTGGTTGGAACTATAAAATTTGTCGCGGGCATTGTAGCCGCCTTGCTCCGATTGGACAATCGGCGTCGTTGGCTTGATCTTCAAACGGGTACTCACGCAAAGGCGAGAAGTAAACTCAATTGCTTTGCGCTTTTGCGTGAGTATCAAACAAAATCGACAAATGTTTCATAAACTTCGTTTGCCTTTCCGCCTTTCCGCGATTACAACTGGCAAATGAAAAAGGTGCGACGCACTTCAAAAGTGCGTCGCACCTGACAGCATACAAGGAGAAAGGTATGAGAATTGGACTTGTTTTTCCCCAAACTGAATTTGGCAACGATGTCGCCGCGCTGCGCGACTACACGCAAACGGCCGAATCCCTCGGCTTCAGCCACATCCTGGCCTACGACCACGTCCTGGGGGCCAACCCCAATCGGCCCGGTGGCTGGAACGGACCGTACACCTACCAAACGCCTTTCCATGAGGTGTTTGTGCTGTTCAGCTTCATGGCGGCACTCACGACCAGGTTGGAATTCATCACCGGCATCCTCATTTTGCCGCAGCGGGAAACGGCCGTTGTCGCCAAGCAGGCCGCCAGTTTGGATGTGTTGAGCAGCGGCCGTTTCCGCCTGGGCATCGGCATTGGCTGGAACAAGGTGGAAATGGAATCAATTGGCTTCGATTTCCACAACCGTGGCAAGCGCGTCGATGAGCAGATCGATGTGCTGAAGCTGCTGTTTACCCAGGAGCTTGTCACGTTCAAAGGCCAATTCCACGACATTGACGACGCTGGCCTGAACCCGCTGCCCATCCAGCGCCCCATTCCCATCTGGCTGGGCGGCCACGCCGATGCCGTACTGCGCCGCCTGGCACGTAAAGGGGACGGCTGGCTGCCGGGCTACCGTACGGCCGAAGCGGCTCAGGAGTCGTTGGACAAGTTGGAGCAGTATTTGGTGGAAAACGGCCGTTCCCGCCAAGACATCGGCCTGGAACCCCGCCTGCACGTTACCGACGGCCCCGACGCCTGGCAAACCTACCTGGCTGGCTGGCGCGATGCGGGCGCCACGCACATCTCCTTAAACACGATGGGCGCGGGCTTCGACACGCCACAAAAGCATCTGCAAGCCATCGAAAACTTTGCCCAAACCATTGGCCTCTAGCTTTATTGCCCCGGCTATGGCTCTTTAGGCACTCGGGGATTGACGAGCGTTGATGCGTGAAACGTGACCGGAGACATCACGTTTCACGTTTCACGTTTTTGGGTAAATTCACATCCTCGCGGGATCGTTTCCTGATCGCTGCGTTTTTACAATGGCCCAAACTCAAATTGTGGAGGTAATCATGAATAATAGGCGAATCTTGATGATTGTGGGCGGAATTGTCGGGCTGGCAGCTTTGTGCTGTGTGGGAATCATCATCTTTTCCCTCATCACGGATGAGGATTCAGGCAGCCCCACACGCAGTCTGACCGCCCTAAAAACGGTGTGTGATGGGGAGGCGGTGGCAGAAACGGCCGTCTACGACCCCTCCCTCTCTGGCCAACATCCCGCCGCCATCATCCAACACGTGGCTGGCGGTGAGTCGATTTTTGTCTCCACCGCCTGGGGCTACCACCCCAACAGCCTGGAAGAAGCGGAGCTGGTCGTCTGCCTGCAAGACGTGGTAGAGACCGTGACCGAAACCTGCGAATACGACCTGGAAGGCGGCGGCGAAGCCACCATTACCCGCGTTTCCCTGGTGGCCGACTACCAACTGATCGCCGCCCAAACCGGCGAAGTAGTCGATGAAGGCAGCATCAAAGCCAATCCCCGGCAGTGCCAGGATGAAGAAACCTTCCAGGATAACCTCAGCTTCACCTTACGCGGCGACTTCGGCGAAGCATTAGCGCCGCAGTTAGCCGATTACCTCAACACGCCGTAGCGAGAATCGGTTTTTCGTGGGTGGGCAGTCGTCTCAAAGCCAAGTAAGATCGCGCCAAATTTGCACAACAAAAGAAAATCCCCAGATTTCGCAGATTACACAGATTTACTTCTAATCTGCGAAATCTGTGTAATCTGTGGATTATTTTCGAAGGAGGCAGCGATGAATTCTTACGTGGCTTTGGTCATTTTGGCCGTATTGGGCGGTGTGGCGGTGGTGCTGCAAGCGCAGTTCATGGGCGTTTTAGACCAGAATTTAGGCACGATTGAAAGCGTGTTTATCACCTACGGCAGTGGCGGCCTGGTGGTAGGGCTGACCATGCTGGCCCTGCGCGGCGGCAACCTGGCAGCGTGGCGGACGGTGCCGCCCCACATGTTTATCACCGGCCTGCTGGGGTTGGTGATTGTGGGCACCATTGGCTACGTTACCCCTAAGCTGGGGCTGGTGACGGCGTTCACCATTTTGATTGCCACGCAGTTTGTCCTGGGCGGCATTATTGATCATTTTGGCTGGTTTGGGGCGGTGGTACGGCCGTTAGACCCCACAAAACTCCTCGGTGTCGGCGTCCTCCTGCTGGGCGTCTGGCTCATCATTCGCAATTAAAAACAGTGTTTACTGTCACGGTGATCGTGATCAATTATTGACAACCAGTCATTGTCATAACCAGCCAAGAAATCCTATGGACTTTACTTCTCGGTAATGTGAACTTAAATGAAAAAAGGACTTGGCCCTTTCCTACAATTGCTGTTTGGCACTCTGCTTGTAGCTGCTGGCATCTTTGGCGGCATGTATTTATGCTATCTACCGCTAAGAGTGTCTTTGGGAGAGAATTTCACACTGAAAGAAATGTATTTCCCAGATACTCCGCCAGAAAATGTACCACCCCGTACGGTCTTAACAACCAGTAATCTCGACGTACTTTGGGTTCAAGAGATGAATATAGATAATCCGCATAAAATTGAAGTGGATTTGTTTGGGTGAGACCGCCCTTAATCGTGGTGGCCTAACACCACCGTTTTATCAACTGTAATGCCTCTTTAGAAGGCCGTCCGCGTCGCTTGAGCGGTACCCAACGAGACGGCGGCACTCTGTACCTTAATAAT
>JADLAX010000058.1 GCA_020848035.1 Anaerolineae bacterium | reverse complement strand
GTCACCCCGCCACCGCCTCCCCATTCCCCGTCTCGTACAACGACGTCTCCGCGCCCATCATCTGCCGCATAATGTCGTTGCCCTTGGGAATCATCGTGATCCGGGTGCGATCTTTGAGCATATTCTCCGTTTCCAGAATCTCAAACATCGCCTGCGCCACCTCCGGGTCCTTGTTGATCTGGCTCAGCGCCTCGCCCACAATTTGCGGCCGCATCGCCTGCGCCTTGGCAAACTCAATCGCCGCCCGCCGCTCGGCCGAATTGGTGATGATGCTCACCCGGTTGGCCCCGTCCTGCCGAATAGCCGACGTAACCTGGCGCAGCCGGTTGACCACCTTCTCCTCAATTTGCTGAATCATCGCCCGGTCGCGGAAATGCACCTTGCGGATGTACACCGACCCTAGCCGGTAGCCCCACTCTTCAGACTTAGGCGACACTTCGGCGCGGACCGCCCGGCTCATCGTGTGGCGTGTTTCCAGCATGTCGTCCAACGGCATGTTGCTCAGCGTGCGCACCGTGGCGTTGCTCACGTTGGCCGCCAACGATCCGGCCGGATCGCTATTTTTGAACAGGTAGGCCACCGGGTTGCTAATCTGCATTTCATACCAGATACCAATACCCATCGGCGCGCCTTCTTCCGAGTTTACCGGCAGGCTGCGCAGATAACGTTGGTCCAGGCGCATGTCCAACACGTGACGCTTGCCCAGCGTGTTCACCAGCAAAGCGCTTGGCCCCATCTTGAGCCAGAGGAAGTACAGCCCCGGCTCTTCCAGCACGCCCACCACATTGCCAAACAAGGTGTACACGTGGGCCGTGCCTTCCTTCACGATGGCGTACACGCCAAACAGCCGCAAGAAAAAGCGGAAAATTGGTTCAGCAATGAGGAAAAACATAAAGAAGCCAAACGCGGCCGGGAAAATCATAAGCAAATCGTTCATTTGTCCACCTCCAGAATGACGTTTTCCGCCTTGGTGTACAGCGCCAGCCGCACGTTACGCAGGTATGCGACCAATGTTTCCGGGCCGTTTTGTTTGATCAGCGCCAGCTGCTCCGCCAGCGATTTGAGCGGTTCAACCTCGGCCTGGGCGCGCAGCGTTTCAATTTCCACGGCGCGTTTGGACTGCACAATCGTCTGGTCGGCCTGGGCTTTCGCCAGACTGATGTCCGACGAGACCTCGTTGTGGGCGGTGTTGATCGCCGCCAGGGCCGATTCCACCTCATGCGGCGGGTCGATGCCCGTGATGAGCGAGGCGTCCAAATCAATGCCGTACCGCGCCGCCGCTGAAGCACATTCCTGCTCCATGAAGGTATTGATTTCGTTCAAGTTTTTGCGCAAATCGTTAATCGAAACGCCGCCCATCAGCCCGGCATCTACTTCCACATCTTCCTCTTCTAGCAGGCTAGAGCCTTGCGACTCGAAGCTGGCAATGCGCTGGCGCAAAATGGCGATGAAGTAACCCATCACATGCACCACCGGGTTTTTGACGCCAAAGAGGTAAGCATACAGGTTGCGCTCGCTCGGTTGGTAGCGAATCTGCCCCGTCAGGCCAATGTTAAGCTGGTCTTTGGTCACGGCATCGAGGATGGTGCCGTTGTGGTTGGCGGTGGGGGTTTCCAGGTCCAGCGCCATGTTGATCGTTTCTGTAGCTACGGAAATTTTGTGGACTTTCTCCCACGGCCAGCGGAAATAAGGCCCACCGGGTTTGATCACCTGCACCAATGGGTAGATGTAGCGCTCTTTGTCCTTTTCGTTCAGCACATCGGCAATGGGGTCATTGAGCGTGGTGCCTTTGCCCAGGCGTACAGCACGGCCGAATCGTGTTTTTACCGCGCGTTCGTTTTGGTCTACCGTGTAGAAGCCAAAAATAACGTAGCGCAGGAAAAACCAGCCGAGGAAGCCCAGGATAAATCCTGGAATGATCACGTTCATGGTTTTAACTCTCCTGTTGTTGTGAGGGTGGTTGCTTAACCAAAGTCAGGTTACATCATAAAGGATTTTGGTGGTTGGGGGAAGTAGCGCAGTTTACCTTGTCGGTATCCCAGGCAAAAAAAGAGCCTGGCCGAAGCCAGGCTCCGAGAATGGCCCAATCTCCGCGATTGGACCATTCTGCAAACGCTAAACGATTATTGGCTGATGTGGAACCCGTCGGTTACTTCACCGGCAAAGCCGTTAACCGAACCATCCCAGTACATGCTGTAGGTACAGGTTGTGGTTGAACCCAGGGTGCCTGGCACACAGCGGAAGATATCGGCCCCGTCACCGCTGGCGCCCGTTACAGAGAAGGTGCCTACGGTGCTGAGGTAGATGTCGCCGTTGGCAGCAATGCCCAGGCCGTTTATATCCTCGTTGGTGGTGGTGAGGGAGACGTCGGAGCCATCGAAGTACAAGGACCAGGTGCCGCTGGTGGTTGAGCCTAGAGACGTGGGGGTAAAGGCGATCAAGTCTTTGTCATCGCCCGAGGCCCCGGTGACGCTGAAAGTACCCAAGGTGCTAACGACGATACGGCCGTCGGTCAGCAGTTCTACCGCGTCAATGTCCTCATTGGTGGTTGTCAGACCCACATCGGAACCATCGAAGTAGAGCGAGAAGGTACCCGCCGTGGTGGACCCGGTCGAGGTCGGCACAAATCGCACAATGTCGGCATCGACTACGGAACCCGCCGCGCCTGCCGTCGTGGTTGTGTCGAAGCTCATCAGGATCGAGCCGTCAGTTAACATGGCAAACGCATCCACGTCGGTGGTGATGCCCACGTCGGAGCCGTCGAAGAACAGTGCCCAGGTACCGCTGCTGGTGTTGTAAGACAAAATGTCTTCATCGTTGAAGGCAACACCGCTTGCCGTGCCATTGGTGCTGGAGCTCACGTAGATGACTGCACCACCGGGAACCGGGGTGTTGGTTGGCGTTGGCGGTACAGGGGTGTTGGTTGGGGTGGGCGGTACCGGCGTGTTGGTCGGTGTTGGGGCTACGCCAGTGGTACACACTTCCAGGCTCCAGCCGTTCAGGCTGCCGCCGTCCAGGTTGGCGTTGTCGTCCACGCGCAGGGTCCAGGTGCCGTTGGCGTTTTGGCCATCAAACGTAGACAGCGGGTTTGTTGGCTGGTAGGTGCCACCGCCGGTGGGTGGGCAGGGCCAGGTGCCTGCGGCTTCGTCGTCCAGGTTCAGGTCGAAGTTGTCCTGCGAACTGCACGATTGGCCCATGATTTGAACGGCCGTACCCGCCGGGCTGATCAGGTTGAAGTCCAGGTCATTGATCCAGCTGTGCGTGCCGTTCAGATCCAGGACGTTTAGATCCGCAATGGTGCCGCTGCCAGAGATAGACAGCACAGAGCTGACGCTGGGCGTGCCGCTGGTGGTGATGGTCTTGGGCACGTCGGTGCTGGTGTAGATGGTGCAGCTGCCCGGTACTGGTGTGTTGGTTGGGGCGGGCGTATTGGTCGCTGTGGCCGTCGGTCCGGGAGTTGGCGTTGCACCACCCGTGGTACAGCTGCTGTAGGAGTAAGAGCCGATGTAGGTGCCCCAACGGCCCTGGGTTGTGCCGGTGTTCTTGCTGTACTCACCCAGATACCAGAAGGTAAGGCCGTTCGGGTCGATCGTCATTTCGGTGTAGTCACCCCAACGGCGCGGCGCAGTGGTTTCAAAGGAAGTATAGGCAATTTCGCCCGCCTTCAACTGGACTTCCGCTTGCAGCGTGCCTGCCGCATCCGTAGACTGGCGACCCGTGACAAAAACAGCCGGATACATGCTGCTGCTGGATTTGGTATAGCCCACTGCCATGTCATTGCAATGGTTTGCTGCCAGATCGGCAAACGTGCGGTATTCGCTGTTGCTGCTGTAGACACCGGCATTGGCCACGGTCATGGTGCTCAAATTGATTTGAGCCCAGCGAACGCAGTTTACCGTACCACTGCCAGGATTACAGGCGATGGTGCTGCTGGTCCAGGCATAACCGTTGCGGTATTCGAAATCTTGTGGACGGAAATCGTTGGCTTGCAGCGTCTGCCCGCCGAGCTGCGGCGTGTTTACCGGCATGCCGGCGGTAACGCCAGTGGCCGTGTTCAGGTTGATGCTGCCTACGGCCGAAATCGTGTTGGCGCCAAATGGATCAGTCCAGGCCCAAACGGTATGGTTGGCCCCATCGTAATTGGTTTGGGTAAAGATGTAGTGCGGACCAGTGGTGGGCCAAGTGCTTTGGTTCCAGCCATGTAGATTGAGCGGCTGGGGTGTATCGTCGTTGGCTCCCAGGTTTTTCATGACGGAGGAAGCGGCCGTACCACTGTACATGGCGGCTTTATTAAACGCCCACACGCGTGCATCAACGAAGCTGCTGGTGGTGTTGCTGAAGATGTTACCACCCATATAGATGGCATCATTGCCCACACCCACATGCGGATAATCAAAGAACAGGCTGGCGCTGCCGGTGGTGAAGGAATAGATGTTCCAACTGCCAGTGGGGTTGCCGGTTTGGGAAACGGCAATGCAGTAGTCAGTACCTTCGGCGTCGATACCCAGGATGAAGCGGTCTTCGCGCTCATCATACAGGGCATTGGGGTCAAAAACGCCGGTACAGTTGGTGTTGGAAGACATGAAGCTGGCAAAGGTGGTGGGGCCAGCCAGGCTGTTGCCGCTTTTGTCGTAAATTTCAAAGGCGACGTTTACTACAGCAATGATGTGGTTGGGGCCAACGGCCAGCTCCGGGTCTGGGGGCACGTTGCCGCCGCCACCGCAGCATTCGGTGTAGTCCATTGAGGCAAAGCTTACCCCAGCGGTGGGTGCCTGTAGGCCAGGTCCGCTGGCGGCCAGCTGCACGTTGGCGCTGTTAGACAGCTCCAGCGATTCTGCTTGCAGCAGGCTCATCTGGCTTTCGGGCAGGCGCATGAACTCTTCAACGAGGTCAATTTCACCGCGCTGCCAGCGGTCGTACTGGTTGTTCGGATCATAAACGCCAGCCGGAACATCGGCCAGGTTGACGACGGTGGGGAACGAGAGGCTTTGTTCGACAACCTCGCCTACGCCATCCCGGTTACCAATGTCTACCGGGGCAAACGCCTGGACGGCCAGCTGCCGTTCCAGCGTTTCGGGTGAGGGTCCACTGGCCATGCTGAGGAGCCAGATACCGGCTATGAGTAAAAGCAACAATCCGCCCAGGCGAACGAGTTTATTAAAAAATAACATTCCTTCCTCCAAAAGAAGCGATGGTACTGAGTGACACTGCGGGCTGCGCGGTTTCAGGGCAGCCATGATGAGTGGCTCAGGTGACCGTTACAGCGGGCAACGGCCGTTTAAAGGTTTTTTGAGATGTTCGTCCTAACTCTGGATTTGGCTTACTTTACTTCGGGGCAAACGGACCGTGTGGGCAGGACACGGCCGTACAGTGGCGTACGGTCGGTGTGATGCTTGTTGTTCCGGTCAGATTCTATACCTCCTTTAACGCAAGCAAAGATGAGCAACGGCCGTTTGCCGGGCGGCAGGTGGCGCTCTCATTGGCGTGCGTTGACCAAACGCGCTGTCACAAACTCAGTCATGCGGCCCGAAGATCGCAATCAGGTCCAAAAATGGGGCGCGGCTGCGCCACGGTCGATGGTAGGTCTTGCCAGGGTTGCGGACCACGCTGCCCGTGGGCGCAATCCTCTGACGGTTGGTGAATCAGGTCTTCCGATACAACACTTGGAATTTTATCTAACGGTTCGTCGAGTGAAGGCAGCCGGGGGAGCGGCTACCTGGCTATCCAGCTCTCCAGTTTGGTGCGGTGGCGGCCTTCCAGTTTGGTTAACGGCCGTACCTTCTTCATTGTTTCATTCGCTTTGTCAAAGCTCATGCCTTCGTACTTCATCAGGTAACCAGCCAGAATGGTGGCCGAACGCCCCCGCCCCTTAGCGCAGTGTACCAACACCACACGGCCGTCTTCTACCTGTTCATGTAAAAATTCAACACCCGCTTCAATCATTTCCTCCGAAGGAACGGTAACGTCCAGCACCTTTAGCTGGAGGTAGTTGATGCCGTGGTTGTGATACATTACCACGTCATCTTCTCGTTCGGCGCGAATGTTGAGAACGGCCGTAATGCCGTTATCAAGCAAAAATTGATAATCTCGCGGATAATGCGGCGCACCGCCCAGCCAGAGCTGGGGGGCAATTTGGTCAAACCACCGATGACGTTGAATCTTTTCATATGTAAAACGAATGACAGGAAAAAACTTGTCAAATAGCCAGTGAATTGGATTCATAGGCGCATTAGGATAACTAGAGTACCAGCAAAATGCAATGTGGGTCTATAAAGCGACTACAAAAATCTTGCAAAGTCCTAGGAAAAAAGAACTATCCATCGACGTGCCGAAACCACTTTTTTTAAAATTTGCTATAATTAGTTAACATAACCGGGCAAGGTTAACAAAGTTTTAACCACAAAAGCGGCAAAATCGTTTATCCTGACCGCTTTGTGGAGGATTTATGGCTTTATCAGACAAGGAAAAAATATCGCCTGCCTGGCGAGAGCAGTTGAGCCAGACCTGGCAGACGTTACGCTACAAAATTTTACCGGTGCAGCCCGCGCGGCTGCCCGGCATGGGGGCCATTCCCAACGGCGATGGCACCGTTTTCCGGGTGTGGGCACCCCATGCCAACGCCGTTTTTGTCACCGGCTCGTTTAACAACTGGCAGCGCAGCCAGATTCCCCTGGCCCGCGAAACCGATGGCTGCTGGTCGGCCAATGTGCCCCAGGCGCGGGTGGGTGACGAGTACAAATTTGTGCTGCAAAGTGGTTCACAGCAGCTGCTGCGTACCGATCCCTACGCCAAAGACGTCCGGCCGCCTTTTCACAATGGCGTGGTGCGGAATGGCAAAGTGCTGGGGGTGGATACGGCCGTTCCCAGCCCCGCCACCCCGTTCCAACCGCCTGCTCTGGAGGAACTGGTCATTTATGAGCTGCATGTGGGTACCTTTGGCGAAGGCAACGGCCGTCCGCCGTACACCTTTGCCCAGGTGATGGAAAAATTGCCCTACCTGCGCGTGCTGGGCATCAACGCCATCGAACTGATGCCCGTGAAGGCGTTCCCCGGCGATCTTTCCTGGGGCTACAACCCCGCTCATCCCTTTGCCATCAGCCAGGTGTATGGCGGGCCGGAAAAGTTCAAGCAGCTCATCCAGGCGGCTCACGCCCAGGGCATTGCGGTGATTGTGGACGTGGTGTACAACCACTTTGGCCCCCAAGAGCTGAGCCTGTGGCAGTTTGACGGCTGGCAGCAGCATGGCCTGGGCGGCATCTACTTCTACAATGATTGGCGCTCTAAAACACCGTGGGCCGATACGCGACCCGATTACGGCCGTCCTGAAGTGCGCCGCTACATTCGCGACAACGTGCGTATGTGGCTGGACGAGTACCAGATTGACGGCCTGCGCTGGGACGCCACTTCCTACATTCGCAACGCCCACGGCCACGATGGTGATCCCGGGGCCAACATCCCCGAAGGGTGGGCGCTGATGCAGGCGATTAACGGCGAGATGCAGCACCACAACCCGCGCCACATTCGCATTGCCGAGGATTTGCAGGCCAACAGATGGCTTACCGAGCCAATCCAGGCGGGCGGGGCGGGCTTTAATACCCAGTGGGACAGCCAGTTTGTCCATCCCATCCGCCAGGCGATCATTGCGCCGCGCGACGAAGACCGCAATATGCTGGCCGTGCGCGATGCCCTGCTGTTCCGCTATGGCGCAGATGTGTTCAGCCGGGTTGTCTACACCGAGTCGCATGACGAGGTGGCCAACGGCAAGGCGCGCGTGGTGCACGAAGTAGCCGTGGCCGACGGCAGTCCCGCCCTGGCGGCCAAGCGAGCTGCCCTGGGCGCGGGCCTGGTCTTCACCGTACCGGGCGTGCCGATGATCTTCCAGGGGCAGGAGTTTTTGGAAGATGGCTGGTTTGATGATAAACGGCCGCTCGACTGGCAAAAAGCGGAGCAAAACGGCGGTATGGTGGCACTTTACCGCCACCTGATCAGCCTGCGACGCAATCAGGCGGGGCAAACCCGCGGTCTCAGCGGGCCGTCGCTGAATGTCTTCCATGTCAACGACGCCGCCAAGCTGATTGCCTTCCACCGCTGGCACTTTGGCGGCCCCGGCGACGACGTGATCGTGGTGGCCAACTTTTCCAACCGGGTGCTGAAGCAGTACAAGTTGGGCTTTCCCCGCGCCGGTGACTGGCTGGTGCGGCTCAACAGCGATCTAAAGGCGTACCATCCCAGCTTTACCGGGCATTATGTGGCGAATGTTACGGCCGTTCCCGGCAAATACGACGATCTGGCATACAGCGGCACGTTGAGCATTGGGCCGTACAGCGTGCTCATTTTGTCGCAAGGGGAAGGGAAAACATGACAGCACTATGTTTGCACTTTTGGCTTTGCCGAAAAAACGTAAATCTGCAAAGATAGTGATGACATCTGAAACGGGAAGCAAACGTGCCGTGAGGCGTGACGCTTCACTGGCTTGCTCCGCTCTCTTTGCCCGAAACGGCTTAGTTAACATATAATCTCTCTGGGAAGACAAACCTACCGTAAACTCTTTTAGTAATGTGCAGTAACGAATAAGTCGCAGCAACACGTAAAAAATGACAAACGCTTCCGAATCCGCAGAGAATGGTCAGGAAAAGCCAGTTGATCTTCGTAAACTGCTGCGTGCCATTAACGATTCGTTTAGCGAAGACGATTTGCGGGATTTGTGTTTTGACCTCCAACTCGATTTTGAAAATCTCCCCGGTACCGTCAAAAAAGATAAAGCGCGTGAACTGATCATCCATTTTGATCGCCGCAAGCGGATTAACGTGCTGGTGACGGCCTTTCGCGAATTACGTCCCGGCGTAGACATTGAAGCGATTGTGTTGGATATTGTGGATGAAGATCCCACAACCGCCCGGATTGAAATTCACACGGCCGATCTCCTGCCTCAGCAAGACAAGTCCAACACGATGATCGCCAGCAAGAGCTTTGGCGCGATTGTGCGGATGCTGACGCGAGAAGATGTGCGAACGGCCGTTGTCACCTTCCAGACCGATTTTCAGACCGCCTCTCAACAAATTGACCAGATGAACGATTACAAACAGATCCACGATCTGTTCCAGATTCTGGAAACCCAGTACGACCTCATCTACCGCGACCAGAAGCGGCTGCCCGACGATGACATGGCCTGGGAAGATATTGCCATCGCCGAGCCAGAGCTGCAAAGCAAGATCAGCGACATCGTCACGCTGTCCAAGAGCCAGACGTTTGCCGGGGGCGACATGCGCTGGGCTTCGCAGCTGGAAACGGTGAGGGAAAAGCTGCAAACGGCCGTTGCCGCCGATGATCTCCAGGCTTTAGACGACGGAGTTACCCTGCTCTACCGCGTGCTCAATCGGCACCCCACGCGCATCAACGCCCAGCTGGTGGCCGTGGCCAGCGCCTTGCGCCTGGACAACCTGGAGAAGGCGATCACCACCATCAGCACCAGCCTGGCCGAAGCGGATGTGGCTATGGCGAACATGGTGGAAGAGGTGAAAAGCGGCCGTTCCGCCCTGGCCGGGTTGGATGAACGGTTGAAAGAGCTGGTGCGCGAACACAACGCCTGGCAAAGTATTGATGACGAAATTCGCCGGGTGAAAGCGGCCGTAACCCAAAACAACATCGATGACCTGGCCGATGCCTGGTACGACCTGGAACCGATGACCCAGGAACGTATTGATGCCAACAAAGAGGCAGAATGGGCCGTCAACCTGGCCACCGTCATGGCCGAATTAGAACCGGCCATCAACCAGCAGTTGGTTTCAAAGGTGCGCCGCCTGTTTATGCGCTACCACACCTACGTGGGCCATCGTTTTCGTGAAGTGGATCTGGAATTGCTTTCCTTGTGTACGGAGCTGCAGCGGGTGGGCGAGCAAATCGATCTATTGTTGAGGCAGTTTAACAAATGAGCCAGACAGATACGACCTCCGAAGAATTTGTTCCCTTCATGTCTTTCACCTCGCTGCGCGATGCGCACCGCGATCTGCTTAAGCAGCGCCGCGCCACTCGCGAAGGTGACAACGAAGATACTTTTTGGGCCGCCGTGACCGATTTTCTGCATCGCGGTGAAGCGGCCGGAACGCACATCGACAACACCGAAGACCGGGAAGCGGCCCAAAGCCTGCTCGACTACTGGCACAACCAGCTGTTCCACGCGGGTAAAGAAACGCCAGAAGCGGTGCTGCTGGAGTATGACGCCACCAGCCAGCCAGAAATTCCTGATTCACGCTGCCCGTACATTGGCCTGGATTCGTTTGGCGAGGCCAACAAACATCTGTTTTACGGCCGTGATCAGCTCATCCGTGAATTGTTGGACCAGGTGATGGAAAACAGGTTGGTAACGGCCGTTGGTCCCTCGGGCAGCGGCAAATCGTCGGTGGTGCTGGCTGGGCTGCTGCCCCGTTTGCGGGAAGGTGCCCTGCCCGGCAGCGAGACGTGGCACTACTACCCGTCTATCGTGCCCGGCTCGGCTCCCCTGACGCAGCTGGCTCGTCTGCTGGAGCCAGAAGGGGTCGAAACGGCCGATTGGATTACCACCAACTACGAAGCCTTCCTCAGCGATCCAGAGCATCTGGTTAAACTTGTGCAAAGGATGACCGACACGCCGGTTGTGCTCACCATCGACCAGTTTGAAGAGACGTTCACCCTCTGTCACGACGACCGCGAGCGGGACGCCTTCATTGATAATTTACTGGGGTTGGTAAACGGCCGTGAGGCGCGCCACGTGGTCATCCTCACCATGCGTGTGGATTACGAGAGCTATCTTAACAAACTGCCCTTGTTTGAATCGCTCTACGAGCAGGGACTGGTACGCATTACGGCCATGAACGCCAGCGAACTGCACGACGCCATCGAGCAGCCCGCTGAAGCTATCGGCCTTAAATTTGAAGATGGGCTGATTGATGCCCTGGTGCGTGAAATTGTCGGTGAACCCGCTGCCCTGCCGCTGCTGCAATTTGCCCTGCTCCAGCTCTGGGACGACCGCGAGCGCAACCGAATCACCTGGGACGCCTACCGCCGCCTGGGTGGGGTGATGAAGGCGCTGGCCCACACGGCCGATTCTCTTTACAACAGCCTGCTCCCCGAAGAACAGGCCACCGTCAAGCGCATCTTGCTGCGGCTGGTGCGGCCCAGCACCGGGGTAGAGTTCACCCGTGGCCGCGTCACCCGCCAATCGTTCCACCAATCCGGCGAAGCCAATGACCGCATTGACCGCGTGCTGGCCAAGCTGGTGGAAGCGCGCCTGCTGCGCCAGACTGGTGGCACTACCCCAGAAACTGATCAATTTGAAGTCGCCCATGAAGCGTTGGTGCGCAACTGGCCACGCCTGGTGGAATGGCTGGAAGATGAGCGTGTCCGGCTGCGGCAGCGGCTGCGCTTTACCGCCCAGGCTGAAGAGTGGGACCGCCGTGGCCGGGACGAAGGGGCGCTGCTGCGTGGCAAGCAGCTGCAAGAAGCACTGTTGTTTGAAGAGCTCAATTCGCTGGAGCAGGAGTACATCAATGCCAGCAAGGCGGCCGAACAGCTGGAGATTGACCAGAAAGAGGCACAGCGTCAGCGTGAGCTGGAACAGGCGCAGCGCCTGGCCGAAGAGCAGCGCCAGCGAGCCGAGGCGGAAGCCAAAGCCGCCCATCGGGCACGGAACTTTAACTACGCGTTGATCGTGATATTGCTGCTGGTGATTGGCGGCGCAGTCAGCCTGATTTATTTGCAGGATGTGGCCCAAGAACGTGAGGCGGTGGCCCAGGAGGCCACAAGAGCCAGTGTAGAAGCGCGGGAAACGGCCGTTGCCGCCGATCGTCTGGCCATTGTCAGCACCACCGATGCCCTGCAAGCCGCTACCGTCCAGGCCATGGCCACGTCAGACAACGCCGTGGCCACCGCCGAAGTAGCCGTAAACCAGACGCTGGTCGCCGAGCGGGCCGAAGTCGCCAGCCAGGAAGAGGCCACCGCCCAGGCAGCCACGGCTGAGGCCCAACTGGCTACCGTGGCGGCCCAGGCAACCATTTTGGCGCGCGAGGCCACCAACACACCAGCCGCCAGTGTCCCCAACCAACCAACAGCCACACTCGACTCGGCCCAACTGGCCTTGCAGGCGCAGCTTAACTCCTACATTCGCCCGCAAGACAACATGCCGGTGCTGTACATCACCGGCGGTACCTTTGCCATGGGGCAGGCTGATGCTCCGGAAACCGCCAACAACAGCCCGGTGCGCCAGGTAACGGTAGACAGCTTCTACCTGGACCAGTACGAAGTGACGGTGCAGCAGTTTGCCGATTTTCTCAACCGCCTGGGCAACAACACCCTGGCCTGCGACGGCTTCAACTGTGCCATCACCCGCGTGGCGGCCATTACGTCTAACATTTTGAATAATTTGGGGGTTTACGAACCAAGCCCTGGCACCGCCCGCTTCCCGGCTACCTGGATTACCTGGCACGGCGCGGCGGCGTATTGTGAGTCGGTTGGGGCGCGGCTGCCCACTGAAGCGGAATGGGAATATGCGGCACGAGGGACAGACGGCCGTTCCTATCCCTGGGGTAACGCCGCACCGATTTTGTATGAAACGGCCATTTTCTACAATACCGAGCAGTCTGAAACCGTTTTCTTCGGTCGGGCCTTCGTTCGGGTAGATAGCCTGCCTGATGGGGCCAGCCCGTTTGGCGTTTTTGGCATGGCAGGTGGCGCAGCCGAATGGGTCCAGGATTGGTACGACCCAGACTTTTACAACCAGCCGCTGCCTGCCAATGGCTTCAATGAGGACGAAACAAGTGGTGAGAAAGTGCTGCGCGGCGGTTCCTGGGTCAATCCTGCCAATGAAATTACCACCACCACCCGGCTATTTCTGCCGCCCGTTCCCGTCGATCCCAACAGAAACACACACTGGGGCGCTGGTTTCCGCTGCGCCAACGACGCTAATCAATGAACGGGTGAAGGGGTGAAGGGGAGACAAGGTGACCAGGTGACCAGGTGACAAATCGTCACCCCTTCACCTTGTCATCTTCATGTTCCCTTCTTCGCCCGCTTAATATCCCGCTGCCGAATCTCGTGACGCAGCTCTTTCTTGCGGATGCGCAGGGAAGACGGGGTTACCTCTAGCAGTTCATCTTTGCCCAGGTACTCAATTGATTCATCCAGCGACATGAGGCGCGGCGTGTGCAGCGCTTCCACGATGGCCGTCGGGCCAGTGCGCACGGCGCTAAGCACCTTCGTTTTGCACACGTTGATCACCAATTCCTCGTTGCGGATGTGTTGACCAACCACCTGACCGCTGTAGACCTCTTCGGCGGGCAGCACAAAAAAGGTGCCGCGCTGTTGCAGCTGGTGCAGGGCGTAGGCGCTCACCGGGCCAGCCTCCATCGAAACCAGGGAGCCAAGCTCCTGCGTTTCAATCTCGCCCTTCACCGGCTCATAATCGTGAAACAGGGTGTGGTAGATGCCGGTACCGCGTGTGGCCGTAAGAAACGGCTGGCGAAAGCCCAGGATGCCCCGCGTGGGTACCAGGTATTCGGCATAGACGGTGCCGTCTTCGCCGTAATGGATGTTTTGCATCAGGCCGCGCCGCCGCCCCAACATTTCACTGACCGCGCCCAGGTAATCATTGTGTACTTCCAGGAACAGCTTTTCGACTGGTTCGGTCAGCCCATTTTCGCTTTCTTTGAAGATCACTTCCGGGCGGCTGATGGAAAATTCGTACCCTTCGCGGCGCATCGTTTCGATGAGGATGGCCAGGTGCAGCTCACCGCGCCCGGAGACGATAAATTCGCCCGCCTTGTCGGTTTCCTCTACGCGCATGGCGACGTTGCTTTCCAGCTCACGCAGCAGCCGGTCGCGAATCTGGCGGCTGGTGACAAATTTGCCCTCTTTGCCCGCAAACGGGCTGTCGTTGACGCGGAAGGTCATGCGCACGGTGGGTTCTTCCACCTTGATGGGCGGCAGCGGGCGCGGATCGTTGACGTCGGCCAGGGTGTCGCCAATGCCCACGTCGGGAATGCCGGCTACAGCGACGATGTCACCGGCCTGGACCTGGCTTTGCTCCACGCGCTGCAAATCGCGGAAGGTGTACAGCTTGGTCACCTTGCCGGGGATCATCTCCCCCTTGGTGTTGATGCGCATAATTTGCTGGCCATCGTTGATGGTGCCGCTGGTGAGCCGACCGATGGCAATTTTGCCGACGTAGCTGCTGTATTCCAGGGTGGTGACCAGCAGCTGGGTCGGGCCATCGGGATCGATCATGGGGCCAGGCAGGGTGTTAACGATGGTGTCGAACAACGGCCGTAAATCACCTTCCAATTCATCCGGGTCCATGCCCGCTTTGCCTTCCAGCGCCCTGGTGTAAATCACCGGGAAGTCAGCCTGCTCTTCCGTGGCCCCCAGATCGATGAACAGGTCAAACGTGGCGTTGACCACGTAATCGGGTCGGGCCGCCGGGCGGTCGATCTTGTTGACCACCACCACCACTTTGACCCCTTTTTCCAGCGCCTGGCGCAGCACAAAGCGGGTTTGTGGCATGGGGCCTTCCACGGCATCGACCAGCAGCAGGGCACCATCGACCATGTTCACCACCCGCTCCACCTCGCCGCCAAAGTCGGCGTGGCCGGGTGTATCGACGATGTTGATGGTGGTGTCGTGGTAGACGATGCTGGTGTTTTTGGCCAGGATGGTGATGCCGCGCTCGCGCTCCAAATCGTTGGAGTCCAGCACGCGCTCGGTCATTTCCTGGTTGGTGCGAAATACATTTGTCTGGCGCAGCATGCCATCAACCAGGGTGGTTTTGCCGTGGTCTACGTGGGCGATGATGGCGATGTTGCGAATATCGTTACGCGGTTGTAAAGCCATAAAATTTTTTCTTGATCCTTCACGAAAAAGCCCGGCCACAAGATGGTCGGGCAGAATAGTTGATTTGATTACTCTGGATTGTATGCCAGGAGCAGGATGGAGGCAAAAAGACCTCTGGCTGTAAGCAACCTGTGACAAATGACGCGCAAAAACTATTGCGCAACTGCTGCAAAAATAGGATATGATTACGGCACTATTTCCAATATGCTACAAGGAGTCACGTATGTTAGTTAAACGTCGCATGTCCCAGCCGGTAATCACCGTTCCGCCCGATATGTCGGTGCCGGACTGCTTAAAATTGATGCAGCGCGAGCACATTCGCCGCACGCCCGTGGTGGAAAACGGCCGTCTCGTGGGCATCGTCTCGGATAAAGATCTACTCAACGCCTCCCCCTCAACCGCCACCAGCTTGAGCATCTGGGAGATCAACTACCTGGTCAGCCGCATCAGGGTCAAGGATGTGATGACCAAAGATGTGCTAACCATTACTGAAGATATGCCCATCGAAGAGGCGGCCCGCATCATGGTAGACAACAAAGTG
This sequence comes from Anaerolineae bacterium, assembly GCA_020848035.1. Taxonomy (GTDB): domain Bacteria; phylum Chloroflexota; class Anaerolineae; order Promineifilales; family Promineifilaceae; genus Leptofilum. Next base: position 85,687 of record JADLAX010000058.1, on the reverse strand, counting down.
GGTGGCCTGCCCGTCGTTAATAACGGCGATGTGATTGGTCTGATTACCGAAACGGACCTGTTTAAGATGCTGCTGGAGCTGATGGGCGCCCGGGAGCAGGGGGTGCGGGTGACCTGTGTTGTCCCTGAAAAACCGGGCGAACTGGCCGCCATCACCCAGGCGATTGCCAACGCTGGGGGCAGCTTCCTCGCTTTTGGCCAATTTTCGGGCGAATCGAGCGCCAATCGGATTGTTACCTTCAAAGTGCGGCGGCTGGATGAAACGGCCGTACGCGCCGCCATCGCCCCCGTGATTACCGAAATCATCGACATTCGCAGCGACTAGAATTGCCAGCCTTCAAACGGCCGTCATTGGGTTGACGGCCGTTTCCACCCTACGCATAATTGCCCCAAACCATCAAACCTCGCAGAAATATTCTCCGCGCCTTTGCGCCTCTGCGTTAAATTATCCAAGGAGCATCTCATGAACGAAAAAATAGGATTTATCGGCCTGGGCATCATGGGGCAGGGCATGGTGCGCAACCTGCTCGATAAAGGCTTTGTGGTCTACATCTGGAACCGCACCCACGGCAAGATGGATCCCTTCATCGAACTGGGAGCCATCGCCGCCAGCAGCCCCGCCGACGTGGCCAGCCATGCCGACATCATCATCACCTGCGTCAGCGACACGCCCGACGTGGAGCACGTGATGCTCCAGTCCAACGGCATCATGTTTGGCGTTAAACCGGGCAACCTGGTCATCGACATGAGCACCATCAGCCCAGAAATCACCCGCCGCCTGGCCCAGGCGTTTGCCGAACGGGGCGTGCATATGCTGGATGCGCCCATCAGCGGCGGCAGCGAGGGCGCGGCCAAAGGCACCCTCAGCATCATGGTGGGTGGCGATGCGGCCCAGGTGGCCCGCGCCATGCCCGTGTTCCAGGCGATGGGCAAGACCATCACCCACGTTGGCCCCAGCGGCGCGGGGCAAACGGTGAAGCTGGTTAACCAGATTCTGGTGGTCGTAACCATGTTGGGCGTGGGCGAAGCGCTCCTGTTGGCTCAGGCAGGCGGCCTGGACCTGGCAAAGACGCTCGATGCGGTAACCCAGGGCGCGGCGGGCAGCTGGATGCTCAGCAATCGCGGCCCGCAGGTGGTGCAGCGCGACTGGCGGCCAGGCTTTACCATTGATTTGCAGCAGAAAGATTTACGATTGGTGTTGGAAACGGCCGATCAGCTCGGCGTGCCCCTGCTTGGTACCAGCCTGGTGTTTAACCTGTACCGCACCTTGCAGCAGCAGGGCCTCGGCCTGGAAGGCAACCACGCCCTGGTCAAAGCCCTGGAGCACCTGGCCGGTTTAGAAATTGGTGCTTAGCCAGTGGTGATAGAAAACGACGCCCCATTTAAGGGGAAAACGGCCGTCATCACCGGGGCAGGTGAAGGGATCGGTCTGGAAATTGCCCGGCAGCTGGCTGCGCAGGGGGCAAATGTTTTGCTCAATGATGTGGCTGCTGGCAAAGCGGCCGTTGCGGCTGAACAGATTGTGGCGTCTGGCGGGGTTTGTCTGGGTGTGGGCGGCGATGTGGGCGAACTGCCCGTCGTGCGCGGTCTGGTGGCCCAGGCCGTAGCCCACTTTGGCCAGCTAGACATCGCCGTCGCCAATGCCGGTATCACCCTCTGGAACAACTTCTTCGACTATGATCCCGACGATTTTCAAACCGTCCTCAACGTAAATCTGAGAGGCTCTTTTTTTCTGGCTCAGGCCGCCGCCCGGCAAATGCGCCAGCAAGGCACCGGCGGGCGCATCCTGTTCATGTCCTCCGTCACTGGCTACCAGGCAATTCAGTATCTTTCCGCCTATGCCTTAACCAAGGCGGCGCTGTCGATGTTAGCCCGCCAGCTCGTGGTTGAGTTGGGGCCGTACGGCATCACCGTCAACGCCATTGCCCCTGGTGCCACCGTTACGCCGCGCAACCTGGCCAACGATCCAGACTACGAGGCGGTTTGGGGGCGGCTTACGCCCACGCGGCGGCCCGCATTTCCCGCTGATATTGCCCAGGCCACCCTCTTTTTGCTCTCACCACAAGCGGCCCAAATCAACGGGCAAACCCTGGTGGTTGACGGCGGCTGGACAGCTACCAGCCCTGCGCCCCCGCTCAATTTCGTCGAAAAAGAACAGTAGCCCCACGCAGCGGCGGCGGCTCACTCCTCCATCGTTTGCGGATTGCGCGCCATGCGGCGGCGCAAATCCGCAGGCCATTTGTCTGGCTCCTCCGACGGATACACTTCCAGCGGCGGGCCGTTTTGCTTGAGCAAATCGCTCATCTTGCCGCCCATAATTTGCCGCGCCGTGGCCAGACCAGAGTTGGTAGCCCCGGCCACGCCATGCCCGGCGGTGGTGCTGGCGCCACACAGCCACAATCCCTCAATCTCCGTTTTGTTGTTAAACGCCCACGGACCCACCTGGAAGCGAGTTTTATCAATCCCGTACAAATTGCCCCGCGTGGCGTTCAGGTAATGCTCGTTGCTCAGCGGCGTGCCCAGGTCTTTAAACACCACATGCTGGCTGAACCCCGGAATGCGCTTATCAATGTTGGCCAGCATGGCGGCAGTTAGCTTCTCTTTGAGCTGCTGGTACTCCCACTCCCGGTCGCCCGCAGGCTGGTCGGCCCATTGGGCAAACGGCTCATAGCTGACAAAAGCAAACGCCTCCAGCGTGTGGTGCCCGCTGTGCATTTTGGACGGATCTTTCAACGTTGTCACCGTCAGGAACATGCCTTCAGGCTGGAAATCTTGAACGATTTTGTCGGTCTGGCCGTCGGCGTAGATGCCGTCCACGTCGCTGTGGTTGTAGAACCAATAGTTGCCAGAATCCAGCCCGGCGGCGCGTAAATCCATGTCCACGGCCATAAACAGGCTGAGAGCCGAGGTAGAGTAGCGCACCTTGCCCAGCTTGCGCTGCAATTTGGTACTGAGATGTTCGCGCCCCACCAGCTTACCAAACGTCACTTCCGGGTCGGCGTTGCTAACGACGTGTTGGGCGGCAATTTCCGTGCCGTCCGTCAGGCGGACGCCGCGCACGTGTTTGTTGGCATCCAGCAAAATGCGCTCGACGCGGGTTTGCAGGCGCAGTTCGCCCCCGGCCCGCTTAAGGGCGCGGGCAAAAGCGCGCGGAATGGCAAACGCGCCGCCAACGGGGTAAAAGCCGCCGTCAAAATAGTGGTGCGTCACGCCTGCGTGCAGGGGCGCAGACACCTGCGACGGCGGCAAACCGTGGTCGCCCGATTGGGCTGACAAAATGGCCCGCAGCACCGGATCAGAAACGTAATGGTTGATGAGATCGGCCCCGGTGCGGAAGGCCCAGCGCAGGATGTGGCGGGCGCGCCAGGGCAGGGTGATGGCGTCGCCGATGCCGCGTACGCGACCCAGCAGGCGGGTTTCGTCCATGAGCTGCTGGCACATGGCCAGGTAACCGTCGATGCCGCTGGCCTCATGGGGGAAGCGGGCTTTGAGGCGGTTGGCAAATGTTTCGCGCCCTTTGGGGATGTCGAAGCGCTCTTCGCCAACGAAAACGTGGTCGAAGCCGTCGGGGTTGATTTCGCAGAAGGCGAGGTCCTCGGAGACGCCTAACCCTTCGTAGATGCGGCGCATGGGGCCGCCGGGGCCAATGCCGCCAATGTAGTGCACCCCAGGGCTGAATTTGTACCCTTCGAGGGTAAAGGAGTGGGTCCAGCCGCCGGGCACGTCGTGCTGCTCCAGGACGAGCACTTTTTTGCCTGCCTGGGCCAGCGGCACGGCGGCAGACATGCCGCCCGCGCCGGAGCCGATTACGATGACATCATAGGTTTCTTGGGTCATGGGTTTCTCCGAATTGTGTTGTGCTTTGGCGAATAAGTTCTTGTACAAAAACCAATAAAATCAAAGATTTCGCAGATTATACAGATTTTCATAGTTGTTAATTTGTGTGGTGAAACGGCCGTCCCCGATTCTCATGCCAGTCTGCCAGTTTCCAAACAGCGATGATGACCCAGAGAATGGCAAACACCATAAAGGGTATGCTGAAATTTTGGGGCAGGCCCAGGCTTTGCCACACTTCGCGCACCATCAGGGGGAACGGCCAAAAGAGGAGCAAGGGAAAAAGCAGCCAGCCGTAGAGGTACGTCAGGGCGACTTCACGCCAGTTGAGCGGGGCTTCGGCCAGGATTTGGTAGCTGAAGCCGCTGCCTTTGTGGGGCAAAAAGCGCACGGTGTACCGTTTGAGCGGCACGAAGGGCAGGTACAGCAAGGTTATCCAGCACGTGGCGGTGGCTTCGTGCTGCTCGTTTTGCTGGCTGATGCCCAATAGCGTTGTGCCAAAACCGTTGAGGGTAGACATGGAAGGCCTCGTGATGGGTTAGTTTGGGGGATTGTATGAAACTCAGAAGCGTTTTCAAAATTCAGGTCAATGGCGAACCGCACCTCCTAAAACTGGTAGTTTTTGCCGCGAAACTTCTACCTGAGCTTGTTTATTGATGGAGTACAGGTTTGTGCCGCAGCCGCAATTTCTTACCGCGCCCGGCTGATCCCACCCCTGTCATGCTGAACGCAGTGAAACATCCCGCAAGGAACCCATAACCACAACCTTACCCAAACCGAGGTTTTGTGAATGCCCTCGCGGATGGGATATTTCGGCAGCCTCAGTACAGGCTCTGCTAAGAAACAAAATCATGTAGCTCCTGAAAAACCGGCCTGCGGCTGGAGTACCATATCATATTTTGCCGCGATTTTCCGCAGTCGATTGATGGTTCGTTCGCGCTGCTGCTGGTTATAGTAATCAACACCAGGGTCCTGATAATCCGTACGATGTTTGAGCAGATAATAAACGATACGGGCTAGCTTGTGGGCGGTGGCCACAATCGCCTTGGGCGCACCATGACGTGCCTTGATACGTCGATAGAAAGCGCCTAAGGCGCTCTCTGAACGTGCCAACGATTGGGCGGCCACGCGCAAAGCGGTCGCCACCCGTTGACTCGTCTTGCGTGTGCTACGGCGTTTGACCTTGCCGCCGGTCACATCATTGTTGGGGCATAGCCCTAGCCAGGAGGTAAAATGTTTTTCGGTGCGCCACGGGCTGACATCCCAGCCTATTTCCGTAATGATGGTCTGGGCCGTCAGCGCCTCAATGCCATCAATCTGCGTCAGGTCAACACCCGTCACCTGGTACAGCGCCTGTGTCAAGTCAAAATGAGCTTGATTTTTGCGTCGCTTCCTGGACTTGGGTTGCGGTGGCTTGGCCTGGGAAGCGTGGCCGTCGTCTGGTGGTGGCAACGCCTTGTAGAGCCTCTCCATCTCGGCATCCACCGCAGCGATTTGCTGACCATAGGTTTCATACAGGTTCAGAGCCTGCTGCAGCGTAAGGAGGTGTTCCTGCCGATAGTTTCCGCTCAAGGCTTTGGCGATCTCGGCTTCACTCTGCTTGCACCTGCCATGACGGTATGTAGCCAAAACTTGCGGGTCACGCTCCCCGGTCAATATGGCTCGAATAATCTGCATGCCGGTCTCGCCAGTGATATCGCTCAACACATAGGTCAGCTTAAGATTCATCAGCTCCAACGCCTTTTGCATGTGCTGAATATGAGCTGCGCGATAGCTGACCAACATCTCCCGGTGACGCGCCAAGGCACGCAAGGCGCGAATGTCATCCGGCGGATGGAACGAACCGCGCAGCAGCCCATACGTATGCAGTTGATAGAGCCATTCGCAATCAGAAACATCGCTCTTGCGCCCACTGACGTTCTTCAGATGGCGTGCGTTCACCAGGTAGACGCGCAACCCACGCGCTTCAAGGATATCGTAGAGCGTAATCCAATAAACGCCAGTCGATTCCATCGCCACCGTCTCCACCCCACAGTGCACCAGCCAGTCAGCCAGCCGATGCAGGTCGGCGGTAAACGTCGCATAGCTGCGTACGCGCTCATCGTCTCGTCCCGCAGGGACACAGACGTAGACTTCCGTTGCCCCCACGTCAATTCCGGCTGCGTTACGCTGAATCTGCTCCAGAACGTCAAAGTTGGCCTTGTGCCACGGCGGTCGCTTACTTTTCGCTTTACTCATTATCAGGGTCTCCTCAGTGCCTTTTTTCACTCAGACCCAACCATCTTGGCCGAAAAGCAAGCTGCTAAGCGGGGTCCATTTGGCCACCATTCGTCAAACCATCAATGGTTGGAACCACTCTCAGCCTCGGGTACGAAAACACCACTGTGGTACCGGTCTTAACTGTCTGAGTGTGACCCTAATAATACTACGCTCCATCATTACAGAAGCCCCTTTGTTTCTCTTTTCGTTGAACAGCGCCCCGCTGTGGGGCCTCTCAGCATGACAGGTGGAGGGTTTGGGCGTAGCCGCGGTTTCCTAACCGCGCGGGTCGGGCGCGGATGGAATCCGCGGCTACGGGAGGCGGTTTAATATCTCGGCGGCATCGACCTGGCCCCAGTGGTAGCCCATGTCTGCGGACATGGTTTGGGCGCGGCTGGCCTCTTGTTTGGCCTCGGCGGGATTGCCGCTGGCCAGGTAGGCCCAGGCGAGGGCGATGCGGCAGTCGGCTTCGTAAATGCGGTAGCCGCCGTCGGTGGCGTAGCCGAGGGCTTCACGCAGGTCAGAGAATGCCTGGGGTAGACCTGACAGGTGCCCCGGCTCGATCGTGGTGAGACCTGACAGGTGCCCCGGCTCAATTTTGGTCGTTGTGGATCCTTCGGGGGCACCTGTCAGGTCTGGGTTGGCGACAACCAACCTGGCCGCCCAGCGCCCCCGCGCCAGCAGCGCCTCGATGAGAACGGCGCGGTCGGAAATGGAGCGGGCGATGGTGAGGGCGGTGTCGAAATGGTCGCGGGCGGCAGCGATGGCCGCAGCGCCGCCTGCATCCGCATCCAGTTCCCCCAGGACGCGGTGGCACATGCTGATATCTTTGGACCAGCGATTGCGCTCGCAGATGGTCAGGTTAGCGGCCGTGACCCGCCGCGCATACTCTGCCTGCCCCATCCGCCGCAAATGCTCCGCGTGCTGGATGCCGCGCAGGCTAACTAATGTTTTTATTCCCTGAGACTTTTCATATAAGTCACGTTCCAATGCTTCGGCTTGCTGGAAGGCGGCGCTGGCTTCATCCACCTGCCCACGCAGGTGGGCCGCCCATGCCTGGTATGCTAGTGAATTGCGTTCATCTTGCTTATTCTCGGCGCGGCGGGCCAGGGTGAAGGCTTCCTCGGCGGCAGTGGCGCTGGCGGCCAGCCGCCCCAGGTTGGCGTTCAGCTCCGCCAGGTTTTGGTAGCCGAGGCTGGCGTTGTGCCAGTCTTCCAGTTCAACATCCATTTGATTGCCGCGTTCGTAGAAGGGAACGGCCGTTGCCAGCCGCCCCAAACTCATCAAACACAACCCCACCTCATTCAAAATCCAGCTTTTGTCACTGGCCTTGCTTACCTGTGGTTCCTGGCTTGTATCACCATCTGGGAAAAACTGCTGCATCAGATTAAGCTGTGTTTCATTTGCCCCTAGAATGTTACCAAGTACAAAACGATTGCCCTGATCTATTCGATCCCTTTGAATTTGTCTTGCCTCGTCGTAAGCCCCAGCACGGCAGGCATGGTAAACCACCTCAATCAGCGGGTTCAGGTCAGCCAGGGTGGGCTGGTGGGGCGTGTCGCCTGCCAGCGCCAGGTAGTACGCTTTGAGCTGGTCGTGGGTATGCGCCGCCTGCCCGCTGCCCGTCAGCAGCGCCAGGTAATGGCTGCGCACCAGGGGGTGGGTGGTGTACGTGTTGGCGGTTTCGTTGTGGCGCAGCAGCCGGTAGCCCACCAGCCGGGTCAGCAATTTTTCAAATTCACCATCATCCAATTCCGCCAACGCCTGCTGTAGGGGCAAGCCGCTGGCTTGCCCACCACCTGGGCGAATCACCGATTCGCCCCTACCGGTGCTTCGTTCTGGTGGGGTGCGAAACACGCGGGCAAAGGCGTCTGGACTGACGGGGGTGCGGAAGGCGCTAAACAGGGTCATAAAGGCACGTTCGGCGGCGGTGAGGTGTTCATCATAGCGGCGCAGGACGCGGTGCACGTGGCTGTACCGCTGCCGCGCCTCATCCGGCGCATCGTCTGGTAGGGGCGCAGCGCGCTGCGCCCCTACCAGATCATCAAATTCATGGGCAAAGGTGATGTCGCCGCTGTGCCGCCAGTGGAGATAGCTGCCCAGCAGCGAGAGCGTCAGGGCGTGGCCGTCCCATTGGCGCACCAGCTGGTCCAGGGCGGCGTCTGGCCCGGTGACCCCCAGTTCGCGCAGCAGCGCCCGCCCATCTGGCACCGACACCGGGCCAACGTCCCGGTGGGTGTAGCTGGTGTAAGCCAGCAAATCGAGCAGCGGGGCGCGGCTGGTGATAAGACAAAAGCTGCGGTGCCCCGGCGCGGCAAACAGCTCCAAAAAGGTTTGCAAATCGGGGCTGCGCAGCAGGCCGTAGTCGTCGCCATCCTGCCGCTGCAGCACCTCCAACCCATCGAGGACAAACAGGTAGCGTCCATTGGCCAGCATGGCGGCAACCACCTGCGCCCGCACGCTGCTAGAGCGCATCAGCCTGGGGTCAATCTGCCCGCCGCTAATGAAGCCCAGCGCCGCCTCAAAAAATTCGTCCACGTTTTGGTTGTCGTAAAAGCCCCACCAGAAGACCCCGGTAGGGCGATTTTCAAAATCGCCCAACGAATCCACCCAGCGGCGGGCGAGGCTGGATTTGCCTTCGCCGCCAAAGCCGATGAGGCCGGTGACGCGGCGGTCGGGGTCGTTGTAGTCGCGGGTGAGGCCTTCGAGCAGCTCGGTACGGCCGACCCACTCTGCCAGCGGCGGCGGGGCGGCGTGGAATTGATAGTCGGGCGGCACCGGCTGGATCTGGCGGGCGACTTTTTGGAAATCTGCCTGGGGTTGGGGCGCGGCAGCTTTGGGCAGCGGGGCATCTTGCAGGGCCACCGTCAGCGGCGGGATGGCCAGGACGCGGGCGTTGATGCCCCAAGACGTGCCCTGGTCAATACCGTCCGGCTTGGCTTTGTGTACCTCGGCAATCAGACCGACGACGAGATTGCGCTCAACGTCCAAAATGCCTGCGCCGCTCATGCCCTGGTTGATCTGATTGGATTCCAGTTGGATTGGTTCAGCGTGCAACGTGTAGCCTTGGGGTGACGGGACGGCATCAAAAATAGTGCCGTGGGCGTGGCCCGCCTGGTACTGTGCTAAGCGCCGGAAGCCAAAGCTGCGGAAGGGGTGGAAGGCGGACGGTTCGGCCGTGCCCAGGGTGGGCAGCTGCTCCCGCCCCAGCGGCGGCGGGGCGTCGAGCTGGAGGACGACCACATCGTCGTCGTGGCTGGCAAAGCATTGGGCGACGGTGGCGCGGTACGCTTTGCGCTCGTCGCCGCGCGCCTGGGGAAAGTAGACGCCAATCGGCGCGTTGGCGGCCTCGCGCGGGTGGACATCGAGGATGCTTTTGATGACGTGGGCGCAGGTGATCACTTTGCCGTCCATGGTGATGGCCAGGCCGCTGCCGTGGATGCGGTCAGTCTCGGGATCGCGAATCTGGACGGTGAAGTCGCGCAGGTTTTGCAGGATAGTGCCGTTTTGTGGTTCGGTCATGGTTTTCCCTGGTGAACGGTCGAAACAATGTTGGGGCACATGGTAGCAGAGAGGGCAGGTGGTAGCAAGACCAGAAGAAATGGGACGCTGATTAACGCAGATAAACGCTGATTTTTTATCTGCGTCAGCCGCATGCGATCGCCGGGGGCTGAAGCCGCCCAGCTCGTTAGGGAAGCCCTGGCGGGCTAAATTGTGAGCCACACATCCCTTTTGCCGGGCAACTGATGTAAAATCCCCGGCATGGCGCAACACAAACCCGAAATCATGAGCCCGGCCGGGTATTGGCCGCAGCTGCACGCGGCCATCGAGGCCGGAGCCGACGCGGTCTATTTTGGCCTGACGCATTTCACCGCCCGGGCCAAGGTGGGCTTTACCCTCACGGAGCTGCCCGACGTGATGCAAACGCTGCACCGGCGCGGCGTGAAGGGGTACGTCACCTTCAACACGCTGGTGTTTGACCACGAGCTGGACGAGGCGGTGCGCGCCCTGGCGGACATCGCCGCGGCGGGGGCAGACAGCATCATCGTGCAGGATGTGGCCGTGGCCCAGCTGGCGCGGCAGATTGCGCCCGACCTGGCCATCCACGGCAGCACGCAGATGAGTATTACTAGCGCCGAGGGCATCACCCTGGCGCAGCAGTTTGGCGTCAGCCGCGTCGTCATGGCGCGGGAGCTGTCGCTGGACGAGGTGCGGGCCATTCGCGCCGCCACCAGCTGCGAGCTGGAGATGTTTGTGCACGGGGCGCTGTGTGTTTCTTACTCCGGCCAATGTTTCTCTTCCGAGGCGTGGGGCGGGCGCAGCGCCAACCGGGGTCAATGTGCCCAGGCGTGCCGCCTGCCGTACGAGCTGATTGTGGATGATCAGCTCAAGCCGCTGGGCGACGCCCGCTATTTGCTCTCCCCCGGCGATTTGTACGCCCTGCACCAGATTCCCGAGATTGTGGACATTGGCATCTCGGCGCTGAAAATTGAGGGGCGGTACAAGGATGCCAACTACGTGGCGCTGACGACCAAAGCGTACCGGCAGGCGGTGGATGCGGCGTGGCACGGCCGTTCCCACCCCATCGACCCCGTTGAAGAAATCCAGCTCACCCAGGTGTATTCGCGTGGGCTGGGGGCGCATTTTGTGTCGGGTACCAATCATCAGACGGTGGTGAACGGCCGTTCCCCCACCCATCGCGGCGTCAAAGTGGGCGTCGTGCAGCGTGTGCTGGCCGATGGGGTGCTCATCACACCGGAACCTGCCACAGCCATCGCGCCGATCAAGCCGGGCGACGGCCTGGTCTTCGACGCCGCCAACTGGCGCAGCCCGGCCGAGCCGGAAGAAGGCGGCTTTGTTTACGAAGTGAATGGGACGAAGATAAACGCAGATGACGCAGATTTGACTTCTAAAATTCGCGAAAATTCGCGTAATTCGCGGCAAAAACTTCTCGTTGAGTTGAAGTTTGGCAACGGGCAGATCAACTTCAGTCGGATTCGCCCAGGGGATTGGGTGTGGCGCACGCATGACCCGGAGCTGGAGAAGGCGGCGAAACCATTTACCCAGGCCAGCCAACCGGTGCAGAAACGGCCGCTTTCCCTCCACATCACCGCCCACGAAGGCCAGCCGCTGACGCTGACCTGGACGCTCGACGAGCAGCCGCACGTTTGTGTCACCGTGCAATCGCCAGAGCCGCTGCCTGCGGCCCGCAACCAGTCACTGAGCCTGGAATTTGCCCGCGAGCAGCTGGGCCGCCTGGGTAACACGCCGTACGAATTGGCCAACCTGACGCTGGAACTGAACGGCCGTCCCTTTGCCCCGGCCTCGCTGCTCAACACCCTGCGTCGCGACGCCGTTGAACAGCTGCAAGCCCAACAAGCCGCCCCACCCACAATTGAGATTCATGAGCCAACGGCCGTACTCACCCAAGCGCGCCAAACCATTCACCATTTACCATTAACCATTCACCATTCCCCCTTCCTCCACCTCCTCGTCCGCACCCCGGACCAGCTCAGCGCCGCCCTCGCCGTGCAGCCCGCCAGCATCACCCTGGATTACCTGGATTTGTACGGCCTGCGCCCGGCGGTCGAGCAGGTGCAGGCAGCGGGTATCGAGGCGCGGGTCGCCAGCCCGCGCATCCTCAAGCCGGACGAACAGCGCATCGTCAACTTTTTGCGGCGGCTGGAGTGCGCCATTTTGGTGCGCTCGACTGGCCTGTTGAACGCGCTGCAAGGCCAATCGGCTCAGCCGCTGCACGGGGATTTCAGTCTCAACGCCGCCAATGTTTTGTCGGCCCACACCTTTTTTAACCTGGGGCTGGCGCGACTGGCCCCCACGCACGACCTGAACGCGGCGCAAATTGCGGCCCTGGCAACGGCCGTTGGCCCTGACCGCCTGGAAGTGATCGCCTACCATCACCTGCCCGTCTTCCACACCGAGCACTGCGTCTTTTGCCGCTTTTTGTCCACGGGCACCAGCTATAAAGATTGCGGCACCCCGTGCGAAACGCACAAAGTGGCGCTGCGCGATGTGCACGGCCGTTCCCATCCCGTGATGGCCGATGTGGGCTGCCGCAATACCGTCTTTGGCGCGGAAGCGCAAACCGGCGCGGCCCATCTGGCCGATTGGCTCCGGGCGGGCATTGGCCACTACCGGCTGGAGTTTGTGCACGAAACGGCCGAACAGGTCAGCCAGGTTACAGAGGCATTCCGGTTGGCCTTGGCGGGGAAGATGAGAGAAGGGGAGTTGAACGGCCGTCTGCGCCAGATCGCCCCGCAAGGCACGACGGAAGGCAGCCTCTTTGTGCCGGACAACTATCTGACGCTGCCCGTGTTGCAGTAAGCTTGATTTGTCGCTTCTACTATCTGCTATAATGCAACCGTCTCAGCAAAAAGGATGGATCAAGATGATGGCCCAACCAACGATTACAACTGGGGAACTGGTTCAGCAGTGCAAAAAGCTACTGGGAAATTATTATGGCCCCAATCTGGAAAATGTCATTTTGTACGGTTCGGTGGCCCGACGGGAAAACAAAGAGCAAAGCGACATTGATCTGCTGGTATTACTCAACCAACCTTTTGATTATTTTGACGAATTGCGCCAGATTATTGATTTGCTCTACCCAATTCAGTTGCAATCGACGCATCTCATCTCGGCCCGCCCCGTTCTCGCCAAAGAATACGAATCCGGTGCTATCCAGCTTTATCGCAATGCCAAACGCGAAGGGGTTGCCGTCTGATGTCGCTGAATGCGCCAGAAATTGCGGCAAATTTGCAAAGAGCGGCGCAATCCGTTCAGGCGGCGAAAAGCCTTAACCAATCTGGCTTTCATGATTTTGCCGCTTCTCGTGCCTACTACGCTGCTTTTTATGGCGCAACGGCCGTATTGCTCCATGAAAACCTCGATTTTAGTAAGCACAGCGGCGTGATCGCCTCTATTCATCAGCGCTTTGTGAAAACGGGGAAACTGGATAAGGAGCACGGCAAAAATTTGAACTGGCTGTTCGAGATTCGCAACATTGGCGATTATGGTGGCACTGTGCGCGTCAATGAAGAACAAGCTGAACGTGCCATTCAGGCTGCCGAGAAGTTCTTGAACGCCGTTAACAACTTGCTTGGGCTTTAGGTGCCTCCCTTTTTTTATTGAAGTTGAGGAATTAAATTTGATAACGATTTTGCCGTACAACGGCCGTTGGCCCCAGGAATTTAACCAAATTCAGGCAGCGCTGGCCGCTGCCTTGGGGCCGCTGGCGCTGCGGATTGACCACATTGGCTCGACCTCGGTGCCGGGGTTGGGGGCCAAGGACGTGATTGACGTCCAGGTCACCGTCGCCGCCCTCAGCGAAGACGTGCGGCAGGCGCTGCTCGCCGCTGGTTTCCAGCAGTTCCGCGAGGCGGTGAGCGATCACGTGCCGCCTGGCGAAGATCCCGCGCCGGAAAAGTGGCAAAAGTTCCTCTTCATCCAGCCTGAGGGCCAGCGCCGGGCTAACATTCATGTGCGGGTCGCGGGCCAGCCCAACCAGCGCTACCCGCTGCTCTTCCGCGATTATTTGCGGGCGCATCCCAGGTCGGCTCAGGTGGTGGAAATTATCAAGCGGCAGCTGGCCAAACACCACGGCGACGACGTGGCAGCGTACTATGACATCAAAGACCCGGTGTACGACCTCATTTGGGATGCGGCGCAAACCTGGGCCACCTGCACCGGTTGGACGGCATGAGACTTTGCCGCGAATGTCGCGAATTTACACGAAGCAGTAATAAAAAATGGTGCATCCACAAATAGTGTGTTTGACAAAGGCTTTTATCAAAGATTGCGCAGATTTATCAGATTTTTTATCTTTTCAATCTGCGTAATCTTTGATTATCAATCATCAAGGCGCACGAATTGTTGTGGTCCAATACTCTTTGTTTTCTCCGATCATGTCTTCAACAAGCTATATTCCTACCGCCGTCGTGATAGGCGGTGGCCCGGCTGGCTTGATGGCCGCCGAGCAGCTGGCGCAGGCCGGCGTGGCCGTCACCGTGTACGACGGGATGCGCTCGGTGGGGCGCAAATTTTTGCTGGCCGGGCGTGGTGGGTTGAACATTACCCACTCGGAGCCATTTGAACAATTTGTGGGGCGATACGGCCGTTCCCAACCCCACCTCCAACCATTTCTCACCAACTTTGGCCCGAACGAGCTGCGCGCCTGGGTACACGACCTGGGCATCGAAACGTTTGTCGGCACCTCGGGGCGCGTCTTTCCTGCCGAGATGAAAGCCGCGCCGCTGCTGCGCGCCTGGCTCAAGCGGCTGCGCGCCTCCGGGGTGCAGTTCCAGATGCAGCACCGCTGGCTGGGCTGGGACGAGGCGGGCGCTTTGCGTTTTGCCAGCCCCGACGGCGAAAAATTCGTGCATGCCGACGCGGTGATTTTGGCGCTGGGTGGGGCCAGCTGGCCCAGACTGGGTTCCGATGGTGGTTGGGTGCCACTGCTGGCGGCGCACGGCGTAGACATTGCCCCGCTGCGGCCCGCCAACTGCGGTTTTGATGTGGGCTGGAGCGATTATTTTCGGGAGAAATTTGCGGGCGTGCCGGTGAAAACGGCCGTACTGCACCACCAAAACTTCCACCAGCGCGGCGAATTTGTCATCACTGAAACCGGGGTGGAGGGCAGCCTGATTTACGCGGCGTCGGCGGGGCTGCGGGATGCGATTTTCGCCGCTGGCCAGGCTACCTTCACCCTCGATTTGCTGCCGGACAAGAGCGAAGCAGAGATTGCCAACCAGCTGGCCAAGCCGCGCGGTTCGCGCTCGCTGGCCAGCCATTTGCAGAGCCGCCTGCACCTCAAGGGGGCCAAGGTGGGCCTGCTGCGCGAGATAGTGCCAGCGGCCGATTTTGCCGATCCACCCAAGCTGGCAGCAGCGATCAAAGCGCTGCCGGTGACGCTGACGAGGATACGGCCGTTGGCCGAAGCCATCAGCACAGCGGGCGGTATCACCTTTGCCGCCCTGGATGAGTTGCTGATGCTGCGGGCGCTGCCCGGCGTTTTTTGCGCGGGCGAAATGCTGGATTGGGAAGCACCGACGGGCGGTTATTTGCTCACCGCCTGTTTTGCCACGGGCCGCGCCGCTGGGATGGGGGCGGTGAAGTGGCTTGGCCGCAATTAAAAGAGATAGGTCCATTTTGGGACATCGTGCGTATTTGCCCACCCGGGCTGAAGCCACCCGGCTAGTTAGGGAAGCCCTACCGGGCTATTAAATCTGCGTTATCTGCGTTCTATTTTGCTTTTCCGGGGGCATAAATACCGTGTCCAGCAAAACGATTGACCTGGTCATAGACCCTTTTGCCATACTCTCGTCTTGCCCTGAGCGCCGCGTTCCTGTATACTAGCCACAGCTTCACATGCGGGGTATTACAACAAAACTTTGAGAGAGGGTCGCAATGAAGGTTTCCTGTCTGCAAGAAAACTTGGCAAAAGGGTTAAATATCGTCAGTCGGGCGGTGAGCACACGCTCTATGCTGCCTGTTTTGGCCAATGTGCTGCTAGAGACCGACAACGGCCGTCTCAAGCTGTCGGCCACCAATTTAGAGATTGTGATTACGGCCTGGATTGGGGCCAAGGTGGAAGAGGAAGGCTCGGTCACCGTGCCCGCCCGCACCTTTAGCGATCTGGTTGGGGCGCTGCCGCAAGACCGGGTGGATCTGAACCTGAACGAGCAAAACCAGACAATCCACGTGACGTGCGGCCGTACCGAGGCCAACATCAAAGGCATCGACGCGCAGGAATTCCCCCTGGTGCCGCAGCCAGATCAAAACAACCGGATTCGGGTAGAAACGGCCGTTCTCAAACAAATGATCAGCCAGGTGGCCATGGCCGCCGCCACCGACGACACCCGCCCCACCCTCACCGGCGTCTCCACTCATTTTGAGCAGAGCAAGATGCTGATGG
The DNA here is from genome assembly GCA_020848035.1 of Anaerolineae bacterium. GTDB lineage: Bacteria > Chloroflexota > Anaerolineae > Promineifilales > Promineifilaceae > Leptofilum. Next base: position 69,667 of record JADLAX010000058.1, on the reverse strand, counting down.
CCGCCACCGACGGCTTCCGCCTGTCGCTGCGTTCGGCCCACATCCCCGGCTACGTGGAAAAACCGATCGACATCATCGTACCCGCCCGGGCGCTGATGGAGCTGGCGCGCATCGCCAACGAGGACAACGACGCGGTGTACATTTCGCTGCCGGAAGGGCGCAACCAGATTGTGTTTGATATGGACAACGTGGTGCTGGTGTCGCAGCTCATCAACGAGACCTTCCCCGACTACACGCCAATCATCCCCAAAAAGAACCTGACGCGCACTGTGCTGAGCACGGCCGAATTCCGCAGCGCCTGCAAGCGGGCCGAGATTTTTGCCCGCGAATCCAGCCACACGGCCCGCGTCCGCATTGACCCCGGTGACGACCTGAGCCCTGGCTCGGCTACGATTGCCGCCACCAGCACGGAAACGGGCGATTCTATTGCCCCAATTGACGCCGATGTCAATGGTGATCCGATCGAAATAGCCTTCAACGTGAAGTACATGACCGACGTGCTGAGCGTCATTGACACGCCGCAGGTGGCCCTGGAAACAACCAATCCGATGGAGCCGGGCGTCATCAAGCCGGTGGGCGACAACGATTTTGTGCACATCATCATGCCGATGCACTTTGGCCGCTAATTTTTAACGCCACAGAAGAAGAAGAGAGATCGAACTCCCCACTACGGCCGTAGTAGGGAGTTTTTGTTTTGGAATGGACCGCAGCGCACACGGAAGGCCCCGAAAAAATTCCGACTGGCAAAAAAAAGAGCACATCGTGTGATGTACCCTTTCAACAAGCAAGTCAGATAGAGCTGCTAGTCAGCGATTCGGTTGACCTCTTGGGCCTGAAGCCCGCGAGGACCGTCCGCTACAGCAAATTCTACCCGCTGACCATCTTCTAAAGAACGATAGCCACTGCCCTGGATGGCACTGTAATGGACGAAGATGTCGCCACCGGCGTCCCGTTCAATAAAGCCATAGCCTTTGTCATTATTGAACCATTTAACAGTACCCGATTCACGTTCTGCCACGGTTTCCAACCTCCTACGAGTGTACGGGGCGGCCCTAAGGCCAGCAGCCGCCAATAAAAACTGGACAAACGCTATCATAATTTTATGAAGTTGTCAAAGTTGGTCAGACATATTTTTGGATATAAACGGCCGTTTTCCCTTCAGGCGGCGTGGGTGGGGAACGGCCGTAACCGCTTTTCCCCCATAAAAAAAAGGCCACCTGCATCGGCAAGTGGCCTTCAAAAATGGGCGGTAATGGACTCGAACCATCGACCTCTACGATGTCAACGTAGCGCTCTAACCAACTGAGCTAACCGCCCGAACAAGCGGGAATTATACCCACGTTTACGGCGGCGTCAAAATATACATAAAGTTTGTTGCCGCCTGAAATGGCCCTATGGTATAGTTGCGCCACAATGACGCCCAAACCAAAAGAACGCCGTGAATGGGGAATGTTAGGCTTTGGCGCAGCACTCCTGCTGCTGTTTTTTGTTGGCCGTGTTGCCGTGGATGCCCTGGGCGTAGACCACATCTGGCTGGTCTCTTGGAGCTGGGTTGTTATTGCCCTCATCACCTTCATTTTGGGCCTCATTTACTACGCTCAGTACGTCTCGCCGCTGCGTGGGGAAGAGGGCTGGGCTGAAGGGGTGCGCCTGCTGCTGGAGGCGTATTATGACCAGGCGGCCAAGGCGCTGGAAGGAACCGAACCCAAGAAAAAGAAGAAGGGATCGCCCAGTGCCGACGAGGTGGATAAGCTGCCGGAAAGCTTGACCAGCTTGAAGGCCGGGTTTATTCGTGGTTACCAGGTGCTGGCGTTGACCAAGGGACGCAGCTACGTACGTCCGGCCGGGCCGGGATTTGTGGTGCTGTACAAGGGGGAGCAAATCTGGCGCGTCATTGATTTACGGCCGCAGCGCCGCAGCCAACCCGTCCTCACCAAAACCCGCGACGGTATCCCCATCGAAACGTCGGTAACGGTAACATTCCAGGTGCGGCGCACGGGTGCGGGCGGCGATGATGACCTGCTCTACCCGTTTGACCGTGACGCGATTTTCCCCGTGAGCTATGATGAGACGGTGGCTGAAAACGGCCGTCTCCTGCCCTGGACCCACCAACTGACCCCACCGGCTGCCGCCATTCTGGCCAACGAGATTCCCAAATACAGCCTCAACGAGCTGACCCGCGCCGAAGAAGGCGTGTCCCCCCTGGAGGAAATCAAACAGACCATTACGCGTAATTTGCAGCGGCGTTTTGTGCCCAAGGGCATCGAAGTGCTGTCGGTGGGCGTGGGCGGGCTGAAGCTGCCCGGTGAGGTGCGCGACCAGCAGTTCCAGACGTGGCAGGCGGAGTGGCAGCGCAAAATTCGCATCAAAAACGCGGCGGGCAACGCCGAAGCGGTGCGCCGCTTTAAACAGGCGCGGGCCCGGGCGCAGATCGAAATTGTGGAAAATATCGTGAACAGCATCGACGCGATGCGCCGGGATGAAGGCATTGAGCTGTCGCAGGTGATTACGCTGCGCATGATTGAGGCACTGGAAGATGCGGTCTCGGCCGGATCGGTGCAGGCGCTGGTGCCGCAGCAAATCATTGCCATGTTGGTGGGTGATGCCTCGCGCCAGATGCAGTCGTGGGTGGAACAGCCCGCTGTTGGGCACGGGCGTGTTGAGCCGCCCAGCCTGGGTGCGGGCCTGGCGGAGCAGGAGGCTGAACCATGAGTGCCAACGTGCGACGGCCGTTGCTGCGCCTGAACCGCCAGCCCATCGACAACAGCTGGTACCTGGTGGTGCTGCTGGGGTTGCTCTTTATGTTCTGGGTGTACGCCCGGTATATCGAGCGGGTAGACGTGGCGCTGGTGCAAAATTGGCTTATTGCCCGCCAGCTCGCTGTGCTGGCCGAACTGCCGGGCCTTTCCTTCATACTCAGCTTTTTCCACTGGAAAGTGCTGCGCCACGTCCTGGCGGTGAGCGCGGGCTGGTATTTTGCCCGTGATGCAGCCCTGGTGCTGGTGCGCGTGCTGTACGATTTGCCGGATCGTGACAGCGCCCGAAAGTTCCTGGTCCGCCTGCTGGGCTCCGGTGGCGCGGTGCAAGACACGCCAGAAGTGTCGCCCGCCACGCTGGCTGCCGAGCGCCGAAATTCGGTGCTGCTGCGGGTGGGGGGGCCAGGTTCGGTGAAAGTTCCCGCCGGGCACGTGATGGTGACGGAGCTAAACGGCCGTTTCCAACGCATCTTATCCACCGGCAAACACACGTTGGGGCGCTACGAATACATTCATGCTGTGCTGAATTTACAGTCGCAGGAGCGCGCCGATCCCGATTTTGCTGCCTACTCGCGAGACGGCATCGAGCTGCGCGTGGGGCTGAGCATGGTGTATCGCCTGAAGCTGGGCGACCAGGTTGCTACCCGCGAAAATCCGTACCCGTTTGACGAAACGGCCGTGCGCACCGCCGCCTACGCCCAAACCGTCACCGATGACCGGGGCAGCGTGGCCACCTGGGAGGATACGCCGCTGGCTATGGCTCGCTCAACGATGGTGGGCATTCTGGCCGGGTTTCGCCTGGATGAAATTATTTCGCCGCAGCGGTCGGGCGAAGAGCCGTACCGCACCCTGCGCAACGAGCTGCTGCGCCAGCTGCGCGGCAAGTTAGACGGCCTGGGCATTGATTTGCAAGCCGTCAGCATTACCCGGATTGACCTGCCGCCTGGCGTTACCGAGCAGTACATCGAATTCTGGAAGTCGCATTGGGAATCGCAAATGCTGCTGAGTTTAATTGACGGCACGGCAACGGCCGTTGAAGAGATGGAAATTGCCCGCGCCGAAGCGGAAATTATGATGATCCAGGCAATTCAGGAGGGGGTGCAGCGTGCCCGGCGTGAGGGAGCCACGGCCCACATGGACGAGGTGATTGCCCTGCGGCTGGTGGAAGCGCTGGAGCTGATGGCCCGTAACTCGCAGCAGGCGACACCACTGCCCAATTCGCTGATTCCTCAACTGGACAGCCTGCGCAAGCAGCTGCGGGACGGTGATTCTGACGCGAACACCTCAGGGAAGCCCGCGCCATGAGCCAGCCGAACCTGCCCAGCTCGCCCCAGCCAACCTATGACAACAACGTCAAGATTCGTACGGCCGTTAACCGCCTGACTGAACTGCTCGAATGGCTCTACCCTGAGCCCAGCCCCGACATTTTTACCGTGCGTGACTACCGCAACCGGTACCCGTTCACCCGCCTGGGTGCCCTGGCCACGGGCGACATCGATCGCTACCAGCGCATCAACCGGGCCATCGGCCACCATGTACAAATTGGCCTGTGCGAATACCACATTGGCCTCATTTACCTGCATGAAGGGGATTTTCGCGGCGCGGTGCAGCAGTTTGATCAGGCACGGCACCAGTGGGTGTTTGTGAACCAATCGGCGGCCATTGCCCTGACGCATTTGGGGCGGACGGTGGCCCTGCGGCTGGGCCACCATTTCGAATCGGCCATGATGAGCGCGGGCAAGGTGGCGGTCTGGCTGGACCGGGCGCGCCTGGGTGAGCCGGTGCCGCAGGGCGGTCGCTTTTTTGAGAAGGTGTTGTCTTACGTGGCTGAGCTGCAAGTTGAGCTGCGCCAACTGATGAGCCCGCCGCCGGAAACGGCCGTTAATGGCACCACTGATATCGCCAACGGCCAACCGCCTGGCCCACCCACCTCCGCCATGGGAGCCGCCACACCCGCGTCCCCTGGGCCAGATTTGACTACCGATGCCGCCACCCGCGCCGACGACGAAATCGAAACAGGGGCGACGGCGCGGCCACCGATTGTGAATCTGGATCGTACGGCCGTAACCGCCTTGCCCATCCCCGAACATTTGCTGGTCGATGACCGCTACGGCTGGTATTTGGTAGAGTCGCGCCCAGAGTCTGACTTCTTGCCAGAAGTCAAAACGGGCGATTGGCTGCTGGTCGATTTAGAGCCGGGCATCACGGAAGATTTACACGATACCGAGCAGCCAATTTTGATCGTGAAGAAAGAAAATATTGGCGGTACAATTCGGGTACGGCCGTTGGACCCCAAAGACCGGTTCCAGCGCATCTACCTGGTTACCCTGGCCGATACGCCCACCGGTGCTTTCCGGGTGGATGAGGCGACGGGGACCGTGTCGTTTTCCCACCAGATGCCAGAAATTGGTGTGGCGCGCCAGGAAATTCTGGGGTTTGTGGTGGGATTTTGGCGGCCGATGAGGGAAGTGCTGCCGGTCGACCAGCCGTAAACGGTTTGGGGCAGGTTTTATCAGGTTTGTCCTTGTTGTCCTTCAGAAACGGTTGTCCTTCAATAAGGCATTTTGCACGCCGAGGAAAAGTGAATCATGGCCGAACAAATTTTAGTTATTGGCGCAACCTTGCTGGATTCACGCGGCAAGCCAGTGGCGGGCCTGGCTCCGGGCACGTCCAACCCGGCGCAAATCCGGGTGACCCGGGGCGGCACGGCGCGTAACGTGGCGGAAAACCTGGGGCGGTTGGGGGCGAGCGTGCGCCTGATTTCGGCCGTGAGTGATGACCTGATTGGCCACCGACTCAAATCGCAAACGGCCGAATCTGGGGTAGACACCGAACACGTGCAAATCATCAGCGGTGAATACACCGGGGCGTACATTGCCGTGCTGGAGGAAAACGGGGCGCTCTCTGTGGCTCTGGACGATGTGCGCGTGCTGCGCCACATCACACCCGGCTATCTGGACCGGCACCGCAGCCTGTTCAAAGAAGCGGACATGGTGATGATGGATGGCAGCCTGACGCCGGATTCGATGAGCTCCGTGGTACGCCTGTGTGCCAAGTACAACAAACCGCTGTGTGCCGATCCGTCGTCGGCGCGGTTGGCGTATAAGTTACGGCCGTTCCTCGAACAGCTCCATCTGGTTGTGCCCAACGAAGTGGAAGCCGCCGCGCTGTGTGAAGTGGATTTTGACGGCCCCGACCCGGAGGCCAGCCTGGCGTTGGCCCGCTGCCTGGTGGGCAAAGGCGTGTCCAACGTGGTCGTTACCCTGGCCGATTACGGCCTGGATTACGCCACCAACAGTGAAGTCGGCTACATCCCGGCCAACTACAGCGAATACGTCGACGCCACCGGTACGGGTGATGCGGTGACGGCCGCCATCATGTTTGGCATGCTCAACGACCTGCCGCCCATCGAAGCAATTCGCCTGGGTGCAGCCGCGGCCAGCCTGACGCTGCAAACGGCCGAAACCGTCGTGCCCGATCTCAGCCTGGACATGCTGTACGATCATTTAATTGTTTAGATAGCGGCTGGTTGCGGGTGGCTGGTTTGTTTCCAACTAGCCACCCGCAACCACCGCTAGCCACCAACCACTCAATCTAACAACTATGAACAACTGGCTCGGTCTCATCATCTGTTTTGTGTACATTTTTGGCATTATTGGCGGCGCAGAGGCGCTGCGGCGCTGGCGTGGTTACTCCAGCGGCTTCACCCGCAAAGTCATCCACATTGGCGTGGGCATGATGAGCTGGGCGCTGCATTATTTGTTCGACACGCCCTGGTTTTTTGTGGTGGCCTGTGCGGCCTTTATGGTGATCAATCTGCTGGACTGGCGCTACGGCTTTTTTGCGGCGATGGCCAGCAGCGATCGCTCGAATCTGGGCACGGTGTACTTTCCTTTTGCGGCAGCCATCGTGGCCGTGGTCTTTTGGGAGCAGCCGCCGCTGATGGTGGCGGCGCTGATGCCGCTCACCTGGGGTGATGGCATGGCTCCGGTGGTAGGCAAGGCATACGGCCGTCGCCTTTACATGGTCCACACCAGCACCCGTTCGGTAGAAGGGTCGATGGGCTTTTTTGCCGGCTGCCTCATTTTTACCTGGCTGGCCCTGTGGGCGGTGGGTGGTACGCCAGACATCTCGCCCAACGCGGCGCTCATCCCCGCCCTGATCATTACCATTACCACCACGCTGGTGGAAGCGGTGTCGATTTGGGGACTGGATAATTTGACGATTACGGCCGTTGCCATCCTGATTTTGCAATCCTGGCCGTTCTAAAAAATAGGACACAGATTTTCACAGATAAACGCAGATGAGGAGGATAAATCTGTGAAAATCTGTGCTTATCTGTGTCCCTTTCTCAACCAATGATAGAACCAATCGCAATCCCTTTTGAGGAAATCCAGGCAATTTTGTTTGACATGGACGGCACGCTCATCGACACCGATGACCAGGCCGTCCTGAAATTTTCGCGCCTGCTCCAGCCGATTTTGGGCGAGCAGGCGGCCCAGTCCGTGCGCTGGCTGCTCATGCAGATCGAATCGCCCGCCAACGGCCTCATTACCCTCGCCGATAAATTGCACCTGGACGAGCCGCTCAAGTGGCTCACCCGCTGGCGGCTGTCGCGGCGCAAGGATCCATTCATCACCAACTTTGAAGTGATTCCCGGCGTGCTGCCGATGCTGCACGCGCTGCCGCCGCGTTACCGCCTGGGCATCGTCACCACGCGCAGCCGCCACCAAATCGAGGGCTTTCTGGCCCAATTCCCCGACATTGCCCCCCGCTTTGAAGTAACCATTGGCTCGCAAGATACGCGCCGCCTCAAGCCGCACCCATCGCCGGTGCTGGAGGCGGCCCGGCGGCTCCAACTGCCCGTCACCGCCTGCGTGATGGTGGGCGACACCTCGGTGGACATGCACTCGGCGCAGCGGGCTGGGGCATGGCGTGTCGGGGTGCTGTGTGGCTTTGGCCGCGAGCACGAGCTGCGCCAGGCGGGGGCGCACGTCATCCTCCCCAGTACGGCCGATTTCAACACCCTGTTGGAATAAAATTGGTCTTCAAGGTTGAGAAAGGCGTGAAACGTGATCTCCGTCTATTCACGCTTCACGTTTCACGCATCATATCCTCCCCCGCATTCCACAGCCCCAACCATGACCTCTAGCGTTACCCCCAACTTGACTTACCGCACATCCAGCCAGTAACCACAACTGGTAAAGTGCTATTCAGTAAACCGCACAATAACTTCGAGCAACTTTACATGGAGCAAGAGCAGCGCCAGGCGCGAAGCGCCCTCGTGCGGGACACTAAGCGGCGTGAATGTAGAGGCCAATGTTTTGCCCGCGAAAGTTGAGGCGAAACGGCTCGACGGTGAGGTTTTTGGCCAGAGCGTAATCCACCAGGCAGGCAATCCAATGCTGGCCCGGTGCGGGCAGCAGCGGTTCCTGGATGATGCAGCAGGGCAGCAAAATCACTTTTTGCCCGGTGCCAGCCACCGCACCGGCTGCGGCCACGTCGATGAGCTGCACGTTGCAGCCGTGGGCGTGCATCGACACCAGCAGGTCGAACTGCTCCGCCATCGCCGGGGCGAAGGGTTGGCTGAGGTGGGGCACCGTCTCGGCCGCGCCAATTTTGACGCGGCGGTTGAGAGTGAGGTCTTTGTACTTGTCGGGCAGCGCCTGCGCCACCGGATCGATGACGGTGGCGTCCCAGCCGCTTTGCTGGAGCAGATAGGCCAGCAGCCCCTTGCCGCCGCCCACATCGGCCACGCGGCCCGGCGGCAGGCGGTGCAAAATCCACTCGTGCATCAGCTGAAAGCGAAACTTCTTCATCTTGGGCAGGCTGCCCGACGGGGTGAGCGCCGTCAGGCCGGGCAGGTTGGCCAAGGCTTGCTCGGGAATGGGCGCATCATGGTCGGTGCTGCCCTGGGTTTGTTCGGTAAGCGCCTGGAAAAGCTGGGCTTTTTCGCGCTTGTGCTTGCGTTTGGTCATAGTTATTTTGCCGCGAATTACGCGAATTTACGCGAAGTTTGCGTGAAACGTGATCGGCAGCAAATCACGTTTCGCGTTTTACGCTTCACGGTCGGTCTGGTGCAGGATGTGGTAGAGCACGATGCTGAAAGCGACGTGCACGTTGAGGGATTGGCCTTTGCCGTACATGGGCAGGAAAACGGCCGCATCACACCCGGCCAACGTTGCTTTGGTGACGCCGTGGTCTTCGTGGCCCACCACCAGGCAGGTTTTTTGCGGGTAAGTGAAGGTGTGGTAGGGAACGGCCGTATCCGTTAATTCCACCGCCACGAGGGTGTAGCCTGCTTGTTTGAGCTGGGAAACGGCCGTTACCGGGTCCTTCTCGTAGCGCCAGGGGATGCGCAGGCTCTTAAAACGGCCGACCTTGTCAATCGTAGGGTTGGGCGGCGTGGGGGTGACGCCGGTCAGCACCAGCTCCGTCAGGTTGGCGCCGTCGGCCACGCGGAAGATGGAGCCGACGTTGGCCGGGTATTCCACGCTTTGCAGCAAGCCCACGATGTCAAAATCGGGCTGGTGCTGCCGCCGGTAGTCGCGCAAAAAGCGCTTCAAATCTGTGCCGATGAGTGGTTTCATGTGTGGGGATTTTGGGCTAAATGATCGAAGCAGCGGTTTAGCTTTTGCACCACCGGTTTATCTGCCTTCTCATAAACCTGCTGAGCTTTTTTGCTTAAGCGGATTTCATACATTTCGACGAATGGAAGTTAACAGAACGGTTTTTTCCAATTCGACCTCTTCAACCGCTTCGGCAAACGCTTCGCGGAAGCCTTCGATGTTTAGCAGTTCTTCGGTGGCTTCGTTTTCTTCGCGCTCTTCCAGGTAAGCCAAAAAATCATTGGCCACGCGCAGGCGATCCACCGAAAGACGCTGTAGGCGCTCTTTGGCATCATTCCGTAAAATTTCTTCTTCGTTAAATCGTTGCATGGTTTTGTCCTTCTTGCACTGTGCGTCCATTATAATCGTTGCTAAAGGAAAAGTGCAATTGTCGTAAGGAGAGACCAAATGAAGCAATGGATGTATTTTCTCGTTCCCACGCTCGGCGTGGGAATGCTGGGGTCGGCGCTCTGCGCCGCGAAGGGGACGCTGGAGCGTCCCGATCTTCATCCCACGCGGAGCGTAGAACGAGCTCAGTAGGGCAATAGCGCGCTATTGCCCTACAGCAGCGGCGGGCGAATGGGGGCGAAGGAGTGGCGGTGTTCCGGGCAGGGGCCAAATTGGGCAATGGCGGCGCGGTGGAACTCGGTGCCGTACCCTTTGTGTTGGGCAAAGCCATAGGCGGGATAGTGTCGATCCAACTCCACCATCAGCCGGTCGCGGGTGACCTTGGCCAGGATGGAGGCAGCGGCAATGCTCAGGCTCTGGCTGTCACCGCGCACGATGGCTTTTTGCGGAATGTTGAGCTGGGGTAGGCGGATACGGCCGTCTATCAGCAAAAATTCCGGTGGGGGGGTGAGGTGGGATACGGCCGTCACCATCGCCAGCTTGTTGGCGGGCAGGATGCCAATCTGGTCGATTACCGCCGCCGGTTCCAGACCAATGCTGTAGGCCAGGGCGTGCTGGCAGATGAGGTCAAACAAGGTTTCGCGCTGGGCGGCGGTGAGCTGCTTGGAATCGTTCACGCCGAGGAGCTGCGTTTCGATGCTGTCGTTGAGCGGCAGGATGACGGCGGCGGCCACCACCGGGCCAGCCAGCGCGCCGCGCCCGGCCTCGTCGATACCGGCGATGTGGGTGAAGTGGTGTTGTTGGGAAACGGCCGTTTCCAGCGCCAAATCTGCCATAAGAACCAATCAAAGATTACGCAGATTGAACGAATCTTTCATCTGCGAAATCTGCGAAATCTGTTGATAGAATGCTTTTTGCATCGGCCGGATGGTCTTAAAAGGTTATTTTGGGGTGGGGTGGGGTTTGGCAGTGGCCTGGCGTTTTTCTTGCCGGGTGTAGACGCCGCTGAGCAGATTCCAGCGGATTTTGACCGCTTCCCAGAAGGTGCCCAGGTAGCCGCCCAGCGTCACGTGCGTGCCTTCGGCATCGTGCCAGTTGGCGGCGATGACGTGGATTTTGTGGCCAAAGCGACGGGCCAGAGCCAGCGCTTCCATGTCGAAGCCCCAGCGGTTGATTTGCGAAATGGCGAAAATTTGCTCGGCGGCGGCGGCGCGGAATGCCTTGAAGCCGCATTGGGTGTCCCAAATGCCGGGCACAGCCATAAGCTGCACAAACAGGTTGCCCGAGTTGCCCAACACCCGCTTGAGGAACGGCTGCGGCCGGGCCTGCACCGCCCCCTGGGCGTCCTTGCCATCCCGCGAGCAAATGACGACGCTGGCACCCTCGTCGAACAGCGGTTTCATCCGGTCAAAATGGCTCATGTCGGTGGAGTTGTCGGCGTCGGTGAAGAGGCGAATGTCGCCGCGGGCGGCCAGCATGCCCTGGCGCACGGTGAACCCTTTGCCCATATTTTCCTTGCGGTCGATCCAGCGGATGTTTTCTCTGCCCTGGGCAAACTGTTCAATGACGCCAGCCGTGTTGTCCCTGGATCCGTCGAGCACGATGAGCAGTTCCCAACTGAAGGGCTGGGCCGTGAGGTAGGTGTAAACGGCCGTTAGCGTCTGGCCGATGCGCTTTTCCTCGTTGTAGGCGGGGATGATCACGGATAAATACGGTTTCATTGGCTCTTCCTGTTGCATCTTCATAGTCAGGAGGGCAATGTTACCCGCCAGCAGGGGGATCGTCAACCGGGGTGAGAACGGCCGTCAGGGAATCGTCGTCTACCCGTCGGAGAGCCTGGACCTGGCGGCGCTTGGGCCACATTTTAAAGATGCCCCATAGTCCGGCGAGCTGGCCGCGCAGGCGAGCGCGGGCGGCTTCACCGCGCCAGGCGCGTAATGCGTCACGGGTGATCTTGAGTTGGGCTTTGAGGATATCTTTCCAGTAATTGCGTAATAAGGGTGTTGGGTAATTTTTCCAGATGAGGTAGAGGAAATTACGGCCGTCATAATAACTGCCCACGACCGAGCCGCCGGTGGCTTTGAGCTTGTGGTAGACAACGGCCGTGGGCACGTACAGCACCTGCCAGCCCGCCAGCTGCGCCCGCCAACCGATGTCTACATCTTCGCAGCTGAAGAAAAAATCGTCGTCGAGGAAGCCGATTTGGTCCAACATGGTGCGCCGATAGGCGGACGAGCCGCCGCAGGCGCTGAATATCGGCTCGATTTGGTCGAACTGCCCCACATCCTTTTGCCAGACGCCGCGATTGCCGGGAATGCCGTCCACGCGGTAGAAATCCCCGGCGGTGTGGAAGGTGTCCCGCTGGTCAAACAGCAGCATTTTGCTGGCGACGCTGCCCACCTGCGGATTTTGCGCAAACGTGTGCCAGATTTCGTGTAACCAGTCAGGATCAACTTCGGTGTCGTTGTTGAGCAGGATGATGATCTCGCCGTGGGACGCCTGCCAACCGGCGTTGCACGCGCCGGTAAAGCCAAAATTCCGCCCCAGCTCGATGAGGCGCACGTCGGGGAAGTGGTCGCGCAGGTATGCCTGGGTGCCGTCGCTGGAACCGTTGTCTACCAACAGCACCTCGAAGTCGGTAAAGGTCTGGCGGCGCAGCGCGCCCAGGCAGTCGTCGAGCAGCTCTTTTTTGTTGAGGTGGGGGATGATGATGGAGATTTTGGGCATGGGGTAAGATTGTATGGGGAACGGCCGTTTCCATCAAAAAACGGCCGTCTGGTAGGGGCGAGGCAGGTGGCCAACCCCCTGGCATTTCACCAGCGCCTCTCCTCCACCTGCCTCGCCCCCTGGTGCAGACGACCAACATCCTGGCATTTCACCAGCGCCTCCCCACCACCTGCCTCGCCCCATTTCTGGTCGACCAGAAGATTATTGTCCAGGGCCGGTTTATGCCAGCAGGGTGGTTGTTCTGCCGGGGGCGAGGCGGTTGGAGGGTAGGATTCGCTGGTTTTGGGTGATCGAGGCCAACCGCCTCGCCCCTACGGGGGGTGTTGGATAAAATTTGGGTATGTCGCGTCAATTTAATCCGCAGAAACATCACCGACGGTCTATTCGGCTGCAAAATTGGGATTACGCCAGGTCAGGGCTCTATTTTGTGACGTTTTGCACGCACAACCGCCAAAATTTGTTTGCCAATCCGCAGCTGCGCGAAATTGCCACAATGGCCTGGGACTACATTCCCCAGCAAGATCATGCCAGACACGTGGTGTTGGATGAATCGATCCTGATGTGGGATCACCAGCACGGCCTCATTGGGCTTACTACGCCGGAGGGTGCAGAACCCAATTTCACAACGTTGCAGCCCGGTTCGGTAGGGGCGATTGTGGGCAATTACAAAATGTTGGTGACCAAGCGGGTCAAGGCAGTGCTGAAGCTGTCTGGTACCGATTTTCAGGTTTGGCAGCGTGGGTATTATGAACGGATTATTCGCAGTGAACGGGAGTTGGAAAATGTACGCCGGTACATCCGGGAAAATCCCATCCGCCATGCCCGCAATCGAGACAATTTGGACCGGTTGTTCACCCAAATGACATACATCGACACCAAATGAAGACGGCCGTGTCGTAGGGGCGAGGCAGGTGGCCAACCCCCTGGCATCTTCCAACACCTTCCCACCACCTGCCTCGCCCTGGTTCAGGTGATCATCACCATTGCATTTCACCAATACCACGTCTGGCACACCGAAATTTTAGGTAACGGCCGTCTATGCCAAAATGGTGGTTGTTCTGCCGGGGGGCGAGGCGGTTGGAGGGGGTGTTGAGCCGGTGTTTTTAAGATCGTGGCCAACCGCCTCGCCCCTACGCCCCCTACGGGATGTTTTCCAAAATAAATGCATATTCGAAGGCGATGTCCTTCAGGTAATCGTAACGGCCGCTTGAGGCAAAGTGTCCCGCGCCCATGTGGGTTTTGAGCAGGAGCAGGTTGTTGTCGGTTTTGACGGCGCGCAGCCTGGCGGCCCACTTGGCCGGTTCCCAGTACTGCACGCGCGGGTCGTTGAGGCCGGCGGTGATGAGGATGTTGGGGTACGCCTTGGCCTCGGTGTTGTCGTAGGGGGAGTAAGAGACCATGTAATTGTAGTACGCTTCCTCCTTGGGATTGCCCCACTCCTCAAATTCGCCGACGGTGAGCGGGATTGATTCGTCCAGCATGGTGGAGACGACATCGACAAACGGCACGCCCGCCACAACGACTTTGAACAGCTCGGGGGCCATCACCGTGACCGCCCCCATGAGCAGGCCGCCCGCGGAACGGCCGTTTACCGCCAACTTCTCCCGACTTGTATATTTTTCATGTATCAGGTGCCGCGCACAGGCAATAAAATCGGTGAACGTGTTCTTTTTGTGCAGCCATTTGCCCTGGTCGTACCAGTGCCGCCCCATCTCCTGGCCGCCGCGAATGTGGGCGATGGCGTAAATAAAGCCGCGATCGATCAGGCTGAGCCGCTTTTGGTCGAAGCTGGGCGACATGCTGGCGCCGTACGAGCCGTAGCCGTAGAGCAGGCAGGGATTACGGCCGTCGCGCACCAGCCCCTTGCGATACACCAGCGAAATGGGCACCTGGGTGCCGTCGGGGGCGGTGGCGAAGGTGCGTTCCGCCTGGTAGTTGGCCGGATCGTAGCCGCCGAGCACGGGGAGCTGCTTGATTTTGTGCCATTCCAGCGTGTCCATGTCCAGCTCCACGGTGGTGTCGGCGGTGGTGAGCGAGGTGTAGACAAAACGCAGCCGGTCGGTGACAAACTCGGGGTTGTCGCTGACCTGGATGGCGTAGACGGGTTCGGGGAACTGCACCGGCTGGCGAATGCTGCCGCTGAAGCTGTGAATGTCCAGGGTGTGCAGGCCGTTGAAACGGCCGTACACCACCAAATGATCGGCAAACACGTCCACATTTTCCAGCAGCTTGTCCGGGTTGTGGGGGATGAACGTTTGCCAGTTTTCCGGGGTGAGGTTGGCAACGGCCGTTACCATCAACTTGTTGTTGCGCGCCTCTTCGTTGGACAGGATGAAAAATTCCCCCTGGCGATGGTTGAGGAAGTAACGCCAGCCCCGTTTGCGCGGTGCCAGCAGCGTCAGGCCATCGTCGGGCGTGTCGGCATTCAGGAAGTGCTGCTCGGTGGTTTCCATGCTGTGGCAGGTGATGACGATGTAGGCGTCATCCCGAGTTTTGTGCATGGAGACGTTGAACAGCTCATCCTCTTCGTGGAAGATTTCCACGTCCTCGCTGGCGTCGCTGCCCAGCGTGTGGCGGAAAACTCTGTCGCTGCGCCAGACGTCGTTTTGTTTGTTGTAGAACAACGTCCGGTTGTCGTTGGCCCATTCCACCGAGTAGAAGGTGTCGGGCACGGCGTCGGCCAGCATCTCGCCGGTGGCCAGGTTTTTGACAACCAGGGTATACCGCTCGCCGCCAGTCGTGTCCGTGGAGTAGGCCAGCAGCTGCTGGTTGGGGCTGACCTGGAAGATGCCGAGCTTAAAATATTTGGTCTCGGCGGCCAGCGCGTTTTCATCGAGCAAAATCTCTTCGGAGGCATCCAGCGAGCCATATTTGCGGCAGTGGATTTTGTACTGCTGGCCCGCTTCGGTGCGGTCGTAGTAGAAGTATTCCCCTTTTTTTATCGGGGCGGTGCTGTCGGTTTCCTGGATACGGCCGACCATCTCCGTATACAGCGCTTCTTGCAGCGGCTTGGTGTGGGCCATTATCGCCTCGGTGTAGGCGTTTTCGGACTCCAGGTAGGTAATCACTTCCGGATTTTCCCGCTCGCGCAGCCAGAAGTAGTTGTCAACGCGGGTGTGTCCGTGGATGGTTAGTTCTTTCGGTTTGATGGCGGCGATGGGGGGAGTGGGGTTTGTACTCATTTGATTCCTTTCAGGTAGTAATTGAGTAATTTGAGTGATGGTGAATTGCCTAATTTCTCGATCACCACATCTTGTCATTCAGAGGAATTGTTTACCTCAAATTCTTAAAATTGTTCCAAAATCTTCAAAAGTAAGTAAGTCGCTAAAGTGAGACGCAGGGCAATTGAGAAATAAGAATATTGCATTTGAACTTTTTCTCGCCTGACTTCTAACGGAATATATTCAATCGGATTAACCCAAGGATTGAAACCGATTTGGTAGTTTTTCTCGGTTGTTTCAATTTGTAATAAATGAACGGAAAAGAGTCCCTGTTTGGTTTCAAATAGCACGATATCTTGAATTTCATTGTACGGGATAATCCAGTTCCCTATTTCTAATCGATCAGAATAAACCTCAAAAAACGCTCTTTTGGCGATTAGCCAATTTTTCGAGTAACGAGGTGGCCCAGTCTCTTTATCTGTAGCTTTCACGTAATTTCTTTGCAATGGTTTTTCCATGGTTCCTTCCTGAAGTATTGCAAATTACCCAATTACCAGTTACTCAATTACCAATTACTCAATTACCAATTACTCAATTACAAATTCTTGAATGTACTCAGCTAGCGCTTCCTGCCACGGCCGTAATTCGATCCCAATCGCTTTGCCCGCAATGTTGTGGATGGTGCCGAAGGGTGGGGGCGTGGACGGCCGTTTAAATTCCTTGCCTAAAATGGGCGTATTCACCACCTCGGTCAGCCCGGCCAGGCGCAAAATTTCGTTAGCAAACTGCCAGCGCGAGCAGCTGCCGTAATTCACAAAGTGGTAAATGCCGTACTGCTCCGTCGTGATGAGCTGGCCGATGGCTTGGGCATGGTCTTTGGCGTAGGTGGGGTTGCCGATCTCGTCGGTGACGACGCGGAGCTGGCCGGTGCTGCGGGCGCGGTCGAGGATGGCGTGGATGAAGTTACGGCCGTGTGGCGCATACAGCCAGGCGGGGCGCACGATGTAGAACTTCGACAGGATGTTTTTGACATGAACCTCGGCGGCGGCTTTGGAACGGCCGTATGCGTTCACCGCGCTCAACGGCATCCACTCCTCGTACCCGGCCGGGTTGTCCCCGGCAAATACCTCGTTGGTGCTGATGTGCACCATTGTCGCGCCAAACTGCTGGCAGGCCAGGGCCACGTTTTGCGTGCCCAGGCCGTTGACCTTGTAGGCCAGGACCGGATCTTTGGCGCAGCCGTCCACATTGGTGTAGGCGGCGCAGTGGATGATGAGGTCGGGTTTGGTGTCGGCAACGTTGGCAAACAGCGCCTCGCGGTCTGTTATGTCAACCTGGGGCAAATCTATGGGGAAAAGTTCATGTTGGGTGAGTTCCGTTTGCAGCGCGGTTCCCAACTGGCCCGCACCGCCGGTGATTAATATGCGCATGGCGGAAATTATACCGCCAGGGAGCGGTAATCGGTAATCGGTAATCGGTAAACCGTTCCCCGACCACCGATTACCGACCACTGATTACCGATAACGGGCCGACTCCCAGCCCAGGATCGCCTTCTTGCGGCGGCTGCCCCAGCGGTAGTCGCCCAGCCCGCCTGCCTGCCGGATGACGCGGTGGCAGGGGATGAGGAAGCCGATGGGGTTACTGCCGGTGGCGCTGCCCACGGCGCGGGACGCCTTCGGATTGCCAATCATCTGGGCTACGGTGCCGTAGGCAACGGCCGTTCCCGCCGGAATCTTCAGCAGCGCCTGCCACACCTGAATCTGGAAGTTGGTGCCTTTGAGGTAGAGGGGCAGGGACGGCCGTTCGGCCACATCGGTGAGGTTGAAGATGGGATTGATAAACGGCCGTGTTGCTTCGTCGTCGGCCACAAATTCGGCCTGGGGCCAGCTGGCTTTAAGCTCCGCCAGCGCTGCCGCGCGGTCGCCGTTGGCCACAAATTGCAGGCCGCAAATGCCACGCTCCGTCAGGGCAATCAGGCATTCGCCAAACGGGGAGTCGTGGAAACCGTATTGAATTGTCAGTCCGGCCCCCTTCTGCTTGAACTCGCCGGGGGTGATCGCTTCGTGGGTCACAAACAGGTCGTGCAGGCGGCTGGGGCTGGAAAGGCCAGCTTCAAACGTCGCGTCCAGAATCGACTGCGAATCGGCCAGCAGCTGTTTGGCGTGCTGGATGGTGAGGAATTGCAAAAAGCGTTTGGGGCTGGTGCCCGCCCAGCGGCTAAACAGGCGCTGGAAGTGGTATTCGCTCAGCCCCACGTGGGCGGCAACCTCGGCCAGCGGGGGTTGGGCCTGGAAGTTTTGGTCAAGGTAATGGATGGCGGCTTCGATACGGCCGTAATCGGCCGATAACTCGGCGGCTGATAGCTCGGCGGCCGAAAGTTCGGTGGCCGAAAGTTCGGTGGTTGCCAGTTCTGCCCGTGAAAGTTGTGCCAACATAGGTGTTCCTCCAATTATCCATCCGCAGATGCTGCCAATGAACGCAGGTGTTTTGGTTTAGTCACCACAGTTTAGACCGGTTGTGATCTGTTTTCCACCCACTTCTTGCTCGCTTTGGCCTTTCTAAATCCGAAAGACCCAAATTCTCGACCAGCAACGGGCCGCTTCAGACCAACCTAAGGGTTTACCCTCACATTTTAGCCAAAAGTTGTCCGTAAGACTGAATTGACGGTATTTATGGCGGCCAATCATAATCGCAGGCAGTAAACACACGGTCACGGCCGAGTAACATCGTTTGACCACAATGGCAGGAGTACCTGGAAGGAAAGTTCGTTCATGAAAGCAATTTTCCATTATTTTGTGCTGGTTGGTCTCCCTATTTTGGGGGTTTTGGCTCTTTTGCAGCTGGGGCAGGGATTAGAGGCACCGGCGGCTGCGGCCGCAGCGGGCGTGCCCGAAACGGGGGCTGCGCTGGAACATGGGGGAGAATTGTCCACATTGCTGATCCAGATCAGCGTGATTTTGGCGGCATCACGATTGGTGGGGATGATTTTTCGCAAGCTACATCAGCCCCAGGTGATGGGTGAAATGGTGGCCGGTATTTTGCTGGGGCCATCTTTGCTCGGTTGGATAGCGCCCGGCGTCTCGGCGGCTTTGTTTCCCCCGGAAAGCCTTGGTTATTTAAATGCGTTGAGCCAGGTCGGTTTACTGCTATTTATGTTCCTGGTGGGGTTGGAGTTGGATCCACAGCTGTTAAAGGGGCGAGGGCATACGGCCGTTGTGACCAGCCACGTGAGTATTTTGGCTCCCTTTTTGTTGGGTACCCTTCTGGCCCTTTTTTTGTACCCACGTCTCTCAAACGACGATGTTCCCTTCACCCATTTTGCCCTGTTTGTGGGCATCGCCATGAGCATTACGGCTTTTCCGGTACTGGCCCGCATTTTGACCGAGCGCAACTTGCTGCGTACCCCGGTTGGTTCGCTAACGATTACCTGTGCGGCGGTGGATGATGTGACGGGCTGGTGTATTTTGGCGGGGGTGGTCCTGCTGGTGCGGACAACGGCGGGGGCTCTGCCCCTTTGGGTAACGATTGGTGGTTCAGCGGTGTACATCCTGGCTATGCTGTTTGTGGTCCGGCCTGCGCTTGGCTGGCTGGAAAAGAGTTATGAAAAACGGGGCAAACTGGCGCAAGATATGATGGCCCTCATTTTTCTGGTTGTTTTGCTCTCTGGGTTGGTAACGGAGTGGCTGGGGATTCATGCGCTGTTTGGCGCATTCCTGGCGGGGGCTATGATGCCCAAACAGCACCAGTTTGTGGTGGCGCTAACGCAGAAGTTGGAAGATACGGCCGTTGTCCTGCTGCTGCCGCTCTTTTTTGCTTTTACTGGCTTGCGGGCCAGCATCGGCCTGGTAAGCGGGGCAGAACTGTGGTTTTACTGCGGGCTTATTATCCTGGTTGCCATAGCGGGCAAGTTTGGTGGCTCGACGTTGGCGGCGCGAATTACCGGCACCCCGTGGCGCGAAGCGGCGGCATTGGGCATTTTGATGAATACGCGCGGTTTGATGGAGCTGGTGGTGTTGAATATTGGATTAGACATCGGCATTTTGTCGCCGACGCTGTTCACGATGATGGTGCTGATGGCGCTCATTACCACGTTTATGACCAGCCCGCTGTTGGAATGGATCTATTTTGCCCGGCTGTTGCCCGGGAAATATCCCAAAGCGGCGGCCAGGGCGCACGCCTTAAATGGCCAGCAGCCCAAAGATGAGCGATCTGAGGAGCCGGAATTTCCTGAGTTTATTGAGTGAGCGAGGAGGCGGGTGGTGGGAGAGTGTTAACGGCCGTTCAGCTCGGCCAAAACCGCCCCATCCTGTTCTCTCTCTCGCAAATCTGCCAGCGCCGACTGGGCCGCCGCGCCGCCAATCTGCTGCAAGGCCCACACCGCATGACCGCGAAGGATGGGTTCCGGGTCGGTGAGCAGGTGGCTGAGGGCGGGTACGGCCGTTTCGCTGCCCCAATTCCCCGCCGCCACACACGCATTGCGCACCAGCCGCGTTCGTTTGATGCGCCGGATGGGGCTGTGGGCAAAACGCTCAGCAAAACCTGCGTCGTCCAGCGTGAGCAAATCTAGCAGCGGCGGGGCGACGCTGTCCCATTCTTGCTGCGGATAAAAAGCAATCTCCTGTGTCGGCTGGCTAAAGCGGTTGAACGGACATACCACCTGGCAGATGTCGCAGCCGTAGACCCAGTTGTGCATGAACGGCCGTAACTCCCGCGGAATCCACCCTTTCAGCTCAATGGTCAGGTAGGAGATGCAGCGGCGGGCGTCCAGCACATACGGCTCGGGGAAGGCGTTGGTGGGGCAGGCGTCCAGGCAGCGGCGGCAGATGCCGCAGGTGGGCATGGGGGAGATTGGAGATTGGAGATTAGAGACTGAACCAATCTCCAATCTCCAATCTCTAATCTCCAGCGTCGTCAAAATCTCGCCCAAAAAGAAAAACGATCCCCGCTGCGGCGCAATCAGCATGGTGTTTTTGCCGGTGAAGCCGAGACCTGCGGCGGCGGCGTGGTCGCGCTCCAGGATGGCACCGGTATCGACGTAGACTTTGGTGGCGATGTCGCTTGCCGGCTGCTGCGCCTTGAGCCAGGCGGCCAATTCTTCCAGACGGGGGGGCATCACCTCATGGTAGTCTACACCCCAGGCGTAGTTGGAGATGCGCCCCCGGCTGGGGTCGCTGGCAATGGTTGGTGGCACGGGCAAGGTGCTGTACATCAGCCCCACGCAGATGATGGTTTGCACGCCGGGCAGGATGTGGTTGAGGTCCTGCCGCCGGGCCAGGCGGTCGGGGCGGGCCAGGTAGCCCATTTGCCCGTGCATTTCGGCGTCGATCCAGCGTTGGTAGGCGTGCAGGTTGGGGCTGGGAACGGCCGTTACCACCCCCACCATGTCAAAACCCACCAGCCGCGCTTTTTGCTCTAGCACCTGCCATAATTCACCCATGCCCCAATCGTAAAGCGCACGGCCACAATCGTCAATTTCCCACAATCGCCAATCGGAAATTGCGTGTTATAATCTGCCCCACACGCTTACCGATTGAACCGAGGAGGAATCTTTGTATGAGCGACACAGCTGTAAATATGAGCGTAGAAACATTGAAGCGAGTTGATTTGGTAACGGTTAACGGCCGTATCGACAGCAGCAATGCCGCAGAATTTGAGGGGAATTTAAAAGAGCTAATGAACAGCGGCCGTCACAGCTTGGTGCTGAACCTGGCCGGTGTGACGTACATGAGCAGCGCTGGCCTGCGTACTCTGGTGTCTACCCTGAAAGAGTGCAAGCGGCACAGCGGCGATGTGCGCCTGGCGTCGCCGTCCGAGCGAGTGTCTGAAGTTCTTTCGCTGGCGGGGCTCGATTCGTTGTTCCAGGTTTACGAAGACGACACGGCTGCGGTAGGCAGCTTCTAGCGTAACGGCCGTATTCAGTAAGCAGTTTTGCCTGGGCGCTTCAGGCTGCTGGATTTACTTTACTGCTTACTGACTACCCCTTTTTATTCCTCACATGGATGTACAACACGTCCTCACCGTTCCCGGACGTTACGAAGAAATTCAGAAGGTTTGTCAGTTTATGGCCGATGGTGCCGCCGTGAGCGGTCTGGACCAGACGGCCATTTTTCACATTGAGCTGGCCTGTGATGAGGCCTGCACCAATGTGATTGAGCATGCCTACGGTGGTGAAGACCGGGGTGAGATGACGGTGAGCTGGCAGCTGGACGGCCGTTCCTTCATCATTCGTATCCATGACAACGGCCGTTCATTTAACCCAGACACCGTGCCCGTGCCTACTTTGCCCCCGGATGCCGCCGAACCGGAAAACGTCAAGGTTGGCGGCCTGGGCATCCATTTCATGCGGCAGTTGATGGATGAGGTTCGGTTTGAGTTTGACGACAAGTCCGGCAATACCCTGACCCTGGTCAAAAAGAAAAAATGAGCAGCATGAACATTTGGCAAGAATCGCTGGGAGATGAAATTTGGCTGGTGGCGATTAACGGCCGTCTCGATCAAACCCTCACGCCCACGTTGGAACAGCAGCTCACGGTTTTGCTGGACGATGGCAAGGCCCGGCTTGTGGTGGACCTCAGCCAGACAGAGTACATCAACAGCGGCGGACTGCGCACGTTGGTGACCGGTTGGCGCAAAGCCAAACAGCAGGAGGGCAACCTGGTTTTGTGCGGCTTAAGCGGCCGTCTCCAGGAAATCTTCCACATGGTGGGCTTCGACCAGCTGTTCCAGATTTATCCCAGCAGACAAACGGCAAAAGCAGCGCTGGCCAACGCCTAGTGCCAATCATTTTGCCATTCCCAGCCTAAAAAATAGGACCCGATCAATCCTGGCCATGTCCTTTTCAGCAGCAATTTTCGGACAAAGTACAGAGGGTCTGCCCTGGCCGTCTATTTCGATTGTCCTGCTGGTGGGGGCGCTGCTGCTGGCTGCTTACATCCTGGTGCGGCGCTACCGCTCGCGTCAGCAGCTTGTGCGCCGCGTGGCCGAGCTAGAAGCGCTCAGCGACGCCGGTCGGGCCCTGGTGGCCGCCCAGCTAGACGTGCACGCCCTGGCCGAGCTCATCGCCAACGAAGCCGGACAGGTGATCGACAACCGCACCTTTCAAGTCGGCCTGTTTGAAGAGGAAGATTATCACATCCTCTACTGGAAAATTCGCGACGTGCGCCAGGAAACGCCGCAAACCTTTAACCTGCGCGAAGAGGGTGGCATCATCAGCTGGGTGCGGCAAACCAAAAAGCCGCTGCTGGTGCGCGATTTTCAGCGTGAAATGGATGCCCTGCCCGCCCGTCCCCGCTACATCAGCAATTCTCCGCCGCGCTCGGCGCTTTTTATTCCCATGATCAGCGGTAACAGCACCATCGGCATTGTGGCGGCGCAAAGCAGCCAGCCCAACCGCTTTGCCGAAGAGGACATGCGTCGCCTCACCATTCTGGCCAACCAGGCGGCGGCGGCGGTGGCCCATGCGCTGCTGTTTGCCCAGGAGCGGCAGCGCTCGGCCCACCTGGAACTGGTGGGGCAGATTGGCCTGAAAATCAGTCAGGTGCAAAACCAGGACGAAATATTCAGCCAGGTGGTGCAGCTGACGCAGCAGACGTTTGGTTTCCACCTGGTTTCCATTTTTGGGATTGATCCGGAAACCGGCGAGGCGGTTATCCAGGCCAGCAGCGATGCCGACATTCTGGCGCAGCCGTGGCGCATGCGGCCGGGCGTGGGGTTGATTGGTACGGCCGTTGCCAACCAGCAAACCATCATCAGCAACAACACCGTTGAGGACGACCGATTTGTCTCGCAAGATAATCCGCTGGAAAACAGCACCCGCGCCGAAATGGCCCTACCGCTCCTTGTGGATGGTGAGGTGGTGGGGGTGCTGGACGTGCAAAGCCCCAAGCCCGGTGTCTTTACCCGCATCGAGAAGATGACCTTGGAAGCGCTGGCGGCAGAAACGGCCGTTTCCATCAGCAAGGTGCGCCAGTTGGCCCGGCAGCGTGAGCAGGCGTGGCTCACCACCGCCCAGCTCCAGGTGGCCGAGGCCGTCAGCCGCAGCGCCGACCTGGACGAGATTTTAACGGCCGTTACCCGCCTGACCACCATGCTCGTCGGGGTGCCCTTTTGCGCCGTTTTGCTGTGGGACGAAGAGTCCTACGTTTACCGGGGCAGCCACAGCACCGGCTTTACGGCAGAAGGCCAGGCGCTCATCCAGGCACAAAAGCTGCACATTGGCGATTGGCCCGCACTGGACGCGGTGCACGTAGGGCAGGAGCCGCTCACCACGCAGCAGGTACCGCGCTGGCTGCATCATGTGGCCGGTGGCCCGCTGCCGCGCTGCCTCACCCTGCTACCTGTCTGCACCCTGACGGACGTCCTGGGCGTGATGATTTTGCCCGACTGGCATCAGGATCGCAGCGCCAGTAACGTGCTCCAGTCGCCGGGCCGCCGCGATGAGCTGCTGGAGGGCATCACCCAGCAGCTGGCCAGAGGGCTGGAAAATTGGAATCTGCGCAACGCCCAGCAGGAAGAGGCGTGGGTCAATACAGCCCTGTTCCAGGTGGCCGCGGCCGTCAACAGCCTGATTGAGCTGGATGAAATCTTAGACACAATCTCCCGCCTGGTGCCCATGCTGGTGGGGGTGGAGTCGTGCATCATTCTCATTTGGGACGAGGAGCGGCAGCTGTTCCGGCCCGGCCCCAGCTATGGCATTAACGAAATGGGGCGTGGGTTGCTGGAAACGCTGGCGCTGGACCAGGAGGAATTTGAAGACATTTCCCCGCGCATGGCCGACGGCCTTTCGCCAACCGGCACGTACTACGTAATCCATCTGCCGAATTGGTTAGAGAAGGTGCTGGGCACCGAACGGGCGTTTGCCTTTCCGCTGAATGCGCGGGGTGAACTGGTGGGGGCAATGGTGGTGGGATCGTGGATGGAAAACGGCCGTTCCCTCTCCACCCGCCGTCTCAACATTCTTACCGGGATTGCCCATCAGGCCGCAACGGCCGTGGTGAACCACCACCTCTACCAGGAAGCGGCCGCCCGCACCCGGCTGGAGCGTGAGCTGGACGTCGCCCGAGGTATTCAGGCCAGCCTCATCCCGGCGGGCAACCCCAACATCCCCGCCTGCTCGGTGGCCAGCTATTGGCAGGCTGCCCGCCAGGTCAGCGGCGACTTTTACGACTTTATCCCGCTGTACGACGGCAACTGGGGCATCGTCGTGGCCGATGTGGCCGACAAGGGCATCCCGGCAGCGCTGTTTATGGCGCTGTGCCGCACCATCCTGCGCACCGTCGCCATCAGCCGCAGCGACCCGGCCGATGTGCTGGTGCGGGCCAACCAGATCATCAACCAGGACACGCAGTCGGATCTGTTTGTGACCGTTTTTTACGCCATCTGGAAGCCAGACAGCCAGCGGATTTTTTACGCCAACGGTGGGCATAATCCGCCGGTGCTGCTGCGCGCCAACGGGGAGTATAAAATCCTCACCGATCATGGCATGGCCCTGGGCGTGGTGCCACAAATCACCATGAAGAGCCATTCCATCCAATTTTTGCCGGGTGATACGCTGCTGCTCTACACCGACGGTGTGACGGAAGCGATGAATGAAGATTTTGATGAGTTTGGCGTGGAGCGATTGGCGCAGGCTGCTGGCCGCGTGCGCCGCTTCAATGCCAGCCGCATCGCGCAAAGCATTACCCGGGCCGTCACCCTGCACGCCGGGGAGACGCCCCAGTTTGATGACATCACGTTGGTGGTGGTAAAACGAGAAGCAGAGTAGGGGCGACGCACGCGCTGACCAGGTTGGCCTAATTTTCAAAATTGGGCCAATCAGCCAAAGGATATTCTATGAATAATGAACCACGCAAAGTTGAGAATCCCAGTTTAAACCGGGCAGCGCGCACCGGTCGGCCCACCGAAGACGAGCGGCTGCTGGAAGGGCCAGAACCGTTCTACAAAACCGACACCTGGCGGGTAATGCGCATCCTGGGTGAGTTTGTGGAGGGCTTTGACGCGCTGGCGGAGCTGGAAACGGCCGTTACCATCTTTGGTTCCGCTCGTGCCAAACCGGGGGATGTGCAGTATGAAACGGCCGTCACCGTGGCCCAAAAGTTGGGTGAGGCGGGTTTTAACATCATCACCGGCGGGGGACCGGGCATCATGGAAGCGGGCAACAAGGGCGCGCGGCTGGCCGGTGTGCAGTCCGTCGGCCTTAACATCGAGCTGCCCTTCGAGCAGCACCTCAATCCGTATGTTGATCTTTCCATCGACTTCCGCTACTTTTTTACGCGTAAAGTAATGCTGGTGAAATACGCCCAGGCATTTGTCATCTTCCCTGGCGGCTTTGGCACGATGGACGAGCTGTTTGAATCACTCACCCTCATTCAGACCGGCAAGGTGCAGAACTTTCCAGTGGTGCTGTTTGACACCGCTTACTGGGGAGGGTTGGTGGCCTGGCTCAAAGACACCATGCTGGCCGAAGGCAAAATTTCGGCGGAAGACCTGGATCTGCTCATTCTCACCGACTCCCCGGACGAGGTGCGTGACGTGATTGTGCGGGCGCAACAAGACCGTGAGTGGCGACGACAGCAAGAGGAAGGGGCGCGGCAGGTGGCAAGAGAGGCATACGGCCGTCGTTAACCCCGGTTCAGAGGCCGCCGCTTAATATTTACGGCAGGTTTATGCAACTTTTGCGGTCTTTTTTGTAAATTAGGCTATTGTCAATTCCCGATCAACTTACTACGCTATAACAGTGGCGCGAATCAGACAGTGATAGCTGGAACCAATCGAGGGAAATTGCCGTTAAGTAGAGTGTCCAGCTGCCCACAGCGCGACTTTTTTATCAACCTTTACCGATGATGAAAAAATTATGATACCTGAAAAGATTGGCCGGTATGAAATAAAACAGGAAATTGGGCGAGGTGGTATGGCGACGGTTTACGAAGCGTACGATCCTCGTTTTGAGCGGACGGTGGCGTTGAAGATGCTGCCGCGTGAATTCATGCATGAGGCGGAGTTTCGCGCCCGATTCACCCGCGAGGCCCGCACCATCGCCACGCTGGAACATCCGGCTATTGTGCCGGTGTATGACTTTGGCGAAGAAAATGGTCAGCCGTTTTTGGTGATGCGCCTGATGACCGGCGGGTCACTGTCCGACCGGCTGGCGGAAGGGCCGATTCCCATTGATGAAGCAGCGATCATTCTGAAGCGGCTGGGTTCAGCGCTGGACCGGGCGCACAGCATGGGCATCATTCATCGTGATCTCAAGCCGAGCAACGTGCTGTTTGATCAATACGGCGACGCTTTTCTGGCTGACTTTGGCATCGTGCACGTTTCGTCTTCGACCAATGCGCTGACGGCCAGCGGCAGCCTGGTGGGCACGCCCACCTACATGAGCCCGGAACAGGTGTATGGCGATAAGCAGTTGGACGGCCGTTCCGACATCTACGCCCTCGGGGTAATCCTCTTCCAAATGCTCACCGGCTCCACTCCCTACGACGCCGACACCCCGGCCCGCATGATGATGAAACACGTCATGGACCCCGTGCCGCAAATTTTGAGCGTGCGCCCCGATTTGCCACCCGCCTGCAACGAAATCATCAACAAGGCAATGGCCAAGGAGCGGGATGAGCGCTTTTCTTCGGCAACCGATTTGTCTTCGGCGTTAACGGCCGTTACCGAACGCAACCTGGAACAACCAGGCATGCGTAAGCTGGAGGCCGAACTCAGCGAAATGAAGGCGGAGCTGATGGAAGAAGTACCGCCGCCTCCGCCGCCAGTTCGCTCCACGCCTTCACCCTCGATTTTGGAGACAGCTACTACGACCCCACCCCCACCCCCGCCGCCGGTCACCAGCAGCCCCGGCCCGGTGCGCTTCCCCACGCCGAGCGCCCAAACACAGACCGGCAGCGGTGGCGTGCCTAAGTGGATTTGGGGCGTGGTGGCTCTCATTGCGGTTGTCTGCATCGGCGGGGTGGCCCTGCTGGTCTCTAGCCTGTCCAACAGCGACTTCGCCCTCTTTGGCGGTGATCCCACCAGCACCCCGCGCGGTCGGGGCAACGATGAAGAAGAAGTTGAGGTAGATGAAGAAGCCACGGCGCAGGCGCTGGC
The DNA here is from genome assembly GCA_020848035.1 of Anaerolineae bacterium. GTDB lineage: Bacteria > Chloroflexota > Anaerolineae > Promineifilales > Promineifilaceae > Leptofilum. Next base: position 41,974 of record JADLAX010000058.1, on the reverse strand, counting down.
CGCCCTTGAAACCGAGGAAGCGGCCACGGCTACCCAGGAAGTCATCGCCCCCACACCCACCGAGGCCGCAGCCACCCCGGTTCCCTCTCCCACCGACGTGCCCGCCGAAGCCACCCCGGACGTAATTGCCACACGCGAGAGCGCCCAGGCCACCCGTGAGGCGATTGCCAATGCCACCGCGGCGACGGGAACTACGGACAACCCGCCCACACCACGGCCGTCTGGCGATCTGGAGGCCGTTTACGGTCCGTTCAGCGGCAGCCTGGTGCACGACGATGACGAATTTATCGAAACCGCCTACGCCGATCCCACCCCAGCTGACTTTATTATGCAGGTGGAAATGGTCAACCCGTATGGCCCGACCACTGGGACGTGGGATTTTGGCCTCATCTTCCGCCAGAGCGACGTGGATGACGAACTGCGCCTGGTGGTTCGTTCAGATGGGCTGTGGAATTTGAACGACCGTGCCCCCGGCGCAGACACCTTTGTGCAGGAGGGTCAAGTGGATTTACTGGACCTCAGCGAAGGTGGCAGCAATCTGTTTGAAGTGATTGCCATTGGCGAACTGGGGTATTTTTTCCTCAACGGGCAGCTTGTGGATAAGCTGGACCTTTCTTCCCGAACGGGCGGCGGCAATATTGCCCTGGGCACTGGTTTCTACGGCGCGAACGAACTAAACGGCCAGGAATCGCCGTACAACAACTTTAATTTGTACGCTGGCGATCCGATATACGGCCCGAACAGCGGCGAGTTGGTCCATGTGATCGACGACCTCATCAAGCTGGAAACGGCCGATGTTGACGAACTGAACTTCATTGTCGAAGCCACTTTTGTCAATCCTTTTGCGGCTTCGGTAAACGGTTGGGATTATGGTTTCTCGTTCCGCACCAACGGTTCGTACAAATATTGGCTGGTGCTGGCTTCTGAGGGCAACTGGGCTTTAGCCGACCGGCAAGGCAGCGCCGACAACGAATTCACGGTGGCCGAAGGCGATTTGAATAACCTGAATCTTGGTGATGGCGAAACCAATACGCTGCGGCTCATGGCCTGGGGCGATGTCGGGTACTTCTTTGTCAATGGTGAGTTTATCTCTTCGCTGGATTTGTCTAGCAACCTGGACTCAGGACAGATCGAGGCGATGACGGCGTTCTACTTTGATCATGAGATCGAAGGGGAAGCTACGGGCTTTGTCGATTTTACAATCATTCCCTTGCCCTAGCCGCAGACGAGAGATTTGTTAGAAGGTGGCTGGTGGTTCGTGGCTCGTGGTTTTACCAACCACCAGCCGCTAGCCACCAGCCACTATTTTTGTCCATAAACGAGGCCTGAGCTTGCCGAAAGCTGGCCTTCGACAGGCTCAGGCCCCGACAGGCTCAGGCCCCGACAGGCTCAGGCCCCGATTGGCTTGGCCTTGTTGGTAGTTGGTAAACAATTACTCAACGATGTGCTCAATAGGCTCGGTTACTTCTGGTCACAAACCCCAACAGCACAAACACAACCCCCAGCACCAGCATGAAACCTGCTTGCAGGTAGACGCGGCTGAGCCAGGTGTCGGTTACGGCCGTTACCAACCGCACCATCGTCCCCCGCAGCGTCGTCGTCACAACCGCCGGGTCTACCGGGGTTTGCCGCAGTAAAAAGGTGGTGACCGCCGGAAAAAGAATGGCGATGAAGAGGACAAAAACGGCCGTTCCCAGCAGCGGCCAGCCCCACCAGTGACCCAACTCAGACAGCGAGCGCACCGCCAGCAGGGCAATCAGCAGCAGGCAGCCCGCAGGCAGCAGCCAGAGCAGCCAGCCCCAATCCTGGGCCAGGGTGAAGGCGCGCTGCAGGCGCAGCAGCTGCTCCCGCGCCTGGATCAGTTCGGCATTTTGCGCCTCTTGCTCCGGTGGGAAGAGCGGAATGCGCACCAGGCCAAAGTCGCTGGTGAGCTGCGGATTGCTGTCCAGGGCCTGCACCAGCCGGGTGTGCACTTCCTGCGTCACCTGGTTGGTTGGGATGCCGGGTGGCAGGCAGGCGGGAATGGTCACATTTGGCCCCAGCAGCTCGGCGGGGTTGATCGGTTGGGTGCAGGGCGGCAGGCTGGTGACGATGTTGTCCACCACTTCCAGGCCCGGCTGGCCGCGAAAGCGATCCAGGAGGGGCGTGGTGTCGATGGTCAGCTCGGCGTTTTCCAGGTCGCCGCCTTCCAGCAAATCGTAAACGGTGTCGACGGCCGTATCCGCCTGGGCCTCAATCCAGCCGGGCGGCAGCAAGGTTGCCATTGATTCCTGGAGCAGTGCCTCGTCTAAATTGATGGGCGCCAGGCCGCGCTCCCGTGCCTGCTCCTCCAGCGTCTGGGCGACAAAGGCGGGTACCGCCTCCACCACCAGCTGGTCCAGGTCCGCCAGCGACTCCTTAAAAACTTCACGGTCCGCCATAACGGCGAATAAATTGGTGAGGAAAAGGGCGAGAACGGCCGTCATCACAAAGCCAATGGCTACCACCCCCGCTAAAAATCGTAAACATCCACGCATGTTGGTCTCCCGTTGTTGGTTCGGTAATCGGTTATCGGTAGGTCAGTGAGCAGTTTAGCGCAAAAGTAACGCAAACTGTCCAACCGCTTACCGTTTACTGACCACCGTTTACCGTTCCCCGGCGGCCAGTTTGCCCAAAAACCAACGATCGGCTTCGCTGAGGTCGGCGGTGAGCAGCAGTTCGGGGCGGCGCTGCCAGGTGCGGCGCAGCGCTGCTTCGCGCCGCCAGCGGGCGATGTTGGCGGCATGGCCGGAGCGCAGCACTTCGGGCACGGCCCAGCCGCGAAACGTTTCCGGGCGGGTGTAGTGGGGGCCTTCGAGCAAGCCGGTGGCGTGGCTGTCGTCTGCGGCGGCGTCTTCTGCGCCGAGCACGCCGGGGATGAGCCGGGCGATCGCATCCACCACGACCATGGCGGCCAGCTCGCCGCCGGTCAGCACAAAATCGCCAATGGAGAGTTCGTCTGTCACCAGGTGCTGACGAATGCGCTCGTCGAAACCTTCATAACGGCCGCACAGCAGCAGCAGCCGGGGGTGTTGGGCCAGCTCCTGGGCGATGCGTTGGGTAAACGGCCGTCCCTGGGGCGTCAGTAGAATTACGGGCAATCTCCAATCTCCGCTCTCTAATCTCCCTCCATCAGGAGATTGGAGATTGGTGATTAGAGATTCAACGGCCGTAAAAATCGGTTCCGGCTTCAGCACCATGCCGCCGCCACCGCCGTAGGGCGGCTCGTCGGTGATGCGGTGTTTGCCGGTGGCGTGGTCGCGGATGTTGTGCAGGGCGATGTGCAGCAGCCCCGCCGCCTGCGCCCGCTTGAGGATGCTTTCGTTGAGATAGCCCGGAAACATCTCCGGGAACAGCGTCAGAATGTCGATATGCATGGCGGGAAGTATGGGGCGGGGTGTGGGATGTGTCAAGGAGACGGTAATCGGTAATCGGATCACCGTTCGCCGATTACGGCTCACCGATTACCGACCCACCGACTCCCGCAGGGCGCGGATGTTGCGCAGGGGGGTGGTGGTCATGGCCACGCAGCCGGTACCCAGCAGAAGGCGACGGCCGTTTACCTGCCTAAGCGCGTCTTTCGCTTCCGCCAGCATGTTTTCTGGCGATTCCTGGTGCAGCGTCCAATGATCGATGCCGCCGCTGGCCGCGCCGCTGAACTGCTGCAGGCCGTCGCCCAGGGTGATGCCGGTTTCGCGGTCGTGCCAGTTGAGCAGCTGTACGGGGTAGGCGGCGACCAGGTCAAACATCACATCGGTGCTGTGCAGGTGGACCATGTTGAGCCATAAATCTTGCACCGCGTTGAGGATTTGCAGGTCGAACGGCCGTCCCCATTCTTCATACTCGGCGCGGCTCAGCAGCGGGTAACGGGCGTGCTGGATGGCGTAAAAAATGCCATCAATGCCGATCTTTTTGGCCGCCTCGATGAAGCGCAGCGTGCTTTCCACAATCGTTTCCTGTCCCTGGCGGAACAGCTCTGGCTGGTGGCGCAAATGGGTGATCATTGGTTCGTTGTCGGCCAGGTGTTTGGCCTGGGAGAGCGGGGCAAAGATGGTGGCCAGCACGGGCACGGTGTCGCCGACGGCCGTTTTCACCTGGCGCAGCGTTTCTAGCTGGGTGGCCAGCATACCGTGATTGGGGTCTAACGGCCGTAGCGCGGCCCAGTCCGCTGCCTGCTGGATGGGTCGGTGGGTGTATTCGCGCGTGCCTTCGATGTGGCCCACCCAGCGATCTTTGACACCCCAATCCACCACCGAGTAGCTGCTGGCCGGGCCAACTTTGAGCACGTCCCAGTCATAATCTTGCTGCCACTTCAGATGAGCGGCGGCCAGGGCGGGGGCGTCCTGGTCGTCGCCAGGCCAGTGCCGCCACAGGGCCACCGGCACCCGATCCGGTGCTGCGCCGCTCAGGGTGGCTTCCAGTCGTTTGCGTTTAATCCAGTTGGTCATCATTTCTCCTAATTTGTTTGGTAGAGACGTTGCATTGCAACGTCTCTACAATTGTAACTGGTGGCGAGGGATGTGGATTGTGGCTAGAATGGCTTTTATGGAAAAGATGATGAATGACACACAAAATTTAGACGAAAAGAAGGCAGCAACGGCCGTTACCATTGCCACCAGCCTGGCCGAACAGTTCGCCAGCCGGGCCGATGAGGCCGATCGGGAAGGCGCACTGCCGGCCGAAGATGTGGCCGCGCTGAAAGAATCAGGCTATTTGGGGATCAGCGTGCCGCGTGAGTTTGGCGGCTTTGGCCTCTCCTTGCGCGACTGCGTGGCAGCGCAGCTGGCGCTGGCCCAGGGCAGCACCTCCACGGCGATGGTGGCCGGGATGCAGGTGCACATTTTTGGCCACGAGCGCGAGGTGCGTCATTGGGACGCCGCGTGGTATGAAACATTTTGTCGCTTGGCGGCCAACGGGGCGCTGTTTAACGCCATCGCCAGCGAACCGGCGCTGGGCAGCCCGTCGCGTGGGGGATTACCGGCCACAACGGCCGTTCCGGCCCCAAATGGCGATGGGTGGGTGGTAAACGGCCGTAAAACTTGGTCCACCGGCGGCAAACACCTCACCCATCTGCTGGTGCGGGTGGCCCTGGCAGGGGAAAACGCCGTCGTCCTGGTGGAGCAGGCCATGCCGGGTGTGGAGTGGCTCACCACCTGGAGCGATTCGCTCAGCCTGCGCGCCAGCGACAGCCACGACGTGGTCTTCAACAACGTGCCCATCCCGCAAAACTATGTCATTGATCGGGGGGATGCCAAAGCCAAGCCCAATGTCTGGTTTCCCATGATTATGTCAACCATCTACCTGGGTGCGGCGATGGCCGCACGCAACCGGGTGATCCAGTTTGCCCTGGAGCGGGTGCCGACCGCCCTGGGCAAACCGATTGCCACGCTGCCCAAAATCCAGCGGCAGATTGGCGAGATCGATGTCTCGCTCCAGGCGGCCCGCTCACTGCTCTTTGATGTGGCCGCCGAGTGGACCGGCCAGGACGCCGATCGGCCAAAGATGTCGGCGCGGATTGCTGCGGCCAAAACGATGGTGACGGAGACGGCCAACACGGTGACCGACCAGGCGCTGCGCATTGCCGGGGGCAGCAGCATCACCAAGGCGCTGCCGCTGGAGCGCTACTTCCGCGATGTGCGGGCCGGAGCGATGCAGCCGCCGTCGGGCGACACCGCGCTGGAAATGGTGGGCCGCGCCGCCATTGCGGAATTTGAGTAATCTGGTTACTTAGACCCTCACCCCAGCCCTCTCCCTGGGAGGGAGAGGGAGCCAGATTTCTTCCGCCTGGGTGGGGGAGGGTTCGGGTGGGGGTAGAAAATGGACCACTCTACGGCCGTTAACCACAAAGACTGCATTCCAGAGCAAGCCATTTTTGCCGCCGCCTACGACGACAATTATCGCGTCTGGTTCAACCACGGTGCCTGCGGTTTTCATTAATCCGGCCACTGCTGATTTCTTTTCATTTCTCGATTTGTTGTTATAGTTCGCGGCGGTAAATTTTGAGCGGCTTGCCAGGGGCGGGTCGCTTTTTTCTGTTCTCAAACCTGACAGGTTTTCGCCAAGACATGCGTATTTTAGGATGGTTTGAAAACCTGTCAGGTTTTTTCAACGGATGGTGATTTATGGTGCGTGACTGGTTTTTCATGTGGCGGCGGGAGTTTGCCCATTACAATGCGGGAATCTTTCAAAAAGATTTGCTGGCCGGGTTGACGGTGGCGGCGGTGGCTTTGCCGCTGGCGCTGGCTTTTGGCGTGGCGTCGGGGGCCGATGCGGCGGCGGGGTTGGTAACGGCCGTTCTCGCGGGCGTCATTATCGGTTTGATGGGCGGTGCGCCGTACCAGATTTCCGGGCCGACGGGCGCAATGTCCGCCGTGCTCATCGTGCTGGCAACACGCTACGGGCTGGAAGGCGTCTGGCTGGCCGGGCTGCTGGCCGGGGTGATGATCCTGGCGCTGGGCATTTTCCGCCTGGGGCGGGTGGTGGCCCTGATCCCCAGTCCGGTCATTTCCGGCTTCACCAGCGGCATCGCCGTCATCATCGCTTTCGGCCAGGTAGACAACTTTCTGGGCATCAAAACCCCGGCGGCGGAAAACGTGTTGGAAAAGCTGGCTATTTATGCCGAAAGCGCCATTGCGCCCAATTGGTCGGCCGTGGCCGTGGCCCTGATTGTGATGGCCACGATGATCCTTTGGCCGCGTTTTACCTGGGGCAAGCGGGTGCCTGGTTCGCTGGTGGGCATTGTGCTGGCGACGCTGCTGGTGGTGCTGCTGGGCTGGGATGTGCCCACGATTGGCGCCATTCCCCGGACGATTTTGCTGGAGCAGCGGTTAAGGGTAACGGCCGTTCCCTGGCAAGAAATTGGTAATCTCATTGTGCCCGCCATGTCCATCGCTGCGCTGGGGGCCATCGAGAGCTTGCTGTGCGGCGCGGTGGCGGGCAACATGACCGGCGTGCGTATGTTCACCAATATTGAACTGGTGGCCCAGGGCATTGGCAACATCATCATTCCCTTTTTTGGCGGCGTACCGGCTACGGCGGCCATTGCTCGGACGAGTGTCAACGTGAAAAGCGGCGGCGTGACGCGGTTGGTGAGCGTCATTCACGGGCTGGTAATTATGGGGGCGGCGCTGCTGTTTGGCGGGCTGATTGGCCGGGTGCCGCTGGCGGCGCTGGCGGGCGTGCTGCTGGTGACTGCCTGGCGCATGAACGAATGGCACGCTATTCAATTTTTCTTTGGGCGGCGGCTTAAACATGCCATCGCCGCGTTTGTCATCACCCTGGTCGCCACCGTTTTGCTCGACTTGACCCAGGCGATTTTGATTGGTTTTGGCATCAGCACCCTGGTATTTATGGCGCAGATGAGCGAACTGCAAATTTCGCGCCGCCCGGTGGAGGCGGATCGCTTGGGCATTGCCCTGCCCACAGCGGCACACAACGTCAGCGTTTATTACCTGAGCGGGCCGCTCTTTTTTGCGGCGGCGCGCCGCCTGCTGGAGACAGTGGAAGGGCAAGACGGGCCAGATGCCACGCTGATTCTGTCGATTCGCGGCGTGCCGTTGGTGGACGCTACGGGCATCGAGGTGCTGCGCGAGCTGTGGCACCGCCAGCACACCGGCGGCGGCGATTTGCTGCTGACTTCGATGGATCAGCGGGTGGAGAGCCAGCTTCAGCGAGGCGGGCTGCTGGACGAGATGGGACCGTCGCGCCTTTTCTGGAGCGCGGACAAGGCGATTTTGTCGTTGGGGGGCAAGTTGGGCTGGGAAACGGCCGTCTCCGACCCTACCCAACCACTGCCCGAAGACAGCATCCTGGCCACCCAAACCATCGAGCCTTTTGCCGACCGCGCGGAGTCGTAATTTCGTAGGGAAATAGCGCGCTATTTCCCTACTTACAGCGGTTTGAACTGCTCGAAGGCGTCCTGGCAGTCGAGGCAGTAGTAGATCATGCGGCAGAGGGTGGGGCCGAAGCTGTTTTTGATGGTGGTGTTTTTGGAGCCACAGCGGGGGCATTGGGCCACATCGAGAAAGGCAACAGAGATGAGGTCGCCCCCGTGTTTTTGCGGCGGAGCCAGGCCAAACTGGCGCAGCTTATCGCGGGCCTCGTCGCTGATCCAGTCGGTGCTCCAGGGGGGATGCAGGACGGTTTCAACGGTGACGTTTGTGATGCCTAGCTGATGAACGGCCGTTTCGATCTCCCTTCTCATCACGTCCAAAGCCGGGCAGCCGGAAAACGTCGGCGTCATTGTCACCCGCACAGCCTCACCGTCCACCACCACCTCTCGCACAATGCCCATCTCTACCACCGACACCACCGGAATTTCCGGGTCTTTGACCTGTTCAAGCGCTTGCCAGATTTGGGTGGGGGTGAATGTTTTCATGAGAGATTGGAGACTGGAGATTGGAGATTAACGTCCATCGTCAATCTCCAATCTCCTTTTACCAGACCGCCTCACGGTTCAACCTTGCCACTTTCTGCATATCGGCCAGCAGGGTGGTGAGGTGAGGTGTGTGGTTGCCACGGCTGGCGGTGGGGGGCGTTTGGTTGCTGGGGATGATGAGGTGGGCGGCGGTGAGGAACGGCCGTACCCGTTCCCGCCAGCTCTCCTGCAATCGCCCTAAATTGGGCACGATTTTTTCATCCACCAAAACAGATTCGCCGGGCAGCGGTACAAACAGCTGTTGGGCATACGGCCAGAGCGCATCGAGTGCGGCCTGGGTGCGCTGGTTGGATTCGGCCGTGCCGAGGCCCAGCCGCTTGATCCAGCTGCTGGTGTGGCGCAGATGGTAAATTTCCTCGTTGCGCACTTTGGCAGCTGCCTGGGCTAGTGCCTGGTAACGACTGTGCTGCATTTGGTCTAGCAGCAGCAGCTCGTAGGCGTCGAACAAATATTGGCGCAGCATGGTAAACGCCCAATCACCGCGCGGCAGTTCGACGAACTGCACGTTGCGAAACTGGGACGCCTCGCGGAAAAAGGCCAGCTCGTCGGGGTCAGCGCCGGTGAGCGTCTGGTGCAGCTCGTACCAGAGGTTGGCGTGCCCCAGCTCGTCCTGGGCAATGTTGGCCAGGGCGATGTCTTCTTCCAGAATCGGCGCGTGCCCAATCCATTCCGAATTACGATGGGCCAGAATCAGCTCATCATCGGCCAGCGCCAGCAGTTTTTGGGTGAGAAGTTGTTGAATTGCTTGGTTCATTCGATTTTCTTTAATAGGAAGTTATCTATCAAAGATTTCGCAGATTTACCAGATTTTTAATCTTTTTAATCTGCGAAATCTGCTGATTTTTACTCTGATTCATTACCTTGCCGCCCGCGTTTTTGGCGACGCGGGCTGACAAAGCCGTAATGGCTTTGCTGCCGGTATGTTTTATCTACGGCGGGGGCAAACAGGCTGTCGATGTCGTCAACATCGCTGCGGTGGATAAATTCATCGGCCACCACCCACCAGACCCAGACATCGGCTGCTTCAAAAGCGGCGCTCTCGATGGCGTCGTGCAGGGCATGTTCCGGCGCGGTCGCCTCGATTTGCCCGGCATGGTGCACAAAGGTCATGCTGCGCCGCTGGCTGGTTTTGGTGAAGAGGTGGAACGTCGTTGGCGGGCCAGCCACTGGCTCGGTTTTCTGCCAAAAATCGGGATGGGTTTCCAATTCTTCCCGCGTCATCGTGAAAATATGGTTTGCTTTCACCACCCACAGGCTGACGGCCGACGGCCGTCGTACAAACACATCCCGCGCATTTTGCAGTGCCAGCTCATCATCCGGCGCATGGACAGAACCCACCGCCTCATGCGGCTTCTTCGGATTATCTTGCTTAAACACCTCGTAACGAGGCCATTGGGTATCGGTCATAGTTTTTACCGCAAAGGGCGCGGAGGGCGCAGAGTTTTCTTTTTCTTCGCGTTCTCTGCGTTCTCCGCGGTTAATTTTTCCGGTTTGCGTAGGCCGCCATGGCTTCACGGACCCAACGGCCGTTTTCATGCGCTTCTTGTCGGGCGGCTAAACGTTCGGCGTTCATCGGGCCGTTGCCCTTCACCACCTGCCAGAATTCAGCCCAATCAATCGGGCCGATGATCCAGTTGCCGGATGTTTCGTCAAAGTGCAGGTCAGGATCGGGAATTTCTAGCCCCAGCGCCTGGACTTCTGGCACTTCTTCATTGATGAACTCCTGGCGCAGCTCGTCGTTGGACTTGGTTTTGATGCCCCAGCGCATCAGCACTTCGGAGTTGCTGGATTCGCTGTCGTGCGGACCAAACATCATGAGGGTGGGCGGCCACCAGCGGTTCAGGCCATCCTGCACCATCGCCTTCTGCTCCGGCGTGCCGTTGGTCGCGTAATGGACAATCATCTCCTTGCCCTGCTTGTAGTGGAACGTCTCCTCGGCACAGATACGCACCATCGCCCGCGAGTACGGGCCGTACGACGCCTGCGCCAGCATCGTCTGGTTTTTGATGGCCGCGCCATCCACCAGCCAGCCAATCCAGGCCACATCGGCCCAGGTGAGGGTGGGGTAGTTGAAGATGGAGGCGTATTTGGCCTTGCCCGTCAGCAGGGCGTCCAGCAGCTCTTCACGGGTGGCGCCCAGCGTTTCGGCGGCGTGGTAGAGGTATTGGCCGTGCCCGGCTTCGTCCTGCACCTTGGCCATGAGCACCATTTTGCGGCGCAGGCTGGGCGCGTGGGGAATCCAGGCCCCTTCCGGCAGCATGCCCACCACTTCACTGTGGGCGTGCTGCGAAATCATGCGGATGAGCTGGCGGCGGTATTCGTCCGGCATCCAGTCGCCCGGCTCGATCTTCTCGCCCCGGGCAATGCGTGCCTCAAATTCGGCTAACTTGTCGTCAACTTCCAGGGTTTGTTCAATCATAAGAAATGCCTCGGTTGTAGATAGTGGTTGGCCCCATTATACAACAAAGCATAATTTGGCTTATGAAAAATTTAGAAAAAGCGGAACACAGAGAAAAAGCGGGACACAGAGATACACAGAGATACACAGAGCAAGCACAGAGACACACAGAGCTTTTTGCTTCATTCGTCCAATTCGTTTATTCGTCAGATTCGTGTTTTGCTTCTTCGCTCGACGGATAGCGCGGCGGCCGTTTCTCGCGCAGCGCCTCCACCCCGGCCATCATGTCAGCGGAGAAGAAGCCGAGCATTTCCAGCGCCAGCGAGTGGTCGAAGATGGGGCCAGCCTGGAGCAGCCATTGGTTGAGGGCGCGTTTAGTGAAGCGGATGGCGTGGCGTGGGCCGCTGGCCAGGTTTGTGGCCACTTCCATCGCCTTCTCCAGCAGTGCCGCATCTGGTACACACATACTGACCAGCCCGATGCGCTCTGCCTCCGGGCCGGAGACGAAGTCGCTGGTCATGAGGTAATATTTGGCCTTGGCCATGCCGCACAACAGGGGCCAGATGATCGCGGCATGATCGCCAGCGGCCACGCCCATGCGCACGTGCCCGTCGGCCAGCCGGGCACTTTGGGCGGCAATGCTGATGTCGGCCAGTAATGCCACGACGAGTCCTGCGCCAACGGCCGCTCCGTTAATGGCGGAAATAATCGGCTTGCTGCAATGCAGCATGTTGTAAACCAGGTCGCGCGCCTCATCTAGGATGCGAATCACCTCATCGTGGTTTTGGTAGGCGTTTTCCACCAGCTTCAGATCACCCCCGGCCGAAAAGGCACGGCCTGCGCCGGTGACGACGGCGACGTGAACGTCGGGGTCGCGGTCGATGGTGCGCCATACTTCGACAAGCTCAGTATGCAGTTGGGCATCGGCGGCGTTGAGCACTTCGGGCCGGTTGAGGGTTAGCCAGAGGATGTGGGGGTCGCGTTTTTCAAACAGGATGTGCTGAAAATCTTCGTAATTCATGGTTTGTCCTTCGTTGCGCGTGGTTCGTGGCTGGTGGTTAGTCTGGTGTTACGAGCCACCAGCCGCTAACCACGGTTCACATTTTAACGGACGCAGCGGCAGGTGGCCAAACAGAAATCGACACAAGGCGGGCAACTGGTGATAATTGGGGCATGGATGCAAACACCACAGGCATGATTTTTTGGCGTACGGCCGTTTTCCTCATCGGTATCTTCATCATTGGTGGCACCCTCATTGCCGCGATTAAGACGTTTATCCTGCCGCGCGGCGTCAACGTCTGGCTGACGCGGGTGGTGTTCCAGGCGATTGGCTTCTTTTTCCAGCTGCGGGTGCGCCGGGCTGCTTACGCCGAACGGGACCGGATCATGGCCTTTTTTCCGCCGCTGGCCCTCTTTTTAATGCCCATGATTTTGCTGGTACTTATTCTGCTGGGCTACGTTTTGCTGTTTTGGGCGCTGGAGCCACGGCCGCTGCCGGAGCTGCTCTACCTCAGCGGCTCGTCGCTGTTTACCTTGGGTTATGCGACGGTCAACACAACCAGCTCCAAGCTGCTGGAATTTTCGGAGGCGATGATTGGGTTGGTGCTGATTGGCATGTTGATTGCCTACCTGCCCACGATGTACAGTGCGTTTTCGCGACGGGAAACGGCCGTTGTCCTCTGGGAAGCGCGGGCCGGGTCGCCCCCCACCGTGGTGGAAATGGTGGGCCGATCGTACCGCACCGGCGAGCTGGAGCGATTGCGTGACGTCTGGCTGGCGTGGCAAACCTGGTTTGCCGAGCTGGAAGAAAGCCACACCTCGCTGTCGCCGCTGGTCTTTTTTCGCTCGCCCCAGCCGCAGCGCTCCTGGATTACCGCCGCAGGCAACGTGATGGATTCGGCCGCGTTTATGCTGTCGGCGGTGGACGTGCGCTTTGAACCACAGGCGGCGTTTTGCATTCGCGCCGGATTTTTGGCCTTGCGTCAAATTGCCGATTTCTTTAATCTGCCCTATGAAGCCAAGCCGACGGCCGATATGCCCATCAGCATCAGCCGCTACGAGTTTGACGAGGTGTGTGAGGCACTGGCGGTGCAAAGTGTGCCGCTGAAGGCGGATCGGGACCAGGCCTGGCGCGATTTTGCCGGATGGCGGGTAAACTATGATGATGTGCTGCTGGTGCTGGCGGCGATTACCTGGGCACCTTACGCGCCCTGGATTTCCGACCGTTCGGTGTTGAACCGGGCGGCGGCGGAAAAGAGGTGAAAGCAATGGATGATGGAATGGAAACGGCCGTTTACCAACAGCAAATCGCCGAATTACAAACTAAAATCAACCAGCTGGAACAGCAGGTGGCTGATTATCAGCAGCTGGAAAAAAAGCTGCAATGGCTGGCAACCTTTCCCGAGCAGAATCCCAACATGGTTATTGAAACGGACCTGTTGGGGCGGCCCACCTACATGAATCGCGAGGCACGAAGCCGCTTTCCCGAACTACAGCAGCAGGGACCAGGACATCCGCTGCTGCGCGGGCTGCGCCCCATCATTGCCTCGTTTGTTGACACCGGCCAGGAGTACGTGGCCCGCGAGATTGATACCGGCGATGCCGTACTGGAAGAAAAGGTCTGTTACACGTTAGATGGCGAAGTCTATCGGGTGCGGATTTATGCGCACGACATCACGGCACGCAAACGGGCCGAAGAGGCGATCCAGGAAATGGCCCGGCGTATTGTGCTGGCCCAAGAGGAAGAACGCCAGCGCATCTCGCGCGAGCTGCACGACGAGGCGGGCCAGGCGCTGACGGCGCTGAAAATTGGCCTGGAGATCATCCAGGGTGAAGTGCCTGCTGGAGAAGAGGGGCTGCGACAAAATCTGGCCGAGGCGATTGCCCTGACAGACACGACGCGAGACCGCATCCGCCAGCTGGCGCGCGGCTTGCGGCCCCCGGCGCTGGACACGGTGGGGTTGAATCTGACGCTTGAAGATTTTTGTTACAATTTTAGCCGCCGGACGCAGATGGCTATTTCTTACGAAGGTACGCCCCATTTGCGGCTGCAAGATGCCTCAACTATTTGCCTCTACCGGGTGCTGCAAGAGGCGCTGACCAATGTGGCCAAACATGCCCAGGCCAGCCACGTGCAGGTAAGGCTGTGGGCGGACGAAACGGCCGTTCACCTCTCCATTGCTGATGATGGGGTGGGTTTTGTGGGGCAAACGGCCGTTGCCCGGCTGCACAGCGCGGGGCTTGGTATACTTGGCATGCATGAGCGCGTTGAACTGCTGGGCGGCCACCTGGAAATTCAATCGACGCTGGCGCAGGGGACACGGCTTGTTGCTCATTTGCCGTTAATTGAAGCGCAGGCGGAAAGGTAATTGCCGGTAGCGTTCCGCCGAAGGATGCTGATGATAAACGTAATTATTGCCGATGATCACAACCTGGTGCGTGAAGGGATTCGCGCCTTGCTCGAAAAAGCGGAGGATATCACGGTTGTCGGGGACGCGGAAAATGGAGAAGAGGCGCTGGCGCTGGTGCAGCAGCACCGGCCAGACGTGCTGGTGATGGACATTGCCATGCCGGGAATGAACGGCATCCAGGTGTTGGAGCAGCTGCGCGAACGGGGGTTGGGCACGCACGTCGTCATCCTCTCCATGTACGCCGACGAAGTGTTTGTGCGCCAGGCATTGCAAAATGGGGCCAAGGGGTATTTGCTCAAAGGCTCCTTCAAAGAAGAGCTGCTGCTAACCGTCCGCGCCGCCAGTCGGGGGGCTACCTACCTCAGCCCCTCCGTGTCGGAATCGGTGCTGACGCCGCCGAGCAGCAGCAGCCCATCCCCCGCCGACCAGCTGACGCCGCGCGAGCACGAGGTGTTGCAGCTCATTGCCAAGGGGCACACCAACGCCGAAATTGCCGACCTCATGAACGTGAGCATCAAGACGGTGGAGCGCCACCGCACCAACCTGATGACCAAGCTGGATGCCCGCAATATCGTCGAGCTGATTCGGGTGGCGGTGCGCTACCGGCTGATTGTGTTGGACGATTGAGGTGATTGAATGAAGTTGTTCACGAACGTGTTGGTTGGCACGGCCAGCTTGCTGCTGCTGCTGTCAATCGTGGCCTGGTTGGGGTTTGTCCATTGGGTGGCGGACGTGGTGGCCCTGTTTGTGCCGTATCTGGCGGGAGGAACGGCCGTTCTCCTCCTCATCACCGCCATTGTGCGCCACCGGACCGGGGCCATGTTGGCCGGTCTGGCCCTGCTGCTGAACCTGGTTCCGTTGCTGAGCTACCTGCCGTTGGGGGGGACGGCCGTTGCCGCCAGCCAGCCCGCCGATCTGCGATTAATGGTGTACAACATCTACTACCAAAACAATGACCTGGCGGCGGTGGTGGCCGAGGTGGCGGCCCAAGATCCCGACGTCGTTTTTCTGATGGAATATTCCTTTGCCATTCAAGCCCAAATTGAAGCTGAATTTGCCGACTACCCTTACCGGCTCATCGAGCCCAGCCGGATGACCTCGGGCGTGGCGCTGTTTAGCCGGGTGCCGCTGACGACCAGCGCCGTGTACCGGTTCGACGGCACCCGCATTCCCATCATTGAAGTGTCGTTTGACGTGGCCGGGCAGACGGTGACGCTGGTCGGTGGCCATCCGTGGCCACCGATTGACCGCTGGGCCAATCTGCACGCCCTGCAGGTGGCAGACGTGCAGCGCGTGGCCGAGTCGGTGGAAGGGCCATTGATTGTGGCCGGAGATTTTAACGCTGCGCCCTGGTCTTTTGCCCTGCGGCAGCTGCAAGCGGCGGCCGGGGTGCAGGACACGCGGCGTGGGCTGGGCGGCTTAACCACCTGGGCTGGCCCATCGCTAGTGCGCCTGTCGCTGGATCACGTTTTTGCCTCGGATGAGCTGGCAGTGCAAAGCTACGCCTACGGCCAGCCCGGCGGCTCCGACCATTTGCCGATCATCGTGGATTTTTCGGTTGGGCGGTGAGGGTGGTTGGGTTGGTGAATGTGCTCTGGCAGGGCTTTAGAAGCGCATAAGCGCTGTCATTGGGTTGGTTCTTGAAGCCAATTTTGAATGATTGCCACGATTTCCTCTGCATCGGAGTTGCTCATACCCCATCCAAAACGAACAATCATTCCCTGCGGCGTTTCAAACGCAATGACTCCCCGATATTGAATCAAAAAGAGTCTCAAGCCAAAAACACCCTCAAATAGACCTGGTTTTTCATCTGGTTGAATCAGGTGAAGGTTCTTAATTTCGGACTTTTGATAATTTGATGATCTCGAAGCATAAGGCGGGATATGCCGTTTTAGTTTAAGAACGCTATTCGAAAGTTCTAAACTGTCTTTCGCCCAATAATTCCAAATTAGAAAATTAAGGGAACCGAATGTGGCTGCGAAAAAGTAAAAAGTTAGACAAACCCAAATAGGACCGGAAACCTGCTGAAAAACGACAATAAGCACTAACAGTGCCACGTTCCACAGAAAGATCTCTAGCAAAAAACTGCCAAGCGGAAAATCTGGATGGGTTAAGATTTCGATTTTGGTACCCGATGCCGTTCTTGTCACCAGAAAAGCATCATTAGTTTCCTGGACTGCCGCCATTTATTAAACCTACTCATAAAGACTTGGTTGGTTTGAGTTATCCCTCATCACGTTCGCGCAGGTGGGGGAAGAGCAGCACCTCGCGGATGGTGGCCTTATCCGCCATGAGCATCACCAGCCGGTCCACGCCCACGCCGAAGCCACCGTTGGGCGGCATGCCGTAGCGCATCGCCCGCAGGTAATCTTCATCGATGGGGTTCAGCTCGTCGTCGCCTTTGGCGTACAGCTTTTGCAAATCTTCAAAGCGCTGCTGCTGGTCCAGAGGGTCGTTTAGCTCGGTGAAGGCGTTGCCCATCTCCATACCCGCGATGAAAAACTCAAAGCGCTCCACGTGCCGCGCATCGCCGGGAATGGCTTTGGCCAGCGGCGAAATGTCGCGCGGGTAGGTGGTAATGATGGTCGGCTGGATCAGTTTCGGCTCCACATAGTCGCCAAACAGCCCATCAATGAGCTTGCCCCAGCTGGCTCCGGCGGGTGCGTGCCCGCCCGCCGCGCGAATCGCTTTGGCCAGACTATCGGCGTCGGGATGCTCCATGTAGTCAATTTCGGCAAACTGCTTGATGGCATCGCGCATCGTCAGGCGCGGCCAGGTGCCGCCCAGATCAATCGTATTGCCCTGGTAGCTAATTTCATTTTTGCCCCAGACGTGCTGGGCGACGTATTTCACCATGCCCTCGGTGAAATCCATCACGTTGTGGTAATCCCAGTAAGCGGCGTAAAACTCCAGCATGGTGAATTCAGGGTTGTGCTTGAAGCTGACACCCTCATTGCGGAAGTCGCGCCCAATTTCGTACACACGCTCGATGCCGCCGACGAGCAGGCGCTTGAGGTACAGCTCGAAGGAGATGCGCAGGTACAGTTCTTGCTTGAGCTGGTTGTGGTGGGTGGTAAACGGCCGTGCCGCTGCCCCCCCGTACAATGGCTGCAAAACCGGGGTTTCCACCTCTAAAAAGTCGTGATCTTCAAAGTAGCGGCGCAGGGCGGAAATCACTTTGGCGCGGATTTTGAACACCTCGCGCACGTCAGGGTTGACGGCCAGGTCGGCATAACGCTGGCGGTAGCGCTCTTCCACGTCGCTGAAGGCATTGTGGCGCACAAGTTCGCCATCTACCTCCTGCTCTTTCACCACTGGCAGCGGGCTGACCGCTTTGGCCAGCAGCTTCCATTCCGTAACCCGGACGCTCACCTCGCCGGTGCGGGTGCGGAACAACGCGCCGGTTGCCTGGACAAAGTCACCCAAATCGAGCAGCTTGCGGAAAATCTGGTGGGATTCTTCGCCAACGTCATCGCGGCGGATGAAGAGTTGGATACGGCCGTAACCATCCTCAATGTGGGCAAATACCGTCTTACCCATGTCGCGCTCACTCATAATACGGCCGCACAGCGTTACTTCAACTTCCGGGGCATCCTCACCTTTGGCTTCGGCGGCTTCAAAAGCAGCAACGGCAGCGGCACTGGTGTGCGTGCGCTCCACGCGCAGCGGATACGGCTCAATGCCCGCCGCGCGCAGCAGCTCAATTTTTTCCAGACGTTTTTCTTCTAGCGGTGTTGGTTCCCAGGACATGCCCGACTCCTTCCAGTTGGGTGAGATACCCACAAATCATTGATAGGGGCGAGGCAGTTGGAGGGCGCCGTTGGCTTTGCCATTTAGCGAAAGGCCAACTGCCTCGCCCCTACGGTGTGCGATTGAATGAAAAAAAGCCCGTGTTATCCACGGGCCTCAAAAAATGCTAGATGGTACCGGGTAACACGGGCGGCGTTACCCAATCTTGACAACACGGAATTCGAGAACGCCGTTGGGCGCGTTGACGCGCACAATGTCGTTCACCTTCTTGCCCAACAGGGCTACCCCCAACGGACTTTCATTGGAAATACGCCCTGCGGCGGGGTCCGCTTCGGCCGCGCCAACCAGGAGGTAGCGCTCCTCATCGTCGTACCCTTCTTCAGAGACGGTCACCCAATCGCCAACCCGCACGGCGTCATGCGGCCCAGCTTTGTCGTCGATGATCTGGTAGTTCTTCAGGATGTCTTCCAACTCCTGAATCCGCCCTTCCAGAAAAGCCTGCTCATTGCGGGCCGCTTCCAGTTCAGCGTTTTCCACAAAATCATCATCCTGCCCATCCTGAAAAGCGCGATGCAGCCGATCGGCAACTTTCTCCCGCCCTTCCGTGCGGAGCTGTTCCAGTTCGTTGGTTAGTTTGACCAAACCATCTTGGGTTAGCAGGTGAGGTTTCATTAAAGTCATTGTTTTCCCCTAAACGGATTATCTAATCCGCGATATTTTATATGAAAGGTGACAGCTACCGGGAGTAACTGTCACCTGGTTAATCTCAAAAACAAGCATTTGCTGCCTAAGACGGCAAAAACCGCTGTAAACAGCGGCAGAGACTGAAGACTTAGTGTCAGGCCGAAAATTATATCAAAAAAGGTCCTATTGTAAAGAGGAATTTTCTTGGCTTTGAACGGCCGTTAACGTCGCCAATACATCCTTTTCCGCCACATCGCCCACGATGAACACATCGCCCACATCGCGCAGCAAGATAAAGCGCAGACGACCCGCCGCTTTTTTCTTGTCGGTGAACATGGCCGCGTAAATGGGGGCCGGTTTATACGCTGCCGGGATGCGCGTTGGCAGTCCCTGTGCCCGCAGCACGGCCTCGATGCGCCCTTGCAGAGCCGGGTCGCCATATTCCAGCCGCGCCGACAGGTGCGCTGCGGCCACCAGCCCCAGCGCCACCCCCTCGCCGTGGCGAATGCGATACCCGCTCACCTGCTCGATGGCGTGGCCAAAGGTGTGACCGAGGTTCAGCGTGGCCCGCCGCCCCTGCTCAAATGGGTCTTCCTGGACGACATCGCGTTTCACCGCAATCGCCGCAGCGACGAGGGATTGGAGATTGGCGATGGGGGATTGGTTGCTGAATCGCCATTCGCCACTTTCTAATCTTCCAAACAGTTCAGGGTTGTTAATGAGACCGTGTTTCACCACTTCCGCCATGCCAGCGGCAAACTCCTCTGGAGGTAGGGTGTGTAAGGTGGTGATGTCGGCGAGAACGGCCGTTGGCTGTTTAAACGCCCCCACCAAATTTTTGCCCTGGGGCAGATCCACCCCCGTCTTGCCGCCCACGCTGGCATCCACCATCGCCAGCAGGCTAGTGGGGCACTGCACAAAATCGACGCCGCGCAGGTAGGTGGCCGCCACAAAGCCGGCCACATCCCCCACCACGCCGCCGCCCAGGGCCACCACCGTGGCCTGCCGGTCAATTCCAGCCGCCAGCAGCTGGTCGTAGATGGTTTGCACGGTGGCTAAGGTTTTGTTCTGTTCCCCGGCGGGAATGGTTACGGTGCAGGCTACTTCACCCAGCCGATGAGCATGCAGCGGCCCCACGTGGCTGTCGGTGATAAGGGCAATGGGGCCGCGAAGGTGGGCCAGTTCAGCCAGGTTGGGCAGTAAATCCGCGCCGACCAGCACGTCATACTGGCCAGCGGGGTGGCTAACGGGCAGGCGAGTTGGTTCTAATGTCACAGTTGCTCCTTGAGCATCGTGGTTAGTTTTAGTGGCTGGTAAAACAACTAGTATTGCGCTTTCGTCAATAACCTTAGGTGAACTTTCGGGGCGCAATACTAGCCACTAAAACCAGCCGCTAACACAATTTCATCGGCAACCTGTTCGGCCGTTTTGCCATCGGTGCTAATTTGGGGGTAACGGCCGTATCCCTCGCGGCGCATTTCCAGCAGCAGGGCGATGCGCTCCGCCGGGTTGGGCACGTTGAGCAGCGGCCGTTTGCTGTCGTCCTGTACGCGGGCCAGGATCGTTTCGGGAACGGCCGTCAGGCAAAACACCTGTCCCGATGCTTCTAAGGCTGCGGCATTGTCTTCATCCAGCATCAGCCGCCCGCCGGTGGCGATGATGAGCCCCTGCTGCTGCGCCAGCTCCAGCGCTACGGTGCGTTCCCAGGCGCGGAACGCCGCTTCGCCGTCTTCGGCAAAAATTTGAGCAATGGAACGGCCGTCGCGTTCTACAATCAGCGCATCGGTGTCGATAAACGGCCGTTGCAGCCGCTGCGCCAGCCGCTGGCCGACAGTGGTTTTGCCCGTGCCCATAAAGCCGGTCAGGATGATGTTGGCGTGTGTTGGTTGAGCCACGATGATATTTTTGGTTGCAAGTTGCAGGTGGCAGGTAGCAAGTTCTTTAATTTACTTGCACCCTGCAACCTGCCACTTTTTGCCCTCACCGAAAACAAAAAGCCGCTCCCAAAGAGCGACTTTTTAAGTAGTGATCCTGGAAGGACTCGAACCTTCAACCTGCTGATTAAGAGTCAGTTGCTCTGCCAGTTGAGCTACAGGACCATACCTGAGGCGGAGCAGATTATACAAAATTTTGGCGCAAAATCAACTGTGGACAGAACGGCCGTTTACGGCTCTAAGGTTGGTGTCTCGGTAGGGCTGGGCGGCGGCGATGGCGTGAGTGTAGGCGGTACCTCTGGGTCCAGTTCTGTCACCTCGATCACCGTCAGCGTCAGGGCCACGCTTTCCAATATGCCCTCATCGCGCAGCGTGGCGCCAATGGCAGATTGCAGCTCCGCCACCACCCGGTGCGGCAGCGCCCTGGTGGATCGCGCAGTAATGTCCAGCGTCAGTAAGCCGTTTTCAAAAGTGGTGGTAGGTGGCTCATCCAGCGTTGCCCCGGCCACGTCAGCCAGCTTCTCCTCAACCACCGCGTTGATGCGCGCCTCGCGGGCCTGCTCTTGGGCCAGCTGGTAGGTAAAGCCCAGGATCAGCGCCGTTACCAGCGCCAGGGAGATGAGGGCCACCTGCCCGCTGCGCGCCTGGACGGCCCGGCGTGCCTTCTCCGGCGTGGTGGGCCGAAAGCCCAACATCAGAAACATCAAGGCCGTGGCCGAACTGATGGCCACAAAGTTGGCCGTAAACAGCAGCATTGCCCCTATTGCCTCCTCGTAGCGCCCGGCCGTGAGGGAAATGCCCACCGTGGCCAGCGGCGGCACCAGGGCGGCGGCAATCGCCACCCCCGGCAGCGCCCCGGCCGCATCGGAGCGGGACAGGGCATACGCTCCGGCCAGGCCCGAAAAGAGGGCAATCGCCAGATCGATGAGCGTGGGTTGGGTGCGCGCCAGCAGTTCTGGCGTGGCGGGTTGATTGATGCTCACCAGGCCCGCTGCCGCGCCAACCAGGATCGACAGCACGACGCCGCGCCCCACCGCGCCCAACGAGAGCCGGATGAAGCGGGTGTCCCCCAAAACCACCGCCAGCCCGGTGCCCACCATCGGCGACATGAGCGGGGCCACCAGCATTGCCCCAATCACCACCGCCGGGCTGCTGAGGATCAGCCCCAGCGCCGCAATGATGGTGGCCAGGGAAATCAGCATATAAAAATCCATGTCGGGGCGCGCGCCGCGCCGGATGCGGGTATATGCTTCGGTCCGTTCTTTAATGTCCAGGCGCGGCAGATATTGGCGCATTTGCCAGGCCAGATTGTCCCACCACGGCCCCAAACGGCTGCGGGGCTGGCGCACAATGACTACCGGTTTATGGCTTTCTCGCACTACGGCCGCAGGTATATCGCCGAACAGGATTTTGTCGATCGAACTTTCCTGGCTGGCCCCGATGATGACCAGGTCGCCGCGTTCGCGGGCGTAGTCGGCGATGCCCTGGGTGACTGATGGGGCGGTCACTACCTCGGTATTGATTTTGCCTGCGCCATCCACGTACTGCATCAGCTGCCGCAGATGGGCGTGGCCCAGGGCGGCTTCATTTCCCAGGTAGTCGCGAGCAATGTAAACGGCCGTTACCTTCACTTTTGGCGTCAATGGCAGCAAAAAGGTGAGGGCATGGGCGGTATTGGGGCCGCCAGAGGTGGGCACGATGAGGTGCTCCAGTTTGGCCAAGGGAGATGCGGTGCCTTTTGCCTTGGCTGTGGCGTTGTCCCCCCGCAGGGCCGCGACGGCGCAGGGCACCCGGTTCAGGTTGTAAGCGATGGGGCCATCGACGGGAGCCACCAGCAAATCAATGGCCGCCGTGACGACAAAGCGGGACAGCGCTTTGTCAAAGTTGGGTGCCGTGAGGGTGAGGACAAAAATTCTCTCGGTGTCTGGTGCCGCCGAGCGGACTGATTCGGCGCATTGTTGGGCGGCCGTTTGCGCCGCCGAATTCAAGTCGCGCACGTAGATGCCGACAATGAGCTGGCCCTGATTGGCGGTTGCCAGGGAACGCGCCAGCTGCCAGGCACGGCCCAACGGCTCATCGGGCGTTAAAATTACCAGGGTACGCCATAGTTTTTCTTTGGGGAGCTGGCCGTCGATTATTTGCATGGGATGTAAGTATAGCAAACGGCCGTTGCTTTTCGTACATTCCCTCAAATCTGGAATTGGCAGAAAATCTTATCAAAATCAAGCAGTGCATAATCTGCCAATTGCTTACAAGTTAGCGTTCAGTTCTCTATAGAGCATGGAGCGCCCAGCGCCCTCGTGCGGGATACCACCTGAACGGTTATGTCACTGTCGGCTCAGAAAAGGAAAAAGAAAATTTACCGCAAGGGGAATATGGACTCAGGTTTATGTTATAATGGAGCCATCAGCCTGAGGAGCAATTAAGATGAAACGTTTTGAGTTAGAAGAAGAAGAACGCATAGTATTACAAACGTTAGCCAAGCGGGGCGCGATGAGCCCCAGCGAAGTGGCCGCCGAAACGTGGACCCTGCCGGGCAAAACCCTGTCGGTGCTGCGCGAACTCTCCAGCGCTGGTTTTGTCCACCTGCGCAACGACACCAACAGCCCGGATGGCATGTTGGTGGCCATTACCAGCCAGGCGCGGGTTTACCTGAACGGCACCCTGAGCTGATTGGTGCCTCAAACAGTCATACTCCATCTCGGATTTCACCAATGGCACCAACCCCTCCCAATGAAATGACGTTTGGTCAGCGCACAAAAATCACAGGTGGCATGAAAGTGACCCTGGCCGTCCTGGTCATCTTTTTGCTGGCCCTGGCCACCATTATCGTCTACCCCATTACCGATACGACACCTTCCTGGGTGGAGCCGCTGCAAGAAAATGTATACGGGCTTACGGCTCGTTTTGCCCCCTACGTGTTGGTCGGTTTGCTGGGGGCTACCGTGGCGATTGCCGAATTGGTTTCCACCTTCCAAACCTACCCGCGTGAGGCGCTGCGGGCGCGCTGGGCCTGGATCTTGATTACCGTGAACGTGGTGGCGGCCATCATTGCCCTGGTGGTGGTGCGCGTTACGATGACGGAAATGAACCCGAGCCTGCAGATTCTGAGCGTGGGGGTGGGCTTTCAGGCGATCATTCGCACCCGCTTTGTGCTGGCCAAGCGTATTGGCGACGACGGCCAGGAGGGGGAAGTGGCGCTCAACCTCGGTTGGCTGTATGACCAGTTCCAAAACCTGGCCCGGACGCAAATTGACCTGGAGTTGATGAACAAGCGGCGTACGGCCGTTACCCGCCTGCTCGAATATTATCCCTCTATGGCCGAGCTGTACGACATTGCCTGGTACACCATCACCGCTCGCGCGACCCTCACCCGCGAACAAGAAGAACAGCGCAAGGCCGACCTG
The DNA here is from genome assembly GCA_020848035.1 of Anaerolineae bacterium. Classification (GTDB taxonomy): domain Bacteria; phylum Chloroflexota; class Anaerolineae; order Promineifilales; family Promineifilaceae; genus Leptofilum. Next base: position 17,936 of record JADLAX010000058.1, on the reverse strand, counting down.
GAGAAGCTGCTCGACCCCAAAGCGCCGGAAAACTTCGCCAAATCCAGCATTGCCCTGATGATTTTGGAAAACGGCGGCCAGGCGTATGTGGAACTGCTGCTAACCCAGGCGATGCAAATGCTCAGCCCGGAGGCGATGGCGCTGAAAAAGAGTAGCAGCGGCGACAATCTGGTTCGGGAACTGGTTGACAAATATTCGCTCGATGAGTTGGTGGCGCTCACAGAAAAGGTTGCCCACTCGCCCAAAGTGGTTGATTACGTTCAAGAAGCCGCCAAGCCTGACCCCGCCGCCAATACCACCAACCAAAAAGCGACCATTGCTCACTTCCTGGTGCAGCAAATTGGTGTTGATCCCCTGCAAAAGGTGGTGGAGTCAGAAGGCAGAGAGTAGCGTCAACCGATTAATCCATTTTGATTCGTACCACCTGCACCCCATTTTCAACCTGAACTTCGATAATTTGTGGCTCGCCCTGGCGTGGAATGGCGCTGATGTCGCCGCTGCGCTCAAGATGGGCAATTTTGATTTGCTGCGGATCTTCTGTCTGTACGGCCGTTCGCAGCGCGGCCAATAAATCCTTTTCACTGATATGGGTGGCTTGCATGGCATCCCACTGGATTTGGCCATCTTTAATCAGCATCCGCTTATTTCCCTTGACCAGATCGCCGAAGCGGTCTGAATGAAAAGCCAAAACAGCGAAGAGCCAATGGAGCAGCACCAGCACCAGCGATGCGCCCAGCGTCTCAAAAAAGGCGGACGATCCGGTGACGGCACTGCTCAAAATGGAGCCGAGCGCGAAGCCTAAAATGACGTCGAGGGCGGCATATTTGCCTAAAAAACGCTTTTCACCCAGGCGGACGAGGATGATGGCGGCTAAATAAACAATGAAGGTACGCGCGGCCATGTGCCACAGGGTAAGCGGATCCTGGCCCAGTCCCAAGAAAACGTTAACTACTGGCCAATTTTCGCCAATCATAAATTATCTTCCTTCGCCCCGACTCACCTTGTGGAATCAACTCCACTGGCAAGGCCGGGATCGCTAAAAATAGTTCAACTGCTTAAGTTGTTTTATTGGAGTAAGTGGATGCGCCGCCCTGGAATTAACTCGAAGTCGGTTAGATTGAGGGTGATCAGGGCGAGGGTGTGGTGAACGGCCGTTCCTTCACATGTTGAGCGTTTCTACCCCTCTCTTGTACAGGCTCGCGCTAAGAAAGCGCGGCTACGAAATCTTCTCCAGCGCCTGCGCCAGATCCGCCTGGATATCGGCGGCATCTTCAATGCCGGCGGAGAGGCGCAGCAGGCCATCGCCAATGCCCAGGCTATGGCGCTCGGCCGGGGTAAGCGTGCGGTGGGAGGAGATGGCCGGGTAGAGCATCAGCGAATAAATGTCGCCCAGCGAGGTGGCGGGCTGGATCAGCTGCAAGGCGTCCATCAGGGCAAAGATTTCTGGCTTGCCCGCGCCGCGCACCTCAAACGAGAGCACCGCGCCGCCGCCCTTGCCGCCGCTGAGCTGGTGCATCAGGTCAAACTGGGGATGGTCGGGTAGGAAGGCGTAATGCACCTGGCTGATTTTGGGATGGTTTTGCAGCCAGGTGGCGATTTCCAGCGCATTCTGGCATTGCTGGCGCATCCGCAAGGGCAGGGTTTTCAGGCCGCGATGAGCCAGCCATGCCTCGAACGGGCCGAGGCTGCTGCCCAGCAGCTTGTTCAGCCGCACCATCTCGGCCTTGAGTTCGGCGCTGGTGGCGACGACGCCCGCCATCACGTCGCCATGCCCGCCGATGAACTTGGTGGCGCTGTGGATCACCATGTCGGCGCCGAAGGTGAGCGGGTTGCACAGGTAAGGCGAGCAGAAGGTGTTGTCCACCAGCAGTTTCGCGCGGTGGGCGTGGGCCAGTTCAGCCAGGCGGGGCAGATCGGCCACCTTCATGAGCGGATTGGAGATGGTTTCGACAAGAACGGCCGTACAGCCCACCCGTCCCAAAATTGCCTCAATGCCGTCCAAATCCAGCACATCTACCAGGTGCACCGTGGCCCCGAGCTCGGCAAAAATCCCTTGCACCAGCGAGTAGGTTGCGCCGTACACGTCCGCCGCCACAACGACGTGGCACCCGGCCCGCACCCCGGCCCCCAGTAGTGCCAGGTGCACTGCCGCCATGCCGGAGGGCAGGGCCAGGGCGGCTTCGGCGGATTCGAGGGTAGCAACGGCCGTTTCCAAAGCCGTCACCGTCGGGTTGGCATAGCGGGGCGAGTACACGTAACCCGGCTGTGCGCCGCCCAGCACGGCGTCCAGCTCGGTGGAATCGGCAAAGGTGTAACCCACCGAGGGGAAAATCGGGGTGACGACCGAATTGATGTGGCTCAAATCGGCCCGCTCACCGGCATGAACGGCGCGGGTGGTGAATTGTTGTTCGTTCAAATGGAGCCTCTTTGCTGTTTTGCGTCAAAGTTTCTGCGGATTAGAAGTTGTGAATGGTTTCCACTTTATCACAACATCCCTCGCTGCGGCGAACCAAAAACGTGTTTACCGAATCCTGAATCCGTGTTAATATCGGCCCTATGAGCGAAACCTTGCCACCCCTGGAACAGTTTGCCCTGACATTATTTGATATTGGTGCCGTACAGCTAGGCAAATTTAAGCTGCACAGCGGCCGAAAATCGCGCATCTACCTTGATTTGCGCCTGTTGGTTTCCCACCCACGAGCGCTGCGTGATGCGGTGGCGGCCTATCGCACGGTGCTGGATGGGCTGGCGTTTGACTTGCTGGCGGCGACGCCGCTGGCCGGGCTGCCGTTGGGCACGGCGCTGTGCCTGGATCTGGACAAGCCGCTCATCTACCCACGTAAAACCGCGAAGAGTTACGGCACGGGCAAGGAGATCGAGGGGGTATGGCAGGTGGGGCAAACGGCCGTTGTCGTTGACGACCTCATTACCTCGGGGGATTCGATTCTAGAGGCCATCGTGGCGCTCAAATCGGTTGGGCTGCAAGTGCAGCACGCCGTTGTCCTTATCGACCGGGAGCAGGGAGGGGTGCAAACGATGCAAGAGCAGGGGTACACGCTGCACGCCGCCATGAAGATCAGCCAACTCCTGTCTATTCTGGAAAAACACGAACGTATTACCAGCAAAGAACACGCAAAAGTAGCCGAATCACTCATGCTCAAACGGTAAACTATTCACCGGCAAGGTGGATGGGTGGGTGACGGCCGTTTCCCTCGATTTTCTGCGCCACTGTTTAACAATTGACATTCCCAGCAAAATAAAACCCAGCGGTGTTGTGATGGCATACAACACGTAATGGCTGTAAGGCGGTATCTGTAACCAGGTTGCAACCGAAAAGGTGACAATAGCACTGGCAGGCAGCGCCGCCAGGGCCAACAGGTTGGGCAGCGCCAGGGGGCCAGCGATTTCTGTCAGCAGCGAACGGCCGTCTTCCGACCTGGCTTTTTTGAGTGGCACAATTAACAACAGCAAAAGCAGCGGCAGCACCAGCAGCGCCACCGGGGTTGTGGGCACCGTTTGGATGGCAAAGTAGAGCAGCAGCAGGCAGGCAACGGCCGTAAATTCCCGGCGGCTCGCCTGAAAGCGGGCACCTTCCAGCCGGTGCAGCAGCCAGTAGCTAACCCCCAGGCCCACGGAGCTAAACAGGGCAAACCAGACAAAACTGCCGGGGGTTGGTGGCTGGGCCGGATGAACTTCTACCTGCCACATCAGCAGCCACAGGCCAAACAGCCCCCCGGTGGCTCCGGCACGCCGTACCACCTGCCAGGCGCTCCCTTGTCGGAGCGATTGCGGCAGCCAATACCAACCCAGCCAGATGGTTAACAACGCATGCCAGGCCAGTCCGGTAAACGACAGGCTCAGGGGCAGCTCTTCGTAGGTGGTTTGCACCAGCACACCTTCGGCCAGCCAGCCAAACAGTGCCCCGGCCAGAAAGAGCCCCCATTTTTCTTGAATGCGGAAGTGGGAAACGGCCGTTAAAAACACAAAACCGATCGTCGAGTATGCCAGCAAAGTCATGGGTAAATCTTTCAACGCCATATGGCCCCAAAACATCATCTCTGAAAAAAAGAGCAGGATGTATCCATTGGCCAGGACAAACAGCATTTTTTGGGTTCGTTTCATTAAAAGTAACCTTTTAAACCTGACAGGTTTCTACCAGAGTAATTGCCTGGCAGGTACGCTTCTAAAACCTGTCAGGTGTTGACAGAGAATACCGGAAGTTTCGTAAAATGTTGCAAAAATTAACAGGAGCAAAGCAAAATGATTGACCTAACCCGTGGTACAGCCCACGATGTCTTTAGCTACAATAAAAATCCACTCGATGTCATCTTCTCCCCGCGCAGCGTCGCCCTGATTGGGGCTACCGAGCGCGAGGGCAGCGTGGGGCGCACCATCCTGTGGAACCTCATGACCAACTCGTTTGGTGGCACTATCTTCCCCATCAACCCGACACGTGGCAGCGTGATGGGCATCAAATCGTACCCCAGCATTGGCGAAGTGCCGGAAAAAGTAGACCTGGCCATTATCGTGACCCCGGCGCGTACCGTGCCCGGCATCATTCGCGAATGTGTGGAAGCGGGTGTCCGGGGGGCCATCGTCATTTCGGCCGGGTTTAAGGAGATTGGCCCGGAAGGGGCGAAGCTTGAGCAGGAACTCCTGGCCGAAGCGCGGCGCGGTCACATGCGCATCATCGGCCCCAACTGCCTGGGGGTGATGAACCCCATCAGCGGGCTGAACGCCACCTTTGCCAGCGCCATGGCCCGCCCCGGTACCGTCGGCTTTATCAGCCAGAGTGGGGCGCTGCTCACCTCCATCCTCGACTGGTCTTTCCGCGAAAATGTGGGCTTCAGCTCCTTCGTCTCCATCGGCTCCATGCTGGACGTGGACTGGGGCGACCTGATTTATTACCTGGGCGACGATCCGCGCACCAAGAGCATCGTCATCTACATGGAGTCGATCGGCAATGCCCGCTCTTTCCTCTCGGCGGCGCGGGAGGTGGCTCTGGCCAAACCGATCATTGTCATCAAGCCGGGCCGTACCGAGGCGGCTGCGTTGGCGGCGGCTTCGCATACCGGTTCCCTCACCGGCAGCGACGAGGTGCTGGCGGCCGCGTTCCGCCGCTCTGGCGTGCTGCGGGTAGACTCCATCGACGACTTGTTTAACATGGCTGAGGTGCTGGCCAAGCAGCCTCGGCCGCGCGGCCCGCGCCTGACCATCGTCACCAACGCGGGTGGCCCTGGTGTGCTGGCCACCGATTCGCTCATTACCAACCGGGGTGAGCTGGCCCAGCTTTCCGAAAAGACGATGAGTGAGCTGAACGACTTTTTGCCGCCGCACTGGAGCCGCAACAACCCGGTTGACATTTTGGGCGATGCCGACGCAGAGCGGTATGCCAAGGCGATCCAGATTGCCGCCAACGATGAAAACAGCGACGGCCTGCTGGTAATTTTGACGCCACAGGCGATGACCGACCCGACCCAAACGGCCCAGGAGCTGAAGAAGTTGTACGGCCGTCCGCCGCAGTACCCCTATGGCAAACCGGTGATCGCCAGTTGGATGGGTGGCGCGGATATTGCCAGCGGTGAGGCGATTTTGAACCAGGCCAACATCCCGACGTTTGCTTTCCCGGATACGGCCGCTCGCGTTTTCCAATACATGTGGCGCTATCACAAACGGCTGCAAAGCCTTTACGAAACGCCGTTTCTGCCCGAAGAGACGGAAGAAAGCACGCAGAAAATCCGGGGCATTTCCGATATGCTGACCAAAGTGCGCCAATCCGGTCGCACCATTCTTACCGAGTACGAATCGAAGCAGGTACTGGCCGCGTATGACATTCCCACCGTGGAAACTCGCCTGGCCCGTACGGCCGATGAAGCCGCCGACATTGCCGAGGCGATGGGCTACCCGGTGGTGCTCAAGCTCAATTCGGAGACGATCACCCACAAAACCGACGTGGGTGGGGTGCGCCTGGACCTGGCCACGGCCAGCGAGGTGCGCCATGCCTACAACACGATGGAGCAGACCGTTACCACCAAGTACAGCGCCGAGGATTTCCTGGGCGTAACGGTGCAGCCGATGCTGCGTCTGGGGGACGGCTATGAGCTGATCATCGGTGCCAGCCCGGACCCGCAGTTTGGCCCGGTGCTGCTGTTTGGCACGGGCGGTACACTGGTGGAGGTATTTAAGGATCGGGCCTTGGGCCTGCCGCCGCTGACCACCACGCTGGCTCGCCGCATGATGGAGCGGACCAAGATTTACACGGCGTTGCAGGGCGTGCGCGGCCGTCCGCCGGTAGATCTGGCGGCGCTGGAGGCGCTGCTGGTGCGCTTTGGCCAACTGGTGATTGATCAGCGCTGGATCAAGGAGATCGATATTAACCCGCTGTTTGCCTCGGCGGATGAGCTGGTGGCGCTGGATGCACGGGTGGTGCTGGTTGGTCCCGAGGTACAGGAAAGTGAACTACCGCAGCTGGCGATACGGCCGTATCCTTCCCAGTACATCAAAAATATCACCACCGAAGACAGCCTGGAAGTGACCCTGCGCCCCATCCGCCCCGAAGATGAGCCGAAGATGGTGAAGTTCCACGAAACGCTGTCGGAACGGTCGGTCTACCTGCGCTACTTCCGCGCCTTTCAGCTGGACCAGCGCGTGGAGCACGAGCGCCTCACCCGCATCTGCTTTGTGGATTACGACCGCGACATGGCCATTGTGGTGACTCACAAAAATCCCAAGTCAGACGAAGAGGAAATCATCGCCGCTGGGCGTCTCACCAAGGAGCGTACGGGCGATGAGGCTGAGTTTGCCATCCTGGTGAGTGACCGTTACCAGAGCCAGGGGGTGGGGACGGCGATGTTGGTGCACTTGCTGGAAATCGGCCGTCAGGAAGGCGTGAAGCGTGTCGTGGCTTACCTGCTGGCCGAAAATCGCGGCATGCGCGCCATCTGCCTCAAGCTGGGCTTCCGCCTGGAGCGCGAGGCGGAGCTGTTTAAGGCGATCATCGACCTGGAGTAAGATGACGGGGTGATCAGGTGAAAGGGTGACCAGGTGAACGTAAGCCTGGTCACCCTTTTTTATTTGTTTGACGAAGCAAAAGGTTATTTTAGCTAAACAGGTAGCATGACTCGTTCCCGCGCTCCGCGTGGGAATGATGACCAGGACGCTCTGCGTCCCGTGCGACGCTAAAAATTTAGTTGGGCAAAAAAAATTGTCATGCTAAGGTCCTCCGAAGCATCCCGCCCGCCAGATAATCCGCGAAATTTTGGTTTTACCAACATGTCCAGTAATGCTGGAGAGACACCAAATATTGAATTTGACGACTCATTGATAATTCCCTAGAATTTCCCAACTTCAAAAACGCCCGTAACGCTGTTCGCTTACACGCCACGACAGGCAGTACGTTGTGGTAAATTTGTTCCCCATATTGTTTTGTTGATGTCAATTGAAGAAGGAGGAAGAAAATGTTCAGCAAAATCTTGTCCAAGAACGAAGCTCACAAAATGCCGCGTGTGTTGTTGTGGCTCCTGCTGCTGGTGCTGGCCCTGGCCATGACCCAGTGTACGTCTTCCGATGGCGAAGATGCTGCCGAAAGTGGTGACGCCGCAGACACCGCTGATACGGCCGATACCGCCGACGAAGCCGCGAGCGAAGACACCGCCGACGCAGGTGATGGCACCGTTACCCTGGCCATCCAGCACTTTAGCGTCATCGAAGGCACCACCTGGTCCGGGGCACACGACCGCGCCGGTGAACGACTGGCTGAAAAATACGACAACGTTGAGTACGTGTTCCGCGAAGAGGTTGGCCCCGATCTCACCGTGCCCTATGCCGAAGAATTGATTGCCAACGGCGCAGACATCGTGATTGGCAACGCCGAGTTCATGGGCCTGCCGCTGCAAGAGATCACCGAGAAATATCCCGATGTGTATTTTGGCTCGATTATCGCCAGTGACCTCTCCACCGAGCGTAACTTCATCCGCCTCTTCCCGCGCCAGTACCAGGCGCTTTACCTGGAAGGGCTCATCGCGGGTGCCCTGACCGAAACGGGCAACATCGGCATTGTCTCCGCCTTCCCCTCGGTGCAGGTGATTCGCCGCACCAATGGTTTTGTTCTGGGCGTGCAGGATGCGGCCGAGATGCTGGGCAAGGACATTAACATTTACGTGCGTTATGCCGGTGACTGGTTCCTGCCGCCCGAAGAGCGCGGTATTGCCGAGACCCTGATCAGCGAATACAACGTCGACGTGCTGACCCAGCAAACAGATTCGGGCTCGCCGCTGGACGTGGCGGTAGAGCAAGACATCTGGTTTGTCGGCAAGGATATGGACATCGTTGGTTTCTATGGCTGGGCTGATACCGACACGGTGGCCGTTTCCTTCGATACCCGTTGGGAAGTGTTGTATGACCACATGATCAACGACTTCCTGGCCGGTGAACAAAATCCAGAAACGGTGCTGTACCTGGGTATGGAAAGCTCGATAACCCTGGCCGATGGCACGGAAGTGCCCACCGTGGACCTGATGAATGATGGCAAGGTAGGCATTGAGGCGATCAGCCCGGCCGCTTTGCCGTTGATTCCGCAAGAGATTTTGGACCTGGTCGAACAGCGCCGCGAGCAGATGATCGCTGGCGAATGGGATCCGTTTACCGAGCATGCCTTTATCAGCAATGGCACGGGTCTGGAGCTGGAAGGGCTGCCCGTTCCGGCGGCGGGTGAAGAAGTGAAGCCCGCTGGTGAAGTACCAACGGCCGAATGGCTGCTGTCGCAGTTCAACTTTGACCTGATGGGTGTGACCATTCTGGAGTAACCGAACTCGTTACTAGACCCTAAGGGTTTGCCGTTTTCGGAGACAGAGTAGTCGAATTCAAAACCCTTAGGGTCGGTGTTGTTGCTTTCAAAAATGAGATGAGGCTCCCAACCTGGGGGCCTCATCGCTTAAAAATTAAAAGGCGCATTGTGCTACTGCAACAGTTAAAACGCGGCGATACGGTGTTAGAAGCCAGGGGTATTACCAAACGTTTCCCCGGCGTCTTGGCCAATGACCAGATTGACTTTGCCATCAAAGCCGGTGAAATCCATGCCATTTTGGGGGAAAACGGGGCAGGCAAATCGACTCTGATGAAGATTCTCTTTGGCCAGTACCAGCCAGACGAAGGCGAAATTTACCTGGCTGGTGAGAAGGTCAAGTTTAGTTCCCCTCTTGATGCCATTGACCGCGGCATCGGTATGGTGCATCAGCACCGCAAGCTGGTCCCGGCGCACACCGTCATCGAAAACATCATCCTGGGGCACCCGCGTGCCGGGAAAATTCTGGACTATAAGCGCACCACCCGTGAAATCCACGACCTGTGCGACAAGTTTGGCTTTTCGATTGACCTGAAGGCCAAAGTGTGGCAGCTCTCCGAAGGCGAGAAGCAAATTGTGGAAATCCTCAAGGCGCTGTACCGTGGGGCTGAACTGCTGATCATGGATGAGCCAACGGCCGCTTTAACTCCCATCGAGACGGAAAAGCTGCTCACCTCCATCGAAGCGATGGCTAAAGACAATGTGGCCATCGTGCCCTTCATCACCCACAAGCTGCCCATCGTGCTGCGCATCAGCCACCGGGTCACCGTCTTGCGGCGCGGCCAGGTAGTCTCCTGCATCGAGACGGCCCACGCCACGGAAAAAAGCCTGGCCACCGAGCTGGTGGGTCGCGAGGTGCTGTTTAACGTGAAGCGTGAAAAAGCGCCCAAAGGGGAAACGATTCTCCAGGTGGAAAATCTGGTGGCGCAGAGCGACAAGGGGGTGCGGGCGCTGGAAGGCGTCTCATTTTCGATTCGCGAGGGGGAGATTTTTGGCATTGCCGGGGTTTCGGGCAACGGGCAGCGCGAGCTGGTGGAGTGCCTGGCCGGGATGCGCGACGTGGTGGCGGGCAAGATTACGCTGCGTGGCAGCGACATCACCAATGCCACCAGCTACGCCCGGTGGCAGCAGGGACTGGGCTACATCCCCGCCGACCGCAACCACCTGGGCTCCATTGCCGACTTTTCGCTGGTGGAGAACATGGCGATGAATTACTACTTCGATGCGCAGTACCAGCATCGCGGCACGCTGGATTACCACAAAATTCGCCAGCTCACGGACGAGGTGATTGCGGAGTACGCGGTGAAGACGCCGAATGCGGATGTGAAGGCAAAAAATCTGTCAGGTGGTAATTTGCAAAAGTTGATTTTGGCCCGGGTGCTGTCGCGCAATCCGCGCCTGGTGATTGCCGATTTGCCGTCGCAGGGGCTGGACATCGGGGCGATTGAGTTTGTGCGCAACAAGTTGAACGAGGCGAAATTTAAACATGCGGCCGTTCTGCTCATTTCCGAAGATTTAGACGAAATTTTCTCGTTGAGTGACTGGATTGCCCCCATCTACGAAGGACGGCTGATGGGCATCATCCCGGCGGAAGAGGCACACCGCGAAGCCGTTGGGGCGATGATGGCCGGTATTGAAATGGCAGGAGACGAACCATGAGAATCGGCAGCTATCGTTTTGAACTGGTAAAACGGACGGTGCTGAAGCCGTGGCAGGCGCTGCTAAACGCGGTGCTGGCCATCGTGGCGGCCTTGTTTTTGTTTGGCTTCATCTTCATTTTGGCCGATTTGAGCCCGGTGGATGCCTACCGGCAGATTTTTGATTATGCCTTTTTTAACGAATTTGGCCTGCCGCTGACGCTGAACCGCTTTGTCTTTTTGCTGCTCTGCACCTACGCCTTCATCATTCCGTTCCGCGCCGGGCTGTGGAACATTGGCATGACGGGGCAGCTGTACGTGGGGGCGCTGACGGCATTTGGTGTGTTTTATGCTTTTAATGTGAACCAGGTGAATGCGGCCCATCCCCCGGCGCTGTTGCTGCTGCCGTTGGCGCTGCTGGGAGCGGCCGTTGGCGGGGCGCTGACCGGTCTCATTGCAGGCTACCTCAAGGGGCGCTACAACATCAACGAGATTGTGGTGACGATGATGCTGAACTTTATGGCCTATTGGCTGGTCTCGTTCATGATCAAAGATGGCGGCATCTTCATGAACGCGGGTGGGCGCGGCGAAAGCTTTGAGCTGCCGCGAGCTTTTCGCATGCCGCTGCTGTTTGATGTGCCGATCACCATCTTTTTTGCCCTGGGCGTAGGTCTCTTTTTGTCTTACCTCTTTGCCCGAATGCGGCTGGGCTTTGAAATTCGCGCCTATGGGCAAAACCCCAATGCGGCCGCTTACGCGGGCATCAGTCGGTATCGGATTCCGGTGCTGGTGTTTGTGTTGGGCGGGGTGTTGGCGGGGTTGGCAGGGTACCATTATTTTGCGGCCGTTCCTGGTGTGTACAAAATTGCGCGCAACTACGCCTTTTTTGGCGACATGGCCTTTTATGGCATTATCTGCGGCCTCATTTCGCAGGGCAATCCGATTGGCGCGATACCGGTGGCGTTTTTGTTTGGCGGATTGTCGGTAGGCGGCCGTTTTGTGCAGGGCGCATTGGGCATGAGTTTCGGCGTCGATTATGCCCTGCTCGGCGTGTTGATGATTACGCTGGTCGCTTTCCAATTTTTCTATCGCTACAAAATTGCCGTGGTTAGATTGGACAAGCTGGAGACGAGAACAGTTTCGTCTGCAGATTAAAATTAGGGGATGAGGGGAGATTAGAGATTGGAGATTAGAGACTAATTTAATCTCCAATCTCCAGTCTCCAAAATAAAAATTGGAGAAAGTCGATGTGGGAGTTTTGGGTTCGCAGTCTTGATGCCTCAACCATCTTTTTAGTGGCCGGGGTCGGTGAGCTGTTTGGCCAGCGATCCGGCATCCTCAACGTTGGCGTGGAAGGCGTGATGCTGTTTGGCGCGACGATTGGCTTTATCACGGCCCAGGCAACCGGCAGCTACCTGTTGGGTTTTGCCGCCGCCATTGCCATCGGTGCGCTGCTGGGCATTTTGCACGGCTTCTTTTCCATCACCCTCGGTGGTGACCAGGTGGTGAGCGGTATGGGCATCTGGATTTTGGGCTTTGGCCTGACCACCTACATCGGTTCGCCGTTCACCGGGCCGCTGGGCATGGACCGCATCCCCACCATCTTTGGCCTGTCCCCGTTTTTCTTCATTGGGTTGATTTTGGCCGGGGGTATCTGGTTTGTGCTGAACCGCACCAGTTTGGGTTTGCAAATCCGCTCGGTGGGGGAAAATCCCTCTGTGGCCGAAGTTTCGGGCATTAGCGTCAGCAAAACCCGCTATTTGTGCGTGACGGTGGGCGGCATGTTGATGGGTTTTGCCGGGGCGGTGTATGCCCTCGATTACAACCCGGTTTGGAGCTACAACTTCCTGCTGGGCTGGGGATTTATTGCCCTGGCGCTGGTCTTCTTCTCTATGTGGAACCCGCTGATTTTGTTGGGTGGTTCGCTGCTGTTTGGCACGATGTGGCAGCTTTCGCTGAGCCCCGAGCTGGTGCTGCCTGGCGTGTTGTCTCGCTACGTGTGGCGCATGGTGCCGTTTGGCATTACGCTGATTGTGCTGCTGTTCATGTCCACCAAGCGGTTCCGCACCCGTTGGGGTGCCGCCCGGCCGGAAGCGTTGGGCCAGCCGTATTTGAAAGAGGAGTAGGGACGAGGCGTTTGGCCTTCTTGGCTGAACGCGGAGAACCTCGTCCCCTAAACGCCTCGCCCTTGCTCAAATTTCAACCAATTTTGGGAAAAATAACCGAGGTTGGTGCTTAACCCAAACCGAATTTGTTGGGTTTATGGCCGTTTGTCTCACAACATTTTGGTGTTGTGGGGGTTGGGCGAGGCGGTTGGTGGGGAGTTGGATTGTTATGGGGGAGATCGAGGCCAACCGCTTCGCCCCTACGGGGTTTGCCGACGGCCGATTTCTGCCCGAACTACCGGCGCCACTTTGGTCCCCAATAATTCAATCGCGTGCATCATCTTGTCGTGCGGCATGGTGCCGACGCTCATTTGCAGCAAGAAGCGGTCGTGGTTGAAAATCTCGTGCTGGTACAAAATTTTCTCGATGATTTGATCTGGATTGCCGACAAAGTTTGCCCCACGCAGGGTGGTTGAGGCGTCGAACTGCGAGCGGCTCATGGGCGGCCAGCCGCGTTCCCGGCCGATTTTGTTCATCACCTGGGCAAAGGGCGGGAAGGCCACGTCGCGCGCCTCCTGCGCGTCGTCGGCGATGAAGCCGTGGGAGTTGATGCTGAGCGCCAATTTGCTGCGGTCGTGACCAGCCTGGGTCACAGCGCGGTTGTACAAATCGACCAGCCCGGCAAACTGCTCTGGGATGCCGCCGATGATCGCCAGGGCCAGCGGCAGCCCCAGCGCCGCTGCCCGCACCACCGACTCCGGCGTGCCGCCGACGGCAATCCACACCGGCAGCGGGTCCTGGACGGGGCGGGGGTAGACACCTTGCCCGGTCAGCGGGGCGCGGTGCTGGCCGGACCAATGCACCTCAACCTCCTCACGAATTTGCAGCAGCAGCTCCAGCTTCTCAGCAAACAGCGTGTGGTAATCACGCAGCTCATAGCCAAAGAGGGGGAACGATTCGATGAAAGAGCCACGCCCGGCCATGATTTCGGCACGGCCGTTTGACAACAAATCGAGCGTGGCAAACTGTTGAAAGACGCGCACCGGGTCATCTGAGCTGAGCACGGAGACGGCGCTGCTGAGGCGAATGTTTTTGGTCCGTGCCGCCGCTGCCGCCAAAATCACCGCCGGAGCCGAGGAGACAAAGTCGGGCCGGTGGTGTTCGCCCAGGCCAAAGACATCCAGCCCCACCTGGTCGGCCAGCTCGATGGTTTCGATAAGCTCTTCCAGCCGCTGGGCGGGGGTGATGAGTTCGCCCGTTTTCGGGTCGGGCGTCAATTCGGCAAAGGAGTAGAGGCCAATTTCGAAAGGTTTGGTCATAGGGTTCCTTTTAGTTTTTGGGTTTGTGTCCGCCGCGTCCGCCGGGGGATGAATCCCCCGGCTAATTATGAAAAGCCCCGGAGGGGCTTCCACAACTAGCCAGCCCGTTTACGGGCTGGCGATCTTTGGGACTTTTAGGATTGTTCCAGCCGCCGCGCAATCGTCTCTTTTACCAATTCCACATCTGCAGGCAAATTCAGGGGCGGATTCGCGAACTGGCTTTCGGCTTCGGGCAGGGTGCCTTCGTGGTATTTCAGCTTAAACTGGGTGAATTTGAGGCCGTGGGCGGTGCTGATGACGACGGTGCGGTCATTTTTGTGGATGATGCCTTTTTCTTTTAGCTTGAAGAGGGCGGCGAGGGCAACGGCCGTATGTGGACAGGCATACATCCCGGTGCGATCGGCCAAAGCGGCCGCATTGGCCAACTCATGCTCCGACGCCTGCTCCACAATGCCGTTGGTCGCCTGGATCGCCTGCACCGCCTTCTCGTAGCTCACCGGGTCGCCAATGCGGATGGCCGACGCTTGCGTGTCCTGCGCCGCCAGCGACACCTTGCTCTCGAAGCCGTTCAGGTAGCTCTGGTAAAACGGATTCGCTTTGGCTGCCTGGGCCGCCACCAGTCGCGGCATTTTGTCGATGATGTCCAGTTCGTAGAGCAGCTTGAGCCCCTTGTAGGTGGCGCTGATGTTGCCCAGATTGCCCACCGGCAAAATGATCCAGTCCGGTACCTGCCAATCAAACTGGCGCACGATTTCTATCCCCACCGTCTTTTGCCCCTCGATGCGCAGGCTGTTCATCGAGTTGGCCAGGTAGATGCTGTTGTCCTTCGTCAGCTCCTTGACGATGCGCATACAGCCGTCGAAATCCGTGTCCAGGGCCAAAACGTGTGCGCCGTTGGCGATGGGCTGGATGAGCTGGGCCGCGCTTACCTTGTTTTGCGGCAAAAAGACGATGGCCGGGATGCCTGCCGCCGCCGCGTACGCCGCCAACGCCGCGCTGGTGTCGCCGGTGCTGGCGCAGGCCACGGCCTTCACCGGATTGTCCGGCATCGTCATCATCTGCTTCACCACGCTGACGAGCACGGTCATGCCCAAATCTTTGAAGCTGCCGGTGTGGCTGTTGCCGCACAGCTTGATCCACAGGTCAGACAGGCCAATTTGCTGGCCCAGCCGCTCGGCCCAAAACAGGTTGGAGTTGCCCTCAAACATGCTGACGACGTTGTCGTCGGCCAGGTCGGGGATAACCCACTCTTTCATCGCCCAGACGCCGCTGCCGTAGGGCCACTGGGTGCTGCCGGCGCGCTGGTCGAGCAGGGTTTGCCACTGCTCGGCGCTGCGCTGGCGCAGGGGTTGCAGGTCGTGGTGGACCTCCAGCAGGCCGCCGCAGGTGGGGCAGGTGTAGATGACGTCGTAAATCGAGTAGGTGCCGGGGCAGCCCCGGAAACAGCGAAAAGTTGCCTGATAATTCATGGGGTAGATTTTACTTTGTTTGGTGGGATTGCTCCAGAGGAAAAGCGGAACACAGAGTTGCGAAGAGGGGGCACGGAGTTACACAGAGAGAATCTAGAAGGTTATTGACGCCCCGGATTGGCGAATAGTTCTCGATAGTCTTTTTACTTCATTAAGTTTATGAATACATGTCTATCAGTACTCGCAGTTGTTGCTCCAATTCTTCATGGGCAAATGGCATTCTAAGATACTCATCAGCATCACAATCAGGCTTTACTATTTTGTTGTCATGCTCTCTTGGCCTGAATAAAAGTAAAATTCCAATTCTACGAAAATACCGACTTTTTCGTAGCTCTTTGCACAATTCCTGTTCTAGAGGTGTTGAGAAATCATCATTTGCAATAATGATGATGTTTGGTTTGCTTTTTTTGCAGGTTTCCTCGAGTTCGCTGAACTGTTTGCCACTTTGGGGTGGATTGTAGCAAATCAACTCGTAATTGAACTTGGCTAGAAGTAATTCTATTAGTGTATTTACATCTGCGTTGATAGAGGTGATAAAAAGCACCTTTCCATTTTTCATAACGATGTTCAAACTCGTTCTGTTGTCGTTATCTAACTTAATTCTTCTGTTTGTCTAGCAAACGGCCCATCAAAACGGCCGTTATTTGCTCAAGCTATTCTCACGATTGAACCCTGTAACTATCAGCCAAGTTCAAACAGCCCGCGTAATTTCTGGTTGACTTCTTGTTGTTGCTTTGGGGAAAGCTCACCCAATTCCCGACGAACCAATTCTGTGGTAACAGTCATTAAGCGATGCAGCCGTATGGTTGAAGAAACGCGCAGCCCTGTTGACGCAAAGCCTTCTGCATCCGAGTGGAGGATCACATCACTCAATTCTGGATTTTTAGGTAGGCGACTGGTAATGAAAGCTAAAACAACATGATTGTGCTGCCCGATTGGTTCTGTCAGGCAAACGGCGGGACGCACTTTACTGCTTGAGAGATCGTCAAAAGGGAAGGGGACGAGTACGACTTTATTTTTCAACTTCGATTGGTTTGCCATCATTAAGGGTGTAGATGTCTTCCCCAGCATCGTGGAGAAACTGGAAAGCGGGATTTCTAGACGCCGCTTTTAGCCATTCATCTTCAGAGATTTCTTCCTCAATTGCTGTTAGCACAATCACGCGGACGCGTTTGGGGCCAGTGATAGGTAATTTGTCGTCCAAATGAAGCTGGTTATGCTCATCAATTGTTCCGGTCATTTCAACGGCCGTCATTTGTGTTTGCATTAGTTCCTCTTCAAAAGTTGCCTTTCCTTGTTGACTATCACAAAGGGATTATAGCATTAAACGGCCGTACCCCAACACACCTTCGCCACCCTTTTTTGCTTTCTTCCCTCTACCTTCATTCTTGTTGGGAAACGGCCGTATGCCACCAAACTTATGCTAAAATTTGGAGGATTTTTATTAGCGAAGTAGGCGGTACGGCGGGACGCCGACCGCAGCCGGGTGAGGTTTCGTGCAAACCGAAGACCGCACCGGAGCAGGGAGACGGATAGGATATGTTGGTGGGAAGACCGGAGCAGCCGCAGGACACCCTGCTGCCTCTCAAATTATGTTGATAGTTAACGATGTCAATGAACTCATTACAGCATTTCCCCATCGCCCATGATAAGTTCAAGGGCTGTTTGCGGAGGTAACATGTTTTATATTGTCAATAATTGTCCTGTTTGTTTGTACGGTTCGGTTGGCTTCTGGCGCTGCGCAGATGGGAAAACACTCATACTTCTATGCGATGAATGTGATTCCATGTGGCTTAACCCGCAAAAAGTAGAAACAGAGAATCTTTTAGCCTCAACTGCTCGCAACAATTTTATTCCTGAAGTCAATTGCTTTTTGTTAGGCGATCAGGCTGGTTCTGCAACAATCGAAGATATCAAAAAACAAGGCTGGCTCAATTATATTGAGGACCAATATGAGGATGAAGGAAAAGAGTTTACAGTAGAAGAAATAAGCAACATACCTTTTAAAATGTCAAATTATAAAGAGTTCGTCCAACGCTATGCAGTTGTGAAACATGAGGCTCTTAACAATGCTCAGTACTTCCTAGAGAAGACAAAAGCCCTGGATAAGGAATATCTCCATCGTTTACCAAGCTATTTGCTGGCACGTTGTCCCATATGTGGAGGTCGCCTACACGAGCCGATAGATACCTATAGCTTAAATGGAATTGGTTGGCATTATACTAAGCGAGGCTTCGGGTGGTTTGGAACCAGAGATGATCTGCAAAATAGCGTCAGTTATGATGCAGAATGTAACCATGCAAAAATTGTTTCTGTAATGGTCAATCTAAATGGGATTCAGCCTGACGATGTATCCCAAAATGTTCAAATCAGCTCTGAACGGCCGTTCGTTATGCCGCCTATTCTGAAACTAGAAAACACGTATGCTGTCATTCATGCATTACCCGTAGGACGTTTTGACGATGACGAACCCCAACACCATTACACAGCTTATTTTGTCACGTATTTTTCCAACGCCGAGAAGCACCTCTATGATAAAGTGATGCAACCTGCCCATGAAGGGT
>JADLAX010000057.1 GCA_020848035.1 Anaerolineae bacterium | reverse complement strand
CGACGCGGGGAACCGTTTGAATCCTTGCGTGATCAGAAAATCATTTCACAAAAACCAGGCAAAGCAGCTTGAGACCGACAAATCTTTTCAAGGAGTTTAAAAATGAAAGCGAATATCCAAAATAACCCTCAAATGAAAGTACCGGCAAGAAAGGCTCAAACGTCGTGGTGGCTGCCTGCGGGATTGGTCTTAATAAGTATCATCCCGATCATCTTCGGCGCGCTCCGACTCAACCAATTGATCAGCGGTGCAGAGATCACACCCGAAAACGCACGCTTCTTTGCCTCACCTTCGCCTGTGGTCATCCACATTATTAGCTCGGCGATCTATGCCCTGCTCGGCGCGTTCCAATTTGCGAGTCGTCTTTGGTCGCGCGGGAACAAATGGCACCGCTGGGTTGGTCGGTTTCTGGTTCCACTTGGACTAGCCGTGGGACTCTCCGGACTCTGGATGACTCTCTTCTATGACTACCCAGAAGATGCCAGCAGACTACTTTATGGATTACGCCTCTTTTTCGGATCTGGCATGGTTCTGTCCATCATCATTGGATTCATCTCGATCCGTCAGCGTAACGTTAGTCAGCACCAAGCATGGATGACACGCGCCTACGCCATTGGGATGGGGCAGGCCACACAAGTGTTGACCGGCCTGGTTGGAGCCTTGACGCTTGGCGAAGTAAATGAGTTTGAAAATGCTTTGTTGATGGGTGCAGGCTGGGTGATCAACCTCGCCGTTGCTGAATGGATCATTCGCACACGGCCCACCCATCAGGCTCGTACCGCATAGATTTGGCTATTGATATCAACTTTTTTTAGCAAAGGAAGGAATTTTAAAATGAAAGCAATTGTGGCAACTCAATACGGCGGACCTGAAGTTCTGCAAATTAAAGAGATTGAAAAACCAACTCCTAAAGACAACGAGATTTTGATTAAGGTGCACGCCACCAGCGTCACGGCCGGAGACTTCCGCATGCGGAGCTTTACCGTTCCGCCCTTATTGTGGCTCCCTGCCCGGATTGCTTTGGGCATTAGAAAACCCAAGCAACCGATCTATGGCATGGAGCTGGCCGGAGAAGTGGAAGCGATTGGCAAGGACGTGACTCGCTTCAAGGTTGGTGACCAGGTGTTTGCATCCACCCTGACCGAGAATTTTGGCGGCTACGCCCAATACAAATGCCTGCCGGAAGCGGGAATGGTGGCAATTAAACCGGCCAACATGAGTTATGAGGAAGCGACGGCCGTTCCTATCGGAGCCACCACCGCATTACGCCTGCTGCGTAAAGGCAACATCCAGCGCGGACAAAAGGTTTTGATTTACGGCGCTTCGGGCAGTGTGGGCACTTATGCCATTCAGCTCGCCAGGTATTTCGGGGCGGAAGTGACCGGCGTTTGCAGCAGTGCCAACCTGGAGATGGTGCGATCTCTGGGTGCCGATTACGTGCTCGACTATACAAAAGAGGAGATTTCATCCAGAGCTGAACGGTATGATGGTATCTTTGATACGGTTGCCAAACTCCCCCAATCAGAAGCCGTCAAAGCGCTTGCTCCGAACGGGGCCTACGTGACGATGGCCAGGCTGGACTCAAAAGAAAGCATGGAAAATCTGCTTTTCATCAAGGAGCTAATTGAGGCCGGTGAGCTTAAAGTGGTGATTGACCGGTGTTATCCGCTGGAGCAGATGGTCGAGGCACATCGCTATGTTGATACGGGACGCAAAAAAGGGAATGTGGTTATCTCCGTGGGGCATAACTCATGAGAAATGATCAGCGAGTAAAACCAGGTGAGGATCCACCGACGATTTATCAAATCCGGATCAGAGGTCACTTGAGTCAGCCACTGATGGCCTGGTTTGAAGGTTTAACCATCACCTTGGAGGAAGATGGCAACACACTTTTAACGGGTTCCGTGCTTGATCAGGCTGCTCTGCATGGCATATTGAAAAAGGTACGCGACCTGGGCCTGCCTTTGCTATCGGTGAATGCCGTAAGTGGGTAAATCATGCATCCATTCACTTTTTTCTTGATTCGGATAATTCTCATGGGGCTTGGCGCGACCTTCATGTTTGACATTTGGGGCCAGTTCCTCAAGCACACCTTCAAAATAGCGCCGTCGAACATCTGTCTTGTTGGGCGCTGGCTGCGATATATGCCAGAGGGGATTTTTCAGCACGCCAACATTGCTGCTGCCCCTGCGAAAAAAGCAGAATGCGCCGTGGGGTGGGCGGGACATTACACAATTGGTATTGGGTTTACGGCCGTTTTTGTGGCAGCGCTTGGCAATAACTGGTTACAGCATCCAACCGTGTTTCCGGCACTCCTCTTTGGTGTCGTCACGGTCATTGCGCCCTTTTTCATCATGCAGCCTGCCTTTGGGTTAGGGATTGCCGCAGCAAAAACGGCCAATCCCTGGCTGTCAAGGGTTCGGAGTTTGATGAATCACCTGGTGTTTGGCCTGGGGCTTTACGTGTTTGGGCTATTCGTTGGCTGGGTGTTGTAGATTGGGCGGTAACATTACAAAACAGCGTGGCGTGAACCACGCCTCATTCTGAAACAAAAAAGCAGATCTCGCACCGGCTATTTGGTGACATGGGGCCGGGCGAGTTTAGCCGCCAGATGGGCTACAAATATGCCTGAGCTGTGGTCGGCGTTCTCGCTGCGCCACTTACCTGGCTTGCCATGAGTTTAGCTGGGCAAAGCTGTGTTGCTCGGTAGGTGCTGTTTGGCAACAGGCAAGCCAGAATGGATTTGTATTGAGCGCAACGACGGCCGTACCAGCTCAATGGGAAAGAGGATTGGATGGATACGGCCGTTCCCCATCCGCGTTAATCCGTGCCAGCCGCAGCCGGATCCGCGACTTGTTTTTCGATGCCCTTTGCTTACAACGGATGCAGCAGCTTTTGGCACAGGCGCACGCCAGACATGGCGTCGTTCAGCCAGTAATCGGCTCCGACGTACTGGCACACCTGCTCATTCAGCTGGTTGCCGCCGATGATGATGGGCACGGTCCGCAGCGCCGCCTCGTCGCTGGCGCGGAGCAGGTCGATCGTCTCCTTCATCGCGTCGTAGGAGGTGGTGAGCAGCCCGGACAGGCCGATGATGTCTGGCCGCAGCTGTTCCGCCTGCTGCAAAAACTCGCTGGGCGGCACATCAACGCCCAAATCGTGCACGGAAAAGCCGTAGCAGGTCAGCAGCATGCTCAGGTTGTTTTTGCCGATGTCGTGAATATCCCCCTGGACGGTGCCCAGCAAAATGACGCCGCTATCCTTGCCGGTAAACTGTTCCTGGATGATTGGCTGCACCAGCTCCATCACCTCGCGGAAAATTTCGCCGCCCATGATGAGGCCAGACAGGTAATACTCCTGCCGCTCGTACCGCTCGCCCACCTGGCGCAGCCCTTCCTGGCAATCTTCGATGATCGCCAGCGGGTCATGCCCCTGGGCGACCCATTGCTCAACCAGGGCCAGCACTTCGTTTTCGTTCAGGTCGGCCACGTGGGCGATCAGGCTTTGTCGTTCCGATTCAGTGGGATGCAGGTGGGGGTTACTCATCTTTTTTGCCTTCTTGAATACCGATTTGGGTGGCAAAACGAAGCTGATTGCTGGGGAAAACGAACCAGCCCCAGCTAAGCGGCCGTTCCGCAAAATCGTAAAAAAGGTGCTCCAGGTAAAAAGCGGCCGTTGGCAGCCTGGCCTGCAAAATATTCGCTTCTTCCTCGTTCATCAAGGTCGCTTCGATGGTCAGCTCGCCGCGCTTGAGCGAGTGGTTGACGGCGTTGGAGAAGAGGCCATGCAGGGAAGTGACGTCCATTTCCGCCTCCACGATGGGGCGGGTGGGATCGTACACCAGGTAGGCGCGGTGGTAAAAAATGGGCTGGCCCGCCCGGGTGAGCAGGCGGCGAATGTAGATGGTGTTGGCCCCCTCGGCAATGTCCAGCTTGCGCGCCGTGCGCTCATCGGCGGACACCACACGCACTTCCAGCAGCTTAACGGCCGTATCCACCCCCTCCTGAAACAATGCCTGTAACTCGTGCAGATCAAAAACGGCCGTGCCCAACTCCAGCGGCTTCACAAACGTGCCCTTGCCCTGGGCCGTGCTCACCACCCCCTGATCCGACAGCAGGTTTATCGAGCGGCGCACCGTCATCGGGCTGATGCCGTAGGTGCGGCACAGCTGGGCCTCGGACGGCAGTTGGTCGCCGGGCCGGAACGCCCCCTCGGCAATCTGGCGGCGCAGGATGTTGGCCAGCTGCGCGTAGGCTGGTTCGTAGGCATCGCGGTCAATTTGTTCAGGGTGGGTGGCTGTGTCACTTGGTTCAGGTTTCATAACAGATTTCACTTCGTCTATTTCTGATACGGTGGGCCATTTTTTACCCAAAAAATAGCCGCCGCAAGAATAAGAAAAAGCTTCTTGACAACTTCCCTATATAAGTATAAATTACCGTGTAGGCAAACTTCCCTATATAAGTATATAAGTGTTAGGTGGTTTGCACAACTGGGGGAGTTCAAGGTGGAAGAATGGGAAACGGCCGTACCAAAGTCATTGCCTGTGCCACAGTTATTGAAGAAATGCTGCCCCTCATGCCGCCCGATCTGGCCTATGAAGTTCTCGACTTTGGCCTGCACCTCGTCCCCGGCAGCTTAAAAACCCGTCTGCAAGAAGCCATCGACGCCGCCTGTGCGGACGGCTACGACACCGTCATTTTGGGCTACGGCCTCTGCTCGATGGCCGTGGTGGGCTTGCAAACCCGCAGCGCCACCGTCGTCATTCCCCGCGTGGATGACTGCATTGCCTGCTTTTTGGGCTCCCGTGAAGCGTATACCGCGCAAAACAAGAAAGAACCCGGCACCTACTACCTCACCAAAGGCTGGATCGAGGTCAGCGACACGCTGCTGGACGAGTACAACCGGACTGCCGCCAAGTACGGCGCGGAGCGCGCCGAGCGCATCATGAAGGTGATGCTGGCCCACTACAAACGGCTGGTCTACATCGACACCGGCACGGACAACCAGGAACATTACCGCGACTACGCCCGCAAGGTGGCCGAGCGGTTTAATCTGCGCTTTGAAGAAGTCAAAGGCTCCGACGACCTGATTTACCGCACCCTTTTTGGCCCGTGGGACGACGATTTTGTGCTGGCCCAACCCGGCCAGACGATTCAATACACCGACTTCAAAACCAGCGCCACCAGCACCAACAACCTCAATGCGTTTTCCCTGACGCTGCCCAAAAGGAAAGAAAATAATGGCTGAAGCCAAACCCTTCCAGGTTCAGTTCCAGCCGATTGGCAAACGCATCGCCGCCGCGCCGGATGTCTCCTTGTTTGCGGCGGCGCGGGAATCGGGGCTGGACCTGGCCTCGGCCTGCGGCGGCGAGGGCAGCTGTGGCCAGTGTCGCGTCGTGGTGCTGTCTGGGCAAACCACGCCGCCCAACCCGGACGAGGAGTTCATTCTCAGCGATTTGGAGCGGCAGCAGGGGGAGCGCCTGGCCTGCTGCACCTTCGCCCGCTCGGACCTCACCATTCACGTGCCGCGCGAATCGTTGATTACCGGGCAGCGGCTGCAAATCGGCAGCAATCTGCGCCAAATTGCGCCCGATCCAATGGTGCGGGCTTACGCCGTAACAATGACGCCGCCGACGCTGGAGGACATTCGCCCGGACTTTACCCGCTTGCTTGATGCTTTGGCAGAGGCGCATGGGCTGAGTGGATTGGTGGCGGACACGGCCGTTCTCCGCACCCTGCCCGCCATTCTCCGCGACAGCAGCTGGCAGGTCACCGCGTTTGTGCGTGGGTCGGAAGTGGTGGGCGTGGTGGCCGGTGAGAAACGGCCGCTTGGCTTCGCCGTGGACCTGGGCACGACCAAAATTGCGGCGTACCTGGTGGACCTGGCTACAGGGGAAGATTTGGCCTCAGCTGGCGCGCCCAATCCGCAAATAGGGTACGGCGAAGATGTGATCAGCCGCCTCAACCACGTCTCGCGCCATCCCGAAGGCGGCCGGGTGCTGGCCAGCAAAGTGCACGAAACGCTCAGCGAGCTGCTCGCTGAACTGGTCGCCCAGGCTGGGGTGGCGGCCGAGCAGGTCGCCGATGCCTGCATTGTGGGCAACACGGCAATGACCCATTTGCTGCTCCAGCTGCCGGTGCGCCAGCTGGCCACCGCGCCGTACGTGGCCGCCGTGGGCACCTCGGTCAGCGTGTCGGCGGCTGAACTTAGTTTGCCCATGGCTCCTGGGGCACGCGTTTACATTCCGCCCTGCATTGGCGGCTTTGTCGGGGCCGACCACGTGGCGATGATCCTGGCTTGCGACTTGGATGAGGGGAACAAAACATCTCTGGGGGTAGATATTGGGACCAACACCGAGATTGCCATGCGCAAGCCAGGATTGTCGTTTCTTACCTCGGCGTCGTGTGCCTCTGGGCCAGCGTTTGAAGGAGCGCACATCAGCGACGGGATGCGGGCGGCGTCTGGGGCGATTGAGAAGGTGCGCATTACCGCCACGGGCGTCGAGCTGACCACCATTGACGATGCCCCAGCGGTGGGACTGTGCGGTTCCGGCATTGTGGACGCCACGGCCGAATTGTACCGCTCGGGTCTGATCAACCAGCGGGGCCGCTTTGACAAGGAGAATGGGCGGGTGGGCAACGGCCGTTTCGGGGCCGAATTTTGCCTGGTGCCTGCCTCTAAAAGCGGCAGCAATCGGGATGTGCTCATCACCCAAAAGGATGTGAACGAGATCCAGCTGGCCAAGGGCGCGATCCACGCCGGACTGCAAATTTTGCTAGAAACCACCGGCACGCCGCCGGAAGAAGTGGAAGAGGTGATCATTGCCGGGGCGTTTGGCTCGTTCTTGAACGTGCAGAGCGCCATTGCCATGGGGCTGTTCCCCGAGCTGCCCCGGGCGCAGTATCGGCAGGTGGGCAATGCGGCCGTTATCGGGGCCAAGTGGATGCTGATTTCGCGCCAGGCCCGCCAGCGCGCCGAGAAGATCGCTCAGAACACAACCTATAACGAATTGACGACGTACCCGAAATTCGGCCGTAAGTTTGCCCTCGGTATGTTATTTCCAGAATAGTTACCAGGTGCGACGCACTTGGGCAGCTGATGCAGCCAACAAGATTCGCGAAAGTGCGTTTGTAGTTTAAGAAAATAATCAGGTAAGCCTTGTGGGACGATTTTGCAAATCGTCCAGGCGATTTACAAAATTGCCCTACAGCAGTTACTCGATTTAATATTTAATCCACAATCGCACTTTTGAGAAAGGGAGCAGCAGATGAAAATAATTGGTGAAAAGATTAATGGCACCCGCAAACGAGTTGCGGCGGCGATTGCTGAGCGGGATCAGGCGTACATCCAGGAGCTGGCGGCCAAACAAAGCGAGGCCGGGGCCAACTGGCTGGATGTCAATGCGGGCACCCACCCGGCGCAGGAACCGGCTGATTTGACCTGGCTGATTGAGACAATTCAGGCCGTTGTGCCGACGCCGCTGTGCCTGGACAGCGCCAATCCTGCCGCGCTGCAAGCGGTGCTGCCCGTCGTCAAAAAGACGCCGATGATCAACTCCATTAGCGGCGAGCCGGAGCGGCTGGAGAAAATCCTGCCCATCGTGGCCGAATACGGCTGCGAGGTGATTGCCCTGGCCATGGACGACAAAAAAATCCCCAAAACCACCGAAAAGCGCCTGGAAATCATTGACAACATCCTGGCGGCGACGCGGGCGGCCGGTGTGGCCGATGGCCAGGTGTACGTGGACCCGCTGGTGATGACCATTGCCACGGAAAACCAGAGCGCCAACATTGCCTGCGACACGATTCGCGCCGTCCACGAAAAATATCCCGATGTGCACTTTACGATGGGTCTGAGCAACATTTCTTTTGGGCTGCCCGCGCGCAAGCAAATCAACCGCGCCTTTTTGACGTTGGCGATGCAGGCCGGGCTGGACAGCGCCATCATGGATCCGCTGGACAAGGAGCTGGTGGCGGCCATTTTGACGACGGAGCTGCTGCTGGGCCGCGACCGGCACTGCCTGAACTATGTGCGGGCGTCGCGGAAGGGGTTGTTTGAGCTGCCGGTGAAGGGGTGACAAGGTGACGGGGTGACGGGGTGACAAAATTTTGGGTATGTCCTTTGTTAGTTTAGACAAATTTTTGTTTTTTTGCCTGGAGAGCAGGCTTTATTGACACAATTTTTTAAGGGGTGCGCCGGTTTTGGTGGGCGCAGTTGAGCAGGCTCTTTTTTAACGGCTTTGCTGGTTAAGAAGGGCAGCACAAGTTATCAGGATGAGGTGAAATATGTCACAAGAGTTGATTGATGCGATTACCGATATGCGGGAAGAGGACGTGATGCGGCTCACCAACGAACTGTTGGATGGGGGTGCTTCGCCGCTGGACATTCTGAACGCATGCAAGGCGGCCATGGAAGTCATTGGCCAGCGCTTCGAGACGGGCGAAGCGTTTATCCCGGAATTGATTCTGGCTGGTGAAATGATGACGGCCGTTTCCGACATCCTTAGACCGCGCATGGCCGAAGAGGCCGCCAGCGACAAGCTGGGCAAGATCGTCCTGGGTACGGTGGAAGGCGACATTCACGACATTGCCAAGGATATTGTGGTCTTCATGCTGGATTTGAATGGCTTTGAGGTGACCGACCTCGGCGTGGACGTCCCGGCGGCTAAATTTGTCGAGGCTGTTCAGGAAACCGGGGCCACCATCGTGGGCCTCAGCGGTTTCCTCACCCTGGCCTACGACCCCATGAAAGAGACGGTCGCTGCCCTGCGCGATAATGGCCTGAACGTGAAGATCATGATTGGCGGTGGCCAGATTGATGAGCAAATCCGTGAATACACCGGCGCAGATGCCTACGGCCGTGATGCGATGGCCGCTGTGGCATTGGCCAAAGAATGGGCAAAGGAGAGTTAAGTCATCATGTTCGTGAGACCTGATAATTGGAACAAATTGTCTCCCATGGAACGGCGCAAGGTGCGCCTGGACAACTGGCAAAACGCGCCGGTGCAATTTATGAGCCCGGAAGCGGAAGCCAACTACAAAGAGCGAATCGGCCGTTTGCGCCAGATTTACGACATGGAACCGCACGATCGCCCCATTGCCGATGGCTTTATGGGGGCCAACGAGTACGTGGTGCGCCGCAAGGGCATGAATGGCAAAGACATGGTGTACAACCATGAAAAGCTGCGCGAACCTTTGCTGGAGTTCCACAACGAGTTTCAGCCGGATACGGCCGTATCCCCCCTGCCATACCCCGGTAAAGTGATGGACCTGCTCAACTACCAGACCTACATCTGGGGCGGGCAAAAGCTGCCCGACGAGCTGACCATCCAGGCCGTCGAAGGCGAACACATGATGGCCGACGAATACCGCGTGTTTGCCGCTGACCCCACCGACTTCTGGCTCAAAAAGTACCTGCCGCGCGTTATGCCCGCCCTCGGCCCGCTGGCCATGCTTACCGAGTTCCCCCGCGTCTCCGAAAACGTGGACCTGATCGACATGGTCCTGCCTTTTGGCCTGCCGCCCTTCCAGGCGATGCTGCACACCCTCATGGAAGCAGGTAATGAATTGATGAAGATGCTCGGCGCGGTGGGGCAGACTGGGGCGATGATTGCCGCCTCTGGCTTCCCCAGCATGGGCTTCAACATCGTCAAAACCCCGTTTGACTACCTGGGCGACACCCTGCGCGGCACCAAGGGCATCCTCACCGACATGTACCGCCGTCCCAACGACCTGCTGGCCGCCTGCGAAGCGTACGTGCCGGTGCTGATCAACGCCGTGGTCAACGCCAGCGACCGCAATGGCGCGCCCGCTGCGCTGTACGTGCTGCACAAAGGGGCCGACGCCTTCATGTCCCAGGCCCAGTTCGAGAAATTCTACTGGCCCACCTGGAAACAGGTGATGCTGGCCCTGTATGAAGAAGGCATCACCAGCTACCTGTTCATCGAAGGTTCCTACAACAAGCGGCTGCAAAACCTGGCCGAAATGCCGGAAAAATCGCTGGTGTGCCACTTTGACCAGACCGAGATGGGGCCGGTGAAGGAAATCCTGAGCGACAAGCAGATTATCGCGGGGAACGTGCCTGCCTCATTAATGGCCACCGGTACGACGGATGAAGTACGCGCTTACTGCGACAACCTGATGGATATGTTTGGTGACACCCCAGGCTACATCATGGCCCACGGCTGTTACTTTGAAAACACCACCGATGACAAGATGCGGGCGTTTATGGATTCGGTTAAGCGGTAGCCACCTGTTACCAACAAAGGCTCTTTAGGAGCTCAAAGGGTTTACAACCCATGATGCGTGAAACGTGAAACGTGCCAGAAGGCCGTCACGTTTCACGCATCACGTTTTACCCCAAAAGCCACAAAATCCCCAAAGTCCGTCTTGAAATCTTAACAATCAATTAACCGCTTTTTTGACACTTTATGGTAAAATTCGCCCGAATTTGGCTGGAAGATTGTGAAAAATTTAGCCAATGCGCATGTTAAAAAGGGTGTTACAGGTTTTACGAGCCTGATCGATTTGGTAGGATCGATCAATTGCAAGGAGAAGAACATGGTTGCAGTCCTGCTCTTGAATGCAAGCTACGAACCCCTGGCAGTGATTCCAAAACGGCGGGCGTTGTCTTTGTTGCTGCGTGAAGTGGTCGATGCGGCAACGGAGGAAATGGTGGCTCTTTCTGGGTCGGCCACGTCCCTGGAGATTCCCACGGTGCTGCGGCTGCGGCGGTATGTGAACGTGCCCAAACGAGGCGCTTCCTGGAGCCGTCGGGCGGTGATGCGCCGGGACAACTTCACCTGTATTTACTGCGGCGTGCAGCCCGGTAGTCGGCAGGGCGGCCGTATTTTGCGCCATGTTGATTTTTCGGTCGATCATATTGTGCCGAAGAGCCGCAACGGCCGTAACACCTGGACCAATACCGCCTGTGCCTGCTCCTCCTGCAACAACCGCAAAGGCAACCGGCTGCCCCATGAGGCCGGTATGCACATGCTCTGGGAACCCAAAACCCCCCGCGTTGATTACCTGGTGGCCTCTGGCGATATTCCCGAAGCGTGGAAACTCTATTTGCAAATGTAGCTTTTCCGCGTGACATTTATCAAATGTGCCCGTGCCGTTCTTCACTGTTGAGGAACGGCCGTTTTTTTTACACTGCCCCACAGATTACGTTCGTTTTGCTGTTCAAAAATAAGGAAGTGAACGATGGCACATGTAGAATGGATTAAACTGGGCACCAAGAATTGCAACTTTGTTAACGAGGAAGTTGAACTGTTTGAGAAGCGGATTTACCCCGTGGGTCTTATCAGCAAAGGCGGTGACGAATACCGCGTCCTGGACCGCAAGTGTTCCGCCGGTTACCAATGTACCCACCAGGAAGATCCTTGCCAGTGGGTTGATAAAGAAGGGGACGGCCGTTTATACAACGGGTAAACGGCTCTCACTTTTAAGTTAGTTGACGGATGTTCCAAGCGACCTGGCCGTCTGGCAGGTCGCTTTTGTTGTGCCAGAATATGAGAAAGGGCCCAATTTAATGACTTTCTTATAAGTTTGTGTTATTCTGGTGAGCGTGATTAATAAGTAACGATCTTTTGCCATACCTGCCTGATTCCAACTTTTGAGCTTCTTCGCTCTTTCCGAGCCAACCGCCATAGTTAGACACAGTTTAGGAACAACCATCAACGACAGTTTGTGCTGCCTGGTGAATGCCGCTTGCGGCGCGGTCGTTGAGGTAGGGTGGATTTACAAATTAACTTTTAGGTACGGCCGTACTTTTCGGCCGTACTTCATTCGAATTTAGAGACTAAAAGTAGACGCCGTCTCACGCTATGGGGCGGCAAAAGGACACAGATAAAAAACGTTTTATGAGTAAAAATTTGAAGATTATTCCCTTGGGCGGCCTGGGGGAAATTGGTAAGAACATGACAGTGTTGGAATACGGCCGTAACCAAATCATCGTCGATTGCGGGGTGATGTTCCCCGAAGCTGATTTGTATGGAATTGACCTCGTGCTGCCCGATTTTCAGTACGTCATTGAAAACAAAGATACGCTGCGTGGCATCGTGCTGACGCATGGCCATATGGACCACATTGGTGGGCTGCCTTACCTGCTGAAGCAGGTGAATGTGCCGGTTTATGGCACCGATCTCACCCTGGGTATGGTAAAAAGCAAGCTGGAAGAGGTGGGCCTGCGGGAGCAGGTGACCCTGGAGCGAATTGACGACACGCAAACGCTGCATCTTGGCCCGTTCCGCGTCAGCCCATTTGCCGTGGCCCACTCCATCCCCGCTTCCGTGGGGTTGGTGATTGACACGCCAGTGGGCGCGGTGGTGCACACGGGCGACTACAAGCTGGACGAAACCCCGGCGGGCGGCCGTACCACCGATCTGGCCCGGCTGAAAGAGCTGACGCCCAACGGCGTACTGGCCCTGCTGGCCGACAGCACCAATGCCGATCGGCCCGGCCGCACCCCGACGGAGCAGCTGGTGACCGATGCGCTGGATGAACTGTTTGTGGAAGCAAACGGCCGTCGCATCATCATCGCCACCTTCTCGTCCGTGTTGGCTCGCTTGCAAGAAATTGTGAACCTGGCGCAGAAACACGGCCGTAAGGTGGCGCTCACCGGGCGCAGCCTGAAGCAAAACGTGGAGCTGGCCCGCGAACTGGGTTATCTCAAGATTCCCAAAAAGCTGCTGGTAGACATCACCGCCAATGTGCCCGCCGGTGAACTGGTGATTTTGTCCACTGGTTCCCAGGGCGAGCCTCGCTCGGCGCTGAACCGCATGGCCAAGGGCGAGCACCGCGAGGTAGAAGTGCACAGCGGTGACACGATTATCATTTCCGGTGGCACCATCCCCGGCAACGAGGAAGACGTGGGCCGGATGCTGAACAATCTGTTTAGCCGTGGCGCCAATGTGGTCTACGGACCGCTGGCCACGGTACACGTTTCCGGGCACGGCAGCCGCGAAGATATGCGTATTATGTTGGAAGCCGTTAAGCCGCGCTTCCTCATCCCGGTGCACGGCGAAACGCGCCACCAGCACCTGCATTCACAATTGGCGCAAAAAAGCGGTGTGGCCGCCAGCAATGTTTTCATCCTGGAAAACGGGGCCACCTGGACCACTGACGGCGAAAAAGCGTGGCTGGAAGATGCTGTCCCGGCTAACGATGTGTATGTGGATGGCTCGCTGATTGGCGAAATCAGCGACCTGGTGCTGCGCGATCGTGAGCGGCTGTCGCAGGACGGTTTTGTGCTGGTGTATGTGCCGATCAACAAGCAGCGTAAGCTGGCCGGGGAAGTTCAGCTCATCAGCCGGGGCTTCATGCGCATGGATGCCTCGCAAGATTTGATGAATGAGGCCAAGCGGAATTTGAAGCAGGCGTTGAAGAAAAACGGTCGTTCCCACGATGACACCATCCGGGAAACGCTGCAAAACTTCTTCTACCGCCAGACCCAATCCCGCCCGGTCATCCTGCCGCACATTGTGCGCGTATAAAGGCAAAATAAACCGCGGAGGCGCGGAGAACGCAGCGTTGTTTTAAACCGCAGAGGAAGCTTCTGTGATCTAGTAAAAACGGCCGTATCGATTAGTTTCGATACGGCCGTTTTTGTTTCTGCTACAATTGTGGTGGAGAAGTTGTGAGAAAGGAATGTGTAAGCGATGAATGCCCGAAAATTTGCCCGCCTGGGTGTGCCTGAAGGTGACGCGATGCGCTTGGCGGGAACGGCCGTTCGCGATGCCCGCGCTTTTGGTATTGCCAAACGAGATATTCCCGGGTTGATTACGGCCGTTGTCGAAAACCCCGCCGACTACCTGCAAGACGAACTGCTGGGTGAGCTGGCCGCCGCCCTCATCGCTCGCGAAGCGGAACAGCCTACCTTCAAGCCCCGCAAAGCACCCGCTCCCTTCCAGATGTGGGGTGAAGACCTCGATGAAAATTCCATCAACCAGATGAAAAACGCGGCTCAGCTGCCCGTCTCCGTGCGTGGGGCGCTGATGCCCGATGCCCACCTGGGCTACGGCCTGCCCATCGGCGGGGTGCTGGCGGTGCGCAATGCCGTCATTCCGTATGCAGTGGGCGTAGACATCGCCTGCCGCATGAAGCTGAGCGTGTTGAACCTGTCGCCGCACACCCTGCGCGGCGAGCAAAAGCGGCTGGCCAACGCCATTGAGTCCGAAACGCGCTTTGGCATTGGCGCTAATTTCCGCAAGGGGGAACGGCGCGATCATCCGGTGATGGAGATGGATTGGGGGGTAACGGCCGTAACCCAACGCCTGCGCGACAAAGCGTGGGAGCAGCTCGGCACCAGCGGCAGCGGCAACCACTTTGTCGAGTTTGGCATCCTCACCATTTTGAATGACGAACTTGGTTTGCCGACTGGCGAATATTTGGCATTGCTCAGCCACAGCGGCAGTCGTGGTTCCGGGGCCACCGTGGCCGATTTTTACAGCAAGCTGGCAATGGATTTGCATCCCGAGCTGCCCAAAGAGCTGCGCCACCTGGCCTGGCTGGATTTGGACAGCGACGCCGGGCGCGAATATTGGACCGCCATGCAGCTGATGGGCCAATACGCCGCCGCCAACCACGCCTGCATTCACCAGCATGTGGTCAAGGCCCTCAACGCCAAGGTGCTGCTGGACATCGAAAACCACCACAATTTTGCCTGGAAAGAGCAGCACGACGGCGAAACGGTCATCGTGCACCGCAAGGGGGCTACCCCTGCGGGCGCTGGTGTGTTGGGCATTATCCCCGGCTCGATGGGTGCGCCTGGTTTTGTGGTGCGCGGTAAAGGGAACGAAGCGGCGCTGAGTTCGGCGGCGCACGGCGCGGGGCGGCGCATGAGCCGCAAGCAGGCGATCAAATCGTTCACCTGGTCCGAGGTGAAGAAGTTTTTGCGTGAGCGGGACGTGACGCTGCTGTCTGCCGGGCTGGACGAGGTGCCGATGGCCTACAAGGACATCCACGAGGTGATGGCGGCCCAGGCGGATTTGGTGGAAAAAATGGCCCGGTTTGACCCGAAGCTGGTGAAGATGGCTCCGGCTGGGGAAAGACCCGAGGACTGAGCAATTGTCAATGGTGAATGGTTAATTTTTAATTGTTAATGAGGGTTTTGTGCTGCGACGATTTTTGGGGCTGATACGGCCGTCCACTTCCCAATCCCCACAACCAGCCGTGCCGCCGGTGTACGCGAAGGTGCTGCTGGTGATCCACAATCCGCGCGTGGTCTCTTATGGCGGGCGGCGGCTGCACGAAGTGATGCGCTGGCAAAACCCGGACCAGCTGGTGGCGCAGTACATCTACGATGTGCACGTGGCCAGCCACGGCTACGCCAACTACGAGGTGGTCGAGCGCATCGAGGTGGATGGTTTTCCGGTGAAGCAGGATGGCTTTGTCTACGACCCGGAATCGTACGTGCACCGGTTTACGACGCGCACCGGTTTTCATGAGCCAGATGGGGTGGATTACGGCCGTATCCTGCACGACTTCAACATCATCCCCAAAATCAATGCCGGCACCATTGATGAAGTGTGGCTGATGGCCTTTCCGTACGCCGGTTATTTTGAATCGCGCATGGTGGGCAAGGATGCCTTTTGGTGCAACGAGCCAGCCGCGCAGCGCCGTTTTGTCATCATGGGCTTTAGCTTTGAGCGCGGGCCAGGGGAGATGCTGGAAAATCTCGGCCATCGCACCGAGTCGATCATGAGCCACGTCTATCGCCGCCAGCGGGGCGAGGCGAACCTGTGGGAAAAGTTCAGCCGCTACGACCAGAAGCATCCAGGGCAGGCCGAGTGCGGCAACGTGCATTTTGCGCCCAACAGCGCGCGGGATTACGATTGGGGCAACGGCCGTACCGTGCCCAGTCGCTGCCATACCTGGCTCAACTTCCCCGACCTCAGCGGCGAGCCGCAGTTGGTTAACTGCGCCGAGTGGGGCAGCGGCGACATTCGCCAGCATCATTTGTGGTGGTTGGGCCATCTGCCGCACATGGCGGGCAGCACGCGGGGTGTGGCGCACAACTGGTGGCAGTACATCGTGAATCCTAATTTGGTGAAGTAAGGTCTGAAAAATGTAGCGTAGGCCAGGCTTGCCGCCGTTCCTCACTCGTACCATCCCTCGATTTTGTTGTGAAACTAAAAACCACGGTAATGTACTAACCGTACTAGTGACTTCCCCCCCCGAAAGCCGTAGACTTACCCATATCTTACAGCAAAGGTTACGGGAAGATTTCTAAACGAACGTGATTTGTTGTAGGGAAAAAGGGTAGGCCCGGAGTGACTATTATGACGATTATCATCGCTTTTACTACAGCATCATTTGTAGCTTCTGCTTTGGTAGTATCTGCTTTGGCGTTATCCTCTCGACTGAGTGAGCGAGAAGGTTTTGAAGAATGTTATGCCGAAGAAAGTGAAACGAGTGTTGTGGCTAGCAAGGCAACCGCTCCCTTTTCGCTGAACTAAGGCGTTTTTTCCACCTCTGACCGGGAGTCTAGGTTGGGCCGTCACTTCGCGTGGCGGCTTTTTTTTTGCCAGTTTACGGGATTGCTTCCCAGCCACGTAGATAGGCCTGAACGGCCGTATCAAAATCCACCGCCAACTCTCCGCCACGGCGCAGCTGACCGTGCAGCTCCAACAGCACAAAGCCGTGTACCAGCGCCATCGCCCCCCGCAGTGCGGCCAATGAGTGGTTTGGGCCGGAAACGGCCGTCATCAAGGCCTGAATGGGCAAAACCATTTGCTCCATTACGTCCGCGTCGGGGCGCAGCGCTTCGTCGTTGTTGGTGAAGGCCAGCAGGTAGCTGTGGGGATGCTCGTGGGCGAAGCGGCGATAGGCGTGCAGCAGCGCCGCCAGCTGCTGCGCCGGGGTGCCGCTGGTTTGGGCAGCGGCCGTTTGCAGCGTGTCGATGAGCTGTAGAGAAGTGTGCTGGTTCACGGCCTGCAGCAGAGCCGCCTTGTTGGCGACGTGCCGATAGAGGGAAGGTGCCTTCACGCCCAACGTCTCGGCCAATTTTCCAAGCGAAAGGTTGTCTGCACCGTCCGCTTCGATGAGCAGCAATGCCTGGGCAATGATGTCGTTGCGATTCACCTGGCTGGGGTAGGGCATAATTGTTCCTTTAGCCACAGAGGGCACAGCGAAAACAAAAAAACGGGTCTTCAGGATGTCGTGGGGTTTGGCGTGAAACGTGAAGTATGATCGCCTTCACGTTTCACGAGCTATAAGCCCCTTTACCTTTCACAGAGCCAGCCCTGTGGCGGTCAAACCTTGTTGAAGTGGGTGACTTTGAAGCCGTCCGGGTATTTTAAGCCATAGCCTACCAATCGATCCATGCCAATGTGGGCCAGCCAGATGAGAGCCAGCTGCAAGCCCAGGTCCAAACTCAGCAGCAGGGAGAGCAGGGCCAGGGCGATGGGCAGCACGGTGGTGTGGACCACGTTGTAGCCCAGGCTGCCAACCTCCTGGCTGCGCAAATATCCCAGCGCAGAGAGATCTGGCGCAAGGAGCAGTAGGGCAAACAGCCACCAGCTGTAGCCATTTTGTCCATAAAAAATGAGGGCGGTGATGAGAACGGCCGCTCCTTCCAGA
The DNA here is from genome assembly GCA_020848035.1 of Anaerolineae bacterium. GTDB lineage: Bacteria > Chloroflexota > Anaerolineae > Promineifilales > Promineifilaceae > Leptofilum. The sequence continues at coordinate 26,341 of JADLAX010000057.1, read as the reverse complement.
TGCAGCAGCAGTCGGGGTAGTTTTTGTAACTTTTGGTTCATTTGGGCCTCGTTTTTCTAAAAACTAATATCGTTAACCTTTAAGGCTAATATAATTAGTTTTCCTGAATTTGTCAAGCGGGAAATGGGGCAGGGCGATTATGAAAGACGTACGGCCGTTTTTTTGTTACACTCGGCGCATGGTGAACTGGTGGAAACGATGTCTGTTTTTTGTGGCTGGTTTTTGGTGGCTGGTGGCGTGTGCCGCTGAACCTATCAGCCCGGCTGATTTGTCGCCGCCGACGTTTGTGCCCCAGCCGGAGCCGACGGAGACGGTAATCGGTGAGCCGCTGCCGGTGGCGGAACTTTCCGCAGCGGCGACGCAATCTCCCATCCCTACTCCCCAATCACCTACGCCTGAGGCAACGGCCGTTCCCCCCACAGCAACGCCATCACCAATGCCAACCGCTACGCCAGACCCGTACGCGGAGCTAACGATTGATGCTTTGGCGGCACGCAGCTACGGCGGCGGACAGTTGGAAATTGTTGATACGCTGGAAGAAAACGAGACGTTTACCCGCTACCTGATCACCTATCCCAGCGATGGGCTGACGATTTACGGTTTCATGAACGTGCCCAACGAGGGGGACAATTTCCCCGTGGCGCTGGTGCTGCACGGCTACATTCCCCCATCCGAGTACGACACCATCGCTTACACGCGCCGCTACGCCGATGCGCTGGCCGAGGCGGGCTACTTTGTCATTCACCCCAACTTGCGCAACTATCCACCATCGGACGAGGGGCCAAATCCGTTCCGGATTGGTTATGCCATTGACGTGCTGAACTTGATTGCCATCATTCGCGAGCAGAGCCAGGACCCGTTTGGCTACCTGCGCCGGGCGGACGAGGATCGCATTCATTTGTGGGGGCACAGCATGGGCGGCGGCGTGGCGCTGCGGGTGCTGACGGTGAACAATGAAGCGTATTTGCGGTCGGCCGTTCTCTACGGCGCGATGAGCGGCGACGAGCGGCAAAATTTTGAGCAAATCCAGGTCTGGTCTGGCGGGCAAAGCGGCCCCTTTGAGCTGAGCGCCGATGAAACACGGCTGGCGGAAATATCACCGATCAACTACCTGGATCGAATTAATGCGGCCATCAGCATCCACCACAGCGAGGGGGACGAGACGGTGCCAATTGCCTGGAGCCACGATTTATGCGCCCGGCTGCAGGCGTTGGCTAGGCCGGTAGAATGTTTCACTTACTACGCCACGCCGCATACCTTTCGCGGCGAGGCTGATGTCCTTTTTATGGAGCGGGTGAGCCGCTTTTTCAACGAAAATTAATCGTCAATCGTCAATTGTCAACGGTCAACGGCAGATTGGGGTTGAGTTCGAGGGCGGTGGCCAGGGCGGCTTCGGCTTCGGTGTCATTGCCCTGGGCCTGGTAAGCCAGACTGCGGTAGTAGTGGGTTTCTTCCACGTGGTAGCCGCCTTCGGTGGAGAGGATGGCGTCGGAAAGGGTAAAGACGTCGTCGAGACGGCCGTTGGCCAGATACGCCTCATACGGTTCAAACTGGTACCACAACATGCGCCAGGGCAGGCCGATGGTGCGCGCCTGGTCGAAGGCGGCCGCAGCGCTGGCATAGAGGGTGGCATTGTCAGTTAGCCCGGCCAGGTGGGTGAGGCTGCTGCCCAGGTTGAACCAGATGTACGGGTTGTCGGGTTGGGCGGTGGTGAGAGTTTGGTTGGTAACGGCCGTTGCCTGCCACATCGTCACCGGATCGATTAGCTCAGGCGGCAAAAGGGCCAAAACCTCGGCCTCGTCTTCTGGGGGATACACCAGGATGAAGGTGTGGTTAAACATCTGCCAGAACTCATCCACCGTGTCGTAGCTGTCGCGCCTGCCGCTGCTGTCCCACGGCCCCAAAAACGTGTCCAGGCTGATGAACTCTTGGGCAGCATCGTCGTAGCCGATGACGGTGAGATAGTGACCCATCCAGCCTTCCCAGGCGTTGGGGTACAGCCCTTTTTCGATGATAACCGGGTAGCCTGCGGCGAGGAGCTGCTTAAGCAGGTCAAGCGAGCCGCCGACAAAAAAGCGGGCTTGTAGCGACGTCTCGTTGTTGACATAATCCACCAATTCCCCTGGGCTGACGTTGCGGTCGTCGTAGTTGGGTTTGATGGCCGCGCCAACGTCCAGTTGGTTCACCGCCACGCCGTGGTAGCCCAGGGTGATGGTGAGGTTGGCCGGGCCGCAATTGTTAAATTTTTGCGGAATGACTTCGATATTTTCCAGGCGGACGGAGGCGGGGAGGGGAACGGCCGTTGGCGGCACGGGCGTTACCGTCGGTGTGGGTTGCGGTGTGGGCGATGGGAGATTGGCGATTGGCGATTGGGGCGTAAATGTTGGCATTAAGGTGGGTGTGGGTGAAGAGGTAGCCGTTGGCTGCAGCGCGGCCAACTGTTCACCGATTACCGCTAACTGATCATTGTTCGCAACGGCCGTTGGCGCGGGCAGGGCCGTGGGGAGTGGTGTCGCTACCAGGTAAAGCAGCTGGTCCGGCACGGCGTCCGGGTAGCGCTCGTAGGCGGCCAGGATGAGGCGCGGGTAAAGCAGGTAAGTGGCGACACCGCCCACCAGCAGCACGCCTAGAATCGTTAGCCAAATCACCCGTCTGCGCCACATCGCCCCATTGTACTTGAGATTTTTGGCGGGCAGATGAACAGTTTTTTAGGAAACAGGGAAGACGAATATGACGAATGGACGAATCTCACGGGTAATATTCAGGGGGGTAAGCGTCGTGAAACGTGAAACGTGATGATCGTTTGGTCACGTTTCACGAGCTGTAAATCTCTGGAGTTCCCAAAGAGGCTCAATTCATTCGTCAATTTGTGCCATTCGTGTTTTATCTATTCTGTTTTGCGGTAAACTTGAAATATGCCTGTGATGTCTGAAACCCCTACCGAAAAAGTGAAGCGGCTGCGCCTGGAGTTGGACCAGCTGCGCGCCGAGCTGGCTGCGGCCGAATCTGACCTGAACAGCCAGCTGGAAGATGTGCAGGCGTTTGAATTTCGCTTTGAGGCGCACGTGGGGCAGCTGCTGGACCAGCTGGCGACGTTGGAATCGGAGGTGAACAGCTACCTGACGCGCATCAAGTTGATGCGCCACCAGCAAAGTTTTGCCAATTCTGGCCCGGCGTTTGATCCGGTTGAAGAGCAGTTTCGCCAGACGTGGCACCATGAGCCGGAAACGGCCGTTCCTCAACCCCCAGCCACGCCACCACCCGCTACCCAGGCCCAGCTCAAAAAGCTTTATCGCCAGTTGGCCCGCCAATTCCATCCCGATCTGGCCATCGACGAGGCCGACCGCCAGTACCGCACCGACAAAATGGCGGCGATCAACGACGCCTACAAAGCGCAAAGCATGGTCGAGCTGATGGCCCTGGCCGAAGAACTCGAAGCCCATCAGAGCCGACAGCAGGCCGCCGCACCACTGGACCAGGAGATGGCCCAGGCGCTTCAAGAGGAGATCGACCGCTGCCGCCGTCGTCTGCGCAGCATCGACAACGAGCTGCAAAATCTGCCCAACCGCTCGATGGTGGGCCTGGCGCTGCAGGTGAAGCTGGCGCAGCGTGAAGGGCGCGATTTGCTGGCGGAGATGGCCACGGAACTAGAGCGCAAAATTGCTCGCAAAACGGCCGAACGCGATATGCTCCGTTCCCAATTCAACCACCTGTAACGACGGTACAATCTTCCTCTGGTGAAACGTGCCCGGTAATGCCACAATAAGAGCGTGCAAATTTACCTTTTGAGGCAGTACGATGACAAATCCCGCAGAAACTGAACTGAGACATTTGAAAACGGCCGTTCGTTATCTCATCGGCTTATTAGAAGAGGGCTCGCTGGTGCCGCGCTACGATGAAGCGACCCGCAAGGAAATTGGCGTGGTGTTGCAGCATCTGCTGCATAAGGTCGAGGACCTGCCTGAAGGCGTACCTGATAATCTGGTGCAGGGAACGGCCGTACGTGCCCTGGTGGAAGCCGCCGCCGACCACGACGAAGCCGCCCGCCAGGAACAGACCGACGCCCTGGAGCGCCAGATGTGTGAAGCCGAAGCATGGGCCTCCATTCACGGTCACCTGCTGGAAGGGTGGGAACCGGTCGCCGGGTCAGTGATGGAATACCAGACCTCATGCCAGACTTGCGGTGGGTTTGTCTACGTCAGCTACAACAGCAGCTACAACCTCCTGTTAGAAACCTGCGAACGCATCAAACAAGATTAAAAACTCCACCTAACAATCACAAAATCCCTGTGGACATGAAAGGCGATTTACCAAATCGTCTGGCACTTCCTGTGGTTTACTAAACGATTCTTGAACGTCGAACGGACTCGTTTTGCATATTGGCCTATATCCACTACCATTACCAGGTGCGGGCACACGTTGTAAGCGAGTGAGATGCATGATTGGAACCAAGCCCCCTGGAACGACAGCGGTTACGATTGTCATCATTGTGGGGGCAGATTTTAAAAATTGTTTTTCGTGCCTTGTATCTGACGGGGAAGGAGTGCATGTGGTGGTAAGGAGGGAAATGTTGTGACGGGATGGATTTTTGCCAGACGTTCATCCTGGGCAGGCCGATGGCTGCCGTTGCTGCTAGCGATGGGGGTCATTTTTTTTGTCTCAAATCAGCCATCAACCGATTTGCCCAGTTTTGGTTTGTGGGATATAGCAGTTAAGAAGACGGGTCACTTTGTGGCGTATGCGGGTCTGGCCTTGCTGGCCTTGCGAGCGGTGTGGGGAGGGAAACGGCCGTATCTCACCGCCACCATCATTGTCCTGTTCTACGCCCTTACCGACGAGTTTCACCAAACTTTTGTCCCTGGCCGCAACGGCACCCTCGTTGACGTGGCCATCGACATGAGCGGGGCGCTGACCTGCCTCTGGCTGGTCCATTGGCGGCAGTGGATACCGCAGCCGGAAGCACACGCTTCGGTTGAAACGACTTAAGTTTGAGTTGGGGGATGGGGTTTAAGGAACGGCCGTTTCCTCTTTGGCCGGTTGTTCTGCATTGGCCTGGAGTTCAATAGGACCAAACAGCTCGGCCTGCCGGGCGACAATCTCCCGCCGTTTGATCAATTCCAGCACGGCCAGCAGGGTGATGGAAATCTCCACCCGGCTGGTTTCGGGCGAGAGCAGGTCGGTGAAGCCAAAGGGCAGCCCAGATTTGGCGCGGTGGCGCAGCCGGGTAATCTGCCCCTCGATGGTAATGCGGCGTGGTTGGATGATGGCCACACTTTCCTCTCGATCTTCCACACGGGAGAGGGCATCGCGAACGGCCGTTAACAGCAAATCCACCGTCACCCCGCTCATATCCAGCCGCCCTTCCAGTTTGGGCGGTGGGGCGACACGCAGGTAGGTGCGCAAGCCCTGTTCTTCGCGGTGGGCCAGCCAGGCGGCCGCCTGCTTAAACCGCTTGTACTCACGCAGCTGGCGCAGCAAGGCTTCCGCCGGATCTTCCTCTTGTTCTTCACCCTCAATGATGACCTGCATCTGCGGCAGGAGGGCGCGGCTTTTGATTTGCACCAGCCGCGCCGCCACCACCAGGAAATCGATCAGCTCCTCCATCCGGTTTTGCTTCATCTGTTCGATTTGATCCAGGTATTGTTGGGTGACTTTGACCAGGGAAATGGCGGTGATGTCTAGCTCTTGCCGCTCGATGAGGTGGAGCAGCAGATCCAGGGGGCCAGCAAAGCTGGGCAGGTCGATGGTGTACGGGCGAGCCATGCGCCCTATTTTAGCGCGCTGGTCATAAAACGGCGAAAGCGGCTACGATGACGACAAAAATGGAGAGGACAATAACGGCCGTTGCCATCAGCTGCCGGTCCTGTTTTATCTGCGCTTCTTTACGCTCATGCACCTGGCGCAGCCGTTCCCGCTCATTTTCCATCAACGTCGCCATGCGCCGCTCTGAATCTTCGCGCTCTTTCTCTTTGAAGAACTGGGCATTGCGCATCTGTTCATCCAGGCGGCTCATGGTGGCCTGTTTGTGGTGCAGGTTAAGCAGTTGGAAGATGTCTAGCGCTGCGCCACAAGCCTGGCAATATTCCGCGCCAGCCCAGTTAGATGTACCGCAGCGTTCACAGGTGCGCAGCATGGCTGTGCCGCACACGTGGCAGAAGCCCGACTCTTGCTTGTGGTACTGGGCACAGGTCGGGCAAACGTGGCCTTGCAGCAGGAAACGGCCGTGACATGCCGGGCAGACAATCTGCTGCTCCCCCGCTTTGAGTTCGATAGGGTGGGTGCAGTTGGGGCAGGCCAGTTCGGTCAGTAAGTCGTCATTCATCAGGCGGATTCCATCCAATATTTCATAACAAAAGTATAAAAATTCGCCGGGTAAAAAGATACAGGAATAAAGTATCAACAACGCTTAAGAGAACGATTTGGGGGGAGGTGAAGAGCGGCAAGTGGCAAGTAAGAAGTGGCAAGTGAAAAGTGGCAAGTGGCAAGTAAGAAGTAGCAAGTGAAAAGTGGCAAGTAAGGAGTGGCAAGTGGCAAGTAAGAAGTAGCAAGTGAAAAGTGGCAAGTAAGAAGTGGCAGGTGAACAGTTGACGAATAACTTGCAACCTGCCACTTGCAACCTGCAACCTGCAACCTGCAACCTGCAACCTGCAACCTGCCACTTGCAACCTGCCACTTGCTACCTGCCACTTGCTACCTGCCACCTGCTACCTGCCACCTGCTACCTGCCACCTGCTACCTGCCACCTGCGCCACCTGCCACTTGCTAACCTGCAACGTTATCTGGGCCGCATGATGCAGTAAACAAAACCGTTCATCTGCACCAGGTCGGTGGTTTGGTATTGCTGGCCGATGGCGTCCAGCACCGGTGGGGGGTAGAACTGGGCGCGCAGAACGATGGTGTCGAACGCCTGGTCGTTGAGCATGGCCAGCATTTCGGTCAGGTCCACCTGGTTGTTGTTGTACAGGTTCAGCAGCTGGGTGGGGTTGGTGATGATGTCGCGCCCGGCCTGGAAGTTGAACCCGGCATCTTCGCTGAAAGCGGCCGTTTCTCCCTGCAAAATCAGTCTGGTAATTTCCATACCGGCGGCCGTGTCTGCCGCCGTGGGCAGGCGGCCCAGCAGCGACACCCCCGCCGAGTCGACATAGGGAATTGGTTCCGGGTCGCGCGGCGCGGAGCAGGAGGTTTGCGGGGCGATCATCACCTCGCTGGGATAGCCCATAAAGTTGGCGATGGCCGCCAGCGTGGGCGTGTGGGTGGGCATGTGGAACATCTGGCGGGCCTGGAAGAGGAAGAGGAGGGGGATGGCCGTGGCCACGGCCAAATGGTTCATGTTTAATGGTAACTGGTTAATGGTAAATGGGTTGGCTTTGGCCCAGGTGAGCAGGCGGTTGAAGGCCAGGCCGGTGAGGATGCAGCTGGCGGCGACGGCCGTAGCAAAATAGCTCTCGCCCGCGCCCCACTTGCCTGCGGTGACGCTGTTCACCGTGGCCACCACAAACCAGATGCTGTACACCGACAGACGATCAAAATATAGCTGGTAGACGGCAAAAAGTACGGCCGTCATCGTCAACACCGTGTGCAGCTTAAACCATTGGCGGAACAGCCCCTCGGCCTGGCCGGGCACAAACGGATTGATGTTGGCTGTGACCGTGTTGAGGAACCAGTAGCCGTCGGTAGCCACGTTGATCCAGAGAAAAATCAGCCCGGTCACCGCGGCAAACGGCACCGCCCACAGGATGGCGCGCTTGGGCTGGCGCAAAAAGAGGAAGATGAAAACGGCCGCTACCGTGGCGTAAGCCAGCTGCTTCGTGTAACCAGCAGCCAGGAGCAGCAGCATAACGACAAACAGACGCTTGTTGCGGAAACGGCCGTCTGCTTCCTCCTTCTCAATGGTGTGGGCCAGATACACCACGGCCACCGTCTCAAACATCACCATAAACATGTGCTGGCGGAACAGCGGCCCGACGTGGTAGACGTAGTTCGAGGCCAAAAACGCCAGCCCCGCCAGCAGCGAGAGCCACCAACGTTTACCTGTTTTTTGCACCGCGTAGCCGATGGCCGCGGCGGTGATCAGCGTGCCCAGGTAGGAAACCAGCCGTCCCGTCCAATATTCCGGGCCAAAGGCCCACACCAGCGGCACAATGACGACGTGGAACAGCGGCGGATAGTTGGAGGAGTAAAACGGGTAGGTGTCGTTGTCCCGGTAGGGCCACTCACCCTGGCTGAACAGCACCGTGTCCATCAGCTCAAACCCTTCGCCCTGGTCGTAGTCGAAGGGAAAGCGGAAGAGGGCGACGGCGTACAGGTTGTAGACGATGAAGTAGCCGACAAAGGCCAGCAGCGCCAGCCCGATGAGGATTTTGGGGAGAGTGGGTACGGCCGTTGCCCACCCAGCCGTCTTTGTTGGCGTTTGTTCGATGGCCGGATTGCTCATGCGGGTTTGTCCCCCAGCGGCAGCAGCGTCAGCCCCAGCAGGATCACCGCGCCAGCGGCCAGCAGCCCCAGCCGCTGCGCCGGACCAATGCCACTAAACTGGCCCGCCCCCAACAAATCCACGCCAAACAGCCCCAAAACCCCCAGGACGCCCAGCGCCATAAACGTTAATCCCAATTGTCGTTTTGTCATACCCCTCGTTCACCTTCAATTTTTACCGCCTGAAAGTGTATCCGAAATTGGGTGTGGGGGAAAATATGGGGGACAACTGGGACCTGTTGGCTCACCGTGGGTGAGCGCGGATATTGGCACCGTAGGCGTGACCGGTTCCGCCGATGAAACCAGCGGCACCTTCACCATCGAGGGTGGTGGCACCAATATAGGCGGCACTGAAGACGCTTTCCATTTTGTCTACCAGACACTGTATGGCGACGGCAGCATCACCGCCAACGTTGCTTCTTTGAGCGGCGGGGGCACAACGCCCAGAGCGGGGCTGATGATGCGCGACGGCCTGGCCGATGACGCGGCGCATGTGTCGGCCGTGGTTCAGGGTAACCGCATTCGGCTGCTGGACCGGGCCAGCGCGGGCGGGAATACCACCGACGCGCTGGGGCACAATCAGGGTGCGCCAGAATGGATTCGTATCGAGCGCAGCGGTAGTACCTTCACGCTCTCGCGCTCCAACGATGGCAGCAGCTGGGCCGTGATGGATACCCGCACCATCTCAATGGGGACGATGATTTATATTGGCATGGCCGTCACGGGAAACAGCACGACTACCCTGGCGACTGGCGTCTTTGACAATGTCGCCACGACGGGCAGCGGGGCAACGCCCACACCTACCGTGACAAACACACCGCTGCCAACCAACACACCCACGGCCACCAATACCCCTGTCTCGACAAATACACCAACACCCACCTACACGCCGACACCTTCGACAACACCAGCACCTGATGTGTTGATCAAGCGCAGCAGCTACGGCATTGCCGGGCAGATGGTGGCTTTCCGCGTGACGGGCGACCCGGTGAGCGCCAACAACGGGCTGTTTTACGTGTTGAGCGATCATTTGGGCAGCACGAGCCTGCTGGTGAACAGCAGCGGCAGCACGGTGACCGGCAGCACGACGCGCTACCTGCCCTTTGGCGGCTATCGGGGCACCCCCCCGAGTCAAACCATCACCGACCGGGATTTTACGGGGCAGAAGGAGAACATGGAGCTGGGGCTGCTGTATTACCAGGCTCGCTTCTATGTGCCCGGCATTGGCAGATTTGCCTCGGCCGATACCCTTGTGCCCGACCCAGGCAACCCACAGGCTTATAATAGATACAGCTATGTGGAAAATCGGCCGCCTAACTTCAACGACCCGACGGGCCATTGCAAAAATCCCGGCGAATGTGTTGTGGTTGGTGGAAGCGGCGGTCCTGTTGGAGATGAGGCCTACACATCTTTGCTGGCAAAGATTCTGGTAGGGTATGTGAAGCAAGACCAAACTCTCAAAAGCAATTCCAGTTCTGGCATGGGTATTGAACCCTTTCAAGGGAGCACATTAGGAGAAACTCTTTGGAACATCTCTACACAGGATACGAATACCATCGTTGCGGCTCATAATGGTAACACAACAGCCGCCCTAAACAGCTACATCGCTCTGGATTACATGGCCCAAGGTGGTGCATTAATGGCAATGTCCACAGGACTAAACAGTGCCGGAAATGCTCCATTTGGTCAGCCCCCTAATCCCTCTAGTACAGCTTCCTCCAATCCATCAACTGCTTTACAACGAGGGAATCAAATGCATTATGATGCTCTCAATGGGGGCACGGGTGCGTATGGGCCTTCTCAGTTACAGGCAAGATACCCAAACACCCAATTCAGATTTGCTCGCAGAGGTCAAGCGGGAGCTGATGTTACAGTAGTTCCTGGTGCAAATTCGTTGCATCCTTCACAATACCCCAATTCTACGTGGCCCGTTGGAGCAATGCATGGAGACTTCAAGCCGAACACATACAGTGGTGCACAGACTTTTTTCCGGCAGATAAATTCAGGTAAACTTCCGGCAGATACTGTACCAATTCCTTACAATCCAAATTCTCTAACAATTACCCCCTGGCACTCATTTGCGTCACCTTGGCCTTGATAGACCGCACAAGCGGTAGGAAATTTTTCAATGGATCATTTTCATAGTTTAGAGAAACAAGCGTGGAATTTAATGCATGCTGGCAAATATGATGAAGCTATTAAACTTTATTCTCGCTGCTACACAGAGAGCCGCGAACCATCCTATCTTTTTGCTCGCGGTACAGCATATCTACAAGCAGGTAACTATACAAATGCTTTAGAAGACATCGATTTATATATTGCTCAAGCGGATCCAAAATACACAGCAGATATCTACTTTATTTATCAGGGAATATGTTACTGGTATTTAAACCAACCCACCGTAATATTGCCAACCTGGGAAAAGGGTTTGACAGCACCCTATACAGATGCTGCTGGCGGAGTTGAACTACCGGCTCTTTTGTTGTATGGCGCAGAACGATTACATGACTTAGATTACAACAAACTTGCTCTAAAACTGTTACGCAAACATGCCCGACGTAAGCTTCATAGCTGGCCAGGTCCTATCGTCCCTTTTTTACTTGGCAAGATCGATGAAACAGAGATGCACCAGCATGTACAGGCAACACCAAGTGAAATATTGCGAAGTCGTTGGCAATGTCAGGCTGATTTTTATCACGCTCTACGCGGTTTGCGAGAAGGAGATATTGATATTTTCAGGGCCCGTATTAAGCGATGTGCTGAAAATCCTTACGGCTTTCACGAAGCAGAATACTATTTGGCCCGCTGGGAAGTAGCCAATAATTTTCCCGAGCCGGCCTTTGGATAAGCGGTGCGCCCTGCTGTAGGCGGGTCTTCCTGGTGCGCTGTGGCCGGCGTCCTCGCCGCGCCACTTACCTGGCCTGCCATGTGGTTAGCGGGGCAAAGGTGTGTTGCTCGTTTAGGTTCTGTTTGGCAACAGGCAAGCCGGAATGGATTCGTATCGAGCGCAACGGCAGCCGTACAATCTCAATGGGAAAGAGGATTAGATGGAAACGGCCGTCACCACTCAATGCCAGGCAGATACGGCCGTACGGTGAATTGTGTTAATAAGGCATTCTTGGTGCTAACTTGCAGATGGAATGGATACGGCCGTTCGCTGGTTCGGCTGTGTGAGGAAACGGCCGTTCCCGTTTGCGTCAATTCGCGTAATTCGTGGCAAAAAATGACGACGACGAATTTGAGAAATTAACGAATAGAAAACCAGAAAACCCTTCGTGTCAATTCGTGCAATTCTGGGCTGAAAATGGATACGGCCGTTCGCTGGTGAGGTTGTGTGGGGAAACGGCCGTTCCCCTTCGTGTTAATCCGTGCAATCCGTGGCTAAAAATTGGGGACGGCCGTTGCTGGTAAGGTTGTGTGGAGGATACGGCCGTTTCCCTTCGCGTTAATTCGCGTAATTCGTGGCTAAAAATTGGGGACGGCCGTTGCTAGCGCGGCTGTGTGGGGGAACGGTCGTTCCCCTTCGCGTTAATTCGCGTAATTCGTGGCTAAAAATTGGGGACGGCCGTTGCTAGTAAGGTTGTGTGGAGGATACGGCCGTTTCCCATCCTCGTTAATCCGTGCAATCCGTGGCTAAAAATTGGGGACGGCCGTTGCTGGTAAGGTTGTGTGGAGGATACGGCCGTTTCCCATCCGCGTTAATCCGTGCAATCCGTGGCTAAAAATGACGACAACGAATTTGAGTAACCAACGAATGGAAAACCGTTCGCGTCAATTCGCGACATCCGTGGCTAAAAATGAGAGGAAACGGCCGTTGCCCCGCTAATGTTTCACTGGTTAAGGCGTGGGGGTATCGGTGGGAACGGCCGTGGCAGTGGCTGTTTCCGTCGCGGTAGCAGTGGGCGTGGCTGTGTCTGTGGGCACGGCGGTCGCCGTTGGGGTGGCCGTGTCTGTGGGGGCGCTGGTGGGCGTGGCCGATGGGGTGTCGGTCGCCGTTGGGCTGGTGGTGGCGGTGACGCTGGCCGTAGGTGTGGCGCTGCCGGTGGGCGACGCGGTCGGCGTGCTGGTGGCGGTGCCTGTGGCCGTACTGGTTGCCGTGGCCGTGGTGGTAGGCAGCGGTGGGATGGTGGCCGTGCCGGTTGCGGTGCTGGTCGCGGTGGCCGTCGCTGTTGTGGTAGCGGTTGCCGTGCTGCTGGGTGTGGCGGTAGCAACGGCCGTTGGTGGCACAGCGCCCATCGGTGGCAGGAAGATGACCTGGCCCGCCTGTAAATTGGTGCTGCTCAGGCAGTTGGCGTTGAGAATGGCGGCGATGGTCGTGCCAGAGCGCAGGGCCAGGCGGAACATCGTTTCATCCCGCTGCACCGTGTACTGACGCCAGGTGGGCGGCGGGCCACAAGGCGGCGTGGGGGCTGGTGGCATTGCCGGGTTGGGCAGGTAAAGCGCCGTCAGGTTCAGCGGGCTGCCTGGTGCCAGACAGTTGGCCAGCCGGATTTTTTCGGCAGAGACGTTATAGCGCAGGGAGAGATCGAACAAAGTTTCGCCAGGATTGATGGCGGTGATTACCCAATCGGCCGGGGCAGCGCGGCAGGTGGGCAGGACAGCAACGGCCGTATCCAGCTCGTCCGGAGGGATTGGGTTGCCTGGGGCGATTGGCGTGTTGGTAACCAGCAGGATGGCAGGCAGCGGCGTGTTGGTGGGTGTGGCGTTGAGGTTGGTAATGGCCACAGCAATGGGCGAGGGCAAAATTTGCCGCTGCAAACTGTCGGCCCCGGCCAGCAGCAGGGCCAGCAGCACGGTCAGCAAGACGCTGCCGGTGACAAAAACCTGCGTACGCCAACTGCTTTGGGGGATCGTTTCCTGGCTCATGAACTGCTTTTGCTGCCGTTTTTGGGCTTGTCCAGCACGGCCGTTTCCTGGGTGATGGGGAAAAGCAGGGAGAAGGTGCTGCCCGTACCCGGCTGGCTTTCCACCCACAGGCGGCCGCCGTGGGTGTTGGTCAGCTCGTAGGCCATCGAAAGGCCCGCGCCCGTGTCGCCCAGCCCGGCGATGAGCGGCCGTTCCGCCTCGTAAATGGGGTTGAAGACACGGGGCAAATCTTCCTGACGGATGCCGCTGCCGCTGTCGCTAATGTTGATCTGGATAAAGCGAATGATTTCAGGCCCGCTGCTTTTGCTGTCGGCGATACTTTCGGCGTGGGCGGTGGCCACGATGCGGCCGTTTTTACCCGAGGCCAGGCAGGCATTGCTGAGCAGGTTGCTAAAAATCTGGTGCAGCACGCTGCGGCTGACGGGCAGGGCGGGCAAATCCTGGTCGATGTCCAGGTCCAGCTGCAAATCTTTGTCGCGCAAATGACTGACCACGCCGTTGACGGCCGTTTCCAGCGCCTCACGCACGTTGACCATTTCCTCTTCGGGCTTGGTTTTTGGTTCTTGAACGGCCGTTAGCTGCAAAATCTGCTCCAGCAGGCTGCCCATGCGCTCGGTGTTGGCCTGAATGCGCTGCAAAAAGTCGCGCTGCTTCACGCCTAATATGCCCAGCGTTTCGCCCAGCATCAAATCGGTGAACCCGGCGATGGAGGTCATGGGGGTGCGCAGCTCCTGGATGAGGGAGACGAGCATCTCATCGGCCGTACCGCGATCCCGTTTGGCTAAATCGGCTTCCAGCCGGGTAATGCGCGCCTGGGCCTCCTCCAGCTGGCCCGAGTAGCGGGTAATGGTCATCATAACCCATTCCGTACTCAGCCCGCCTTCACCAGCCGAGGCCAGAGCCATCGCCTCTTCCGCTTCAAACAGCGACTCGCGCAGCGTGGCCACTTCTTCTTCCAGCGCCTTGATCTTTTCGTCCCGGCTGAGCGTTTCGATTTCTTCCAGCGTAGCGGCCAGGTCTTGGGCGCGTTTGGTGGCGGTGGCGGCGCGGGTTTCGGCCTGCAGCAGCCGGTTGTTGGCCGTTTCCAGGTTTTGCACCAGCCGCTCACGCTCTTCTTCCAGGGCGATGAGACGGCCGCTGATGGCCGTGTTGCTGGCGGCCAGGGCGGCGGGATCGGGTTCGGCGGGCAGGGGGGGGGGGACGGCCGTTTCTCTCACAAGCGGCGCGGGGATGTTGGCGATGGCCTGGGCCACAAAGTGGGCCAGACCCGGCAGCAGCGCCTGCTGTGCTTCGGTCCAGCGGATACGGCCGTCGGGCAGCGCCAGCACAATCAGCCCGATGACGGTGTTGTGGTGGGTCAGCGGCTCCAGCAGCAGCCCACCCAACGCGCCGATGCCCAGCGCTTCGTACAGGGCGTACACCTGCCGGGCGCGTGAGCCAGTTAGCGGCAGATGTGCCCCCTCGCCGCTGCGCATGAGCTGCTGAAACGGTTCCCAGTCGGCCAGGTGCAGCTGCCAGGAGCGGGGCGAGTTGGTCTGCGGCTGGGGCAAATTGCTCACCAGGCGAATGGTGTCGGGCGACTCCTCCGGCAGCAGGCCAATGCCCACAAAGGCGGCATCACTGAGGCGGGCGATCATGTCGACGGCCGTTTGCAATCGCCGGGGCGTGGTGTCGGCGGCAATGACGTTGGCGGCCAGGGTGAGAGAGCGGTTGAGCTGTTGGTGCGTGGGCAGGGCGGCGTGTTCCAGGGCAATGAGGGGGGCCAGCGACTCGCGGTAGGCCATCACGGCCCAGAGCGGCAGGGCGACCAGGTAACCCAGGCGAATCCAGTACGGAATGTCGGTGCCGGAGGGAATGAGCTCGGGGTAGTTCCAGAAGTGGGCCAGGTGGGCCAGCAGCAGCAGGCCGAGGATGACAGGGCGCAGGGTAGGGCGAAGACGGCCGTGTGCCAGCGTTACAATCAGTCCGGCCACCAGCAGCACAATTTGCACCAAGCCCCAGATGGTGGCCTGGGTGGTGCCGTTGTAGGGCAGCTGGTTGGGCACCGGCGCGTCAGCCACCTGGGCGGCCCAGGTTTGGGCAAAGGAGACGGTCATCACGGTGAGGGTGAGCAGGGCAAAAAGGAGTAAAATATGGCCCAGGCGCGGCAATTTTTGGGGGGGAGGAATAAATGCCCAAAGCAGGAAAACGGCCGTTACCGTGTTAATGGCCTGCTCCAGCGGCGGCAAAATGACAATCGAAGAGACCGCGTTGTTGATGATGATGAGGCTGGCGATGAGGATGATCAGTCGCCCGGCAATGAGAAAGGCGGCGGCAAGGGTGGTGCGAACGGCCGTTTTGTTTTGCGGGTTGCGCCGCCACTGGCTGAAGGCGATCCCCAGCACGGCCTGCAGGGCAAACAAGGTGACCAGGTGGTACACCAGGTTACCGGGTGATTGAGTAAGCAGCTGGATGATCTGTGGTAACAGCGTCATGGATCTGATACAACTCGGTGCCGTTCGTGTTTAGGAACGCGGCAAAGCTTAGGTAAGGCAGCAAATTATAGCATAACAGAGCGTTTCGGTGGTGGCAGTAAAAGAGGGGTGAAAGGGTGACAAGGTGAGGGGGTGAAGGGGTGACAGGGTGAAGGGGTGAAGGGGTGACAGGGGGACAGGGGGAGGGAGTGACTATTTTGATTGGCGGGAAAAATAAAGGAGTTGGATATGACTGAGGACATGCAGAAGCCGGGGCGGGATGCGGTGGTTTCGCTGCGGGAGATTACGCAGGAGACGTTACGGCCGTTTCTCAAAATGAAAGTGGCGGAGTCGCAGCAGAAGATGGTGGCCAACAATGCGGTCTCGATTGCTCAGGCTCATTTTGAGCCAAAGGCGTGGTTTCGCGGCATTTATGCGGATGAGACGCCGGTTGGGTTCATCATGCTGTTTGATGATCCAGACAAGCCCGTCTACTTTTTGTGGCGGCTGCTGGTGGCGGAGGAGTACCAGGGGTTGGGCTACGGCCGTCAGGCCATCGCCCACCTCGTCGAATATGTCAAAACCAGGCCCAACGCCACCGAACTGCTGGTGAGCCATGTGCCTGAGCTGACCGGGAATCCCGGTCCGTTTTACGCCAAACTGGGCTTTGAATACACCGGTGAAGAAGATGATGAGGAATTGGTGATGCGGTTGAAGCTGTAGGCGTGAAGCATGAAACGTGAAGGAAAATCACGTTTCACGCTTTACGTTTCACTCAATTTTGCCGCCAGAAACCGGGCCGCTTCTTGCTCGGCCCAGCAGGTGAAGTGGCCCGGACGGCCGCTGACGAAGCCCAAATGCCCGCCTTGCGCGGTGATGCCTGCGGTGAGGCACGGGTTGGCGGTGATGGCGGCGTACGGCACGTCGTCTGGGGCAAACAGCGGGTCGTCCAGGGCGCGCAGGATGAGGGTAGGCACCTGAATGGGCGGCAAAAATTGGGCGGTGCTGCACTGAGCATAGTAATCGTCGGCATCACGAAAGCCGCCCAGCGGTGCCGTGCCGTAGTTGTCGAACTGCCGTAAGGTCTGGGCCGCCAGCAGTTTGTCAACCTCAACCAGCGGTGCCAGAAGTTCTGCTTTAACCTGCACTTTTTCGTGTAGGGAGTGAAGGAAATGACGGGTGTAAAAGCGACTGATGCCCCGTTCCATGAGGGCAGAGCTGCTTTTCATGTCGAAGGGTGGGGAGATGGCAACGGCCGTTTCCACCCAATCTCTCGCTTTTTCCCCCCGTTCCCCCACAAACTTCAGCGTCAGGTTGGCTCCCAGCGAAAACCCAATCAGCCCGCGCCTGCTGTTGGGGAACCAGGCGGCCAGCGTTTCCAGCACAAAGGCCACATCGTCGGTGGCCCCAGAGTGGTAAAAGCGGGCGGTGCGGTTGATTTCACCGCTGCATGAGCGGTAGTTGATGCCCACGCTGCGCACGCCGAGCTGGGCCAGGCGGCGGTAGGTTTCGCAGGCGTAACCGCGCCGGGCGTTGCCCTCCAGCCCGTGCAGCAGCAGCACCAGCGGTGCGTCGTCTGGCAGCAGATAACCGGCCACCTCAGGAAAATCAACGTCAATAAAGTCGCCATCCGGTGTGTTCAGGCGGCGGCGTTGAAAGACGATGCCCGCTTTGCGGCGAGCCAATCGCCCCAAAACGGTTTGGGTGTGACCACCGGGTAGCCATCTGCTGGGTACGAAGGGGGCTAGTTCGAAGGTAGACATACGTGTTTTCTGAGTAAGTTGTTACTGATCTTCCCCAATTTTAGTGGATATTAAGTTAAGGCTAACGATTGTTGCGAATAGGCGGCTTCATGAGCCGCCGGGCTGACGCAGCCCGACGTCGAATGGCGACGCTGTCTTCTTTCTTCTTTCTATTGTAGAAGGCCTCAATGTAAAAGAAAATGTCCGGGTGCGCCTGTGCTCGGGTTTTGTAGACACTATGATAGGGCCTAGGGGCCATGTGCCGTGCATCCGGAATGGTTGGCTGGTCATCCGTGCCGACATGAAAATCCCTAGTACAGTCCGGCGGAAATCTACATAACGTTATTATGACAAGTTGCCGGACTGTTTAAGTATTGCGCCTTCGTCAATAACCTTAGGCGAACTTTCGGGGCGCAATACTAGTATTGCGCCTTCGTCAATAACCTTATGCGAACTTGCGGGGTGCAATACTAGGGTTTCGTCCTGTTTTCGAACGTAACGCTACCACACGCCTGATCTCAAAAATCCACTACCGGGCGTCCGCGATCAAGCGCTGGGCGGTAAAACAGTCGGTGATGAGAACGTTAATCCAGTGGCCGCGCAGCACAGCTAAAATCGCCTCGCGTTTGCGCCGACCACCAGCCACACCCACTGCCCGATCCGCCTGGCGCACCTGGGGTAAGCTCATCGACATAACCCGGTTGTCCAACGAGGTTTTCACCGGCTGGCCATCGGCATCGAAAAAGTGGAGCAAAATGTCGCCCACCGCTCCTTCGCCGCGCAAAATATCCAGTTCGGCGTCGGAAAAGATGTTGCCGGAATTAGCTAACAGTTCCGAGGGTTCTACAGCGCCGATCCCGACCAGGGCCAGGCTGACCTCGTCAAACACAGCCATTGCCTCCCGGACATATTGATCTTCTAAAAAGACGTGCCGGGCCGCTTCAGAGCCAACGACACCAGGAGCCGGCAGATAAGTTGCCGTACCGTTCACCAATTTAGCAAAACGGCCGGTCAGCCGGGCAGCATGAATTTCGGCTGCCGGATTGCCAATGCCGCCCAAAATTTGGACGACGCGCACATCATTTTTGCGGGAGACCGGATGCATCGCGTCCACCAACGCCAACAAGGTGCCGCTCCAGGAAGACAATCCAATCACCTCGTTTGGCTTGATGGTTGATTCGACGTAATAAGCTGCCGCTGCGCCAATGTCACGCTGAATCATTTGTTCATCTTCATTGACGCAATCGACGACGATGGCATCCCGCAAATTGTAAGCGGCAATGATTTGCTCTTCCAATTCTGAAAACACCCCGTGGGGCACATTGACCGAGATACGGACGATCCCTTCTTCTTTGGCCCGTTTGAATAGGCGGGAAACGGTTGCCTGGGACAACCCAAGCTGCCGGGCAATATCGGATTGGCGCATCTCCTTTTCGTAATACATGCGAGCAACACGGGCCATTAGTCTTAATTCATCGATTCGAGCCATGGGGTTTTCCTTCATTGGTATTTTCGGACGGTAGTGAATTTATACCCACATTTGAATATTTATGCAATTTGTCTTGACGCCGTGATTTTTCTCATGTAACCTGCACAATAGTGAAATAATATTTCGGTGTGAATAATTATTCACACTGAGAACGTATTATAGTTTGAGAATTTTTATCATGAAACTAACCGTAGAGGCTTTGGAACTAAAGTCGATCCAATATCGCAAGAAGGTGTTGGCGATCATCAAAAAAGCCAACGCCGGTCACACGGGTGGGAGCCTGTCGGCGACAGATATTCTCAATGTTTTGTATAACCGGGTGCTAAACGTGTCGCCGCAGAATTTTAAGGATGCCAACCGGGACCGTTATATTCAAAGCAAAGGGCATTCCGTCGAGGCGCTGTACGTCATCTTAGCCGATCTAGGGTTTTATCCAGAGGCGGCGCTGGACAGTTTGAACCAATACCAGTCTCATTTTATCGGCCATCCAACGCGTAAGGTAAATGGGGTGGAGCAAAATACCGGCGCTTTGGGGCACGGTCTGCCCATTGCTGTGGGGACTGCGATTGCCGGGAAGAAAGACGGCCGTTCCTTCCGCGTCTTCACCCTCTTAGGCGATGGCGAACTAGAGGAAGGCTCCAACTGGGAAGCCTCCATGAGCGCAGCCCATTACGGCCTGGACAATCTGGTGGTCATTGTTGACTACAACGGGCTGCAAATCACCGGCCCTGTCGAAACGGTCACTGGTGTCGGTAATCTTCGACAAAAATTCACGGCCTTTGGCTATGCCGTACGGGAAGTAAATGGCAACAACATTGCGGAATTGGTGTCCATTTTTGACCAGGTTCCCTTTGAGCCGGGCAAACCGAATCTGGTGCTGGCCCACACAACAAAAGGGAAGGGGATAAGCTTCATCGAAAATCAAGTAGATTGGCATCACCATGTGCCCAACGACAGTGAGTTTGCCACGGCGATGCTGGAACTGGACGCGGCCGAAGAAGCGTGGGGGAGACAAAATGGCAGCCGGTAAACCCAATTTAGAGATATTTGCGGAAACGCTGCTGCATCTGGCCCAGGCCAATCACGACATTCTGGTGGTCACCGGAGATTCCCGCGGCTCCGGCAAACTTGGCCCTTTTGGCCAAGCGCTGCCGGAACAAATTGTTGAAGTGGGCATTGCCGAGCAGGCATTGGTGGGCATTTCCGCCGGATTGGCTTCGGCTGGGAAAAAGGTGTTCGCCGTTTCCCCTGCTTGCTTTTTGACGGCACGGGCACTGGAACAAATCAAAAACGACGTAGCCTACTCGGATAATCCGGTGAAGCTAATTGGCATTAGCGCCGGGGTGAGTTATGGGGCGCTTGGCTCTACTCATCACTCGCTGCACGATCTGGCGGCTTTACAGGCGATTAACAACCTGGATATTGTGGTTCCGGCCGATAATTTTGAAACACGGGAAGCGATTCAAGCGGCCGTTTCCCATCCCAAGCCCATCTATATCCGCTTTGGCAAAAAACCGATGCTTCATGTGCACAACGGCGGCACACAATTTGAGATCGGCAAGGCGATACCGTTAGTTGAAGGGAATGATGTAACCTTCCTGGCCATTGGCGAACCGGTGTCGCGGGCGGTGCAGGCCAGCCACCTGTTGGCCGAACAGGGCATCGCTGCCGGGGTGATCAGTGTCCATACGTTGAAGCCATTGGATAAAACGGCCGTTCTCGCCGCCGCCCGCCGTTCCCAAGCCATCATCACCGTTGAAGAACACAGCGTGTATGGAGGATTCGGCAGCACTGTCGCTTCCTTATTAATGGCCCAGAGCATTTACGTGCCCTTTAAGGCGGTGGCTATTCCTGATGAATACACGGTGACGGGCAGCCAGGATGAAATTTTTGGCCATTACGGCATCACGCCGGAGGGGTTAGCGGCAGCAGCGCAGAAACTGCTGCAAGGAGAGCGTGGTCGTGAGACTCATCTTAGGGATTGATCAATCCACGTCGGCAACGAAGGCGCTGCTGTTTACGGAAACGGGCCAATTGTTGGATAAAACGGCCGTTTCCCACCAGCAAATTTACCCTCGTCCCGGCTGGGTTGAACATGATGCGGCCGAAATTTACCGGAATACGTTACAGGCTGTCGCCACCTTGTTGGAACAAAATAAGGAGAGGGTAGACAGCCTGTTGTGTTTGAGCCTCACCAACCAGCGGGAGACGATTGTTGTTTTTGACAAAGCGACCGGCGAGCCGCTGCACAACGCCATCGTGTGGCAGTGCCGTCGCGGCGAAGCGATTTGCGCCGAACTGGAAGCGGCCGGTCACGGCCAGATGGTGCAGGCCAAAACGGGGTTAAAAATCGACACTTACTTCCCGGCTTCCAAGCTGACCTGGCTGCGGCAAAACCGGCCGGATATTGCCCAAAAACTGGCCGATGGCGAGGCGTTGATTGGCACGATTGACGCCTATTTGATTTACCGGTTGACGTACGGCCGTTCCTTCGCCACCGACCAGACCAACGCCTCCCGCACCCTTTTGTTCGACATCAACACGCTGGCCTGGGATACCGAATTATGTCAATTGTTTGGCGTACCGTTGGCCGCTTTGCCAGAAGTGCGCGACAGCGATGCCCGGTTTGGTGAGACGGATTTGGGCGGTTTGCTGTTACGGCCGTTACCCATCGTCGGCGTCATGGGCGATTCGCAGGCGGCTTTGTTTGCCCAGCGCTGTTTTACACCTGGCAGCGCCAAAGTCACTTTTGGTACCGGCTCCTCGGTGCTGCTCAACATCGGCAATGAGGTGGCGTATTCGGACAAGGGGATTGTGACGGCCGTGGCCTGGGTCATCGGCGGGCAGCCAGTTTACGCTTTTGAGGGCATCACCAATTTTACTGGAGCCACGATTACCTGGCTGCGCGACCAGTTAGGCTTGATTGAGTCGGTGGAGGAGACGGAGGGGTTGGCAACGGCCGTGCCCGATAACGGCGGCGTCTACCTGGTCCCGGCCTTTGTGGGATTGAGCGCCCCCTACTGGCAGCCCAACGCGCGGGCGGCGATTGTCGGCTTGAGTCCGTCCAGCAGCAAAAGTCACGTGGTGCGAGCCGCGTTGGAAGGCATTGCTTTTCGGATTTATGACGTTTTGTCACTGATGACTGAGGAAGCGGCCGTTGATTTACAAACGGTTCACGCTGACGGCGGGGCGGTTAACAACCGGTTTCTGATGCAGTTTGTTGCCGATTTAACTCATTTGACTGTGCGCGCTTCCCGCTTGCCGGAACTGTCGGCGTTGGGCGCGGTGTTGGCCGGACTGATTGGCACAGGAGTCTACGCCGATCTCAACGCCATTGCCCGGCTGCCCCGTGAAACGATTGATTTTATCCCGGTGATGCTACGTGATGCTGCCGAAAAACTGTATGCAGGCTGGCAGACGGCCGTACAACAGGTTTTGTATCAACCCAAATAAGGGTAACTCTATGAATATAAAAACGCCTACCTTGATCATTGCAGGTGCAGCAGTTCTGTTGCTAATTCTTTTGGGACGTTATGGTTTTACCGTCGTCACTATCGAAGAAGCCGAAGAAACGGCTCAAAGCGAAGCGTTCGATCCCGTTGTCTATGTGGATGGGATTTGGGACTCGCAGTTGATGCCCGCTTTCAATGATGGTGCTGTGGAACTCTCCAAAATTCTCTCTGAAATGGAGCCGGATGCCAGCGGCGTAACCTCCAAGGAGGATTTGATTGCCATTGCCAATCAATTTGGGCTGATCACTGAGGGCGAGGCGCACGTTTACATGGTGCAAGGCAGCGGCACAATTGCCAGCGTCAATGCCGAATCCAGCCTGGGAACGGCCGAAGTGACTCTCGATGGCTACAATGGCCCTATCAAAGTACAGCTCTACATTGGCACCCGCATTCCAAGCGATAATACCTCGGTGCGTGATGCGGTTGGTTTCATCTCATTTGGCGATTTCAAAGAGCAAACCGAGTATGGGAAAGCGTCAACCGAAATCAACAAACGCATTCTCACCACTGTGCTAGGTGACGTTGATAGGGTCAACCTGGTCGGCAAAACCATCTCGTTTAGGGGCGCTTTCACCATCCGCACGTTTAACCTGCTTCAAATTGATGTGAAAGAAATTAGCATTGTGCCGGTTGAACTCGAACTGGGAGAATAACGATGACCTCTCTGACCCCCACGTTGGATGATGAAACGGCCGTTTCAGAAGACATCATCCTGGCTACCCAAAACATCACCCAGATTTATCCCGGCACGGTAGCACTGGATGACGTTTCGTTCCACGTTCGTAAGGGCAAAGTCAATGTGCTCATTGGCGAAAACGGTGCGGGTAAATCCACGTTGATGAAGATTTTAGCCGGGGTGCAGCTGCCTACCCGTGGCAAAATCCTGCTCGATGGTCGCGAAATCCAGCCCCGCTCCCCCCTCGAAGCCACCCGCCTGGGCATAGGCATGGTTTTTCAGGAATTGAACTTGTGTGACAACCTGAGCGTGGTAGACAACATTTTCCTGGCCCGCGAAACAACCCGGAAAGACGGCCTGATCGCGCGCAAGTCACAGAAAGAACGCGCCAGCGAACTGCTAAAAAAGCTCGAACAAAAAATCGATCCGGATGAACTTGTCAGCAATCTACGGATTGGCGAGCAGCAGATTGTGGAGATTGCCAAGGCATTGTTGCAAGACGCACGCATCTTGATCATGGATGAGCCAACCTCCGCACTTAGCGCCGCTGAAGTGGAAGTATTGTTCCGCGTTATTCGTGATCTCAAATCTCATGGGGTCGCCATCATCTACATATCGCACAAGCTGGAAGAACTGCTGCAAATCGGTGACTACATCACCATCTTGCGGGATGGGCGCAAGGTTGCCGAAGAGGAAATCAAAAACGTAAATGTCCCCTGGATGATTGAGAAAATGGTGGGACGTAACCCGGCTACCTTGTTCACCCGTAAAAAACACAAGCTGGGCGATGTGCTTCTCAAAGCCGAAAATCTAACCTTGCCGCGTTCTGGTGGTGGGTATCTGCTTGACCATGTGTCTTTTGAGCTGCGCCAGGGAGAGGTACTGGGCTTTTACGGGCTGATGGGCGCCGGACGCTCCGATCTGGTGGAATGCCTGACAGGAGCGCGCCCGCAGGCAACCGGGAACATCTGGCTAGATGGAAAACCGGTAACAACAAAAACCGTTTCGGGGCGCATCCAATCCGGATTTGTACTCGTTCCCGAAGACCGCCAACGGGACGGCATCGTGCCCACGCTGTCGGTCATGGACAACATGCTGCTTGCCAGTCTGAAAAAATACCTCAGGGGAATTTTCCTCGCCCCTTCGCAGGAAAAATCAGCCGCTCATTCACAAATCGGCGATTTATCCATCCGCGTAGCGAATTCACAACAACCAATCACCGCCCTCAGCGGGGGCAATCAGCAAAAGGTGGTGGTAGCCAAAGGGTTGCTGACCCAACCCAAAGTTCTGCTACTGGATGAACCAACGCGCGGAATCGACGTTGGTGCGAAATCGGAAATTTCCGAAATCATCAATCAACTGGCAGAACAGGCATATGGGGTGATTTTTGTCTCGTCGGAGTTGAAGGAAATACTGGCAATGTCTGACCGCATTCTGATCATGTCGAAGGGAAAAATCACCGGAGAATTTACGCATCAAGAGGCCACTGAAGAAAAACTGGTTGCTGCTTCAGCCATTGGTCACGGTCCATCAAACGGAGGCAATCCAAATGACTAACGCAAAACTGGCGCAGGGGAAAATGAGGCGCAATATTACTAAAACCGACATACAACAATTTCTATTACGCGGCCGGGCTTTTATTGCGCTGATTTTGGTAACGGCCGTTTTTGCATCCCTGGCGCCGCAATTCCTGACCACAGCCAACCTCGTCATTATGTCCAAGCATGTGGCCATCAACGCGCTGCTGGCAATTGGCATGACCTTTGTCATCCTGACTGCGGGCATTGATCTGTCCGTTGGTTCAATCGTGGGCATGGTCGCCATGATCGCCGGAGGGTTAATCAACGAAGGTATCATCCTGCCGACGTTTGGCATCATCATCTACCCGCATACCTGGACGATTGTGTTGATCTCGCTTCTCTTGGGGACCCTGGCGGGATCCATCAGCGGTTATATCATCACCCGTTTTAATGTTGCTCCATTTATCGCCACCTTGGGCATGTTGTACGTGGCGCGTGGTATCGCTGGCTTGCGAAATAACGGCTACACCTTTCCCAACCTGGTCGGCCGTCCTGAGTATGGCAATACCGGATTCGAGATTCTGGGAGCGGGTAACTTTTTGGGAGTCAACTATTCCATCTGGCTCATGATCATCCTGGCGCTTGTGGCGCACATAATAACCAAACACACCCCCATTGGTCGCCATGTGTATGCAATTGGCGGCAATGAAAGCGCTGCCAAACTTTCGGGCGTACGCATCGCCCGTACCAAGATCATTGTCTACAGTATCAGCGGATTCTGTGCGGCATTGGTTGGCTTGATTATCGCTTCACAGTTGGTGGCAGCACACCCACTGACAGGAAATACCTTTGAATTGAACGCCATTGCCGCTGTGGTGCTGGGGGGTACCTCCCTGGCCGGCGGACGGGGGAATATAGGTGGAACCTTAATCGGTGCTTTTGTAATTGGTGTGTTGAATGATGGCATGGTGATGATGGGTGTTTCCTCGTTCTGGCAGAATGTGATCAAAGGTGCTGTCATCGTATTAGCTGTAATCATCGACCAGGTTCAGGCTCGCATGCAAGAACGCATTGCGCTTCAAAAACAACAAGAAATCCAGTAACCGTACTCGAAATTACCTGGGGTAGTGCTCTCGGAAAGGAGTGTATATCGAATAAATATGGTAACGATACATGAGCCAGGGCCGGGATTCAAACCGTGCCCGAAGGCGGGCCAGTGAGTTGCCAATTTGGCACCACCGGTCACAGCCTCCAGTTTATGGAAATGTTTACTCACGCTCAATAGCAAGGAGAAGAGAATGTCTACCAAAAAGTTTATCGTTTTTCTAAGCTTGTTCGCAATGCTGGGTATGTTACTCGGTGCTTGCCAGTCAGCTTCAACCGTAGAAGAACCCGCCACAGAGGAAGCCGCACCCGCTGTAGAGGAAACAGCAGCACCCGTCGCTGCAGAAGGCAGCGGGTTGATATGTGTGATCGTGCCCGGGGTGGAAAATCCATTCTTTGGCACAATGCAGGAAATTGCCGCAGCGAAAGCAGAAGAACTCGGTTACGCAACGCTGAAACTCGTCCACGACGATGATGCCAATAAACAGCTGGAACTGTTCGAGAGCT
>JADLAX010000056.1 GCA_020848035.1 Anaerolineae bacterium | reverse complement strand
GGAAGTTGTAGACGTGGCTGTCATTATCACTCAGCGTCCAGCCGGTCAACACGGCCGTTACCCCACCTTTGTTCTCGATGCGCACGTATTCGCCCTGCACATCGTCGCCTGCCGGATTGTAAACGATGAGCGTAATTTGCACGTTGGCCGGGACTACTGTCGGTACTGGAATAGTAGCTGTGGCCGTCGCGGTCGGTGTGACTGTAGGGAGTTCAGACCTGAGCACAAGTGGTAAGTAGTTGAGGCTATCAGGTGTCGGGTTGCCGCCGGCAACGGCCGTTTGTGGGCGCGCTACTGTTGGTGACATCAACAAAGTAAATGTGGTCGTTACGAACAGAGCGACAACAATCAATATACTTTGACGAAACTTCATCTATTCCTTCCTTAGTTGAATCTATCGGTAGTTGAATCTATCGGTGGTAAAACATTTGAGATTTGGGCACCAGCTATCAATCAAGTATCCGCAAGTGCCAGAATTTTGCCAAATAGCACCAAGATAGCTAACAAATAGATTCGCCGTTACCGTCGCTCGATTTTCAGGCAACAAGTAACACTTCCCAGCACCTTCACTTTCGCTTGTTTACAGTTTTGAACAACATTTTATTGCTGCCCAGAAACATGTTTGGTATATTTTTGCTGTTCTGTCGTAGGGCATCCTCCTGTCTTGGCGCACGAGAGCCTGGTTGAGTTTGGTGGAAACGCACACTTTCTTAATTAGAGTACAAGAACAGAAACGATGACTTTGCTTTACGGCAGAATCGGGCAAGGGCTAACCCTCCTGATTTTGAGTCCTTGCCCGCCTCTTCATCCAGTGTGAAAACGGCCGTTCCCCTCTGACTTCAAGTCGTTAAACCTATCCCAACCGTCTCTAGAGAAACATCCCCAATAAAGACCTAAACAATGCGTGGCCATCAGCGCTAACGCGCATCATGCTGTGAAACCGATTCCCGAAAAAGCAGCGCTTGCTGCTCGTCACTGGAGGAAAACCGCATGAGCCTTCCCTTTACGCTTCCACCCCTGATGTCGGCCGTTGTTCAGCACCTGAAGACCACCAGGCATCTCCAAATCCCCGTTGATGCTCATCCAGACCGAGATACGGAATATCGCCTCATCTGCCTGACGCCGCACGTGGCCAACGCGGAGCGGCTGGCGCATCTGCTCCAGGGAGTGGACAACGGCCGTTATGGTTATTCCGTCTGTCTGGCCGAAACCAATACCACCCAAACGGAAATACCATCTGACTCGCTGCCGTCACCAGTCTGACCTCTCCTGCTTGCTCTTCACTCTCGCCTGAAACCACCTTAAACGACACAAAGGAACTCTCTCATGACCAGACTCGCCAACATGGAAAAGGCAGGCTATTTCCCCCTGCCGCCCCTTGTCACCAACCTTATCTCCACCTTCATCACCGCCCCCCACGGCGGCCGTATTTTTGACCCATGTGCCGGTGAAGGTACCGCCCTGGTCTCTCTGGCCGAAACCCTGGCCCTGTCGCCCTATGGTGTAGAACTACACGAAGAAAGAGCCCGGCTGGCGCGGGAGAAAATTCAGGCGCTTGAGGCCAGACTGCTGGTGGCCAGCCGTTCGGCCCAGCTGCCGACGCAGACCCGTTTGCTGCATGACAGCTACCAGAACGTTCAGGCCTCACGCGACGGCTTTAACTTGCTTTACCTAAACCCACCTTACGATCAGGACGAGCAGGAAAGCGGCCGCAGCACCCGACTGGAAGTTCAATTCCTGACGCGCACCCGGTCGTATTTACAGCCAGGGGGCCTGCTGGTTTACGTCGTGCCGCAGCATCTGCTCAAGCTGCGCAAGCTGGCCGAATACCTGCTCAGCCATTTCCAACACATCCAGATTTACCGCTTTCCCGACAGCACCGAAACGCCAGACCAGGACGGATTGTATGAACGGTTTAAGCAGATCGTGCTCTTTGGCATACGCCGGCAGCAGGCGGTTCCCCCAGACCCGGCGGCCGTTAACGCCCTGCGCGCCCTGGCTGAAGGCGACACCCCTCTGCTTGTGCAGCAGCAGCTTGCCCCCCTGGCTGCCCCAGCGGAGCCGCCCTATGAGCTGCCCCCCCTGACGGTGAAGGACAGCGGCTTTAAATTCCGCGCGATGTTTATCGATCCCGCCGATGCCCTGGCCGAAGCGCGGCAGCTGGGTGCCAGCAGCAAGCCCGCCTGGCGCGAGCACCTGGACCCCGCCAGCACTACTGTCCCTCTGCAACCGCTAACGCCGCTCAAAATTGGCCACATGAACAGCATCATTGCCTCGGGCCATCTGAACAACCAGCGGCTGGTTGAGGATGAAGAACAGCTCCTCATCAAAGGCCGCAGCTACAAAGCAACCCGGGACGAAGAGTTTCACGAGCCGCTGCCCGACGGCCGTACCCGCGTCACCCACCTGGCGACCGAAACGGTTGTCACGGACATTACTTCTATAAACGCGGTCGGCGAGGTTATCAACTACAAAGGAGCAGAGCTGGAACGGTTCCTGCAAAAATGGATCGCCCAGCTGACCGGCATTGTGGCCCGAGAATATCCGCCAATTTACCAATTCGATATGAATGGCTACGGCCGTTTACTCAACAGCTTGAGTAAGCAGCGGAAAATCCCTGGGATGAACGGGAAATCCGGCCTACTGCCTGCCCAAAAACATGCAGCTGCGGCCATCCTGACACGTTTGGAAACCTATTCAGAAGCTATTGCGGTTGGAGAAATGGGTACAGGAAAAGCGCAAGGACTTGATAACAAGGTGCTAACGCCCACAGGTTGGAAACGTATGGGCGATATTCAGGTAGGAGATGAAGTAGTCAATCCAGAAGGCGGTACATCTCGCGTAGTTGGTGTGTATCCACAGGGGGAGAAGACCCTATTTCGTGTGACGTTTAGCGATGGGTCTCAAACAGATTGCTGCGACCAACACTTGTGGCAAGTGAATACACCTTTGCGAAAGTGGCGAGATTATTTGCCGATGGTGCTTCAATTACAAGAAATGCGCCAGTATCTTTTCAGCACATCCGGCAATGCTCGCTACTTTATTCCACTCGTTGAGCCAGTCGCGTTCTCGGAACAAGCGTTGCCGTTGGATCCATATTTGATGGGCATCCTTCTCGGCGATGGTACGTTGCATGGAAAACCCACTATCTCGTCAATGGATGAAGAGATTATCCAGGGTGCGCAGGCTGCCTTGCCCAACGGCTTAACCCTCAAGCCCAATGACAAAATCACGTATCGCATCGTCCGGAAGCGAAAACCAGATGGTTCCGGTTGGGCTATTCCGAAAAACGTGGTCACAGAAAGTTTGCGGCAGCTTGGTTTATATGGAACCAAGGCTGAAACAAAATTTATTCCTGAAATGTATCAATTTGCCACTGTTTCTTCTCGCATTGCCCTGCTGCAAGGATTGCTTGATACCGATGGCACGATTGGGCACCGTCATGGCTGCATCTCGTTTACATCTGTGTCTGAACAGTTGGCGAAAGACTTTGCTTCACTAGTTCAGTCGCTCGGTGGCGTTGCAAAAACAAGTACTCGAAGAACCAGCTATAAGCACAATGGCGAGATGCGCCTTGGTCGCCTATCCTACCGTGTTCGCGTCTCACTACCAAACGAGATCCAACCGTTCCGCTTAAACCGCAAGCTGGAGCGCGTGGTGCCACGCACGAAATACCAACCCTCCCGGGCCATTGTGGAAGTGGAATATGTAGGCAAAAAGGAAGCCCAGTGCATTGCCCTGGATTCTGAAAACCAACTGTATGTCACCGACGATTACATCGTTACGCACAATACAACTATTGGCGCAGCCGTGGCGGCCGGCCGCCACGCCCGGCGCACTCTCGTCCTCTGCCCACCCCACCTGGTGGACAAATGGCAGCGGGAATTCAAAGCCGTTTGGCCCGGCGTGCGCACGATGCATCTGCAAACTGTTAGTCACGTGGACCAGTTCTTCGGCGCACAGCCCGATGATGCACCGCTGGTTGGCGTCCTCAAGCAAACCACCGCCCGCAGCGCCTCCGGCTGGGGACATGCCTACAACTACGCTGGCCCAGCCAGCCACAGCTACGGCAGTCAGGAGTACACGGATATCGAACGGGCGTGGGGCCAGGTGCTCTCACCGCGCAAGCTGCTGGACCTGTCGCTTGAGGAACGGCCGTTATCTGTCCGGCGCTTGAGCGAAGCGCAGATCAATGCCCTCCAGGAGCGCGGTATTCGCTGCCCGGTCTGTGGCGCTACCCAGTTTATTGGGGGACGGCCGCTTATGGTGAAAGAGCTTAAATCTGCCACCCGCGTCTGCAGCAATGAAGCCTGTCGCTCCCCGCTCTATCAGTTCACCCGTCGCCGCAGCGATTCACAGAAACGTGGCAGCTTCAAGCGGTATGCCGAGCGCGAGCGCCTCATTCGCAGCTACACCGACAAGGGACAGCCCGTGCCGTTTCAAGAAGTGGCGCGTTGGCACGGCACCGCCGTGGCCGACACCTTCGGCTACGGCAAGGTACCCCTCGCCAGCTATATCAAGAAAAGAGCCAGAGGTCGGCTGGATTTGCTGTTGGTGGACGAAGTTCACCAATACAAGGGATTCGACAGCGATCAGGGGTACGCCATGCACCACCTGGCCCAGGCGGCCCGGAAAGTTGTCGCCCTCACCGGCACCATCTACGGTGGCAAAGCGTCCAGTCTTTTCCATCTCCTCTTCCGCCTCGCCCCAGAAATGTGCCGAACCTATGTTGATCCAGACGCCACTGGACAGCGCCGTCTGCGGACCAGAGATTGGGTCTCAGCCTATGGCATCCTCCAGCAAATCGAGACCACCACACTGGACGAAGACGGCCGCCAAACGGCCAATAGCCGGAGCAGCGTCCGCTTTAAGGAACTGCCCGGCGGCAGTCCGGCGATGCTGCCCTGGCTGCTCAACCGTTCTGTGTTTCTTTCTCTGGGCGACATGGGTTTTCCCCTGCCAGAATACACCGAGATCCCTATCGCTGTGCCCATGGCCGAAGAACAGGCCGATCTTTACGAATCCCTCAAAGAACAGCTGAAGGAAGAGCTCAAAGAGCGTCTGGTGCGCGGCGACAAATCCTTGCTCGCTGGATACCTTTATGCTCTGCTCTTCTGGCCCGACTCACCGCGCCGGGCCAAGGTTGTCGCCTGTCCCCGCTCCGGCGAAGTGGTCGCTTCCGTGCCGGGGCTACCGGAGGATTTTGTTGGTCCGAAAGAGGCGGAAATTATCGAGCTGTGCCTGGCAGAGAAAGCGCAGGGGCGGCGCGTCCTCCTGCTGTGCCAGCAGACGGATACGCTGGACATACAGCCGGAGTGGAAGGCGATGCTCGAAGCGGCCGACCTTAAGGCCGCTGTCCTGCGCGCCGCGCCCAATAAGCGCGAGGAATGGGTAGAGAAGCAAGTCAAGGCTGGTGTGGATGTAATTATCACTCACCCGCGCAAAGTGGAGACGGGTATTGACCTGCTCGACTTCCCCACCATCGTCTGGATGGCCATCGACTACAGCGTTTACACCGTCTTGCAGGCCAGCCGCCGCTCATGGCGCATTGGCCAGACGAAGCCGGTGAAGGTTTACTTCTTTGCTTACGAGGAAACGATTCAGGAAGATGCGCTGCGCCTGGTGGCGGCCAAAGTCGCGGCTGCCCTGCGCGTCAATGGCGATACCGTAGAAGATGACAGCCTGGCTGAGCTAGATGATCTCTCATCTGGTGACCTGGTGGCGACGCTGGCCCGGATCATCACCGGCGATGTGCAAATTGAAGCCCACAGCCTGCAGCAGGCGTTTGCTGAAGCCAATGCCAGCCTGCGCCAGGCCAATACCATCATTGGCGACTACCAGATGGGGGCAGAAGAGCCGGATGAAGAAGCGGCCGTTGTCTTAGGTGGCAGTGGGCACGTCAATGGAAGTAATCATCAATGGCCTGCCTTTTTATTGCAGTTAACGCCAACTCCGGGCAGCCCAACCGAGTTAAATAAGCCGGTTCAGCCATTGTTGGTACCAGAGCGTCCGGCCCTCACCAATGGCCGAAACGGCCGTTCGCCCGAACAGCCGTCTCTTTTCAGTAATGGTCATGGTCCAGGTAAATCTAATGGTGCCGGGGGTATGGATGCCGCTGTCAGTGGAAAGCCTTTGCGGCAAGACAATAACGACGGCGCGGACGGGATGCCGGTTGTAAACCGACCTGTGCCGCCGCCTGTCCCGCGACCGCGTCTATTGGTAAATTGAAAAGTGTTGATTATAATTGTGTGCTCAATAATAATTTACACAATTATAATCAACATGTGGCAGGTGATAAGATGGAATTTGTCGGCCGACAGCGCGAATTAAAAACATTGGAAAGTTTTTATCAATCAAACAGCGCGGGGTTGCTCATTCTCTATGGCCGCCGTCGCATCGGCAAAACCCGCCTCATCACCACCTTTCTCGCACAGCATCAGGATAGTCCAACTTTTTATTGGATGGCGACAACACATGGCGAAGCCTTCCAGCTCCGCGATTTTTCCCAAGCCATTCTTCATCATGACCCGCGGCTGGCCGGTCCGCCGACGGAGGAGTTTACCTTTTCTAGTTGGGAACAGGCCTTGCATCACCTGGCTGATGTGGTGGCTTTGAGCCAAACGCCACAGTTAATTGTCCTCGACGAGTTTACCTATCTGCTGCGCAATGAGCCGGCCATCAGCAGCATCTTTCAAAAAGTGTGGGATCATCGTCTATCGCAAATACCTCAACTCAAACTTATTTTAACCGGCTCCCTAATTGGTATGATGGCCCGCGAGGTCATCGCCTATCAAGCCCCTCTCTACGGTCGGGCGACCGCGCAGATTCGCCTGCGCCCCCTGCCCTTCTCAGCTTTGCAGGAGTTGTTTCCGCAACGTCGGGCCGATGAACGAGTCGCCATCTACGGGGTTACTGGCGGTGTGCCAGCCTACCTGGAAATTTTTACTCGCACAAAAGAATTTGTCAGCGCCTTGCGCGACCACTGCCTGGTGCCTGGCAGCATGATGATGTCTGATCCAGCCGTTATTCTCTATGAGCAGCTTCAGGAACCACAGACTTATGAATCTGTACTCTCGGCTGTGGCTTCTGGTTTTCACCAATGGTCAGATATTGCCCGGATGGCTGGAGTATCCGATACAACGCTGGGGCATTATTTAAAAGTGCTGCAAGAACTTGAATTTATCGAGCGGCGGGAGCCGGTCCTGGCTAAGGCCAAAAGCAAAAGCGGGCGTTATTTTGTGCAAGATCATTTTCTTCGCTTTTATTACCGGTTTGTGGTGCCACAGATTGGGCCCATTGAGCGGGGTTACCAGGAAGCAGCCGCCAAAAAGATCTATGCGGAGTTACGGCCGTTTTTGGGAGAGTCCGTCTTTGAAGAACTGTGCCGGGAGTGGGTCTGGGCCGCGGCGATGGCGGGACAGCTCGATTTTGTGCCGGAGGTTGTTGGCTCATACTGGCGCACTTACCGTGGCCAGGGTGTGCAGCTTGACGTCGTGGCCGCCGCACCCCGGGAAAAGCGTTTGCTGATTGGTGAAGCCAAATGGGGCCGGGATTCGCTCAGTCGACGTCTGCTGCCAGATCTTGTGAAACGCAGTCAGCGCATGCCGCAAGTCGCGGAGGGCTGGGCAACGCACTACGTTCTGTTTGGCCGTGAAGGATTCACAGATGCATTGCAGCAGGAGGCGGCAGAAACAGGCGTCCAACTCGTCTCTTTGGCACAGATGGAGCTGACTCTACGCTCCACTTGAACGAAAACATAGCTCAAACTGTTTAAAAGGGCTCCCGCAGCGACGTGGAGCCTTTTTCTTTAGCGGAGGTAACGGCCATGCTTGAAGATACATTCCAGCCGCTGATACAAGACCTGCGACAACCCACTAAACCTGCTAACCTAAATCCATCCTGGCCTTATCCGCTCCCGGAGGCGGAGATGATCCCCGGTTACGGGCTGCGGCCGCTCACACCGGCTGAGCAGACGCTGTTCCCCGGCCTGCGCCTGGCGCTGCACATCGACAAGGTGCAGCTGATAAAACCACCGGCAAGCGTAACCAAAGCCCGAGCAGGCTGGATTGTCTGGCTGGCAGAAACCTACCCAGCCGCTTACCTGATACGGCTGCCGGGTGGGGCGACCCTGCCTGTTCCTTATAATCTGATGGTTTGGGAAAAGGTGCCAGCAGAAACGGCCGTCACCACGCTTGAGGCTGTTCGGGCCGAAGAGCAGCGGCGGCTAGAAGAGGCTCAAAAATGGCGGCCCGGTCAAACGATTACCACACCGGGCACCCGCTTATCATTCAGCAGCCTCACCGAATGGATAGTTGGCTGGCAACAGCTCCAGGAACGGTCCCACTCCAGCGATCGTTATCAGAAAGAAGGCTGGCACCTTCAGGCGCTGCCGCCAGAAATGATTGTGGCCGAAACAGATGAAATGGTTCTCTATCATTTTTTGTCTCTACTGAAGGAAGATGACGCCTTACCGCCAAAAGGGGCAAGAACCAACCATGCCACAACACCGTTGGTTGTGGCCGCGCACAATCGCCTGACTCAGTTAGGTGCAGTGCCTTACCGGCAACATCTACAGCAGAAGAGATTGCATCAGGTGCTGGCCGCACAGCTTGACAACCGTATTGGGAAACGGCCGCATATACAAGGCGTCGATCATCTGACCCTGTTTTAAACTGGCACCAAAGAACATACCAGGATAGCTGAAGCATCGGCGGGATTTAAGTGATGGCTTAAAAGACTTCCCCTTTATAGTGGAGATTAAGCCAAAGCAACCAGATGTATTCGTCACCATTTTTCACTTCTTCTCTTTTATAATACCTGCATGGCCTATGCGCTGCTGAAGACCAAACTGCACATCCCGGATTTACGGCCGTCTCTTGTCCCCCGTCCGCGCCTCATCGAAAAACTGGCGTGGTTCACTCCACGCTGTTTTGTAATGTTACCGCACAATCTACAACATCCAGCCAACGAATAGCCCAAACACGTAAAGCCCCAGGCCAAACGCCAGGTGATTCATCAAACTCCGAACCCTTGCCTGCCAGCGATGCGCCGTTTTTGCTGCGGCAATCCCTAACCCAAAGGCAGGCTGCATAATGAAAAAGGGCGCAATGACCGTGACGACACCAAAGAGGACTGCCGGAAACAAGGTTGGATGCTGTAACCAGTTATTGCCAAGCGCTGCAACAAAAACGGCCGTAAAGGCAACACCAATTGTGTAATGTCCCACCCACCCCACGGCGCATTCTGCTTTTTTCGCAGGCGCAGCAGCAATGTTGGCGTGCTGAAAAATTCCCTCTGGCATATATCGCAGCCAGCGCCCAACAAGGCAAATATTCGACGGCGCTATTTTGAAGGTATGCTTGAGGAACAGTCCCCAAAGGTCAAACATGAAGGTCGCGCCAAGGCCAATGAGAATTATCCGAATCAAGAAAAAGGTGAATTGATTCATGGTTTACCTACTTAGGGAATTCACCGATAGCAAAGGCAGGCCTAGGTCGCGTACCTTCTTCAATATGCCATACAGTGCAGCCTGATCAAGCACGGAACCCGTTAAAAGTGTGTTGCCATCTTCCTCCAACGTGATGGTCAAACCTTCAAACCAGGCCTTCAGTGGCTGACTTAAGTGACCTCTGATCCGGATTTGATAAATCGTCGGTGGATCCTCGCCCGGTTTTACTCGCTGATCATTTGTCATGAGTTATGCCCCACGGAGATAACCACATTCCCTTTTTTGCGTCCCGTATCAACATAGCGATGTGCCTCGACCATCTGCTCCAGCGGATAACACCGGTCAATCACCACTTTAAGCGCACCGGCCTCAATGAGCTCCTTGATGAAAAGCAGATTTTCCATACTTTCTTTTGAGTCCAGCCTTGCCATCGTCACGTAGCCCCCGTTTGGAGCAAGCGCTTCGACGGCTTCTGATTTGGGAAGTTTGGCGACCGTATCAAAGATGACGTCATACCGTTCAGCTCTGGATGAAATCTTCTCTTTTGTATAGTCGAGGACGTAATCAGCGCCCAAAGATCGCACCATCTCCAGGTTCGCACTGCTGCAAACGCCGGTCACTTCCGCCCCGAAATACCTGGCAAGCTGAATGGCATAAGTGCCCACACTACCTGAAGCGCCGTAAATCAAAACCTTTTGTCCGCGCTGGATGCTGCCTTTACGCAGCAGGCGTAATGCGGTGGTGGCTCCAATAGGAACGGCCGTAGCCTCCCCATAACTCAAATTGGTCGGTTTTGTTGCCACCATTCCCGCTTCAGGCAGGCATTTGTATTGGGCGTAGCCGCCAAAATTCTCGGTCAGGGTGGATGCAAACACCGGGTCACCAACCTTGAAGCGAGTCACATCTTTGCCAATCGCTTCCACTTCTCCGGCCAGCTCCATGCCATAGATCGGCTGCTTGGGTTTTCTGATGCCCAAAGCAATCCGGGCAGGGAGCCACAACAAGGGCGGAACGGTAAAGCTCCGCATGCGGAAGTCTCCGGCCGTGACGCTGGTGGCGTGCACTTTAATCAAAATCTCGTTCTCTTTAGGGGTTGGTTTTTCAATCTCTTTAACTTGCAGAACTTCAGGTCCGCCGTATTGAGTTGCCACAATTGCTTTCATTTTAAAATCCCTTCCTTTGCTAAAAAAAGTTGCTATCAATAGCCAAATCTATGCTGTACGAGCCTGACGGGTGGGCCGTCTGCGAATGATCCATTCAACAACGGCGAGGTTGATCACCCAGCCTGCACCCATCAACAAAGCATTTTCAAACTCATTTACTTCGCCAAGCGTCAAGGCTCCAATCAGGCCGGTCAACACTTGGGTGGCCTGCCCCATCCCAATGGCATAGGCGCGTGTCATCCAGGCTTGGTGCTGATTGACGTTACGCTGACGGATCGAGATGAATCCAATGATGATGGACAGAACCATGCCAGATCCGAAAAACAGGCGTAACCCATAAAGTAGTCTGCTGGCACCTTCTGGGTAGTCATAGAAGAGCGTCATCCAGAGTCCAGAGAGTCCCACGGCTAATCCTAATGGAACCAGAAACCGACCAACCCAGCGGTGCCATTTGTTCCCGCGCGTCCAAAGGCGACTCGCAAATTGGAACGCGCCGAGCAGGGCATAGATCGCCGAGCTAATAATGTGGATGACCACAGGCGAAGGTGATGCAAAGAAGCGTGCGTTGTCGGGTGTAATCTCTGCCCCGCTGATCAACTGGTTGAGTCGGATCGCGCCGAAGATGATCGGGATGATACTAATTAAAACTAACCCGGCAGGCAGCCACCACGACGTCTGAGTCTTTCTTGCCGGTGCTTTCATTTGACGGTTATTTTGGATATTCGCTTTCATTTTTAAACTCCTTGAAAAGATTTGTCGGTCTCAAGCTGCTTTGCCTGGTTTTTGTGAAATGATTTTCTGATCACGCAAGGATTCAAACGGTTCCCCGCGTCG
>JADLAX010000055.1 GCA_020848035.1 Anaerolineae bacterium | reverse complement strand
TGCGCTCAACCGTGAACTTGCTCGCCGGGGTGTCGGGATCGGCCAACACGTTGAAGCTGTAGACGGAGTCAGACGCTTTCACCGGTTCGCCATCGGACCAGACGCGCGGTTTCATCGTGAAGTCCACCACAATGCGGTCCATCATCACGGGGGTACCGTCGAAAACAACGGTTTCGCCCGCGCTGTTGACCAGCGAGGTGCCTTCGGCCACGGGGCCAACATTACCGGCGGCATCCACCGCGACGTCGCCCGCATTGACTTCGATGCTTTCTACTACAGCATCGCCATCGGCCAGGCTAGGAACTTTTTCCAAACCACGAGCCTGATATTCATAGGACAAAGTGGTGAAGTTGTTTTCATAGATGGCATGCTGCACAGCGGAAGCGGCCAGCATGGAACCACCGTAGGGGTACATGGTGTCCGGTTCCTGAGCCATACAAACGATCAGGTCTTTGGGGCCAGCAACAACTTCGGGTTCAACCTCAACCGTTTCCACGATGGTTTCGGTAACAATGCGGGTTACTTCGACGGTTTGGCCTTCTTCGACAACCGTTTCGGTAACAACGCGGGTAACCTCAACCGTGACGGTTTCGGTGGTGGGGGTACAGGCGGCTAACGCAACTGCAACCAGGGAAATGACGAGGGCAAAAATTGCCCAGCGTTTTTTGTTCAACATTTGTATTCCTCCTCTCGGAAAAAATGTGGAGTTTTTAAACACGTTAAAACTGTTTACAAACTGCGCTTCTTGTTCTCTATTTCTTTCCATTGACCTCCGTTTCTCTAAACAAGCAGGTTCTTTCAAAAAATTGTGAAAATCTGCTTATTCTTTAGGCAAACCATACAGCGTTTCGTTTTCAAAACCTGGCGTGGTTCACTTGAATATCATGATGTAAATGTTTGGTACAGTAAGGGGCAGAGTTGTTGCCAACTTTGCCCCTTTTGTCTACAAAAAACCCCTTAGAAATTTGCAGACAGAGGAAGATTTTGCGGCTAGTGTGGCTCCACTGGTATGCACAGTCGCTAGCCCAAAATGAGATTATGATCATCGGGCAGACAAAATCTCATGCAAACCGCATGAAAAGTGTATGAATACGGCCGTATTGTCACCAAAAAGCCGCTTGGCAGTCTCGTTTCTATCTGGCCGGTCCCGTATTCACCTCATTTGGCCAACCTCAGCCAGTTGGTCACGTAAGAGAGCAGGTCGTTTGGCGCCACAACGGCCGTTTCACCCCCAGCCCGCACCTGCACCTCTACCCCATCGGCCGCCAATGAACGTTGGCTTATCGTCAACCGCAGCGGCAGACCAATCAAATCCGCATCGTTGAACTTAACGCCTGGACGCTCGTCGCGGTCGTCATAGAGCAGGTCAATGCCCGCTTGCCGCATCTGGTGATAAAGGGATTCGGCCGTTTCCTCTCCACCCCGCAGCACCAGCAAATGCACCGGGTACGGGGCCACGTTCACCGGCCAGCACAGCCCCTTTTTATCATGGTGGTGCTCTGCCAGGCAGGCCAGCAAACGCGTTACGCCAATGCCGTACGACCCCATCACGATTGGCCGCGCCTCATCGAGCGCATCCACAAATGTGGCCCCCATCGTGCCGCTGTAGCGGGTGCCCAGCTTGAAGATGTTGGCCACTTCCACCGCACGCGCCGTTTGCAGCGGCTGGCCACAGTTGGTGCAGGCATCACCTGCCTGTGCCGCCACGATGTCGGCTACCACGCCCACCGGCCCGCGCCAACCGATCACGCCCTCATCAATCACCCAGATGTCGGTGGCCTGTTCGGCCGTTGGGCGCAGGCGCTGCGCATCCAGCAAGTGCCCCAGTTTGGTTTCGTTGATATGAGAATGGGTGGCGAGAACGGCCGTTACCACCTGCTCCCGCTTCTCTTGCCCAACCACCAGTTCAGCCACAAACTGCACCGTTTGCGTGCTGCGGCCGTTTTCCGGCTTACGAAAGGTGGCCACCTGCCGATTGGCCCGGTAACCGCAGCCATCACACAACAGCAGCGTGTCCTCGCCAATTGGTGTGAGGTACATAAACTCGTGGGCCAGCGTACCACCCATCATGCCCACGTCGGCCTCCACCGCCAGCACCGGCAGGCCGCAGCGGGCAAAAATGCGGAAATAAGCGTCGTAGTGCGCCCGGTACTGCCTTTCCAGCCCGGCGTCGTCGGCATCCAGGCTGTAGCTGTCCAACATCGTAAATTCGCGGCTGCGGATCAGCCCGGCGCGTGGGCGTGGGTCATCGCGCCACTTGGTCTGGATGTGGTAAGCCATCTGCGGCAGCTGTCGGTAAGACCGGATTTCCTGGCGGGCCAGGTCGGCCAGGGTTTCTTCGTGGGAAAGGGCCAGGGTGAGGGAACGGCCGTTTCTATCCACCAGCCGCCCCAGTTCCGCATCAATCTCATACCACCGCCGCGACGCCTGCCACAGCGCCGCCGGATGCACCAGCGGCATCTTAATTTCCTGCCCGCCCAGCGCATCCATCTCCTGCCGCATGATGGCCTCAATTTTTTGCAGCGCACGCTGCCCCAGGTGCAAATAGCTAAACACGCCCGCCGCCACCTGCCGCACAAACCCCGCCCGCAGCAGCAGTTGGTGCCCCGCCACCTCCGTCGCCGACGACGCTTCGCGCAGCGTTTCATTCATCAATCGACTCATCTTCATGTTGCATCTCTCCAAATTATGTCAACTCAATCACTGTATCCGCTTAAGCCTCTAAACATTCTGTGAACTCTGTGGCCAAAACAAAAAAGCCCCGTGCCAGGCAGACACGGGGCCAAACGTTTTCACAAATGCAGATCAGTTGATGGGCTAGAGCAACAATTTTCCAAGCTGATCAGGTGACAAACGCCAGCCGCCCGCTGCCTCGGCAACGGGGCTGGTAGGTACGGGAGCGTAGGTCACAATCAGCCAGTGGTTCATCGTGGCGTAACCTTACAAAAATTGATAGCGTTTGTCAATTGGTTCATGGCTGAGTTAGGGCGGAAACGGCCGTATCAATTGGCGCGTCTACTGATGATTCCTGGGCCATAATCCAATCAATCACCGGCTGCCGCCAGTTGATAGCCGTGTTGTAACCATCCGGATCATACACCGCCAGCAAAGCATAATCATCGCCACCAGCGTACATAAAATCGTTCACCAACACGGTGTAAACAGCGTCCGGGTCCAGCTCCTCGCCCGTTGCCTTAAGATACCAGCGGAAGTTGTCGCGGTAGACACCGCCCACCGCCGCCGAATCTTGACCAAGCATCACGTCCAGCTGCTCTCCGGTGAGCCGCAGCTCGACAATCACGTTGTCAAACGGCATTACCCCCACCACATCGGCCAGGGTAATGTCGCCGGGTGGCAAATCGGCCCGCATACCGCCCAAATTGGTGATGGCCACATCAGCTGCCGGGTAAGCCCACAACCACGCCTCGGTGATGAGCGACTGCATTTCCGGGCTGCGGCGGTCGACACCTTGCTCGCTGTAGCCAATAGTGCGGTTCAGTTCAACATCCGCCTCCTCCTGCCAACGCATCACAATCGACTCAACGATGGGATCGGCCGTACCGCCGCTGTTGCTGCGCACGCCGTATTCCACAGAGACAACCGTGTCACTGGCCGTATCAAATTGAAACGTGGCGTGGGCATAACCAGCCAACGCCGTACCGCCTTCCAACAGCACAATGTCATCCACCTCGGTTGCCAGCAGTTCATTGCAATGCCCACCACCCAACAAATGAATGCCCAGGTCGGCCACATCCTGTGCCAGGCTTTCCAATTCGGCCTGGCAGATATGCCCCGGCACCACAATCATCTCGGCTCCGGCTGCCTTTACCTGGGGCACCACCTCGCGCAGGGCGGTTTCATAATCAATAAAGTCGAACTGGGCGACGTTAACCGGATTGGTCGTTGTGGGTGTGCTGCGGGTGGTCAGGCCGATGATGCCCACTTCAATCTCGTTGACGGTGATGATGGTATACGGCCGTATCCCCAAATCTTCTGGCGTACTCCCATCCTCTTTATAGCGAATGTTTGCGCTCAAAAACGGAAATTCCGATTCAGCCGCCCGGGCTTGTAACATTTCCAGCCCAAAATCAAACTCATGATTGCCCACAGCCGCGGCGTCATACCCCATGGCGTTCATCACTTCGGCCATACTCTGCCCCTGAAACCAGGTAGAAATAGCCGGGCCAGTCCACATATCGCCGCCGCTCAGCAGCAAGAAGCTGCCATCTGGTTGGTACCCTTCTGCCGTACGCCACAGCCCCACCAAGTTGGCCGCACTGGCACCGGCTTGCAAACCGGCCATCCAGCCATGCTCATCATTGGTGTACAAAATTGTAATTTCGCGAACGGAGTCCACCGCGCTTTCTGTCGGGGGAACGGCCGTTGCCTCAACTGTCGCCACAACCGTTGGCGCAGGCTCAGCTGATTCTTGTGTGGGTGTGGGAACGGAGGGCGTTTCACGGCAGCCCATCACCAAACCAACCGTACCCAGAACAAAAAATAGCCTCACAAACTGCCAGAATATCCATTTTTTTCGCTGCATAAAAAGTCACCTCTATGACAAAATAAATACGCATGCAACTTTGCCCCTCCCTGTGGGAAAATGCAAATCCCCCCGCCGCTACAAAATACAGCTTGTATCTTCCCTCAAACGCAGAGTTTCACAAAAATTCCCCAAAGATCGCCAATTTGCGCAAACCTTAATGGTAATTTTATAGACAAATATCTAACCCAAGCTATTATATGCCAAGGTCTGGCTAGGTTAAGAGGAACTCCTCCCCCCAAACTGGCACGAGAGAAACGCGACTGGAACAACCCTAGTCCAGGCTTAGATGAATATCCACCCCTTCCTCGAATCGGATATTTGTCGTAGCTCAAATCTACACCCTCCTGTGACTTGAGCGAGCCGCCCTCCGGGGCGGTTTTTTTTTGCCAGTTTGCCTTCTTGTGGAACCTGAACTTATACTTTTACGTTAATCGTGTATGCACGGTAAATTTTTCTTTTGCCGTAACAGGTTCAAGCGTTTGCACATTTCGCAAAGGGCCAGGAAAATGAAACCAAAGCGATGGGTAGTTCCAGTTTTTGGCATAAGCACACTGCTTGCACTGCTGCTATTTCTAGCCGCCTGTGGTGGTAGTGCCGATGAAGCTGTACAGGACACTGGCGATGTCGATACGGAAGCCGTTGAAGACAGTGCCGAAAGCGAAACTATTGCCGATGATGATCCCAGCGCCACCGGTAGTGAAGATGACAGCGGCGAAATCCCTCCCACGCCAGAAACAGGCAGCAAAGTTAGCCCAACGCGTGTTTCCCCCGCCCAACTTTCTGCGGTGGCAACGGCCGTTGCCACCGCCCCGCCCACCAACCGCACCACCACCGAAACAGCCAATACCAGCCGCCAAATTGATTTGGTCCTGGTTATCGACGCAACCGGCAGCATGGCCCCAGAACTCAGCCAGCTCCAGGCTGGTTTGGCCGAGGTAGCCACCGGTTTTTCCACCTTGCCCGGTGCCCCAACCTTGCGCTATGGTTTTGTCCTCTATCGTGATCTGGACATAGGACAATCGACCCAACTATTTAGCCTCACAGACAACTGGGCACAGTTTGCGGAAAATTTAACGGCCGTAACGGCCGTTGGTGGCGGAGACTATCCCGAAGACGTCAACAATGGCTTTTACCAGGCCGTAGCCAGCATGAACTGGCAGCCAGAAGCCACCAAACTTATGATTCTTTTGGGCGACGCCCCGCCCCATTTAGCCAGCGCTGCTTACCCCTCTCTGGACGAAACGGCTGTCATGGCCACAGAACACAACATCACCATCTACACCATCGGCAGCAGCGGCCTGGGTGAAGGCGGTATAGCCGCATTTCAACAATTGGCGCAAAACCACAACGGCCGTTTCTTCTATCTTGCTGCTATGCCAGGGGATGTGCCAGCAGCAGTAACGGCCGTCTACGCCATAACCGATCTCCCCACGGTGCTGGTTGACATCGTAGCTGAAACACTCAATCAACCCACTCGCTGAGGCTGTAAACAGCAGCATCTGTTAGCAAAAAGTTGGCAAAATCGATAGAAAAGAAGAAAGGCCAGGCTTTCACCTGGCCTTTCACTATGGAAGTAAACACCTACTGTGAAGTAAACGAGGCAGGGCACCTGTTTACAACAACCCGATTCAACAACTCGCTGTAAGAGTACCCCTGGCAGGATACTGGCTCACCCAAAAACTACTATCTTGAAGAGGCAGTTTTTTGTTAAGCCGTCGTAAAGTTTAACGCTATGGAGTGCAATCAAACTTACAAATTTTAGGAAGCTGGTGCTGTTACGATTGCAACAACAAAACCAAGACAATCCAGATTACACGTTATGTTTTGACTCTACCGTTTATTCTTTAACGGCGGCTTATGTGCATTATCATATCAGCTTTGATTATCATCCCTAGTGCCATTTGTCACATGCAATTTATGACATTCTTCAACTATCAATTTGGTACGCAAGTCAGGTGGTTAAGCGCCTGTTAACTCGTACAGTTCCACAAGCACACCATTGGCAGATTTGGGGTGAATAAA
The DNA here is from genome assembly GCA_020848035.1 of Anaerolineae bacterium. Lineage (GTDB taxonomy): Bacteria > Chloroflexota > Anaerolineae > Promineifilales > Promineifilaceae > Leptofilum. The sequence goes on along the minus strand of JADLAX010000055.1, from coordinate 80,046 downwards.
GGCAAATTTACGGCCGTCGGAACCCACAACCGGCGCTTCATTAATCAGCTGAACACCAACCTCTTTTAAATGCGTGAGCGTGGCAACAATATCGTCAACTTCAAAGCATAGATGATGCATTCCAGCCCCGCGTTTTTCCAGGTAGCGGGCGACGCCGCTCTCATTATCGGTGGGCTTTAGCAGTTCTATTTTGCTATCGCCTACCGGCACAAAAGCCACATCTACGGCCTGGCTCGCCACATGCTCGGTGTGGGCCAATTCCAGGCCCAGGGCATCCACCCAAAAGCGCAGCGATTCGTCTAAATCGGATACAACAATTGCAATATGGTTTACCTTTTTGATCATGTTTCTTTCCTCCATTTGCTTAACGCCAAACAAACTGGGCGAAATGTAAAGTAGTTTACATTTCCAATGTAGCTAGTTCACCAACATTATTTTGTAAAGTCCCGTAAACTAGGGTTTATCGTTGAGTTGTAATAAAGTAATCTAGTATTGGTAACTGTAACAAAATTGTATTTTTATTAGTTTTTTATCTTCCAAAATTCCTCTTTTCTCCTTCTTCTCCTCTTCCCGCAAGAAGCCTCGCTAAGCGAGGCTTTTTGTGTTCCAGGGCGCATTTACAAAGATGCTTCTTGTTGCAGCGCTTGCAGCCATTCTTGTTCGGCTAGCTGCAAGCCGCTGGCGGGACTTTCGGCCAACGGCCGTAAGCCACGAGCCGCCGCTTGACCAGCCAATTCCGGTTGACCTTGCAGCAGCCGTACGGCCGCTTCCGCCCGGCATTGCAGCGGATCAATTTGTCGACGGCTGGTTTTGATCTGGGAAAACGAGTCCAGGGCAGCCTCCAAATCCTTCAAGAAGTATGCCGACAGGTAGGCTTTTTCCAAAGCCAGTCGCGGCCACATGCCCGCAGCCCAGGCAATGGGCAGCTGTAAGGCTTCTTCCAGGAGCGGCCGGGCTTGCTGCGGCCGTTTCCGATCCAGTTCGTGGTGATAATTCATGACCAGGGCAGTGAGATAGTCGTGGCTGTTGTCGGGCTGGGTGAGCGCCTGGCGAAGCAGTTGTTCATCCCAGGCCGACGGCCGTTCTCCATTCAAGTCGGCAACGTTGAGCTGTACCAATGCCTGCCACCGCGCCGCTTCGGCAGGTTGGGTGAGCAGCATCACAATGCGCCCGCCATCGGCCACCAGGCCGTTGTGGTAACTGCCAGGATACAGAGAGGTGAGCAGGAAAAAGTAGGACGTGATGGCGGCAAACAAGCTGCATTCCCACAGCCATAAATAATCCAGCATACGCCGCAAATCGCTGCCCAAGTAAAGCACGATGGCCAGGGCTACCAGCGAAAAAAGCAAGCTCGCCAGCGGGCCACCCAGGGCAAACCAGAGCAGCCTACGGGCCAAACGATCCATTTGGCGGGGCAGACTGGCAGCCAGACCATTAAAGGGCGATCCCCCGCGCTGCCACTGAAGCTGGAGACGGCCGTTGTTTACCCGTGAAATCCGTAACAGCCCCACCACCAGCGTATGAAAGCGAAAGCGCATGAGGTAACCAGCCAGCAGGTGGCCCGATTCATGAAACATAGCGGTGAGCAGCAGCACCAACGTCATGGCCACCAGCACCCGCCAGCCGCTTTGGAAGATTGAGTTTTGTGAGGCCAGTTGTAGACGCAGCAGCAATTCTGGCCAGTTAAGGAACAGCGTGAGGAAAACGGCCGTTAACGACAAATTAAACAGCCACTGCCATGCCCTCAACAGCCTGGATAGGCCCAGTGGTCTGCGCATCACCACCTTTCTTTGCGTCAAATGATTTCTGCTCCAAAAAACAACATCCGATGCACTCACCGCACATCGGATGTTGTGTAGGTTTTCAGAATAAAGTAGCCAGGATTCTGCCCACTAGCTGCCAGTAGAAAAGCGGCGGCCTGCTTTATCTCATCAAGTCGGCGACAACTGCTTTTTCTTCCTGCAGCTCTTGTTCAGTGAGGGCAACTTTTTCGCGGGCAAAATCGCTTAAGCGCAGACCCTGCACAATTTCATAGCCACCCTGCCCATCGCTGACGACGGGGAAAGAGAACATCAACCCTTCGGCGATGCCGTAGCTGCCGTCCGAAGGCACGGCGGCGGAGAACCAGTGGCCCTCGGGGGTTTTGGCCTCGAAGCTCATGACGTGGTCTAACGCAGCGTTGGCGGCCGAAGCAGCTGATGATTTGCCACGGGCAGCAATGACGGCCGCACCGCGCTTCTGCACCACGCTGATAAATTCACCGCGCAGCCAATCGTGGTCGGTGATGACGTCCATGGCGGGTTTGCCATTGATTTTGGCGTTTTCGGCATCGGGGTATTGGGTAGCGCTGTGGTTGCCCCAGATGGTGACGTTGGCAACGGCCGTTACCGGAACACCCGCCTTTTGCGCCAGCTGCGCATACGCCCGATTTTGATCCAGGCGCGTGAGCGCACTAAAACGGTTGCCGGGCACGTCGGAATTGTTCATGGCGATGAGGGCGTTGGTGTTGGCCGGATTCCCGACCACCACAGCGCGCACATCGTTGGCGGCTTTGTTGAGGGCACGGCCCTGGCCAACAAAAATTGGGCCGTTTTCACGAATGAGATCACCACGCTCCATGCCGGCACTGCGCGGTTTGGAGCCCACCAGCATCGCCCAGTTGATGCCGTCAAAAGCCACTTCGGGATTGTCGGTGATGACAACTTTTTCCAACAGGGGATAAGCACAGTCGTCCAGTTCCATCACCACGCCTTCCAGAGAGGGCAACGCGGGGGTGACTTCCAGTAAATGCAGGGAGATTTTAGTATCGGAGCCAAAAACTTCGCCAGAGGCCAGGCGGAAGAGCAATGAATAGCCAATCTGGCCGGCCGCTCCAGTTACGGCTACTTTCACATTTTTTCTTGACATGGAATTCTCCTTGAGAGTAGAGGTTGATTGAAATAATTCTTAACAAGTCGCGTCCTGCAATTATCGCTAAGGTGGCAAAACTCGCAACTGATTTTTGCCATTTAAGCGGCGCGGGAGGCTGCTTCAGGCTTTGCTGAGCATTTCGGTGATGGAAATCCAGTTGCGCAGCCAGTCGCTGGTTTCGGGCATTCTGGCGTCGATGCCCGCCTGCTTGATGGCTTTCATATCCACCGGGATGCGCCGAAGCTCGACGCTGATGGTGCTGTTTTCTGAGGTAATGATGCTGTATTCGGCCCAGGGCATGACACGCGGACCGCGCTCGGTGAAGGGCATTTGTTCGAAGGGCAGGCCAACGCTGCCCGCGTTGACAATGAGAACACCCATGTGCTGGCGCAGCATTTGCACGTGGGTGTGGCCGCCAGCCATGACGGTGGCGCGCCGCCCGGCGAGCATTTCGTTCACTTCTTCGTTGGGCGTGGTGGCAAAGATGTTGTCGGTGTGACGGCGGGGAGAGCCGTGGAAGCAAATGAGGGTGTTGTCGCCTTCCAGCTTGACTTTGAGCATGGGCTGGAAGGTGCGCATAAACTGGTAATCTTTGGGGGTAAGCCGGGCGCGGCACCAGGTTAGAATGTCGCTGAACCATTGGGTGCCGCCCATGTAGGCCTGGCCCAGCGACGGTTTGAAGAGGTAAGTTTCGTGGTTACCGACGATACAGGGGCAGCCAAGCTGCTTGAGCAGTTGGAGCACTTCGTGGGGCTGTGGTCCCAGGGTGGCAGCATCGCCAAGAAAGATGATTTCATTGACACGCTGCCGTTCAATGTCGGCGACAACTGCTTCAAAGGAGACGAAGTTCCCGTGTATGTCTGAAATCAAAGCAATTCGCATGAGGTTTACTCAGGTTTTAGATTGGCGATGGGAGACGGCCGTTGCCATCCTTGTGCCGCTGACGAACTGCTTCAAATACCACAACGGCCGTTGCCACCGAAAGGTTCAGGCTGTCGACAATACCCACCATGGGAATGCGCAGCCGAACGTCTGCTTCCTCTAACCACGTTTGCTGCACGCCAAATGCCTCGCTGCCCATCACCAGTGCCAGACTGCCTTGCAAGTTGGTTTCGGTGTACGGCCGTTCGCCTTCGGGCGTTAGCACGGCAAGGCGGATGTGCCGCTGGCGCAGCCAGTCCAGCAGCTCGGCTGGCTCGGCCGCAACCACGGGGCGCGAAAACAAAGCCCCAAGGCTGGCGCGCACCACGTTTGGATTGTGAATATCGGTACCGCTGTGCGGCTGATTGGTCACCAGGACGGCATCAACTCCGGCGGCATCGGCCGTGCGCAGGATAGCGCCCAGGTTGCCTGGCTTCTCACCGCCATCAATGATGAGCAGGAAGGGCGCGGGCGGCAGGGATAAATCGGCCAGCGATTGGTTTAAGTAAGGAATTACCATCAAAATGCCGCCACTTTCACCCCGGTAAGCGGCTTTGGCAAACAGTTCTGGGGTCACGGTAAAAAGCGTAAGCCTTCCCTGTGCTTCCAAAGATTGAAGCTGCTGCCAAACGGCCGTTGCTTCCGCACTATGTATCAATTCCGGGCAAATATAGGCTTCGTCGGGGGCTATGCCACAATGCAAGGCGCGAGCTGCCTCACGAACACCTTCGACAATGGTCTTTTTTTGGGCGTCTCGTTGGCGCCGATTGTTGAGCTTGAGGATGTTTTTGATGCGCGCATTTTGCAAGCTTGTCAGTAAAGTAGCCATGTTTGCTTAAGTTTACCATTAATTGCTTTGTACTTTCTGGTGACTAAAGACAGTTAACGATGTTGTGACGACTGTCTGCCCCTGGCTGAAACTGGGCAAACGGCCGTTTTGCTGGCTGAGAAACGCAGTTGCTTCTACAAAATCGTAATGAACCCGTATTCTTTTTCCTGCTTAGTTATCGCCTGAATGTAACGCTTGGCCAGAAACTCTTTGATCTGGCGAAACACTGCTTCATAGAACGGTTCCAGTTCGCCTTGCTTGTCTTCGGGAATGCGAATTTCCCGTCCATTTGGGCCTAACTTCACAATGAAGTTTGGCCCTACTTTTTTAATAAAAAAGCTAAGCACAAGCGACAGAGAATAAGCTCCAGAGGCTTCCATCAGGCTAAGTTCGACGCCAAAATGCCAAAATGATTCGGCATCCATGCGCATGGCCCCCGCCAGCGCATAAAACTTATTGTTAGGGTCCAATTCTTCACCCAGAGGGATGTAGGTAATTTCTCGATCTTGGGGCCATTCAAAATATTCGACCATGCCAAATATCAAATCCCGCGCAAAGTTACGACAGGTTTCTTCGTAATCGCGAAATGATTTGCGGGCTAAATTGTAGCTCTGCACCAGCTCTTCGTATTTGGACATCTTTACCCTCTTGTACGATGGTGAATCACCCAGCAAAACGTGAGTTTGCTCAGGAAAACACGGCCGTCTCTTCCATAAAATGCCGTTATGCTCATTGGCCGCAGCGCTCAAGCGCACTTGATACATTAGACGATTTGCTAAATTTTGACAAGCGACTCTTAGATGGCCATTCTGCGCCTATGGGCGCGGCTCCAGACAGGCTGGTGCAGTACCCATCTGCCGCCGATCGGGCTGGGAAAGAGAGGCGGATGTGGGTGGGATACGGCCGTACTGCACCGCAAACTCCCCATTGCGCAACAGGCCACAATGCCCATAATTTCACTTTGCACAATGCGGCTGGTTAAGGATTATCACGATGGACGAGGCGGGAAACTGGCGTTTTGGGACACAGGAACGGCCGTAATCCACCAACGTTTATGCGCATCAGCAATAACCACGCCGAGCAAAGTTACTTTCATACAATAGGAGATCGTGTTATGGGTATCCAGGTTCGCCAAGATAATCTGTCCTCTGAAGAGGTTCAAGCGCTTATTGCCGAGCATCTTTCGGGGATGCACAGCAACACCCCAGCTGGCCAGGTCCACGCGCTAGACATCGAGCGCCTGCGTGCGCCGGGCGTTACTTTTTGGACGGCGTGGCTGGATGGCGCTTTGTGCGGCTGTGGCGCACTGAAGGAGCTGAATTCGCTTTCCGGCGAGGTCAAGTCGATGCGCACACGGGCGACCTTTTTGCGGCAGGGTGTGGGGCAGGCGATTCTGGATGAGATCATGCGCACGGCGCGGCAGCGGGGCTACACCCATCTTTTTCTGGAGACGGGCACAGGCCCGGCCTTCGCGGCGGCGCATGCGCTCTACCTGCGCAATGGGTTTGCCTGGAGCGGTGCGTTCGGCGATTACACGGCCACGGAGTTTAATGTGTTTATGGCTAAGGCGCTTAGATAGAGGAGGGGATGTTTGGGGAGAAATACGGCCGTATCCCACCAACATTTTCCTGAGGTCGCTGAAAACCCACCCCAAACCGTGCCAAAGCTACTTTGAATTTGCCCGAATTTTTTGTAAACTGACCATTGCAGACTATTAAATGTTAGATAGCAAAAAACTCATGACAGTGTTTACCTTCCATTTGGCAAAAACCAAGATTAGCACGACGGCCAGGGTACTCTGTTGCCCGCCAACCAGGATGCAGGTACCTGGCCTCAGCCACGCAGAGTGTATGGCAAAGATGACACTCGGTGCGCCTATCTTTTCTCCTGCACGAATGCAGCTGCATCATCTGGCGATGTTCGCAGCGTGGGAAAGCCATCTGGCGATAGACGAATTCCTTGCCAGTACGAGGCTTGGTCGTGTGTTGGCCAACGGCTGGCATGTCCGGATGGCGTTTCAACGCCGCTGGGGACACATCAGCGAGTTCGACGGGCTTGCTGAAAGTGTCGACAAACAAGATCCGGCAGCACCCGTGGTAGCCGTGACCCTCGCTCGGATGAAGCTTCCCCAAGTCCCGCGCTTTATTCGGTGGGGGCAAGCCGGTCGAAGAGCTTGTGCGAGACCACCCAGGTATAACTCTGGCGATAGCGGCAATGAGACTGCCCCGTACGGTCTCTACCTTTTCGGTGTGGCGCTCGCAACAGGAAATGGTTGATATGGTTCGGGGACACAGCGCCGTGCCTCAACCTGAGCGTCATGCAGTGGCCATGGTCGAGCGCCAGCGCAAGGATTTTCATTTCGAGTTCACGACGCTTCGCTTCAAGCCAATCGCCGAATATGGGGAGTGGGAAGGGCGTACGAAGATCATCCCCTCCTGAAACGCAGAGTCACTTTGCGGTTCAACGCCCTGCGCCGGACTGGTGAACGGCCGTATTCCGCCAACATTTTTTGCGGGGTGTTTGGTTAGAAAAGGACAGCCGTTGCCCCTTCCACAAATTTTCTCCAGATTATTGCCTATCCCACTAATTAGCCGATAATTACCGTTAATCTCTTTAGTCTGTTCTGTTGCGGAGTCATCAATGAAAAAGTTTGGGTTGCTGCTTACTTGCCTGCTGTTTGTTCCCCTCCTACTCTCAGGGTGTGGTCCGTCTGAAACTGAACAATTGGCTACGGTGGAGAGCCTGGTTCAGGTGGCTGTCTTGGAAACCGTGGCAGCTATGCCCACCCAAACACCCTTACCTACCCAAACAGCCTGGCCAACCTACACGCCACTACCAACTTTTACACCTCTACCTACCCAAACCTCACTGCCCACATTGACAGCCCTTCCTTTAGCGACTGACACGCCAACACCAACAGAACCCCCTGTTGAAACAGCAACAGCCACCTCTTTGCCGACCAGCACGCCCGGTACAACGACGGCCGTTCAGCCTCCGCCAGCTGCCAATGTGACGGACCAAGTCCTGGCGGCCTTAACGTCGCTGATCCATGACGCCGACACCTATCGGTATGCCATCTTCCGGTTTAACCCCAACCCTTACCAATCGAACCGGATGCTTCCTTCAGATTGCCCCCTGGTCATTGCCACTCACAATCACCTGGCCAACATTGTGACGATTAATACTTCGTCCGCCACACCAGAAGTGCAAAATGGTTACGCCTATTATCGCTCGGCATCCACAGAAATCCTCAACATGATCTCCCCTTGGACGGAGGCTTGTCGTCAAGCAGTCGCGGCTGGTGAAGAAAAAGAAATAATCGACCAGAATAATTTTTCTATTATCTCGCACGCAATGGATGTTTATGTCAGCCAACTGAATCAGCTGGTGACTGCGATTAATCAATCTGGCAACTAGTGCGGCTGTTGGGGCGGCTGGCTTGCCTGGGGTTGAGCCTTAGCGCTACATGTGTGCTGATTAGCGGCATTTGCTGGGAAGGGCGACGGCCGTATTGCTCATGAATCTCGTGGACGTGGGCTACTTTTTCGGCAATGCCTGCTTCCAGCAAACTACTGAATCGCTCAACCCAACTCTATTTGATCCAACCTTAAAAAGGGCAACTATGCAACAGGCGAAATTTAGTCTCACTCCGGCACTAATTGATTTTTTAGGCAAACATGAATTCTATGGCTTCAAAGACAAGAGTTCGATGGTTCGCGCAGCCCTTCTCCGTCTTCAACAGGAAATAGCTTTGGAAAGCCTCAAGCAATCGGCCGATTTGTACGCTGAACTTTATTCTGAGGATTCCAGTTTATTTGAAATAACCGAAGCCGGGATAGCTGAGTGGCCTGAATGACAACGTGAAAACGCGTCACTCTCTTTTCCCCCATAAACCAAAACCCGCCTTACGCCGGGCTTCGCGACGGCCGTATTGCTCATGAATCTCGTGCACGTGGGCTACTTTTTCGGCAATGCCTGCTTCCAGCCAGATACGGCCGTTTTCCACCGTCGCCACACTGCCCGCCCCATACGCCCCCGTCGCCGTGTCGTCGTCCCAGGGCGGGTTGGCAATGAGTTCGCCGCCCTCAATCCAATCCATGTAGTAGCTCGGCGTGCTGATGAACTCAATCTCGTCCACCGCCTTGTCCTGCTGCACCAGGTCGGGGCGCAGGTGCAAAATCATCGCCGTTTCCAGCTCGCCCGCGTGCCCCATGCCACCCCGCGCGGAAAGGCGCGTCGCCTGCACCACTGGCCCAGCGATGTGCCCGGAGGTGTGCAGCCAGGCGGTGGCGCAAAAAATGCGGCGGTGGCGCTCCCCGGCATATTTCACCACGTTGACCAAAAAGGAGCAGTTGCCGCCGTGCCCGCTCATCAGATAAAAGCGGTCGAAGCCGCGCCCCACCAGCCCGTCCACCACCGCCAGCCAGAAATCCTCAAAGGCGCGCCCCTGCACGTTGAGCGTCCCGGCAAACGCCTGCCGGTGGGTGCTCACCCCGTAGGGAAAGATGGGTAAAGTGACGGCGAGGTCGGGAACGGCCGTCCCCACCCCATTCCCAATCGCCTCAATAATCAAGTTATCCGTCGAGAGCGGCAAATGGTAGCCGTGCTGCTCCGTGTGCCCGATGGGGATGATGACCACCTTGCCCACGTCGCTGGCCGGTGGCAGCAGCGGCGCAGGCGTAAACTGCGTCGGGTGCGGCAGCACAATCGCCTGGTCGTGCAGCCCCAGGGTCATGTCCTGCGGAATGAGGGCAAAGACACGGCTGAAGCCATCTTCGCGCAGGCTGTTGAGCAGATTTTGCAGAACGGCCGTTAACAACCCCTCCGCTACCGCCAACCCACTGCCGCGCCAGCCAAACGGAATTGCTGGCAGCAGTCCCACCCGCTCTGGCTGGCCCAAACAGTCGGCCAACCGCGCCAGATCGTACCCAGTGCCCAGCGGAATGATGAGCGGGGTGGTGCGGGGCAGTACGGCCGTTTCCGGCCAGGTCAGTTCGTCGTAGGTGAAAAATTCTGTCATAGTGTTTGGTAATTGGGTCATTGAGTCATTGGGTAACCAAGTGACCTTACGCAGATAAATAAAATTGTTCGTCGCAAATGTCTGGCTCTTTGGAAATTCAGGGGGGGTTACCACCCGTGATGCGTGAAACGTGAAACGTGACCAGAGGGTCATCACGTTTCACGCTTCACGTTTCATGCCCCACCCCACGAAATCCTGAAGAACCGAATGTCTTAAATGAGCGCCAAACCGCGTTGGCGCGATCACCTGTTGGCAATGAGGTTTATCACATTTTAAAGATGTCATCCAACACTTCCCCAAAAATCTACTTCTTGCTAACGTCACTCGGTGTCCATTCTCACACATCACACAAATTCATCACTGCAAAACCAGGGAACGCCATTGCCAATCACTACAATTTTATGCCACCCTTTCTCGTGATCTAGTACCGAAGCAGTCTAATTTTGTTTTGAAGTCTTTCTGCCAATTGCCCAACAGCCATTATTTTTACGTCAACAATACACAAACAGGTGAGTGAAAGTCCATGATCGAAAATCCCTATCCAACCCTCCCCACCGTTCATGCAGACATGTTATTCATGCATGCCCCCGCCGTATTTGATTTCCGCGACCGCACGGATATTTATTTTCCCTATCTCAGCACCTCAGGCGATGTGCCCATTACCCCGCTTTATGAATATTTCCCGCTGGGCTTCAAATCGTTACAACGAATCCTCTCCGAAAACGGACACAAGGTTGAACTGCTTAATCTCTCTTCGCTGCTGCTGAAGTACCCCAAAATTGATGTCGCCTCGCTCTTCAGAGCGATAGATGTGCGCATTTTGGGAATTGACCTACACTGGATGATCCACGTGCAGGGCAGTCTGGCGGTGGCCGAACTATTTAAGCGCCTTCACCCGGATACGGCCGTTATCTTCGGCGGCATCTCCTCTACCTACTTTGCCCACGAACTCATTGGTTACCCCTTCATCGACATGGTCATGCGCGGCTACGATACCCACCAACCCATGACCCAGCTACTCGGTGCCCTGGGCGACGAACCCCAGATGCACAAAATTCCTAACCTGTTCTGGAAAAATAAACAGGGCGAAATCATCGACAACGGCTACAGCCACATTTCCAGCACGCTCTCTTGCGGCATCGATTGGTCCACCATTCCCACCCAGCAAAGCAGCGGCGCTTCACTGCCCATTCAAGAGGTCATCGCCACGCAAAACGCGGGCTGCGCCTACAACTGCGGCTGGTGCGGCGGCTCCCGCGATGCCTATCTGCGCATCAACCAGCTGGACCACAACATGAAATCCACCATCCACAAGCCGCTGGAAGAAACAGCGTATGAATTTAAGACAATGGCCCAGATTCCCGGCAAAGAGAATTACCATTTCTACACGGTCAATTCTTACAGCGAAACCAACAGCCGGTTTGATTTTTTCATGGACCAGGTAGCTGAGGCCAACTTCAAATCGGTCAGCTACGAGCAGTTTAAGCTGACGCCCGATGACGTCCTGAAGAAAATGGCGGCCACCAATCCCCGGACCTCCATCACCCTCTCGCCGGAAAGCCATGATATCCGCGTGGCCAAAGAGGCCGGACGCGGTGCCTATACCCCGGCCGAAATGGAAGAGTGGATCGCCAAAGCGCTCGACTACGGCATCTACCAGATTGACATCTGGTACTTCGTGGGTATGCCAAAACAAGACAAACAGTCGGTCGAAGACACCCTCGACTACTGCGATCGCCTCCTGAAAAGGTTTGAGGGGCAGCGCATCTATCCCTACATTTGCCCCATGATCCCATTTCTTGATCCCGGCTCGACGTTTTTTGAGCAGCCAGAGCGCCACGGCTACCGCCTGTTTTACCGCACGGTGGAAGAACATCGTCAGGGCATGACCCGCGCTTCCGTCATTAACCGCATCAACTATGAAACGAACTGGCTAAGCCGGGCCGACCTGGTGCATGTGGGTTTTGGGGCCGTGCGGCGTCTGGCCGAACTCAAGACGAAATACGGCATTTACCCTCGTGGTGTGGGCAACAGCGTGTGCCGCCGCATTGATGATGCCCTGGCCTTTACCGACATCGTTCACGAAATTGACTGCCTGCCCGATCCCCAGGTGCGCCAGCGCGAGCTGGCCCGCATCGGCGATGAGATTCTGCGGCGCAATCAGGATGTTTTCCGCCCTGGGGTGGCCAACCAGGCCTTTCCCATCAAGCGCGAGATAGGCGGCCGTTGGTTTGATGAGCTGCTGTGGGATCAGGAAACGTTAGAACAGTTCAACGCCGCAGCGTAACAACTCCGGTGACAGGCACTTCGGCAAGTGCCTGTCACCTCAAGACAGCAGCCCCCTCAATCGTACAAATTTTGCCCCACCAACTCCCGCTCCCGGCGGGCCACAAAGTCGCGCAGGGCTTCGGCGATGGCTGGATCGAGCGGCGGTGGTTCGTACTGCTTGAGCATGGCTTGCCAGATTTTTTGGGCGCGTACGGCCGTATCCATCCCCCCACTCTGCACCCAATTCTCATACCCCTGCCGGTCCGCCAGCGACGACTGGTAAAACGCCGACTCAAACTGCGCCTGGGTATGGGCCGTGCCAAAGTGGTGCCCGCCCGCGCCGACCTCGGCAATCATGTCCAGCGCCAGCGTGGCATCGTCCACGGCAAACCCGGCCAAAAAGTGGCGGAACATCGCCAAATTCTCCAGGTCGATGATGAACTTCTCAAACGAGGCGGTCAGGCCGCCTTCCAGCCAGCCAACCGCATGCATGAGCAGATTGGTGTGGGCCAGCACGGCGGGCCAGAGGTTCCACATCGTCTCGTAGCTGGCCTGGGCGTCGGGGGATTGGGCGTTGGTCAGGCTGCCGCTGCCGCGAAAGGGCAGGTTGTAAAAGCGGGCCAGCTGGCCGCCCACCAGCAGCGCCCAGGCCCCTTCCGGCGTGCCAAAGGCGGGGCTGCCGCTCTTCAAATCGACGTTGGTGGTAAAGCCGCCATAAATCACCGGCGCGCCGGGCCGCACCAGCTGCGTCAGGGCAATGCCTGCCAGCGCCTCGGCGTTTTGCTGGGCCAGGGCCGCGGCCATCGTCACCGGGCTCATCGCCCCGGCCAGGATGAACGGGGTGATGAAGGTCACCTGCCCGGCGCGGGCGTAGGTGAGCAGCCCGCCCAACATGCGCTCATCAAAGCGCAGCGGGCTGTTGACGTTGATCACGTCGCCAATCACCGGGTCACCCTCCAGCGGGCCAAAGACAATTTCGGCCATTTTCAGGCAGTCGGTGGTGATAACACGGCCGTGGGCTGCCTCCATCACCGCTTTGTCTGCCAGGGTAAACCCGGCCAGCAGCCGGTGCAGATGGCGCGTATTCACCGGGATGTCTTGCGGTGAGACCTGCTCCCAGGCGGCAAAATGCAGCTGCGGGGCCATCTGGCTGAGCCGGACAAAATTTTGGTAATCGTTGAAGGTGCCGGGGCGACGGCCGTTCACTAAATCCTGCGCGTACACCATGCCCCCGTTTGGCCCAAAAGCGAGGCTGTTGCCGCCAATCAACACGTCATGCGCCGGGTTGCGGGCGCGCCAGGTAAAGCTGGGCGGGGCGGTGGCAATCGTTTCCAGCAGCAGCCCCCGATCAATCCAGACGTGTTTAGCGGCAAAATCTACCTTTGCCCCGGCGTTGGCCCAAATCGCCAGCACCTCGTCATCCAGAAAATCCACCCCCACGTTTTCCAAAATGTGCAGCGAGGCGTCGTGGATTTTTTGGATCTGCTCAGGCGCGAGGAAGTCGTACGGCCGTTGCTCATTCCGCACCACCCCAAATGCCATCTGCAACAGCGGCAGCGCCAACCGCTCGGCGCGTCGTTCGGCTCGTTTTGAGTTGCGTTGTCGGGTCATAATTTTTGCCCTCACCCCAGCCCTCTCCCTCTGGGAGAGGGAGCCTGAGTCCCCTCCCCCTTTGGGGGAGGGCCAGGGAGGGGGATTATTTTGGCAGCAAATACCAATCCAAAAACGTTTCCATACGGCCGTAAAAATCCAAAACCGTCTTCTTCTGCAAAAAGCCGTGCGCTTCCCCGGTGTAGGTTTTGTACTCAAACGTCTTGCCCGCCCGGCGCAGCGCCTCCACCCACTCCTCCGACGCCTGCGGCGGCACCACCGTGTCGTCCAGCCCGTGGGCAATAAACACCGGCTTCTGCACATTCTCCACCTCGGCAATGGGTGACGCCGCCCGGTGCACCGCCCGGTTTTGCGCCGGATGGCCCAAAAAGATCTCCGTGTACAGCCGCAAATCCCGGTTACACTGCGCCCAGGAGCTGATCACGTTCGAATCGCCGTATTTGCTCACGCCACAGGCAAACAGGTAGTCCGGGTCGCGGCTCAGGCAGCAGGCCGTCATGTAGCCGCCGTAGCTCGCCCCAAAAATGGCGATGCGCTCCTTGTCAATCTCGCCGAACTGGTGCAAAAAGCGCGCCCCGTGCAGGCAATCCTGCGTGTCGCCCACGCCCCAATCGTTGTAGTTGGCGTGCTCAAACGTCACCCCGTAGCCCGTGCTGCCGCGATAGTTGGGCGCAATCCAGGTGTACCCCTTGGCCACAAAATACTGCGCCCAGATGTCCCAACCAAAGTTGTACAGCGACGATGGCCCGCCGTGCGGATTGACCACCGCCGCCCCGTTGGACTTTGCCGGGCGGTACAAAAAGGCGGGAATTTCCAGCCCATCATAACTTTTGTAGCTGACCACCTCCGGCATTACCAGCGGATTGGCAGCCAGGGCGGGCAGGTTGGAGAAGGTGAGTTGGGTAGTACGGGCGTTTTCCACCTCAACCTTATACAAATCCGGCGGCAAAATGGGGTCTTCGTACTCGACGGTCAGGCAACGGCCGTCGGGCGACCAATTCGGCAGCGCATGAACCCCGTGGCCCGCTCGCAAAGTCTGCACCTGGCCCGATTGGACATCCAGCAGCGCCAGTTCATACGCCCCTGCCCGATTGATGCTGCAGGCAATCTGGCTGCCGTCGGGCGACCAGGCCAGGTCGGCAAAATCGGCCCCCTCATGCGACAGCTGGCGCAGGCCAGCGCCGTCGGGCCGCACCAGCCACACCTCGTTAAACGCCGGCCGCTGCGAGATGAAAGCGATTTGCTGCCCGTCGGGCGACCAGATGCCGCCCCAGCTGCGCAGTTTGGGCGTGTTGGTCAACTCACGCAGCTGCCCCGTCTCCAATTCCACCAACCAGATGTCCAGCCGGTTCATGTCGTCGAAGGGGCGGTGGGTGAAGAGGAGAAAACGGCCGTCGGGCGACGGTTTGGCGTCCCAGGCATCCCCCGGCGTTTGGATGAGATGGCAGGGCCAACGGCCGTCCCGATCCGTCAACAGCAGCTGCACCTGGTCGTTGCGCTCCACGCTGACCACCAGCTGATTGCTGTCTGGCAGCCACACCGGGGAGGAAGCGGACGCGGCAAAATCGCTGATTTTTTGCGGCAAGCCACCTGCGGATGGCAAGCCACCAGCGGCAGGGGCAACGTACACGTGATCTTGCATGGTGAAGGCCAGGAAACGGCCGTCGGGCGACCACTGCGGAATTTCATCGGCCCAATACGCCACCGCCGCCCGCCGCGTCGAGATGCGCCGTGGCCAGCCGCCCGCGCTGGGCATCACGTACACATCCGACTGCTCCTCGCGGTCCCAGATGAACGCTATCTGCTCCCCATCGGGCGAAAGCTGGTGGTTGCGCACCCGGTTCACGGCGGGAATGAGCGCCATGTCCCAGCCAGACGGCGGCTTCAAGTCCGGCCGCTTGACGGCGGGCCAGCCCTGCCGCTCATACTTTTCCTCAATCACCTGCCCATCGGGGTTGCGAACTGCGCTCATTTGTCTGCTCCTTCTTCGGGGAAATTGCGGGGATTATACGGCCGTCCTTCCTCATCAGGTAGAAACCAGCAAAAATTACGTGGCAGGATAGGAACTCGCTATACTTGCCGACGAAAAGCGGAACACAGAGGACCACGGAGAAACCGCAGCGTTACACAGAGAAAAGCCAAATCTCTGTGCAACTCTGTGTCTCCTCTGCGAAACTCTGTGTTCCAAAAAATCCTCAAAAAGAGACACCTATGAAAATCCGAACCCACTTCCCCCACCCCGTCACCATCCTGGAAAACGTCTGGATTCCCCTGGCCGACGGCACCCGGCTCGCCGCCAAAATCTGGCTGCCAGACAGCGCCCAGCAGCAGCCCGTGCCCGCCCTGCTCGAATACATCCCCTACCGCAAAAGCGACTACACCTCCGCTCGCGACGCCAGGCGGCAGGCGTACTTTGCGGGCTACGGCTACGCCAACATCCGCGTCGACATGCGCGGCAGCGGCGATTCCGACGGCATCCTCTACGACGAGTACCTGCCGCAGGAGCAAGACGACGCCCTGGAAGTGCTGGCCTGGATTGCCGCCCAGCCGTGGTGCGATGGCCACATCGGCATGCACGGCATCTCCTGGGGCGGCTTCAACAGCTTGCAAGTGGCCGCCCGCCGCCCGCCCCAGCTCAAAGCGATTATTGCCATCGGCGCGACGGACGACCGCTACCACGACGATGTGCATTACATGGGCGGCTGCCTGCTCACTTCGCAAATGCTGCCCTGGGCCTCGCTGATGTTTGCCTACAACCCGTCGCCGCCCGACCCGCGCTGGGTGGGCGACAAATGGCGGCAGATGTGGCTGGAGCGGCTGGAACAGTCGCCGCCGTACATCGAAAAATGGCTGGAGCACCAAACCCGCGATGCGTACTGGAAACACGGCTCCGTCGGCGAAAATTACGCCAACATCGAGATTCCCGTCTACATGGTCGGCGGCTGGGCCGACAGCTACAACAACTCGATTCCGCGCCTGATGGCCGGGCTGAGCGGGCCGCGCAAGGCGCTCATCGGGCCGTGGTCCCACGCTTTCCCCGAGCAGTGTGGTTCGCCCGGCCCGGCAATTGGCTTTTTGCAGGAGAGCCTGCGCTGGTGGGACCATTGGCTGAAGGGGATCGACACGGGCATCATGGACGAGCCGATGATGCGCACCTGGCTGCAAGATGGGGTGCCACCCGCGCCCAGCTACCCGGAACGCAACGGCCGTTGGCTCGCCGATCCCGCCTGGCCCTCCCCCCACGTACAGGAAAAAATCTACTTCTTGAACGAACACCGGCTGGACGACAGGCCGCAGCCAACGCAAGAAATTGGCTTTGTTGGCTTGCAAAATCATGGCCTGGATGGCGGCGGCTGGGGCGGCCACGGTTCCCCCGGCGAATCCCCCGGCGACCAGCGCCCCGCCGACGGCGAAAGCCTCAGCTTCACCAGCCAGCCGCTGGCCGAGCCAATGAATATGCTAGGGTACGCGGAAGTGCAGCTTACTTTAAAAGTGGACCAACCCCTGGCGTTGGTGGCCGTGCGCTTGTGTGATGTGGACAGGGACGGCCGTTCCACCCTCATCACCTGGGGCCTGCTCAACCTGACCCACCACCGCAGCCACGAACACCCGGAACCGCTGGTGCCGGGGCAGATTTACAGCGTCACCGTGCCGCTGAACGTGATGGCCTACCGGCTGCCCGCCGGGCACCGCTGGCGCGTTGGCATCTCGCCCACCTACCTGCGCCACGCCTGGCCTTCGCCCAAACCGGTGACGTTGACGCTGCTGTTGGGGGAGGGCTGCAAATTGGTGGTGCCGGAACGGCCGTATCACCCCCTCGACGACACCCTGCCCGACTTCCCGCCTGCCGAAATCGCCCCGCCCGAACCCATCGAAACGCTGCGCCACGACGTGCGCCGCCAGACCGTCACCCGCGAAGCCACTACCGGCACCACCACCTACACGCTGCACCAGGATTCCGGCCGCATCCGCTACCACAACCACGGCCTGGAGCTAGACGACATCAGCACCCACACCCTCACCATCCGCGACGACGATCCGCTGTCGCTGGAGCAGGAGGTGCGCTACCGCCTGGAATACCAGCGCGGCGACTGGCAGGTGCGTATGGAAACGCACAGCAAACTCACCGCCGACGCCACCCATTTTTACGTCTCCAACCAGCTGGACGCCTACGAAGGCTCCGTACGCGTCTTTAGCCAGGCGTGGCACAAAAAAATCCCACGGTACGGGCTCTAATCGGCCAAAACTGGGATTGTCACGCTTGTGTCACGGGGTCAGTTTATGGTTACGGCAATTCAGCTCAGCCAGCCTCCAATTGGCCAACTGCGCGGAAACAACGCAAACTGTATCGGCCCAACAAACAGAGTGATTTTGTAACGTTTAGGAGACACAAGATGATGCAGCAAAATTTTTGGCAAGCCGTTTGGACCCACCCCCGGATGTTGGTTTCTCGTCGTGCCCAAAATCGCAGCGTGCAAACGGCCGTTCGCGCCGCTTACCAACAGTTTGCCCAACAGCATCCCGAGTGGGTGGCCAGTTTGTTTGATGAAAGTTTTTTGAATAAGGAAGCGGCCGTTCTCTTTGCCAACAACACCCTGCCCAGCGCCACCCGCCTGGCCATCGCCTGGTGCAACCAGTTTGGCACCGGCCTGTCCGCCAAAAAAGCCGCCGACATCGAACGTGCTCTGCCACCCGCCAAAACCTTCCTGGCCCTGGTCAACCAGGAACTGAACCGCTAACCACCGCTTCACTTCTACCCATTTAGCCGCTTTACGTCAGCGCCAGAGAAACCCTCTGGCGTTTTTTCTTGCCCGTTTCTGAGAATTGCTTTAATATTAAACTATTTAATATTGATCTATAGTCCCTTCCCTGCTACACTGTCGTTGTAGTTCACTTTTTCCAAGGGACAGGCTGAACGCAGGCGCAACACCATGAATGAAAAATCAGCAGATTTCGTAAGCGTTCAGCTCTCCCCGCAGTAAGGGTATCGCCTCGGCGCTTCGCGCCTGGCGATGCCGATGATAAAGGGGGTTTTTTCAGTTTTTGGGGTCATTTTGACCCCAGAAACTGAAAAAACCCAGACGTTTCCCCCGCACGGGGCGCGAAGCGCCCTCGTGCGGGATACCAACTGAACGGTTACCAGATTTCGCAGATTTATTAAATTTCATCCGCGTTAATCCGCGCAATCCGCGGCCTATTTTCAAAGGAGCAGCATGGGCACTCATTACGAAGGCACAGAAGCAGAAAATTTGGCGCTAGACTGCTACATCAAGCTGTTCCGCGCCGCCGAATCAGTGGGCCAGCGCATCAATGCCCACCTGCGAGAACATGACCTGACCACCAGCCAGTTTGGTGTGCTGGAGGTACTTTACCATCTAGGTCCGATGCAGAGCGGTGAACTGGGGCAAAAAATCTTAAAAACCAGCGGCAACATGACGATGGTGATCGACCACCTGGAAAAACAAGGCTACGTCACCCGCCAGCGCCGCGAGGACGACCGCCGCTGTGTGGATATCCTGCTCACCGAGCCGGGCCGCACGCTGATTGAAGCGATTTTGCCCGCCCACGTGGCCGGGGTGGTGGTCGCCTTTTCGGCCTTAACCACCGACGAACAGACCCAGTTGGCCGCTCTTTGCCGGACGTTGGGTCTGGCGCAAGCATAAATTATTTCCCCGGAAACAAGTTTCCGGAGAAATGTAGGAGTAAACGATGAAACCCGTACAAGGACTGCACCACATAACGGCCGTTGCCAGCAACCCCCACCAAAATGTTGAGTTCTACCACCACATCCTGGGGCAGCGGCTGGTGAAAAAAACCGTCAACTTTGACGATCCGGGCACCTACCATCTGTATTACGGCGATGAGATTGGCACACCGGGCACGATCATGACCTACTTTCCCTGGCAGCAGATGCGGCGCGGGCGGAAGGGTAATGGCGAAACGGCCGCTATGGCCTACACCATCCGCCCGGAAGCAATGGACTTCTGGCAAAGCTGGCTCCAGAAAAACGGCATCAGCACCGGCGAACGGCAAACCCGCTTCGGTGCCGACGTGCTGCCCTTCACCGACCCCGATGGCCTGACGCTGGAACTCATCACCGACGACAGCCCGGCAACATTGCAGCCCTGGACTGGCGGCCCGATTGGCGAAAACGAGGCGCTGCAAGGTTTCCACGGCGTCACCCTCTGGCTGGACGAGGTAGAACCGACCGCCAACCTGCTGATCGAGCAGCTGGGCTACACCTTCGTCAACCAGGAAGGCAGCCGCTATCGCTACCAGGCCGGTGGGAAAAACGTTGGCCTGTACGTCGATATTTTGCACCGGCCCGGCCAACCGGCCGCCCAGTTTGGCGCAGGCTCCATTCACCACATCGCCTTCCGCACCGTGGATGACAGCGAGCAGCTGGCCTACTTTGACAAACTGCGCCAGGCCCGTTTTCAGGTTACCCCGGTACAGGACCGGCAATATTTCCGCTCGATTTATTTCCGCTCTCCCGGCGGTGTCTTGTTTGAGATTGCCACCGACGCGCCCGGCTTCCTCTACGACGAGCCCGTGGCCGAATTGGGCACCCACCTGAAGCTGCCGCCGTGGCTGGAGAAAAATCGCCCGGCCATCGAGCAGCGCCTGCCGGAAATCGAGCTCAAACCCGTGGCCCCGGCCACCTTGTAGCCGCGCTTTCTTAGCGCGAAAGAAATGTAACCGTTCAGTTGGTATCCCGCACGAGGGCGCTGCGCGCCCCGTGCGGGGAAGAAGTTTGGGTTTTTTCACTTTTGGGGTCATTTTGACCCCAAAAAGTGAAAAAACCCTCGATCTTTGGCCGCGCCAGGCGCGAAGCGCCGAGGCGCGGCCCATGCTCTACGGAGAACTGAACGGTTACAAAGAAATCCACAGATTGCACAGATGGCACAGATTTTTTTCTCTGTGAAACTCCGTGCCGCCTCTGTGCCCCTCTGTGTTCCTTTTTTAAGGAGAGTAATGATGACTAACCCAAGCAGTCCACACCAGGGGCAGCCGCTTCTACAGCAAGGCAAACCGCTCAATGAAGCCAAAGCAGCGATGATTTTGGTACATGGGCGGGGGGCAACGGCTGTTAGCATTCTAGAGCTGGCTGAGGTGCTGCCCCACCCGGAAATGGCCTACCTGGCACCGCAGGCCCGGGGTAACACCTGGTACCCGCAAAGCTTTTTGGCCCCGATGCCGCAAAACGAGCCGTGGCTCAGCTCTGCCCTGCAAACGCTGGCCGACGCCGTGGCCACGGTGGAAGCCGCCGGAATTCCCGCCGAACGGCTCATCCTGGGCGGTTTTTCGCAGGGGGCCTGCCTGGCCAGCGAGTTTGTGGCCCGCCACGCCCGGCGCTACGGCGGTCTGCTGGTGTTCAGCGGCGGGTTGATTGGCCCGCCCGGCACGCCACGAGATTACGATGGTTCGCTAGACGGCACGCCGGTGTTTATCGGGTGCAGCGATGTGGATTTTCATATTCCGGTGGGACGGGTGGAGGAAACGGCCGTAACCCTCACCCAACTGGGGGCTGTGGTCAACAAAAAAATCTACCCCAACATGGGCCACACCATCATCCAGGACGAAATTGACCAGGCCCAAACCATTGTCAACAGCTTGCTGGCTTAAGAAACAAGGTCGCCAGGAGCGCAGATGTTTATTTTACCCCTGCGTGCCTGGCGACCCTTGTGGTTCGCTAAAATTTGTCCGCCAACCGGAGGTTGGGCTAGCCCGCCCAAAACCGGTCCAAAACGGCCGTTGTCTCCCCCAACACTTCCCAATGCGGCAGCCCGCGCGACGGGGTGACTCGTTCAGCCTTCCAGTTGGTGCGGCTGGCGACAAAGCCAGACAGATTCTCAAACGTCACGTTTGGGTCCTCATCAAACAACACCAGCACCGGCAGGCTCAGGTTGGCATACACCGCGGGCAAAATGTCGAAGGTGAACAGCTGCGTGGAAAGGAAGTAAAGCGGCGCATGGCGTGCGCCATGCTGGTGCGATGTGGCATACGCATAATCCACAAATTCATCCGCCGCTTCCCGCGTAAAGCTCTGGTTAGAGTAGTAGCCAATCACAGGCCGCTTGGTCAGCAAGTTGTACACGCCCTGGCTCAAAATGGGCAGCGAGAAGATGCGGTACAATGCCTCACCTGGATAGCTTTTCTCGGCCTGGCCTTCCTGGAAACCCGTCGGGCTGACCAGGGTGAGCGAATGGAACAGGTCCGGACGCTGCAGCGCGGCGCGGGCCACAAATTCACTCGTCAGCGACAGGGCCACCACGTCTACGGCCGTTCCAATCTGTGTCGAAACCATCTCGATAATCGCCTGGGTGTACAGCTCCGGCAAATACGGCCGTTCCCCACTGCGCTCCGAAAAGCCAAACCCCGGCAAATCCAATGAATAAACTGGCCGCTCCTGGCGATAATGGTCAAACAACGGCCGTATCTCCATGCTCGATGGGGCCGCGTTGATGGAATGGAGGAGGAGCAACGGCCGTCCGCTGCGCCGCTTGTCCACGTAATAAAACAGCTCACCCGCCACGTCAGACTCAAAGCTCATCAGGTCCGCTTCCAACGCCTTGGGCAGCGGCTCCGTCGCCAGATTATTCAATTTGTAATAGAGGTAACCACCGGCAGCCACGGCCAACGCCAGACCACCGACCAATCTGGTTCCCCAACCGGAATGTTTATTTTCTTTTTGACTCATTTTGACCTTCTTTTGGATAAATTATGCTGGAACTTCTGAGGTAATGCTGATGCCTGAGCGCAACTGACACATCACGCTCTGACCTATATTTGTTGCTCCCACCATCTTTCAAAGTACCAATACAAACGACTTACTTCAACTTATATTTTCCCGGAAACCGGATAGTTTCCGGGGAAATAGAACGAGCTTACTTACGGCCGTTCCCCCACTACCTTCTCCGCCGCCAGATCGGCAATTTGCTCACCGCTGGCATTGGGTAGATAGGCATACTCACCGCCCAACCACTCCGCCAGCTGGCGCGCCTCGCCCCGGCTCAGGTAGCTGCGCTGGGTATCAACCACCATCACCTGCAGCGATGATTCGGCAATGTACCGCCCAATCTGCTGCAATTCCTCCTGCACCTGCCCGTCCGGCCGCAGACTAATGTTCGCCCGACCGTCGGTCAGTAATATTAACACAGTTTGTAAAATGCCCCGGCTTTTGGCCTGCTGGGCCACGTCATCGGCCAGCAGCAGCGCCGAGGCCAGCGGTGTGCCGCCGCCCGTGGGCAGCAAATCGAGCGCTCGCCGCGCCAGCTCCACACTTTGCGTCGGCGGCATCAGCAGTTCAGCCTCACCGCCACGAAAAGCAATGAGCGCCACGCGGTCCCGGTTGACGTACGCTTTTTGCAGCAGGGCGTTGACCGCGCCCTTCGCCTGGCGCATCCGGTGCAGCGCCATGCTGCCGCTGGCGTCCACGGCAAAACAAAACAGCGCGCCCGCCTTGCTGCGGTACTGCTTCACACGAATGTCAGACATCTCCAGCTGAACACGCCGGGTGCTGTGACTGCCGTTGCCATTCCCATTGCCCTGCCAATTGCCATTTTGCCGAATGCGCTGCCAGGGAGCGGCCGTACGCAAGGTGGCGATCACGTCAATGCGCGCCTGCTTGGGATTGCCCGGAATGGAGCGTACATGCCGCCCACGCTTGCCCTCGGTGCTGCCGCGTGAACCGGTCCGCCCGCGCCGCAAGTGACGGAAGGGCAGCTCTTCCAAATCGTCGGGCAGTTCGCTGGCCAGCGCTTCCAAAATTTGCTCCGGGGCCATGCCCAGGTTTTCCGGCGGTGGAGGCGATTCGCCCTCTTCGTCCGTCTCGTCTGGCTCGGCGCTTTCTGGTTCAGGGGGCGGGGGTGGCGGCGGCGCCGGATTGTCCGGCACCTGCTCTGGGATTTGCGTGGCGCGGGGCAAAATGACCAGGCGGGCCGCCAGCGTCAAATCCTCATCCTCAACGGTGGGTCGCAGTTCCAGGGCAGCGGCCGCGCAGGCGGCCCAAGCGGCAAACAAATCCACGCGGTGCCCTTCTACGCCGTACTGCAAGGCGGTCACGCTCAGCTGGCGCAGCTGCCGGTCGCTGATTTCGACATTGGGCAGATGATCGCGTGCCGTTTTGACCAATCCTTGCAGAAATTGCAGCTCTTCCTGCCAGCTGGCGGACTCAGTGCGGAGATTTTGTTGGATGACGGCCGTTCGCTGCCCCACATCAAACGAACCCGGCAACGAAACCAGCAGCCCCAACCGGTCGAGCAAATGCTTGCGCGGCATCCCTTCCCCCGGATCATACGAACCAATCAGGCTAAACTCGGCGGGCGAGCGCAAACTGACGCCTTCTCGCTCTACACGCACTTCGCCCTCATCCAAAACGGCCAGCAGCAAGTTGCTGTTGGCATCCGTGAGCAAATTGATGCCGTCCACGTAGGCCACGCCGCCGTGGGCGCGGGCCAACACGCCGGGTTGGAGCACCATCTCGCCCCGGCGCAGCGTCGCCTCCAAATTCAGGCCGCCGTACAAATTCTCGGCGTCCACGCCCGGCGGAATCTCGACAAAGGGCATCGTCTCGTCATTGAGCAGCAGCCGCATGCCCCGCGCCAGGCTGCTTTTGCCCGTCCCGGCCGAAGCAGTCACCACCAGTCCCCGCAGGCGCGGCTCGACGGCCAGCAGCAGCAGCGCCTGCTGTGCAGCGTCTAATCCAACCAGGGCATGAAAGGGTAGTGTGCTCATTTAGGCAACGCGGATTCCGGTATCTAAAATCTCTTTAACCAGAGGGTCGCTTGGGGTGAAATCTCGTGGATTAAAAGGCAAGACTTCCAAATCTGTGCTCGTATCAATGGTAATCTTGCGGATTTTATTTTTGTCCTTAAAACGGATTCCTTCGAAAGCGTGTGAAACCAGGGCCAAATCAATGTCACTCCATTGGTTAGCCTGGCCGCTGGCGTAGCTACCAAACAAAATCGCATCTTCAATCAAAAATCCATGCGCTTTTAAAGATTGAAGATATTGTGAAATTATTCGCTGAATACGATTTGGGATTTCAGCCATGATGCCAGCTCCTTTTAATTGGCTTGCTCGACTTTCTCCAACTCATCGGCCAGTTCTTGGGGTGACACGGGGCCACCGAGACGGGCTGCAATACGGCCGTCCCCATCCAAAACAAACGTCCACGGCTCGGTCACCAAGCCCCACTCCGCCATCTCATCAGCCAGCACCAGCGGGCTGAACTCCTTGTACACCTCCACATGAATGAAGTTGGCTGCATCACCAAACTGCTCTTTGGCCGCCGAGACGCTGTCCACCACCGGGGTGCAGTAGCGCGTCTGGCAAAAGCCGGGCGTGGCAAAGGTGATCACGCTGGGCTTGCCGGAAGCCATCGCCGCCGCAATGGTTTGCTGGTACAGGTCCGGGTCTGGCGCGGCGGCGGAGGTGAGTTTAGCCAGTTCTGGCTCGGTGGCCAGGGTGCGGTTTTCACTGGCGGGCGGCATTGTGCCTACGGCGGGCGAGTTGGTTTCGGCCACCAGCTCCACCACAATTTGCAGCCGCGCCGTCGTAGCGCCAAGCGTGGTGTCTACCACCAGCCCCCATTCGCCAGGGTGATCCACTTCGGGATACACCACCCAGTAGGGCAGCGCGTAATCGTTGTAACGCGTCGCTGCCCCCTGCCAGACCAGCTCCGGCTCGTCTTGAGACAGATCAAACGCAGCCACCTCCACCTTGTCGGCCCCGGTGATCCAGTCGTTGCCATCCTGCAAAATGAGGGGAATGCGCGGGTATTGGTAGGAAATATCGTCGCTGGCCACCACCACGCGAAAGTCGGTGATGGTTTGCGGCGTAACCGTTGGACTCGTTTCCACCACCTCATCCCCAGACGCGCCACAGGCTCCCAATAAAAAAACCAGGATGATTGCCACAGAGAACACAGAGAGCTCAGAGAAAATCTCTTTTCTCTCTGTGTTCTCTGTGGCCCATTTCTTAGGCGTAAATGCCTTCAAGCTGGTCTTCCAGATTCCCATAAATCTCGCGTAGTTCCTCAAGCATCTCGTCGCTGGCGTCCCAGAAGCCGCGCGCTTCCGCTTCCAGCAGGCGGCGAGCGATGCCTGCGGTAGCGTGGGCGTTGGCTTTGGCCATCCGCGCCCGCATGGCCTCGTCCAGCAGAAAGGTCTCGGCGATGTCGTCGTAGACCCAACCTTCGACGGCGTCGGCGGTGGCGCTCCAGCCGTAGGTGTTGCTGACGCGAATTTCGATTTCGCGCACCCCTTCGTAGCCGTGGTTGAGCATGGAATCGTGCCATTTGGGATTCAACAGCTTGGCGCGGGATTCCAGGCGGACCATCTGCTCCAGCGAGGAGAGGCGATCATCGATTGCAATCGCGTCGGCTACCATGACAGACGGCCGTTTCCCCCTCAATTTTTCCACACTCTTCGCCACGCCGCCAAGATACTCATAATAATGATCGACATCGCTAATGCCCAGCTCAAAACTGTCGATGTTTTGGAAAGTGGCGTCCACCGTGGCCAGACTGCGCTCCATCACCTGCCGCGCACCGCGCCATTCGCCGCTGGGCGTAAAGGCGTACGATTTGCGCGAGAGGAAGGTGTCGCTCAGCTGGTCGTCATTGTCCCAGGTGCTGCTTTCCACCAGGTGGTTCACGTTGGCCCCGTACGAACCAGGCGCGTTGGAAAAGACGCGGCAAGCGGCTTCGGACAAATCCACGCCCAATTCAGCGGCGTGGGCCAGGGTGTGCTTGCGCACAAAGTTCATCTCCAGCGGCTCGTCGGCTTCGGCAGCCAACCGCACGGCCTTGTCCAGCAGCCCGGCCTGGTGGTGGAAAATGTCGCGGAAGATGCCGCTGAGGGTCATGATAACGTCGATACGCGGTCGGCTCATCTCGGCCAGCGGGATGAGCGCCACGTCGGCGATGTTGCCCAGCTCATCCTCAATGGGACGTGCGCCAAGCAGTTCAAAACATTGGGCAATGCCTTCGCCGTCGCTCTTCAAATTGTCGGTGCCCCACAAGACCATCGCCACCGTTTCGGGGAGCTGGCCGGATTCGGCCGTGAGGCGCTCCAGCATCTGCTCCACCAGCTTTTTGCTGTTGGCAATGGCCAGCGGCGAGGGCACGCGGAACGGGTCCAGGGCGTGGATGTTGCGGCCGGTGGGTACAATTTTGTCGTTACGCATCACGTCGTTGCCGGGGGAAGGCAGCACGTAGCCGCCGTCCAGGCTGCGCAGCATGCCCGCCACCTCTTCGTCGTGCACGATGCGGCTGAGCAAATCGTCCAGCCACGGCCACAAATTGGCCAACAAGCCTTTGGGAATGCGCGCCGTTTCTTTGAGATAGGTCTCAACCTCGCGCACGTCCAACTCCGGCTGGCGCGGCGCTTCAACAAACAGGCGCATCGTCTCGTGCAAAATATTTTCGATCTGGTCCCAGCGATCTTGAGCCAGGGTGTCGATCTTGAGCGACTGTTGGAGCTGTTCAAAATCCCAACCCATGCCGCGAGCGATGAGCACCGGCAGGGCGGGCAGCTTTTCGTCCCGCTTGGGATGTTTAGCCGGGTTGAAAGCAACCACCAGGGCCAGCATGTCGATCAGTTCGGCATCAACGGCAGCGCGGCCCAGCACGTGCAGGCCGAGCGGGATCATGCGGTGCTCCACCTGGATCAGCTCATGGCCGAGGGCGGCCACGTAAGCGTCATCGGACAGGTGGCCGTTGGCCGAGCCATTGGCATGGCCGTTGGCCACGTTGGTCAAGCCATTCGCCTGGGCGTAAACGCCGTTCACGACGATGCCCAGCTTGTCGGCCTGGGTGCGAATGTCGGTGAGCAGTTCGGTGTCGGGGCGGCTGTGGTAGTTGTCCAGGCTGTCCTTGAGGCGGCGCAGCCCTTTGTAAAGGCCCGCCTGCTGCAGCGGCGGCACCATGTAACTCACCAGCGTGGCCGCGCCGCGCCGCTTGGCAATGGAGCCTTCGCTGGGGTTGTTGACACAGTAGTAGTAGAAGTTGGGCAGGCTGCCGAGCAGGCGCGGCGGCCAGCATTGGGCGCTGACGCCAGTTTGTTTGCCGGGCATAAATTCCAGTGCGCCGTGCGTGCCAAAGTGGACCACCGCATCGGCATCGTAGATTTGGTCGAGCCAGGTGTAGAAGGCGGCAAAACCGTGGTGGGGCGAGGCGTCTTTGCCCATCAGCAGGCGCATCGGGTCGCGTTCGTAGCCAAAGCTGGGCTGGATGCCGATGAAGACGTTGCCAAACTGTGCGCCGAGGATGTGGAAATTACGGCCGTCTGTCAGCAATTCACCCGGCGCATACCCCCAATATTTTTCGATTTCGGTGTACCAGGGAAAGCGGTCGCGGTAGTCGCTGAGCGGCAGCTGGGCGGCGACGTTGCCGTCGGTGCCGTAGCGCATGGCGTTGCCTTCCACGACCTGCTTGCGCAGCGCCTCCGCGCTTTCGGGCAGCTCGACGGTGTAGCCAGCGGCCTGCATCTCCTTCAGCAAAACGGTAACACTTTCGAAGACGTCGAGGAAAGCGGCCGTTCCCGCATTGCCCAAATTCGGCGGAAAGTTGAACAGGACAACCGCAATCCGCTTGTCGGCGTTGGCTTTGTGGCGCAGGCGCACCCGCTTGGCAATGCGTTTGGCCGCCATGTCCAGCTCCTGCTCGTTGGCGATGAACTTCTCCTGGGTCATCGTCGGCCCGCCGAAGATGACCGGTTCAGCGATGCCGTCCAGCTCGGGCAGGGCGATGTTCATGGCCACCTGCATCGGCGTCAGGCCAATTTCGTCCTTCCGCCAATCTTCGATGCGCTGGAAGGAGAGCGGCACCATGTCGAAATAGCCCACGTTTAGCTTGTCCAGTTCGGCCACGGCTTCTTCAGGACGAGCCCCTGCCGGGCCACCAACAAGCGGGAAGCCAATGGTGTTGATGAGCAAATCCACCGGCGGCAAATCGGAGTTGGGTACCGTCTTTTTGCCTGCGCCCTCGGCGGCAAAATATTGGTCGATGCTGGGGCGGAAGTCCATCAGCGAGCTGTAGGCGGCGCGGGCTTCGATGCCCTGTGCCTCGATTTTGCGAATGATGGCGTCGATGTGGGCGGTGTTGCCCGTCAAAATAATGGCCCGCATCGTCAGCACGCCGACCGCGCCTTTCCAGGCCCCGTTGCCGTTAGGCGCGCCGACAAAATGGCCAGAAACGGGTTTGCCCTGCTGCTGACGCCACTTCTGGTAGCTGGCGATGTTGGGGAATGGTTCGGGGGCGTCGGGATGGTAAATGGCGGCGTCGGGGTAGGTGATGGGGTCCAGCACGGGCAGCTGCCCGGCAAATTCAGGCACATACCGGTCGATGAGCAGGACCATCATGCGCATCAGGTTTTCCGGGGAGCTGTGCAGCCAGTAGTCGTGCATGGCGATGAAGGTGTGCAGATCACGCACTTTGCCGGGCACGTATTTCATGAGCTTGGTGAGATTTTTGAGCAGGGCGGTTTGGCGATGGCCTTCGGAACGGCCGTTTTTCTTCGGCCGTAACTTTTGCATCCAGCGGCTAATCAGGCCCGGTTCCTCGTCTTTGGGCTGGCTGAGCACAAATTTATTTAGCCGGGTGCAGTAGATGAGGGCCGGATTGCTGGTGATCATGCAGGTGGGCGTTTCCACCGATTGGAGGATGGTTTGCAACGGCCGTACATGCTCTTCGCCAAAAATCATGCAGCCAAAAATGAAGTCTGCCTGCCGTACATCGCGCTCCAACCGCGCCCAATCTTCGGCGGCGCGCATGGCCGATGTCTGGTACAGGCCCAGGCTCATTTTGACGCCATGCTGCTGGTGCAAGAGGGCAGCAGCCTCGCGCAGAGCGGCGTTATGTAAACCATCCATCGTGATATAAACAAAGCGCAACTCTTTCATCTCACTCTCCTTCCCACGGCGGGCGCCTGGGATTCTTCCTGGATTTTTGCCACAGAGGGCACAGAGGGGAGGAGGCTAAGCTCTTTTCTGTGTCACTCTATGGCAAGGCTATCTTCACGTGGTGCAATCAACGGTTTTTTCAAGCTGGTTCAACCAGCAAGCTTGCCAATCTGGCGACCGTCACGCACATTGCCGAAATTTATTCGTTTTTGAGTTTGGCAGAAAGTGTTGAATTTCGTGTACCTGTCCGACAAAGCTCATTCTGTGATCAGTTCAGCAACGGCGCGGCGGATGCGAATGTCATCGCCGACGTTTTCCAGCGGATCTTTACGCAGGCGGTGCAGCAGGGCCAGCGTGGCAATTTGGGCGACATCTTGCGGCGTGGTGTGGGTACGGCCGTCTAATGCCGCCAACGCCACCGCAGCTCGACATAACGTAAGTTCGCCGCGATGCCCATCTACTTCCAGCGTGACACACAAACGCGCCGCAGCCGCGATGGTGTCATCGGTTAAATCCACTTTGGCGTGATTTTGCTGCGCCTGGAGCAGACGGGAGCGCAGCTTCTCCTGCTCCGGTTCCCAGGTGGCGGCAAACGCCTCGGGATCAGCGTCGTAAGCGCGGCGACGGCGCACAATTTCCACCCGTGGCTCGATATCCACGATGGTGGTAATGCGCGCGTGCAGGCCAAAGCGGTCCAGCAGCTGCGGCCGTAAATCCCCTTCCTCGGGGTTACCACTGCCCACCAAAACAAATTTGGCGGGATGCTTGATGCTGATGCCTTCACGTTCCACCAGATTCACGCCGCTGGCGGCCACATCCAACAGCAAATCGACGAGATGATCTTCTAACAAGTTCACCTCATCGATGTACAAAAAGCCACGGTTGGCCCGGGCCAGCAGCCCAGGGGCAAACGCCTGAACGCCTTCCACCAGGGCGCGCTCCACGTCTAACGATCCCGCCACACGATCTTCGGTGGCCCCCAGGGGTAAATCCACCACGGGCACCAGATCGGTAATTTTGTGGGTAACGGCCGTTCCCCCGGCCGCACAGTGGGGGCACAGGGGAGACGGCGCTTCCGGATCGCAGTTGTACGGGCAGTTGGCCACCCGATCCAAACGTGGTAACAGGGCAGCCAGGGACCGAACGGCCGTACTCTTAGCCGTGCCCCGGTGCCCCATTACCAGCACCCCGCCAATCGTGGGGTCAATCACACACAGTTGTAAAGCGAGTTTTAGCTCTTCCTGGCCCACAACGGCCGTGAAGGGAAAAGCCGGTTTCTCTTGCTTGCGCCCGGCTGGAGCAGCCTCACGCGGCAAGAGAATTGGCTCCTCACCCGCAGCATCAGATTGACGGCTAAAAAAACGCTTAAACGACAAGCCGTGACCGTTATTCATTCTCGTCGTGTGACTGCTTATCTTTAGCGAAGTATGTCTCGCGAATGCTGTACAGCATGGGGATAAAGAAAGACAGTACCACAGCAAGCGTGACAATAATGGCTAGGGACCATTGGGACAAATTGTCAGGAATCATTTTTTCCTCCAAACCTGGTAGGGTTTAACAAACGTCAGACCCTAAAAGCTAGTTTACAACACTGGCGCTAAAAGATGCCACAATAGCGGGAACGGCTCCGGCCAAGGTCGCAAATTCCTCGTCCGACAGGCCAGAGTAGTACGTATCGATCGGCAGGTAGTAAATAAAATAGGTGTTGCCTCGGTTAACAATATTGGTATAGCTGCTGGGATGTGCGCCATTTTGATCCCAATATTGTGAAGTCGACAACGCTTCGATGAAGAAAATTTCGGCCGCTTCACCGGAATCGGTTACGTAGTCGAAATACAGCTTGTTGCCCACATTGCGGGTCTCAAATTTGCCCACCCACTCGGCCGGAACGGCCACTTGCACATCGTAGAGTGGACCAACTTCAGCACCATCCACATATTGCAGCTGCACCGCAACAGTTTCAGCAGAAACGGCCGTCGTTTCGTTATTCACATACGCCCCACCACAGCTGGTAAGCGTGAAAACAACCACTGCCATCACTGCTACAAGAATAAAACGTTTTTTGCCAAACATCTTTCCCTCCATCTTCAAAGAAAGGTTTATTAAAAGGCGAGCTGATCGGCGGGAATTTCCTCCACCCCCGACCAAGGCATCTTTATTTCACTGACCTTCAACCGTTTACCCAGGCGGAAAGCCAGAATTAAAATCACAATCAACAAGAGCAGCAGCGAACCGGTATACACAATGGTGTATCCCAGCACCACGCTGCCCGTTTGGTACTGCGCCAGGTCACGCACAACACCGCCGCCAATGGTGCCAAAACCTTGCGCCATTGCCTGCACAATACCCCAAATTCCCAAAAACAATCCGGCATGGCTGACGTCCGTCAGCGACATCACCAAAATGACGCTGCCGACGAGGAACAAACCGCGCCCAATGCTGATCAAAGCCACCCCCACACGAAACGGCCCCACCAGCGTGGCATCACTGGCAATGCTGATCACCGCAAAACCCAACAGCCCGACAACGCAGCCCGCCGCGATCAACAGCACCGGTGCCTTTTTGCGCCACAGGAAGTACGCCGCCAGCGTCACCCCCACAATGGTTGCCAGTCCCCACAGCGCCGTCAGACGCATCGTGTCAGACACGCTCATGCCAAGCACCTGCCCGCCGTACGGCTCCAGCAGAACGTCATGGGTAGCAAAGGCCATCGTAGCAATGAAGATCACCACAAACAGCCCTTTCAACACCTGCTCTTTGCCCAGCATCTGAATCGATTCCCACAAGCTGAGGCGAATGCGCACGGTTTCCAGGTCAGATTTAATGCTGCCATCCGGGTTTAGCTGCTCTTGCTGCCATAAGGCAATCACTGTCAGCAGCACAAACGCGATCGCGGAACCCTGCATGACCTTGATCAACAGCCCGTGTGAATAATCCACCAGCAAACCGCTGACAATAACCGCGCTAAGCACGGTACCTACGATGAGCATCATCCACAGCACAGAGAGCACCTTGCCCCGATCTTCTTTGGGGGTGATGTCGCTCACCAGCGCCAGGTACACTGTTTCTACGATGCTAACCCCCGCACCATAGCCCACAAAAATGCCGATGCAGATCAACAGCGCCAACCAGAAGGGAATATAGCCATCGCCGCCCAGCAAAATCAGAGCGAATGGTGCCAGGGCCAGCCCACCATAGGTCAGCATAACGCCCAACACGATGTACGGCGTGCGCCACTTGCCCAACGAACGCGATTTATCGGACCGATAGCCAATCACTGCCCGCACTGGCGAGACAAAGTAATGCATGGAGATAAGCAAAGCAACGGCCGCTGCCGAAATGCTCAGCTCATCAATCAGTACCCGGTTAAGGGTACCGGTAATCGGTGCCAGCGACAGCCCAATGCCTAACTGGAACAGCCCCAGGCGCATGATACCCAACCAAAACACCAGCCGGGGTCTACGCCGCACCCAGCTGACAATGGGCTGGAACGGCAGTGCCAGGAGATTAACCAGAAAAGTGATGGGCTTAAACAGTAATTGCATACGATGTTCCTCAGTTCTTGCGTGCTGCCAGAACCGCCTGAATGAGTTCGGCCGTAACCTCTTTTAGCTCGGCTTGCTGAGCCGCCAGTTCCGCCTGCATCTGAATTTCCCGGCTGGCCGAAATGCGCGGCAAGAAGGGCAGTCTGTCCAACGCCGCATCCAGCAGCGCTTTGGCTTCCGGCTGCCAGGGCAAGTTACCCGGCAGGTGACCAGGTTTGTTGTTGGTCGGTTTGGCTGCGCCATTCAGCGCGCCGTTACCCGATGGGCGAGAGTAGGCACTGTCAACCGGTAAGAAGTTAAACAACACCTCATACAGCCGGTTCACAATCTCTTGCAGCAGGTAAACAGCGCCACGATACCCCATGAACGGCGTACCAACAGCCCGCCGCACAATTGGCCCCGGAAAAGCAGCCGGCACAAAGTTGGTGTACCTGGCGCCAGCTTCGCTCAGGTAAATCTTCTCGTTGATCGAGCCGAAGACAAACGCGGGCGGGCTGCTGTGCAGCAGCTGGCGCACCCCTTCATTGTCCAACTCGCCAGGGCGCAGCGGGCGAGACGAGGCAAAGGTGATGGGCATGCCCAACTCATCGCCCAGGAAGGCGGTGAAGCCATCCACGTATGTGCCGCTGGCCACGATGCCAACGTTGGTTGTGGGGAACCAATCACTTTGCGGCCCCTTCCACAAATCCCAGATGGCTGACAGGGTCGTTTTCTTTTCCTGCTGGATGAAAGCACTGGCCTTTTCCTGAGTGCCAAGCAGTTCACCGAGCTTTTGCACAAATTGGGTGGT
Source organism: Anaerolineae bacterium (assembly GCA_020848035.1). Taxonomy (GTDB): domain Bacteria; phylum Chloroflexota; class Anaerolineae; order Promineifilales; family Promineifilaceae; genus Leptofilum. The sequence continues at coordinate 46,246 of JADLAX010000055.1, read as the reverse complement.
GCCTTGCATACCCATCGGGGCATGCAGCCAGGGCTGGCCCAGCGAATCGGCCAGGGTGTGGCCAAACTCTTTGTAGAGCACCACGTTTACCTGTGCTTTAGCCAGTTGGGGCATGTTGCTCAGCGTCGTTTCGTAAGGGAAGACCAGGTTGAGACGGCCGCCTGCTCCTTCAATCGTGCGCTTGATTTCGTGCAGGTCCGACGGGGCATTGAAGCAGCCGTAGGTTGGCCCAATGATGTTCACTAGGCCCGGCTCTACCGTGACATCTTTTGCCGCGTCCTGGCCGTAGTTTTCCCACAGCCATTGCAGTACGCGGTCGCGCCCCAACCACTCGTCATCCGAAAGGGATTCGCTGTGGAAGAAGGTGGTACCAGGCTGGAGTTTGGTCACCAGGTCAGACAGGTCCGACCCGATCATTTCACTCTCGGCCGTAGAAACCACGATGAGGTGTTTGCCTTCGAGCACGCCTTCATTGCGCAGGTTTTCGTAGGTGCGCTGCACGGCCGGGCCGGTGCCGCTGCCCCCCACCTCGTTTTCGGTGATGATCGACGGAGTGATGTTTTCGATGTGGGGGATGGCGTCGGTGTAGTCGGGTACGGCCGTTGCGACCAAGTTAAAACAGCCAATCGGCGCATCACAAATGACGTGCACGTCCGGCATGGCGCACATGGTCCACACAGCCGCCCAATAGCTGCTGCTGTCCGACAAATCGCGGATCACTTTAGGCATCAGCGGCCTCCCCTTCAAAGAAGGCGTGCATCCATTGATACCGCTCGTGCCCCTTCATGGTCTGGTTGATAAAGCCCAACGTCGCCGCCATACCCGTGCTCAGGAAAAACGGCCGTGACGCCAGCTGGTTGGTAAAGTACATCGCCGGAATGCCCCGCTCCTTAGCGATGGCGCAGAACGGCGTGGTGCCCAGCACAAAATCGGGTGGATATTTGTCCAGAGCGGCCACATCCTCTTCCAGCGACTTGCGGTAGACGATCTCTTTGGTCCCGCGCGCCCGCAGCCACATCTCGTCCGGCAGCACCAGGGGGTCTTGCCCAATTGAGGTGGAAACGTAAGGCACTTCGGCCCCGGCTTCCACCAGCAGGCGGGCGTAGGCCAGCTCGGTGCCTTCATACCCGGTAACAAAGATGCGGCCCGAAAGCGGCTGCGCCTTGAGCATCGCTTCGGCGCGGGCCCGTTCGCCCTCGGCCACGTCGTTGACCAGCTTGGGGTCCAGGTCCAGCAGGGTGCCCACGGCCTTAAGCCAGGCATAGGAACCAGAGATGCCTACCGGCGCGCCGCCCACCACTGGAATAGACCAGGAGCGGAAAACGGCCGTTGTCTCCTTGTAAAACGGGTGCAGCGGTGCCAATGCCCCCACATGCCCCGCCCGGCGCAGATCGTCCACGGAGCGGCCAGGGAGCGTAATTGTCGCCTCGACGCCCATTTGCCGCAGCAGATTGTCAATCGCCAGAGGGTCTGCCGGAAACACTTCACCCAGCAAGGCCAATGTCTTCTTCTCTTTCGGTGCGGTCGCATTACCCAACCGCTTCAGCAGCGCTGCCAGGGCCACATCCTTGGCCTCGGGGTGCGAGTGGATGGCATACGCCGGAACTCGCACCAGCACCACTTCAGCATTGCCAATCTTCTTAGGCAGCATTTCTTCGGGCAAACCGGCCGTTTCGGCTACACACAGCGACACAACCGGAATAAGCTGACAACCAGGTTCTTTGGCCGCCACCTCGATGGCCGCGCGGGTGCCTTCCACTACCTGCCCGGCCATCAGCTCTGCCGTGCCCAACTGGGGCGCCAGAATGGATTTCCGCGCCCCGTAGAAATGGGTCACAAAGGTGAGGCCGTACAGGCAGCCAGTATCCGTTGCCATAACAGGATGCGAGCCTTCAATCCGGGTCAGCACGCGCAGCGAGCCAAAAGCCGGGCACATGCTCTGCGGATGCAGCTGACAAGGTTTTGCTTCTTGGGTAATCATTCCCAACGGAATGGAATCAGACATTCGCCTTCCCTAGTACTTCTGACTCTAATGGGTCGTTAACGACGACCACCGCGCAGTTCGTTCTGCATTAAGGCCAACCCATCCCAATTTCCAGCAGCTGCCAGGGCAGCCTGCGTCGGCCAGGTGGACGGATCGTTGATGGCGCTCAGACCAGCATCGTCCAGGATTTTGCGCAGCATATCGGGGCTGGTTGCCGCCAGTTGGGCAAACGTCTTGACGCCTGCATCCATCAGCACCGAGCTAATTTTGGGGCCAATTCCTTCGATCAGCTTCAGATCGTCGGCAGCGGCCTTGGCCGGAGCCATCTCCACAGCCGCGGCACGAGTGGAAGGCGCAGCCACGGGGGCATCGCCGGGCAGCAAGCGCACGCCAATACCAGCGGGCGTATAGGCCGACACTTCGTGGGCACGGGCCACCGGCGTGTCAATCCGTTTTGCCTCCGGGCGCGGGTCTAAACGACGCAGATAGGTGCTCCGGGCCTGCTTGTCTGTGAGAAAAGCAAAGGCGATGAAGCCGAGGAGGATCAGCGCCAACGGCCCATAGCAAAGAAGATAAGCAGACAATCCCAATTCTTGAAAATTAAACATTTCAACCTCCTTGTACCTCTTTTTGTGCCGCAGGTGCATGCGAAGGCATGATTACCTCGCGCATCTTGTCGCGGTCAAACCAAAAGTTTTCCACCAAATCAATAATGTACTGAAAATGATGCCGGGGAATGGAAACGAACATGTCGCTGCTGGCCACCTGATTAAACGCGCGGCCACCGCCATCCCCCAGGGCAAAAACACTGTTATTGGTATGCCAGGGCGCGGCAAAAATGGATGAACAGGCCGATGGCCCTAGTTCGCCATGGGGGAAGGTGCCTTCCCGCACAGAAGCTGCCCCGGCAATCTGCATAGCCTGCTGAGCATTGCAAACGCAAACGAGCAAGTCTACCGGCACACCAGCGGGCACTTCGTCCAGCGGAGCCGCAGCTAAAGCCGTGATAGTGCCTGCGGGCAAGGAGTAGCTTTGCTCCTTGTTGCAGCGGGCACCCTGCTCGGTAAAGAAACCCTGGGCCATGGTCAGGTACTCACCCTCGGTGATGAAGTCGCCGGGTTCGGGGTTCCAGCCCAGGTGATATTGGCCCACGTAGCAGTCGTGGTGGTTGGGGTCAACGTAGACTTTACGGCCGTTTTCCGCCAATCTCACCACCATACATGCCACCACATCCACCGGCTCGTAGCCCGGTGGCGGCTCGCCCTGCACGTAAGTAATCGCCACCGGACGCCGCTTGACACGCATCTTGTCTACTAATATTGAATTCAGGTACGCCAGATCAATTTCTTTGCTCATGGATCGTGCCTCAGCGATAAGATGGTGCGTCAGCATAGCGCACATCGATCAGCGAAAAGGTCTGCCCGGTACGCGCCAGGGCAGACAAAAATGCTATCTTGTTTTCCAGGTCCTCGGCCTCGCCAATGCGAATTTCCGTAGCGCTAGAAATAACCGTAATGCCTTCTTTGTGGTTGCGCTCCAGCCCGGTGACGTGAATGCCAATCGCTTCCATCATTTCCTGCACCCGCCGCTGCACCGGGTCGGTAACGTGCACCTGCCGGATGGGCGTGAGGGTGAGTTCGGGCAAAAACGGCTTGGGCGCAACAAAGTTGCCGCCAAACAGCTCGTCCCGTGTGGCCGACGTGGGCAGCCCAGGTGGCTCAGACGCGCCAAACACTTCCAGAAACTCGTTGTAATCCAACGGCTTGAAGTCGGTGCAGGGCGGAATATCGCGCCGGGCAATGCGGCCCGCCAGGTCCGAGAAAATCGCATTGAACTCGTCCACTTCCAGGGCCAGCTTGCAGGAATCGGCCAGCACGCGCGCCTGGTGGTTCAGCGGCACGCGGGTGAGCACGGGCAGGCCAATGGCTTCGGCGAAGATATCGGCCGTATCGGTGCCGTCATCCCGGTTCACAATCAGCCCCAGCAGCTGCGTAGAGCCACCCATCGTCTGGAAGTAGCGGGCCGCCTGGGCAATGTTGTTGGCTGCATACAGCGACTGCCGGTCATGCCCCACGACGATGATGACCTCTTCCGCCAGGGAACGGGCCAGCGGGGTGGCAAAACCACCACACACCACGTCCCCCAAAAAGTCCATAACGATGTAATCCAACGCCCACTCGTTCATGCCCAGGCGTTCCAGCACCTTAAAGCCGTGCGAAATGCCCTGGCCACCGCAGCCGCGCCCAACGTCTGGACCGCCAATTTCGCAGCCAAACAAGGCCACGTTGGGATCAATTTCACTGCGGAAGATGATGTCACCCACCGCCATTTTGTCTTCGGTGCCCAGATCCTTATGACCGCGCCACACGTCGCCCAACGTCGGCAAGGAGTGTCCGCCAAAAATGGTGTTACAGGAGTCGTGCTTGGGGTCACAGCCTAACTGCAAGACGCGCGCGCCATCATAGGCCAGTCGCGCCGTCAGGTTTGAGGTCGTGAAGCTCTTCCCGATTCCCCCCTTGCCATAAATTGCCAACATGCGTGCCGTCATAATTTCTCCTTTGGCTAGTTGGATGGGACGTTTTGCCAATCCAAAACCAGCTTCAAACAGTTGGCGTCGTTGAGCGCCACGTCGTAAGCAGTGGCCACTTCGGTGATGGGTAAACAATGGGTGAGCATGGCGGCGACATCCAGCGTTCCGTCGGCGATGAGATCGCGACAGTGCAGCAGGTCGCCCGGTGCCCACTCTTTAGCCGTTAACAGCCGCGCTTCTTTGAGGAAAAGCGGCATGTAAGGCAGGTTCAACGTTTGATAGTAACCCAGCAGCAGGAGAGTGCCACCCAAGCCCAGCAGCGGAATTATGCTGGCCAGGGCTTCCATGGAACCGGTGGCTTCGATAACGGCCGTTACGCCCCCCTCCACCTGCTCTTGCAAAGTCGGCAAACCATCGCCCACCTGCACAATTTGATCGGCCTCGGCATGAGCCAGGCGATTGGGATTGCGATCCACCACGGCCACCCACGCCCCGCGAATCCGAGCCAGGCGCGCTGCCAGCTGGCCCACTGGCCCCTGCCCCAACACCAGCAGCCGGTCGCCTGGCTGGGGATTGAGCAGGTTGATGCCGTGCAGGGCGGTAGCGGCCAGGGCCAACAGCACCCCGTGGCTCGGCTGCACGCCGTCCAGGGGAATGACCCGGTTCACATCCGCCGCCAGTTGGGCCGACTGCCCACCCCAGGCGGCGTTAATGCCGTCGTAGCACTGCGCCCCGCCCACGTAGACCCAGCGGTTGAGCCAGGCGGGGTCCACATCGGCTCCCAGTTCTACCACACGGCCCACGGTTTCGTAGCCAGGGATGACGGGCAGCTTAAGCATGGGATGGGGCATCTGTCCGGCCAGGAGCATACGCTCGGTTCCGGCGCTGATGGAGGTGTAGGCGGTTTGCACGATGACATCTTGGGCGGAAAACGGCCGTAACGCCACCTCTGCCAAACCTACCTTCCCCGGTTCTGAAATCACCACTGCTTTTGTCTTCATCGCTGCACTTTCATCTGCGCCGCCGTCAGCGGGTGCAGTGCCTCCAGCCGACGCTGTTTGCGCGTTTGCAGCCCCTTCAAAATAAACTGGGCGCAGTTAAACATGTATGAGACGTACGCCAGCAGCATGAGCATCATAATGGCCTGCTCTGACCAGCCCTGCCACCGCGCAAAAAAGTACAAATTGTGCATGAGCATAGCCACGGCGTTGCCCACATCTTCCCAGAAAAACTGCGGGGCCAGGAACCAGTGACCAAAAATCTCTTTTTCCCAAATCATGCCGGTAATCGTAATTAGCCACAAAAGAGTAATTTTAATGAGCACTGAAACATTGGCGATGGCAAAGCCATTACCTGTTACTAAATAACGAACCACCAACGAAAAGCTGATAATGAACATGAGGAACTGGAGTGGGGCCAGAACGGCCTGCACCATCGTCCACTTGCTGTTGTTGCGTCTTTCTAGCTGTTCAGGAGTATATGTTGTCATGTTCTCCTATCTTTCCTTTCCCTACGACAAATAATTGGCAAACGACGCTTACGCTTTCTGCCAATCCTTACACCTGCAAAAAGCTGTGCAAAATTCCCATATACTCGTCCGCTTTTTCCACCATAGGCAGATGGCCACACTGTTCCATCCAGCGGAGTTCGCAGTTGGGGATGACGCTCACCGTGTAGTTGACGTTTTCCACCGGCATCACCTGGTCTTGACGGCAGGCGATGAGCAAGGTTGGCACCTGAACTGCCGCGCCAGCCGCTTCAATGCCAGGATCCGTGGCGTTTTCGGCGCAGGCAGCGGCCGTTTCAAAGTCTAGCGTCAGATAATCCATAAAACCCTGGCGCAGCAGCTCCTGATCATCGGGCACTTTATAAAAATAGCGCACGGCCATCATGTAAGACAGCCCGGGAATGTCCGCCATTTGTCTAAAGCGCACCCGCATCATCAGCCGCACAAACTTCATGATAGAGTTGTAGATGTCGGCCTGCTTTTGTGTCATGAAAAAGCACATAGAGGTCAACACCAGACGCTCAACCCGCTCCTGAATTTGCTCGGCCAACAGCAACGTCATGGCAGCTCCCATCGAATGGCCCACGATTTGCACTTTTTCCAGGCCCAGCTTCTCCACAACAAATTTAAGAGTCGCTACCTGGTCATATAAATTTTGAGCCGACTTCACTGGCTGCGAACGGCCGGTTCCCGGCAGATCGGGCACGATCACCTGGGCAGTTTTAGACAACCGCCGGGCTGTATCTTCCCAATAGCTGCCGCTGCCACCCCAGCCATGAATCAGCAGAATAGGGGTTGCACCGTTTGCCGCCCGGGCCGGCCACACATCGACCACTACAGGACCCGCGGCACGCTTCAAGGTGAGAGTTTCTTTCTCCCCACGCTGGATAGCCAGCGGCGCCGAAAGGATGGTTGGATCCCATAATGTTTGAGCGTTTGTCATAATTTCAACCTTCCACTACCTGTTCGGGAAAAATCCTCAGGGTTGGCTGTTTTTTTTGTTGGGGTTCGGCGGGTAGGTTGACTGATTTCGGTAAAGCACGAACGCCCCAGCCCCACAACGTGGCGGGCAGCGGCAAAACGAGCAAGATATTTTCAATAACTCCCAAAACCAACATCGTACCCACAGCCAGATGCCCCACAACCTGATCCGGCGCAGTTCCTGGCATGATCGCCCGGTAAGTGAGCACCAGGGCTATACACGTGCCAAACAAGGCCGTGATGGGCATCAACGGGTTACTGGCCTGTTTGCTGAGCAAGCGGTCGAGCTTATGTAAATGCGCTGGCAAAAATTCAATACGAAAGTTGCGAACGCCCAAAAAGACGTTGACTTTGGCCAGGGCATGCATGACCCACAAGGCGATAAAAATCCAAAGTCCCCACCGATTGGGCGAACCCTGGCTCAAGAAAACAAGCAAGCCAAGAAAGCTCACAATCAGCAGTTCATGGTACAGGCTGGCCTGGAGCGCGTAGCGAAAACGGGCAAAGGGCGTTGTAGAACGACCATTGCCCACCATCTCATAAAACTGCACGCTCTGCTCTGGCCCGGTGATGTAACCCAGGTAGTAGCCGGACACCTGCCAGCCCCAGATAAGAATGCCACAGGTCAGGCTCAGGTAAACACCCGCCGGGGTCACAATCTCCAGGGCGTAGATAAACCCGGCCACAGCCAGCAGCATCACCACGGTGGCCCCCAGGAAGTAGAGGTGGGTGATGCGTGGGGAACGGCCGTAAGCCACAAAAACAAGCCCGGTAACAAACCACCAGACAAACAGGGCAAACAGCACTGGCTGGTAAAAGGGCTGCATCACGACGACATCCTTTTTGTGCGTGGCCGCAAATAATGCCGCACCTGCGCCGCCAAAATGTCGCCCGTCATACGCATCTGCGCCACCCAGGGCACCCGCGTCATCCGCTTGTGCATGTAAGACTCAAACGTGAGCTGCTGCACATCCTTGTTGCGGCACATATCGGTAAACACCTCCATTTGCCGCTCATTGCCATAACCCCACTTCTGTAACCACTGCAAAAAGCGGTACATCGTGCGGTATTCCTTCCACCAAATCTTCTCGTACTGCCGCAGTGCCTTTTCAGACACATCCGGCAGTACGTCGATGAGCGTCAGAGCCGCCTGTTTGCCGCTCTTCATCGCCCAATAAATGCCCTCCCCAGAGGTACCTACCACCAACCCGGCTGCGTCCCCGATCAACATCGCCCGTTCAAAGGCAATATGTTCACGCGGGTGCATCGGCAGCGCGTGCGCTTCTTCCAAGAAAACCTCACCCCCAGCCAGTTCCGGGGCAATGCGTTGTTTTAAGTTAGCCAGCAGACGGCGCGCTTCGGCCGTATTGCCCGGCCCAGCACCACAACCCACCGCCACATGGTCCGATTTAGGGAAGACCCAGGCATATAGATCAGGGCTGACGTCATGGCCGAGGTAGAGATCGGCCGTTTCCTGCCAGCGGGCCATCTTGTCCTCTGGCAGGCGAATGCGCTCTTGAATGGCAATACAGCGTGGCAAGCGCTCCAACCCCAAAGCCTTGGCCGTGGTAGAGTAGGCCCCATCGGCCCCGATCACCACCTCAACCTTCATGGTTTGCTTTTCCCGCTCCCCTTTGGCCCGGTAAGTCACTTCCACCCCGTCCGACTGCACACTCAAATCCAGCAGTTGGCCTTCGATCAGCTCAGCTCCGTTGGCTACAGCCCGCGCCCGCAAAAACGGATCTAAATCCTCGCGGCAGGCCATCGCCACGTAATCGTGGTCCCCTTCTTCCAATCCGACCACATCTATTTCAGTCCGCCTGTTGGAAGGCGAATAAATCGTCGTCTTATAAACCCTGCGCGAGATCAGCGATTGGGGCAGATCAAACTCCTCAAACGCTTTTGGCGGCAAAGCTCCACCACATGGTTTTACCCAAGACAAATCTCGTTCCAGCATAATCACTGGCAAACCAGCCAGCGCGAGGGTATTTGCGGCCGTTGCCCCCCCCACAGAAGCACCAACAACTAATATTGGTTTCATGGAACGATCTCCCTATGTACCAAAGTTCCGTTAACCACCCACTGAACGCAAACCAACGGCCGCTGCCATCATGCCCCATACATAAAAGCTAACCCCAATGGCGCTAAACTTCAGGTAGTTGGCCATAGGATCGCGCAAAAAGGTGCGCTGAATGGGTATCTGGGCCATCAAAATCAGGGTGATTATCAAGGCAGCCCACCAAAGGTTCCAGTACAAAAAAGCACCAATAACCACGATTTGTGCCACATTCATGGTGATCACGATCAACCAGGAAGCTACCTTGGGTCCATACAAAACCGGGATTGTGCTAACCCCACCTTCCTTGTCCCCATCAATGCTCTTGTAGTCATTGATGCTCATAATGCCGTGAGCACCCAAAGAGTAAAGGAGGGCAATCAGAATACTTGGTCCGGTAAGTGGGGCAAAAGCAGCGTGTCCCGCCATCCACGCCAGACCTTCATAGGAAACGGCCGCCATCGCATTGCCGGCCCAGCCATTTCGCTTGGCCCGAACAGGCGGGGCACTGTACAAAACAGCCAACACCTGCCCGGCAATAACAAATGACATCACCCGCAAGTTCAAAAAGCTGCTGACAAACAAACCAGCAACCAGCAAGACAAAGAGCGTAACAAAAATCTGTTTGGTAGATACCAACCCAGATGGAACTAACCGGTACGGCTCATTAACCGCATCGATATCCCGGTCAAAATAATCATTAATGACCTGAGAAAAGCCACACAAGATAGGCCCCGCCATGATGATACCCAAAATGACGAGGCCTATATCTGCTAGTGACCAGGTCGTTGCCCCACTGGCAACTGCACCACATAAAAACGCCCACATCGGCCCAAACCAGGTAATTGGCTTCATAAGGACGAGGGAGCGCCGCAAGACAGACGGTTGTGCTACCTGAGTTGGTGGGCTGGAGGTTTCTATTGAAGTCATATATTGTTTTTTTTAAAGTGAATTTCAGATTGATAAAGAGACCGACTTACGGTGAAATCGGTCTTTCAACACTGTGTAGCATTGTCCATCAAAGCAAAGTGAATGAGGCCTATCGTAACGACAGGCCTTCATTCTTACTCTTCCGGGGAATAACTTGATCTTAAGACCTCTGGCAAGAAGACTTCGGCCTGCGCTGCACCAGGCGGCCGTACTTCGTTACGATGACAGAGGTAGCAAGACGGCTCCTGCCCATTCATCGTGTCCTGGTAATTGTTGAGAATGTGCTGCGACATCTGCAACATCGTCAGGGCATAGTACTTGGCAGGCTGCCCCCAATCGGGGAAGTACCGCGAGTTGTGGCAGTGGGTACAACCAACCGCCAGGCTTTCGCTGAAGTGGTACATAGTGTGCTGATTGTACTGCACAGCATCCAGAGAGATGTCAAGTTTGCCCGTCACCAGAAGAACATCCAGGTTGTCGAGCGGCAGCCGATAATCATCCGGCAAAGCATGCAGATCTTCTGGCCATGCCGTGGGAATGGCTTCACCCAAATGGCAGGTCGCACAAATAATCTGCGCACCTGAAGGTTGTTTGCCTTCAATTTCCGCCAGCTGAGTCAGCCAATTTTGGTTGAGATCGGCCACCATTTGCAGATGCTGCCGGGCATTGTCTTTCCGGGTAGCCACGGCGTCATCGCCGATCTCTGCACCATCAGCAGCAAAGTTGTTAATGTTATGACAGTAGGTGCAATCCACCTGCAAACCACCGGCTACGTAAGCTGTCATGAAGCTCCAGATTTCGGAGGTGGTCATTCCTGTCAAAACTTGAGCGTTTTGTGGTTGGGGGAATTCTGCGATGTAGGCTTGAATTGCCGCATTCGACTCCGCAGTGACATAATCGCCCGCTGTCGAGTAGTTGATGTAAGCCTGATTGAGAACAACTTCATCCTCTGCCGCAGAGACTACAGTTCCCCGAACAAAGCTAAGCACCCACAAAGCACCGCTCAAGAGTAAAACTGTTACGAGTAAGAAGACGGCCCAAAACGCTAAGTTAGGCCCGCTTGGATTCTTGAAACCGCGACGCATTTTAATCTCCTCTTTACCTGAATTGGTAACTTTTTTGTGACAACAACACTTAGGTTTGAAATCTACTAGCCGCACCTTTGGGCAAGGTCATAGTCAGCATGAAAAGTGCGGCTAGCAAATGTGTTGTCGCTAGGGCAGTGGGGCAGTGATGCCAATGCTTTGCGCCCAGGCATACCAATCAGTAATGACCGTACCAGACAGAAGTAAACCAATTCCACCGGCGATGACGGTCAAAATGGCAAACCACCAGCACCAGTCATGAATTGTTTTTGAGTTTACGTTGAAACCCATAGTCCAGCGCCAGAACAGCTGTGCCCGGTGTGTACCTGATCCTTCAGCCATCATTTCTTCAATTTCACGATGCGAGCCATATTTAGAGGTCGCCACAATCGTTGCGCCATGCATGGCCAACAGCACGGTGGAACCCAACAGGAAGAAGATGGAGATCATGTGGAAGGGGTTGTAGTAGAAGTTACCAAACTGGATGCTAACATTGTTGGTCCAGTCGAGTATGGCTTTAAACCCTTGCCCCGGAGCCTGTGCCCAGTTACCGATGATAACAGGGCGAATCAGGTAGATGATGAAGTAAAGGAACAGCGCAGCGGCGAATGCATAGGCCAGTGTAGGACGTAAACCGGCGGCTTTGGCACGGCCGTATACGCGCAGCCACCAGGCAACTACACAAATGTTAATCAGGAAGGTTGCCACAACCCAGGCACCACCTTCACGCCACGGAGCCATGCTCAAACCATAGCTCATGGCCGGGGGATTCACCGTCAACACGAAAAACTCGCGCAAGAACAGAATCGGATTGTAACCAACCTGGTTGAGATAATCTTCCAGGATGATAAATACCGCGAGGAAACCAAACACAACGGCAACAGCCCCAGCGATACCCAGATAAACCGGGCCAACCTGTCCGACACCAAAGAGCCGTTCCAGGAACTTGACACGGTAGGTCTTCCGCAAAGCAGTCCCATCAATACCACGGCCGCCATATTCAACTTCATCCATATCCACAGGACGTTGGCTCCGTCCGCGCCAGACGACGCTCGCCAGGGCACCACCGCCAATCAGCAGGGTCCCAGCCGCAGCACCTTCCCAAAACGGCAGCGTGTCGAAGAAATTCCAGAATGTAGACCAGTTGAACACCAGCGTACCAGACAGATAAATGCAGAGATTGGCAAACAAAACGGCCGCAATTGCCAACCAGAAGCCCAAACGATGGATACCAACTTCACCGATGCTGTACCCTAACAAGTTACGCCAAAAACCGTCCACATTTCTTTCTGTCACATAGGGCTGGTTTACCGCGCTCAAAATCGCAGAACCGTGCATGGCCAGGATCAAGGTGGAGGTAAACAGCAAAGAAATGCCGATAGCATGGAAGGGATTAAAGAAGAAGTTGTAATACTGGTAACCAATGTTGGAAACCCAGTCTAAATGGTGCGTAATACCAAGCGGGAACCCATTGCCCCAAGCCCCCATGGCAAGCGGCCGTAACCACTGTAACGTGATCCAAGAAGACACAACCGCACCGTAACCAATGGGAATTTCATAACTCATGCCCAGCTTGCGGGAAATATCTACTTGTCGCAACAACCACCCTAAAAAGGCAATTGTGGCAAAAATTACCGTTAGCTGCCAAAAAAAGCCAGGCTCTCCAGGCGTCGCAAAACGCAACCCATTGCTAATGGGTGGTGGATCAATACGAGCTCTTAAAAGATTGTAAGCCCCCTCCACAACCCAAGCCTGGTAAAGATAACTCGCAACGCCCATAAAAATCCCCAAGAGGGATAGAGCGCCAAATGTACCGACATAAAATCGTCCTAACCAAAAATCAAAGGGATCGGCTCCAAAAACCGCGTGAAGAATTGTACCTCCCGGCTTCTTATACTGCTTTTCGACCTCAGAAAAAGGAATGTTCTCCCCTTCCCTTATTCTCTCAACAGCTGGCCGCTCACCTTCGACATTTGGTTTTGTATGTATTACTGAAGGGGTAACTATCTCTGTAACCACAGGCCGCCTCTCCTTACTAGTAGACCAAATGTGTATTTCACTGGCATAGGCAACCATCTGCGCCGTTACTGAGGATGGCGCTTATGTCAGGGGAAACAAATGATGAGTCCTTCGAACCATTATCTTGTGCCACTCTTCCCAGAAACCACTTTGAGAAAGACAAACCCTTTCTCAAGTTATTGGCAACATTAGATTCATTTAGCCGTAGCTAAAACGACTCATTGAAGGGACACACATCCAATTGTGAATGTGCTGTAGGTAAGACTAATCAAACTTAGAACCAAAAATCGATTCTAAGAAAATTGTAGAAAGGCCATCAGGTTTTATCCTTACCTACCTTACCGGTGAAGACAAACCTCACGGCCTCACAATTTTTGTATATAAGTTTAAAAGGTGGAAGCAAAAAATCTGCTCGCCCCCCAATTCGGCTAAAGCTAAAACTTAAGCCCCGGCCAGCCAGTTAAAAGTCGGTGTGCTCAGCAAGATGAAGTGGATCAACAAAGCAACGGCGGCACCGAGCAAAATGTACAAGAACAGACTTGTACGAAATTCAACTGGACGTTCTGGACGTTCATTGTGTTGTTCTGCCATTAGAAACCTCTCCTATTTTCTGTCTTAGCATGCAAGCAAAAGGGATTTATTATTCTTAAAGTAACGATGGGCTTACTGCAACCACGGTTTCCACATGAAAACCAGGATATGCGCAACGATGGCAATGGCTAAGAACCCGTAGGTCGCCTTTACCACGATGTCATGCATATACCATTCATCGTTGGTGAAAAGGTTCTTCCATTTGTCCGGAACCTGATCATTGTTGTAGGGATTTGCATCTTTATTGGCCATTCCGAATTCTCCTTATGTGACTTGTAATGCAATAAAGCTTACCTAAATAAAATAAACAAGCAGGGCTTGTCTATACGCAAAAGTAAAAATCTTCTTCTTCCCAATTATCCCAGTTTAAGAGGACTCAATTTTGCCCAAAAGCTAGGCATTATTTGGCAAAATATTCACGCAAATATGACACAAATCTGGGAAAGACAGTGAAACTGTCAGGATATGCAATGTAAAATAAGTTTAAGTTAAGAAAAACCTTAATATAATATGAATATTCTAACATCAAAAAGCAGGTTGTCAATACCATTTGACGAAGCACTGTAGCATCACGCTTGCCTCCTGAATCTCTCAGTTCTCATATATTCCTCTTCAATTTTCAGTTAAAAGTTTAGTTTTTATGTTAAAATTAGAGTCCTTGAAATTAACAACCTTGAAAGATAGACGCTAAGGTAGGCCCTCGTCTGATGATTTGGGTGGGCAAGCTAAGCTTAACGTACTGGCGGTTTTACAAAATGGCCCTTCCACAAAAAACTCCCACATATAACCTAAAAGCAGTGCTTTCTGAAACTGGTATCAAATCTCATACAATTCGTGCCTGGGAAAGAAAATACGGCCTCCCCCGCCCAGTCCGCAGCAAAGGTAAACACCGCATTTACACTCAGCATGATATCAGCATTGTGAAGTGGCTGATGGCGCGACTGGATGAAGGAATGACCATCAGGCGTGCAGCTGAACTCTGGAACAACATTGAAGAAAAAGGGGGAAATCCGCTTGAGTACGTTACGTTTCAGCAAGATGATCTGAATCTTGTTTTTGAAAATGGAGATACTTTAGGCGATATACGCAATGCGTGGATCAAAAACTGCTTGAGATTTGACGACGAAGCCACCGAGAAGTTTCTTACGCAGGCCTTTGCCATTTATCCTATTAAGATGGTGTGCCTGGAAATTCTGCAAAAAGGGCTGGCTCAGATAGGCGATCTCTGGTTCCAGAATGAAGCCACCGTTCAACAGGAGCACTTTGCTTCCGAAAAAACCTTAAAGCGACTATATGCTTTGCTAGCAGCAGCCCCAAACCCGACACGGTTGGGCCGCATTTTGCTGGCGTGCCCGCCGCACGAAGAACACACGTTCAGCCTTCTGTTGCTTTCATTGTTGTTGCGATATCAAGGATGGAATGTAATTTATTTGGGGGCCAATTTACCTACAGCTCAGCTGGCATCTACTGTTAACTACATAAAACCAGACCTGGTCATTCTGGCCGCGCAAAGGTTAGAAACGGCCGCTACCCTCGCTGAGGCCACTGAGATGTTAGCCGAACTTGATGTGCCGTCTGCATTCGGCGGATCCATCTTTAATCTTATTCCCTCGCTTCGCTACCACATTACAGGTCATTTTCTCGGGGAAACCGTTGAAGGTGCTGTACAAATTATCAACAAGATCATGACGTTTGACCCGCCTATGCAAAGAGCCAAACCACTGCCGTCGCATTATGAGGCTGCCCTCAAGCACTTTGACTCGACGCAGTATCTTATTGACTTTGATGTTCGGCAGAACCTGGACAAAGCAAACATTCCGTTTGTGTATTTGGAAGATACGAACAGCCGTTTTAAGCGTGACATTTTGGCAGCTTTAAGCCTGGGTAACATTGCCTTAGTTACCCCTGGTTTTAAACTGGCCCAGCAGCTGATGCTCAACTATGGGATCTCAACAGAAATGCAGTTTAAATATATGCACGCTTACAACCAGGCCGCCCAAAAACATCTAAACACTGATGGGCAGCTTGTTACTGACTGGCTGGGTGATTTTGAATCCACTTTTAGTCAAGCCCCTGCGTAACTTTTCCTAGTCACATTTTAGCCAGCTAAACCTCATTCTCCAGTCCTTTGCTAAAAGGATCAGGATCATTTTGGGCTGTGTTTTTGCCCAAAGTCTGAAATTCCCCATTCTTTATACAGGTAAAATCAGTATTTAGTTAAGTATTTGTTATGTTTTGTCAACATTAGACATTTGGTTATAATGTGCTTCTCATTTTTTATGCTGTTTTTAGGAAGAAGAAACAGATTAGGAGAGTGTCTTATGCATCACCTTGGAAAAAATTTTTTAGGTTTTCTAACAAGTATCATAAGAACCTTGCGTTTGGCGCTGCCAAAACTAGGTGTCGGTTGGATGTTTGCCCTTCTGACCATTGATTTCAACCGAATTGCTATCGTTGAGTTGGGCATTGCAGCAATTTTGATCACCGCGATGCTCTCGCTGCACTATTTCTTGTCGCCATTTCAGGTTATCTCCGGCCGATTTGCTGATCGGCACCCATTTTTTGGTTTACGTCGGACACCGTACTTGCTGTTGGGCGGCGTGGTCGCCAGTTTGATCTTTATTGGACTGCCGCGCGTGGTGCATGCTATTGGTGCTGGCTCTTTTTCAGCTACGCTGGCCGGGTTTGGGTTGCTGATTTTGTACGGCGTGGCCATTGCGTTTATGGGCGATTCGCACCATTCGCTGATTGCCGAAGTTACCGAACCAAAATCACGCGGTGCGGTCATTTCTGTGGTGTGGACGTTCACCATTTTGAGCTCCATTATTTCGGCAATTGTTTTCAACATTGTGCGCCCGGAATACAGCCCCGAAGCGATGCAGCGTTTGTATAACCTGACGCCGTTTATCGTAATCATCTCAATTTTGGTGGGTACACTGGGCATTGAAAAACGTTTGAAAGGGGCAGCTTTGGAAGAAGCCATGGAGAAATCCCGAAAAGCTTTGCCGGAAGGGAACGCAGTGCAGGCAGCATTGGGTGTTTTGCGCAAAAATCCCCAGGCGCGTGAGTTTTTCATCTTTGTGTTTGTGGCGATCTTCTCGATCTTCCTCCAGGACAATATCTTAGAGGTGTTTGGGGCGGAAGTTTTTGGGATGAAAGTCACCGAAACTACGCAGTTCCAACCGATGTGGGGTGGCGGTGTTTTGATTGGCATGCTGTTGATGGGCATGGCCAGCGCGGTCTTTTCTATCTCCAAGCGCACGATTACGATTGTGGGGTGTGTGGGTACGGCCGTTGGTATGATTGTTCTCGCCACGGCAGCAATGACCCAGCAGGTTAGCATCGTCTTCCCCGCGTTGGTGATGATGGGCCTCTTCACCGGCTTCTTTAACGTTGGCTCGCTGTCGATGATGATGGACATGACCATCGAAGGCGCAACCGGCCTGTTTATGGGGCTGTGGGGCATGGCGCAGGCGTTTGGCAATGGTGTCGCTTCGTTTAGCGGCGGTGCCCTGCATACCGGCCTGGTAGAAAGTGGTCTGGTCAGCGCCAATATCGCTTACTTCCTCATCTTTGGCATTGAAGCGACCGGCATGATTATTGCCGCCATCGTCATGTGGCGCATCAGCATTACCAACTTCCGCGAAACTCATGCGGCAACGATGACGACGTCTGATGCTTTACGAGCCATGGAAGCGGGCGCAACTATTTAATGAAGTTTGACTTTTCTTTTGACAAGCGTGTCGCCAAGCAGTATGAGGCGCAGCGGACCCACCCGCCTGAAGTGGCCCGGCAGATTGGTTCAGCCATCGCCGTTCAGGCGGGAGCCGCGGCACGCGTGTTAGAAATTGGCATTGGCACAGGGCGAATTGCCCGACCCGTTGTGGCCGCAGGCTGCCACGTTACCGGGTTTGATCTTTCGTGGGAAATGCTGACAGCGCTAGAACGGCCGTCTACCACCCACACTTCCTTAGCCATTCTGCAGGCGGATATGCATCACCTGCCGATTACGGCCAAACAGTTCGATGCTGTGATGGCTGTTCATGTTTTGCACCTGGCTACTGATTGGCAACAAGTTCTCCGAGAAGCCGCCCGTGTTTTAAAACCGGGCGGCGCTTTTATTCAAGGGGACGATTGGATTGATCCAGAATCGGTAACCGGGCGGCTGCGAGATGAGCTGCGCCGCCAGGCAATGGCGCTCTCGCCCAACACGCGGCCACCAGCAGCAGGCATTGGGAAGCAGGCGCTGCTGGCAGAATTGGGTGGCACACAGCAAGAAGATGTGATCGCGGCTGAGTGGACCACCTGGATCAGCCCCAACGAGCGCCTGGAAGCAATTCAAAATCGCATGGATGCTGAAAGCTGGATGTTTCCTGATGCCGTGTTCAATATTCTTTTCCAAAAATTGCAGGCTTATGCAGCCGAATCGTGGCCAAACCTGGACGAAAAACAACCCGTAACTCGCCGATTTTTGTTAAAAGTTTCACGCGGAAACTGGGCATGAACAACCCACTTCAATACAAAGTTGTCATCGTGGGCGGTGGACCAACCGGCCTGGCTACGGCATTGCACCTTGCGCAACGGCAGCCGGCCCTGGCCCAAGAGATGCTCATTTTGGAAGCAGCGGAACATCCGCGCCCCAAGGTATGCGGCGGCGGGGTGACGTTTCATGGCGAAGAACAGCTGCAAAAATTAGGTCTTCACCTCAATGTGCCCGCCTTTACCGTCAATCAGCTTGTATTTCGCCTGGGGCGGCTCGATTTTTCCGTGCCGTTTCCCGGTGCGATGCGCGTGATTGAGCGACGGCTGTTTGATGCGGCGATTGCCGAGGCGGTCACAGCGCGAGGGCTGCGGGTTCATTCCAACGAAAAGCTGTTGGATTTGCAGCCTGGGCCAGATGGTGTGATGTTGAAAACTACACGCCACACCTACCGTGCGGCGGTGGTGGTGGGGGCAGATGGGGCCAACAGCGTCGTGCGCCGTAAGCTAAACCTGTTTGCCCAGCCAGGCATTGCCCGTTTGCTGCGGGTGCTTACGCCCATCAACCCTGAAGAAGAAGAGGCGTGGCGACAGCAAACGGCCGTCTTCGACTTTTCTTGTATACAGCACGGCATCCAGGGGTACAGCTGGGACTTTCCTTGCCTGGTTGATGGCCAACCGCACATGAACCGGGGCATCTTCGACAGCCGCCTGGCCCCCCAGTTGCAGCACCACCTGCCCCACGGCAACCTGAAGCAAACTTTTTTGGCCAGCCTGGAAGCCCGGCAGATCAACCTGAGCAACGTTCGGCTGGAAGGACACCCGGTGCGCTGGTTTAACCCTGAGGCCGCCTTTGCCCGGCCGCATGTGCTGCTGGCGGGTGACGCCGCTGGCGTGGATCCGCTTTTTGCCGAAGGTATTTCTTACGGCATGGAATATGGCTCCATCGTGGCCGAACAAATTGAAGACGCGTTTGCCCGGAACGACTTCCGCTTTCAGAATTACAAAAAGGCGTTGCAGCAGCACCGGCTGGGGCGGCTGCTCCGGCGGCGCACGTTTATTGCCCGCCACCTGTTTGCCTACCGCCAACCGGAAATGTTCTTCTTGATCTGGCGGATGGCCACCATTGCACCGTTAACGATTCAATACGCTTTTGGCTCATTTTTGGGACTGCTGCCGCCACGGTACGAAACGGCCGTTTAGCTATCATCCCGCCCAATACCAACCAGTAATGCTATCCAGGTTTTGTCCAACTTTCTGGCCGAAATAGCCCTGCAAAAAGTTGACAAGGTAAGGATTTTTGCTTTAATTCAGACCCATTGGTAAACACCTAATTTACAAAGGAGTGAAGAAAATGAAACTGAAGTATTTGGCTGTACTGGCACTGTTTGCCACCCTCTTTTTTGTCGCCTGCGGTGGTGGAGGCGGTGAAGAAGAATCTGCCCAACCCGAGAGTGTAACCATTCAGGTTACGCAAAGTGACAACTATTTTGGCGCCACGCCCGACAACGCCACCAACCCACCAAAGTGGAATGTCAATGCGGGCGGTCAGGTTTCCATTGAGCTGACAAACAATGGTACCACCGAGCACAACTGGGCCGTCATTAAATTGGATGCCGACATGCCGGAAGCGTTTGATACTGCCACCAATTCCGACCTCATCCTGAAAGAAACTGGCCTGGTAGCTGCGGGTGAATCGTTCCGTGAGAGCTTTTTTGCCCCCAGCGAAGCCGGTGAATACCTGGTCATTTGCACGGTGGCGGGCCACTATCCCAGCATGCAGGGCCGCCTGGTTGTGAATTAAAGCCAAACTGCCATACCCGATGTGACAACAAAAAAGGTGCCGTGAAAAATTCACGGCACCTTTTTTATTGGGTTATGCAGGTTCAGGCTGGGCTATTGCGCCGTCAAATCTTTCGCGGAATGCGCACGGCGGAGAACGGCGATCAGGTCCGCCACGCTGATGGGTTTGCTGATGTAGTCGTTCATGCCAACGGCCAGGTATTTTTCCCGGTCGCCGGTCATAGCGTCGGCCGTCATAGCCGCGATGAAGGGCTGGGCCTGGGCTGGGAAATCGGCCCGGATGCGCCGGGTGGCGACAACGCCGTCCATCTCGGGCATTTGCACATCCATCAAAATCAGGTCAAACGGCCGTTGCCCAAAAGCAGCCAGCGCATCAATCCCGTTACTGGCCACTTCTGGCTGGTAGCCCAATCGCGCCAACATGCGCAGCGCCACTTTTTGATTCACGCTGTTGTCTTCAGCAATGAGAATACGCAGCGGATACGCCTGCGCCATCTGCTGGTCGAACGGAGTGCTGGTTAGCGCGCTGGCTAGCGGGGCGGTTTGTGGCCCGCTCTGGCCGGAAAAGAGTGTAGTCAAGGCCTCATGCAGTTGGTTCGATTTGAGGGGCAGGGCAACGGCCGTAATCCCCCTCAAGCTGTCTGGTAAACGCTGTCCCCACTGGGTCAGGGCAATGATGGGCAAATGGGGCTGAATTTGCCGGATGTGCGCCAGCAGCTCGGCTCCGTGCCAGCCGCTGTGGTTCCAATCAATAAACAGCAGATCGGCCGCAGCCAATTGTGACAGCCAGCGCGGGGAATCTGGCACGGCCACGGCCAACCTGACCTGGCAGGCTTGCAGCCGCTGCGCCAAAAAGAGCTGGTTCACCGGGTTTTGGCTTACCAATAGACCGCTTTTGCCTGCATACGGCCGTTCTAGCACCACCGACGACGGCACCGCCACTGCCTGGGCTTGAATGGTGAAGGTAAAGGTGGAACCACAGCCCAACTCACTTTCAACAAACAATTCGCCGCCCATCATCTCGGCCAGGCGCTTGCTGATGGCCAGCCCCAGCCCCGTACCACCAAAACGCCGGGCGGTGGAGGCTTCAGCCTGGCTAAAGAGGCCAAACAGCCGGTCAACCTGGCCCGGCGAAATGCCAATGCCGGTGTCCTGGACGGTAAAAGCGATGTGGTAAGGAACGAGCGTACTCTCTGCCAACCCGGCTTCTACCAGGCCAACCCGCACCACAACGTGCCCCGTCTCGGTAAATTTAACCGCGTTGCTGAGCAAATTGGTCAAAATCTGGCGCACGCGCGTGACGTCCTGCCGCAGCCAGGCAGGCACCGCCGCATCCACAAAATAGGCCAGGGTGAGCGCCTTTTCGGCCGCTTTAGGTGTTACCAAATCAAGCGCTTCCTCAATGCACTGGCCGACGGCGAAAGGCACTTCCTCCAGCTCCAGCTTATTGGCTTCAATTTTAGAAAAGTCCAGAATGTCGTTGATGAGGGTGAGCAAGGTATCGCCGCTGGTGCGAATGGTGTTGACCAGATCCCGCTGCTCCGGGTCCAGGTTGGTGTCTTGCAGCAGGCTGGTCATACCCAAAACCCCGTTCATCGGCGTACGCAGCTCGTGGGTCATGCTGGAGAGGAAAATGGTTTTGGCCGCGTTGGCCGCTTCGGCTGCTTCTTTGGCTTCGGCCAGTTCCGTGGTGCGCCGGGCCACCACGGCTTCCAGGTTGTCGTTCAGATTGGCATTTTCGATAGCTACGGCCGCTTGATTGCTGAAAAATTCCAGGGGTGCGAGATCTTCGGCCGAGAAACGGCCGCTGCGTGACCGACTTTCCACGTAAATGGCCCCAATGAGACGATCTTGCGTGATGAGCGGGGCGCACATGATGGAGCGCAGCTGCATGGCCAGCACACTCTGGGCCGTCGCAAAACGGGGATCTAACAGGGCATTTTGCACCACCAACGCCTGCTGGGTGCGCACCACTTCAGCCAAAATGGAGCGGCTAATCGTATCAGCGTCGGACTGAATGTCTGAGCCATCGGCCCGGCGGCGCACGCGGAAGTCCAGCGCGCCATCCTCCTCAATAAGCACAATGTAACCTCGCTCCGCGCCGACCAGAGCAATGACCTCGTTCAGGGCAAACGAAAGCAGCGGGGCCAGCGAGCGGATGGTGGCCATGTACCGACTGATGGTAAGCAAATGAGCCAGCAGGGCTTCACCGCGCAGCCTGTCGTTTGGTTCGCTCGTATCCCCGGCGGCTTCGTCCAGCATTTGCTCGATCAGGTCGGCTTCGGTGGGTGATGGGTGGGGAACGGCCGTAACCACCCCATCGCACAGCAGAGCAGGTCGCTCAATCAGCAGCTGTTCATCCAGTAATGCTTGGGCCACGTCCGCTATCGGCTGCCCCACCAGCCGCTGGCTTAACATCTCGTAAAGCGAATCACCCAACTTGGCGCGCAGTTCAACCACCACAGGCATCCGGTAGACCATCCGAATCGCCTGGTGGTCAAAATTGCCCTGAACGTCTAGCAGCCCACAAAGCGCGGCAGCCCGCGCCAGGTCACCCTGACGCACAAACAAATGGGCAAAGCCCGTTAGCGCGTTAATGCGCAAACGCCCCAGGTTATTTTCCTGGGCCAGCGTGAGCGCTTCCCGCAAATCCTGTCCAGCATCAAGCAGCTCTGTTTGCGCAAAGGCACGACCGGTGAGGGTGTCGGCCAGTACAACAACCTGACCCACATCACGGGCCACCGCCACCGCCTGATTGTAAGCGGCGAATGCTTCCGTTGGTTGGCGCTGCGCCCGCCTCACATGACCCAGCCACAGCAGCGCCTCAGGTTGGTAAAGGCGGTTACCTAATGCCTCAGCCAGCGCCAGATTTTCCATGACACATCGTTCCGCAGCCGGGAGATCACCGGCGATCAGCTCGACCACGACCATGCTGTTTAGCGCCAACCCCAACGACGTTTCCAGATCAAAATCACGCTGAATCTGAATGCTCTCTTCCAGGTAACGGCGGGCCTCAGACCAATCCCCCCGCGCCAGGGCATTGTTGCCCAGATTGGCCAACATAATGGCCACCCCATGCCGATCGCCGCGCCGTTGGTCAATTTCACAAGCTTCCAAATAATACCGGTACGCGCCGAGGTAATCTCCTTCGTCGGTCAGACCTTCGCCAATGTTGTTGAGGGCAATGGACGCAAAGTAGTGATCTTTTTCGATGCTGCGCGCGGCTTCCAGGCATTGATGATAATAATCGCGGGCTTTAGCCAGATCGCCGGCATTGTCGTAGGCGAGGCCCAGCTGGTTGAGGCTGTGTGCCAGGCCCGGCATGTCACCAAGTTCACGGCTGAGCGCAAAAGCGTGGTTGGCATGTTCAATCATCGCCTGCTGGTTGCCGCGCTGCCAGGCCACGTGAGCCAGGGTGTTGTGTGTTCGGCGTTCAAGCCGGGAAAGGCCCAGCGCCTGAATTTTGGGCAGGGCCTGCTCAAAACAGCTCTGGGCTGCCACGTATTCGCCCAGTCTGTCATGCATGGTACCCTGCATAATGGACAGCTCTAACTGGACGGGCACATTCTGGAGCTGTTCCGCCAGGGTAAGACCGCGGGCAATCAATTCCAGCGCATATTGAAAATCTCTACGGCTGTACGACACCTGCTGCACAAATTGGAGGATGTATGGCAGTTCTTTGGCGATGTCGTCCGCGTTGCGCCAGTGCTCCATCAATTGGGCACTGCGCGTTTCGTCATCGGGGTACACTTGTTCAATGGCTTCAGCCACCTGACGGTGGAGCATTTTGTGCGCCGCTGGGGGCAGGTCGGCCAGCACGGCTTCACGCAGTTTATCATGGCTAAAGCGCCACTGGTCTTCCTGGACGTCAAAGAGGGCCACTTCAGCGCCCATGGTAAGCCAGGGCGACAATTGAGTGTGAGGAGCCAGGGCAGCCAGAACATGCAGATCAATTTGACGGCCGTACACCGCCGCCAGTTGCAGCAACGGCCGTCCCCACTCAGGCATTCGAGCAATGCGACGCTGCAACACATCTTGCACACCACCGGCCAGCACTGCCTGGGGCAGCGTCATCTGCCCAACCTGGCTCAGATCGCCCGCTTCGGTGGCCAGGACACGCATCACTTCGACCATAAAAAAAGCGTTGCCTTCGGTCTCTTGCTGCAGCAAGTGCAGCAAAGCTGGTTCTTTGCCCGCCGGACCCAACATCGCCTCGGTCAAGCTGGCAATGTCGGCTGTATTCAGCCGGGGCAATTTGATCACCTGGGGCTGGAGCAGCAGCGTGGGCAAATTCGGCCGTTCATCGTCGCGGTAGGTACCCACAATGAGCAGAGACAATCTTTTGACCATCTGGCTCAGCGTCTTGAGCCAGATGAGGCTCTCTTGGGTCCAATGCAGGTCTTCTACCAGGAGCAGCATGGGGGTTTGCTGCCGCCGGAACACGGCCAGGATGGTAAAAAGCAGCCGTTCGTAATAAGCGGAGCCAGTTAAGGTGGGGGCATCGGGAATGGCGCGGGCCAGCAGTTGGGGCAGGTCGGGGATAAACTCTTTTAAGATACCGGCTTCCACATCGCTGAGATCGGTTGTTAACACCAGCCGCCGCACAGGCTCGCGCCAGATCTGGTAGGGAATACCGCCGTCTCTTTCGGCTTGCCCTTGAATGACCAGAAAGCCATTCACCAGGGCGACGGTGCGCAGCTCGCTGAGCAGCCGGGATTTGCCCACGCCGCTCTCACCGCCAATGAGCCAGGTGGAACCCGCACCGCGGCCTGCCTGGAGCAGCGCGGCGGTTAGCCGGGCCAATTCGGCCTCGCGCCCCACAAATTTGGCGGCTTGCAGGTAACTTTCACGGATTGCGGCCGTTTCTGGCGGGGGTAGCTGGTTCAAGGCGGCGGCTAAGGCAAGTAAGGCTTCGGGGGCACTGGTGAAGCGTTCTTCGGCTGTTTTGGCCAGCAGTTGGGTGAGGAACGGCCGTACTCGTTCATCTACACCTTCCCAATTTGGCTCTGCTTCTAAAACGCGCTCCAAAAAGCCATAATCAAATGGGGCAAAGGGATGTTCACCGGTGAGCAGCTGATACCCAATGACCCCCACGGCATAGAGATCGGCCGTGGGGTGAGCAGCGGACTGGTTAAACAGCTCGGGAGCCATGTAAAGTGGTGTACCGGCCGAACTGCCATCGAGCTGTCCCGTGGCCGACAGCCCAAAATCGAGCAGACGAACCACACCAGCGCTGACCAATACATTGTCGGGTTTGAGGTCACGATGCAGCACGCCGCGTCGGTGCAGGTAGGCCAGCGCCTGCAGCAGCTGCTGGATCAGTTCGATTTTGCGCTCAAACGGGGCGTTTTGGGCGGCTTCCAGAATGGTTTGTGGCTCGGGCAGGTAGGTCATGGTGAAAAACGGCCGTCTCGCCTCATCAAAGCCATAATCCAACACGCTGATGATGTGGGGATGACGCAGCCCGGCCAAAATTTGGAACTCGCGAGCCAGCGCCAGGCGCAAATCATCTTCGGTCGCGCCAGTTGCCAGGCTATCGTTCACCTTCAGGTTATCAGAAAGATAAATCTGCTTGAGGGCTACCGTTTCGCCGGTCAGCCGATCGGTGGCGCGGTAGACGATGCCCATGCCGCCTTCGCCGAGTTTGGTGTGGAGTTGGTAACGGCCGTTGATCGTTTTTAACTGGTCAAAAAGCACCGACTCTACAGCCTGCACCAGTGGTAGGCTGTCTGGCTCAGCTTCTTGCCATTCGGCCAGGATGGCAGCCAAGCTAAACAGGGCGGCCCGCGCCTTGCCAGCCTGGGCAGCGTTTGTAGCCAACTGCTGCTGGAACTGATAACGGAGCTGCTCCATGACATCCGTTACATGATGAGCCCGCTCCTGGACTTTGTTGGGGGACAGCGCCAAATGGGCTTCGGCCAGAGCCAGCCAGGCCCCGCCTTTCTCATTTTCTTCAGCCAGGAAGTATGCGCCCGCTTGCAAACCCGCCAGATACGCGGCATGGGTTACTGGCGCTTTTTTTATCGCACTGAAGCCTTGCGTCAGGGAGTCGGATAATTGAGTGCGATCGGCACGCAGCAGGGCCACGGCTCCCAGCTGGCAATGTTCAAAAGTAGTATCCAGAAGTGGCCGATCGTGATTGTTTAAGTTGAGCCCAATGTGATGCTGAGCAAGGTCTAGCTCACCACGATGAATGGCTAAAATGGCGGCGAGGCGATTTACGGCCGTATAGAAAAAATCTCGCCGGTTCTTGCTAAACTGGGTTAACTCCTGCAAATGCCGCTCAAAACTGGGCCAATCGGCCTCAAACAAAGCCACATTGGTCAGCGATTGCAAAATATAGCGAATGATGCGCGGACGACCGACTTCATGGGTCAAAGCAAGCGCCTGGAAAAAATACGCTTTCCCCGCTGCTAAATCGTGTTCCATGGTGAACAAACCAATATCGTACAAGGAAATCAGCAGATATTCTGGCTTCTGGGCAGCCTGCACAACATGCAGCCCGCGCTGCATGTAACCCAAGCCTTTTTTAACATCACGGTCACGCACCGCAAAAACAAGACCCAAATTGTGCAAACAGCGCCCCATGCCTACCCGATCGCCAAGGGTTTCTGCCAGGGGAAGCGCTTCCTGAAAACAGGCTTCGGCAGCCTCCCAGCCAGCCTTATCACGCAGCCTGTCTTCATATTGCAGCTGGCCCCAGATGGACCAACCCAGCCCAATGAGCTGGTTGACAATGGCCTGCTGGTCGGCCCGTTGGCGAGCCAGCACCAGGGCAGCCTGACACCGCGCCAACGAGTGGGTGTACTGGTTGGTGCCTCGGTACGCTTCACCCAATAAATGCAACACAGTGAAGCTGTCTGCATCGTCAATCATTGCCGCAAATTCCGTCCGAAGGCGCTCCAAAAGCTCAATGACCTGTTCAAAATTCCCGGCATGCTGCAGCTGTTCGCTGGCCTTGAGGCTGTAATAAATCTCTTTGGTGGGGTTGCCCGCTTCGCGCCAATGCGTGGCCAAAATCACAGCCTGTTCTTCGGGGTGGTCATAAATGGCTTCTATGGCGGTTGCGACTTGCTGGTGGCCCTGCTTTTTGGCAGCGGTGTCTAGATTCTGCAGCAAGCCTTCGCGCAGCTTATCGTGGGCAAAGCGCCAGGTGTTGTCGATTACTTCTAGCACCATGGCTTCGTTACAGGCGAGCAGCCAGGCTTGCAGGTCTACCGTCTCACGCAAGCGGGCCAGAACGTTCAGATCGAGCTGGCGGCCACCGATAGCGGCCAGACGCAGCAGGGGTTGGTAGTTCTGGGGCACTTTTTGTAGGCGTCGCTTCACAACCTGGAGAATGCCACCAGTGAGCAGTTGATGAGGAACGGCCGTTTCCTGACGCACCTCGCCCAAGCCACCCGCCACTTCAGCCCAGGCACGTAAAACCTCTACCAAAAAGAACACATTGCCTTCAGTCTCTTGCAGCAGTTGGGCAACCAGTTCAGGTTGTTTTCCGGCTCGCCCCAACATCGCCTCGGTCAGCTCCTGAACGCCCGATTCGTTGAAAGGCAGCAAGGTCAGCAGCTGAACGGCCCGCCCCAGCTCTGTGGGCAACTTGGGCCGCTCATCGTTGCGGTAGGTGCCAACAATCAGCAGCGGCTGCCCCTCTAGCTCATAAACCAACTGCTCCAACGGGCGGAGGCTTTCATAGGCCCAATGCAAATCTTCTAGCAGCAGCAAAACGGGCTGTTTTTGCCGTTGAATGAGGCCAACCAGGGTATTGACCAACCGCTGTAGGTGCGCGGAGCCTTCCAATCGCGGCACATCGGGAATGGATCGCCCCAGTAGCAGTTCCAGCTTCGGGTACATCTCTTTGAGGATGCCCGCCTCTAGCTCGCTCAGGGCGGTGTGCAGGGCGAGTGTGCCCACAATCTCTTGCCACACCTGAAAAAATGCGCCGTGTTCGGCAATGGCCTGGCCACGCCAAACCTGAAAACCAGCTACCAGGGCCTGGGTTTGCAGTTCGTTCAGCAGCCGCGATTTGCCCACGCCGCTCTCGCCGCCAATGAGCCAGGCGGACCCTTTGCCACTGGCTGCTTGGTGCAGCGCCTCGGCAAGCTGGGCCATTTCGGCGTCGCGACCGACGAATTTGGCCGCTTGCAAGTAGCTTTCGCGGATTGCGGCCGTTTCTGGCGGGGCGGGCTGGCCTAACGCTTCGGCTAAAAAGAACAAGGCATCTGGGGCAGTGGCAATGCGGTCTTGTGGGGTTTTGGCCAGCAATTGGTGCAGGAACGGCCGTATCCGCTCATCTAAATTTTCTAAATCCGGTGCTTCTTCCAGCACCCGGTCCAGGAATTTGTGATCAAATGGTTCAAACGGATGTTGCCCCGTAAGTAGCTGGTACAAAACAATACCCGCCGCATACAAATCGGCTGATTGACTGTAACTTTCGCCTTCGAACAGTTCCGGGGCCATGTACAGCGGCGTGCCGATAGAGTCGCTGCCCAACTTGTCAGAGGCGGAAAGGCCGAAGTCGAGGACGCGTACCATGCCGTCGCTCACCAAAACATTGTCTGGTTTCAGGTCGCGGTGCAGTACGCCGCGCCGGTGCAGGTAGGCCAGGGCTTGCAGCAGCTGCTGGATGAGTTCTATTTTGCGCTCGAAGGGATGATCTTTCGCGGCATCGAGAATGTTCTCGGTTTCTGGCAGGTAGGTCATGGTGAAAAACGGCCGTTTCGCCTCATCAAAGCCATAATCCAACACGCTAATGATGTGTGGATGCCGCAGCGCGGCCAAAATCTGGAACTCCTGTGCCAGCGCCAGGCGCAGTTCATCTTCCGTTGCGCCAGGAGCCAAACTGTCACGCAGCTGCAGCTTTTCCGAAAGGTGAACCTGCTTGAGGGCGACGCTTTCCCCTGTCAGATGGTCGGTGGCGCGGTAAACGATGCCCATACCACCTTCGCCGAGTTTTTCGTGGAGGTGGTAACGGCCGTTGACAACTTGTGAGTTCTGCAATCGTTGGTGTGTCATGGTTCCTGCCCGCATTTACAGTACTATCACTCGTCTTTCTCAAGGTGAACATGGCGAAAATGGCCTAATCGGGCAAAAAAAAGGCTGGAATTCACGAGAAAGATACCTGGCCGCAGCCAGCTGATTTCATCAGAGGTTGTTTAAGGAGAAACGGCCGTCACCCAGGCATCGGCCATCGTACCGCTTTTCTGTCCACAAACTTACGTTATGATTGTAGGCAGATCACGATCACTTTAGTCAACAAAACGGCCGTTCGGTCACAATTTGGACTGGACCGCTTCTCACGCAAGAGGATTTATGTCAACTACAGAATACAAACCGGGCCTTTCCATCGAAGATTTACCGCCAGAGCTGCGCCAAAAAGCGCCGCTTAAATTGGCCTCCAACGAAAATCCGCTGGGACCATCGCCGCTGGCGCTGCAAGCCATTCGCGACAGCCTGGACACGCTCAACGTCTACCCGTCCAAACAGCTGGAATGGCAGCTGCGCCAGGCCATCGCCGCCTCGATCAGCGACCAGCTTGGCCCGGAGCACATCGTCGTTGGCAGCGGCGGCATTGAGGTGCTGGAGTTTGTCGCCCGCAGCCACCTGCTTGCCCCAAGCGATGCCAGCGCCCTGCCCCGGCAGTCGTTTCCTTTTTTGGCACGATTTAGCGGCCGTTCCGGCAATCCCATCCACTTTTTTGACTTAGACGAAGAAGACTTTAGCTACCAGCCGGAGCAAATCGCGGCGGCCATCACGCCAGACACGCGGCTGGTTTACGTGTGCAACCCCAACAACCCCACCGGAACGTATGCGACGGTCGAGGAAATGCGGCACATCATGGCCGTCGTGCCCGACGACGTGCTGCTTATCCACGACGAGGCGTATGTCGATTTTGTCGAAGCGCCAGACTTCCCGGACCTGCTGCCGGAGGTGCTGGCGGGCAAAAACCTGTTCCTCATGCGCACCTTTGCCAAGATTTACGGCCTGGCGGCGCTGCGGCTGGGTTACGGCATTGCCAGCCCAGAAGTGATTGAGCGCGTCGCAGGCGTGAAGCGCAACTTTCACATCAACAAGCTGGCGCTGGTGGCGGGTCTGGCCGCGCTCAACGATGCCGAACATCGCCAGCGCACCGTGGCCAACAACATGGCGGGCAAGCAGTGGCTGACCGAACAGCTGACCCGCCTGGGCTGCCGCGTCTGGCCCAGCCAGGCCAACTTTGTCCTGTTCTCGCACCCATCCGTGCCCGCGCCAGTGATGATTGACGGGCTGATGGCCCTGGCGATCATCGTGCGCCCGGCGTTTGGGCTGGACAATCACATCCGGCTCAGCATCGGCACGCCGGAGCAAAATGCGCGGCTGGTGGAGAGTTTAACGGCCGTTCTGCAAAAATCTTAAAAGCAACACAGAGGGGCACAGAGAGCTGTTTTTCTCTGGGTAACTCTGTGTTCCGCTTTCCTACAATGACCAAATCCCCCACCCTCCCCACCCAACCCCTGGCCGACACTGAGCGGGATTTTTTGATACGGCCGTTCCTCATCGAAACGGACCCGCAAGAAACGCACGAGGAACCGCACCGCCACAACTTCCAGGAAATCCTGTGGGTGCGTTCGGGCCGGGGCAAACATGTGATTGACGGTCACGCGCTGGCCATCCAGCCCCGCACCTTTTACCTTATCGCCAAAGGGCAGGTACATCAGCTCATCACCGGCATCGACCTGGACGGGCTGGTCATCCGCTTCACCGACGCCTTCCTGCCCAACTTTTTGTCGCAGGCGATGGGGCATTACCAGACGGTGCTGTTCAACAACGTCACCATCAACCACACGCTGCCCGTGCCGCCGGCGGCGCTGGCCAATTTTGAGGCGCTGCTGGGGCTGCTGCTGGCGGAGTTTGGGGGTGAGGCAGACGGCCGTTCCAACCAGGAAGTGTTACGTCATCTGTTAACGGTTTTGCTGGTGAAATTGGGCCAGGTGCAGCAGGAGGTGGTGAGGGGGGCGGGAACGGCCGTATCCCCCGAAGCCCAGCTTTTCCACCAATTCACCCTGCGGCTGGAAGCGCAGTACAGCCAGACCCACGCCGTCGCCGATTACGCCAACGCACTCAACGTCACCCCCCGCCAGCTGTCCGACATCACCCGCCAGCTAGTCGGCCGTACCGCCAAGCACCTCATCGAGGACCGGCTCATCCTGGAAGCGCGGCGGCTGCTGACGTTTACCAACCTGTCCGTCAAGGAGATTGCCCACCGGCTGGGCTACAAAGACCCGTCCCACTTCAGCAAAATCTTCAAAAAAAAGACTCAAGCCACGCCTCAGGATTACAAAACCAACTAAGAACCTTTCCGAAAAGCTACAGCGAAAGTAACCGGTCAGTGGTATCCCGCACGAGGGCGCTGCGCGCCCCGTGCGGGGAAGAAGTTTGGGTTTTTTCACTTTTGGGGGTCAAAATGACCCCCAAAAGTGAAAAAACCCTCGATCTTTGGCCGTGCCAGGCGCGAAGCGCCGAGGCGCGGCCCAGGCTCTACGGAGAACTGAACGGTTACCAGCGAAAAAAGAGAAATATGAGCAATGAGCAATGAGCCTTTGCCTCTAATCTCTCTGTGAACTCTGTGGCGAATATTTGGACAGGTACTAACCGGAGCATAGGTGAGGCTGCGAGCAGCACGGCGAATAGCAACAACTGGGCATCGAGCGCTGAGCATGTCGGATTAGCTCAGCACGATGGTGATTCTTAGGCCAAGTGTGGTAGCATACGGCCGTAAATCGAAATATGGTGTATGGGTGGGACGGCGCGGTATGGTTTGGGCTAAAACAGGTGACCTTATCTCCGCGCCGTCTCGTCTTACCTGGCGGTAACGGCCGTTTTGGGTGAGACAAGCAGGATCAGTTCGTCTGGCCAGAATATTGGCCCGCCTGTCCCCTATTTCGAATTGCTAAGCATACGGTCGTTTACCGTTGATAAGGTAGATTGAGATTTCACATGTCGGATTACCCCTTCACCTCTATTGCGGCTGCTTCTAATTTCTTCGAAAACATTTCTGTCGATCTATACCCTTTACTTGGGACGATATTTGACCATTTAACGTTGGCGGTTGGCGATCAGCTTATCAGACAAGGTGACATTGGAGAGCATCTATATGTAGTCGTCAAGGGGGAGTTAAAGGTTGTAGATGAAACATACGGCACGACGGGGAAAATTCTGGAATATAAAAAACAGGGAGACGGCGTTGGGGAAATTTCCCTGTTTACAGGCGAACGCCGCACAGCTTCTGTTTATGCAACAACTGAAGCCGAGCTGTTGTCGTTATCTCGTAAGAAACTAGAAGAAATCACGCTCTCAGCGCCACATATTGCCAAGCTTATCAACGACACCATTCGAGGTCGCATCCATCGTTCACGGCTGAATCACATTTTGCGGATCACAGATATCTTTAAGAGCTTAGACGAAGATATTTTACAAGATTTGCAAGCCAAGCTTGAATTAATTACGGTGGTCGGTGGTGAAACAGTGATGCATGCAAACGAAGCTGGCGATGCTCTGTACATCGTGCTAGGGGGTCGCCTGCGGGTTACGATGCCATCACGTGACTCGTTACGGCCGTATTTTATCGACGTCCATCGTGGACAAACGGTGGGAGAAATCGGCTTAATCACTGGAGCCAGACGAACGGCAACGGTTGTCGCCCTCAGAGACAGTTTATTGGCTCGCCTACCAAAATCCCACTTTAGCCAGCTCCTGCACAAGTACCCAGAAGCTATTTTATCTCGCTTTGCTGGGCCAATTATTGAGCGCTTACAGAGTCAACTGCCAACCAGGGCTCGCGCTGAAAAAACGGTGCAGACAATTGCTGTAATTCCCACAGATAGAACCATTCCCTTAGCAGAATTTACGACTAAATTAGCCACGGCACTTTCAAAACTGGGCCGCACAGCACACTTAAATAGTCACCGCTGCGACGAGATATTGGGTGAAAAACTCTCTCACTTTGCCGAAGATGATCCCCGTAACAGCCGCTTCGTATTTTGGCTAAATGAACAAGAAGTAGAACACCAATATGTAATTTATGAGGCTGATTTCGATCTTACAGCCTGGACCATGCGCTGCATTCGCCAGGCAGATATGGTGCTGTTCATAGCCCATGCCAACAAAATACCGCCAATATCTGCCATTGAGCAAATGCTCTCTGACCAGCTCGAAGAACGGCCGATTACAAAATGTTTTGCTCTCTTGCAAGATCGCACGGACAGTCTGCCAACCGATACCAAACAATGGCTGCAACAACGCCAGGCACGCGATTTCTATCATGTACGCCTCAACAACGATTCAGACATCAACCGTCTCGGCCGTTTGTTAACCGGCCAGGGGATTGGCTTAGTACTTGGTGGTGGCGGAGCACGAGCTTTATCACAAATTGGCGTTATTCGCGGCCTGCTTGAACGGAATATACCCATTGATGCCATTGCTGGCGTGAGTGCTGGCTCAATTATTGCCGGCCTATGGGCCATGTATTTGGATACATCAGAAGTTCAAGAGAGGGCGAAAAAAGCTATCAAACGGGTTGATTATACCTTTCCCATTCATGCCCTTACCTCGGGCCATAATTGGACCGAAGCAATGTCCGAGCTGTATGGGAATATAAAAATCGAAGATCTTTGGACAACCTTTTTCTGTGTCTCTACCAATATAACCCAGGCAGAGCTTCTCATTCATAAAACGGATTCGCTCATGCACGCGGTTCGGGCAAGCACAGCAATTCCCGGTCTCCTTCCACCCGTTTTCCAGAACGGGCATGTGCTGA
Source organism: Anaerolineae bacterium (assembly GCA_020848035.1). GTDB lineage: Bacteria > Chloroflexota > Anaerolineae > Promineifilales > Promineifilaceae > Leptofilum. Next base: position 12,489 of record JADLAX010000055.1, on the reverse strand, counting down.
TCGACGGAGGCATATTAAACAATTTGCCGACGGACATAATGAAAAACCGACCAGATATCAATTATGTGATTGCCGTGGATGTTGGCGGGAAAAAGGAAGAAAAGGTCACAACTCCTTTTGGATATTCCATGTCCGGATGGAAGGCCTTATGGCAGCGTATTAACCCATGGGGTCAACCGCCCGACACGCCCACAATCAGCGATATTATTTTGCGGGCCATCACCATTCCAAATGTGCAATCAGCTTTCTCTTCCAGGGAGATGACTGATATGTACCTTACCCCACCAGTTGAAGGCTATGGGCTGTTAGATTACAGCAAAATTGACGATCTTGTTGAAGTTGGCTATCGGTATGTTCAAGAAAAGGCCATCAATTGGCCAGTTATGGGTACCCATTCAGCAGTTAGCTGAATCAACTCATCTGTAAACCATAAAGCTCATCAGGACAATCATCACATGTCGATTTCTTTCATTAATGTTCTTGCCGTGGTAGGTATTTGCCTTGTATTAGACGCCGTCATTCGAGCGCAACTTTCTGGACATTATCGCTCTGAGCGCACCCATTATTTTCTCAGCTTGATCTCTGCCGTTGTGTATATTGTGGCTTGGTTCTACGGGCCGGGCACATTTCGCACTGTTTGGCTCACGGTGATGTTTGGCCTATATGTTTACGACATGGCCATCATCATTCGTGAGTGGCACAGTCTGAAGCCAAGCTATCGGGTTTTTTACACGGCGCATCATCTTACCAGTTTCATTTTATTTGGCCTGTGGGGAGCCACGTTTAACGTATTTACGCCAGCGATGGCCCTGGGGGCGGTTATTTGGATGACGAGTGATGTTTGGCGGTGGGCAGATCAGGCGTCACGGCTGGGGGGAAGATATACACCGGCATGGGTAGATCGTATCGTTTTTTGGTTAGAGCGTTGTCAACGAATATTCGCTTATATTGCCGGATTTATAGTAGTGGGTGGTGTACCTCAATTTCGCGAGGAATATATTATTGTGGTTAGTGCCTTTCTAATGGATGGGATTGACACCTGGTTTCAACTACGGGCAACGGCCGCACGGAAAGCGGCCGTATTATTTATTACCGAACTGTGTAAGAACACCCTGCTTTTCAAGGGACTTGACAGCGCCGGTCTGGATAAGATCGGTGAGTTGGTAACTCAGAAATCGTTCGGGGCCGGAGAAATTATTTTGCGGCAGGGGGAAGAAGGCGACACGATGTTTGTCGTTTTAGAGGGTAAAGCCACTGCCATCCTGGAAGATGGAACTGTTTTAGAACATTTGTCACCTGGGGACATAGCAGGAGAAATGAGCTTATTGAGTGGAGCGCAGCGTAATGCCAACGTACAGGCGGAAACGGAGGTCAAGATAGGGCTAATTAAACGTGAAAGATTCTTATCTTTGATTGATCAGGAACCCCTTCTTTATGACGCGGTTTGGCGCAGCTTTGCCGCACGCACCTTAAATTTATATAGGCAGGCTCAATTTGCATCAATTCCACTTGATCAGGCTGGACGTCTGGAATGGATACAACGTGGACAATTAATATCGCTTGCTGAAGACGAAATAATTAAACCACAGGATGGTGACGTTATGCTCGTAGTTACTGGTGCCGTAGAGCACAAAAATGAACGATCTAAAGCCCCAGCTCTTTTCCCAAGTTCCACTGGCGAAACCTTCCAAGGTGCTGCATCCGTTTCTGTGGTTTTGCTGTTAACGGGGCCTAACCCTTAGAAATTATGAAATAGGAACCGGCGCTTCCCCCAGGCCCAGCATATTGACCCGATGTTTCTAATCCTTTCAATCTGCGAAATCTTTGATAACAAACAAAAGAGCAATACCATGCCCCCAACCAAACCCATCATCATCCACGAACCTGCCCAACCCTTTGAGCAAACCATCGACCTGCCCGGTGGGCGCACCCGCTGGAAAACCCTGCTCAGCGCCGACCGCACCCCCACCAATGCCATGACCGTCGGCATTACGGAAATCGAACCGGGCCAAGCCAGCGAATTCTTCCTGCATCAGCATGCCCAGCCGGAGGTGTACACTGTTTTGGCGGGCCACGGCGTGGTCCAAATTTCGGGCGAAGAATACGCCTTGCAGCCAGGCTCTCTGGTGTTCATCCCCGGCGACGCCCCACACGGGCTGTGCAACACTGGCGACGACGTGCTGCGCCTGCTGTACGTCTTTGCCGTTGATTCGCTTGATGAGGTGGTGTACAGACTTTCCGAATAGGCATCCCAAAGGGCTTGCACAACTAGCCGGGGGATTCATTCCCCGGCGCTGTTTGGCTGTGAAGTGTGTTAGAATACGGTTAGTTTTATCAGTTTAGCTGTCTGCCTTGGTTACCTGTGACAAAGTGCCTAAAATTTTCATAGGTAGAAGACAAAGAATGAAGACCTTCATTTCTTGTTTAATCGCCCTGGTTGTTTTTTTGGGTAGCTTCACTGCTTGCCAACGATACTTATCACCAAAGGGCCAATTGCAAACAATCTTGCACAGCACCTCTGGCTGTTCTGCTCCTTGTTGGCAAGACATTTTACCTGGCGAATCGACCGAAAACGATTTTCTCTCCAGAATAAAAAGTCTACCAGAGCACGAGTTCCACGACCTGAGGGACCAGAGGATTGATATTCAAAGAACTTACTATGTTTGGGAAAACCGTGAAACAGATTATGTAGGGGCTTTAGAAATTCGGAACGATGAGATCGCTTATATAATCTTTCAGCACCTTGACAAAGAATTGATGCTAGAGTCCACTATCGAGCTGTTGGGATTGCCAGACGCTTATGTTGCTACCGTAGCACCGGGCGAATCCGCGCTTTTTGATCTGAATTTAATCTTTGTTGAAGAAGGTGTGATCGTAAATTCTAGGATAGTGCCATATGATACGCTCTCATCTGCATTTCAACCCAGTTGCAGTGTAACTGTGACAGCAGATATTCCTGTGAGCGAAATCTATTTGACAGAACCCTTTGCGTCAGCAAGTGACACAATTCATAATCTGTCTGGTCTGATTCCTGCTTTTGAAGAACCCCAAACTTGGCCGGGATTTGGCTTGATCGAGCTGACTTCCTGCCCTCATTAGATGTAGCGGCCATTGCCAAAGAGAATCAGTAAAGTGTCCATCTCGTCCATTCCCTAAAAAAGTACCCACAATCGGCACTTTTTTTCATTTTGCAATTCCCGACCCTCCGGTACAATGAATACACTGAACCGTATCGCGTAATTGAGTAATTGGTTCCCACAAAAATTCGCCAATTACTCAATTACCAAATTACCCGACTACAACCCACTATGACCCTACTGACCGGCGGCGAAGCTGTTGTCAAAACATTAATCGCCCACAACATCCACACCCTGTTTGGCCTGCCTGGCGTGCAAAACGACTGGCTGTACAACGCCCTGCACGACGCCCAGGACCAGATTCGCGTCATTCACACGCGGCACGAACAGGGCGCAGGTTACATGGCGCTGGGCTACACCCTGGCCAGCGGGGAGATTGGCGTCTTCAACGTGGTGCCCGGCCCCGGTCTGCTTAACGCCAGCGCCGCCCTGGCCACGGCGTACGGCCTCAACGCCCCCGTCCTCTGCCTCACCGGGCAAATTCCCACCCGGCAAATTGGCAAAGGCAAGGGCGTGCTGCACGAGATTCCCGATCAGTTAGCCATTTTGCGCGGCCTCACCAAATGGGCCGAGCGGGCCACCAGCGCCGCCGACGTGCCCGGTTTGCTCTGTGCCGCGTTTGCTGAGTTGGGCAACGGCCGTCCCCGACCCGTCGCCCTGGAAATCCCCATGGATGTGCTGGCCGAGCGCGGCGCTGTGGAACTGGCCGCCCGTCCCGCCCCCACCACCCATCCCCAACCGGACCCTGACCTGGTTGAACAGGCTGCCAAAGCACTCGGTAACGCCAAACGGCCGCTCATTTTCGTCGGCAGCGGGGCACAAAATGTGAGCGCCGAGGTGCGCCAGCTGGCCACGATGCTGGAAGCGCCGGTGGTTGGCTACCGCACCGGCATGGGGATTATGGACGGCCGTTCCTACCTCAGCCTTCATCTGCCACCGGCCCACGAACTGTGGAAAACCACGGACGCGGTGCTGCTCATCGGCAGCCACGCCCGCGAAACGTTTGGCTGGGGCATCGACGACCAGATGACGGTCATCAAAATCGACATCGACCCGGGCACCCATGACCTGTTCCACAAACCCCACATCGCCATCACCGCCCGCGCCGAAGAAACGCTGCCCCTGCTGCTGGAGCGCACCGCCGCGCACAATCAAAAACGCGCCAGCCGCGAAGACGAACTCCTGGCGCTTAAAGCGAGCTGGGAACAGCAAACCGACTACCTGGAACCACAAAAAAGCTACCTGAAAGTGATCCGCGAGGAGCTGGGCGAGGACGGCATTTTTGTTGATGAGCTGACCCAGGTGGGCTTTACCAGCCGGATTGTGTACCCGGTTTACCAGCCGCGCACCTACATTTCCACCGGCTACATGGGCACGCTGGGCTACGGTTTCCCCACTGGCCTGGGCGTCAAAGTGGCCAAGCCGGACGTGCCGGTGATCAGCGTGGCGGGGGATGGTGGGTTTATGTTCGCGGTGCAGGAGTTGGCAACGGCCGTTCAGCATCGCATCGGCCTCATCACCATCGTCTTCAACAACAACCAGTACGGCAACGTCCAGCAAATGCAGAAAAATTTGTACGGCAACCGGGTCATCGCCTCCGATTTGCACAACCCGGATTTTGTGAAGCTGGCCGAATCGTTTGGCGCACAAGGGCTGCGGGCCAATTCGCCCAGCGAACTGCGCCGCGCCATCCAACAAGCCCAGCAAACCGACCTGCCCACCGTCATCGAGGTGCCCGTGGGCGATTTGCCCAGTGTGGATCGGTTCAGAAAGTTACCAAAGGTACGATAAGCGGGAGATTGGAGATTAGAGATTGGAGACTAGCTGCCCAATCTCCAATCTCCAATCTCCAATCTCAAAAAATGCTCGTTATCCCAATCGCCTCCAACCTGTACAAAGTCGTCAAAGAGATGGTGCACACCAAGCGCCTCATCTTTGTCACCGGCATTCCTGGCGTGGGCAAGAGCCTGCTCATCCAGCAAATGGCCCTCATCGCCAGCGAGGCGGGGCGCGAAGTGCATTTGCTGCGCTACAATCTGGCCCGCCAACCGTTCGAGACCGAAGTTAACATAACAAAATACCCCGAAATCGACGGCGTCACCGACCCGGCCATCCGCAAAGCGGTGGGTCTGTGGGCGCGGCAGGCGGTGTGGCAATGGCACCAGGCGCACCCGGCCGCCAACCAGCTGCTCATTGGCGAACTGCCACTCATTGGCAACCGGCTCATCGAGCTGGTGGAACCGGCCAACGACGCCGCCGAACCGCTGCTGACTGGCGAACAAACGCTGTTTGTGGTGCCCGTGCCCTCCTGGGAAGTGCGCGAGGTGATCGAGGCGACGCGTGCCCGCACCGTCGCCGAGCCGCAAAATGAGCAGGAAAAGCTGGATGCGCCGCCCAATGTCTTGCATCTGATGTGGCAGTCGGTGAACCAGCTGGCCCGGGACATTGGCCTGACCAAAGCCAGCCCGCAAACGCCGTACAACCCCTACATTTACGGCGGCGTGTTTGAGGCGCTGCTGCAATTTCGGCCGTCCCAGCTGCTGCTGATTGATGAGGTGTTACGGCCGTCTCGCTCCGTGTACGATTTGGATGTGCTGGCCGGCACCCTGGCGCCTTCGGCGGAAGCCGCCAATGAAACGATGGCCCAGGTGGAAAGCCAGTATTCGTACGCCGAGCTTTCTGAACTGGTGCAAAACTGGCACGCGCTCATCACCAACAATCCCAGGCTGCCGGACGCAGGCCCGGAACTGCGCCTGCCGCTGCCAGAAACGTTGGCGGGGGCACCAGACGAGACGGTATTAACGGCCGTTCAGCGCACCGCTCTGCAAAAAATCATCAACCTGCCGCTGGATGCCGCGCCGGAACAAACCATTTTGGCGTTGGCTGAGGCGATGGCGGTGTTGGGGGTGGCAACGGCCGTACCCACCACCCCCGCCAACGTGCACAAATTCGACGTCTACGACAGCTATTTCAACGTCAGCCGCAGCAGCGAACACAGCGGGCTGACCTTTCTGCACGGGCTGCTGCAAGCATACCGCAACGTGCTGCTCGATCTGCAAAAACCGCCGCACACCCTCACCGTCATCGAGCTGCCCCTGCTGCGCATCGCCCTGGAAACCAGCCTGCGCCAGTTTAATCTTTAACCAACTCGTTCCACGCTCCGCGTGGAATGAAGTTCGGGACGCTCCAGCGTCCCACTCGCAGCGCGGAGCGCTGCAAATCGCATTCCCACGCAGAGCGTGGGAACGAGTAAGTTCCCAAGGAAACGATTATGCTAAACATGCAAGAGCTCGATCACGCACGGCAGCGCTGGCAGGTGGGGCACCACCTCTTTTTTGCCTATGTGCAGTCACTCATCCTCATTTGCGACAAGCTGCAAAAGCAGGTAGACGCCGGCGATCTGAACGCCGCCCGCGCCTCCATCGAAGAAGCAACCTATCTGATGTGGGGCATCTCCGTCAGCTTCAAGCTGACCGGCGGCTTCAGCCAGGCGGCCTACGACGGCTACGTGCGCCCCAACATGTTTGAGGCCAGCGAAGGCTTCAGCGGTCTGTGGGCGCAAGATCACGACTTCCTGGTGAAGAAAACGATGCGCCAGCTCAAACCGCTGTTTGCCAATCCGCCCGATGAGCTGGCGCTGGCGGTGCAAAACTTCCGCCAGGCGTTTGCCATCATGTACGACGCGCACAAATTTGTCTGCGACAAGTTCGAAGGCGGCCAGCCCAGCTTGCTGATGGGAGAGGCGGCCCAAAAAACGGCCGCAGAAATGATCGACACCTTCAAACGCAACCGCCTGCTGGTCCTGGGCGTTAATCCACCTCCCGGAGGTTCCTAAAAAAAGCTCAACTTACGCCAAACCTCCGGGAGGTTTTCACTAAAAATCAAAGATTACGCAGATTGAAAAGATTTTTAATTCGTTAAATCTGCGAAATCTGCTGATAAAAATCTATGTCTGAGATAATCATTCCAATCGATTCCAACATCTACACCACCTTCCAGCAGCTGGCCGCCCAGCAGCGGCTGGTTTTTCTGGCCGGGCTGCCAGGGACGGGCAAAAGTTTGCTCATCCAGCAGCTGGTTTTGCTGGCGCAGCAGGCCGGGCGCACCGTGCATTTGCTGCAATGGGACGTGACGCGGTCGGCGTTTGAAACGGCCGTTAACCTCCACACCTACCCCGAAATCAACGGCGTCACTCATCCCGCCATTCGTAAAGCGGTGGGGCTGTGGGCCAGAACGGCCGTTTCCCACTGGCACCAAACCCACGACCAAACCCACCTGCTCATCGGCGAAGTGCCGCTCATCGGCAACCGCCTCACCGAACTCACCCAGCCGCTGGCCGACACCGCCGAGACACTGCTGAGCGATCCAGACTGCTGCTTCGTCATCCCCACGCCCAGCAAAGCGGTGCGGCAGGTCATCGAAGAAAGCCGCGCCCAAACCATTGCCCGGCCGCGCCACGAAAAAGAAGCCCGCGACGCTCAGCCCAACGTTCTGCAAATGCTGTGGCAGGAAGTGGCGGAAATCGGGCAGCAGCTTCAACTCATCCAGAAGTCCGACTTTTTAGAAAAGTCGGACTTCTCCGCGTACGATCCGGGAGTGTACACGGCCGTTTACCAACACCTGCTCCAGCACCGCCACCACCAAACCCTGCCCATCGACACCGTGCTCAATCCCAACGGCTCGGCCTACGCCCTGCCCCTCAACGGCAGCGAACTCGCCGCCACCCCCGCCGAAGTGGCCGCCATCATGCAGCAAATCGAAACCGAATTCACCAGTGATGCGCTGGAAACGGCCGTTGCCAACTGGTACAAACTATAAAATCAAAGATTTCGCAGATTGAACAGATTTTTAATTCGTTAAATCTGCGAAATCTGTTGATAAATGAAGGAGAAAAGATGAAGTTAGCCCGATTCGCCTACAACGGACAAATTCACGAAGCCGTCTACAAAAACGATCAGCTCTGGGTGGGCACTGTTGCCTACGACCCGGACGACGTGATGTGGCTGCCGCCGGTGGATGCACGGGGCTGTACGGCCGTTGGCGTGGCCCTCGGTTACGCCGACCATGCTCAGGAACTCAAGCTGGATGTGCCCGACTATCCGCTGCTGTTCCACAAGCTGCCCAACACCTTCATCGGCCACAAAGCCAAAGTGATTCGCCCGGATGTGGAGTACATGCATTACGAAGGTGAACTGGTGGTGGTGATGGGGCAAAACGGCCGTCACATCCCCGAAGCCGACGCGCTCAACTACGTCTACGGCTACACCATCGGCAACGAATGCACCGTGCGCGACTTTGTCGGCAACTACTACCGCCCACCGGTTAAAGCCAAGGGCTTCGACACGTTTGGTCCGATGGGGCCTGTGCTGGTCACCGCCGACGAAATCGACCCCACCAACACCGAAATCCGCACCTACGTCAACGGCGAGCTGAAGCAGCAGGGCAACACCAAACATTTGCGCCACAGCGTCGCCCAGCTCATCGCCTACATCTCCGAATTCAAAACGCTCCAGCGCGGCGACATCATCTACACCGGCACCCCAGAAGGCATCTCCCACGTCTACGCCGGGGACGTCATGCGCGTGGAAATTGACGGCATTGGCGCACTCGAAAACGAAGTTATTGCTGGGTAAGAAGGAGATTGGAGATTAGAGATTGGAGATTTTTTGCACTCTAATCTCCAATCTCCAGTCTCCAATCTCCAAAGGATTTAGAAATGGCAGCAACAGGAACTCTCCAAGAAAATCTCGAAAAAGTGGCACCTTACCGGGCCAGGATTGCCGAACGTGGGCTGAAAAATATCGTGAACGGCCGTCACCTCGACGCCCTCTCCAACAAAACCTACCACAACCACAGCCCCATCGACAACAGCCTGCTCTGCACCGTGGCCGAAGGCGACGCCGCCGACATCAACCTCGCCGCCCAAGCGGCCCACGATGCCTTCCCCGCCTGGGCCGCCCTGCCCGCCAAGCAGCGGCGCGACCTGCTCTACCGCGTCGCCGAGCTCATCGAAGCCCACGCCGAGGAGATTGCCCTGCTGGAAAGCATCGACACCGGCCAGCCGATACGGTTTATGAGCAAAGCGGCCGTACGCTCTGCCGTCAACTTCCGCTTTTTTGCCGACCGCGTCGAATCGGCCAACGACGGCCTCTCCCTGCCCGCCCACGAGCACATGAACTACACCATCCGCCAGCCCATCGGCCCGGTGGGGGTGATTACGCCGTGGAACACGCCGTTCATGCTCAGCACCTGGAAAATCGCCCCGGCGCTGGCCGCAGGCTGCACCGTCGTCCACAAACCGGCCGAGCTCAGCCCAGTCACCGCCCAGCGCCTCACCGAGCTGATGCACGAGGCGGGCATTCCGGCGGGCGTGGTCAACCTGGTCAACGGCTTTGGCGAGACGGCGGGCAAGGCGCTCACCGAGCATCCGCTCATCAAAGCGATAGCGTTTGTTGGCGAGACGACCACCGGCAGCCACATCATGCGCCAGGGCGCGGCCACGCTCAAGCGGGTTCATTTTGAGCTGGGCGGCAAAAACCCGATTATTGTGTTTGCCGATGCGGATTTGGAGCGGGCGTTGGATACGGCCGTGTTCATGAAATACTCTCTCAATGGCGAACGCTGCACCTCCAGCAGCCGCCTCCTGGTCGAACGCTCCGTGTACGACGAGTTCACCGCCAAACTGGCCGAGCGTGTCAAGAAGCTCAAAGTGGGCCACCCGCTCGACCCCGCCACCGAAATTGGCCCGCTGATCCACCAGAGCCATTGGGAAAAAGTGAGCAGCTACGTGCAAATCGGCCAGGAAGATGGCGCGACGCTGATGGCTGGCGACGGTCAACATCCTGCCGGGTTGGCCGACGGCGCCTACATCACCCCCACCTTCTTCAAAGACGCCAGCCCCACCATGCGCATCGCCCAGGAAGAAATCTTCGGCCCCTTCCTCACCGCCATCCCGTTTAGCAGCGACGCCGAAGCGCTGGAAATCGCCAATAGCATTAAATATGGCCTGGCCGCCTACATCTGGACCCGCGACGTGAGCCGCGCCCTGAAAATGGCCCACCAGGTTGAAGCAGGCATGGTCTGGGTCAACTCGCAAAACGTGCGCCACCTGCCCACCCCGTTCGGCGGCGTCAAATCCAGCGGCATCGGCCGCGACGGCGGCGACTACAGCTTCGACTTCTACATGGAAACGAAAAATATCAGTATCGCCTTTGGCGACCACCGCATCCCGAAATTAGGGAATTAGAGATTGGAGACTGGAGATTAGAGATTAAATTCAATCTCCAATTTCTAATCTCCATTCTCCCCACCAGGAGAAAACCCATGCCCATCCACCACCCCGCTGGAACCCCACCCTTCAACATCATCCGCATGAGCCATGTAGAGCTTGGCGTCACCGATTTGGCCGCCTCGCGCAAGTTTTACACCGAAATTCTAGGCATGATTGAAACGGAGCAGGTCGGCGACTCCATTTACCTGCGCGGCCTGGAAGAGCGCAACCACCACTCGATTATCCTGACGCAAACGGCCGTACCGCAGGCGCTGCGGCTGGGCTTTAAAGTGGCCAGCGAGGCAGATTTGGACCGCATGGCGGCCACCTTTAGCGAGAAAGGCGAACCGCTCACCTGGGCCGAACCGCATGGCCAGGGCCGATCGCTGCGTCTGCGCGATCCGTTTGGCATGCCATTGGAGTTTTGCTACGAGTTTGCCCAGGCGGAGCGGATGCTCCAGCAGTACGGCGCGTATCGCGGCTGCCACCCGCAGCGCATCGACCATTTCAACTGCTTCACCCCCAACGTCCAGGCCAGCCACGACTTCTGGGCGCTGGAGATGGGCTTCCGCACCACCGAATACACCGTCTCCGAAGACGCCGATCCGCAATTATGGGCGGTGTGGATGCACCGCAAGGGCAACATCCACGACATGGCGTTTACAAACGGCACGGGGCCACGTCTGCACCACGTGGCGCTCTGGGTGCCCACTGCCATGCACATCATCCACCTCTGCGATTTAATGTCTACAACTGGCTATTTGAGCAATATGGAGCGTGGCCCTGGGCGGCACGGCATCTCCAACGCCTTCTTCCTCTACGTGCGCGACCCCGACGGCCACCGCATTGAAATTTACACCAGCGACTACCTGACGGTAGACCCCGACCTGGAACCGATCGAATGGCAGCTCCGCGACCCGCAGCGGCAAACGTTATGGGGTGCCCCCGCTCCCAAATCCTGGTTTGAAGAAGGCTCCCTGTTCGCTGGTGTGCCGGTGCAGCCCCCCGTACTAGCCGCCCAACCCATTATCGCCCCTTAACGCACTGCCTCGTTTTCCCCAAACTCGTTCCACGCTCCGCGTGGAATGAAGATTAGGACGCTCTAGCGTCCCTTACCCAGAGCGTGGAAACGAGAATCATGCCAATTTGGGATCCTCATTCAATTGTTTTCGAAAATGACTCATCATGATGGGGAGCATTGCCCTGCCAAATAAAACGCGGCTTGTAAGGGTTGGGACCCTCTATTTCTCCGTTTTCAATGAGCCGATACCGACCCTGTGGTTGGATATCGATATACGGAAATTTATCTTCCGGCCCACTGACAAGTCGGGCAGGATTGTCTGGATCCAACCAAAACAAACGTTTCGCTTTTACCCATTTAATCAAATCTGGATCATAATAAACTCCCTCAGTAGCCGGTCTTCCCATATCTCCAGAAACCCATAACTCTTTCGTTTTCAGGTTGCTCAAATCACTTGCAAAATAAGTTATGAAGTAAGCTGTGTATCGATGGATCGGTTCGGAATCATCTAATCGTCCGATGGGTAAAGGTTGAATGACGGCACTTGTTCGTTGTGCAACCAATGGCCAAGCAATTAGGCGGGGAGATGACGCGACCCAATTCCACTTCCTTTGTAACATCCATGTCGGCAAATCATTTGGTGTCAGCTTGTTAAAATTCAAGGAAATAGTAGCGAAAAGAGCGTGTCGGCACTGTCGTCTTGGTTTTGGAGAAGAAAACCATTCAGTTCCGCCTAAATAATGATCGGGGATATTGAGTAAAGGATAGAAACCAGCAAGACTAAAACTATCCACAGGTTGGATGATGCGACCTTGACAGTACGGACATACTGCTAACAAGTGTAGCGGTAATCGACTGATATATTCATCTCGCATTTCACGAAGCCGCTGTAAATACGCTCTGGAAGTTGCCCTGTCCATGGTTGAGGCTAAACGCTTAGGGTTCGTTCGTTAACAACTTTGGATATTGGGTAAAATAGCCGCCAATCAATTTAGCCAATTGGAGGCCATATGACTGTGATCCATCAATGTGAATGTGCGATTTGTCAGCAATCTGAATCT
>JADLAX010000054.1 GCA_020848035.1 Anaerolineae bacterium | reverse complement strand
TCACCCTGTCACCCTGTCACCCTGTCACCCTGTCACCCCGTCACCATCCCAACACCGCATCCTGAATATGTTCGCAGCGCAGCAGCTTGCCGCTGTGGTCCAGCTCTACGGCCATCAGGTCCAGCCGCCACTCCACGTCCAGATCCTGTTCGCCCAGGTAGATTTCGGCCAGCTGGATGAGCTGGCGGCTTTTGTGCGGCGTTAGCGCTTCTTCGGGCAGGCCCATGCTGCGGCCCCGGCGGGTTTTCACTTCGACAAACACCAGCAGGCCGTCCCCGGCCTGGGCTACCAGGTCGATCTCCCCTTTGGCGCAGCGCCAGTTGCGCGCCACGATGCGGTAGCCATCGGCCTCCAGCCGGGTGGCGGCGACTTGTTCGCCCCAGTTGCCCAGCTTTTTACGGGCGCTGCTGTCGGGGGTGTTACTGGTCATGCGGCCGTTCGATTTGGGTCGTGCTGGCCGGTAAAAACCAGCGGCGGCTAGACAGCTCTTTTTCGGCGGGCCAGAGCAGCTTGCCCAGCTGGTCTACCACGGGTTTAAGCCGTTCCGCATCAAAAATGCGACGGCCGTGCATCTTTTTGCGCCTCAGGTCTGGGCGCTCGTCGCGCAGGCGTTCGTACAGCGCCAGGGTGCGCTGCACCGTGTGGGTGATGTCGAACCGTTCGCTGGCGCAGCGAGCGGCCTGGGCCATTTGCTGCCGCCGGGTGTCGTTGCTGGCCAGCCCCACCAGGGCGGCGGCCAGGCCGCCATCTGGCTTGGTGGTCAGCAGGCCAGATTCGCCGCTGACGACGGTATCCACAATGCCGGGCGACGCCACGGCGACCACGGGCAGCCCGGCGGCCATTGCTTCAATGACGGTCAGCGGATGGACTTCGGTGACGGAGGCGGTGGCAAACAGATCGGCGGCGGCCAGGTAGTTGCTCACCTGTTCGTAGGCTACCGGCCCGGTGAAGCGTACGCTGTTGGCAATGCCCAACTGGCGGGCCAGACGCTCTAAATCGGCCCGGGCCGCCCCCTGGCCCATGATCATCAGGTGCAGGTTGGGCACCACGTCTTGGGCGATGGCAAACTGCTCCAGCAGGAGGTCGACATCTTTTTCGGGCGACAGACGGCCGATGTAGGTGACCAGCACGGCCGTTTCCGGCACGCCTAAATCTGTTTTGCTGAGGGGTTGGCTGGGGTTGTGGAACGGCCGTAAATCTACGCCGTTTTCAATCACCTCGATGGGACGGCGCACGCCAAACTCCAGCATCACATCGCGCACGCTGGCCGAGGGGGTCACGACCACATCGGCGTAGTCGGTAAATTCAGGCCACACCTGGCGCATGATGGCGTCGGCGGTGGGCTGGGGCAGGGAAATGTAGGAGCCGGTGTACAGGTCGTAGCGGGTGTGGTTGGTGTAGACGATGGGGGAACGGCCGTAGCGGTGGGCCATTTCCACGCTCATAAACAGGTGGTGGCAGTGAATAATGTCCATCTCTTGCAGCAGGGCCTGCGCCTCGCTGCTGTAGCGCATGGTGATGTAGTAGCCGTAGTCGCCCAACATCAGCCCCGGTGAGCGCATGACGCCGGGTTCGTCATCCGGGTCTGGCTCGCCCAGGGTGAAGATAGTCACTTCATGCCCGGCGGCTTCTAAATGCTCTTTGTACAGGGACACCATGCGCGTCACCCCGTTGACCACGGGTTTATAACAGGCTGTTACCATCCCAATTCGCATTCAATCCTCTCCCTTTGTGGGATTGGTTCAAGTAAAAGCCAAGTGGTGCCCATCTTCACGCCAAAAGCTTTTGGTCTTTTACACAGCACCAATCGAAACCGCAAATGTGCGTCCTTATTTATACCACTAACCGGCCGGTTTTCGGAAGCTGTTTTTGGGTCTTGAGGATTTCGTAGGGTCCAAACCCCACGCAATCCTCAAGACCCATTTTGAATTGTGGCAAAGATTTGCACAAAGCGGCGGATATTTGTAAAAAGAAGGGTAACTATACAGCCTCTCTGGCTGTGGCCGGCGTCTCGCCGTGCCACCCAACCGGCGCGGTCAGGAGAGCAGCCCTTCGGGACTGAGATGCGGCCGGAGCACGTGTATGGTTACAAAGAAGGTATGATTCACAACCGCTCCGCTGACGAGGTTCTTGCCCAATTGAAAGAGGTGGCTCAACTGGTCATCAATGAGCCAGACATGGACAGCCTGAGCCGCCAGCTGGCCCAGATTGTGGCCCGCTTGCTGGATGCCGCGCAGGTGTTTGTGGCAGTGATGGGCAAGGGGCAGCTGGCCGTCTCGCAGGTTTTTCAGGACGGCCGTTTCCATGCCCACCCTCTGGCCATTCCGCCTGGTGCCGAGATTGCCGGGTGGGTGACGACCCATTTACGGCCGTATCGCTCCCCCGACAGCCATCCCAACCCGCCCACTATCTCGGCCACCTTTGCCCGCCACTTCCCTTGCGACGTGGTTCTGGCCGTGCCCATCCTCAACCACCAGCGCCACGTGCTGGGCGTGATTGAATGCCACCGCCCGTCAGGCGCACCCTATTTTGGCGACCACGCCTTGCAGCTGGCGCAAACCATCGCGCTGATTGCGGCTTCGGGCATGGAGCGGGCCAAACTGCTGGGCGGTATGCAAAATTGGGCACAGTCCTTCCAGAATTTGCTGGCCTTCAGCGCGGCGCTGAACGAACAAAAGGATACCGAAACGCTGATGCGCCGGTTGGTAGAAAACGCCGCCGGGTTTATCGGGGCGAAGGCGGGCTGGGCGGGCCTGGTGGAAGAGCAGACGATTCGCGGCCACAGTTACTGGCACAACGGCCGTTGGCAGCCTTTCACCGCCGAGTGGCGACCCAACGAGGGGCTGCCTGGCTGGGTCTTTAGCCATCAGTGGCCCTACATGACCAACGATTACCCCGCCGACACGATGGCCGATGCCCGGTTAACGGCCGTTTTCCCCATTCACAACGCCATTTGTATCCCTATCTTGGGTGCCGATAACGAGGTGCTGGGGTTTGTGGAGCTGCACAACAAGCAGGATGGGCGCGACCCATTTACCTGGTCGGATGTGACTTTTATGACTTCATTGGCCAACACAACGGCCGTTGCCCTGCAAAATACCCGCCTGCTCAACCAGCTGGAAACCCAACGCGCCCAGCTGCAAGCCCTCTCCGCGCAGCAGATGACGCTGTTGGAAGAAGAACGGCAGCGTATTGCCCGCGAACTGCACGATGAAGCGGGGCAGGCGCTGATTGGCATCAAGCTCGGTCTGCAACTGCTGGCCCACAAAGTGCCGCCAGAGATCCCTGGCTTGCTGGAAGAGGTGGATCGGCTGCGCCGCCAGGTGAACCAATCAACCGCCCAGCTGAAGGGCATTGCCCACGCCCTGCGCCCGCCCATTTTGGATGAGCTGGGGCTGGAAGTGGCCCTCAACCAATGCATTGCCGACTTTCAGGAGCGTATGGCCATTGCCATCCATTTTGAATCCATTGACCAGCTTACCCGGCTGCCGCAAGAGATTGAAACCGCCTGCTACCGCATTGTGCAGGAGGCGCTGACCAATGTGGCGCGCCACGCCCAGGCCAACCAGGTGTGGATTGCCCTCATCAGCGACGCCAGCCATGTCCACCTTTCCATTCGGGATGATGGCCAGGGGTTTGACGTGCGCCAGAGCCAGCGGCACGGGTTGGGATTGCTGGGAATGCAGGAGCGGGCTAAGATGTTAGGTGGGCAAATTGCTGTTAAATCGGCCCTGAACGTGGGTACGGCCGTTACCGTCGAAATTCCACTCGGAGAGGCAAAGTGAACGAACTTCCACTGAACATCATTCTGGCAGACGATCATTACGTGGTGCGCCACGGCCTGGCGGCCCTGCTGCAAATGAACGGCCGTTACCGGGTCATTTGTGAAGCCAGCAACGGTGAAGAAGCGATCCAGTGCGCCGCCAACCACCCCGCCGATATCATCATTATCGACCTCTCCATGCCCCGCCTCAACGGCCTGGAAGCGATTCGCCGCCTGCGGCAGAACCACGCCGCCCTCAAAATTCTTGTCCTCTCCATGTACGATGACGAGGAGTTTGTCATTCAGGCACTGCGGGATGGGGCCAACGGCTTTATCCTCAAACATTCGATGGATGACGAACTGTTCCAGGCGTTGGCGGCCCTGGCTGAAAATCAGCCGTATACCAGTGCGTCGATCAACCTGGACCGGCTCAACGGCCAGGCGGCCCGCACCGCAGCCAAGCTCACCGCGCGCGAGCGGGAAGTGCTCCAGCTCATCGCCGAAGGGTACACCACCAACGAAATCGCCGATTTGATGTCGATCAGCCCGCACACGGCCAACCGCCACCGGGCCAACGTGATGCAAAAAATGGGTGTGCACAACCAGATCGAGCTGGTGCGGGATGCGGTGAAGCGGGGTTTGATTATTTTGAAACGGCCGTTAAAAGAGATCGAAGACCCCACTTAACCCATAACACTACCTTTGCAGGTTGTATCTATTCAGGTAGTGCGACTCGTTCCCACGCTCTGCGTGGGAATGACGACCAGGACGCTCCGCGTCCCGTGCGACGCGGAGCGTCGCCAACAGCATTCCACGCAGAGCGTGGAACGAGACCTGTACAGTTACAAAAATACATAGATTCTGCTATTGTTCCCGCCAATGGCCCCTACTAAAATTCCCCGCAACAACTAGCTAATTCAACTGTTCCGCTCACTATTTCAACCAACCTGCTGGCAGGGATGCCCGCCGCAAGCGCCACACCCGGAACAATTTCCCAAGGGAGCTTCAACTATCATACCAGTTTGGTCAGGCAGTCATTGCTGCCGTCCTTGGTGCCCGTCTGACCATTTTTCGCTTAAGCTGCGCAGGGCAAACGCCCGGCCTGAAAATGCAGGTCGTGAGCGTCCAGGAAGAGGTTCCCACCCGTATGCACGAGTTGTCCATCGCTTACAGCCTGGTTCGAGTGGCCACGGAAGCGGTCCAGGAAGCGCAAATCTCCCAGGTGAGCGCCGTCCACCTGCGCCTGGGTGTCCTCTCCGGCGTCGTCAAAGAATCCTTGTTGTTTAGCTACGACATTGCCACCGAAAACACCCCTCTGGCTGGTTCCCAGCTCATCATCGAAGAACTGCCCATCATCATTTTCTGCCCCACCTGCAACGCTGAACAGACCCTGCCGGGTATTCAATCCTTCCGCTGCCCCGTGTGCGGGCAGCCCTCGGCCCAGATTGTCCAGGGCAAAGAGTTGCAAATTGTCTCTTTGGAGGTTGCCGATGCAGCCGCGTTTGCTTGAAATTCGTCAAGACGTGCTCAGTAAAAATGATCAGTTGGCCCAGGCGCTGCGGGAGCGTTTTGCGGCGGCGGGGGTGTTTGTGGTGAACCTGGCGTCCAGCCCTGGTACCGGCAAAACCACCTTTTTGGAACGCACCCTGGCCCTGCTAACCGAACGCGGCGTGAAAACGGCCGCTCTCGTCGGTGATCTGGCTACCGAAAACGATGCCCGGCGGCTGGCGCGCAGCGGTGCGCCCGTGCGCCAGATCGTCACGGCGGGCATTTGCCACCTGGAAGCCGACATGGTGAGCAGCCATCTGGAAGGGTGGGATCTGGCCGAGCTGGACTTTCTGTTCATCGAAAACGTGGGCAACCTGGTTTGCCCCTCCAGCTACGATTTAGGCGAAACCATGCGCGTCGTCTTGCTGTCGGTCACCGAAGGTGAAGACAAGCCGCAAAAATACCCGCCCATGTTTAACTCGGCCGATCTCGTCATCATTACCAAGTCTGACCTGGCCGAAGCGGCCGAATTTGATTACGCCGCGGCCTACGACAGCATTCAAGCCGTGTGCCCCGGCGTGCCCGTTCGGCAAACCTCGGCCAAAAGAGGACAGGGCATGGCAGAGTGGCTGGAATATTTGATTCACGTTAGGAAGGAGGTTTTATGTATGGAAATGGAGTAGCGGTTCTTAGCGCGGAAGAGCGGTTGCGGCAGCGGCTCAATGAACCGGGTACGGCCGAACTCCTCTTGCAAATCTTAGACAAACTGGATGTGATTCACCTTGCCGTCAGTTCGCTAGATGGGTTTTTGCAGCGCAGCGACACCATCATCGAGAACGTGGCCAGCAGCGTGCGCGACGTGCGCGACAACGTGCCCGCCAGCCCGGTTGATACGCAAAAAGCGATAGCGACCCTGTCGGCGGCCATGCCCCAGCTGCTGGAGGCCTTGCCGCGCATTACGGCAGCCCTGCCGGAGCTGCTGTCGTTGAGTGACCAGCTGCGTAACCCGCAAACGGCCGTTGCCCTGCAAACCATCCTCAGCAAAATGGACGTCCTCGCCCTCACCGTCGCCTCACTCGACGCCTTTTTGCAGCGCAGCGACACCATCATCGAAAACATCGCCAGCAGCGTGCGCGGCGTGCGCGAGACGGCCCCCGTGGGTGACCTGGACCTGATCAGCGGGGCGATCGAAGCCCTGCCGCAAATGGCCGCCACCCTGCCCACCATCGCCGACCGCCTGCCCCAGCTCATCACCGTGGCCGACCAACTGCAAGGCTTGTTGAACTCGGCTGAGGTGACAGCGCTGATGGGTTCCGGCATCTTTTCGCCCCAAACCGTGGCTGTGGTGGCTCATGCCGGGGATGCCCTGGTGGAAAGCTACAACGCCAACCAGACCGCGCCCAAGCAAGTGGGGCTGTTTGGCCTGCTGCGGGCGCTCGGCGACCCCGACGTGCAGCGTGGGCTGGGTTTCCTGGTGGATTTTGGCAAACGGTTTGGGCAGCAGTTAGAGAATCATCATTCATAAATCAGGGACCAGGCACCGGCGGCAAAACCAATGCCTGGCCACTGAAAGCAAATGGAGGAACATTATATGGCAAATGTATTATGGCTTCAAGGCGGGGCATGCAGTGGCAACACCATGTCCTTTCTTTGTGCAGAGGAGCCAACGGCCGTTGACCTCGTCACCGATTTTGGCATCAACGTGCTGTGGCATCCGTCGCTGGGTTTTGAGCTGGGCGAACAGGCCAAACAAATTTGTATGGACTGCGCCACCGGCAAAACCCCGCTCGACATTTTTGTGTTTGAAGGCACCGTCATCCAGGCCCCCAACGGCACTGGCCGTTACAACATGTTTGCCGAACGGCCGATGATGGATTGGGTGCGTGAACTGGCGGCCCAGGCCCAAATTGTGGTGGCCCTCGGCGACTGCGCCTGCTGGGGCGGCATTCCCGCCACCGCGCCCAACCCGTCGGACTCGATTGGGTTGCAGTACCTCAAGCGGGAAAATGGCGGCTTCCTCGGGGCCAACTTCCGCTCCAAGATGGGCCTGCCCGTGGTCAACATCCCCGGCTGCCCTACCCATCCTGACTGGGTGGTGCAAATCCTGGTGGCCATCGCCACCGGCCGCGCGGGCGATCTGGCCCTGGATGAACTCGGCCGTCCCCAGACCTTCTTCAAATCCTTTACCCAAACCGGCTGCACCCGCGTGCAGTTCTTTGAGTACAAACAATCCTCGGTGGAATTTGGCCAGGGCACCCGCACCGGCTGCCTCTTCTATGAACTTGGCTGCCGTGGGCCGGTAACCCGCTCCTCCTGCAACCGCATCTTGTGGAACCGGCAGTCGTCCAAGACGCGCGCCGGGATGCCCTGCATCGGCTGCACCGAGCCGGAATTCCCCCATTTTGACCTGATGCCCGGCACCGTGTTCAAAACGCAGAAGATTAGCGGCTCTGTACCCAAAGAAGTGCCCTACGGCACTGACCACGTTACCTACATGGCCCACTCGGCCGCCGCTCGTGTGGCCGCGCCGCAGTGGACAAAAGAAGACCTGTTCGTCGTCTAAGGAGAAGAAGATGGCTACAAAAGATATGGTAATTAGCCCTGTTGGCCGCGTTGAAGGCGACCTGGACGTGCGTGTCACCATCGAAGACAACGTGGTGGTGGATGCCTGGACAGAAGCCGCCATGTTTCGCGGCTTCGAAATTATCCTGCGCGGCAAAGATCCCCAGGCGGGGCTTATCGTCACGCCGCGCATTTGTGGCATTTGCGGCGGCAGCCACCTGTACAAATCCGCCTACGCGTTGGACACCGCCTGGCGCACCGAACTGCCGCCCAACGCCATCCTCATCCGCAACATCGCTCAGGCAGCCGAGACGATGCTCAGCATTCCGCGCTGGTTCTACGCTCTGTTTGCCATTGACCTGACCAACAAAAAGTACGCCAAAGCCAAAGGGTACGACGAGGTGGTGCGCCGCTTTGCCCCGTTTGTGGGCACGGGGTATGAAAGAGGGGTCGCCATCTCCAACAAACCGGCCGAGGTGTACGCCATGTTTGGCGGGCAGTGGCCGCATTCCAGCTTCATGATTCCCGGCGGCGTGATGTGCGCCCCGACGCTGGCCGAAGTGTCGCGCTCGATTGCCATTTTGGACCAGTGGCGTGACCAGTGGCTGGAGTCTGACTGGCTGGGCTGTTCGATTGACCGCTGGCTGGAAAATGAAACGTGGGACGACGTGATGGCCTGGATGGAAGAAAACGACAGCCAGTACAACTCTGACTGCGGCGTGTTTATTCGTTTTGCCCAGGAGATCGGGTTAGACAAATACGGCCGTGGCGTGGGCAACTTCCTGGCCACCGGTACCTTCTTTAACCACCACGAATACAACCATCCCACCATCGAAGGGCGCAACGCGGCCCTCATTTCCCGCTCTGGCATCTACGAAAACGGCAGCTATCACGACTTTGACCAGGCCAACGTGCGCGAAGATCACACCCACTCGTTTTTCAAGGGCGCGGGCGAGCTGCACCCGTTTGATGGCGTAACGGACCCGGTGGACCCGGCAGACGGCCGTAAACAAGACAAATACACCTGGGCCAAAGCACCCCGTTACATCATCCCCGGCAAAGGCTCCACCCCGGTGGAAGTTGGCCCGCTGGCCCGGCAAATGATGGCTGGCAAACCCAACGCCGCCGATTGGCAGGAGTCCGACAACCTGTTCCGCAGCGCCGTGGAAAGCAGTGGTCCCAACATCCTGCTGCGGGCGCTGGCCCGTATGCACGAAGCGCCCAAATATTACAAGATGGCCCGCAAATGGCTGGATGAAATCAACCTGCACGATCGGTTCTACACCAAGCCTGTGGAACATGCCTCCGGCAAGGGTTTTGGCTCTACCGAAGCGGCCCGCGGCGCGCTGTCTGACTGGATCGTGTTGGAAGGTGGCAAGATTGCCAACTATCAGGTCATCACCCCCACCGCCTGGAACATTGGCCCGCGTGACGGCAAAAACGTCAACGGCCCCATGGAAAAGGCGTTCATCGGTGCCGAAATTGCCGACATGAGCGACCCGGTGGAAATTGGCCACGTGGCACGCAGCTTTGACTCCTGCCTGGTTTGTACGGTCCATGCCTACGACGGCAAAACGGGCAAAGAATTGGCGCAGTACCGCGTGAATGGCTCGGGATGAGAAGTGAGGGATGAGGATTGAGGGATGAGGGTTGAGGGATGAGGGATGAAAAGAGCCTCATCCCTCATCTTTCATCCCTCATCCCTTTACAACTATGGACACTTTGATTATTGGCTGCGGCAATTTGTTGCGAGGTGATGACGGCGTAGGGCCGATGTTGGTGCGCCACCTGGCGGAGCTTGGTACCCCGCCGGGCGTGCGCCTGGCCGACGGCGGCACGGCGGGCATGGACGTGGCATTTAACATGCGCGGCGCGGACCGGGTCATCATTGTGGATGCCTGCCAGACCGGGGCCGAACCGGGGGCGTTGTTTAAGGTGCCTGGGGAGCGTCTGGCGCAGCTGCCGCCGCTGGAAGGGATCAATCTGCACGCCTTTCGCTGGGATCATGCGCTGGCGTTTGGCCGCTGGCTGCTCAAAGAGGACTATCCACGCGATATTGTTGTCTACCTGGTGGAAGTGGCCAGCCTTACGTTTGGCGCGCCGCTAACCGAACCGGTGCAAGCGGCGATGGTGCAGCTGGCGCAGCGGCTGCTGGCCGAAGCCGTGTCACCCGAAACGATTTCAGTCCATGGAAGTTGAGCTTACTGCTGACGGCTACCTGCGCCTGCCTGCGGCGCTGGTTCAGGCTTACTTTCCGGCCCGGGTGTTGGTGGCTTTTTATGAAGCGCCCTATTTGCAGCTGCTGCCGCTGCGCGGGCCGCAAGCCGGCGGGCTGCTGCTGAAGCAGCGCACGTTGCCGGGCGACTGCTCGGTTTTGATCTGGGAAGCGCTGCCGCCGGGAACACCGCCGGGCTGTTATCCGGCAGAGTGGTTGGCGGCGCAGGGGGCGCTGGTGGTGAGGATGAGGGATGAGGGATGAATTATGAGGGATGAGGGATGAATTATGAAGGATGAGGGATGAGGGATGAGGGATGAGTGAGGTGATGGTTCAGCCGTTGGGGGTGTGGGGGTTACCGGCGGGGTTTTTGCTGCTGCTGCCGGGCGATGGCGTGGCGGAAGCGGCCGAGTGGTTGCTCAACGGCCGTATTCCCCCCACTTTCCCCGCTGCCTTGCACTACTACAAACATGCCCTGGCTGGTGATGTGGCCGCCGCTGTCGCTGCCCTGCCTGTGGGTGAGGATCCGGCGGTGCAGGTCAACCGCTTTGTGTTGCAGGGCACCCCGGCGCAGTACCAGGTGCTGTGCCAGCGATTTAATGGGGTGGGCGACGGCCGTTTCCGCCAGCTTTTGGACGTGGCCGCTTTCACTATGGGCATCATCGAAGCGCCACCGGCGGTAGGCGATGCCCACGCGGAACAGCTGGCTTTCATTTTGATGGCCCAGGCGGCTTATGCGCTCGAACGGCAGCAGCCGGAGCAGGCCATTGCCCTGCTGCAAAGCGGCATCGCCGCCGCCGAACCGGTCTCGCCTGTCCTGGCGGCGCAGCTGCGGGGCACCCTGGCCGATACCCAGTTCAGCACCCAGGGAGCCGATCCGCTGGTGATTCAGCAGTACCAGGCGGCACTTCAGCTGCTGGAAAACAGCGATCTGGCGGAAACGCGGGCCGAACTGTGGCTAAATTTGGGCACTGCTTACCAGGAAATGGCTAACGGCCGTCGCGGGGCGCTGCTGGAAGCGGTGAAGTGCTACCAGAAGGCGCTGCAAACCTTTACCCTGGAGTCTCACCCCGACCTCTTCGCCCTGGCCAACAACAACCTGGCCCTGGCCTACCTGGCGATGCCGCTCACCGAAGCCAGCGATCAGCTGCGCTCGGCCGTGGCGGTGCAGTCGCTGCGCCAGGCATTGCAGGTGTATGATCGCCAATCGTACCCGGCGCAGTGGGCCAGCGCCCAGCTCAACCTGGCCAACGCGCTGCAATATTTGCCCTCCACCCATCCCGAAGAAAACCTGACGCAGGCGGTGGAGCTTTATGAGGCGCTGCTGGCGGCCCGTTCGCCGCAGTTGGACCCGTTGGGGTACGCCCGCCTGCTGGCCAACCAGGGCAATGCCCTGGCGCATCTGGGCATATTTGACCACGCCACGGCCAAGCTGGCGGAGGCGCAGCGTTTATTTGAACAGTGCGGTGAATGGGAAACGGCCGTTTCCGTGCGTGAGCTTTTAACCGGGATGCAAAATGCAGCTTCATGAGCGGCAGCAGTTCGACTTTTTGCTGGCAACGGCCGTTGAGCGGTACGTGGATACCCTCATCCAGCGCAACGAAGGGGCGGCCAACGCCCTGACCCGGCTGCAGCAAAATCCTAACGGCGACGGCATCTGGCTGGATCGTTACGTAACCGCCATTTTTCAAGATTTTTTGCTGGACAACGCTGCCGGGGCGTGTTTTGTGCTGCAAGCCCTGGCGCGGCAAATCGCCCCCGCCCCGGCCGCAGGCAGCGTGGAAACGATGCTGCTGGCGCTGGCCAAAACGGCCTTTGCTGAACTGCTGCGGCAAAAAACGGCCGAATTTCTGGAACAAGAAAGCATGTATGGAGGATAAGGTATGACCACTGCCACCCCAACCCTGGCTGAAACCGATCTGGACACCCTGGCGCAGCGCGTTGATACGGCGTTTAATGAAGTGAACAAGCTGGATGGACCAGCCCGGACCAAGGCGTTGGATTTGAAGCGGGCGGTTGAAGAGTTCCACAAGGTGGGCCTCACCCACATCGTGAAGCGGCTGAAGGACGACCCACGCGGCAAGGAGCTGCTGTTTGAGCTGGTGGACGAACCGGCCGTCTATGCCCTGTTTGCCATGCACGGCATTGTGCGCGCCGATGTGACAACCCAGGCATCGCGGGTGCTGGAGATGGTACGGCCGTATCTGCAATCGCATGGCGGGGATGTGGCGCTGGTCAAGGTCGAAGGCGACACCGCCTTTGTGCGCTTGCAAGGGGCGTGCAACGGCTGCTCTCTGGCCGCCGTCACCCTGCGTGATGGCGTCGCCGAGGCGCTCACCAGCCAGATTCCCCAAATTCAGCATGTGGAAGTGGTGGCCAACGAGCCGGGCGCGGGCATGATCATGCTGAACACCATCCCGGTGAATGGGTCGCAGAGCGGCTGGGTGAAGGGTCCGGCGGTGGACGAGGTGGTGGTGGGACGGCCGTATGCCTTCAGCACCGATGCCGCCGACATTTTGCTGGTCAACCTCAACAACCAATTTTTTGCCTACCGCAACGAATGTTCCCACCAGGCCCTGCCCCTGGAAAATGGCCTGCTCGATGCCGACGCCTGCATTCTTACCTGCCCCTGGCACGGCTTCAAATACGACCTCATCAGCGGCGAATGCCTCAGCGCGCCGCAGGCCCAGCTGGAGCCGTTCCCGCTGCGTATTCAGGAAGGGTATGTTTGGGTAAGGCCGGGGTGAGGGATGAGGGATGAGGGATGAGGGATGAGGGATGAGGGATGAGGGAAGAAGGAGGAGGAGGGATGAGAGAGGATTTGCGGGAGAGGACGAAACGGTTTGCGCTGCGCATTATCCGGGTGTATGGGGCGCTGCCGCAGGAGACGGTGGCGCAGGTGATTGGGAAGCAGGTGCTGCGTTCGGGCACTTCGGTGGGGGCCAATTTTCGCGAGGCGTACCGGGCACGGTCGAACAGTGAGTTTGTGGCGAAATTGGGCGTTTGTTTGCAGGAGTTAGAGGAAACAACTTACTGGCTGGAGCTTTTATGCGATGCAGAAATTATGACGCAAACGCAATTGGCTGAGCTGCTCGACGAGTGTAATCAACTCATTGCCATCTTCACTACCATCAGCAAAAATCGGAAAAAAGCCACCTAACCCCTCATGTTTCAACCCTCACCCCTCACCCCTCATCCCTCCTTCACCCCCCATCTCTGGCTCGGTGCCTACTCCCCCGGCGCACTGATTTTGCCCGACGCCGCCCCCACGCCGTCGCAGATGTACGCGCCGCGCGGCGTCTATTTTGACGACGAACGGCTGATTGTGGCCGACACGGGCAACCACCGGCTGCTCATCTGGCATGGCTTTCCCACCGCCGACGGGGCAGCCGCGGATGTAGTGTTGGGCCAGCCCGATTTTTACCGCGAAGGGCCAAATGCGGGCGGGCGCGGGCCGGAAAATGGGCTGCATTTGCCGACGGGGGTGCTGGTGGTAGACGGCCGTCTCCTCGTGGCCGATGCCTGGAACCACCGGGTACTGGTCTGGCGCACGGTGCCGCAGCGCAGCGACACGCCGCCCGACTACGCCCTGGGCCAGC
Organism: Anaerolineae bacterium; assembly: GCA_020848035.1. Classification (GTDB taxonomy): domain Bacteria; phylum Chloroflexota; class Anaerolineae; order Promineifilales; family Promineifilaceae; genus Leptofilum. The sequence goes on along the minus strand of JADLAX010000054.1, from coordinate 140,927 downwards.
CCGACCTGAGCCACGTTACCGAAAATCGCGGCGGACGGGTCTCGGCCTTGGGGCTGTACTGGCCCTACGGCGTGGGCTGGGTCAATGGTCAGCTCATCGTCACGGACACGGGCAACCGGCGGGTGCTGCTCTGGCACGGGCTGCCGGAGGCCAACCAGCCGCCCGACCTGATTTTGGGCCAGGATGGCCCCGACCGGGGGCTGGAAAACCGGGGCATTGGCGTGGCGGGGCACACATTCCGTTGGCCCCATGCCGTGGCGGGCACGGCCGACATGCTGTACATCGCCGACGCGGGCAACCACCGCATTTTGGGCTGGCAGCAGCCGGTCAGCGACCGCTGCGCCGAGGTGCTGCTGGGCCAGGCCGACTTTGCCCAGGCGATGGAGTGGCCGTATGGCAAGCAGGGGGCGCACGTGCTGCGCTTCCCCTACGCCATCGCCCGTGACGGCGACACGCTGGCCTGTGCCGACACCGCCAATAATCGGGTATTATTCTGGCACGGCCTACCCACCACCGCCGACCCCATCCGTCGCCCGGCCGACGCGGTGATTGGCCAGCCCAATTTTGATGACAACGGCGAAAATCGGTGGCAGGCGGTGATGCGGGATACAATGTGTTGGCCGTATGGCCTCTGGTTGAGGAACGGCCGTCTGGCCATCGCCGATTCCGGCAACAACCGAGTGATGATATGGAAGGGAAGGGATGAGGGATGAAATATGAGGGATGAAATATGAGGGATGAGGGATGAGTTACTCTTTTTTCATCCCTCATCCCTCATCCCTCAACCCTCTTCCCTCATCCCTCAACCCTCTTCCCTCATCCCTACAAATGGAGGTTCTTATGTGTTTAGGTGTACCTGGAAAAGTGGTCGAAATTTACGAAGCAAACGGCACGCGCATGGGCAAGGTTGATTTTAGCGGTATCAAAAAAGAGGTGTGCCTGGCCTACCTGCCGGAAATTCAGGTGGGCGATTACACCATCGTGCATGTCGGGTTTGCCATTACCCAGCTGGACGAAAAATCGGCGCTGGAGACGCTGGCCATGTTCCACGATCTCGGCATTTTGGAGGAGGAGCTGCTGGCCGACGAGCAGGAGACAGTCCCGTGAAATATTTAGACGAGTTTCGCGATCCCGAACTGGCGCAAAAGCTGCTGGATGAAATCCGCCAGATTACCACTCGCCACTGGACGATGATGGAGGTGTGCGGCGGGCAAACCCATTCCATCATCCGCAACGGTATTGACCAGCTGCTGCCGGACGAAATTGAGCTGATTCACGGCCCCGGCTGCCCGGTGTGCGTGACGCCGCTGGGGGTCATCGACCGCGCCCTGGCGATTGCTGCCCGCGACGACGTGATTTTTTGCTCTTTTGGCGACATGCTGCGGGTGCCGGGCAGCCACAGCGACCTGTTCCGCATCAAAAGCGAGGGGGGTGACGTGCGCATTGTCTACTCCCCGCTGGACGCGCTGACGATTGCCCGCGACAATCCGCATAAGCAGGTGGTCTTTTTTGGTATCGGCTTTGAAACTACCGCTCCGGCCAACGCGATGGCCGTCTTCCAGGCGAAGCGCCAGGGGTTGACCAACTTTTCGATGCTCGTGTCGCACGTGCTGGTGCCCCCGGCGATTGAAGCGATTATGAGCTCGCCGACCAACCGGGTGCAGGCGTTTCTGGCCGCCGGGCACGTGTGCAGCGTGATGGGCTACGAGGAATATTACCCGCTGGCCGAGCGGTACAAGGTGCCGATTGTGGTGACGGGTTTTGAGCCGCTGGACGTGTTGGCGGGGATTCGTCAGGTGGTGTTGCAGTTGGAAAACGGCCGTCACGAAGTCGAAAATGCGTACCCTCGCGCCGTACAGCGACAGGGCAACGTGCCCGCCCAGGCCATGCTCGCCGATGTTTTTGCCGTGACCGACCGCAACTGGCGCGGCATTGGCCTGATTCCTGGCAGCGGCTGGGAGCTGAGCGAAGCGTACCAGGAATTCGACGCCACCATTCGTTTTGACGTGGGCGACATTGATGCCCAGGAGTCGCCGCTGTGCCACAGCGGTGAGGTGCTGCAGGGCATGCTGAAACCCAACGAATGCCCCGCCTTTGGCAAAGAGTGCACGCCGCGTAACCCGCTGGGGGCGACGATGGTTTCCAGCGAAGGGGCGTGTGCGGCGTATTATCAATACGGCCGTTTTATTTCCCTCGAATCAGTCGCCGTGGGAGGCTAACCAGTGGGCAGCAACGAACTGAACTTTGAAGGCTGGGTGTGCCCCATGCCGCTGCGGGATTATCCCAACATCATTTTAGGCCACGGCGGCGGCGGTAAGCTGTCGGCGGAGCTGGTGGAGCATCTCTTTTTGCCCGCGTTTCGCAATGAGCAGCTGGAAGGATTGGGTGATGCGGCCGTTTTTAACATCAATGGGGCGCGCCTGGCCATGTCCACCGATTCGTTTGTGGTACGGCCGCTTTTTTTCCCCGGCGGCAACATTGGCGAACTGGCGGTGAACGGCACGGTGAACGACATTGCCATGAGCGGGGCGACGCCGCTGTACTTGAGCGCGGGTTTTATCATCGAGGAGGGGCTGCCGCTGGAGACGCTGGGGGCGATTGTGACCAGCATGGCCGCCGCCGCGCAAAAAGCCGGGGTGCGCCTCATCACCGGCGACACGAAGGTGGTAGACAAAGGGCACGGCGACGGCGTCTACATCAACACCAGCGGCGTGGGCGTTATTCCAGAGGGGGTTCACATCGGGCCACACCGGGCGCAGCCGGGGGATGTGGTTATCCTCAGCGGCACGATTGGCGATCATGGCATGGCCGTGATGAGCGTGCGCGAGGGGCTGGCCTTTGAAACCACGATTGAGAGCGATACGGCCGCTCTCAATCATCTGGTGGCCGCTATGCTGGCCGTCACAAACGACATTCACGTGCTGCGCGATCCCACACGCGGCGGCGTGGCCTCGACCCTCAACGAGATTGCCCAGTCGTCCCAGGTGGGCATTGTGCTGGATGAACGCAAGCTGCCGGTGAAGACGGCCGTTCGCTCCGCTTGTGAGCTGTTGGGCATGGACCCCCTCTTTGTGGCCAACGAAGGCAAGCTGCTGGCGATTGTTCCGGCAGCGGCGGCGGAAGCGGTGCTGGCGGCGATGCAGGCACATCCATTGGGGCAGGAAGCGGCCGTGATTGGCCAGGTGGTGAGTCAGCATCCGGGTATGTTGGTGGCCAAAACCGGCATTGGCGCAACCCGCGTGGTAGCCATGCAAATCGGCGAGCAGCTGCCGCGCATCTGCTAGCCGGAAGAAAAAGCTTCGGCTTTTGGGAATTCAGGGGGTTTGCCGCCCGTGAAACGTGAAACGTGACCAGAAGGTCATCGCGTTTCACGTTTCACGCCAAACCCCACGCAATCCTGAAGCCCCAAGCTTTCTAGGCGGCGCGGTGAATCCTCGACAAAAATTCCAGCATGATTTGATCAAATTCCTTCGGGCACTCCCAGTTGACGGCGTGGCCGGAGCCAGCCACGTAGGTGTATTCCCCCCTGGCGGCCAGGGCGGCGCTGGCGGCGGCGTGTTCCTTGGGCCAAAACGGGCTTTCGGCACCGGCAATGAAGAGGGTGGGAACGGCCGTTCCCCGGATCGTCTCCCGCCAATCGGCATCGGCATGGTCCAACAGCAGCGGTTTGGTGCCTTCGCGGTCGAACTTCAGGTAGCCTGGCCCGCGCAGCACCATGAGCAGCAGAAATTTCACGACCGACTTTTTTGTGGGGTTGGGCAGCGGCTTGTCAAAAAAGGTAGGTCGTGTTGCCGCATTCAGGCCAACCATGCCATAAGGCCAGGTGGCATCGTTGATCATTTTCGGTGTCTGGTCCACGCTGATGACGCCAAGCAGCCGGTCTGTGCCAAATTGGGCAATGTAGGCCCACATCGTCGAAGCGCCCTGCGACTGCCCAATGAGAAACGCCTTGTCGATTTGCAAGTGGCGCAGCAGCGCCGCCAGATCCCGGCCGTGCGTGGCCATGTCGTGGCCAAAAGATGGGTTCTCCGAACTGCCGTGCGACCGTCGGTCGAAGGCGATGACGCGGTAGCCGTGCTTTAGCAACACCTTCTCCTGGGCAAACCAGGAGGTAGCCGGGGCTGAGTACCCGGCCATCAGAATCACCGGCACCCCGCTGCCTTTGTCCATGTAGCCGAGTTTGACGTTATCGTCCGTGGTAAAAAATTGCATGCCCATCTTTTCCTTCATCCCTTTTTTTGCCCAGCAAGTGCACTAACAAGATTGGACTATGCTGCTGGTAGCTGAAGTCTTTAACCTGGTAACGACCCTCACCCCAGCCCTCTCCCTACGAGGGAGAGGGAGCCAGATTCCCTCCCCCTCTGAGGGGGAGGGTTAGGGTGGGGGTGGAAATTGCCCATAAGAACAAGATTGGGCCAATCTTCAAGATTGGAAATCTAGAAAGTAGCCATTAAAGCGGCGGCAGCATTTTGCCGGGGTTCATTAAGTTTTGCGGATCGATGGCTTGTTTGATCGCCCGCATCACCGCCAGTGCCCCCTGGCCATGCTCGTCGGCCATGAACTTCATCTTGCCCAGGCCCACGCCGTGCTCACCGGTGATGGTGCCGCCCAGCGCCAGGGCACGCTGCACCAGGCGCTTATTGAGCCGCTCGGCTTCGGCCAGCTCTGCCGGTTTGGTGGGGTCCACCAGAAACATCAGGTGAAAATTGCCATCACCGACGTGGCCGACAATGGGCGCGGTGAGGAACGAGTCGCGCAGATCATGCTTGGTTTCGATGATGCAGTCGGCCAGCCGCGAGATTGGCACGCAAACGTCGGTGGTGAGTGACCGGCTGCCGGGACGAAATGCCAGGCCCGCAAAATAGGCGTTGTGGCGCGCTTTCCACAGGGCGCTGCGTTCGCCCGCATCCACGGCCCACTGAAAATCGCTGCCACCCCAGGCGTGGGTGATCTCCCCGGCCAGTTCAGCGCATTCGTGCACGGTGGCGGTGGAGCCGTGGAATTCAAAGAACAAAGTCGGCCGTTCGGTCAGCTTCAGGTTGGCAAACTGGTTAATCGCCGCCACCATCACCTCGTCCAAAAATTCAACGCGGGCTACCGGGATGCCCGCCTGGCGAATTTCGGTGACGGCTTTTACGGCCGCATCAAACTCAGCAAACCCCACCACGGCCGCCGACATCGCTTCGGGCAGCCCCTGGAGCTTCAGGGTGACCTCGGTGATGATGCCCAGGGTGCCCTCGGACCCCACAAAGAGGCGGGTGAGGTCGTAGCCTGCGGCCGATTTGCGGGCGCGGGTGCCGGTCTGGATCACCTCACCGCTGGGCAGCACCACGGTGAGCGCCAGGACGTTGTCGGCCATGGTGCCGTAGCGTACGGCCGTTGTGCCGCTGGCGCGGGTGCTGGCCATGCCGCCCAGCGTGGCGTCGGCACCGGGGTCTACCGGGAAAAATAGTCCCTGCGGTCGCAGCGTCTGGTCCAGCTGCTGGCGGGTGACGCCTGCCTGCACGGTGCAGTCCAGGTCATCGGCGCTGACGCGCAGGATGTTGGCCATGCGCGACAGGTCCACGGTGAGCCCGCCGTGTGGGGCAAAGACGTGCCCCTCCAGCGAACTGCCCGCGCCAAACGGGATGATCGGGGTGTGGTGTTGGGCACAGCGGCGCACAATTTCGGCCACTTCGGCCGTGGTGAGGGGAAAACAGACGGCCTCGGGCAGCATGGGCGGCAGGGCGGATTCGTCCTGGCCGTGCTGTTGGCGCTCGTAATCGCTGGTGGTAAAGCGGTCGCCCAGGAGGTGAGTCAGTTCAGCCATTAAGCGTGTGTTCATGGGTTCTTCCTTTGTGGCTTCAGGCGCAGCGTTTGTGGTGCAAGTATTGAAGCGAGCGTTCAAGAGTGAGCGATGACCCCGAATAAAATTCCACAGATTGCACGATTTCAATCTGCGTTTATCAGCGATAATCTGCGTCCAATTTAAAGGGCGAAACGGCCGTAACCCATCAATTATGCACCATCAACCAGCGCCGCAAATGGGTAAGGCCCAGGGTCAGTGCCCACTGGTCGATGTTTTCCGGGTGGCCGCCAAACGACCGCTGGGTCACCGAAACGCCGTTGGGGGAGGCCAGGGTGACGAGGACCTGCACGCCGCCCTGGGTGACGTTGCTGTACACCATCAGGCTGAGATCGCTGTTGGTTTGGCTGCGCAGGGCGTTGGCGGCGCTGCGGCACCACTGGCTCAGGTTGTCGCTGGTGAGATTTTCCAGCTGGAGGGCGGCGGCCAGCTCTTTCCAGGTTTGGGCGGGGTGGAGGTGAATGTGCCCGGCGGCGTCGGGCAGCGGGGCGATGGTTTGGGCCAGGATGCCGTGGGTGTAACACTCGGCCAGGCTGAGACGTAAATTATTTTTGCTCAGGTGGTGCAGCACCACGGTTTCCAGTCGGTCCGCTTCTTCGCCAAAAACGTGGTCACCGAGGCGCTGGGAAACGGCCGTTTTCAACTTGTGCAGCTGTTCTTGCAGGTCCCTGTCTGAGCTGGCTTTGGCCCACAGGCGAATGTTGGTCTGGCCGGCAAAGGAATCGTAGGTGATGCGATGGCTGCCGCCGGAGGCCAGGTCGGCCAGGTCTTGCTTGAGGCTGCTTTCCATGACGCCGACGCAGCGCAGCAGGGTCCAGCCGGATTTGACTTCGCTGCTGAGACGCTGGCGCAGGTAGGGCAGTACGGCCGTTTCCAGCAGGTAAGACATTTCGCGCCGGTTGCCGGGCAGGCAAACCAACACGCCCCGGTCTTCTTCCAGCATCAGCCCGGTGGAGCGGGCGTCGCTGCTGCCCAGCAAAACCGCGCCGTGCACCCCCGGCGGTTCGGGAATGATGGCGCGGTGGGAAACGGCCGCAGCCGCCTGGCGCGTAAAATCATCCTTGCCGCTGCCCAGGCCGCCGGTGGCAATTACCACGTCGGCGCGGCGCAGGGCCACGCGAAAGGCATCGGCAATCATCTCGGGATCATCGCCAATGGTGACCTTGCTGGTAAGCGAAACAGAGACTTCCCGCAAACTACGTGAAATGTAGGCGGCATTTGTGTCGAGGATGTCACTCACGAGGAGTTCGGTGCCGATGCTGATGATTTCCACTTTCATGTTGTTACTACAAACCACCCTGGAACAGCTGTATTGGTAGAAAAGATTGGTGCAGTGATCCGCCAGGTAACGATGTGGGGTGACAGGCTCCCGGAGACGATTAACCTGAAGGTGAGATTGGCAGCGGCCGTTTCCTACGAAATGCCACGAGTGGAGAAACATCCGCTCGGGTCAAAAAGTCAGTCGAAGGTGTTAGGCACTGCATTGGGCGTGACGATTCTGTTACTTTGCCAATGCCTATGACGCGTCGAGCTTAGACTGTGACAGCATCAATTGGTACTGGCGAATGGTCAAATCGGTATTGCGAATTTTGAAGGCCAGGTCGGCGGCCAGATTTTTCATCAACTTGTAGCCAAGTTCGGGATAAGTATCACACAGCTGCATCAGGCGCTTGCGGGCGATGCGCAGCAGCACGGTGTTGGCCTGGCTTACGCGAATTGTCGCCGAGCGCATGCCCTGGTCCACCAGGGCCACTTCGCCAAAGACCTGCCCCTGACGCAGTTCGGTGAGCACCACCATTTCGCCTTCGGTTACATCATTACTCACGAAGGTTGGGTTCATGATTACCTCCACCCCGCCACGGGCGATGACGTACATCTCGGTTGTCTGGTCATTTTCCCGGAGCAGAACGTCCCCTGTCTGGTAGGTTTGGCTCTCGCAAAGTGCCGCCACAAGCTGTAATTGCGTTTCGGTAAAGGTATCGAAAATATCGGTTACAGATAAAATGGCACTGATCGATTGCTGCATGAAGTCACCTTATGGGCCAGTTTTTGGCTGTGAGCATTCTAGCATAAAGAAAAAGATTACAAAAGAACCCCCGACCATTGTCATTTGATTGCTCATCATTCGCCCCAGGTCTGGCGCAGCACCCGGACCCAGTTTTCATGGGTGATTTTCTTGAGGGCGGCCTTGTCGAAGCCGTGCTCTTGCAGGACCTGGATGAGCCGGGGCAGGCCGGTGACGTCGGCTAAATCGTGCGGCATGGTGGCGCCGTCGAAGTCGGAGCCAAAGCCGACGTGGTCGATGCCGATGCGTTCGGCGATGTAGACGAGGTGGCGCACAATTTCGGTCAGGGAGGTGGGTTCTTTGAAACGGCCGTCTTCCCTTAAAAACCCCACGTGAAAATTAATGCCCACCATGCCACCCGTCTCTTTGATGGCGTCCAGCTGCTTGTCGATGAGGTTGCGCGGTGAGGCACAGAGGGCGTGGGCGTTGGAGTGGGTGGCCACCAGCGGCGCATCGCTGATTTTGGCCACATCCCAGAACCCTTTTTCGTTGAGGTGAGACAGATCGATCATCACCTTGAGCTCGTTACAGGTGCGCACCAGCCCTTTGCCCGCCTTGGTGAGGCCGGGGCCGGTATCGGGCGATTTGGGGAAGCTGAACGGCACGCCGTGACCAAAGTTGGTGGGGCGGCTCCAGACCAGGCCCAGGGAGCGCAGCCCGGCGGCGTGCAGGATGTGCAGGGCGTCGTAGTTGGTGTCGATCGCCTCGGCCCCTTCGATGTGCAGGATGGCGGCAAAGGTGCCGTCGCGCAAGCATTTACGCAGCTCTTTGGCGCTGCGCACGATTTTGACCTGGCCTTCAGACGCTTTTTCGATTTCGAAGAGATGGGTGGCAACGGCCGTGGTAAACCGCAGCGCATCTTTGTGGCGGATGGGGTCGGGCAGGGGCACTTTGTACCCTTTTTTGGTCTTCTTAAAATTTTCAGCGTCGGCCTTTTTTTCTTTTTCGGTGGCGGGGCGGCGGCGGTTGGGGGTGAAGACGGCAAAAAAGCCACCGGCCAGGCCGCCTTCGCGGGCGCGGGGCAGGTCGATGTGGCCAACTTCGGAGCGTTCGAAGAAGGAACGGCCGTTGCCGCGATGTTCTAAATGCAAATTGAGCAGGGTATCGTTGTGGCCATCAAAAATGGGAAAGTCAGACACGGGTCACCTCTTGGCTGTGGGTTGGTAGACAAAGCTTCATCCCGCCAAGTATAGCCTAACTTTCCGCAACTGTATTGGGCGTTGGTAAACCGTTAACTCTCTGCGACAGCTGTAATGAACCCTGGTGGGCCGTCTCCCAAGCTGACCACGATTGGACCAATGACAAGGCCATAGCGCCAGCTTTCCCAGGCCAGCGTGGCCTGGCTGCCGTCGGCAAAGGTAACCTGCAAGTCAGCCTGAAGGCGGTAAATTGGATCATCATCCAGAATCGCCCGGAAAAAAGGAATAGTGTTTTCTAATTCAATCTGTTCGGCGTCCCAATAAGTGATTTCAGTCAGCGTGATTTCTGGATTTTGGCTAAGCATGGCTAAATCAGCTTGCTGCGTGGGCAAAAGCTGTTGATTTCTGGCCATTAACTCCACAATCGTGTCATTAACTATTTCTTCGTGAGATAGATAAAGCCTCTCAGTTTGCAACAAAATAACGCCAACAAATATCGAGCAGAGAACTAGCAGCAGAACGGCCGTTTTCTTTTTTATCATCTTTTACCTCCATTGAATAAACAGGTAGAGAGTTGACTGCGATGCCGAGAACCATTGTTACAACCATAGCCAATTGTTGCACTGGCTACCGAACGGTTTAACGGCAGTATTGCTACGTTTGCTGCACGAAATAGAAGGCACACCCCTGCTGCAAGGCAAAATTGGTCACGGTGTAGTTTTGGGCAAAGAGGTTGGTAAAGAGCTGGCGGGTGTGCTGCCGCCAGGCCAGCACCAGGGGCATGTCCTGGGCTGTGACGGCGGGATGTTGGCGGCGACCTTGATGCAGGAATGAGTCGCACGAATTTTAGGCAGGCGGGGTGATCAGATTGACGGTGGGGAAGTAGGTATGGTACCTGGTTGTGTCTCGTGTGAGCCGTGGCATATCCCATATCCAAAACGGCCGTATACACACCAATGAAAATCACCCCGCACCTGGTTTATGTCGCCACGGATTGGGGAAGTAGCGTTGGAGGTAACGGCCGTATGCGTTCCGTTCCCGCCGCTCTACCGTGCCGCTGGCGCGATGGATAAGGATGACCTCCCCCTCAACCTCGATGGTGGCCCCGTTCAGGTTATCCGCCACAATGCCGACCGGGGCGTTTAAGCGCCGATCGTACTCCACCAGCATATCGCGATGCTGCTGCAAAATGCTGTTGCCCACCACCAACCCGGCTCCGTTGGCCGAGGCGGGAGGCGGGAAAAAACGGGTAGACGGCCGTTCCGCAAACGTCTGGGACCGCGTCACTTCAGCCGCACCATAAGCCAGGCTGGCATCTGGGCGCAAACTGCCAGTATCGTGATCAAATGTATGCAGGGCAAACCCGGCGGGATCAAACGTCAGGTAGCGGCTCTGGCGACGGCCGTCCCGCGTGTGGTCGCCGATGACCCCGGTGTGTACAAACGTGCATTCGCCCACCCGGGTAATTGTGTCGTTGTAATCGTGCCCCAGGTGGTTGTGCCCGGAAAACCAGAGCTTGATCTGGGGGTTGGCCTGCACCAGCTCAATGAACTTTTCCGGGTCGGTGTAATGATTCAGGTAAGCGTTTGGACCTTTCAGGTGCAGGTCTTGCAGCACCCGCAGCCCGGAACCGAGGATAGGCGCATGGCTGAAAACGAAGATGGGCCGGTGACGCTGCGCCTGCACCATTTGGGCAAACCAGTCAAACTGCTCATCATCAATATGCACTTCATGGTGCGACCCCTCATTGGCGCGGAAGCTGGTTTGGGAGAGGGTAATGCCAACCGCCACGCCCCAATCGATGAGGGTGTACGGCCGTACCCGGCCAAAAATCTCACACCACGCGGCCACTGCCTCTTCATCCCGCTTAAACTCAGCCCCTTCCATGTCATGGTTGCCAATCAGCGGGTAAAACGGGACGCCAAAGCCGCTAAAATAGTCGCAGCCCTCCTCAAAAGAGAGGCGCGTGCCGCAGTGCGAATAACCGCCCTGGTCGCCTAAACTGACCACCGCCGTCGGTGACAGCGCCCTTAACTGCTGCCGTGCCCGTTCGAGCTGTTCCTGTTGGGCCGTTTCATAATGTAAATCGCCTACAATCAGCAGGCGCTGCGTGTGTAAATGAGTCATATCAATCAATTGGGTCATCATCCTAACCTGGACAAGCCAGAACCAAACAAAATTTTTATCAACAGATTTCGCAGATTAAATCTTTTCAATCTGCGAAATCTTTGATTTTTTTGCTCACTGTACAAGAATTTCTACCCACCTGCCACTAATCCAAGAGGGAAAAAATGGGACACAGATTTTCACAGATGAACACAGATAATAAGGTTTATCTGTGTTCATCTGAGTCTTATCATTTTTGTGTCAGGTAGCTACAAGAATTTCACTGATAAGGCAGTAGCTGGTAAAAGGTACGGCCGTTTTCCCCCACAAAATCGGTAACGGCATACCCCTCGGTAAAAAGGTCGGTGAAGAGCTGGCGGGTGTGCTGCCGCCAGGCCCGCGCCAGGAGCATATCCTGGGCTTTGAGCGCTTGAATGTTTGCAGGGATTTGCACAAAGTGGCGGTCTTCGCTGGGGGATTTGGGTGTGTCGGGCGGACGGCCGTTCCCAGCCACCCTATTCAAAATGAGATGCTCGGGTACGGCCGTTTCCCCTTCATCTTTCCCCGCTAACCGACCTGCCACATGGGCGCTGTTGATGTGCCACTCTACTTGAAAACGGTCGCTGGGCAGCCCGGCGTTGATGCCCACAATCTCGCCGTAGAGGTTGGGAATGTAGGTGCGGCACACCGCGCCCAGCTTACGAATGTTCAGCCGGGCGTTGGCCGTCTCCAGCGGATCATAGGTCCAGGTGATGAGGTCCAACCCCTGCTGCTGCACCGCCTGCCGCTGGGCCAGCTTGAGCCGGGTGCCAATGCCCTGGCCCTGAAAGTCGGGATGAAGGCCCATCATGTGCGAGGCGTGTTTAAAACGGCCGTCGCCCATCAGCCCCACAAAACCCACCACAAAACCCACCAGCCGCTCACCCGCATACGCGCCCAGCAGCACACCGCCGTTTTTGTGTAAGGTCAGCAGCATGTGGCCGGGCACCACCTCCAGGCTGTCGTCCATTTGCCAGGCGTCGATTTGCAGTTGTTCAACGGCCGTACACCCCGCCGCATCAGTAATGGGTCTAATTTCAATCAGTGCCATTGTTTTTTACCGCAGAGGGCGCTGAGGTTCACTTTTAAGCTCTTAATCGCTGCGCTCTTTGCGTCCTCCGCAGTAAGCTTATCAGCCAAAATCAACAGAAACAACAAGACCCCCTTGCGGGGGCCTTGCTGCGGAAGAGAAGAAGAGGAGAAGAAGGAAAGGGAAGGGGGTTATGTACTTAACTGTTCTTAGCATACCTTTTTTTCTCGTTCGCCTCTGTATTTCGCTTAACACGCCAGCTATGCAGTTCCGCACGAACAGGTTGTTAAGTGCCCTATCGCCTGAACCTGAGGGGGTGTGCGGGACGTATCGAGGCATCGTTTGGCGGCAAAAAAGTACGGCCGTTCACCCAATTTCCCCACAAACCAGCTGAGAGTATGCTATACTGACCCCGTGCCAAGTCCAAAAAGGAGGATACTGTGTCAGTTAAGTACTATTTGCATACCCCATTGTTGGATGATTCAAATGAATGGCGTGCTGTTTCGCGTCTAGCACGCATAATCCAACGACATTTTGGTCGCGATCCAGACCCTTACAGCCTTGTTTTTAATATTGACCCTAAAGAAAAGATAATCAACTCGGAAGGCAAAAAGCTCACGCAATTGGATGCCCTACTAATTGGGCCGAAGTGTGCTGTAGTGATAGATTTTAAGAACTGCTTTGGTCCAATCAAGGCCGAAACGTTGGAGGGGCCCTGGTACGCAGGTGACCACGTGCTATTTGGTGGGGGGGCAAGCAACCCCTATTTGCAGGTTCAATACGCCCGTTATGTTTGGACAAGCTACATGGTTGAAAAATGTGCCAACTATTTCCCAGAAAAGCGTAAGGATTGGCAAGGGCGCTGGGAGAATTTGAGTAGCTTTGTTGTATTTGTACCTTATCTTCATCCTGATTCTTCCTTCACACACCTTCTTTCAACCCATAAATGGTTGACCGTTTGCGGCTTAAACGACATATCCGATCACATATTCCGCACTCGTTTTCCCAACTTTGTTTTCACACCAAAAATGATAGACATCATTGTCGAGAATGTTTTGGGCGCTCAGCCATGGATAGAACTAGCTCGGGTAAGAGATGAGCAAATCGGCAGCGTGCATCTGGTTGAACCCGATCGTCCGCTCATTCGTGTACCGCTTTACCGGTACGATGAAGTATCAATCGGTCGTTCCACCACACAGCTTGTAAAAATTGACAACCGATTCCGGCGTGTAAGTGGGGCACATGCGAGTCTGGAAGTGCAAGATGGTCAAGTGAAATTGATTGATGTGGGCAGCAAAAATGGGACGTTTGTGCGTGTGAATGGCAGTTATGTGAAAGTTCCGTCTGACTATATTTTGGCTGAAAACGAATGGGCATTGCTGGGGACGAGGAATGCAAAGGAGGCCGTGCGGCTTTCTTACAATTTACACAGTCCTGGGACCCTAACAACGGCTGATACAACAACGATTTTCGGCACATTTGAGACACAAGTTGACATATGACACATTTGTTTAGTCGTTATACGCTGGGCCAGAAAATTGGCGAAGGTGCAATGGGAGAGGTTTATAAAGCCTACGACATCAGAACCGAGCGTGATGTCGCCATAAAAGTATTGCCTGCTAACTCACTACGTGGCCAGCGGCGGGCACGCTTTCAGCGAGAGGCGCGCACCATTGCCCGCCTGGAACATCCGTTTGTTGTGCCCCTTTACGACTTCCACCTGCCTGAAGACCCCGACGAGCAGCCGTTCCTGGTGATGCGTTATATGACCGGTGGCACCTTGGCCGACAAAATTCGGCGTGGGCGCTTGCCCAGAGAGGAAGTGGTCCAGATTATCCGGCGTGTTGGGCAGGCGCTGGACGCCGCCCACAAGCGAAATCTGGTTCACCGGGACATCAAGCCGGGCAATATTTTGCTCGACGATGACGGCTATGCCTACCTGGCCGACTTTGGCATTGTGAAGGATAGCGCCGCCGAGGAAAGCCTGACCGGTGAAGGGCAGCCCGGCACCGTGCCGTACATGAGCCCAGAACAGATTAAGGGAGAGGAGATAGACGGCCGTTCCGATATCTACGCGCTGGGTGTGGTGGTGTTTGAAATGCTCACCGGCTCCCTGCCCTATGGGGGCAACCTGCCGATGATCTACCAGGGCCATCTTAATGAGCCAATTCCCAGTGTCTTTTTGCACGTGGATGACCTGCCGGATGAAGTGGATGAAATCCTGCGCAAAGCCCTGGCCAAAAATCCAGACGAGCGTTTTCGTAAAGCGGAACATCTGGCCCGACTGCTGGAAGCGGCCCTGCAATCGCCCACGGCTTACATGACTTCGCGGGCTGAATTGGTTCGCACGCAAGAAGAAACGTTTGATACCGAATCCGGCCCCGCTTCTGATGCTGTCCCAGGGAAGAATCAGGCGGTGGCTGACACGGCGCCATCACCTGTGATGCCGCAGACGGTGGACAGCGGCGTATCGCGCCGCTGGCAGGTGGCGGCCGGTGGCCTGGGGCTGGCGCTGTTGGTGGTGATTGCCCTGTTTGTCAACAGCTTGCGCGGCGTCGGGGATGTTGAACCAACGGCCGTTCCGTTCGTCACCATCAGCGTGGCCGGGAATGACAGCCCCGGACGGACGGCGGACCTGGCTTTGCCTACGACGACCGCTGAACCCACGCCGATTCCCGAATTTATTGTTGTTTTGCAGCAGGCCGACAGCGCCATCTGGCAGCAGGGAGATGAACTGCAACGGATTCCGGAAAACGGCCGTGTGCCTTTCCAGCTCCCCCTCATGTTTCAGTCGAGCAACGAGCCGGTGCGCCTGCTGCTGCCTAACCTGGTTTCTATCATCCTGGATACCAATTCAACGGTCTGGATTGAAGCCGCCGCGCCGGACGACGAGACCGTGCTGCGCCTGATGGCCGGTCGCCTGCTCATCGAATCCCAGCTGGCGATGGTGCGCGTTTATCACGAAGAAGGGTTACAGGCCATCGTGACGGGCGGCTCTTTGGGCGTGGCCTACGACGAGGCCAGTGAAGAGTGGGCCGTGGACTGCCTGGCGGGCGTGTGTGAGTTTGGCCAGGAAGGGGCCGTGGCGCAGGTTCCTCTGGCCGAGGGCCAATATTCGGTGATTTTGCCCGATGCGGTGATTACTACGCCGTCGCCGGCCCGCTACAATGCGTACACCAGCCTGGCGCAGACCATTCCCGAGCCAACCGTTACGCCAACAACCTCCCCGACCGTGACACCTTCGGTGACGCCTACGCCAACGCCCACCATCACGCCGCTGCCAACGTTCATTGCGGGGTTTCGCGGGCCAGAAACCATCGTGATTGGCCAATCGAGCGGGGGCCAGCCGCTTGTAGCGGTGCGTCTAGGCAATGGGCCGCAGACGCTGCTGCTGGTGGGTGGCATTCACAGCGGCTATGCGCCCAACAGCGTCCAGCTGACCGAGCAGTTGGTGGCCCATCTGGGCGAAAATTTGTCGCTCATTCCCAGCAGTCTGACCATCTACGTGGTGCCCAACCTGAATCCGGATGCCGCTGCCGCGCCGGGTGAGCTGGCTGGTCGACTTAACGCCAACGGCGTCGATTTAAACCGCAATTGGGACTGCCGTTGGGACGCCAATCCGGTCATTTTGAGTCAAACGGTAGAAGGCGGTGGCGGTACGGCCGTTCTCTCCGAACCCGAAACCCTGGCGCTCAGCAACTTCATTACCCAGATCCAGCCGGATGCGGCCGTTTTCTGGGGCGCGGGTCGGCGAACCTATGGCTTAATTTCGCCCGGTGCGTGTGAAGAGCGCAGCCTGGTGTCGGTTGCCTTGGTGCGGTATTACGCCAGTGTGCCGGGGTACGAATACGTGGACAAGCCAGACGTGCTGGCCGATCCTACCCTCACTGGTGACGTGACCAACTGGCTGGATAAACAGGGCATTCCGGCGCTTTACGTGATTTTGCCAGGCTTTTTGGAGCTTGACTTTGAGCGAGAATTGTCTGGCGTGTTGTCGGTGATGTCGGCTGTAGCGGAACCGGCCAGGCTGCAACAAACGCCAACGCCAGTGAGCTGCCAGACGCCGGTTAATCCGACCTGGGCGGCCTGGCACGATACGCACCGTTTGCAGCTGGGCTGCCCCACCAGCGAGGTGAAACAGCCCACGGCCGTATGGCAGTCATTTGCCAACGGCCGTATGCTCTGGCGGCAAGACACGGACCAGGTTTATGTGCTCTACGATGATCGCTCCGTGGACACATTTGTGGTCGATTCGCCCAGCCTGGCTGGTTTTGAAGTGTCGGAGCTGGTCAAAGGGGCCATTGGTTATGTGTATGATACTTATTCAGACGTTTCCAGTAAAATTGGTCCGCCCGAAGACCAGGAGCGGCAAGCGGCCGATGTGACAATTCAGGATTTTAGCTTTGGTTTCATCATTTCCTGGCAAGAAAGCGGGCTGCAAACAAACCTGATATTCCTGGGAGCAAATCAATGGCAAACGCCTTAACAAAGTGGTTAGGCCTGGCAGCGGTGGCGGCCCTGGGCGGCACCCTCTACCTGAACCGGCGGCAGCTGATGGCCCGGCTGTTAAAGCTGCCCCCACCGCAAAACGGCGTGATCCGGGAGCCAGGTATTCACATCCCCATGCCCGATGGCGTCCGGTTGGTGGCCGATGTGTACCACCCCGCTGGCAAAACGCCTGCGCCGACGGTGCTGATGCGTACGCCATACGGCCGTACCAACATCAACCATTTTTTTGCCACCCTCTTTGCCGAGCGCGGCTTTAACGTGGTGGCGCAAGATGTGCGCGGCCGGTTTGGCGCCGAAGGTCACTTTGAACCGTACGTGCACGAAGCCGCCGACGGCGCCGCCACGTTGGCCTGGATTGCGGAGCAGCCGTGGAGCAACGGCCGTTGCGGCATGTGGGGCCAAAGTTACGTGGGCTTTGTCCAATGGGCGGCCGCGACGACGGGCACCCCACACCTGCACGCCATGCTGCCCGCCGTGACCCAGGCAAACCTGGGCGGGCCAACCGACCAGGGTTTCATGTGGCTGGACCAGACGCTGCGCTGGATTTTGCTGCTGGAGGCGATGATGGATTCATCGCTGCCGGTCTGGCAAAAAATGGCGCTGTCTTACTATGCCCCCGAGCAAAACAAGCGGGTGGCCGTCGGTTGGAACCATCTGCCACTCGCTGCGGCCGATACGGCCGTACTGGGCCACGCGCAAGATTTTTACCAGACCTGGGCGCGGCATTACCAGCCCGATGATCCGTATTGGCAGGCGGTGGATTTGCGGCGCAAGGTGCCAGAGGTGGCCGTGCCGCTGCACCTGGTCGCGGGCTGGTACGATATTTTTCTCCAGGGCCAGCTGGCCGATTATGCCGCCCTGCGCGCCGCCGGGCATACGCCTTACCTCACCATCGGCCCGTGGACCCACATGGACCAGCAGGGCATGATTGCCGCCGTGCGGGAAGGGCTGGATTGGTTTGCCGCCAAATTGAAGGGGGAAGCGGGGGCGATACGGCCGTTGCCGGTCCGTGTTTACCTGCAAGAAGCCGACCAATGGCTGGATTACGAAGCGTGGCCGCCCCCGGCCCAGGAAGCGCCATTTTACCTCCAGGCGCTGGGCCAGTTGGCCACGACGGAACCGCCTGGCGGGTCAACCCCAGACCAATACCGCTATGATCCGGCCGATCCCACGCCCAACCTGGGCGGTGCGCTGCTTTCCATTGAGGCGGGCCGGGTGGACAACCGCCCGCTGGAAGCTCGCCCCGACGTCCTGACCTACACCACGGAACCGCTCAGCGAACCGCTGACGGTTATTGGCCCCGTGCGGCTGCGGCTGTTCGTACGCTCCAGCCTGGAACACACCGATTTTTACAGCCGTTTGTGCGATGTGGGGGAAGACGGCCGTTCTCTCAACGTCTGCGACGGCCTCTTCCGTGTTCAGCCAGGGCGCGGCGAACCGCAGCCAGACGGCAGTCTGCTGGTCGAAGTGGACATGACCGCTACCGCCTATCGTTTCCTGCCCGGTCACCGGCTGCGCTTGCAGGTCTCCAGCGGCGCTCACCCCCGCCTCAGCCGCAACCTGGGCACCGGCGAACCCGTCATGCACGGCACCGCCATGCGCATCGCCCACCAAACCATCTACCACGATTCCAATCACCCATCGGCCCTGATTTTGCCCCTGATGTAACGACAGCTGCGGCCCTTGACCTGTTTGTGTTTAAATCACCCCAGTTTATAATGTTGGGCAATACTATCCGTGTTTGATCGTTTAAGGACAGGCTGGAGAAAAAGAAATGGAAGTGATAATCACATTGCCATCCTCCCAATTTATAGCGGACTCGCCAGAGCGTGCTGCCGCGAAAATTCGGCTTTACGCGGCGCTGGGCATGTACCAATCGGGTGAGCTGTCCATTGGCGCTGCCTGCGAGTTAGCCGGTGTGGACCGCTACGTTTTTCTGGCATTGCTCAAACGTGAAGGTATCCCGCTAAAAACGCAAACGGCCGAAGAATTAGAAGCCGATTTTCAACAACTGACCAAGAATTAAGATGTTAATTGTTGCCGACAGTTCCGCCCTGGTAGCCCTGGCCGCATGTGACGCACTCGAATTTCTCACCGCCCTTTATGATGATGTAAAGGTTCCGCAAGCGGTTTACGATGAGGTGACTGTTTCTGGCAAATCGGAAGCAGAATCTTTGGCTAACTTTCTTAAGAAACGGGTGGTCGCAGTCGATAGCATGCAATTTTTGTTAGCGGCTGGCGGCTTGGGTCGCGGAGAAATTGAGGCCATGCTCTTGTACAAAAATCTGGCGGCGGATTATTTGTTGATTGATGACCGACGTGCCAGAGCTATCGCCGAATCGAATGAGATTCGCTGTGTTGGGGCCTTGGGCATTTTGCTGTTGGCGAAGCAGCAAAATTTAGTGCGCGAAATTGGCCCTTTGGTCGAGATTTTGCGCCTTTCCTCACTTCACTACAGTCCAAATCTGCTAGATAAAGCGCTTCAACTGGCCGGTGAACGGCCGTAACCCCCTTAATTTTGCCACTTACACTGCCTTTCATCACGAATCATGCGAATAGACAAATAGGACGAATAAGATAAAAATTCGTGCTATTCGTTCATTCGTCGCATTCGTGTTTTTCTCTCACGAGGGCAGGGGCAGAATTTGCCGGTATAATTCCGGCTATGCACGTGGAACGAATTTGTGTGGTGGGATTGGGCTTGATGGGTGGTTCGCTGGCGTTGGCTTTACGTCTGGCGCGGCGGTTGGCCATTCCGCAACGGCCGTTTCACCTCACCATTGTCGACAGCAATCCCAAAACCCGCGCCGCCGCCGGGCGCATCGCCGATGTGGTGAGCGATGACCTGGCGCTGGGCGTGCAAAACGCCGATTTGGTAGTGCTGGCCACGCCGGTGCGCACCATTGTGAGTGTGCTGCACCAGCTGCCCCAACTGCGCCCCGACGGCTGCCTGGTGCTGGACCTGGGCAGCAGCAAAACCGACATTTGCCAGGCGATGGACAGCCTGCCGGATACATTTCAAGCCATTGGTGGTCATCCGATGTGTGGCAAAGAGGTGGCCGGTTTTGGCGCGGCCACGCCGGATCTGTTCCGCCAGCAAACGTTCATTTTGTGCCCGACGCAGCGCACCACGCCGCACCTGGAAGCGATGGCGCACCAGCTGGTGGCCGATCTGGGGGCCAATCCGCTGTTTTTACCGCCTGCGCTGCACGACAACATGGTGGCCGTGGTGAGCCATCTGCCGTACATGGTGGCGGCGGCGCTCATGCGCAATGCGGCTCAGCTGGGCGATGAACGACTCTGGCCCGTCAGCTCGTCTGGCTTTCGCGACACGTCGCGGGTATCTGGCACCGATCCCCGGATGATGCTGGACATTTTGCTGACGAATAAAACGGCCGTTCTCCAACAGATCGCTCAGTATCAAACTCAGCTGGCCGCCGTGGCCGCTCTCATCGCTGCCAACGATGAAGCGGCGCTTTTACAGTGGCTCACTGAAACGCAACAGGCGTATTGGGCGTATCGGCAGGCAAAGAAAGATACGTAACGACTTGAAAGACCAGACAGGTTTACGGAGCGGCTCGACTATGAAGTAACGTCGTTTTGCCAGGCAGCTGGCTTGCGCAATTGGATTGAAAACCTGTCTGGTCTGGAACGACCTGAAAGACCAGACAGGTGACGTGACGCTTCGTCAGGAGAGTGCTGCCGCCGCCACCACCGGCCTGGCCATGACAATATCCCGCTGAGGGTCGTTGCCCAGCGGAAAAACGTGCTCCCCCACCGCAACGAAGCCGACCTTTTGATAAAATGCAATCGCTTTAGGATTGTTTTCCCAGACGCCGAGCCAAACCACATCCGTCCCTTTTTGCTGCATTTCTGCGATGCAGGCGTTCATCAAACGCTGGGCAATGCCTTGGCCATGCCAGCCGCTCAGAATGTAGAACCGCTGAATTTCGCCGGGTTGTTCCGCTGAAACACAGGCAGGCGCTTCCCCCCAGTGCAGCTGGGCGTAGCCAATCAGTTCCGTCTGGTTGTCTACCAGCAATGTTACCATGTTGGGGTTGGCGATTTCGGCCGTTTGGATGCTTTCGCCGTAGGTGCTCTGGCAGAACAGGGTCATATTTTCGGCCGTGTTGACCGGACCAAAGGTATCCCGGAAGGTTTGCTCTGCCAGGAAGGCAAGGCTTTTGGCGTCGTCTAGAGTTGCGTGGCGTATAATGTGCATGTGTAGGGGAGGCTCCTGTACGGCCGTTTTCAACTATCTCCACCAAACCAACAAAACCCACAAACCCCTACCGCCCGGCGGTTGGCTGGAAATGTCGTGAGTCGGCACCCGCCTGATATTTGCCTGCTGCTTACTGAAAGAACGTTTCTCATCCCCACCTTTTCCGCGCAAACCGATGTACGCAATAAACTACCTCAACCTCACCAACAATTCGTCCCCATAACACTTGCTTTATTGGCCGATAGGCAGGTGTAAGATTTTTTTTGGGGCGCGGGGATTTGCACTAACGTTCACTATTTGCAAACTGCTAGCCAAAAAACTGTTTTGAAGCAAGTTTGACTGCGGTATCATCAAACTTACAATCACAAACGTCAGCAAGTTTTTTAAGTGTCTGATTTTCCATCTTATGAGCCACAGAATCTGATGCTGCGGTTACAACGGCAACTTCAAATAGCATCTTCTTGATATCTGGTGGTTGGCTAGCGATTTGTTGCAGTATGGTTGACTCTGAAACGTTTATCATTTTTTCGAATTCTTGGACTGCGGATACCGCTTCATCATACTCTAAAAACAATGAGCTAAGTTCCTGAATTAATAAGGCTTCACTTTCCGACACTTCACCATCAGCTTGAGCCACCAAGTAAATTACTTGCAAAACGAGCAGAGGAACTGTGATCAAATCCATAGAAATGGTATTTGCTGCTTCACGCAAAGCTGCACGACGACGATAGATATGTTTAGCCGTCTTGGCAATTGTCCCAGTGCTATAATAGTTGATGCCGGTGCTCAGCGGCACTGCTATCAAAGGAATGGAGAACTTGATGATATTTCTTTGGAGCAAATGTTTTCCAATTACAGGTAATGCTTTCAACGTTGCAAGGCGCGAGCCTGATGCAAGAGCCTTTACCCCAACACGCGTTGCTTCTGGAGCAATTTTTAATGCAGCATTTTGCAAAGTATCTCCAGCTTTTATTCCGAAAGCAACTTTGACTAAGTCAAGAAGATCGTTTGGATCGTCGATATCCACTGGATGTTCGTAAAGAACAGATAGGTCATAAGCAAGTTTCAATTGCAACTGCGAGGTGTATAGGAGATCGATGAAAAAGCTAGTTGCTGCCGCAGGAACAGTAAGTGGTGAAGCTCCGCCACCAGAACCAATTGTTGCTGCAACGGCCGTAGAATATGCTCCTGCATTAAGACCGCCTGCAATGGCAGCGTAATTTTTGGCTAATGCCACTCGCCTATCAACAATGCCGTCACGAGGCAAATTGGGATATTTTTCAACAAAGTACGCTGCGTTTACCTTGCTCACGTATGTACTTAAAGCGTGCTTAAGCAAACTGCTAAACCAAAGCCCTTCTTTGAAATCGCTAAGTTTTAGGGTGTTGGCTAGGTCTCTCAAATCATTTAGTTCTGTTTTGACATAGTCTTGTGTGTTTTGATTCAATCTATTTCTCCTACTGTATAAGAATGGTGTAAAGAATCATTACGATAACTTGCGAACCTGCTTCAAAACCCAGCATCTGATGCGGTGATTGCCTGCCGACTATTGCTAATACTGGATCTTCTTCACAAATCACAGTGTTACCGATTGAAATGCATCAAACTTCTGGTATGACAGCAGGTGCTGTTGCCCTATTCCCTATATATGAAAAAACTGCAAAATCTGTGTGCAGTTTTATCGTTGGCTTGACGCTGCGTTGGAGTGGTGATTTCCTCTTCATGTTGAAGTGGTTTTGCATAAGCTTCTGGTAGTGCCAAAGTAGAAGCTGCACAAATTTGCATCAGTTAGATTCAGTCTTGCCATATCTCCAGGTCTGATTTCTGCTGCAATTCAAAAGGTATTTCTTCGATTTTGTTACCTGTGATGTACAAATGTTTCAAGTTTTGCAGGTTGCTTAACTCACCAGGAAGTGTGGTTAAATCATTGTCCCGCAGATCCAAAACCCGTAAGTTTGTTAATTCTCCTATTTCTGGCGGCAACTCTGTTAGTTTGTTGTCGTGAAGGTATAAAACTTCGAGATTCGACAACTGACCAATTTCTGGCGGAATACTGGTCAGGTAATTGCTGTCCAAGTGTAAACTTTGTAATTGGGTCAAATAGCCAATTTCAGGAGGCAGTTCTCTGAGCCTGTTATCAACCAAGTAGAGGAAGGTCAGTTGGCGAAGGCTTTTGATTTCAGGTGGTAAACTCGTTAAGTGATTCTGCCACAAGTTCAGATGTGTCAAATTTGTTAGATTGCCAACTTCCGGTGGAAGGATGCTAATGCGCTGCTGGGTTGCATAAAGCTCCTCAATACCTCTCAACTCCCCTATTGCCGGTGGGATTGCTGACAATCGAAAGAATGTGTTATTGTGACTCAACGTTGGATCAAAATAACCTGCAATGCCCGCTTCGATACTTTTTTGTATTTGCGCACTTGCGTGGCGGTAGGCTATCAAACTACCAACCCCCTGGAGAGCAAATAGAGCGACGACAAGTACTCCAATGGATTTCAGGAAGTTCAGGAGCTTTTCTGTTTGCCAATACCTGAATACATGGCTTACTGTGCTCTTTAATAGAAACGTTATCTTTGCTTCTGGATGGGCTGCTCGAACATCCTGCCATACTGGGTACATTATTATGGTAATTAGCCCTGCCAAAACAGCTCCAAGCAGAACGGCTTTACCCATTACTGGCACAACTGCAAAAACGATAAGGAAGCCAATAGACAATACTAGACTGTAACAGCCGACCTCACTTCTATTCTTTGGCCGTATTCGTTCTTGCCAACTCATGTCATTTCCTTATGGACGAGTGAAAGCATATTCTAACGCTCGCTTCTGTGATAAAGGTGATCTGAAATATTCTCATCGATGAATGTCACTATTCCTTGAAAATCAGCATAGCTCATTTTTTCAGAAATAGTCGCATTGAAAAATAATAAAAATTCTTGGTACTGTGCGACCATCCCACAACGATAATCACTACGAGTTATATATCCACATCCCCAAAAAAAATTGTCCGCTAAAGGACTAACATAAGTCAGTTCTTCGGGTTTATACCAAAGGATGGAGTTATTCCAGTTAGAGAAAAAAGACACTTTTGTGCGCTCAAAGTTTTGCAGAGCGTTTTTGCTGGTGGCATACCTATCAACAATATAAATCGCTAAACCTTTTCTACCATCCCAATAGATGGTTTGCCCACTTGAGCGCAGTGTTTTTGGATTGTCGTCATCGTCTAAATGAATCGAATTGTAAATGGCTTTGTCTGGAAAAAGATGTGATGGTAGTTCTAAATCCAAAACATCGAAAGAGCGGGCAGGCGCACACTCCCACCAAATACAGCCATTAAAAAAGAGTTGAGCAAATAAAACGCAACTTAATATACAGAGGCCAACAAGAGATAGGTTAAAAATTATTGCGTTGCGTTTCGCTGTGTTCACCATTTTGTTGACCAGTAGCTGATATTGCTAAAGTAGCCGCATAGGCGGAACGCTTTTCACCTGGAATTTAAGATCTGGGGATGAGAGTTAACTACCCAAACCAGCCCCACACGACAGGCGTCATTGTAGCAGTTTGGACTGGAAAAGGTCAATTGGCAGCCAACAGATTTGCAGGCTTTTACCAAAGCAGCAATACGATAAAGAAGTCTCGCGCAAAGTCGCCACGCCACCAGGTTTTTTCGTTTGTGTCTTCGCGGCTTTGTGTGAGAAAACCCAGGCTGGGGTAAAAATCCTTGCCAGATGGCTAAAAAAGGCCGGTTTTTTGTTTGAGGGTTTGGGCGTATTGGCGGGAGAGGGGAATTTCGGTGCGGTGGGCGTCGGCCAGGCGCACCTGGTAGGTGCCGGAGAACCACGGGACCACTTCGGCGATCTGGTTGAGGTTGACCAGGTACGCTTTGTGAATGCGGAGGAAGTTGTGCGGCTCCAGGCGGCTTTCCAGCTCTTTGAGGGTGTGGCGCACCAGCAGCTTCTCGCCCGCAGTGGTGCTGAGATACACTTTTTTGCTGTCGGCTTCCAGCCAGGCAATCTCGGCGTAATCGACCAGGACGCGGGTGTTGTTGTCGCGGCTGCCCCACAGCTTGGTGAGGCGGGGTGGCGTAGGGTCATTGGCGGTAACGGCCGTCTCCAAATACCCCTTCAACGCTTTCTGCCGCTCCTCAAAGGTGCCCCGCTCGGCCAGCGCCTGGCGGATGCGCACCATCGTCTGGGCCAGCCGCTGCTCGCTGAACGGCTTTACCACGTAATCCAGCGCCGCCAGCTCAAAGGCGCGCACCGCGTGGGCGTCGTACGCCGTGGCAAAAACGATCAGCGGCGGATCAGGCCGCTCGCTCATCGCCGCCGCCGCCGCCAGGCCGTTCACCCCCGGCATGTTGATGTCCAGAAAGACCACGTCAACCGGCTCGTTGGCCACCCAGTCGAGCGCCTCCTGCCCGTTGGTGGCTTCATGGTAAACGGCCGTTGCCGCCAGTTGCCCCAACATATAGCGCAGTTCGCCCCGCGCCGGTTTTTCGTCGTCGGCAATTAAGATATGCATGGCAGTAAGCAGCCAATTACTTAATTACCCAATTACCTAATTACCGGAGTAATTGAGTAATTGAGTAATCAGGCAATTTTTTCCTGTTCCAGGGGTATTTTGAACACAATCCGCGTCCCTTTGCCCGGTTCCGATTCGATATGCAGGCGGTACGGTTCGCCGTAAAGCATGCGCAGCCGCTCGTCGACGTTGCGCAGGCCGATGGACGGCCGTTCCACTTCCGGCAGCGGGTTGGGTGGGGCCGCGCCGTTGGTCAGCACCCGGGCCACGTCGAAGCCGGGGCCGTTGTCGTCTAGCTGGATGAGCAAATCGTGGGCCACGCGGTTGATGACGATGTGGATGGTGCCGCCCTCCGGCTGTCGGCTGATGCCGTGAATGACGGCGTTTTCGACCAATGGTTGCAGGACGAGGGTAGGAACGGCCGTGTCCAGCCACTCCTTCGCCAGATTGGTCCAGATCACATTCAGCCGCTCGTCCAGCCGCGCCTTTTCCAGCGCCAGGTATGCCTCCACGTAGCTGATCTCGTCGCGCAGCGGCACAAATTCCCCCGCGCTCAGCGCCCGCTGGAAAATCTCAGACAGCTTGATGAGCAGCTCACGCGCCTCGTCTGGGTTGGTGCGCACAAAGTAGCGAATGGTGTTGAGGGTGTTGAAAAAGAAGTGCGGATTGATTTGCGCGTGCAGCGCCCGCAGCTCCGCCTGGGTCAGCGCCAGCCGGGTTTGGGTCAGGGTCAGATTGGTCTGGGCCAGTTCCAGTCGGGCACTTTCGGCCAATCGGCGCGATTCGTCGTCCTGCACATTGCGCACCATCAGGGCCACCGCGCCCAGCGCCAGCCCGTAGATGAGCAGGTTGGGCAGCAGCCGGTTCAGGTAAAACGGCGGGTAGGTGGTGGGGTAGAGCATCAGGGCATAGCTGACGGCGACCAGCGCCACGGCCAGCCCGGTGGTGACCGGCGGCCGCCAGCGGCGCTCTTGCAGCAGCGGCACCGCCAGCCCGACGCTGGTTCCGACCCAAACGGCCGTCATTGCATCCAGGTTCTTCAGCACGGCAAATTCAAAGTAAACCGCCAGGGAAAACGTTTCGTCCCCCCAGCTCAAATAGTCGCTCAGCCCGGTGAGCATGGTAGCCGCCAGCCCTACGGCCAGCCCGGTTTGCCAGCCGCCCAGCAGCCCGGCTACCAGCACCACCAGCAAATCAACCGTCACCTGGTCATTGATGCTGTTAACCAGCCCCAGGCGCACCAGAAAGACCAGCAGCTGCATGCCAAGCAGCACGCCCAGCAGCCGCCACTCGTCGGGGGGAACGGCCGTCTCCGTCACCACCCGGCGGAACAGCGCCGTGCGGCTCAGGCCGTAAATCAGCGCCAGCGGTACCAAAATTTCTTGCACGGCAATCCCCAGCAGGTATGGACTGATCAGCTCAATGTCGGTCCAGTCGGCAAAGCTAAACGGTTCGCCCACATTGCTCGACCGCACAAACAGCGCCCAAACGAGAATAGCGGCAGCGGCAACGGCCGTTGCGATCAGCGTGTTGGTGCGGTTGGGGGTAGTCTGTTCCGTTCGATTCATCATTTTTACCCTCACCCCAGCCCTCTCCCACAGGGAGAGAGAGCTTTGTTCCCTCCCCCTCCCAGGGGGAGGGTTAGGGTGGGGGTCAGTTGCTGCTTTCCAAAACCGTCCAGCTCCCAATGTCCACCAGAGCGTAAAACAGTTCCCGATCTTCGGTGGCAAAGGTGACGGCCCAGACGGTGTCGCCCTGCTGCGCGACGTACGTTTGCCAATTATCTACCCCGGCCACAGCCTGGTCAATGCCCTCGGCCTGCCACGCCAGTTCGATGGCCTGGTTTTTGCTGTTTTCGGCCGCTTCTTCGGCCTCAAACTCGGCCGGATTGGTGATGCTGTCCAGATACGGCTCATCTTCCCAGATGTTCACCGTGACGGCCAGCTCTTCCAGCCCGTACCAGAACCAGACCTGCCAGTTGGCGTCCCACCGGTTGTACCAGGTGTCGTAGCTCCAATCGTCCACGTTGCCCAGCCGGGCCAGCACCTCTTCATCGCTAAAAACAAACGCTTCCACCATCTCCCGGCCTGTCTGGAACTCCTCGGCGGTCAGCTCACGCGGCACGAAAAAATCTTCCACCACGCCGTCGGCCACGTTTACATAGCCCCAGCCGAGCCATTCATCGGCGGCCGCGCTGTAGAGATCGACATGGTAGTGAAGGCCATCTTCGCCCTCCAACCAGGCGTCGCCGGTCCAATCCGGGTAGCTGGCCAGCCAACCGGCCACCTCCGGTTCTTCGGCCAAAAGCTGGATGGCCCGCGCCGCCTCGTCAGAGACGTCATCGTCGTCCTGGGCCAACGCCTCATCCAGGCTTTCCTGTATCTGGCTAACGGCCGTATCCACCACCCCGCCCCCCATCATGCCGCCGTCCATCTCGGCCATCATGCCATCGTCGGCGCTGGTTGTTGGCACGGCCGTTGCCGCAATCACCACTTCTTCTTCCGGCGCGATGGGTTGAGGAACGGCCGTTTCGCTCACCTCAGCCACATCCACCCAAACCAACTGCTTGCCCCCGCACCCAGCCAGCAAAAACAAAGTTAACATAACAAATAAAGTTCGTTTCATATTATCACCTCACTGCAAATTTTTTTATCAGCAGATTTCGCAGATTAAAAAGATAAAATCTGATAAATCTGCGAAATCTTTGATTGTTTTTTACAGTTACTCAAATGGGCTGCACCAGCCCCAACGGGGTAACCGGGTGGCCGGGGAATACTTCATCCAGAGCGGGGTTGCCGAGACGGCCGTCTACCACCTCCGCCAGCACGTCCCGATAATCCGTCGTGATCGCCAGGTCGCCATCGTCCAGCGCTTCCGGGGCCAGCGTGGGCCAGCGGCTAAACACCTGCCCACCGTTTACCCCGCCGCCCATCAAAAACATAAAATTGCCGTGCCCGTGGTCCGTGCCCTGGCTGCCGTTTTCTGCTACGCGACGGCCGAATTCACTCATCGTCACCACACTCACCCGGTTCATCTGCTCGCCCAGGTCGGCGTAGAGGGCCGCCAGCCCGTTGGCCAGGTTGCTCAGCAGGGCGTTAAACGTGCCGTCCAGCGTGCCCTGATTTTCGTGCGTGTCCCAGCCGCCCAGGTCAATACACGCCACTTCCAGCCCCACGTCGGCCTTGATCAGTTGGGCCACCTGCTGCAAGCCCAGCCCAAACTCATCGTCCGGGTAAAGCGCACCGTTGCTGGGTTGATAGCTGCCCGGATGGATCGATTTGAGCGTTTCCACCGTCTCAAACACCAGCCCGGCCTGCTTGCTCAGCAGGTCGGTGGGCGCTTCGATGGTGTACAGGCTGGCCAGCGACTGCTGCATCCGCCGCAGCTCATCTTCCCGCCCCTTGAAGTGGAAATCGGCAATCGATTGGATAGAAAGCGGTGAAATTGGCCCGCGCAGCGACTCTGGCACCATCGCCCCCATGCCAATGGCCCGGAACGGCGAATCATTCTGCCACGCCGCCGACTGCAAATGGCGGCCAATCCACCCCGTGCCGATCAGCTTTTCGCCCGGCGTGCCGTACTCCATAAAGCGCATCGCGTCAAAATGGGAGCGGCTGGGGTCGATCGACCCCGTGGCGTGCACCACGGCCAGGTGCCCCTCGTCGTACACCTCTTTCAGGGCGGCCAGGGCCGGATGCAGGCCAAAATAACCATCCAGATCAACCGCCGCGTTGCTGCCGCGGCCTGGTTCGGGCACGGCCAGGGTGGGGCGGGCGTCGTAATAGCTGCCGCCGTCGCCAAAGGGCACCACGGCGCTCAGCCCATCAATGCCGCCGCGCAGGAAGATGTTGATCAGCACGTCGCC
Source organism: Anaerolineae bacterium (assembly GCA_020848035.1). Lineage (GTDB taxonomy): Bacteria > Chloroflexota > Anaerolineae > Promineifilales > Promineifilaceae > Leptofilum. The sequence continues at coordinate 111,589 of JADLAX010000054.1, read as the reverse complement.
GGGCGGCCGTTGGTTCTGGGCGCGGAACGCCAGCCGGGGCATCCATTTGGGGAACAGCGACTTGCTGGCCCCAATCACGCCCAGGGCGCTGCTGGTTTGCAGGAATTGTCGTCGGGTGTAGGGGGTGGTGAGCATGGTTGTCTCCTTTTTCTGTGAACGGGTGCAGAGGTGAAGGGGTGAACGGGTGAGGTTTTCACCCCTTCACCCCTTCACCCGTTCATCATTATTTCCACTGGAACGCCGGTGACGCCAGCATGAGGCCGTACAGGCTGGCCAGTTTGCGGGCGAGGGTGTGGGGGGATACGGCCGTTTCGGCAGGCTCAATGTTGGCTGTTCCCGCATCTCCTGCATCATCCGTTACGTAGGCCACAAAATCGGCCCTGGCTGCCCCCGCCAGCGGTGCGCCAAATACCTGTTCGGCGACCGCATCCACCAGTTGCCCGGCCGTTTCCGGCTGGCCGATGCGCTCGTGCAGGTTGGCCGCCAGGCTGTAGCTGTCGCCGTAAAAATCTTCATACGCGCCGTGGGTAAGGGCCATGGCGATGTTCCAGCGAGCCAGCAGGCCGCCAGTGTTCAGCCACGCCCCGGCCACGTCCGGGTAGCCGTTGGGCGGGCTCCAGCCGTAGGGCGGCTGGCCGAGTTCGTACACCATCTGCTCCAGCCGCCACCAATCCTTGATTTGCGTACCGGTGGCCCGCAGTGCGCCGATGAAGAAGTCGAGCGGCCGTTTGAACTTTTGCCCGGCGCTGTTGAAAAACTCGTCGGCGAGGAAGAGGGCGCGCAGGACGGTTTTGATGTCACCGTGGGATTGCTGGAAAACGGCCGTTAACCGGTCCACCAAACTCGCCGGCGGCGTGTCGCTGACAAAACGCACACACAGCTTGGTGCAGATAAAGCGGGCCGTGGCCGGATGCTCCGTGAGAATGTTGAGCACGTGCAGGCCATCTTCCAGGCCGCGCCCGCCGGGCAGAGTGTGCCCCAGCACCTGCTTGGGATCGGTGTCGTGGGTGCTGGGATCAAAGTAGAAGCCGGTGCGGGTGCCGTTGTGCACCGTCCAGCCGGTAAAGGCGCGGGCCACCTCCTTCACGTCCATCTCGGTGTAGCCGCCATCCACGCCCAGGGTGTGCAGCTCCATGATTTCGCGGGCGTAATTTTCGTTGGGCGCACCGGCCTGGTTGATGTAGTTGTCCAGGTAGTAGAGCATCGCCGGGCTTTTGGCGGTGGCCACCAGCAGGTCGCGGAAGCTGCCCAGGGCGTTGGCCCGAATCGCCTCACGCTGGTAAACGATCATATCTTGCGTGTAGGCATCGCCAGAGATATTAAAATGGTCGGCCCAAAACTCCACCATGCGTTCCAGCAGCTGCCGCTGGCTGTAGACGGCGCGGGTCAGCATCCCCTCGACGAGGGCGCGGTAGGTGCGGTATTCGCCGTTGCTCAGGCGGTGCAGGGTGTGGCGGTCCATGTTGAGGATGGGCAGGTTGCGCAAACGCTCGTCTGCCGCGGCATCATCCAGCCAGTGTGGGTTGAGCTGCTCCTCCAGGTACGCCTCGATGCCGATCTGCCGGGCGCGGGCCACCTCATCGGGGCGGGGGCCGTAGCTGATGCGCTGCAAAAAGTGGCGGGTGGGGTCGGTAGTGAGGGAAGGGGGTGCGGAAACGGCCGTATCCGCAGCGGTTGTTGCCTGCAAAAAGCTCCCCAAAAATAGATCTCGTCTGCTAAAAGCCATACCGTCCTCCAAAAATGTGCCAAGATGGGGGCATGGTACGGTTTGGCGGGCTGATTTGTCTCGATTTGCGGCTAAGTGGGGCAAAAAAAGCGACAACCGGTTGCCACAAGTGACAACCGGTTGTTCAGGAAGAAGGAAGAGGATTATTGTGCAGCTGGCAGCAGGTAAGCTTTGTCGGGGTAAAAGACAAAGCCGTCTGCCTCCAGGTGTGGGTTGTAGACCAGCACGGCCTCTTTGAAGGTTTCCCAGCTCATGCTGTGGCCGTAGCCAGCGACGTAACGTTCCCACACGTCCCAGCGATTGCCGTAGTAGCCGGTGAGCTTGAGGTGCCACTCTGGCCCGTAATTATCGCCGGTCAGCAGAACCAGCTGGGCATTGCTAGGGGGGACTGATGTTGGTTGGGGCGCTGGGGTGGCAATCGATACCAGGCCTCCGTTAATTGACTCATCTGTTTGGTCTGTTAGCAATATCCTTTCATTGAGCCGCAGTCGACCGGGCTGGTATGCATCTGGCAGTTTATCTAGCGTAACGGGGAGCACGACGACGCTGTAGGTAAGCTGTTTTTCGCCCACCTGAAAAACCCGAATATCGTTGGGGTTTAGTTCGCCCAGCCAACGACCGATATAGCGGGTGCCCATCAGGCCAGGGACCGTGCTCATTTGCAACTGGTTGTTGGCGTCGTCATAAAATTTGTGGTTTAAGGTCAGTTCATAATCGTTGGCAACGCGAAGTTCAAAAACGCCATCCATGGGGCCTTTCCCCGACAGAGGGGAGTTCAAAAGCCTGGAGGAAGTGCGGGTTTGTTCGATGCCGTTTTTGAACAAGACCACCACAAATTCGTTTTGCCAGTCGCCAGCGTCATTGGCAATTTGTCCAGCAAACACCAGGTCAGAGGGTTTTTCCAGCGTTTCATCGACCTCATCACTGAAAACCTGGGCAGCCTGCGCAACGGCCGTACGCTGGTTTGGGGAGCAGGCAGCCTGGCCAAGCAGCAGCAGGCCAAGAAAAAGGGTACACAAAACGATGAATGGACTATGTTTCTGGGTAGTCATACGATTCCTCCACTTCAAAACCATTGGCATATTTCTTAGTAGCCGTGCAAAAACAGTTAGCGATTGAGGGCCTGTACGGCTACTTCAAGCCCATTCGCCAATTCCGTTAACTTATTGGCGAATGGGTACTTAGGTTTACTGGCGTCTTGAGTGTAATCCTGTTTTAGCCTTGGTGAGTGATATCAATCGAACATCAAGGTAACAATTCATGACAGAAACCACATTTTTTTTCACTGCTTGACACCAAAAATGGGATCGAGTAGTATGCAAAACGTGTTTCTCTTGGCTACCCTACATAGTAACAACCGAATAGGAAACGGCCGTTGATTAAGCTGTTAACTCTGGTTTAGTCATCACAAAATGCTGTTTTTATGCGCTTGTGCGTGTGCTTTTCACTTTTTATGCGGTGAAATGCCAAATGCCAGGCTCATGCAGGTTGTTGGTTTTTTGCCAAGAGGCTGGGCCAGTTTGCAAATACGCTGTCGTTTGATAGGCAGGAGGGTCTGTTTGTTTTGGCTGCGTGTTTGTGTCACTTCAAAGGAGGGAAAATGAATTAATTTTAGCGTATTCGATGATTGTATTGTGCCAGTTTAAAAATCCACTCAAGTTGTATTGAACAGTGTCAGCCTTCGTGTTCCAGGGCAAAGTTAGAACAGAGATGCTGCCCCCCATGAAGGTTTCCCCGATTACATCAATACAGCGGCTTTGTAATAAGGAGAATCTTTTCCATGAAAACCAAGTTGTTTTTACTTGTGAGTTTGGTTGTTGCCACCTTGCTTGCGGTTAAGGCCGGACCAACTTTTGCGACAACGGCCGATTGTTATGCAGCAGGGAACGGTGATTTTACCCCGTTAGGTTCCCTCGATTTCGGTTACACGTGCGCTGCTGCCCAAACCGTTTATTTTGGTGTATGTGATTCCGGTGGTGTTCCCGATGACGATTTGTTTGATGTGCGGGCTGATGGCTTGCTGGTTTCCTACAATTACTACGTGAACGGCTCAGACGAATATACGGTAATGAGCCAGTTCCAAGCCGCAGCGGGGGCGAATACGGCCGTTATCAACAGCCTCAACACAACCCCTTATCCCCCCGCGACCTATTCCTACGTGGTATCGTCCGATCCAAACGACGTCCCAACTTATCTTTCGAGTGTATGTGGCGTCGATTGGAAAGGGGTAGGCCCTGGTCCGAATGTTGGCTGTGACACCAACGTTAACATCTTTACAACCGACACGGCACCTTCCGATGGCACACTTGAATTCCACGTGCTCCTGGGTAATGAAGGCAGCTTTAGCGATGAGCTTATTTATGCTTCTTTCAGCGTTTCTGAAGGTGAACAGCTTAACAATGTCCCTGTTCCTAGCTTGCCTGCACCCCGATACATGCGTCTCTGGTGGCAGCCAGCCGGTTCGAGCGACTGGTCGCTTTTGACCACGCAGTATTGGCACGGTGGGGGTTCTTTGGCTGATGAGTTTGGTGTCTCTTGCAACGTGTCTGGATCCCAGCCTTCTTACCATACCTCTTTTGCCAGCGCAGTGCCTGAGAGCCAAGTCTGTTTTGATCTGATCAATGGCTGCCAGTAGGTAATTTAAGCTGAGGTAGGTGGGAGGCTTACCAATGCCTGGTTTGTTGGGACTGAATGCTCCAACACACACAACAATTGAATAGTTGAGACAAAGGGCAGAGATTCCTCTTTGCCCTTTTTATTTTGTATTGGAGATAGAACTTTTCATTTGAGGAAACCGATTAGAGATTTCAGATGTAGTAGCTGTGGCCCGCGCAGGGTTGGCAAAGGATACGGCCGTCTCCGCCCACCACCTCACGCTCATTCATTACCTCTTCGCCGCACTGCTGGCAGATGGCGCGCCGGTTGGGCTGGCTGAGAATGGCGGCCAGTGGCTGCCGCAGCGTAACGGGCTGGACGGTTACCAGCAGCGCATCGGGGATGCGCTGGTAGCCCAGCAGGTATTCGTGCCAGCGGCTGGGCTGGTTGGGGGCAAACTCCTGGGCCAGATGGCGCGAAACGGCCGTTGGCGCAACACGCACCGCCGCTCCGGTGTGGGTATCTACCAGGGTGGCGGCCACCTTGCCGTAATCGGCGACGCGCAGGGTGCGCCGCCCGACAAAACCGTCGGTGGCCACAGCAACCCCGTCCGCACCGCAGCCGTCGGTTTCCACGATGGTGAGCAGCCGTTTGTCATTATTGTTGAACGGGGCGGTGGTCGCCGGGTCGATCAGGTTCAGCGCCAGCAGGCCGCGCAGCCCCAGGCGCACCCCGAGCACCTGGCGCGGGCACAGGTGGTGGTGTCGGGCTGCCGTGCGGGCCAGCAGTGCGGGTAAAAGGGGGTGTAACGGCCGTTCCTCGTCTGGCCTGGCCGAATGATTGGGGCGAAAAGAAGCGGTCATCGAAATTCTGACGCACTCAGGTGCGTGGGCCGTGGCACGTACGTCGTCGCTTCAGGCGCAGGCGTCGGTTATAGTGGGGCTATTACTGGGAAAACGGCCGTAACCACGGCAAAAACTGGGAACAAAAATGATGATGGCACTCCTCTTCTACCTCGTCTTAAGTTTGATCGCTTCAACACTGGTCATCTTTGCCGCTGCGCTTTCGGCGCAAATCAGCCACCGCGACAACCAGCCCGAACGGTATGATAACGCAGAAAACAGCAGCGACCAATCGAAGCCGCTCTGCGCCCAATCCCTCAGCCAATAGTCCGCTGCGGCCAACGGCCCATCACTTCTGGTCGGGAGCCAGAAAGTTATCCGCGACCTCTCCATTTCCTCCAATTTCACCCCCTTCGCCTAAACGTACATCTTTTCCTTTAGAAATCACGACTATCCTCGTGTGAAAAAGGTGATATTTTAGGGGGTCCCTAAGATTGACTCCTCTGATTCTATATTACATAATGTTAATCTCACCGAGATTAACTTTTGGTGCGTGGCGATAAAGTTGGCGCCAATCACAGACTACGGCAACAGACAAAACTGCCTTGCTGTAAATGACCCAGGCACCCGCCTGCGTGGCTGAAAAAGGATCTGTCGGGCGATTTTCGGTGAAATTTCCTCTTGTCTTTCTCAGAAGACCAGCCTCAGCGGCTTATCCTTAAAAACCATGACTTTCAGGTGATGAGAACCAGCACAGTGTCCTAGCCCCGATTCGGTTTTCCTGGCTGAAGCCGCGCCGCGTTGGCAAAGGACTGGCAACAAAGGTAGTGAGGAGGTGTAACAATGAGCCGAGGAGCAGAGCAACGGAATACCCAGGACGATGTACCTTACCGAGCTTCGGCAGAATTGTGTCAGGCCCTCTTTGATCAAGCGACCGACGGCATTTTTATTGCTGACAAAACGGGGAAGTTCCAGCAGGTAAACCAAAGTGGTTGTGATGCGTTGGGTTACACTCGTGAGGAGATGCTGACGTTCTCCCTGAAAGATTTGATTCCCGCTGAAGATCTGGTTCACAGTCCGCCTCAGTTTGATGATTTGCTGGCAGGTAAGCCCCTGCTAAAAGAACGACGCCTGCGCTGTAAAGACGGCCGTCTCCTCCCCGTAGAAATTAGTGCCCGCCTCTTGGCCGATGGCAGCCTGCTGGGCATCGTGCGTGACATTACCGAGCGCAAACGGGCCGAAGAACATCTGCGCGAAAGCAACGAACGCTTCCAACTGCTGGCCGAATCATCTTTAACCGGCATTTACCTGATCCAGGACGGCCGTTTCCGCTACGTCAATCCCGCTATGGCTCACATCTTTGGCTACGAGGTCGAGGAAATCGTGGACAAACTCGGGCCTATGGAGCTGGTTTTTGCCACCGACCAGGTTCTGGTGGCGGAGAACATTCGCCGCCGTGTCAAGGGGGAAGAGGAAGCCATTCACTATGATTTTCGCGGCCAGCGCAAAGATGGCGCGGTGATTGATGTGGAGGTACACGGCCGTCGTATTGAGCTGGGTGGCAAAGTGGGCGTCATTGGCACGCTGGTGGAGATCACCGAACGAAAACAGGCCGATACCGCCCTGCGAACCAGTCAGGAAGAGCTGCAACTTGCCCTGGACGCTGCCCAAATGGGTTTGTGGCATTGGAACATCGTCACCGGTGAGGTGGTGTGGTCCCCAAAATGCCGGGCCTTGTATGGCATACCCCTTGATGTGCCAATGAGCTACGAGCTTTTTATCCAGACCCTGCACCCGGACGATCGAGCACAAGTAGACAAGGCGCTGACTCACGCAGTAGAGACCCGCACCCAGTACGAAGAAACCAAACGAGCCGTGTGGCCCGACGGCTCTATCCACTGGACCCATTCTCGTGGTCAGGTTTACTGCGATGCTGCGGGAAACCCCGTTCATATGACTGGCGTCTCCTTTGACGTTTCCAAATGGAGGGAGGCCGAATCAGAACATCAGGCGCACCTGTGGTTTTTGGAAAGCCTGGACAAAGTAAACCGGGCCATGCAAGGTACCAATGACCTGGAACAAATGATGACCAGCGTGCTTGACACACTGCTCACGATTTTCGAGTGTGATCGTGCCTGGTTGGTGTATCCGTGTGATCCAGAGTCAGCCACCTGGCAGTCGATGATGGAGCGCACCCGTCCAGAGTATCCTGGCGCTATTCCCGTGGGGGCAAAACTGGCGCTGGACCCGGTGGGAGCGGCCGTTTTCAAAATTTTACTCGGGGCAAACGGGCCGGTACAGTTTGGTCCTGACTCTGCTTACCCTGTGCCACAAGTGATACGTGACGCATTCCAGGTCCAATCGTTTATGGCCAACGTCCTCTACCCCAAAGTGGGCAAGCCGTGGAACTTTGGGCTGCACCAATGCGCTTATGCTCGTGTCTGGACGCCGGAGGAAGAACGCCTCCTTCAGGAAATTGGGCGGCGGTTGGCCGACGGCTTAACCAGCCTGCTCACTTACCGCAATTTGCGCCTGAGCGAACATCGGTTGGAGAAAGCGGAGCGTATCGCCCATGTGGGTTGGTGGGATCGCGATTACGAGGAAAATTACGTTGTCCTGTCCGATGAGGCCTGCCGTATTTTTGGGATTTCCCTGGCCGAGCGCGACTTTTCTCTGACCGAGTGGCACGAGCGGTGGCAGCAGCTCATTCACCCTGAAGATCGGGAAAATGCGGCTGAGGCGGCGGAGGTGGCGTTGAGGGGCGGCCCGCGTTACGACCTCGAATACCGGGTCATTCAACCCGGTGGTGCGGTGCGCGTGATTCAGAGCCAAGGGGATGTGACATGGGATGATGCGGGACGGCCGTTGCGCATGTTTGGCACCATGCAAGACATTACCGAACTCAGGCAGGTAGAGGCAGAACTGCGGCGCAGTCGTGAGACTGCTCTCCAATTCTCCCACCAGTTGGGTGTGCTGCATGAAGTCTCTAACCAGCTCTCCCTGGCCGAGTCAACCGATGATTTATGCCGACAGGCGGTACAGCTGGCGCGGGCCCGGCTGGGCTTTGACCGGGCCAGCATCTGGTTTGTCAACCCGGAGCAGAACGTCTTAAATGGCTCATACGGCATTGATGAAAACGGTGCGCTGCGGGATGAACGAAACGCCTCGTTTGGTTTTTCGGGGAGTCGGCTGTCGGCCTTTCTTTTGGCGCAAAATGAGTCCACTGCGTTTGTGGAATACCGCCCGTTGTTTAACCACCAGGGCCAGCAGGTGGGCGAAGGTGACAATGCCGCTGCGGCCCTGTGGGATGGCGATACCGTCATTGGCCTCATTAGCGTGGATAACCTTTTTACGCAGCAGCCCATTACCAACTCGCAGCTGGAGATTTTGCGGCTGTTTGCCACGACGTTAGGGTATCTGTTTACGCGCAAGCGGGCTGAAGACGAGCGGCGTGCCAGCGATGTTCGCTTCCGTATGCTCATCGATCACGCTACCGATGCCTTCTACCTGCACGATGAGGAAGGTACCATTTTGGATGTCAACAACCAGGCGTGTCTTAGCCTGGGGTACAGTCGGGAAGAGCTGATTGGGTTATCGCCTTACCAATTTGATGCGGCCCAAGGGCAGGCAGAGATGGCGCAGGTCACGCAGCAGCTCAATGCGGGCCAGGTGATTGCCCTGGACACGTTACATCGCCGTAAAGATGGCACGGTGTTTCCGGTAGAGGTGCGGATACGGCCGTACTGGCAAGGCGGCCGTCGTTTGGGTGTCTCCCTGGCCCGCGACATCACTGAACGCAAGCGAGCCCAAGAGGCCCAAGAGCGGCTCTTGGTGCAAATCCGCGAGCAGGCCCAACGAGTGCAAAACATCATGGACACGGTGCCTGAAGGGGTGGTCTTGCTAAGCAAGGACCAGTTTGTCACCCTGACCAACCGGGTGGCCCGGCATTACCTGGCGCTGCTGGCCCCAGATATGGCAAACGACTACCTGGATTCGCTTGGCCCCTTCCCCCTGAGCGATATTTTAACTTCCCCACCAAAAGGGTTGTGGCATGAAATTGCCATACACCATATGGTCTTTGAAGCGATCGCTCGACCGGTAGAAAACAGCCCAAACAATGGCGGCTGGGTGCTGGTTTTGCGGGATGTCACCCAAGAGCGAGATATCCAAAATCGCATACAACGGCAAGATCGGTTAGCGGCCGTCGGGCAGTTGGCTGCCGGTATTGCCCACGATTTTAACAACATCCTGACGGTGATCCGCCTGTATACCCAGCTGATCGCCCGCACGGTAGACGTTCCGGGGCATGCCGCCGAGCGCCTGCACACTATCGAGCAGCAAACGGATCGCGCAACCGACCTCATCCAGCAAATTCTCGACTTTAGCCGCCAATCGGTGTTGGAACGGCAGCCGCTAGACCTGCTGCCCTTTATGCGAAGATTGGTCAAACTGCTCGACCGCACCCTGCCGGAGCACATTTCGGTGGTGCTCAATCACCTGGACGATGCTTATCTCATCCGCGCCGACCCTTCGCGTATCCAGCAGATGTTGATGAACCTGGCCGTCAACGCCCGCGACGCGATGCCAGACGGGGGTCAGCTGCAAGTATCGCTGACACACGTCCAAACGGCCGAATCCAAAGCCCTCCCGATGAATGACCTGCCGCCCGGCAGTTGGGTGGTGCTGGCCGTAACCGATAGTGGCACCGGAATTCCGCCGGAGGTGGTGGCGCACATGTTTGAGCCGTTTTTTACCACCAAGCAGGTTGGTGTCGGTACCGGGTTGGGCCTGGCCCAGGTGTATGGCATCGTTGAGCAGCACGAGGGGTATATTGACGTGGTAACGGCCGTTGGCCAGGGCACCACTTTCTTGCTTTATTTCCCGGCCCTAAACACGGGAGAAAGTCCGGTAGACGCGCCAGACAAGTCGCAGCTTAAGCTGGGCCAGGGGCAGACGATTTTGCTTGTGGAGGATAACCAATCCACCCGCCAGGCGCTGATGGGCAGCCTGGCCTTGTTAAATTATCAGGTGGTGGTCGCCACCAACGGCCGTGAAGCCCTCACGTTCCTGACCACCCAACAACTCTCCATCGACCTGGTGCTGAGCGACGTGGTGATGCCAGAGATGGGCGGTGTGGCTCTCTTCCATACCATCCGCGAGCAGGGGCTTAACATTCCGGTGGTGCTCCTCACCGGGCACTCGCTGAGCAGTGAGATGGAGAATTTGCTGCTGCTGGGGCTGTCGGGCTGGATGCCTAAACCGCCGGATCTGGCCGTCTTAAGCCACCTGCTGGCCGCTGTATTGGCATCGCCCCCGGCGTGATGCTGCCGGGTAAGCTAGAGAAAAAACGACCGCAGTTCCCTCAGGTTCGCTTGCGCAGACTCAGGTAGAGCACAATAAGGGCAACGGCCGTTCCCAGCAGCCCGGCAGCAACGGCCGTTTGTCCCCCTCCCTTTTTTTCCACCACCACAGTCACTGCTTCTGGTTTGTGCAGCATCGGGCGCCAGTCGGGGATGGCGTCACGCGGGGGGAGGCTGTAATTAGCCTCCCATCGTTTTTGGTAAAGCTGCCACTCTGCGGCCCAACGTTCCGCATCCCAGCCCAATTCCGCCTGGCAAATCGCCTGGATGCGCGCCTTAAGTGCCGCGCCCCCCTCGGCCACCAGCAGCCCCAGGCGCACCCGCCGCAGCAGCAAATCGTCCAGATGCACCACACCTTCGCTGCGGGCTGCCCAGCGCAGCTCGGCCCACAGCACGTTGGTGTTGGGAATGGTGCCCAGCTCACCCGGCTGGGCCGCAGCCACCAGCGCCGCCGCGTCCACGCCATACCGGCCGATCAGCCGCCGCCGCACCGCTTCCGGCAAGACGCCGGGCAAATCTTCCGTTACCTCGTTCAGCGCCGGGGCGTCCTCGTCGATTTTGGGCATATCGGGCAGCGCAACCCGGGCCGCTTTCAGCGCGTCCAGGGCAATGAGGCGGAAGGTGGTCAGCTTGCCCCCGGTCACGGTGAGCAGGCCATTTTCCAGCCACACCACATGATCGCGCGATTCGGCCGAGGGATCGGCCTTGCCGGTGTTGATGACCGGGCGCACCCCGGCAAAGGTGGCCAGCACGTCGTCTAGCGTCAGGGCCAGCGAGGGGTAACGTGCCTCGACGGCGGCCATCAGGTAAGCCACTTCGCCGGGGGTGATGTGCGGCTCTTCGTCCAGGTGGTCGCTGTGGTCCACGTCGGTGGTGCCCACCAGGGTCACGCCGTCCCAGGGGAAGATGAAAACAAAACGGCCGTCCAGCGGATGGTTAAACGAGACGGCCTGGGCAATGGGGAAGCGCCACTGGGGAAAAATGAGATGGCTGCCGCGCAACGGCCGCAGCCGGGGTTCCTGGTCTACTTTTACCCGCAGCTCATCGGCCCAGGCCCCGGTGGCGCTGATGACGATTTTGGCGCGTACGGCCGTTGTGTTCCCCGTGGTTTCGTCGCGCAGCTGCACCCCCACCACCTGCCCGTCTTCGCGGATGAGATCGGTGGCGGATGTGTAATTTACGGCCGTACCGCCCGCCGCCACTGCCTCGCGCAAAATGCGCAGCACCAGCCGCGCATCGTCCGTCTGGGCATCAAAATAGTGGAATGCCCCGGCCAAATCCTGCACGTTCAGGCGCGGCGCCAGCATCCACACCTCTTGCGGGCTGTAGTAGCGGTGGCTCCATTGCAGCGCCACCAAATCGTAAAACGACAGCCCGGCGCGGACGAGCATCTTTTCGCGCCATTGGCCGCTGCCCTTCTCGTTGGCCAGCAAAAAGCCCAGCGGGTCCACCAACCCCGGGGCGGACTCTTGCAGCTTTTGCCGTTCCTGCACGCTGGCCTGCGTCAGCCCAATTTTGCCCTGCTTCAGGTAGCGCAGCCCGCCGTGCACCAGCTTGGAGCTGCGGCTGGAGGTGCCAAAAGCAAAGTCGCGCTGCTCCACCAGCAAGGTTTTCAGCCCCAACCGCGTCGCCTCGCGCAAAATCCCCGCGCCGGTAATGCCCCCGCCGACTACGACGATGTCCCACGGCTGGTCCAAATTTTGCCAAATCTCTTCACGCCAATTGTTAATCCACATAAAAGTTAACCCCGTAGCCGCAGTCACTGCGGAAAAGTGTGCCAGTATGCAAGTAGGCGAGTGGGCAAGTAGGCGAGTGGGCAAGTAGGCGAGTGGGCAAGTGGGCAGGTGTGCAAGTGACTAATTCACCCCGTCACCCCGTCACCTTGTCACCTTGTCACCCCTCACCCCCTCACCAACACCCCCGGATTCATCACTCCCGCCGGATCAAACTGCCGGGCAACGGCTTCCAGCGTGGCGATGCCCAGATTGCCTTTTTCGGCGGCCAGGTAGGGTTGGTGATCACGGCCCACGCCGTGCTGGTGGCTGATGGTACCGCCGTGGCGCACGATGGCCTGGCTGGCCGCCGTTTTCATCGCCGTCCACCTGGCCAAATTTTCATCCGGGTCGGCGGCCAGGCGGAAGAGGTAGGTGGTGTAGATGCTGCACCCGGTGGCGTACATGTGCGACAGGTGGGTGAAGACGTGCAGCTGCTCACCGCAGGTTTCCATGGCCGCTTTCAGGCTGGTTTCGATGTCGTGCAGGGTGGCATCGACCTGGTTCCAGGTTACGGCCGTTTCCAGCGTATCCACCCCGTAGCCCAGCTCCCACAGCACATTGCGCAGGTACGGCGTGCGAAAGCGCCCTTTTTGCCACTGGCTGCCAAACTGCTGCCCCACGTGAATGCCGCCCTGCGCTTTGGCCAGGTCCACCGCCTCGCTGCGCGCCGTGTTCACCACGTGCCGGTTGCCGCTAAAGCCGATCAGCAGCATCGACTTGTCTGCATCGACGCCGCGAATGCTGAGCAAGCGCTCCAGCGTGCCGATGAGCAGCTCGTGCCCGGCCAGCTTGAGCGTGGTTTCGGTCTCGATGCCGGTGCTGAGGCGCAGCATAGAAAGCGGCAGGTTGGCCTGGAGCATCTGGCGTACGGCCGTTTTGCCCGCCTCAAAATTGGGGAAGAAAATGGCGTTAAACGACTCACGCTCGGGCAGGGGCGAAATGCGCACCGTGGCCTCGGTGATGATGCCCAGGCGGCCTTCGGAGCCGAGCACCAGCTGGCGCAAATCTGGCCCGGCGGCAGAGGCGGGCAGCGGTGGCAGGATGAGATCGCCGGCCGGGGCCAGCAGCTTACCGCCCGCGAACAGGTCTTCGATACGGCCGTAGCCCCGTGACTGCTGTCCGCTGGAGCGGGTGGCCACCCAGCCGCCCAGCGTGGAATATTCAAACGACTGCGGGTAGTGGCCCAGGGTGTACCCTTTGGCGCGCAGCTGGGCTTCCATTTCTGGCCCGGCCACGCCTGCGCCAAAGGTGGCCAGCTGGCTGGTGCTGTCCAGCGCCGTCAGGCGGCTGAGCCGCTGCATATTGACGGTGAGCACGGGCCGGTCGCCCGGTTCCGGGTTGATATGGCCCACCACGGAGGTGCCGCCGCCGTAGGGAATCAGCTTCAGGTCGTGGCTGCGGGCCAGTTGCAGCAGGGTCAACACGTCCGCTTCGGTTTGGGGGAAGGCGACGCCATCGGGAAAGCTGGCAATACGGCCACGGCGCAGGGCGATCCAATCGGGGAAGCTCTGGCCACGGGCGTGTTTGAGCCGTGTTTCCGCGTCTGTCTGGATGAGCGGATGCTCAGGCAGGCGGCTGGGAGGCACCGTGGCGATGGTATCGGCCAGGGTGGCATCTTGCGGCGGGGTGGGTTCGCCCACCAGATTCACCAGAAAGTCACCTGCTTTTTCGGGGAGAGGGTATGTAACGGCCGTATCGCCCCAACCATTCCATCGTTTCATAGCTGCCATCCTTTGTGTGTTTACGTTCGTGTCTGAATGATAGGGCAGATGATGGGCGGTTGTCCAGAAAGCCACAACCATTCGGCCATTTCCCCGGAAATTGTCCGCTCACAAGCAACCCTGGCTGAAAATTTCCGGGGAAATCAAAACGCCCCGGAAAAGTTTGCGCCCTGGCCCGATTTTTGTGACAATGCATCATGCAGCCCATTGGATATCCGGTAAACTATCCGCTGTTGCGGCAGTATTGGCAGAGCTTCATGGCTACGGGCCAGGTAACGGCCGTTCCCGGTGCGCAGCCGGATGTCACCATCATTCAGTCGTGGCAGCGCTGTGCGCCCCTGGCCGACCCCACCAACGAGCCGCATCCCCCCGTGCTGCGCAGTCCGGCGCTGCAATCGCTGCTTAAATCCCAGCAAGATACCATCACCGTAGCCATTCCGTTTATGGAAGATATGCACCAGTTTATCGAAGGTTCTGGTGCGGCCATTTTGCTCACCGACGGTACGGGCTGCTTACTCTACATGTGCGGCGACCGGTCGGCGCAGGAGCTGGTTGAGGTTAAGGGCTGGGGTGTGGGCACGTATTGGTCGGAAGCGTACCTGGGGACAAATGCGCTGGGGGTGACCCTGTTGGCCGCCATGCCGGTGCAGGTGGTGGGGCCAGAACATTACTTCCAATCGTTTCACAAATTTACCAGTACGGCCGCCCCGATCCATGACGTGAACGGCCGTATCATTGGCGTCATTGGTGTGCTGAGCAGCGCGGAAGACGCCACCTCGCACACCCTCTCGCTGGTGATGGCCGTGGCCCGGGCCATTGGCAACCAGCTCCAGGCCGAGCTGTATTTGGACGAAGCCAACCGCCGCCTCACCGAGCTGAACACCATCATGGAATCAATCACCGAAGGGGTGCTGACCTGGAACAGCAGCGGTAAGATCAACCATGCCAACTCGCAGGCGGGGCAGCTGCTGAATTTGTCGCCCACGTCGATTATGGGGCTGCCGCTGACGGAGGTGCTGGGCATGCCGGAAGTGCTGCAAACGGCCCTCTCTAACCACCAGGACCTGGAAGATGCTGAGGTGACGCTGGAGATCAAGCTCACCGGCGAGCATTTGCAGACGATTGTGACGCTGCGCGTGGTGTGGGAATACGGCCGTCCCGTGGGTTACATGATCATGCTGCGGCCGTTGGAGCAGGTGCGCCGTCTGGTGCATCAGCAGTTGGGCAACCAGGCGCTGCTGAAGCTGGAAGACATCTTTGCCGAATCGGCCGCCATGCGACCCATCACCCGGCAGGCGCGCATTGCGGCGCGGGGCACCGCCCCCGTTTTGCTGCGCGGCGAAGGCGGCGTGGGCAAAAATCACCTGGCGCGGGCGATCCACAACGACAGCAGTCGGGCCGACAAGCCGTTTATTTCCATCAACTGCCGGGCCATCCCGCGTGAACTGGTGGTCAGTGAATTTTTGGGGTACGAGAAGGAGTCGGGGCGCGACGGCCGTCCCAGTAAGTTTGAGTTGGCCCATGAAGGCACGCTGCTGCTTGACCAGGTCGAGAGCCTCTCGCTGGAAATGCAGTCAGCTTTGCTGCAAGTGATTGAAACAGGGCACGTGATGCGCCTGGGCAGCGCGCGCCCCATCCCGGTGGATGTGCGGGTGGTGGCGGCTACCACGGCCAATTTAGAAACGGCCGTAGCCGACGGTAACTTTTTGTCACATTTGTACTACCGCTTTTCGGTGTTTAACATCACCATTCCACCGCTGCGGCAGCGCACGGAGGACATTATGCTGTTGGCGAAACGTTTCCTGGTGCGCTCGGCGCGGCGGCATGGCCAAAACATGACCCTGGATGACGAAGTGGGGGCGATTTTGTGCCGCTACCCCTGGCCGGGCAACGTGCGGGAGCTGGAGATGGTGCTGGAGCGGGCGGCGTACCAGAGCAGCGATCACGTGATTCGGGTGATGGATTTGCCGGAAGGTGTGCGCAACGGCCGTGTGGTGATGGGGCGGGGGCCAGAAGCGCAGCCGGTGCTCTCGGCAGCCGAAGCGGAGCGCGAGGCGATAATTCTGGCCGGGTGGGCCTGCAAGGGGCACGTTTCCGAGATGGCCCGCGAGCTAAAAATCGGCCGTACCACCCTGTGGCGCAAAATGAAAGTGCACCAAATTAACCCAGATTATTTTAGAAACGGCCGTTAAAAAACGATGCCTTAAGATGCTGTGTTTCATTATGAAACAAAATCGCCGTTTTTGTGTTTCACTGTGAAACAAATTCCACCACTTCGTTGAATAACCTCCCCTCTTAACCGTATAGTATCCGGGTACTGTACAAACTACACAACAAGACCGAACCTTACATTGTAGTCACTGCCCAATCAAAGCTTCACAATCTGAATTTACAGAAACCGGCTGTTTCGGTTCTCTTTTGACGTCTGCACGTCTGGTGGGCAGTTCGGTCTTTTTTGCTTCCTGTAGTGCCCGGTCACTGCAGGTAGGGAGGTAATAACTACGGGGATTACGCTAAAACGACCACCACTTATTTCTGATGAACCATTTTGTTGTTTCTACATTTTACAGCTGTGATGCTGTACTTATTTCTCAGGGAACTTGGAAGAAGTAAACCAATTAAGGAGAGGATAACATGAGTGCTTTCTTAGGCGAGATCATTGGGACAATGTTGCTCATTCTTTTGGGTGATGGTGTTGTTGCCAATGTGTTATTAAACAAATCAAAAGGTCAAAACGCAGGCTGGATGGTCATTACGACGGGCTGGGGTTTGGCAGTATTTGTTGGGGCTTACTCGGTGGCGTCCGTTAGCGGTGCCCATTTAAATCCGGCCGTGACGATTGGCCTGGCGGTTGCGGGTAACTTTGAGTGGGGTCAGGTATTCCCCTACATCATTGCCCAAATGATTGGCGCATTCCTGGGTGCGGTGCTGGTCTACCTGCACTACTTCCCGCACTGGGCTCCAACCAGTGACGCTGGCTTGAAACTGGCTGTGTTCTCGACTGGCCCGGCTATTCGCAGCGTGGTGTGGAACCTCGTTAGTGAAATCATCGGCACGTTTGCGCTGGTTTTTGGCATTCTGGTTATTAAAGGCGCGACGATGGATTCCAGCGGTTCGGCCGTTCCGCTCAACATGGGCGCTTTGGGCATCATTCCGGTTGCTTTCCTGGTGTGGGGCATTGGTTTGTCCTTGGGCGGCCCGACCGGGTATGCCATTAACCCGGCGCGCGACCTGGGTCCGCGTATTGCGCATTTCCTCCTGCCCATCCCCGGCAAAGGCGATTCCGACTGGGGGTACAGCTGGATTCCGGTTGTAGGCCCCATCATCGGTGGTGCTCTCGGCGCTATCCTCTGGATCGCCCTTGGCAAATTCTAAAAAATCGTCAAGCTTGTTGAAGGGGCATTCACGGGCAGGCAGCCAGTGAAAACCCTGAAACACTTTGTGATTTTTTACCCGAAACAAAATTGAGTTGAGGGTGCTTCCACCCGGTTCTGGCGCTTCTCAGGGTAGAAGCACCCTCAATTCTGGTATGAGTATTTCCCCGCAGGGTGAAGGAGAGTCCAGATGAAAAAGTTGATTAATGATGTTGAAAATGTTGTCCGAGAGCAGCTTGAGGGCATGGCTCTGGCACATCCAGATGCGATCAAAGTTAATTATGATCCTTATTATGTGACGCGCGCCGATGCGCCGGTTGAAGGCAAGGTGGCCATTATTTCCGGTGGTGGTAGCGGTCACGAACCGATGCACGGTGGGTTTGTGGGCATGGGTATGTTGGACGGCGCTTGCCCAGGCGAGGTATTTACCTCCCCCACGCCAGACCAGATGTACGAATGTGCCAAAGCGGTTGACAGCGGAGCGGGCGTGCTTTTCCTGGTGAAAAATTACACCGGTGACGTGCTGAATTTTGAAACGGCCGCTGAATTGGCCTATGCTGATGGTATCAAAGTGCAGTCCATTCTGGTTGATGACGATGCGGCCGTTAAAGACAGCCTCTACACGGCAGGTCGCCGGGGTGTGGGCACCACGGTCATCGTGGAAAAAATTGTGGGCGCGGCGGCTGAAGCGGGCTACAACCTGGACCAATGTGCTGATCTGGCGCGGAAAGTGAACATGTACGGCCGTTCCATCGGCATTGCTCTCACGTCTTGCACGGTGCCTGCGGCCGGTAAACCCACGTTTGACCTGGGCGATGGCGAGTTTGAGTTTGGCATCGGTATTCATGGTGAACCTGGTCGGCAGCGCCTGCCAATGAAGTCGGTGGATGAGATCACGGCGATGATGGCTGCGGCCGTTTTGGACGACGGCGCCTACAGCCGCACCGTGCGCGAATGGGACAACGACGAAGGCACCTGGGTCGACAAAGATCTGACCGACGATCCGTTTAAAGCCGGTGACTCGGTGATCGCCTTTGTGAACAGCATGGGTGGCACGCCGGTCTCGGAGCTGTACGCCGTTTACCGCAAGCTGGCGGCCGAATGTGAGGCCCGTGGCGTCACCATTGCCCGCAACCTGATTGGCCCGTACATCACCTCCCTGGAAATGCAGGGGTGTTCCATCACGCTGGTGAAAACCGATGATGAGATCCTCAAGTTCTGGGATGCGCCGGTCAATACCCCCGGTTTGCGTTGGGGCGCTTAAGTCGGTAATCTGTAATCAGTTTTCGGTGATCCGTATCGGAAAAAGACCGATGACCGATCACCGTTTACTGTTTACGGCAGAAGGAGCGGGTCTTTCATCATGATAACTAAGGACCAGATTGTGCGGTGGCTTGAAAAGACAGCGGCCGTTTTGCAAGCAAATAGAACCTACCTCACCGATTTAGACTCGGCCATTGGCGATGCCGATCATGGCACCAACATGGATCGCGGGTTTAAGAAGGTGATGGAAAAATTACCCACTGTTTCCGATAAAGATGTTGGCAATATTCTGAAAACAACCGGCATGACGTTGATCTCTAGCGTAGGCGGGGCCAGCGGGCCGCTGTATGGCACGTTTTTTATGCGCAGCGGCATGGCCATGGCCGCCAAGGAAGAGCTGAGCGACGAGGATTTGTTTAATCTGCTGCAGGCTGGGGTTGAGGGCATTTTACAGCGCGGTCGGCCAAACCTGGAAGACAAAACGATGTACGATGCCTGGGCACCGGCCCTGGAAGCGATGCAAGGGGCCATGGCTGCTGGTAAGGGGACAGTTGAGGTGTTGGAAACGGCCGTTGCCGCTGCCGAACAAGGCATGAAAAACACAATTCCACTGCAGGCCCGCAAAGGTAGAGCGAGCTATTTGGGTGAACGCAGCATCGGTCACCAGGATCCGGGGGCAACCTCATCCTACCTGATGCTTAACGCCCTGCTTGAAACAGTCAAAGAATAATTACCCCTCCCTAACCCTCCCCCGAAGGGAGAGGGGACAGGCTTTCCCTCCCTTTGGGAGGAGATTGAGGGGAGGGTCACGTTTAAGAAGGAGCAAAAATGTCAAAGTATGTAGCAGCAATTGATCAGGGTACTACCAGTACCCGTTGCATGATTTTTAACCACAGTGGCGAATCCGTCGCTATGCACCAGATGGAACACGAGCAAATCTTCCCCAAACCGGGTTGGGTTGAGCATGATCCTATGGAAATTTGGGCACGCACCGAGGACGTCGTTAAAGGCGCAATGGAACGGGCTGGCATTACCGCCAAAGATTTGGCCGCTGTGGGCATTACCAACCAGCGCGAAACCACCGTGGTGTGGGATAAAAACACCGGCAAGCCATTACACAATGCCGTCGTCTGGATGGATACCCGCAACGACAAAGTTGTGGCCGAGATGGCCAAAGATGGCGGGCAAGATCGCTTCCGCCCCCAGGTAGGTTTGCCCTTGGCCACCTACTTCTCCGGCCTCAAGGTGAAATGGTTGCTCGATAACGTGCCAGCCATCCGCGAAGCCGCTGACGCTGGTAACGCCCTATTTGGCAACATCGACACCTGGCTCATCTGGAACCTGACCGGTGGCCCCAACGGTGGCGCTCATGTAACGGACGTAACCAATGCTTCCCGTACCATGCTCATGAACCTGGATACGTTGAGCTGGAACGAAGATATTGCCAAAGCGATGGGCATTCCGTTGAGCATGCTGCCCACGATCAAATCCTCTTCTGAGGTATACGGCTACACCCTGGAAAATGGCCCGTTTGGCGGTCGTGTACCGGTAGCTGGCGACCTGGGTGACCAGCAAGCGGCTACGGTGGGGCAAGCCTGCTTCAGCCCTGGTGAAGCCAAAAACACCTACGGCACTGGCTGTTTCATGATTTTGAACACCGGTACCGAACCAGTTCCGTCCAATAACGGTTTGCTGACGACGCTGTGCTACAAGTTTGGTGACCAACCGGCTGTTTACGCTCTGGAAGGCTCCATCGCCATTACCGGTGCTTTGGTACAGTGGCTGCGCGACAACTTGAAGATGATTAAATCTGCCCCAGAGGTAGAAGAACTGGCCAAGACGGTGGACGACAATGGTGGTATCTACTTCGTGCCTGCTTTCTCTGGCCTGTATGCGCCGTATTGGAAAGATGACGCCCGCGGGGTGATCGCTGGTTTGACCCGCTACGTCAATCGCGGCCACTTTGGCCGGGCCACCCTGGAAGCCACCGCTTACCAGACCCGCGAAGTTCTGGACGCGATGAATGCTGATTCCGGTGTGGACCTGACCGCGTTGAAGGTGGACGGTGGTATGGTATTCAACAATCTGCTGATGCAGTTCCAGGCAGACGTGTTGGGCGTGCCGGTGATTCGGCCCAAGGTGGCGGAGACGACCGCATTGGGTGCGGCTTATGCGGCTGGTTTGGCGGTTGGCTTCTGGAAGAACACAGATGAAATGCGCCAAAACTGGGGCATGGACAAGACGTGGGAACCCAACAAAGACAGCAACGCCAGCACGGAGTTGTACAAGATGTGGAAGAAAGCAGTCACCCGCACCTTTGAATGGGTTGAGTAGTCTGCTGATTAGGTTTTAAATAGAAAGGTTCTCGTCGGCGGAAACGGCCGTCGAGAACCTTTTTTGCACCTGAAGAAAGTGTGGGGGTATGGTTGGGATAGTCGTTGTTTCTCATAGTGCAATTTTGGCGCAGGGTGTTCGTGAATTAGCAGAGCAGATGGTCCAGGGGCAGGCCCCTTTGGCCGTCGCTGGCGGCATTGACGACCCGGAACAGCCCATTGGCACCGATCCCATGAGAGTGCTGGCGGCGATTGAGTCGGTGTACAGCGACGATGGGGTGGTGGTGCTGATGGATTTGGGCAGCGCCCTGCTGAGTGCCGAAATGGCCCTGGAATTTTTGCCTGAGGCGCAGCAGGCAAACGTAAAATTGTGCGCTGCGCCGCTGGTCGAAGGCACAATGGCGGCGGCGGTCCAGGCAATGGTCGGCGGCACGTTGGCCCAGGTGGTGGCAGAGGCTGAGGGGGCACTGGCGGTGAAAGCGGGGCATCTCAACCTGGCGGTTCCGGCCGCGCTGAATGGGTCGGCCGAGGCAGAGACGGCGTTTGGCACAGGGGAAGCACAGGTGATCAGCCTGGAAATTCGCAACAAGATGGGACTGCATGCCCGTCCGGCGGCGAACTTTGTGCAGATGGCCAACAAGTTCCAGGCGGAAATTTCGGTGCGCAAGGGGGAAAAGACGGCCAATGCCAAGAGCATCAACCAGGTAACTACGCTGGGGGCGCGCCAGGGGGAGACGGTGGTGGTAACGGCCGTTGGCCCCGACAGCGCCCAGGCCATTGAAGCCATCCAACAATTAGCCGCCGCTAATTTTGGCGAGCGAGAAACGGACGCTGCCCCGGAAATGACGGCCGTTTCGATAGGCTCAACGGCCGTTGAGCCTGCCGAAACGGCCGTTCCCAGCGAAATTAAAGAAGGCCAGCTCTACGGCCTCGCCGCCTCGCCGGGCATTGCCATTGGGCCGGTGCTGCAATACCGGCCCCGGCTGCCCGCCATTGTGCGGCAGACGGGCCAAAACAGTGCGGCAGAGTGGCAGCGGCTGCAAACGGCCGTAAACACGGCCGTCGCCGAGCTGCAAACCTTGCAAGCGCAAACGGCCAGGCAGGTGGGTGCCAACGAAGCGGCCATTTTTGCGGCGCACCAGCTCATTGCGCAGGACCCGGATTTAGCAACGGCCGTACGCCATGCCCTGGAAACGGAGCAAATCAACGCCGAAGCTGCCTGGCAGGAGGCGATCGAAGCCACGGCGGAGCAGTTTGCCGCGCTGGACGATCCGTACTTCCGAGCGCGGGCGGCGGATGTGCGGGATGTGGGCAGCCGGGTGCTGCGCCAGCTGTTGGGGGTGAGCATGCCGTCGCTGAAGGCGGAACGGCCGTACATCCTCGTCGCCGCCGATCTGACGCCGTCCGACACGGCGCGGCTGGACCCGGCGCTGGTGCTGGCCATCTGCACGGAGCTGGGCGGGGCAACGGCGCACAGTGCGATTTTGGCGCGGGCTTTGGGGATTCCGGCGGTGGTCGGCGCGGGCCAATCGCTGGCAGATTTAGACGAGGGACAGGTGGTGGGGGTAGACGGCCGTACTGGCCAGATCTGGCTCATCCCAGACGATGAACAAATTGCTGAACTGGAAGCGATGCGGGACAAATGGCAGGCGGCGCAGCAGGCGGCCAAGGCGGCCAGCCAGGCCATTGCCCACACCGCCGATGACGTGCGCATTGAGGTCGCGGCCAACATCGGCGGGCCAAACGATGTGGCCGTGGCGCTGGGCTACGGCGCCGAGGGCGTGGGGCTGTTCCGCACCGAATTTTTGTTTTTGGATCGGCAAGAAGCGCCCAGCGAGGCGGAGCAGCTGGCGGCGTACCGGCAGGTGGTGGCCGGGCTGGGCGACAGACCGCTGATCATCCGCACACTGGACGTGGGTGGCGACAAGCCGCTGCCGTACCTGGATTTGGGCGAAGAGGAAAATCCATTTTTGGGCTGGCGCGGCATTCGTTTTTGCCTGGACATGCCGGAAATATTCCTGCCGCAGCTGCGCGCCATTTTGCAGGCCAGCGTGCGGGACGACGGCACGACGGCCAACGTGAAGCTGATGTTCCCCATGATTGGCACGCTGGCGGAGCTGCGCCGGGCCAAAGCGATGCTGCAAACCGCCCGTGAGCAGCTCCAGGCCGAGGGCAAACCGTTTGCCGCCGATCTGGCCGTGGGCATCATGATCGAGCTGCCTTCGGCGGTGGCCGTGGCTGATTTGCTGGCGAGCGAGGTGGACTTTTTCAGCATCGGCACGAATGATTTGACGCAGTACGTGATGGCCGCTGACCGGGGCAACGCCAACGTGGCCGAGCTGGCTCAAGCGCTGCAACCAGCGGTGTTACGAATGATTCGGCAAACGGCCGTTGCCGCCAAAGAAGCAGGTATCTGGGTGGGGATGTGCGGGGAGCTGGCGGGCAACCCGCTGGCGACGCCGCTGCTGCTGGGCCTGGGCCTGACGGAGCTGAGCATGGCCGCACCATCCATCCCAGGGGTCAAAGCGGCCCTGCGCCGCTGGACAATGCCAGAAGCGGAGGCGTTGGCGGCTGAAGTGCTGGGGTTGGATTCGGTAACGGCCGTACAATCCCACCTTGAAGAAGTAAAAAGATAGGAATAGGTGCGCCGCACTTCTAAAGTGCGTCGCACCAGTTATAGCGCTGAAAGATTAGATTCCCCGCTTATTTTTATTGTCCCAGGTGATGGTCTGGCTACCGGCGAACTCCGGGAGGGTGTAGCTGCCTTTCTGGTGCAGCAGCTCCTGGAAGGCTTGCTTGTGGGCGGGTTCGAGCTGGGCTTCCCAGGTTGCCAGGTAGTCGGGGTCGGCCATCACTTCGGCCAGGTTGTAGTCGATGGCGTTTTTGACGAGGACGGCCAGCCGGAAGGCATGCAGCAGTTTGTCCAGGTTTTCGCGCAGGCGGCTGCGCGGATTGAGCAGTGTACGGCCGTTTCCCTTCAGCACCAGTTCACTCGTTGGCGGCACGATGATGGGCGCAGTTTGCCAGCTTTCCGTGGCGGCATCATACGTGGCGTTCAGCTCAACCGGCTGGCCATCGAGCCAGGCAGTGAGGCTGACGCTGTCGCTGAGGCCGCGCAGGTGCAGGCGGTATTTGCGATTGTTGGGCACGTGGCCCGGCATCCCGGCAACGGCCGTTACCGTCACCACCACCTCGTTTTCCTGCCACACCTGCCGGAAAGTGGTCAGCGCGTAGCTGCCCTGCCGGTAGGCCAGCGATTCACCGTCATCTTCGTACAGGGTAAATTCACCCGACGCCCCGGCAAAGCAGTGCAAATCGATCATCTCCGGGTTGTCCAGGCCGCCCCAGCCCACCTTCGGCCCCAGGGGCACAATCGCCCCGGCTCTGGCAAAAAGCGGGATGTCTTGCAGACGGCCGTACTGCACCTGCCAGCTGTCTCCTTCAAACTGTTCCCCGGTAAAAAAGTGGTGCCACGTGCCCGGCGGCAGCCAGACCACCTGGCGGCTGAGCTGCGTGTCTGGGTCGGCGGGAGTGGTGTGCGGCGCGGCGATGAGGTCTGGGCCGAAGGTGTACTGCTGCGGGCAGAGGTACGCCTCATCGCGGGTGGGATAGTCGTGGTACAGCGGGCGGATGGGTGCCTGGTGCTGCGTGGTGTTGCGCCAGGAGAGGCTGTAGAGGTACGGGATGAGGGCGTGGCGCAGCTGCATGGCGTCGCGGGCGACGGCCAACGTGGCGGCGTCGTGACCCCAGGGGCGGCGGTCGTGGAACTTGATTTTGGTGCTGTGCAGCCGGAAGATCGGGCTGAAGACGCCGTACTGCACCCAGCGAGCGTACAGTTCGGCCTCTTCCAGGCCAAACATGTGCCCGCCGATGTCGTGGCTCCACCAGCTGTAGCCGACGTTGGCGGCGGTGGCGGTGAAGAAGGGCTGGAAGTTGAGGCTGTCCCAATCAACAAAGGTGTCGCCGGAGAAGCCGATGGGGTAGCGGTGGTTGCCCAGGCCACCCCAGCGCGAGAAGATAAACGGCCGTTTGTCCCCCTTTCGTGCAATGTCGTAAAAGTGCAGGTGGTTGAGCCACCACAGCGGATCCAGCCCCGGCATGCTGCTCAGCTCACCCTGCTGCCAATCCATCCACCAAAAATCCACCCCATCCGCTTCATACGGATGGTGCAAAAGATCAAAGTAGGCATTGGCAAAATCCGGGCTGGCGATGTCGAAGGGAATGCGTTCGCCATCGTCTGGCCGGCCCAATCGCTGGACCATTGCCGGGTACTGCGCCTCGTGCGGGCCAACCCCGTCGGCGGGGTGCAGGTTGAGCGCCGTTTTTAGCCCCTGCGCGTGCAGCCAGGCGATAAACTGCGGCGGATCGGGGAAGAGGTCACGATTCCAGGTGTAACCCGTCCAGCCAGCCAGGTGCCAGTCGATGTCCACAATGCAGACGGAGAGCGGCACATCGTGCTGGCGAAAATCCTGCATGAGCTGGGTGAGCTCGTCCTGGGTGTAGGCCCAGTAGCGGCTCCACCAGTTGCCCAGCGCCCAGCGGGGCAGCAGCGGCACGGGGCCGGTGAGGGCAAAGTAGTCGCGCAGGCAGTCGTTATACGCCTGCCCGTAGCCAAAAAAGTAGAGGTCAAGCGCGTCCGGGTTGGGTCGGGGTTCCAGCCAGCCGTCCTGGTTGAAGATGAGCGTGTGTGAATCGTCCACGACGGCCCAGCCGCTGCGCGAGAGCAGCCCCTGCTCCAGCGGCGTGCTGCCGCTGACTTCATCCAGGGTGCGGTAGGTGCCGCGCAGGTTGGTGGGGTTTTTGTCGCCAAAGTGCCAGACGGTGCCGCTGGCTTTGAGGGTGATGTGCAGACTGTCGGCGGAAAACGGCCGTCCCACCTGGTAGCTCAACTGCAAATGGTCGGTGGTGAGGTGGAGACGGCCGTCCACCACGGCCTGTTCAAATGCGGGCACCGGCTGGTTGCGGTACCAGAACGGTTGGGAGGGGGCGTCTTGGAAACGGCCGTTTGCATCATACTCCAGCCGGATCAGGCGGGTGGTAAACACGGTAAACCGGGCGGCCCCGGCGATGACGATGGCCGCCGGGTTGGCCACCGGTTGAAAATCAAGCTGAAAATGGGCGGGAATTTGGGTCATCCGCTGCTCCTTATGTTTTTTAGTGTGGCGGAGATTGTAGCGGATTTTGTGGAGAACGGGGGCGGTTTGCGTCTATTTTTGGTCTACAAGTAATTGTGATCGAATATCACGCAAAGGCGCAAAGGGGAGAATTTTTCCCTTGCGCCTTCACGTGAACCAATTATTCGCCCGTTACTTTTTCTACGGGTTGCCCAGGGCCTGCAAAGACCAGGCGTCCAGGAACCAGCCGTTGTTGTTGTTAACCAATCGGCTGCGGAAAGCGCCGCCCACACGCACCGTGCGGGTCTCTTCAACCACAAAGTCATAGGTCAGGGTGGCTTTGCTGCCGGACGTGGGCACGATCCACTCCGTGCCGCCATTGTCCACAATCACCCGCGCTTCGGAGGAGAGCGGCTGGGTGGCCCACACCTTGTTGTTGCTGTTGTAGGTAATCACGATGTCGGGGAAGAAGTTGATGGTCAGGCGGTAGCGACCCGGCTGCAGGGTGATGTCGGTGAAGATGGCAAAGTTGGTCGGTGCGCCGCCCTTAAACGCTTTGATCGTGTTTTGCCCATCAAAGACAAACGCCGCGTGTTCAACCGCAGGAATGTCGGATTTGGGCACGACGCGAATTTCGGGGCGGAGGAAGTTGCCGCCGGAGCCGCCTTCCAGCGTGTTTGGCCCTTCGTCGACGGCCAACAGCCAGCTGTTGGGAATCTGCCACTCAGACACACCCTGGAAGAAGTACCAGCCTTCTTCAAACGAGAAGTTGGGCAGCAAATTGGGGCCAACCGGCACCAGCTCGGCGCTGGTTGCTGGTGGTGCGCTGGGTGCACTTTCTTCTGCCGTCGTGGGCACGGTGGCCACAATTTCACCCGACCAGCCGGGGATGACCAGTTCCTGACCTACGTCCAACAAAGTTCCGGCTGCCAGGTTATTCGCGGCCTGGATGTCGGCTATGGTCACGCCGGTTTTGGTGGCGATGATGGACAGGTTGTCGCCGGACTGCACGACGTAGACGTTACTTGTGGCGGTGGGTTCCGCAGTGGGTTCGACGGTGGGTTCGGCGGTGGGTTCGGCAACGGCCGTTGCTTCCACTTCTGCCACGGTGGGGGTAGCTACCACTTCAACTTCAACCACCCGGGTGACTTCCACCGGCACCTCGACGGTGCTCACCTCGCTCACCACGCGGGTTACCTCCACGGCAACCTCCTGAGTCACCACGCGAGTGACCTCAACGGTTTGCGTTTCTCCGGCGCAGGCCACCACGAAGGCCAGCAAAAACGCGAAAAGCAGCACAAATTTTGGTTTCATAGAATTTTTTACCTCTTCACATGCACATTAACATCGTCATTTTTGGGTCAGGCAAATCGTTTTTGCCTGCCAAACGGGCGATTCTAGCAGGCAAGGTGGCAAACTCGCAACAATTTGTGGTTGGCAAACGATGAGAGGGGATTCCAAATAGCACCCGGTTCGTTATAATGCGCCCATGAAATTTTCAGCCAAATTCTTCCTGTTTTTTCTCTTTGTTGTGTTGTTGGGATTTGTTGGTTTGTGGCGTGAAAGTGAGGCGGTGGGGGTAACGGCCGTTGCCGCCGGCAGCAGCGAGTTTGTCTACCTGCCCTTTGTCATTCGCCAGAGCAATGAGCCGGTGCCCTTTGGCCCGGTCCACAGCGGCGAAGGCACCTACTACTACGCCACCGGCGCGGGCAACTGCGGCTTCGACCCGTCGCCGCAAAACCTGATGGTGGCGGCGATGAACCACGTCGATTACAACAATGCGGCCGTTTGCGGTGCATACATTCAGGTAGATGGACCGCAGGGCACTGTGATGGTGCGCATTGTGGACCAGTGCCCCGGCTGCCCGGAAGGCGACGTGGATTTAAGCGTGGAGGCGTTTGCCAAAATTGCCCCCATCTCGGCAGGGCGCGTGCCGATTAGCTGGCAGCTGGTTAGCCCGCCCCTGGATGGCCCAATTGCCTACTATTTCAAAAGTGACAGCCAGCAATATTGGATGGAGATCCAAATTCGCAATCACCGCAACCCGATTGCCAAGCTGGAAATTCTCAACGGCAGCACGTTTCAGACGCTGCCCCGGATGAGTTATAACTTTTATCCTGCGTCTGGCATGGGGACCGGGCCGTTCACCTTTCGGGTGACCGACACGCTGGGCCATGTGCTGGTAGACAGCAACATTCCGCTGTCGCCCGGTGTGGCTGTGAACGGCAGCGCTCAATTTCCGCCGCCTTAATCGACGTTGTTTGCTACAATGAAAGCATGGATGAGAAAAACCGTTCTAACGCACCGTTGATCGTGGCCTTTGTGGCCGATTTGATGTTTACCCCCCGCATTCAGAATGTGGTGGACCATTTTGGCTGGCGGGTGGAGTGGGTGGAAACGGCCGTCGCCATCGGCCCATCCCACTCACCCGACCAGCTCGAACGCCCTGGCGAATCGCTGCATGGCACCGAGGGCAAGCTGTTTGAGCAAATCACCGCCTGGCAGCCCGCCCTGCTGCTGTTTGACCTCAACAATAACCAGGTTCCCTGGCGGCGCTGGATGCCTATCCTCAAATCTTCCCCGGCCACACGCCGGTTGCCCATCCTGGCTTTTGGCCCGCATGAAGACAAAGAGACGATGCAGGCGGCCAAGAGCCTGGGAGCCAACTGGGTGGTCGGGCGGTCGCGCTTCACTTCGGCCATGCCCGACCTGCTGCAAAAATACGCCCGCATTCCCGACCACGATGCCCTGGCCGACAGCTGCGCCGAGCCGCTGGCCGAGCTGGCCAAAGAAGGCATTGCCCTGTTTAACCAGGGTGAATATTACAAATGCCACGACGCCCTGGAAGAAGCGTGGATGGCCGATGAAAGTCCGGCCCGCGAGCTGTATCGCGGCATTTTGCAGGTGGGAATTGCCTACTACCAGATTCAGCGCGGTAATTACCGGGGGGCCGTCAAAATGCTGCTGCGCGTGCGCCAATGGCTCGATCCGCTGCCGCCGGAGTGCCGGGGCGTCAACATTGCCAGACTGCGCCAGAATGCCGCCGAGGTCCAGGCCATCCTGACAGAATTGGGGCCAGAGCGGGTAGGGGAGTTTGATACGGCCGTTATCCAACCCATCGAAACCAAACCCTAAATCCGTGCTTGACTTTGACACTGTGTCAACCTGTATGCTCCTGACAGTTAAGCCGCCACAGAGAAACAAAGTAACCGTTCGGCTGGGATCCCGCACGAGGGCGCTGCGCGCCCCGTGCGGGGAGGAAAATTGGGTTTTTTCACTTTTGGGGGTCAAAATGACCCCCAAAAGTGAAAAACCCATGATCTAAAGCCGCGCCAGGCGCGAAGCGCCGAGGCGCGGCCCACGTGCCCAAGAGAACTGAACGCTTACGAAAAACGAACTTTGCGAGCTAAATCTATCAAATCTCTGTGCTCTCTGCGGCAAATTCCAGGAGATGAACGATGAACAAACAGGTAAAACACGTCATTTTGGGCACGGGTCAGCTGGGGCTGGCCATTATGGATGAATTAGTAGCCGCCGGGCGGCCGGTGAAATTGGTCAACCGCAGCGGACGCGTGAACGAGCCGCTGCCCGCTGGGGTCATTTTGGAAACGGCCGATGCCACCCAGCCCGACGAGGTGGCCCGGGTAACCGCCGGGGCCGAAGTGGTCTTCTTTTGCGTCCAACCTGCTTACCACCAATGGCCGGAGCAGTTCCCGCCGCTGGCCGCCAGCGTCATCGCGGGCGTGGCCCGCAGCGGGGCGCGGCTGGTTTTTGGCGACAATTTGTACATGTATGGCCCGACCGACGGCCAGCCGCTGCACGAAGGGCTGCCCTACGCGGCCAAAACGCGCAAAGGCCGGGCGCGGGCGCAGGTGGCCAACCTGCTGCTGGCGGCCCACGAAGCGGGCAAACTCCAGGTGACCATCGGCCGCGCCTCCGATTTTTACGGCCCACGCGTGACCGATTCGATGGCCGGGGCGATGTTGTTTGCGGCGGCGCTGGCGGGCAAGACGGTCAATCTGACTGGCAACCTGGAGCTGCCGCATACGATCACCTACATTCGCGATTTTGCCCGGGCGTTGGTAACGTTAAGCGAGCATGAGGTGGCGTACGGCCGTACCTGGCACGTGCCCAGCGCCGAAACCCTGACCCAAAACCAGTTTGTGCAGCTGGTGGAGGCGGAAATTGGCCGCCCGATCAAGGTGCGTTCGGCGGGGGCGTGGGTTCTGCGGCTGGTGGGGCTGTTTAACCCGGCCGCCGGTGAAGTGGTGGAAATGATGTACGAGTTTAACGAGCCGTTTGTGGTGGATCATGGTCAGTATGCGGCCGTTTTTGGCACCCACGTCACGCCGCACCAGCAGGCCATCCGCGAGACGGTGGCCTGGTACCAAACACCGGCTTTTGTCAAAGATTTCGCAGATTGAAAAGATTAAATCATGGCTCTTCAGGAATTCATGGGGCCGACACGAGATGTAGGGGCGACCTTTGTGGTCGCCCTCGACTGGGCGGGTACAAGACCCGCCCCACCGTTTAGCGATACCCACGAGATCCCAAAGACCCTAAATTTTTGATTAACAAACGGGCATTTTTGGAGCAGACATGTTTCAGATTGGCGAATTTTCTAAATTGGGGCAGGTGTCTACCCGGATGCTGCGCCATTACGACAAGCTGGGGCTGCTGGTGCCCAGCCACACCGACGAGTGGACCAGCTATCGCTACTACACGCTGGACCAGCTCGCGCGGCTGCACCGCATCATTGCCCTGAAAGAGCTGGGTTTCAGCCTGCAAGAAATTGGCGATCTGCTGCAAAAGGCAGATGGCCCGTCGGTGGCCGAGCTGCGCGGGATGCTGCTGTTGAAGCAGGCAGAGGTGCGCCAGGCGTTGGCCGAGAGCCGCTGGCAGCTGCAGCAGATCGAAGCCCGCTTGAGCCGCCTGGAGGCAGAGGGCCAGCCGCTGCCCTACGAAATTGTGGTTAAACCGGTGGGGGCAACGGCCGTTGCTACCGTCCGCACCACCGTGCCCAGCGTGCATGAGATGGGCTACTACTGCGAGCGGCTTACCGGGCAGGTGTATGCCGGGTTGAAGCAGGTGGGCATACGGCCGTTGCCGCCCGAGCTCATTCTTTACCATACCGACGAGTACAAAGAAGAAGCGGTGGAGGTGGAAGCGGCCGTTGCCGTTCATCCCAAATACCTGACCCACCTGCCCATCGACGAAAAGATCGGCTTCCGCGAGCTGCCCGGTCATAACCTGGTGGCCTCGCTCATCTATGAAGGGCCGTTCAGCGACATGATTCCCGCCGTGCTGGCCCTGCTCAGCTGGGTGGGGCAGCATCGGCACGTCCCGGTTGGCCCCCTGCGTGAACTTCACCTCTCCGGCCCCGCCCACGCCGCACACGTAGCTGACACCGACCTGGTCACCGAATTGCAGATTCCCATCGCCCCCATCGGGCTAAACAACGACGAAAAATAAAAAGGACACAAGCCCAGAAGCCTGTGTCCTTTTTTTAGACCGTTAGGCATCCGGGGATGCCCAATTTTTACCCGTTAGCCGCTTTGAACTGCTTGGAAATTTCCACTGCCGCAAAAACGATCAGGCTGGTGGCCAACGCGATGAGCAAATCGGCCAGGGGCAGCGCCTCGGTGTGGAAAAATTCCTGCAAAAATGGCACGTAAATCAGCATCATTTGCAGCAAGAAAGTGACCAGTACCGCCACCAGCATCAGCCTGTTCGAGAAGAAGCCAATCTTGAAGATGGTATCGACGTTGGAGCGGGTAGCCAGGGCGTTGCCCATTTGGGCCAGGGTCAGGGTGGTGAACACCATCGTTTGCCACGGCCCGTTTGGATCGCGCAGCCAGTAAACATAGCCAATCCCCAGCGAAACCAGCCCCATCAAAATCCCCACCCACAAGATTTGGGTGCCCAGCCCCCGGCTGAAAATGCTCTCTTTCGGGTGGAACGGTGAGCGCTTCATGATGCCTCTTTCGCCGTCCTCCACGGCCAGGGCCAGGCCGGGAACGCCATCGGTGACCAGATTGATCCACAAGATTTGCAGCGGCAGCAGCGGCAGGGGCATACCCAAAAACGGGCCAATGAGCATGACAAACAGTTCACCCGTGTTGCTGGAGAGGGTGTACTTCACAAACTTGCGAATGTTGTCGAAGATTTTGCGCCCTTCTTCCACGGCGGCGACAATGGTGGCAAAGTTGTCGTCTAGCAGCACCATGTCGGCGGCTTCTTTGGAGACATCGGTGCCGGTGATGCCCATCGCCACGCCGATGTCGGCGCGCTTGAGGGCAGGGGCATCGTTGACGCCGTCGCCGGTCATGGCCACGATGTGCCCTTTGTCTTGCAGAGCCTCCACGATGTTGAGCTTATGCTCAGGCGACACGCGGGCATAGACGGAAATGTCTTCCACGTAATCTTCAAGCTTCTCGACGCTCAACTTGGCCAGCTCATAGCCGGTCAGATTTTTATCGGTTTGGGTAATGTTGAGATCTTTGGCGATGTTTTGCGCGGTGAGCGGGTGGTCACCGGTGATCATGACAGGGCGGATACCGGCTTCTTTGGCGGTAGCAACGGCCGTTTTCACCTCAGGTCGTGGTGGGTCTATCATCCCTACCAGGCCGATCAAAATGGCGTTGTTTTCCCGCTCTTCCTGCACGTCTTGCAGCGGACGAAACGCCAGCGCCAAAACGCGCTGCCCTTCCCCGGCCAGTTTGGCATTGCCTTCCAGAATGCGCTCGCGCCATGCCGCGTCTAGCGGCACAAACTCATCCTGCTCGCCGGTCCACATGCGGTCGGTAATCTCTAGCAGGCTGTCTAACGCGCCTTTGGTGAACGCCACGTACGGTGAAGCGCTCCACGGCGCATCGGAATCGTCCCCCTCCACATTAACCTTGTGAATGGTGGTCATACGCTTCCGCTCAGAAGTGAAAGGAATCTCATCAATGCGCGGCCAGCGTGCGTCCAACTCCTCTTTGCGGTAGCCCAGGTGCGCGGCGGCTACCACCAGCGCCCCTTCGGTGGGGTCGCCAATAGCCCGCTCGACGCCGCCCTGGGTTTGCAAAATGGCGTCGTTGCACAGCGCTCCAGCCTTAAGCAGCAGACTTTGCGCCCGGCGGTGCGGGGCCAGGTCTGGCTTCAGCTCGGCGTCCATGACGGCTCCCCTGGCGTCACGCACGGTTTCGATCGTTTCGGTGTGGTTGGTGACGTCCAGTACGGTAACGGTCATCTTGTTTTCGGTGAGGGTGCCCGTTTTATCGGAGCAGATGACGGTGACAGAGCCGAGGGTTTCCACGGCGGGCAGCTTGCGGATGAGGGCGTTACGCTTAAGCATACGCTGCGATCCCAGCGCCAGGGTGATGGTGACCACGGCGGGCAGCCCTTCGGGAACGGCCGCTACCGCCATGCTAATCCCGGTCAGGAACAGCACTTCCAGCGTATCCATCAACGCTTCGTTTGGGTCGCGGAAGATAAAGCCCGTCACCACTACGACAGCCACGATGGCCAGGGCCACCCAGGCCAGCTTCTTGCCCAGATCCTCCAGGCGGCGCTGCAGTGGCGTTTGCTCTTGCTCCACGCCCTGGATCAGCTCGGCGATGTTGCCCAGCTCGGTTTTCATGCCGGTTTCAGTGATAACGGCCGTACCGCGACCATATGTCACCACTGTGCCCATGAAGACCATATTTTTGCGGTCGCCAATGGGCAGCTTCTCTTTGTCGATGGGGTGAACAAACTTTTCCACCGGTTCGGATTCACCCGTGAGGGCGGCTTCTTCTATCTTGAGGTTGATGCTTTCCAGGAGACGGCCGTCTGCCGGAACCAGGTTGCCTGCCTCCAGCAGCACCACATCGCCCGGCACCAGTTCCCGCGCCGAAATTTCCACCAGCTGGCCATCGCGCCGCACTTTGACGGTGGGCACGGCCAGCTTTTTCAGCGCGGCGATGGCTTGTTCGGCGCGGTACTCCTGCGAAAAGCCGATTGCCGCATTGATGACGACAATGGCCAAAATGACAATCACATCTTCAGACTCACCCAAAAAGCCAGAAACCAGCGCTGCAATGATCAAAATAATGACCATTGCATCCTTGAGCTGGTCGAGCAAAATGAGCCAGGGGCTTTTGGTACCCTTTTCGACCAGTTCGTTGAGTCCGTATTGGTTAAGTCTTGTTTTGGCTTCGGCGGCGCTGAGGCCGGATTTGGCGTCGCTGTTTAAGGTTTGCAGGGTGGTGTCTACATCCTGATGAAACCACGTCATCGGAAAGTCCTCTCTTTTAGGCCGTTGGGCAAGGGGTAGATAAAACGTGCTGCACAGATTTTGTTGTGGAAAACGGCCGTATGTCTCTTTCTTCTTTTGCCCAGGTAAGTTTGCCTGTTGTGCAGCCCGGTTGTGCGGAGTGACATAAGTATATCACAACCGTTAGTTGGAAGTTATAGCGTCCTGGTACGTCTTTGGCCGCGCTTGGTTTCATGGTGTCGTAGACCAGATCTGTCCTTTTGATCATTCGCAAGCGGAATCGCGTCCGGTATAATCCGCTCCGCAGAACGTTCGAACATTGAGGGTCTTTGGCAATTCACGGAGTGGACAAGCCGTGGAGTGTGAAACGTGAAACGTGATGTAACGGGAATCACGTTTCACGCATCATGTTTCACGCCGCTTCCGCAAACACCTGATGGCCCAACACTATCTTGGAGGCAGACAATCAATCATGAATAACATCTATATTCCGGAGCGGGCTATGTTTATTTTTGCCCACCCGGATGACATTGAGTTCAGCGTGGCCGGAACGGCCGCAAAATGGGCCAGTCTTGGCTGCGAAAATACCTATGTGGTCCTTACCGATGGCAACGTGGGCACACACGACCCATCTCTGAGCCGTGAAGCGCTGGCCCACATTCGGCGGCAAGAGCAAACGGCCGCAGCCCAGGTGGCCGGAGCCGCCCACTGCATCTTCCTGGGTCACGACGATGGCTCCCTGGAACCGACCCTGGCGCTGCGCAAGCAGTTGGTAAAGCTGATCCGCCAGTACCGCCCCAACGCCGTGGTCTGCGGCGACCCCAACATGTATTACCGGGGTGAACGGCTCAACCACCCCGACCACCGCGCCGCCGCCCGCGCCACCTTCGACGCCGTTTTCCCGGCGTGTGAAATGCGGCTGCTTTACCCGGAGTTTGAGGATGAAGGCATTTTCCCGCACAAAGTGAACTTCGTTTTTGTCACCACAGATCAGGAACTGAACCATTTTGTGGATATTGCGGAAACAATCAACACCAAGTTGAAGGCGTTGAACGAACATCGCAGCCAGCTGGGCGGCATTGATTACTCGGACCGGCTGCGCGAGCGGGCGGCGGCTGTAGGCAAGCAGGTGGGGCTGGCCTACGCTGAAGCGTTCCGCCGCTTTACCGTCACCCCGCTGCCCATTCCCCAGGAGGAAATTGTGCAATGATCGACGCCAACAGCTACATTCCCAAACGGGCAATGCTCATCTTTGCCCACCCCGATGACATTGAATTTGGCTCGGCCGGAACGGCCGCAAAATGGGCCAAATATGGCAGCGAAGTGACCTATGTGGTGCTGACCGATGGCAACATTGGCAGCCACGAGGCGGGCATGACGGCCGAAAAATTGGCCGAAATTCGCCGCCGGGAACAGACCGAAGCGGCCGAGGTGGCCGGTGTCACGCGCTGTTTGTACCTGGGGGAACCAGACGGCCGTCTCCAACCGACCCTGGAGCTGCGGAAAAAACTCGTCCGGCTCATTCGCCAGTACAAACCCAACGTGGTGGTGTGCGGCGATCCCCAATTTTTCTACAGCGATGGCTACATCAACCACCCGGATCACCGCAATGCGGGGCAGGTCGCTCTGGAAGCGGTATTCCCTTCGGCCGATTCACCGCTGCTTTTCCCTGAACTGGTGGAGGAAGGGTACGAACCGCACAAGGTGAACTACGTCTACGTCTCCTTTGGGCGGCGCGAAGCGAACCTGTACGTGGACATCACGGAAACCATCAACACCAAAATTGCCGCTTTACGCAAACACGTCAGCCAGATGGGCGATTGGGATCCCACCGAAAGCATCCGTGAGTGGGCGGCCGAAAGCGGCCAGCGTGTCGGTTATCGCTACGCTGAAGGTTATTTCCGCATTACGCTGCAAGAGATTGGGGAAGAACCTACGCCTGAACCGGAGACGGAGTTTGAGGCGCAGGCAGAGGCGTAGGGAGAGTGGAAAGTAAAAAGTCATAAGTGAAAAGTAAAAAGTGAAAAGTAGGTTGACCGCCACTTTTCACTTTTTACTTTTCACTGGCCTTTACTCATTTAACTGGTATTTCACCACCGCGTTGCTGTTGCGGTCCATCACCAGCAGTTCATTTTTGGAGGTAAAGACCATGTCGAAGGAGACACCCGCCAAACTAATCGTGGAGAGGTAACGGCCGTTGCCCTCATACACCTTAATCCCCTGAAAGTCATTGGCAAAAATGCGCCCCTGACCGTCCACGGCAATCGCTGAGGGCGAGGTGAAAAACTGATCCTCGGCATCACCCTGGCTGCCAATCTGGTCAATAAACTGGCCTTCCGGGCTGAGTTTGTAGATTGTTTCGCTGCCCAGGACGTAAATGTTGCCCGCACCGTCGATGGTCGCGTCGTTGTGGGTGGTAGCAAAATCCGGCACGTTGGCGAACGGGTCGGCCAGGTCCAGTACAATGTTGCCGTTAATATCCAGGTGCACCAGGCGTTCCTCGCCAATGAAGTACACGGTGCCGTCTGGAGCGGTTGCGGCCGTTTCAAAATAGGGTCGCTCGCCCGGAAAATCAACCGCGCCCAGGAATTCACCCGTCAGGCCGTTGAACTTCTCCACGTCACCCGATTTGAGAACATAAACGGTGCCGTTGCGATCGGCCGTCATGCCCGTCATGTAGAGGTCTTCGCCGGCATTCCAGGTAGCCAGGAAGTTGCCGTCCATGTCAAACACCTGGATGCGCCCGCCGCTGTAGTCGCCTGCGTAAATGTTGCCCTTACCGTCAATGGCCAGGCGGCGCGTGTCGTTGAAAAAGCCAGGCCCCATCCCTTCCTCGCCGCCAATTTGCAGCACCACTTCCGCAAACTGCGGCTCGCCGGAGTTGGCCACCTGTCCGGGCGCCAGTGCTTCAAGGGTGGCCAGCGGCCCAGAGATGTCTGGCTGTTCGATGGTGATCTCTGAACTGTTGTTGGCCCGATTTTCCGTTTCACCTTCGGTAATATTGCGAATTTCCTCCACCAGATCCAGGCCCTGGGCAGGAATGAATACCAGCATAGCGGCCGCGCCAATGATGATAAATACCAGAACGGCGATGGCCACGGCGCAGCCGCCCCGGCCGCTGGTGGTTTGAACCGTAGGCACATTGGTGTAGGTGGTAAAGGTGACGGCTTCGGTGTGAAAGTTGGTGCCGCCGAGGTGGATATTTTCGTGCCGTTCGATGGCGTCAACCACGTCTTTGGCCTCTTTCAGGCCAACGCTAAAGGTTTCGCGGAACAGCTTGATACCTTCAATTTTACGGCCGTTTTGTACCAACTCTACAATTTCGGCCAGGGTCGCCTGCTGGTTAGGTGCGCTACTTCGTGCGCCGCTGCGGGGGCGCAGCGATTCAGGCACAATGACGGTGCTGTTACAAAAGGAACAGCGCACTGTTACCGGGTTGGATTGAGCGTCAAAGTCGAGCGTTGCCTGACAATTCGGGCATTCGAAGGTTTGGGTCATGCAGTATGTGCCTCCAGAGCATTGATGGGCGCTATTTTATAGGATTCTCAGAGACAAAAGCAATCACCTATTTTACAAATTAGCACGGCTTGGCGGGAATCTGGATGGTGAAGGTACTGCCCTGATCAAGGCCGGGGGAAACGGCCGTTACCGTGCCCTCCATCGCCTGAATCAGCCGCTTGGCCAGGTACAATCCCAGACCCAGCCCCTGTTTATCGGTCACGTTGCCGCCGCGAATGAAAGGCTCCCATATGCGCCGTGCATCTTCCGGGGCCACCCCAACACCGTGATCGCGTACCGAAACGATAAGCTCACCCTGCTGCACCAGCAAAATGTGAACGCTCGCGTCTGGCGGAGAATATTTGAGCGCGTTGGTGAGCAGCGAAAAGACCGCCTGGTACAAAAAGTCATAGTCGAGGCAAACGGCCGTTTCATCCTGCTTGTTGAATTCAAACACCACATTAGCCGGTTCGCCTGTCGCTTGCAGCAAATCCTTCTTGAGCCGCTGGCTCATGCCATTAAATGGCAGCCGCGCCATGTTAGCCTGAAACCCTTGTGAATACGCCTTGTTCACCATCGAGGCATCTTGCAGCAAATCGGTCAGCGCGTACACGGAATTCTCAATCCGCTTCTGAATCTCTTCCCGCTTGGCTATGCTAAAACTGTCCCCGTAGCGCGTCAGCAGCTCAACCGA
The DNA here is from genome assembly GCA_020848035.1 of Anaerolineae bacterium. Classification (GTDB taxonomy): domain Bacteria; phylum Chloroflexota; class Anaerolineae; order Promineifilales; family Promineifilaceae; genus Leptofilum. The sequence goes on along the minus strand of JADLAX010000054.1, from coordinate 73,055 downwards.
ATTATTGATCACCGTCAGCGGCGTGCGAAATTCATGCGACACCGTGGTAATGATTTGCGACTTCAAGCGGCTCAGCTCAATTTCACGCTGGTGCGCCTGGCTCAACTGTTCCAGCAGCGCCTGTTCACGGGCAAAGGCCTCCGCCAGGCGGTCCCGCTCTTCCGCCAGCAGCCGGGTGGCCCGCTGTTCCCGCTGCCAGGCAATATTAAACCCATCAAAGTAAATCCAGGTGGTGAAGAAAAAGATGCCGACAAAAAAGAGCCAGTCCGTGTACAGCGACAGCAGGCTAAAAAGTGGATCAGAGAAAGTGACAATGGTGCGCTCATAAGGCAGCTCCCCGGTGGAAAGCCGCCAGTTGATAAACAGCAGGGTCAAGACGCTGATGATAAAGGCATACACACCGCCCCGGCGGCCCATTAACAGGGTTGTCATCACCACAAAGGCAAACAGCGGCACCAGGGAAAACTCGGTCAGCCCTTTGACCAGGTTGAGGAACAGAAAAGCAAAAGCAACGCTGACAAACGCGGCACTGCGCAGTCGGTGATGAATCTTGCGGTTGGCCGCCAGGAAAATGATGCAGATGAAGGCGATGTTGCCGATGAGAATACCAGCCCAGTCCTGCTTGATCCAGAGCGAAACGGTCCCCACGGAAACGGAAAGGAAGCCAAAAATGACGCACAGCCGCAGCAAAATAGTAACCACCCGCTCCCGAATGTAATCAAGCACGTTGGCGGTGTCTGTTTGCAGGGCAAACTCGGGAAGTGGCGGATAAAACAAATTTTGCAGGCGAATCAGGATGAATTGCATAGACACTCAAACATTCTATTGGGGTCTTCAAGATTTCGTGGGGTTTGGCGTGAAACGTGAAGCGTGAAACGTGATGAGCCTCTGGTTATGTTTCACGCATCACGGGCTGTAAACCCTCTAAAATCCCAAAGAGCCACATACTTTTATGGGGCCACGGTGGCTGTAGCAAGTTGGGCAGCTAACTCAGACTATCTTTTGCTGGTGGCAAATCGTCTGACGATGCGCAAGAGCCACAACGGCCGTTTCGCCCTTTGCCAGCTCTGCCACGCCTGAAGCCGCCCCGCCGCCGCATCCCCGGCATAACGCCGCTGCACGTACAGGTCGGTCAGTTGGACCAGGTGCGGTCGGAGCCGTTCGATGTGGCGAGCCAGGCGGGGGATACGGCCGTATCCCGCCAAAAAGCGCTCAAATGCCGCCAGAAATTCCTGCGGTGTCTGGCTGGGTTGGGGCGGCTGGCCTAACCGTGCGGCGTTTTGCTGCCAACGGCCGTAGCTCCACAGCACGGCATCGGCCCCGGTGGGCAGCTGCGCCCGCCGCCACAGCCACCCGATCAGCCAGGCCAGTGCTGCTGCGGCCAACAGCGGCAGCCAGGGAAACGGCCGTCCCTCGACCACCTCTGGCACAGGCGGCAGGTTCAGGTCTTCTGGTTCAGCAAAGTCGGGGGCCTGGGCGGCAAAGTCCGGCGGTTGGGTGGCCCCAAACTGGCCGGTGTGGGGGCTGGCAAAAGCGGCCGTTGGCTCAAACTCTACCCAGCCATACCCGGCAAAATAAATCTCGGCCCAGGAGTGGCCGTTGATCTGGACCATCGTTTGCACGCCGCTGGCGTCGGCGGGTTGGGCCAGGTAGCCTACCGCCAGCCGCGCAGGCAGCCCCACCGCCCGCGCCAGCACCACCATCGCCGAAGCAAAGTAGTCGCAGTAACCCGCCTGCTGCTCAAACAGGAAATAATCCACCGGGTCTTCACTGCCCGGCGCGGCGCTAATTTCCAGCGAATAGTCGTACTGCCGCAAAAATTGCTCCAACGCACGTGCCTGGTCGTAGGGATTGCGGCGGCCGCCCGCCACCTCCTGTGCCAAGTCGAGCACGCGCTGCGGCACGCCGTCGGGCAGGGCGGTGTAGCGGGCCAGGATGGCGGGTGGAATGTCGGTAACGGCCGTTTCTCTTAGCATCGCCGGGGTTGCCTGAGATACCTGGGTCTGGACCGTGTAGGTTGTGTCATCGCCGTTGGCCCGGACCAGGTCCGTTTGCCCCCGCCAGATGGCGTCTACGGGCTGCTCAAACCGCTGCGGCAGGCCCAGCGTGTAGCGTGTCAGTCGCTCATCCTGCACCCAATGCACCGTTTGGGAAACGGTGCCCGTAGCGGCCACCTCGGGCAGAGGGATAGCGGCGTTAGCGGCAATTGGCTCGATGCGCTCTTCAGACAGTGCCCAACCGCGCCCGGTGTAGACGTCATAGCTCAGCGCCCGCCAGTGAATGCCCGCCAGGTTAGCCTCGGATTGCACAACGGCCGTCATCACCACCGTTTCGTACAGCTCCGGCCCATTGCCCAGCAAAAAGTCGCGCGGCAAAATGCCCCGGCCGCCCACGCCATCCCGACCGCGCGGCTGACCACCCCCGGCCTCGACGCCGCCAAAGGCCCGCTCCAGCAGCACTTCCGTTTGCTGCACCACCGGCTGCTGTTGAAAGCTCTGTACCAACCGCCGGATGCTGAAGCCGGGCAGCGCCAGGGCCACCGCCAGCAAAACGGCCGCAATTGGCACGGCATGCAGCAGTAAATCGGTGCGCACCTCGTCGGAGTAATCAACTTGGCGATTGTCCCACTCGGCGGTCAGGGCCAGGTAATGCATGACGGCCGTTAACAGCGCCGTCAACCCCACAAACACACCCAGCCACCAGATTTGCCCACCGCCAAAGTAGCCATTCAGCGCCAGCGCCAGCCCCATCACCAGCAGCCCGGCAAACGGCCGGTAGCGGCGAAAGAGCTGCCAGCTGGCAAAGGCGGTCAAAAAGTAGCTGAGCAGCGCCAGGCCCAGGGCAAACACAATTGTTTCTTCGCTGCGCTGCCCGTTAAAAACGGCCGTGCCCCAACTGCCCACCCGGTCCCAAAACAGGGCCCCATTTTGCAGCCAAAACGGCCGCAATGTGCCCCACCCGCCTTGCAGCACGGTCCAACTGGGCCATAAACTGGCCAGCCCTACCAACGAGATGAGCAGGCCGTACAGCGTGATGAGCATCCAGGCGGGCAGGGTGGGCAACGGCCGTTTGGCCAATACGCCGCCCAGCAGCAGCCCGCCGATGGCCGCTGGCACCACCACCTTGTCTTCCGGGACCCAGGCGACTTCGAGAACGGCCGTGATCAAACAGGCCACAATCGCCGCCAGCAGCAGCAAAGGCAGCCACCCTTCACGCGGTTTTACCCGCCGGATTACCAACTCAACCGCATGTGTCATGTTTTGGGTAGCAAGTGGCAGGTGGTAAGTGGCAAGTTACTCTGGCAACAGCAACCTGCAACCTGCAACTTGCAAACTCGCCACTCGCCCACTCGCCCACTCAAATAATCTTCTGCTTATTCTCAAAAACCGGTGCATTTTCCAGGATGCGGCGGGGCGAAAAGACCGACAGGTCGAGCGTGGGCGGCAGGCCCAAAATGCATTCGGCCAGGTAACGGCCGACGGCGTGGCACTGCTGGAAGCCGTGCCCGGAGAAGCCGTTCACCAGGTAAAAACCGCGCAGTCCCGGCCATTCGCCCAAAATGGCGTTGCCGTCGAAGGTGTTGACGGCGTACAGACCGGCCCAGCCATCCACCACCCGCAGCGAGTCAAACGCGGGCAGAAATTCGGCCAGCTCCGGCCAGATGCGCTCCTCGAACTTGTAATGCTGCCAGCTGAAATCGGTGGTGGTCACCGGGTCGTCGGGGAAGGAGTGGGCGGTCATGAACTTGCCGTGGCTTTCGTGAATGATGTAGGTGCCAGAGGGCAGCAGCAGCAGCGGCAGGGTTTTGTGCGGCTGTACGGCCGTTTCCACCACATACACCTGCCGCATCACCGGCTGCATGGGCAGCTCCACGCCGCAGGTGCGGGCCATGGCCGTGCCCCACGCCCCGGCGCTGTTAACCACCACACCGCCGCGCAGCACGTCGCCATTTTTCAGCTGGACCCCGGTGACCTGGTTGGATTGGTGGCGAACGGCCGTTACCTCCGCCTCGATCAATTCCGCCCCCAGCGCCACCGCCTTCTTTTTGTACGCCTCCAGCACCGCCTGGGGCGACATCGTGCCGTCGTCGCGGCCAAACGTGCCGCCCACAAACAGCCCATCCTCGATGTTCAGCAGCGGGTAAACGTCCTTTGCTTCTTCTGGCGTCAGCCAGGCGACGTTGCCGCCCAGGCTTTGCTGCAGCGCCAGCCCCGCTTCCACTTCCTCCCGGCCTGCCTCGTCGGTGAGGAACAGGTTGCCCTGCTGCCGGAAGGCCACGTCCGGTTTGTCGCCGTCCACGGCCATCTCCTCAGCGAACGTTTGCAGCACCGCCATGCCGTAGAGCGACATCTGAATGTTTTCCTTCACGTTAAACTGCACCCGGCAGTTGCCGTCGGACAGCACGGTGGAGGAGTAGCGGTAGGTCAAATCTTTCTCGATGAGGGCAATTTTGAGCTGGCTGTCGTGCCGCAGCAGGTAGGTGGCAATGGCGCAGCCCATCACCCCCGCCCCCACAAAAATGACGTCATATTGTTGGTTTCTCACGGCAAAGTGTCCTTTTGGTTTCGTTATGTAAAACTGTAATTGAGTAATTGAGTAATTGGGTAATTATGTCAATTACCCAATTACTCAATTACCTAATTACTTCCTCTAAACCGAGCGCGTAATGCCGCCATCCACGCGAATATTCTGCCCGGTGATGTATCCGGCCGCATCGGAGAGCAAGAAGCGCACCGTTTGGGCAATTTCGGCCACGGTGCCGTAGCGCCCCATCGGGATGCGCTGGCGGCGGGCTTCCGTCTCCGGCAGGCTGTCGATGAAGCCGGGCAGCACATTGTTCATGCGAATGCCGTGGCTGGCGTATTCGTCGGCGTAAAGCTTGGTGTACCCGGCCAGGGCGGCCCGCAGCGCGGCGCTCACCGGGAAGGCGGCTTCTGGCTCAAACACGGCGTAGGTGGAGATGTTCACAATCGCCCCGCCGCCCTGCTCAACCATGATGGGCGTGACCAATCGGGCCATGCGGGCGACGTTGAGCAGCACCAGGTCCAGTCCTTTGTGCCAATCCTCGTCGGGGATGTCCAGCAGGGGGCCTTTGGGCGGATGGCCGGTGTGGTTGACGACAGCGTCGATACGGCCGTACCGCGCCATCGCCCCCTCCACCAACGCCTGCAAATCGGCCGGGTTGGTCACCGAGCCGGTCAGGCCGAAGCCGCCCAATTCGGCCGCCAGCGTTTCCGCCGCGCCGGATGGCGACAGCAGCGCCAGGTTATAGCCCGCCTCGGCCAGTTCACGGGCAATCGCCGCGCCTATGCCCTTGCCCGCCGCCGTCACAATTGCTGTTTTTTGTGTTGTCATGATCGCTTCCTTTTTTGAAAACCCAGACTAAAGTTTTTGGCTCTTTGGGAACTCAGGGGTTTTACAGCCCGTGATGCGTGAAACGTGAAACGTGACCAGAGGGCCATCACGTTTCACGCTTCACGTTTCACGCCATACCCCACGAAATCCTGAAGACCCAAGTTTTTTACCGTTCACCGTTCACCGATAACCATTCACCGCTGGGGTGTCTTCACTGCCACCACCTTGCCCGTGCCGCTGACGCGAAATTCCCAGAAGCCACGCCGCTCTTGTTCTTCCAGCGGCGTACCCACCTCACCCTGGCGGATCACCTGGCAGGTAAAACCCAGCTGGCGCACGGCCGTTCCTAACACCGCACTATTCCCCTCACCGCCAAAACTGGGCCGGTCCAGCAGCACCACGTCACACTGCACGCCGCGCTGCGCCAGCCGCACCAACTCCGGCAGCCAGTTTGTTTCCCCAGAAGGTGTAATGACGATAACGGCCGTTCCCCGCTTTGCCATCCGACCCAAATCGAGCAGCGCCGTTTGCAAGCTGGTACGGCCGTCGGCATCCAGCAGCGCCAGCGCCCGCAGGATGCGCCACTGCTGCCCCTGGCCGCGCCCGGTGTGAACAATTTGCGGCGAACGGCCGTATGCCGCCATCCCCACCGCCCGATTTTCACGCACCGCCCGCGCCGCCAGCGACGCACCGAGCAAAACGGCCTGCTCAATCGTCCCGTTTGCCCCGCTGCCCAGCTGTGCCGTCGCCGCACAGTCCAGCAAAATCCAGATGTCACCCGCCGCGTCCTGGTCAAACTCGCGCACAAACAGGCTGTCCCGGTGGGCCGTCACGGGCCAATGAATCCAGCGCAGCGGATCGCCGTGCGCATAATCGCGCACGGTGGCGGCGTTGGTGGTGGCCTGCCAGCTGCGCTGGCGCACCCGGGCCTGGCCGCTGCTGGTGCCGGTGGGTAGGGGAATAGGCAGCTGGCCATGCACTGGCGGATGAATGATGATTTCTTCGGTTTGGCTGTAAAAGCGGGTCAGCTGGAACAGGCCAAACGGATCGCTGCTGCGGATCGCCCACGGTCCGAGGGTAAACTGGCCGCGCTGCTGGCAGACGGCCGTTTCCCGCCAATAATCGTGCTGGTTGGCCCCCACACTGCGCACCACGGCCGTGCGGTAGCCGGGAATATTCGTATAGTCAATAATCTCCACCCACAGCGCCGGCACAGCGCTGCCATTGACCAGGTCGAACCGCTCCTCCAGCCGGTCCCCAACGGCCACCCAGCCGTAGCGCAGCTGGCGGCTGGCGTGCAGATGGGTGGCCAGCTGCCGCATCCAGACGTAGCCCACCACAAACAGGCCGCCCAGGCCAATCAGCAGGGTGTTCCACACCTGGTGGGGCAGCAGCAGGGCAGCGGCCAGCACCAACACAAAGCTCAGCAGCGGCAGGCGCAGCCGCAGCTTGAGGGTGGTTTTATCACTGGTGGGGAGGGGGAACGGCCGTTCGTCCATGCCGCGATTGTGACACAATTGCCCAATTGCGCAATCTCGACCTGGAGCAAATTTTTGCCGTCAAAGAGCACTTAATCTGTGAAAATCTGTGTTAATCCGTGGCTGAAAAATTCTCCGCCAGAAAGCGCCGCAGCCGCTTGCTCATCAGCGCGGGGTCGGTTTGGAAGAGGTTGTTGTGGCCTGCCTGGGGAATGACGAGGCGGTCTTTGGGGGCAACGGCCGACCCAAACAGCGCTCCTCCATTTCGCGAAGGAATTGTGCCGTCTTGCCCACCCTGGATGAGCAAAATGGGGCGCGGGGCCAGTTTGGCAATGTCGTGAATCGGGGCCAAATCGTCGCTGTTCACGCCAGCAATTTGCTCGGCCCAGGGCAGCACCAGCGGTCCGGTCCACTTGGGCAGCCGGGCAAAGGAGACCGCCAGCCGCTCCGCGTTGTCGCCAAAATTCGTGTAGACACTTTCAGCGATCACCAGACGAATCTCCGGCAGCTGCCCCGCCGCCCGAATGGCAATCGCCCCGCCCATCGAGTGCCCCACCAGGCCAATCCGGCTGGCGTCTACCTCAGGCTGCGCCTGTAAAAAGCGGAGCGCCGCCGCCACGTCGGCCACCTCGGCCTGGCCCCAGCTGCTTTTTCGGCCGTGGCTCAGCCCATGTGCCCGCAAATCGAACAGCAGCGCCCCGTAGCCATCCTGGGCCAAAACGGCCGCCTGGTCCAACATCGAGCCGCGATGGCTGCCCAGCCCGTGCACAAAAATCAGCGCCGCGCCCGGTGTCACCTGCGGCGGGATGTACCAGCCAGACAGCCGCACGCCGTCTTCGGTGGTAAAACTGACCTCTTGCCAATTTTCGATACCAAAATCGCTGGGCGTCTGATGGGTGAAGGTGCGGGGTGGGGCGACGAGTAAACTGGCCCGGCGGTGGACAAAAATAGCCAGCGCGGCGAGCAGCAACAAAACAAGGGCGACAGGGAGTTTGTAACCTGGCTTGGGCATGATGAAGAGGGTATACGGTTTACGGCCGTATGTTCCACCTCCCACATGCCCGACATGAACCACTTGTGTGCTTGACGCAGCCCAGGTCACACAGCCCAACCCGCCTAAAATTCAGGCAATTTTGCCACGCCACTGGGCTGAAATCATGATAGACTAGATTCGTTTTGCCTGCTCCAGGCAAGGAACGGAAGTCACACCTGAACAATTGTCAGACCTTTTAGCGGAAACCTGGACCCAGTTACATACTGATTTTTATCTGTGAAAATCTGTGTTCATCTGTGTCCCATTTCTGGAGGATACGACATGAGCGCAGGCCCAACACTATGAATGAAAATCAACAGATTTCGCAGATTTTTCTCTGCGCCTTTGCGCCTCTGCGTTAAATTATTGTCGAAGGAGATGCGATGCAACAAAAGCTTACCCCTGCTTTACTCGCGTTAGAAGATGGCACCCTGTGGCCCGGCTCCGGCTTTGGCGCAATGGGTCAGACCAGCGGCGAAATCGTCTTCAATACCAGCCTTACCGGCTACCAGGAAATCCTCACCGACCCCTCCTACCACGGCCAGCTCATCACCATGACCCTGCCCCACATCGGCAACATTGGCACCACGCCAGAAGATGACGAAAGCGGCCGTGTTTGGGCCGCCGGGCTGATCATTCGTCAGCTCAGCCCCATTGTCAGCAGCTGGCGCGCCCGCCAATCCCTGCCTGACTATCTGGCCGAACGGGGCATCGTGGGCATTACCGACGTAAACACCCGCGCCCTGGTGCGCCACATCCGCACCCACGGCGCAATGAACGCGGCCATCTCCAGCACCACCACCAACCCTGCAGAAGTGCTGGCCCTGGCCCGCGCCGCCCGCGACATGAACGGCCTGGACCTGGCCCGCGAAGTCAGCTGCGCCGAGCCGTACCACTGGGCCGAAGCGCAGGATTGGTGGCAGCCAGGCCGTGAGCAGTTAGCGGTGAGCGGTGAGCGATTTCACGTGGTGGCGTATGATTTTGGCATCAAGCGCAACATTTTGCGGCTGCTGGGGGCGCAGGGCTGCCGGGTAACGGTAGTGCCCGCCACGACCTCCGCTGCTGAGGTGCTGGCCCTCAACCCGGACGGTATCTTCCTCTCCAATGGCCCTGGCGACCCGGCGGCGTGTACCTACGCCATCGCGGCGGTGCGCGAGCTGCTGGGCCAGAAACCCATCTTTGGCATCTGCCTGGGGCACCAAATTTTGGGGTTGGCGCTCGGTGCCGAGACGTACAAGCTTAAATTTGGCCATCGTGGCGGCAACCAGCCGGTGCAGGTGACGGCCACCAACGAAGTGCAGATTTCCAGCCACAACCACGGCTTTGCCGTCGATGCCAGCACCCTGCCGGCCAACGTTACCGTCTCCCACCTCAACCTCAACGACAACTGCTGCGAAGGGCTCATTGCACCGGAGCACAAGGCGTACTCCGTGCAGTACCACCCCGAAAGCTCCCCCGGCCCCCACGATTCTGATGAATTGTTTGAACGATTTGTGCAAATGATGCAAGAGGCTTGAGGATGGAACGCGATGCTTTGATTTCGTTTTGGAAAGAGGAAGAGCGAGAGCCTTTTGCAGGTTGGGATTTTTCGTATGTACACGGCCGTTTCTCCGAAAGTGCCCTCCCCTGGGATTACCTGGCATTGGCCCGCGAACTGCTGCTAGGTGCTCAGAATGTGCTGGATGTTGGCACGGGCGGCGGTGAACGTCTGTTGACGTTGCGCGACGTCTGGCCGCCAAGCGTCATCATCACCGAAGGTTGGCCGCCCAATGTGGCCGTGGCTACGGCTCGTTTGGCACCGCTAGGCGTTCGTGTGGTGGCTGCCAAACATCGCCCGCTTCCTTTTGCCCCAAACAGTTTTGAACTGATCATTAACCGCCACACTGGCTTCCGCAGCCGGGACGTGGCGCGCGTCTTGCAGCCTGGCGGTCTCTTCTTGACGCAGCAGGTGGATGCATTGTGGGGCAGAGATTTGCAGGTGGTAATGGGAGTGGAGGTGATGGAACGGCCGTCTTCCTATCAATTGGCCCTGCACTATCTTCAAACCGAAACGAACCTGATCGTGGAACGGGCGGCCGAAAACAAAGGAACCATGACCTTCACCGATGTCGGCGCGCTTGTTTACTACCTCAAAGCCATCCCCTGGATAGTGCCTGGATTCACTGTCGATACCCATCTATCTTATCTACTGGCGTTACAAGAAAAGCTGGATCGTGGGGAAAAGCTGCAATTTGAGACCCGGCAATATCTCTTAAAAGCGAGAAAACCCAAAACTTATGCCTAAACGAACTGACATTAAAAACATTCTTGTTCTTGGCTCTGGCCCGATTGTGATTGGGCAGGGGTGTGAATTTGATTACTCTGGCGTGCAGGCGTGTAAGGTGCTGCGCCGCGAAGGGTACCGCGTCCTGTTGGTCAACTCCAACCCGGCCACCATCATGACCGACCCTGAATTTGCCGACGCGACTTACATCGAGCCGCTCACGGCCGAACTTGTCGAAAAAATCATCATCGCTGAGCAGCCCGACGCGATTCTGCCCACCGTTGGTGGCCAGACGGCGCTGAACCTGACGGTGGAGCTGGGTGAATCGGGCATTTTGGCCAAACACGGCGTCCAGCTCATCGGGGCCGACTTGCGCGCCATCCGCCTGGCCGAAGACCGCTCCAAGTTTAAGCAGGCAATGATTGCGGCCAACGTGCCCGTGCCGGTGAGCCATTTTGTGCATTCGCTCAAAGAAGCGGTGGCGGTGGTGGATGAAATCGGCTTTCCGATGTTGGTGCGGGCTTCGTTTACCCTGGGTGGCACTGGCGGCGGTGTGGCCTACAGTCGGGATCAGTTTACGGCCGTTGTCGAACACGGCCTGCGCTCCAGCCCCGTTGGCGAGGTACTCATCGAGCGGTCACTGCTGGGCTGGAAGGAGTACGAACTGGAGGTGATGCGCGACAAAGCCGACAACTTCGTGGTGGTCTGCTCCATCGAAAATGTGGATCCGATGGGCGTGCACACCGGCGACAGCATTACCGTGGCCCCGGCGCAAACGCTGACGGACAAGGAGTACCAATATCTGCGCGACCTGGCCAAAACGGTGATGCGTGCCGTGGGCGTGGAGACGGGTGGCAGCAACGTGCAGTTTGCCGTCAATCCCGAAAATGGCGAGGTGATTGTCATCGAGATGAATCCGCGCGTGTCGCGCTCGTCGGCGTTGGCCAGCAAGGCAACCGGCTTTCCCATCGCCAAGATTGCCGCGCTGCTGGCGGTGGGCTACACGCTGGACGAGATTCCCAACGACATCACCCGGGTCACCCCTGCCAGCTTTGAGCCAAGCATTGATTACTGCGTGGTCAAAATTCCGCGCTGGAACTTCGAGAAGTTCCCTGGTGTGGACCCCACGCTCGGCCCGCAAATGAAAAGCGTGGGCGAGGTGATGGCGATCGGCCGTACCTTTACCGAGGCGTTAAACAAGGCAATTCGTGGGCTGGACATTGGCATTCCCGGCTTCAGCCGCGCCCTGGCCCAGCACATGCCGGATGGGGCGCTGAATGTGCCCACGGCCCAGCGGCTGTTCCAAATGGCGGCGGCAATGAGCAACGGCCGTTCCTCCCAACAAATCATCGCTGAAACCGCCATTGACCCGTGGTACGTAGCACAATTGCAGGATATTTTAGAGATTGAAGCTGAATTAGGGAGATTGGAGATTGGAGATTGGAGATTAAGTGAGGCTCCTGATCTCCAATCTCCAATCGCTAATCTCCTCCGCCGGGCCAAGCGACACGGTTTTTCCGACAAGGTGATTGCTAATGCGCTGGGGTGGACGGAAACGGCCGTTCGTGCCAAACGCCGCGAACTAGGCATCACCCCCGTCTACTACCGCGTCGATACCTGCGCCGCCGAGTTTGAAGCCCACACGCCTTACCTTTACTCCACCTATGAGACCGATTGCGAAGCCAATCCCACCAACCGCCGCAAAGTGATCATTTTGGGCGGTGGCCCAAACCGCATTGGCCAGGGCATTGAGTTCGACTACTGCTGCGTGCAGGCATGTTGGGCGCTGCGCGAGATGGGCTTCGAGACCATCATGATCAACTGCAACCCGGAAACGGTCAGTACCGACTACGATACGGCCGATCGTCTCTACTTTGAGCCGCTCACCCTGGAAGATGTGCTCAACATCGTCGATTTAGAGCAGCCGGAGGGGGTGATTGTCCAGTTTGGCGGCCAGACGCCCATCAACCTGACGGCCGGTTTGGCCGCTGCTGGGGTGCCTATCTGGGGCACGCCGCCCGACAGCATCGACCTGGCCGAGGATCGCGGCCGTTTTGGCGAGCTGCTGCACCGGCTGGAGATTGATCATCCGGCCTGGGGGCTGGCCAACTCGATGGAGGAGGCGCTGGCGGTGGTGCATGAGATTGGCTATCCAGTGTTGGTACGGCCGTCTTTCGTTCTCGGTGGTCGCGCCATGGCCATTGCCTACGATGACAAATCCTTACACACCTTCCTGGCCGAAGCGGCCCTCGTCTCCCCCGGTAACCCGGTGCTCATCGACCAATTCATCGAAGACGCTTACGAGGTAGACGTAGACGCCCTGGCCGACGGTGAGCGTGTGGTGATGGCCGGGGTCATGCAGCACATCGAAGAAGCGGGCATTCACTCTGGCGACAGCGCCTGCGTGCTGCCGCCCTACAAAATCAGCCTCTACCACCTCAGCATCATTCAGGACTACACGGAAAAGCTGGGCCTGGCACTGGGTGTGCGCGGCCTGATGAACGTCCAATTTGCCATCAAAGACGACGTAGTCTACGTCATCGAGGTGAATCCACGCGCCAGCCGCACGGTACCCTTTGTGAGCAAGGCCACCGGCCGCCCTGTAGCCAAAATTGCGGCCCAGGTGCAGGCGGGCTGCCGCCTGTCTGAGCTGAACTTTACCCACATGCCGCCCATCGACGGCTTTTTTGTGAAGGAGGCGGTGCTGCCCTTTAACAAGCTTCCCGGCGCAGACACGCGGCTGGGGCCGGAAATGCGCAGCACGGGCGAGGTGATGGGCCACGCCTCACAGTTTGGCCACGCTTTTGCCAAGTCGCAGCTGGCTGTGGGCACGCCGCTGCCGCTGGAGGGCGCGGTGCTCATCACTGTTAATGATTTTGACAAGTCGACGGCGTTAAAAATTGCGCGGGATTTGCACCGGATGGGGTTTATGCTTTATGCCACAGAGGGAACGGCCGAAGCGCTGGATCGGGCCAACATTCCCGTGTCGATGGTGCCCAAAGCAAGTGAGCCGGGCTTAAACACAGTCCGGCTCATCTCGTCAGGGGTGGTTCAGTTGATAATTAACACGCCGCTGGGGCCACGCGCCTACAAAGACCAGGCCGCCATGCGCTCGGCGGCCATTCAGCACAACGTTTTGCTGATTTCAACGATGTCGGCGGCGCAAGCGGCCGTTAGTGGGATCAAGGCGTTACGCAAAAAAGAGCTGCGGGTACGCAGCTTACAGAAGCATCATGCGGGTTCGGATTCGTTTTCGCTCCATTCATGAACCACCACCATGCTGAAAATGTCTGACTCGGTGATGATGCCCGCCAGTTTGCCGTCCTGATCCACCACCGGCAGGCCGCTGATGCGGTGTTCCAGCATGGCGCGGGCGGCTTCGCCAATGGTCGCCTCTGAGGTGATGGTCAGCGGCTTGGGCGTCATAATTTTTTCGACGGTCAGGCTGGAGAGCAGGTAGTTCAGCTCCCAAATGCTCAACGAGGTCGCCGGGGATGGTTGTGCGCCGCGCACATCACCCAGGGTGACGATGCCCACCAGCGTATTGTGGTCATCCACCACCGGTAAGCGGCGGATTTCTTCATCCATCATGATTTGGTGGGCTTGGGGCAGCGTAGTTTCTGGCTTGACGGAAATGACTTCTTGCGACATCCAGTCGCGAACGAGCTCTTTTTTCATGCGTACAGCTCCTGCGGAATTGTGTGGATTATAGTGACCTGGGCGGCTACAGTTTGCCAGGATGATTCACTCGCATGGTACAACAAGGCATGAAACGCTTCTCAGTAACAAAAGTCACCGGTTCACAATGACAACTGCAAATAAAGCGTCAGGAGAAGTGAGTGGGTGTGGTGAAATCCCCATAAAAGGAGAGACGCCGTGCGGGGAGCACGGCGTCTGGAGCAGAATAAGCTTTAATTAAGCGTGAAGAAGTTAATGAACACATTAAAAGCTATTTCTTACGAAACATCTGACAGCCCAAAATTCCCATAAAAAAAAGACAGCGCCGCAAAAATCTGAAGCCGTATCCTGAGCATCATACAACCTTGGGAGAGGAGGTTGTGCGGCGCTGCCCTGGAATGGTACTCTAGTCCGGTTTACTTACAACACGGGTTACATTGCGTGATGGTCACAAATGCAAAACAGCGCCTGGTGAGAGGCGCTGTTTTGCAAAAGGAGAAAATCAAATAAATAAAAATGAATGGTTGGTTATCAGAAACATAACCCATTTTTCTTACGTAGAGCGTTACATTACCACAGTACGGATCAAACAGATTGTGGAACTTGTTTTCTGACAAAAGGAGAGCTTAGAATGGGCATTTTTGCATGGATTATTTTTGGCGCTTTGGCGGGTGGCATTGCGGGTGCGGTTGCTGGCAGCAAGCGCTCGGGCTGCTTGTATAACATTGCCATTGGTGTGGTTGGCGCGTTTGTCGGTGGTTTGCTTATGCGTTTTATTACTGGGGAATCTTTTAACATTGGGTTTGACTGGCCCAGTTTTTTGGTGGCTGTGATTGGCTCAATTATTTTGCTGGTGATTACGGGGGCTACGAAGCGGAAGTAGCTTGTTTGCGGCGTTTTTCTTGGAGCAGCCAAAAGATGAGCAGGACGATGGCGTAGGAAACGGCCGTTACCACCCCCGCCACAATCAAATTCCCCACCAAAAACCCCTGCACAAACGAAATGACCTGTGCCTGCCACTGCTCGGTAACCGAAGCGGTGGCCGATGCCGGGAATAACCAACTTCCCAGGCGGTAGCTCAACGCCATAAACGGTGCGGTAACAAACACATTCCAGACCGCCAGCGAGAGCAAAACCGTGGCCTTGTGCAAGCGGAACCAGTTGGCCAGCAGCAGTGACAGGGCAAAGTTTAACCCTGGCGTAGGCAGCAGGCTGATGAAGGTGCCGAGGGCAAATCCCATCGCCTGATTGTGGGCAGAGGCTTCTGCGTTTAGCAAAGACGCAACCTTTTCCCGGGCCGTAGCCAGCAGTTTGGGCAGTTGTATGGGGTTTAGGGACACAGCCACTTTCATTTCCATACTTGTAGTTTAGCCATATGACAGCAAGGGTAATGGACTGAAACCATACGCCATCCCCGTGCCAACCTGACGCTGTGGCTAGAAACGTAAACGGCTAACACCGCGCGGTGTTAGCCGTTTTACATTTTGGAAATTCAACCTATTGACGCCTTCAGTTCTCTATTGTAATTTGTTCGCGTCGTACCAGTCCGCCGAGCCGTAACGGCCCGGCTAGTTATGAAAGCCCAAGGGCTGAGCATAGCCCCTGTGGGGCTTCCAAAACTAGCGGTGGGCTTCAGTCTATCGTGTAATCAGGAGGGAAAATGGCATATTGGCAACTCTACTACCACATCGTTTGGGCCACTAAAGGCCGCGACCTTCTTATAACTCCTGGGTTAGAGCCTGCGCTTCACAACTATTTACGCGGTAAAACTATTTCATTAGGAGGTATTTTTCATGCGGTGGGCGGCATGGAAGAGCATATTCACGTTGTGGCTTCTATTCCACCCACACTTTCGGTTGCAAATTTTGTAGGGCAGTTAAAGGGTGCCAGTTCACATTGGGTAAACCATCAAAAAGGTTTTGACAGCTCGCTTTACTGGCAAGATGGTTATGGCGTTTTTTCACTGAGCAAAAAAGCGCTGCCCCGCGTGGTGGCGTATGTCTTGAATCAGCGGGAGCATCATGCTAAAAGTGATTTGTGGCTTGCTTTGGAGAGAATTGAAGAGGCGGATGTGGGCGTGTGAAGATTTGGTTTGCCATGCCCGCCGAGCCGTGAACGGCCCGGCTAGTTATGAAAGCCCCGCAGGGGCTAAAGCAGCCTCGGAGAGGCTTCCATAACTAGCCTGGGGCTTCAGCCCCCGGCGATCAGGGCATCGCGGGAATCGTTTCCACCACACTGAAATCCAGCGCCCCATCCTGCACATCCACCGAGACATGATCGCCATCATGGACATCGCCCTGGATGAGCTTAAGCGCCAGCGGATCGATGATTTGCCGCTGGATCACCCGCTTGAGCGGACGGGCACCATAGACCGGGTCATACCCTTCCTCGATGAGGCGGTCGGTGGCGGCGGGGGTAAGCGTTACCGAAATGCCGCGTCGGTCCAGCAAGTCGCGCATCTGGTTGAGCTGAATTTGGGCAATCTCGCGCAGCTCCTCTCGCGTCAGGCGGTGGAACAGCACAATCTCATCCACCCGGTTCAGAAATTCGGGCCGGAAATGGTCGCGCAGGGCGGCCATGACGCGATCTTCCATGATCTTCTCGTCGCTGGTGTCCAGGATGTACTGGCTGCCGATGTTGCTGGTCATGATGATGACCGTGTTGCGAAAATCAACGGTGCGACCCTGGCCATCGGTGAGACGGCCGTCATCCAACACCTGCAAAAACACGTTAAACACCTCAGGATGGGCTTTCTCGATTTCATCAAACAGGACAACGGAATACGGCCGTCTCCGTACCGCTTCCGTCAATTGTCCACCCTCATCATACCCCACGTAGCCGGGCGGTGCGCCGATGAGCCGGGCCACGGTGTGCCGCTCCTGGTACTCGCTCATGTCGATGCGCACCATGCTGCGCTCATCGTCAAACAGGAACTCCGCCAGGGCGCGGGCCAGCTCGGTTTTGCCGACGCCGGTTGGACCCAGGAAGATGAAGCTGCCGATGGGCCGATTGGGGTCTTGCAGCCCCGACCGGCTGCGGCGTACGGCGTTAGCGACAGCGGCAATCGCTTCGTCCTGGCCTACCACGCGGTCGTGCAAGCGATCTTCCATCAAAACCAGCTTTTCTACTTCGCCTTCGAGCAGTTTGCTCACCGGGATGCCGGTCCATTTGGCCACAATTTGGGCAATCTCTTCCGCGCCGACCTCTTCTTTGAGCATGGCGACGTCTTGCTGCATGGCGGTTAGCTTGTCGCTGGCTTGTTTGAGCGATTTTTCTAGTTCGTGGAGACGGCCGTATTGCAGTTCCGCCGCCTTCTGGTAATCCATTGCCCGCTGTGCCTGCTCAATCTGCACGTTCACCTGGTCAATCTCTTCCTTCACCGACTGGATGCGCTCGATGGCTTCTTTTTCGGCCTGCCACCGGGCGGTGAGCTGCGTGCTGTGCTCTTTCAGGTTCGCCAGCTCTTCTTCCAGCTTCTTGAGCCGCTCTTTGCTGGCCTTATCTTTCTCTTTTTTCAGCGCCTCACGCTCGATTTCCCGCTGCATGATGTCGCGATCGACGACATCCAGCTCAGCCGGTTTGCTGTCGATTTCCATGCGCAGGCGGCTGGCGGCTTCGTCCACCAGGTCGATCGCTTTGTCCGGCAGGAAGCGGTCGGTGATGTAGCGCTGGCTCAGCGTAGCGGCGGCAATCGTCGCGCCGTCGGTGATGCGCACGCCGTGGTGCACCTCGTACCGCTCCTTCAGGCCGCGCAAAATGGAGATGGTGTCCTCCACGCTCGGCTCGCCGACAAACACGGGCTGGAAGCGGCGTTCCAGGGCGGCATCTTTTTCGATGTGCTTGCGGAACTCGTCCAGGGTTGTGGCGCCGATGGCGTGTAGTTCGCCCCGCGCCAGCAGCGGTTTGAGCATGTTGCTGGCGTCCATGCTGCCTTCGGCCGCACCGGCACCGACCAGCGTGTGCATCTCGTCAATGAACAGAATAATTTCGCCTTCAGCTTCTTGAATCTCTTTGAGAACGGCTTTGAGCCGCTCTTCAAATTCGCCGCGATATTTGGCCCCAGCTACCAACGCGCCTAAATCGAGGGCGACCAGCCGCTTTTCTTTCAGGCCAAGCGGCACGTCCCCACGCACGATGCGTTGGGCCAGCCCTTCGGCGATGGCGGTTTTACCGACGCCCGGTTCGCCAATGAGCACCGGGTTGTTTTTGGTGCGGCGGCTCAAAATCTGGATGACGCGGCGGATTTCTTCATCGCGGCCAATGACGGGGTCGAGCTTGCCTTTGCGGGCTTCTTGGGTGAGGTTACGGCCGTATTTCACCAACGCCTCGTACTGTGCTTCCGGGTTCTGGCTGGTGACCCGCTGCGAACCGCGCACCGCCGCCAGCGCCTGCATGATGGCGTTGGTGTCAATCCCATGCCGCGCCAGCAGGTCGCGCACGCTGCCTGCCTTGGGCTGGGCCATGGCCATCAGCAAATGCTCGGTCGAGACGTAGTCGTCTTTCATGTTGTCAGCAATGTTTTGCGCCTCTTCGACCACGGCATTCAAATTTCGGCTGACGCTGACCTGCACGCTGCTGCCGGTGGCGCGGGGCAGTCGGCCCAGCGCTTGCTGCAAGCTGTTTTGCAGCATGTTGGTATCCGTGCCGATGCGCTTGAGCAGCGACGGCACCACGCCGCCTTCCTGCGCAATGAGCGCACCCAGCAAATGCTCTGGCTCAATGGCCGGATGGTTGTACCCCTGGGCCAAATTCTGGGCTTCCAGAACCGCTTCCTGGGCTTTTTGGGTAAATTTATCTAATCTCATGCTTGCCTCCCCCGCGAACATGATTTGTAGGGGCGACCCGCCGGGTCGCCCCTACCAGGGTGATCACGTTTCTCGGAGTTTTCGTAATTTTTCAAACAGTTCTCTTTCTTCATCGCTGAGGTGGGTGGGTAACTGCACCGCGACGGTGGCGTAAAGGTTTCCCCGCTCCTCGGGATTTTTTAGCGTGGGCATGCCTAAACCGCGCAGGCGGAACTGTTTGCCGTTGGCGGTTCCGGCGGGGATGGTCAGTTTGACCGTTTTGTCGATGGTGGCGACGTCAATCTGGCCGCCCAGGATGGCGGTGTAGAGATCGACGGGCACGGCCGTTTTCAAATCATCCTCATCCCGCTCAAATTGTTTGTCTGCCTGCACTTTGATACTTAAATAAAGATGCCCGCCATCCTGACCCTGGCCACTTAGCCGGACGCGGGAGCCGGTTTTGACTCCGCGCGGAATTTTGGCTTCAATGGAACGGCCGTCCTCCCACTGAATCGTGCGGCTGGTGCCATAAAACGCTTCCGTCAGCGAGATTTCGATCATGTGCTCCACATCGCGGCTGCGCCGGAGCGATTGGCCCTGCTGGCCAAAAATGTCGCTGTAGTTGACCTGCTGGCCGCCTGCCGTTCGGCCGCCCATCTGGCCAAACAGCGCTTCGAAAAAGTCCGAAAAGCCGCCGCTGCCGCCAAACATCTGTTCAAACTGCTCGGGGTTGACGGTGCGAGCCTGGCCGCGACCACCAAAACCTTGCTGCGCGCCCCATTGGCTCCAAAAGTCATCGGGGCGGCCGCCCGCGCGCTGGTACTGCTGCCACTGCGAGCCAAACTGGTCGTACATCTTCCGCTTTTCGGCATCAGACAGCACTTCGTTGGCCTCGTTGAGGTCTTTGAAGCGCTGCTCTGCCTGCGGATCATCCTTGTTTAAGTCCGGGTGATACTTGCGGGCCAGTTTGCGGTATGCTTTTTTGATTTCATCCTGGCTGGCGGTTTTTGACACGCCGAGGATGCTGTAATAATCCTTGTAGTCCATTGGCCCTTCCTAATTGGGAGGGGCGAGGCAGGTGGGGAAATGTTGGTTTGTCTGGCGAGGAATGAAGGCCACCTGCCTCGCCCCTACGAAATTTTACATCTCCTGGAATTCGCCTTCGACGACGTCATCCGGGTTTTCCTGGCCGCCATGACCATTACGGCCGTTGCTGCCCGGCTGGCCCTGGTTCTGGTAGAGCTGCTGGCTCAGGGCGTAGCTGGCTTGCTGCAGCTGCTCGGTCAGGGTGTTGATACGGGCGGTGTCTTCGCTGGTAACGGCCGTTTTCAGTTCAGCAATCATCCCTTCGATGCGGCTCTTTTCACCTTCGTTCACTTTGTCACCCAGCTCGTTCAGGCTCTTTTCCGTGGCGTAAATCATCTGATCAGCCTGGTTGCGCGCCTGAATCAGCTCGCGCAGCCTGGCGTCTTCCGCTTCGTGCTGCTTGGCGGCGTTGACCATGCTTTCCACTTCAGATTCAGACAGATTGGTCGAGGCGGTGATCTGAATCTTCTGTTCCTTGCCGGTCGCCTTGTCCTTGGCGGTGACATCCAGAATGCCGTTGGCATCAATGTCGAATGTTACCTCAATTTGCGGCAAACCGCGCGGTGCCGACGGAATTCCGTCCAGGCGGAACATGCCCAGCGTTTTGTTGTCTTTGGCCATTGGCCGCTCACCCTGCAAGACGTGCACGTCAACGGCCGTTTGGTTATCTTCGGCCGTGCTAAACACCTCGGTCTTGCGGGTGGGGATGGTTGTGTTGCGCGGAATCAGCGGGGTCATCACGCCACCCAGCGTCTCCAGACCCAGGCTCAGCGGCGTCACGTCCAGCAGCAGTACGTCTTTGACGTCGCCCGCCAGCACGCCACCCTGAATCGCCGCGCCTAAAGCCACAACCTCATCCGGGTTCACGCTCTTGTTGGGTGCTTTGTTGGTCAGGTTCTGCACCAGCTCCTGAATCATCGGCATACGGGTCGAACCACCCACCAGCACCACTTCGTTGATCTCCTTGGCCGACATGTTGGCGTCTGCCAGGGCTTTCTCGAACGGGCCACGGCAGCGCTGGACCAGGTCCTCGGTTAACTGCTCGAACCTGGCGCGGGTCAGCGTCAGCTGCAAATGCTTCGGGCCGTTGGCGTCGGCGGTGATGAAGGGCAGGTTCAGTTCAGTCTGCATCAAGGACGACAGCTCAATTTTGGCTTTTTCGGCCGCTTCGCGCAGCCGCTGCAATGCCTGGCGGTCCTGGCTCAGGTCAATGCCCTGGTCTTTGCGGAATTCTTCAATCATCCAGGTCACAATACGCTCATCCCAGTCGTCACCACCCAGATGGGTGTCGCCGTTGGTAGCTTTCACTTCCACCACGCCGTCGCCCACTTCCAGCACAGAGACGTCGAAGGTACCGCCACCCAGGTCAAACACCAGAATGGTCTGGTCTTCTTTTTTGTCCAGCCCGTAAGCCAGGGCCGCGGCCGTTGGCTCGTTGATGATGCGCAGCACTTCCAGGCCAGCGATTTTACCGGCATCTTTGGTTGCCTGGCGCTGGCTGTCGTTGAAGTACGCGGGCACGGTGATGACCGCCTGGGTCACATTGCTGCCCAGGTACGCTTCGGCATCTCGCTTGAGTTTTTGCAGAATGAAGGCCGAGATTTCCTGCGGCGAATAGGTTTTATCTACCACAGGAATGTTGACGCGGGCGTCTTGCTGCGGCCCACCGACAATTTCATACGGCACCATGTTTTTGGTGCGCTTTGTTTCATCAGAATCAATCCGGCGGCCCATCAGGCGCTTGACGGAGTAAACGGTGTTGTCGGGATTCACCACCGCCTGTCGTTTGGCCGTCTGGCCAACCAGACGCTCCCCTTTTTTGTTGAAGGCCACGATGGAGGGGGTGGTGTTGCCACCCTCGGCGGATGGAATGACGACGGCGTCGCCACCTTCCATCACGCTGACAACCGAGTTGGTTGTGCCTAAGTCGATACCAATAATCTTGCTCATGTTATGCTCCTCTCAGTACAAATTTCGATCTTGTCGCATCGAATGTTCGTTTTTTGTTAGGGTTTGGTTGATTTCTTATGTAAAAAAAATCTGTAGGGTATTGTGCCCAATCTGCATATGATTTGTGTAAGACGGCCGTTAGAGAAACATTTGCGCTGCTGATTCAGGGTGGGGTAGGCGGAACGGCCGTTCACAAAAACAGGCGCTGGAGACAGTAGTTCCAGCGCCTGCAAAAGTGTTCAGTTGGCGATGTTGGTGAGGTTAGCCTTCAACCACGGTGGCCCCATTGCCCGCCTTTACCGCAATGCGTTTGGGCTTGACGGCTTCGGCTTTGGGGATGTTGAGCGTGAGGACGCCGTTTTCATAGGTAGCGTTTACATTGTCCGACTCAACCGGCGTGGGCAGGCTGATGCTGCGCATGAAGCTGCCAAAACGGCGCTCGCGCAGGTGCACCTTTTCCTCTTCCCGATTCTCTTCCGAGTGGGTCTCACCCTTGATGGTGAGCACGTTGTCGCTGATGGTGATGTCTAAATCTTCGGGGTTCATGCCGGGAACGGCCGCTTTCACCGTAAAAGTGTCGTCGTTTTCGGTCACGTCCAGCGGGAAGCCCCACACAGCGTTGCGCTCCCACGTGCCAGCTGGGGCACTGAAGGCATCTTCGAACAGCCGGTCAATCTCATTGCGCATTCGGGCCATTTCACCAAATGGATTCCAACGGATCATTGTGTTCATGGTATACCTCCTAAAAATTTTAGATACGTTTTCTCGTTCATTTTCTGCTTCAAGTTGGTGAAGCAGGTTGTTTTTTATTGTGACGGCCGTCTGTAAGAAATAGATAAAAAGAAGGTAAAAAATGTGTATGCAACGGCAAATGTTTGCCAGTAGGGGCAGACCCCCGTGTCTGCCCCCGTGTCTGCCCTTGTACGGGATACCGGGTTACCAAAAGAAAAACGGCCGTTCCTCTGAAATCAGGGGAACGGCCGTTCTCATATTAACTTTTGCTGTCTAAACGGTCTTACTCGTATCGCAGCGCGTCGGCAATGACCACTTGCGACGTGGCGCGGGCGGGCAGCCAGGCGGTGAGCAGGCTGGTGACCACAATCACCACGCCGATAGCGCCCAGCGTCGCCCACGGCGGCAGGAACGCCAGCCCCTGGTCGGCCGCCACCTGCAAGTACAGGTTGTAGGCAAAGGTCAGCGCCAGGCCGTAGCCAATCACCGTGGCCAGGCCGGACACAAACGCCCCTTCAAACAGGAACACGTTTTGCACCATGCCCTGGCTGAAGCCGATGGCCCGCAGCACACCAATCTGCTGGCGGCGCTCCACCACGGCGCGGATGGTCACCACACCGAGCGCAGCAATGCCGATGAGCAGCCCCAGGCCAATGAAGCCCTGGATGAGGTAGAAGATGCTGCGCACCGAGGCGCGGCTGGCTTCCAGCTGCTCTTTGGGCAGCGAGGTTTGCAGCCCGCTGCGGCTAAATTCGCCTTCGATGGCGTTGGCGGCGGTGCGGGCGTCGCTGCCTTCGGGCAGGCGCAGCAGGAAGCGGGTGGGCTGGTCATACCCCAGCGTGGCCGCGGCTTCGGCGCTCATCGTCGCGCCAAAGAAGTTGGGCGCGGAGCTGATGACGCCAATCACGGTGAAGTCGTGCGCCGTGCCGTCGGCCCCGGTCAGGCTGATGGTGACCGGTTCGAAGGTATCAGCCGAGGCGCTGATGGCGTTGACGGCAAAGGCGTCGTCGTTGCGCTGGGCGGTGGGGTCGCCGCCCCGGTCAATCGAAAAGTCGTCGATGAGAATGAGGCTGGGGTCGGTCTGAACGGCCGTCCACACTGCCTCGGCACTCTCATACCCTTCGGCCCAGGTGCCCAATTCCAGCCGGTGGGTAGCAAAAAACGCCTCATCCACGCCGTTGATGACGTAGCTGGCCGCATTGTCCATCTCCGGGCTCTGCGCCTGGACGGGGGCAAAGATGGTGGCGGCGATGGCTTGCGGTTCGTCCATTTCACCGGCGGCGGCGAGGTCGGTAACGGCCGTTTCCAAATCGGCCACGCCCACCGGATTAAACGGATTGGCCTGCACCAGCACGTCGTAATCGCCGCTGCCGCTGATCGGGTCCAAAAAGTTGCTGAAGGTGTTGGTGATGGTGGTGGTACTCACCAGCGTAAAAATGATCAGGCTGAACATCGCCAGGGTGGTGGCGGTGCGCCCTTTGCTCATCACCGGGTAGGCGATGGAGACGCGGGCCACCGGCAGCAGGCGGCCAAAGCGGCCCAACAGCCCGGCAAAAAGGTTCAGCAGCGCGTCGGCATTGTAGAGGAAGAGCACAATCGCGCCGCCCACCAGGAACATGCCGCTGATGAAAAAGTCGCCGGGGTTGCTGCCCAGGTCGGCCAATGCGCCCGCGCTGCGCGTGGGCAATGCCCAGTAGAGGATGAGGCCCAGGCCGACGAAGGAATAGGCGAGCCGGTCGGGCAGGCGCAGCCAGTGACCCAGCTGGCCGATGCCGATGATGAACAGCGACACGCCCAGGGCGTAGACGCCAATCTGTTCGGCCACGTTGACGCCGACGTAGGCAAAGGCGTAGCCCAGCGCCAGCAGGACGGGGCCGCGGGCGAACAAGCCGCCCCAAAAGTTGAGCACGGCCTTGGGGCCAGCCAGCACAAAAAGGCGGAACGCTTCACGCAGGTTGCCTTTGCCCGCTTTGCTCAGGGCGGCGCGCCAGACGAGGAACGGCCGTAAAAACAGCGTCCACTGGCTCTCGCGGGGCAGGGTGGGCAGGTTCAGGTCGCGAATGGCGGCGATGATGTTCACCCGGCTGATGCGAATGGCGGAAATGCTGACGGTGACAAAGGTGATCACCAGCCCCAGGCTGTAGCCAATCAGTGCGGAGCGCAGGCTGACGCGGGGGATGATGTTGAGCGAACTGCTGGCCAGCAGGCTGCCGATCGCTTGGGCCAGCAGCAGCGCCGCCCCCACGCCCAACAGCGCGCCAATGACGGAGG
This sequence comes from Anaerolineae bacterium, assembly GCA_020848035.1. Classification (GTDB taxonomy): domain Bacteria; phylum Chloroflexota; class Anaerolineae; order Promineifilales; family Promineifilaceae; genus Leptofilum. The sequence goes on along the minus strand of JADLAX010000054.1, from coordinate 48,425 downwards.
CCAAAAAGTTGTAGGCCAGCCCTTCGCTGACAAATTGGCGAATCAGGTCGCTGCGCTGCAAACCAACGGCGCGGCTCATGCCCAGCTCCGATTTGCGCTCGGCGGCCAGCACGGAAAAGATGAGAAAGATGAGCAAAATGCCGCTAAAGATGGAGAAGGTGCCGAAGGTGACAAAGAGGGTGGTGATAAATTCGGCGCTGCTGGCGGCGGCTTCGAGCTGGTCGGCCTTGACGGCGTTGACCACCAGGTCGCCAGATGCGGCTTCCAGTCGGCTCACAGCGTCGTCAGTGAGGGTCACGCCACTTTCCCGGTCACCCACGTTGGAGATGAGAACGGCCGTAATCTGCCCAGCCTGCTCAAAAAACGTTTGCGCCTCAGCCAGCGGCAGAATCACCGCTGCGCTGCCCCCGGCCAGTTCGCCGTCGGGCACAATGGCGGCGGCGGTGAACGGGGTCGGGATGCCTTTCACCAGCAGCAGTTCGTCACCGGCGGTTACGTCTAGCGCTTCGGCCAGGGAGGCATTGACCAGCACTTCGTCTTCAGCCAGGTTGTCAAACCCGGCGGGCAGGGCCAGCCCGTCGCCGGTAATTTCACCGATACCGCGAATGGAAACGGCCGCTTCCGACAAATTATTCTCACTGTTCAGTACCGGCAAGGTTTGCACGACGACCGGTACAGCGCCGTCAATCGTTTCCCCGTCTACCAGCGCGGCGAGATCGGCCGTAACGGCCGCATCGAACCACTGCGTCTGGTCAGTGTCGCTGTTGGGCGTGGCGCTAAAGCTAAAACCGCCGCTGGCCTCCAGCAGCGTGGGGCTAATTTCTTCATCAATCGCCCCCAAATCGTCGTAAACTTCCACTTTCACCGAGTAATCGACGGTGTCGCCAATGCCCAGGGCGCTGGTGATGATGAGGGTAGACAGGGCCAGCCCGACCACGATGAGCAGCGTCTGGCTTTTGCGGCGCGGAATGTTGCGCACGCCCAGGCGGAAAGGCAGCGGGTAGCGCAGGGCGGTAAAAGCAACGCCCAAAAAGATGAGGCCCAGCAGCCCCAGCAGGGTGTACATGAGTGTGTCGGCAGGTATGCCAAAGATGGTATTCATAGGGGTGTTCCGTTTTTGGTAATCGGTGGTCAGTTACTGTTCGCCGATTACGGTTTACCGATTACTGGTTAGTTGGCGCTCATGGTTTGCAGTTCTGGGACCAGGGTTTCGCGAATGGCTACATCTTTGCTGTGCCCATTGGTATGGCCATTGCCGTGGCCGTTGGTGTGACCGTTCCCATTGGCGTGGCCATTTGCGGCTACCTCGGCGCTCTGGGTTTGCGTGTCGGACACAACCACGCCATCTTTCATCCACACAATGCGGTCGCACTGGTCGCCAATCTCTTGCGAGTGGGTGACGATGACAAAGGTCTGGCCATTTTCACGGTTCAGGCGGCGCATCAGATCCATGATTTCTTGGGAGGTGGTGCTGTCCAGGTCACCGGTTGGCTCGTCGGCCCAGACGATGGCTGGATTGTTGACCAGAGCGCGGGCGATGGTGACACGCTGCTGCTGCCCGCCAGAAAGTTCGGTGGGGCGTTGGTCAATCTGGTCGGCCAAACCGACGGCGGCCAGCGCTTCTAGGGCCATTTTGCGGGCTTCTTTGGGTTTAATGCGGCGTTGATAGTCGAGCAGGAGGGGCATTTCCACGTTTTCAGCGGCGGTGAGGACGGGCAGCAGGTTGTAGAACTGGAAGACAAAGCCCATGTTAGCGGCGCGGTAAGCGGTGCGTTCTTTGTCGCTCATTTTGGCCAGATTACGGCCGTCTATCTCAATCACCCCCTCGTCAATGGCATCCAGCCCGGAGAGCGAGTTCAGCAGCGTGGTCTTGCCACAGCCCGACGGCCCCATGATGGCCACCATCTCGCCTTGCTTCACTTCTAAATCCAGCCCCCGCAAAGCATTCACGATGACTTTGCCGGTGTTGTAGGTTTTTTGCACATCTTTGGCCCGAATAATGATATTGTTGCTCATGCCAAGCTCCTTTTTACTTTGATTGCGTGAAGGCCCCTGCGGATTGGGCTGTGGCTCCCACTTCAAACCCTTTTTGTAAATGTAGACACAGTGTACCCGGTTCGCGTTTGTTTGTCAAGGATTTGTCAATATATTGTTTATATATTGTCAGAGACTTCGGCAAAAGTCATCAGCAATCACCGATTTGAGCTGGAAACAACAGAAAAACGGCCGTCCTTGTCCAGATTTTTCTGCACAATTTGTTAACCGCTCTGAAACACGTCGCCAGGGATATTTTGGGCTCATTTGTGTAAGGCGTGGCCCAAAAACTGAAAGGACGCCCTGTCATCGGCAGCGCCCCGGCGGTGCTCTTGCTCCAGGTTGAGCTGAACGCTTACTTTACTTTTTCGCCGAGTGACAGAAACAAAAAAGCCGCTGTGAAGTTTTCTTCACAGCGGCTCGCTCAACCTCAATCTCGTGTTTGCTTATTTTTTGGGAACCAGCTGGTCTTCGGCTGTGCCCCGGCTGGCGCTTACCAGGAGGCTGATGCCTAGCAGAATGAGAATCACGGGCCACAGTTTACCCACGAAGGTGAGTAAGGTCATGAAGGCCCCGCCAAACAGAATGGAAACCCCAACGAAGGCGATAATGCTGCCAGGGATAAGTGCCCACCAGTGGGTTTTGTCGGTGAAAACGGCCGTTACCAGCGTAATCAGCGCAAAGCCCAAACCCAGAAAGATAAGGAACACACCACCTTCACTGTCGCCCTGCCAGATGGCAAACGGCCCTTCGATGGCGTAAGCGCCCCAACCAACCCCGCTCAGAATGCCGCCGGGAATCACCAGACCACCGTTGCGGGTCAAGCTGCCCCATACCAGGAACATCGCGCCCAGCGCGGGCACAATCAGCAGCCCCAGGCTTTCCGGTAAATCAAACTGGACAAACTGCCCCATCAACAAGATCAGACCCAATCCGACTAAAAACAAACCACTGATAGAACTGTTTTTGCGCATTTTCATTTTTCCTCCTAAGTCAGAAACCATCTGGCTTCTGTTTATCTTTGAATATGCGCTCAGTATAGCGAACGGCCAGGGCCGGTTGATGTGCCGGAAGTCATAGGCAGGTCACATTCCCGGTGTGACCAAACGCCGGGTTGCTCAGGTGCCTGCCTATGACCTCATTACTTAGAATTTATGCTTTATCCACCACTTGCAGCCATTTTCAACACTCAGGCAAAAGTCGGTGCCTGGCTGGAAGTCGAGCACAGTGTCCCAGCCTGGCCCACCCAGGAACAAGTCGGAGCCACTGCCGCCGGTGAAGGTGTCATCGCCAAACAGGCCGCTCAGGTAGTCGTGCCCGCCGTAGCCAAAGATTGTGTCGTTGCCCAGGCTGCCCGTGATGAATTCCGACTGGTTTGTGCCGTGGATCTCGTAGCAGGCGTCATGGCCAAAGCCCTGGGCATAGCCCCAGCGCCCCACGTGGAAGCGAATGCCCAAGTAACCTGGATCACCCCCCACCACGGTGGAGGCCGGGCCGACAAACGGGCTGCCTTCCAGGGCTACCACGTAACAGCCATCTTCGTTGACGACATAGCCCGAGCTGTCGAAGTTAAACAGGGCAACCACCGGATCGTGGTCCGTGACGCGTAAGTCCGTGTCCCGTTCGGCGTTGCCATGCACGACATCTACCCCGGCAACAAGGTTGTTGAACAGATTGTCGCTGACCAAAATGTGGTCCAGCACTTGCAGGTTGCCTTCAAATTGGTAGGTGTACTGCTCTGTTGGCGGCAGGGTGTCGATCAGGTTGTGCAGTTCGCCACCGGCCAGCGTTTGAACCGGCGCCGAAAACGGGAAGTCGTTGAGATCGCCCATCACGATGACGTTGGCATTGGCATCCAGCGCCAAAATCTCTTGCACAAAGCCATTCACTACCGTCGCCTGCTCCAGCCGCTGCGCCTCAGAAGCCAGTACCGGCGGCTGGATGCGGCCAAACAGCGGGTTGTCGCCACCTTTGGAGTTGAAGTGGTTGGCAATCACGATGACCTTCTGGCCGTTGAAGATGAATTCACCGGCCAGCGGTTTGCGGCTGTCGGCCCAGGCAGGGTTGGTGGGGTCGATGCGGCCGGGGCTGGCGCTTAGCTGTACCCCGTCGGTGCCCAGCGTGAGCGTTGTGTTGGTCACTGCATCGCCGCCTGCCCGATCGACAAACGTGACCAGAGCGGGCTGGAAGAGGAACCCGACGCGAATGTTGCCGCCGGGTGCGCCACCGTCCATCAGGTCCTGCGGCGCGATGTCGCGATACTCGTAGACTGGGCCACCGGCCGCCTGAATGGCGGCGATAAGCTGGCCGTAGGTCTGGCTGGCATCGGTGACACCGTCGTTGGTCACACCGGTGTTGTCCTGGATCTCCTCCAGGCTCAGGATGACGGGGGCATTCAGGTTGTTGACAATCTGGCTGGCCAGGGCGTCAAACTTATCCTGTGGGTCGTTGGGGCTGAGGTTTTCTACGTTGAAGGTGGCCACCGTCAACGCTGTGCTGCTGCCCGCCAGGCTGGTGCTTTCGGCCGTAAAGCTGCTGTTTAGCGGCGGCAGTGGCGCAACGTTCAGGATTTTGAAGTTGCCGAAGCTGTACTCCATCACGCCCACAATCGGCGCGGTGAAGGTATCGCCCACGCTGGCGTCCGGCTCATCGGGCACCAGGGCATCGTCGATCATGATGCGCTCCGGGTTGAAGTCGGTGGCGCTGATGACCAGGCCGCCGCGCGCCGTCAGGCCCGTGGCGTTGGCACCCAGGTCGCTCACCACGACAATTTCGCCAAACGCGGTGCCGCCGACCACCTGGGCATCGTTTACCTGCACCAGCATCGCTTCGACGCTTTCGTAGAAGTCGAGGCCGTCGTTGGCGGGGTCGAAAGTGGGCGTGGTGTTGGCGTCGCCGGTGGAGTCATCGTCGATAATGGTGTGGGGCGGGATACGGCCGTTCATCCCCAATACCACCGGCGCAGGCAGGGCATTGCCGCTGCTGGTCACCGTGATCGTGGCGTTGGTTAGCTCCGTCGTGGCCAGGTTGCCCGCGCCAAAGCCGCCGGGATAAAACTCGGCGACGGTGGCTACCACGTTCAGGGCGTCGCCTACGGCCACGGTGGGGGCCGACCCGGTGAAAACGAACAGGGCGTCGGAGGTGGTGTCGTTGCCATCACCGGTGGGGTCTTGCAGATAAAACCCGTTCCCGGCCAGCACGGTAACTACGCCGCTGGTTTCTACCTCCTGCCCGACGTAGGGCGAGAGATGCGCCTCGCCCTGGATGGCCATGATGGTGATGGTTTGGCCAGGGACGCAGCCGGAAAATGGCGAGCCGTCTAGCTGGGTACCAGGGGAGAAGAGCGTGCCGCCAGAAGCGGCCGTCTGGCTGTGCGGCACAAAAAGGCCGGTGATGTCTGGCTCACGGGTAAGCGACTGGTCATTGCCGCCTTCGCTGTCGTACTCGACCGTGAGGGTGCTGGCGGCGGTGTCTTCCAGGGTCAGCGTGTCGCCGCCGTTGTTGAGGCCCAATGCCCCGGTAGAAGCGGTTTGCATGACCGCACCGCCGAAGCCGCCTGTGGGCACACCACCGCCAAAGATAACGGCCGTACATCCTGCCGGAATCACCGAGTCTGCGGGGAAGGTGTGGCGCACCTGCACCGCGTCGCTCAGCGTCCAGCCGCTGAGGTCCAGGTCGGCCCCGCTGACGTTGACAATTTCGATGAACTCGTCATCGCTGCTGTCGCGCGTGCCGTCGCCGTTGGCGTCGCCGGGCAGATCGTCGGCCGGGTCGGCCAGGTATTCGTTGATGACGACGCTGGTCAGGCTGAGGCTGGCGGTGGTGAAGCTGAAGCTAACGTTGGCCGACATGGTGTCCGGCGGATCTTCGGTGTCGTTGTCGCTGACCTGGGCGGCCAGGATGGTGACGGTGCAGCTTTCGCCGTAGGCAAAGTTGGTGTCGGGATCGAGGGTGTAGCTGGTGGGGCCATTGGTGACAACGGCCGTATGCGCGCCACTCGTCCCACAGGCAATCTCAAACCAGCTGCCGCTCACCGTCACCGCCTCGCTGAAGGTAAGCGTGATGGTGGCATCCACCGGCACGCCCACCGCGCCGTTGGCCGGGGTGGTGCTGGCAATGCCGGGGGCGGCATCCCCGGCCAGCGGCACAAAGCTGCCAACGGGGAAAGGAACGGCCGCTGTGGCGTTGCTGGTTTCATTGTCCAGGGCGTTGATGCCGCTAAAGTTCCAGTTGGCCAGGTTGAAGATCGTGCCGTCGGCTTCGGTGGCTGAGGCGCGGTAGGCCCAGCCATCCAGGTATTCCCACGGCTGGCCGGTGCCCGACAGGTTGATGTCGCCAAAGGTGTCGATGACGCTGCCGTTGTGGAACAGCTCAAGCGCGTCGTCGCCGTTGACGTTCACGGCCGAAGCGATGTAATCGGCGGCAAAGCCAAAAAAGTTGGTGAATTCAACTGCTTCTGAGGCCACGTAGAGGAACTGCCCGGCGCTGGCCGAAGCGGCGGGAAAGGTGAACTCCTGACCATCGGTGCCGCCGCCGTTGTTGGCGCTGCCCAGGCCGTAGAGGCTCAGGTCGGGGATGTCGTTGACCACGTACAGCTCCACCGCCTTGGGCAGGCCGCCGGTCAGCGGGCCATCCACCACGCCGGTCAGCAGCAAGTCGGTGGCGATGGCCTGGGATGGGGTGGCGGTGATCAGCAGCAAAACAAAAGCTGCCGCCAGAACGGATAGGAAAAGTTTTAAGTTGCGCAATGTCTCCTCCATTTGTTGTGCAAGGGCACGGTGGGGGCATCTGGCTAACAGAAAAGGGCGAGTGATAGGTTGAAATTTACCAGGGAAAACGGTGCAGAAACGGCCGTATTACTATAAAAGCCGCTTTGTGCTTAGACCTACGCACTGCTCAATCTGCTTGCAGATACCTGGTTTGGCTTAAGAAAAACGTTGGTGTAAATAATAAAAAAGTGGCCTGCACATTGCAAGCCCATTTTTGCTTTTTATCTGACTTTTTTAGGGGATTGCTAGAGGAATTTGATGCACTACCATAGAGGCGGTGGCAAGGTGCGACGCACTTCTATCGGGCGTCGCACCTGAATTTACCTAATCGGTGGAAGAAACGGCCGTTTCCCAAGGCTCATCTGCCAAACTAGGGTGGAAAATTCGCCACAATTGCAGGGCAATCGGTACGATGGCCACCAGCCAAAAGCCATAGGCCAGCCCATGCCAGACGGTGCCATTCTCCACAAAAATGCTCACCCACAGGGCAATGCCCCCCAGATGCACGGCCATCAAACTGAGCCAGCTGCCACCTAATTCCGCCTCACTCCTGGGTTGGAACTGTTGCCGGGTGAAGTAGGGGATGATGGCAAAGCCAAATTGCAGCAGCCAGCCGTAAATCAACGCCTGCGGCGCATTAGCTTCGATGCCCGTGCCGGGAAAGCCGGGCACTTGCAAAATGATAAACGGAGCCACCAGCAAGGGGGCAATTAGCCAGAAATAGGCGGTGGTCAGGTGCCACAGGCCCGGTTTGGCCCACTGCGCCCGGTCGCCCCAAACGGGCTTGATGACGTTAAGCAGCAGCCAGACCGTGGCGCTGAGGTGCAGCATCAGCCCCGGCACGGTGAAGTAAAGCGAGTTGACCCACGGCCCCAGCACCAGCCCCAGCGCGCCCAGGCTCATCATCCAGTAGATTTTGGTGGGGGAACTGGGCCAGGCAAACGGCCGTTGCACCACTTTCGGGTAAATTTCAATCAGCAAACCGGCAAACACCAGGGACATCAGGCCCCAGTTATTGGCGTGGATATGCACCTCGACTGGCGTTTGGATGGCCAGTGCCGTGCTCCAGCCCAGCCACAGCCCGGTACCCACAATGATGCCCACCAGGAAGAATCCCAGCCCTGTGATGTAAAAGCGGTTTGGCAAACTGAGCGGGGCGCGTTTGGCGGGGCGCAGCTGGTAAAGCTGGTACCCTAGCAGCAGGGTTGCCCCAAAAATCAGCGTGCCGCCCACAAAAATGAGCACCTGGTTGACGATGGGGATGCCCGCCAGCAGCAGCATGAGTCCCGCGTTGAGCAGCAGCCAGATGTCCAGCCGGGTGCGCGGTTTGGGCAGGCTGGCCCGCCTGGCGGCCAGCAGGGGCAGCAGGCCAAACAGCAGCTCGGTCAGCGCGCCCAGGGTGATAAAGTGAACGCGCAGCCAGCGCAGTCCGTTCACCCAGGGGATGATTGTCCAGCTGGTGAGGGCCGCGTCCAGCGCGGTTAGGCCAGCGACGGACAGGAACAAAAAGGTCATCAAAAAGTAAAGATTCATCATGTCTCCTTTGGGAGTTATCCACAGATTTCACAGATTGCGCAGATTTTTTGCGCCCGACGAATAGGCGAGGCGCAGCCTGAGCCTGTCGAAGGCGCGGCCGGGCTTCGGCAAGCTCAGCCTTCGGCTCGTCGTTTTCCCTTCGCGCCTTGGCGTGAGTGGTTACAGTTTAGGTTGGTGCTGGGGCAGGTGGCTGATTTGTTTGTGGGTGAGGCTGAGTTGGACGGTACGGCCGTACACCCCCTCAATTTCCTCCAGCGGTACCAGCCGGTAATCCGGCAGCTGGCAGCAAAGAAGGAGATGGGTGGGTTGTTGGGAACGGCCGTCGAGCAAAACGGCCGCTACTTCTCCTACCAGATGTCCATCCCTGCTTTGGACGGTCATGCCGCGGGTTACGGCCGTTTCCTTTACCGCCCCACACGCCAGACAAACTCGTGCCTCAATCGTCAGCTTTTCCACTGTCTCCGCCGCCATGCCACACCTCGTAAAAAGCCTTTTCACACCTGTCATTCCCGTGAAAACGGCAATGACAGGCGATCGGTTTTTCTTTGATAGTTGGGAGGATAAAGGAAGGGGCGAAAAGATGCGCCGACTTTTGTCGGGTTTACCGGAAAACAGCAAAAATTGCCGCAAAAATGGGGAGACGAGGATTATGTGGCAATGGCTGCCAGCGCCGCCGTATCCAAAATGCGGATTTGGTGGCGTTCCACCTGGATCAGCCCATCTTGTTCCAGCTGGCGCAGGGCACGCTGGACCACATCGGGCACGGTGCCCAGCCGCGCCGCCAGCTCGGTCTGCGTGTACCAGCGGGGCCGCGACAGCACGCCATCGATCGCCCCGTCACCAATCAATCGCGCCAGCCGCCCCGTAACCGGCCGCAGCGACAAATCGGCCACCAGATTCACCAGATGCAGCACGCGCTCCGCCATTTTGGTGATGGCGTGCTGGGCAAAATCCGGATTTTGGCGCAGAGCATGGTTGAGCGATTCGCGGGGCAGCAGCCAGATTTCGGCCGTTTCCAAAGCAATGGCTGTGGCGGGATTGGCCAGATTGGCAAAAACCACAACCTCGTTAAACGTGTCGCCTGGCTCCATGAAACGCAGCACCTGTTCCCGCCCCGTCGGACTACTTTTCACTACTTTAACCCAGCCCGATTGTAAAAAGTAAAGCCCCGACGCCTGCTCCCCTTCCAAAAAGATGATTTCACCGGGGTCGTAGGTGCGGTAAACGGCCGTTTTCACCAGTTCTTCCAGAGTGTTTGGCGGCAGCCCCACAAAAAAAGTGAGCGATTTCAGCTGGTGAACCAGTCCATGCAGGGTGGGTTTGGCAGGCATGATGCGATTATACGGATTTTACGAATTTACCAAAAGTTCTTCACAATTTCTGAACAAGTCGTTGCTAATCTTTGACCGTTAGCAAGAATGCTGACGGCATAAACAAACATTCGGAGGTAAACAAATGAACAAAAATAAATTGGTAAAAATAGGCGGCATTTTGCTTGTGCTGCTGGCCCTGGCGGCCCTGGTGGGCAGCTCGCTCACCTTTGCCCAGGATGAGGAACCCGATACCGATGATCCGGTGACCACGCCTGAAGACGGTGCCGCAGCGGAAGATAGTGCCACAGAAGACGTGACGCCTGGTTACGGCCGTTTCAATCATCACGGGATGGGTGGGCGCGGGCTCATCGACCGGGAGGCGGCCCGCGAACTGCTGGCCGAGGCGCTGGGTGTGACGCTTGACGAGCTGGAAGCGGCGCGTGATGCGGCCATGGACGCGGTTACGGCTGAAGACGGCCGTCCTGACCGTGACGAAGTTCGTGCGCTCATCGCTGCGGAGTTGGGTGTAACCGTTGAAGAGCTGGAAGCGGCCCAAGATACGGTGCAAGAAGCCATGTTAGCCCAGCTGGTAGAAGATGGCACCATCACGCAAGAGCAGCTGGATGAAATGCTGGAGATGAAGGCGCTGCGTGAACTGGCGCAAGACATCTTTAGCCGCGACGACGCCCAGGCGGTGATTGCCGAGCAGTTGGGCCTGACCGTGGAAGAGCTGGCGGCGGCTCGCGACGAAGGTACGCGCATCGCTGAGCTGGCCGACGCGCAGGGTATTGACCTGGAAACGTTGATGACGGCCGTAACCGACGCCCGCAGCGCCGCGTTTGCCCAGGCCGTCGCCGATGGCAGCCTCACCCAGGAACAGGCCGACCTGCTGCTGAGCCAGCGTGGTCCCCACTTCGGTTTTGGCGGGCACGGCGGTCATGGCCACGGTGGCCACGGTGGTATGCGCGGTGGTGGCTTTGGCCCCGGCAGCTCGGATGGCAGTGACGACAGCGGTACCAGCACCAGTTCTGACCTGGACGCATAATCTTGAAGATGTAATTGAGTAATTACCCAATTACTCAATTACCCATTTTGCCGCGCGTGTCATCTTGCTGATTCCCCGCAGGATGACACGCGTTTTGCCTTGGGGTATATTGGAGACAAACTGTTTTGAGGTTAGAAAATGTCTTCAATTGTGATTGCGGCGTTTTATAAGTTTGTCGAACTGCCAGATTACCAGGAGCGGCAATGGCCGTTGCTCGATTTCTGCGTCTCTCAAGCGGTCAGAGGCTCCATTTTGCTGGCCGCCGAGGGCATCAATGGCACGATTGCCGGCAGCCGCCAGGGCATCGACGCCGTGCTGGCTCACCTGCGGCAGGAGGCGGTTTTTGCCAGCCTGACGCACAAAGAATCACACGCCGACTGGATGCCCTTTGCCCGGATGAAGGTGCGGTTGAAGCAGGAAATTGTCAACCTTGGTAGACCAGACATCACGCCCAACAAGCGGGTGGGGCAGTACGTGCCCGCCGCTGAGTGGAACGCCCTCATCAGCGACCCAGACGTGATTTTGGTGGATACCCGTAACGATTTTGAAGTGGCGCTGGGCACGTTTAAAGGGGCGATCAATCCGAAAACGGCCGCTTTCAACCAGTTCCCCGACTTTGTGCAGCAAAACCTGGATCCCCGCCGCCACAAAAAGGTGGCAATGTTCTGCACCGGCGGCATCCGCTGCGAAAAGGCCACCGCTTACATGTTGGAGCAGGGTTTTGCGGAAGTGTTTCATCTCCAGGACGGCATTCTGAAATACCTGGAACAGGTGCCGCCGGAAGAAAGTTTGTGGGAAGGTAACTGCTTTGTCTTTGACGAGCGCGTCACGGTGGATCATCAGCTGCAGCCTGCGCCGCTGGAGCTGTGCCCGATGTGCAAAACGGCCGTTGAACCACACCACCGCACCTCGCCCCAGTACGAACTGGGCGTGCGCTGCCCCACCTGCGCCGATACGCTGACGTTTGAGCAAATCGAACGCGCCCGCGAAAAGCAGCGCCAGCTGGAATTGGCCCAAGCACGTGACCTGTCGTAGAGGCGTTGCATGGTAGAGACGTTGCATTGCAACGTCTCTACGGGAGACAACCATGAGCAAAACTGTATTGGTCGTTGATGACGAAGCCCGGCTGGTGAACCTGGTGAAGGCATATCTGGAGCAGGGTGGTTTCCGGGTGGTGACGGCCAGAAACGGCCGTGAGGCCCTCTTCATCGCTCGCCAGGAAAAACCCGACCTGATCCTGCTAGACATCATGATGCCGGAGATGGATGGCCATGAATTTATGCGCGTACACCGCCAGGAACGGCAAACGCCGATCATCTTGCTCACCGCCAAAGTGGAAGAAGATGACAGAATTATCGGCCTGGAGCTGGGTGCCGACGATTATGTGACCAAGCCGTTCAGCCCGCGTGAACTGCTGGCCCGGGTGCGCGCCGTGCTGCGCCGGGGCAGCCAGCCCGTCGAGAGCAGCGCCCGGCTGCGCGTGGCGGGCATCTCGCTGGACCTGGAGCGTTTTTTGGTGGAGGTTGAAGGGGAGCGGATCGATCTCACCCGCTCTGAATTTGATCTGCTGGCCATTTTGATGGGGTCGCCGGGCCGCGCCTTCTCCCGGCTGGATTTGCTGGACCGCTTGCAGGGCACCAGCTTCGAAGGTTCTGAGCGCACGGTGGATGTGCACATCAAAAATTTGCGGGCCAAAATCGAACCAAACCCGCGCCAGCCGCGCTACGTGGAGACGGTTTACGGCGTCGGCTACCGCTTTGCGCCGGAGTAACCCATGATCCGTTCGTTGGTCTTCAAGCTGAGCATGGCCTTTTTGCTGGTAAGCCTGGTGGGCATTGCCCTGGTGGCCTTTTTTGCCGGGCGTGTTTCTTCCAGCGAGTTCAACACCTTTGCCGAGGCGCAATCGGACAGCGCCTTGATGACCCAGCTGGTGAATTATTATGAAGCGACGGGCAGCTGGGACAATCTGGACCGCATTGGCATTGGCGGTGTGGGGCCGGAAAACGGCCGTTCCCGTCAGTTTCTTGTTGCTGATACCCAGGGTAATGTGGTGCTAGGCGGGCTAACCCAGCAGGTGGGTGACCGCGTGCCGCGTGGCTGGCTCAACCAGGGAGTTCCCATCGAGGTAGACGGCCAGACGGTGGGACTGGTCGTTTTTTCAGAAACCCGCATGCGCGGTGGGGGCATGATGCAGCAGCCCCCGCGCACCGACTTTTCTACGCGGGTCAACCGGGCGATTTTTCTGGCGGCGCTGGGGGCAACGGCCGTTTCCCTCCTCATTGGCGTGGTGCTGGCGCGCAGCCTCACCAAACCGCTGCAAGAGATCACCCAGGCGACCCAGGCGGTGGCCCAGGGCGACCTGGCCCAGCAGGTGCCCGTGCGCTCCGACGATGAGTTGGGCCAGCTGGCTACCTCGTTTAACCAGATGAGCGCCGATCTGGCCAAATCGCGCGACCTGCGCCGCCAGATGACCGCCGACATTGCCCACGATTTACGCACGCCGCTCAGCCTCATTTTGGGCCATGCCGAGGCGCTCAGCGATGGTGTGCTGCCGCCCACCCCCGAAACGTTCGACGTGATTCACGACGAGGCGCGCCGCCTCAACCGGCTGGTGGAAGATTTGCGCCTGCTCTCTCTGGCCGAGGCGGGTGAACTGCCCCTGGCGCAGCGCCTGGTGCCGCCGCAAAGCTTGCTAGAGCGGGCCGTCGTGGCCCATGCCCCCGCCGCGCAGCAAAAGCGGATCGCGCTGGGGTTCGACGCGCCGTCCAACCTACCCGATGTGCTGGTGGACCCGGATCGCATGGCGCAGGTGCTGGACAATTTGGTAGGCAATGCGCTGCGCTATACGCCGGAAAACGGCCGTATTCAGCTCAAGGCGCGGCAGGTGGGAACGGCCGTGCAGCTTCAGGTGGAAGACAGCGGCCCCGGTATGGACGCTGCCGAGCTGGCTCACGTGTTTGATCGTTTTTACCGGGGTGATAAGTCGCGCCAGCGGCACGAGGGTGGTTCTGGTTTGGGGTTGGCCATTGCCCGTTCGATTGTGGGGGGGCACAACGGCCGTATCTGGGCCGAAAGTGCACCAGGGCAGGGGGCCACGTTTATCATCGAGCTGCCGCTGGCTCGTTAGAAGGGACTGTCGCCAATCTGGCTTTGCAGCCACTCGTTTAAGAAATCCATGACGGCCTGGAATTTGCGTTTGGGCACCAATTTGTAGGAGCTTACGCCAAAACGCCGGTAAATTTCGCCATAGCAGGCCCCAAATTCATTGCGACCCGTTTTCTTGCCAATGGCCAAGGCCACGGCTTTTACCGCCTGGCTAATTTGAGCCGCCTGGACCTCAGTGACGTGCTCCCCGCCAACGGCCGCTTCCAACTGGTCCAGCCGTTCACCATGCTCGGCCAGGGTGTTTACGGCCGTATCTAACCGCGCTTCCATGATGAGCTGCTGCCGGGCCATGCGCACCACGGCCATCGCCATCTGGTACGCCTGGGCCGCTGGGGAGTCCTGCGCCAGCAGCGCTTCGATGTCCATATCGGCGTCGGTGGTTAAACGGCCGTCCTGGGTCGCCTCATAAAGAACCCGGTAGCATTCTCTTTGGTAGGCGATCAGATCATCCCGTACAGCGGCATCAACACGGCTGGCGTTGATGCCAAACAGCCAGCCATTGAGGTATTCCAGCGGCAGGCACTGCGCTTCCACCTCCTGGCCGGTACCCGTGATCGTAACGATCACGGGGGTCATTGCTTCAGACAGCACCGGGTCGCGCAAAATGCGCTGCCGCTGGGCAGACCAGGCCACCCCGAGATTGTTGCAGATGGTGCGCAGGGGCACATAAACACGGCCGTTGGCAATAACGGCCGTAATCTCATTCTCTCTAAACAGTACTGTTTTTTGTTCAGTTGGTTGAAGTGCAGTCATATCACATGCCTGTAAAAAATCGAGGTAGGATTTGGCGTGAAGCGTGATGTCTCTGGTCACGTTTCACGTTTCACGGATTGTAAACCCCTGAATTCCTCAAGACCCAAAATAGAATCTCTCTTACTCTTGCACAGCCAGGTAGAGCGTTTGCCCGGTGGTGACAAAGACGCGCAGGGGCGTTTCGGCGATGGCGAAGTCGGTGATCTGGCTGAACAGCTCTTCGCCGTTGGGGCCGGTGGCGCGGTATTGGGCCAGCACCTGGCCGATGGGGCGGCTCACCTGGACGATACGGCCGCTGCCCGGATCAGCAATAAAAATCGAGGCGTTTAACCCCCGGCCTACAATTTCCACCGAGGTGGGTGCCACCAGCGCCGTTTGCAGGCCGTTGGTCAGCAGGTCAGACTCGTCCCATTCCAGGCGGCCCGAGCGGGTGTCGTAATAACGAATACGGCCGTCGCGGTACAGCAGCACCAAGCCCCCATCCTGGCTAAAAATATCAAAATCAATCACCTGCTCCAGGTCGGGGTCTTCCGTAAAGGCGATGGCCCGGTCGTCGGCGTTGGCGGTAAAGTCGTCGCCGTTGGGGAAATATTTCCAGATGAGCTGCGCGCCGATGTCCAAAATGTAGAGTCGTTCGTCAAAAGTGGCCACGGCGATGGGTGCCTGCCACTCGCTGGCCAGGTCCAGCGGCACGGCAAAGGTGCTGTCCAGGTTGGGCTGGTAGGTCAGCAGCGCGCCGCTGCTATCCAGCATCGCCAGCCCGTCGCGGCTGACGGCGTTGCCTGCGGGTCGCCAAAACATGTCGATGACGCTGCCCGCCACCTGGGTGCCAACCGCCTGCCCGTTAAAAACACGCGCCTGCGGCTCCAGCGTCAGCGGATTGAGGTAGGTGTCGTCGGTTTCGTACTCGTACACCAGCCCGTTGCCCTTGTCTAAAATAAAAATGCCGCCGTTGAAGCCATCGCGCAGCACCACGTGGGTGAGGGCGGTACCTTCGCTAAACTCGAAAAACGGCCGTGCGCTCAACCGCGTCACGTCATCCAGCACGTCCAGCCGCTCCCGGGCGATGGCCCGCAGCTGGGCCACCGTTTCGTCGCCGGGGCGCACTTCGGTTTCGGCCTCCACGGCCAGCGTCAGGGCATCGGTGTAATATTGCCGCGCCTGGAGCGCATCTTCGCCCGCGCCATCGGCCAGGCTGATGAGCTGGCTCATCTCCGCCCGGATTTCCGACAGACGCTGCACCCGCCCTCGCTCCAGGTAGACGCCCGAGACAACGACGGCAATGAGAATGGGAATGAGCACGGCAATGGCCACCGGCCAGGCCAGGCTGGTCGGTTCTTCGTCGGGGAGAGGCTGAGCCGGGCGCGGTGGGCGCAGCCGGGTTAGCAGTTCGGCCAGCCAGGCGGTGAAGGTAGACAGCCCCAGCGCCGCCTGTGATCCAGCGCGGCGGGCGGTATGCTCCACCTGCTGCCGGTCGATGGCGGGCAGGGTGCGGATGTTGTCTTTGGCCGGGGCCGGACGGCCGTCGCGTACCGGCTGGGGGCGGCGTTCGCTGGGCGCGGCCGGGGTCGGGGCTGCTTCTGGGCTGCGGCGGGGCTGCGGCGTGGGGGCCACCAGCTGCCCTTCGCGTGGGCGGGGTGTCACCACGTCGGGCAAATCCAGCAGCGAATCGTCGTTGAACTCAATCATCAGCAGCCGGGCCGACTCATCGGCTACGATGTCGATGAGGGCGTCCAGGCCCGATTCGATGTCGGTGTCGACCAGCGCCTCGTTAAAATCGTCGGTGGGCAGGTGGCTCAGGCGCGGGTCGGCCAGCAGCAGCAGGTCGCCCGATTGCAGCCGATGATGGGCGTAGCGAATGTCTAGCCCGCTGGTGCGTCCCAGCGGCGTGATATGGTCGGGCTGGCGTGGTGGCAGCCGCTCGATGCCAAAATTATGGCCCAGCAGGGCCAGCGTCTCGCCCGCTTGCAGGGTGAACAGCTCATCCTGACGCAGCACAATGCAGGTGAGGCCCCCTTCGCGCACGGCCTCCTTGCTGGTGAGGTTGCGCTGGAGCAGGGTCTGGTTGGCGGCCATCATGGCGCTGCGCAGGGCGGCGGTGAGGCTGCCGCTGGTGCTGTAAAATTTCTGGCTGATGAGATCGAGCAGGTCTTGGGCGAGAACGGCCGTCTCCTCCGCATTGCCGCTGAGGGTCAGGTGGGCAAACAGGAAGTCGTGGCTGCGGCTGCGGTGGGCTCTGTTAGGGGGCGGCTGTACCAGGATGCCGGGAACGGCAGACGTTACATCAACGGTTTGCATTACGCCGTCAACGATGTAAAGTTGGCCCGTCACCGCTTGCAGATCAGACATGGAAGGTAGGCATCCTCATGGTGCAAAGTATCGACATAAGCATAGCACGACTGTTCGCATGTGACCAACGGGAAACGGCCGTGACGGAAGGCATATGATCGCGATTATCCCATACCAAACCTTCGAGATTAAGACGCGGCTCAGCCAGGACGGGGCGCGGCAAAAATTGCAGGCCGTCGTAGAGCCGCGCAAGCTGCTGCGCCTGGGGCTGTCGCGCAACCACAACTTATTTGAAGGGGAAATCGAAGGGGCCTCTTTCAAAATTTCGCGCATCATCCATTACCGCAATAGTTTTTTGCCTATCCTGGTAGGGCAAATCCAGGATGATTTAGACGCCACTACGCTGAAAATTACCGCCCGGCTTCACTGGTTTATCATTGTCATCTGGTCATTTTTTGCCGTGGCCGTCGTCTCCGGCGGCATCCTGGCGGGCGATCGTTCGGAACTGTGGGCCATCCTGCCCATATTTTTGTTTTTCTACGTTGTGCCCCTGGCGGCGTTTAACTTTGAACTGCACAAGGCACAAAAATTGCTCAATGAGCAGTTTGCCGCCGATCGTTATTCTTTGCTTTAACTGACCCGCCTCCAGCCAAGGAAGGATTGATGCCACACGCCACTGTAAACGCTATTTCGCTTTATTATGAAGAACAAGGGGCAGGTGAGCCGCTGCTCTTGTTGCATGGCCTAGGCACCGACGGCCGTTCCTGGGAATACCAGCGCGCCTATTTTGCCCAAGAGTTTCGGGTGATTGTGGTGGATGTGCGGGGACACGGCCGTTCCGCTCGCCCGCCCGGCCCGTACAGCGTGGCCCAGTTTGCCGCCGACGTTTTTGCCCTGCTGGATCAGCTGCACATCGACCGCTTTCATTTGGTTGGCCTCTCCATGGGCGGCATGATTGGCTTCCAGATGGCTGTCGACCAGCCGGAGCGCTTTCTCAGCCTGACGGTGGTCAACAGCGGCCCGGAGCTGGTGCCGCAAAACCTGAAGGAGCGGTGGCAAATTGTCCAGCGACGGCTGGTGCTCAACTTCATGTCCATGGAAAAAATCGGCCAGTTCATTGGCGGGCGGCTCTTCCCAGAGCCAGCGCAGGCCGAGTACCTGGCGATGTTTGTCCAGCAAATGCGCGAAAACGATCCCAAAGCGTACCGGGCAGCCACCAATGCGCTCATCGGCTGGAGCGTGCGAACGCGGCTGGGTCGCATCCAATGTCCGGTGCTGGTCATCAGCGGCGACATGGATTACACGCCGGTGGCCAACAAGGAGGCGTACGTGCGGCAGCTGCCCACGGCGCGGCTGCTGGTGATCGAAAACTCGCGCCACGGTACGCCCATCGACCAGCCGGAAGTGTTTAATACGGCCGTACTCCACTTCCTCCGCACGGTTGGCTAAAGTTAGGTATAATTCGGCACTCGTTTTACCGTAGAGAACACGGAGATTTTTATAAACTCTGCGCTCTCTGCGTCCTCTGCGGTGAATAAAAACTTGAGGAAACTGCATGAAAGTAGTAATCGCCGGGGAATCGCCCTTTGTGGAACAAATGGGCCAGCTGTGTACGCAGGCCGGACACGACACCGTGGTGTACCTGGTGGAGGATTTCACCTCCGCCCTGCACAGCGGCTACGCCATGCCCGATGCTACCGGGGTGGATGTAGCCATCGAGCTGCACAACGAATCGGCCGCCGCCAAAGAAGAGCTGTTGGCCGCGCTCAGCGCCTTCATCCCACCGGATGCCCTGCTGCTGACCTCGGCGCTGGCCACTAGCACGACGCAGGCGGCCGCCTGGGTGCCCAAGCCGGGCCGGGTGGTGGGTTTTGGCATCGTGCCGCCGCTGCGCAAAGAAGGTGGCATGATCGAACTGGCAGCGGGGCTGCAAACGGCCGAATCCAGCCTGGCGCAAGCAAAAAAGTTTATCGAGGGATTGGGGTATGAAACGGCCGTTGTTGCCGATGGTCCTGGCCTGGTGCGGGCCCGCACCGTCTGCTGCCTCATCAACGAGGCGGCCAGCGCCCTGCTGGAAGGCATCGCCACCCCCGCCGACATTGACCAGGCGATGAAGCTGGGCACCAACTACCCCTACGGCCCGCTGGAATGGGCCGACTATCTGGGTCTGGACACCGTGCTCGGCGTCATGAACGGCCTGTTTGACGAGTGGGGCGAAGATCGCTACCGACCCTCTCCTTTGCTGAAGCGGCTGGTGTTGGCGGGGAAATACGGCCGTAAATCCGGCGAAGGCTTTTTTAAATATGGCGATTAGAGATTGAATTCTGGTGAAGCAATCTCCAATCTCCCATCTCTTCTTACCACATGGCCATCAAATTTTGCCACATCTGCAACAAAGAAGATCGCTTTGGCCACGGCCAGACCAGCAGCGGTGCCCTGGCCAGCGGCATCGTCTGCCCGGTGTGTTACCAGCCCACCTGTGGCAACCACCTGGGCACTGTGCGCTGGCGCTGGCGCAGCAGCGGCGAAGTGGACTCGGCTCAGGTGTGCAAAGAGTGCATCCGCAGCTACAAACACCGCGATTGGGACCGCTACAGCCGTGATTGGATCACGTAATTTTCCCTCCCCCTAACCCCCTCCCGCAGGGAGGGGAAGCCTGTTCCCTCTCCCTCTGGGGGAGGGTTAGGGAGGGGGTGTTAATTCTGGGGATACGGCTCCACGTCGGGGCCAATGAGCTCTTTGAACAGCGCCAGCACCTCACCCGGCTCGGCATGGCGGCCGAGCTGTTTTTTCGAGAAGAGCAGCTCACCGTTTACCCTGAAGTCAAAGGCACCCTTACCGCCCATGATAAACGTAAACGTGTCGATGACGTGCTGGTAGTTGCTCAGAATATCTTCCGCCACACGGACGGCGCGTTTGCTGTAGTTTCAGGGCACGCAATATTCAAGCGTAATCGTGTGTTTTTTCTCCATCAGGTTACCTCCATTGATAGTTTGTGCGGGAAAAAATGAGGGTTGTTATTTTAAGTATAGTAAGGCAGTTGAACCTTGACAACAACCCTCAGGTGGGCTACGATCCCGCTCGCTCTCGGGCCTGTAGCTCAGTTGGGAGAGCGCTACAATCGCACTGTAGAGGTCAGGAGTTCGAGCCTCCTCAGGTCCACTGCAAGGTTGCACCAAACTGCACGTTACAAATAAAGATGCAAAGGCTGTGAACAGGAGTAGTAGGGAAATTACTCAATTATCCAGTTACTTAATTACAGGTCATTGAGTAATTAAGCAATTCGGTAATTTTTAGGCTAGAGAGTTGTGCCGCTGGCTGAAAGCGCAACAAAAACGTCCCGAACTCGCCTGGGAGCTGCGCCGGGGAACCGATTTCGGTAATCGGAGGTCGGTAAACGGTAATCAGCTGGATTGATTTACACCGTTCACCGATACGGAATACCGATTACCAAATTAACCGGTGACGCGTTGCGCCCGTTACGCGCCAGAGTGGATGGTTTTGACGATTGAATATTTTTGCACAAAGTGTGCAACTAGAATAAAATAGGAAGTCGTCACGTGTGAAATTGACATGGGCCCATAGCTCAGCTGGGAGAGCGCTACAATGGCATTGTAGAGGTCAAGGGTTCGAGCCCCTTTGGGTCCACAAGAACAAATCATCAAACAGAGTGGTACCGCGGAAGCCCCTTTCGTCTCTGAGCAGACGAGCGGGGCTTTTTGTTTGGCATGTAGAGCCGTTGCATTGCAACGTCTCTACCCACGTTATCAGGAGAAAGAATGAGCAAAAAATATAATCCCAATGAGGTTGAAGCCAGGTGGCAAAAACAGTGGGAAGAGAGTGGCCTGTACCGGCAGCAGATTGATAAAAGTCGGCCGAAGCATTATGCGCTGACGATGCTGCCGTATCCGTCTGGGGATTTGCACATTGGGCATTGGTATGCCATGACGCCATCCGATGCGCGGGCGCGTTTTATGCGCATGAAGGGGTACAACGTGCTCTTCCCGATGGGCTTCGACGCGTTTGGGCTGCCTGCGGAAAACGCGGCCATCCAGCGCAATATTCATCCATCTACCTGGACGTTTGCCAACATCGAGCGGATGCGCGGCCAGCTGCGCAGCATGGGCGCGATGTTTGATTGGGAGCGTGAAGCCGTCTCCGCCGACCCGGAATATTACCGCTGGACGCAGTGGTTTTTTAAGAAGCTGATGGAGCTGGGGCTGGCTTACCGCAAACTGGCGGCGGTGGATTTTTGCCCGAACTGCAACACGACCCTGGCGCGCGAGCAGGTGTGGGGCGACGACCGCCACTGCGAGCGCTGCGGCACGCCGGTGATCAAGAAAGATTTGGAGCAGTGGTTTTTCAAGACAACCGATTACGCCGATGAGCTGCTGGACTTTAGCGGCATTGAGTGGCCGGAGCGGGTGAAGGTGATGCAGACGAACTGGATCGGCCGTTCCACCGGGGCCGATGTTACCTTCCACACCGAGCAGGGTGATCCGATTGAGATTTTCACGACGCGGCCGGATACGCTGTGGGGGGCTACCTTCATGGTGCTGGCGCCGGAGCATCCGCTGGTGGGCAAGATTACCAGCGACGAGCAGCTGGCGGCGGTGAGTGCCTACCGCGAGCAGGCGCAGAAGCTGACGGACATTGACCGGGAAACGGCCGATCGCGAAAAAACCGGCGTCTTCACCGGGGCGTATGCCATCAACCCGGTCAACGCGGCGCGCATTCCCATCTGGATTGCCGATTACGTGCTGATGAGCTACGGCTCTGGGGCGATTATGGCCGTGCCCGCCCATGATGAGCGCGATTTTGCCTTTGCCACCCAGTTTGGCTTGCAAATCATCGAGGTGATTCGTATGCCAGGCCGTGCGGACAGTGACGGGCCGCTGACCGAAGCGTATGTCTCGAAGTATGAGGGACACCTGATTAACTCGGGCGAATTTAGCGGTACGGCCGTTGCTGAAGCCATTGGCCAGGTGACGGCGTGGCTGGAAGCAAAAGGGATCGGCAAGGCCGCGGTGAACTATCGGCTGCGCGACTGGCTGATCAGCCGCCAGCGCTATTGGGGGGCACCCATTCCGGTGGTGTACTGCCCGGAGCACGGCGCGGTGCCCGTGCCCGATGAGCAGCTGCCGGTGCTGCTGCCCACCGACGTGGCGTTTATGCCCACCGGGGAAAGCCCGCTGAAGCAGCACGACGCCTTTTTGCACACCACCTGCCCAATTTGCGAACGGCCGTCCCTGCGTGAAACCGACACGATGGACACCTTTATGTGCTCCAGCTGGTACCAATACCGCTACCTGAGCCCCAACGACAGCGAACATCCGTTTGACCCGGCAGAGGGGGCGTACTGGCTGCCCGTCGATCAATACACGGGCGGCATCGAGCACGCCACGATGCACCTGATCTACACCCGCTTTTTCACCAAGGCGATGCGCGAAATGGGGCTGGTGGACTTCCCCGAGCCGATGATTCGCCTGTACAACCAGGGCATGGTGCTGGGTGAGGACAACGAGAAGATGTCCAAGTCGCGCGGTAACGTGGTGGCCCCGGATGCGCTGGTGGAGAAGTTTGGCGCGGACACGGTGCGCACCTACCTGATGTTTTTCGCCAAGTGGGACCAGGGTGGGCCGTGGAATTACGACGGCATCAAGGGGCCGCAGCGCCTGCTGAACGACGTGTGGGAGATTGCCACGCACCACTATGCGCCAGGACAGGTTGATGGGGAGGCCAATCGTGCCCTGCGGCGCAAAACGCACCAGGTGATTCGCAAGGTGACCCAGGATTTGGAGAGCTTTTCGTTTAACACGGCCGTTGCCGCCATCATGGAACTGCGCAACACTATCTTGGACGCCAAGAAAGCCAAAAACGTTAGCCAGGATGTGTGGAACGAAGCCGTAGACAGCCTGCTGCTGGTGCTGGCCCCCATCGCGCCGCACATCACCGAGGAGCTGTGGGCGCTGCGCGGGCATGGCTACAGCGTTCACCAGCAGCCGTGGCCCGCGTGGGATGCCGAAGCCGCCAGAGAGGACAGCTTCACCCTGGTGGTGCAGATCAACGGCAAGGTGCGCGACAAAATTGAGGTGGATGCCGGTCAGGACGACGAGGCGCTCAAGGCGATTGCCCTGGCTTCAGACAAGGTGCAGGGCTGGCTAGGCGGCCGTCCGCCGCGCCAGGTGATTGTGGTGAAGGGACGGTTGGTGAATATTGTGCAGTAAGTGGGTAAGTTGGTAATTAGATAATTGTGACGGCCGTTTCTCGTTGGGGAAACGGCCGTTTTTGTTACCGCTACCTGATTTTTTGTGGGGTGGGGTCAGACTGATTTGTGCAGCGAATTGACGCGAATTCACACGAAAATTGGCGTTAATTCGCGTCGATTCGCTGCTAATCCCTTGAAATCCTAGAGACCCGTTTGTGCCTGGGTTCTCACCCGCCAGTCGAACAGAAAAAGAACGGCGAGCACCAGCAGCGGCCCGGCAATGATCCAGCTCCAGCTTTCGGCTCTGGATACGGACAGGTAAAGCCCGGCCAGCACGACAAACAGGAGTGAACCTACGCGCTCCCAGCGCCAGGCGATGACGAGGGCGATGAGCACCAGGAAGGTGGGGATGAGGTGCATCAACAGCGCCAGCACCGTCTCCCAAAAGCTGTACCCCTCGCCAAAAACGTCCAGGGCAAAGATGCTGATAAACAAAGCAAACGCAATGCTCAAAACCCTGGGCAGCCAATAAATCAATTGTTTTGTGTTGTGCTTCATGAGTCGTCCTCCTCAGCGTAAATACGCTTGAACCAGACAATGCCCAACAAAAGGCCCAGCAGCGCGGGCCACACCCACAGCAAATCGGGGCCGCCGGGCGCGGGCTGCTGCCGGGTAAAGCGCATGAGCCGGTAGCTTTGCGTCACCGCTGCCAGTTCTGCATCGGACATGGTTTTGGGGTGAACGCCAACGGCCGTTGCCGCAAAACCGCTGTTGATGAGCACCTGGCGCAAAATGGGCAGCGTGTTGGGTTCATTGGTGATGTCGGTGGCGTGGGCGTGGAAACGGCCGTCTGGCAGCCAGATCTCCACCTGTGGCTGGGCCAGCAGGTTGCGGTACCAGTGCGACACCGCGCCAAAACCCGCCGTGCAATAAATGTCGCCATCTACCTCGGCATAGTTCACCGGCGTCTGGCGCACCTGCCCTGTCTTACGACCAATGTGCTCGATGACCATGATGCGGCCAACGCCTTCGGGCCAAAAGTTGATAAAGCGACCCAGCCCCAGCCGCCACATCAGCAGCATGAAGCGGTTAAAGCGGCGAAACAGCTGCCGCAAGGTTTGTTCTGTCTCGGGGGAAATGGTAGTCATGGTTAAACCATCCTGATGATTCGGGTTGTTTGGCGGCGGCTAAGACCGCAGTAGAGGAAGATGAGGCCGGGCAGGGCAAAGAGAGCAAACCAGATGCCGTCCGGGAAACGGCCGCTCGCCGCATACATGACCTTGTAAAACGCCAGCAAACTCAGCACCGTCACTGCGCCGCCCAGCGTTTCCCAGCGCCAGCCCAGCAGCATGCCCACAGTGACGCCCACCGGGAAAAACAGCAGTCCCAGAATGTCGGCCGTGGTGAGCTGGCTCAGGTGCATCTCCTCGCCAAAAAAGAAAAGCAGCAGGAAGGCCAGGCTGACCAGACTGCCCAGCCGGGCCATCCAGCGCAAAACAAGGATTAACTTGGTGGAGTTTTGTGCTTGTTTCATTTGATTTCTCCCGCCCTGAACCTGGTTTACCTCTCCTGTCATGGTACGTTTGGGGCAGATGGGAATGAAGTGACAAACGGCCGTTTCCCCCCAACCAAAGCTCACCACCCACTCGCCAAAAACGGCCGTGTCCGCCATAATTATCGCCATGATAAACCGGCCTGTGCCAATGGTTCCCCAAGAAATCGAAACCGAGCGCCTGCTCATTCGCTGCCCGCAGCCGGGTGATGGTCGGGCGCTGTATAACGCCATCGTCCAGTCTCAGGAACACCTCTCGGCCTGGTTGTCCTGGGCCGACTGGCCGGACATCTCGCCGCGCCGCGCCGAAGCCTCCATCCTGCGCAACCGCGACCGCTACCTGAAGGCCGAAGACATGACCATGCTCATCTTCTTCAAGCAGACCGGCGAGCTCATTGGTGGCAGCGGCCTGCACAATCCCGACTGGAAGGTGCCCAAGTTTGAGATTGGCTACTGGCAGCACGTGGCTCACGGCGGCCACGGCTACATGACCGAAGCCGTCAGCGCCATTGCTGAAATGGCCTTTACCCGGCTGGGTGCCGAACGGCTCCATCTGGAATGTTACCCTCACAACGAGCGCAGCATTGGCGTGGCGCAGCGCTGCGGCTTTCAGCTGGAAGCCCGCCTGGCCAACTACCGCCGCCACCACCAAACCTACGAACTGCACGACTGGCTCATCTTCGCCCGCCTACCTGCCAACCAACCCACCCCGTAGCCGCGGATTCCACGTTGCCGACACGATTTGCAACTTGTGGTTTACCACACCGTATAGCCAACGTTACTGCTTTGACAAAACTGTGAGACAAAATGACAAGCTTGCTTGATCCTGTTATTGAGTTGGTGATGAATGGTGCTGCTGCCTTGCTCAAGCTTTTTATCAATAACAGAACCGAAAAGGCAGATTTGCAGAAGCTGATTGCCCGGCAACAAGAGGAACACGCCGCTATCGCCCGCTGTTGGGCTGAGCAAGGCAAACGGCGCAGTTTACGCGGGTTCGATCTGACCGGGGCGCGTTTGGCAAAAGTTGATCTAGCGAAAGCGGATCTGGTTGAAGCAAGTTTCCGTAAGGCCGAGTTAAGCGAGGTCAATTTGGTCGAGTCCAATCTGACAGGTGCAGATTTCTCAGGCGCTTTTTTGTTGGGCGTGGATTTTTATCAGGCTAATTTAAACGTGGCTGACTTCAGGGATGCCACCCTGCGGAATGTAAATTTTAGTGAGGCAAATTTGCGCGGCGCTGGTTTTTCCCGCGCAAAAGAGGTAACAAACTGTACTTGGGATGGTGTTTACCTGAATTCCCAGACGCAGTTAAATCAAGAGATCAGAAGCCGGAGTTTGTATACCGAGTAAGGAGTAAAAAACGATGACCGAAGAAACAACCCCTAGCGTTGAAGAAATCAAAGCGAGATTAAAAATAGAAGTTCCTGTTGAAGAAGAAGCCACCAAGGCGGACGCAAAAAATCCAGATTTGACCGAAGAACTGCGTGACTTTGGCAAGCAGTTTGCCGACACCATCCGCAGCGCCTGGAACAGCGCCGAGCGGCAGCGCCTGGAAACCGAGCTGCGCGACGGCATGCGCTCTTTCGCCGACGAGGTGGATAAGGCAATCCAGGAAATCAAGAAAAGCCCGGCGGCCGACCGCGTGAAAACAGAAGCGGTGCACGTGCGGGAAAAAGTGCAGGCCAGCGATGTGAGCCACAAGGCCCGTGTGGGTGTGGCTCAGGGTTTGCAGGTGCTCAGCGAGCAGCTGGCCAAACTGGCCGAGCGCTTTACCCCCGCCGAGAAGCCGGTGCCCGGCTCTGACGAAACAAACGAGTAATCCGTTATCGGTAATCGGTAATCGGTGATCCGTTTCTCACCGATTACCGTTCACTGCTCACCGATTACCGACTAACCTTCCCAACGCCTCCAACCCCGCCATATCATCCAAATCGATCCATTGCAGCATGATGCGCTGCACGCCGGCCTCGGCAAATGCCTCCAGCTGATCTGCCAATTCATTGCCTGTGCCCACCACCAGACCCCGCTCGCGCAGTTCAGCGGCGGTGACGGTGCGTTGGGCCATTTTGGCGTCGAAATCGGCCTGGTCCTTGCCAAAAACCAACCCGGTCATGAGCGAGCGGCGCACCTCTGAGGGGTGACGGCCGTTTCCCACCAACAGCTCATCCAACTGCGCCGACCGTTCGGCAAACGTTTTGGGCGGGATGTAGACGCCGTTCCACTCCGTGGCGTATTGGGCCACCAGGGGCAGCGTGCGCTTGGGGCCATTGCCGCCGATGAGGATAGGCGGGCCGCCAGGCCGCTGCGGGCGGGGCAGCAAGACGGCGTCGTGCAGCTGGTAATAGTCCCCGTCAAAGTCCAGCGGTTCATCCTTTTGCAGCAGGTGGCTGATGATTTGCAGACCTTCTTCGAAACGGGCGAAACGGCCGTCCATGTCCAGCAGCTCCCAGCTGTAGTTGTGGTGTTCCCGCTCCTGCCAGCCCGCACCAAGACCGAGATGGAGACGGCCGTTCGACAAATCATCCACCGCGCTGGCCATGCGCGCCGTCATTGTTGGTTGGCGAAACGAAACCGGGGAGACCATCGGGCCAAACTCGATGCGGCTGGTGTGGCTGGCCAGCCAGGTGAGCGATACCCACAGCTCCAGTGATTCCCTGTCTGGTGGATTGACGTTGGTGTAATGATCCGAACGGTACAGCCCGACAAAGCCTAAATCTTCCACGGCGCGGGCAATGCGCTGCCAGCGCTCCCACGTGAGGCCATTTTGCCCTTCCAGCATAATCGCAACTTCAATCATGTTTACGCTCCTTAGTTTCTAACCGAGGAGAAAGCATCCTCAGATGCGCCCCGGTCGCACCGTTCGCATCTGAGGATGCTCACTCCTCATTTTGTGAATAGGGGTGGCCAGTTGTGCTTAACAACTAACCACCAGCCACCAGCCACTAAAACAAAAACGCCCACGCTGAAATGCAGCCTGGGCGTTTATCGAGATCACGGACAGCGTGATTAGTTCATGTGCGGCAGAATCTGGGCCACGATGCGGTCTTTGGGCAGCGCGCCGGTGATGCGCTCGACCACCTGACCGCCCTTAAACAGCATCAAGGTGGGGATGCCTACGATGCCGTAGCGGCCGGGCACCATTGGGTTGTCGTCCACATCCATCTTGCCTACTTTAATTTTGTCGCCGTATTCCTCGGCAATTGCT
The DNA here is from genome assembly GCA_020848035.1 of Anaerolineae bacterium. Classification (GTDB taxonomy): domain Bacteria; phylum Chloroflexota; class Anaerolineae; order Promineifilales; family Promineifilaceae; genus Leptofilum. Next base: position 20,559 of record JADLAX010000054.1, on the reverse strand, counting down.
TTGACGGACGGGGCGATCATGCGGCAGGGACCACACCAATCGGCCCAAAAGTCCACCAGGACGGGCATATCGGAATCTAAAACTTCACTCTGGAAGCTGCTGTCGGTAATTTCTACAGGGTTTGCCATAATTTCTTGCTCCTTGCATTTGGATTGTTTCACACCGGAGGCGTGTACATATTTCGCTTGTCTTCTCTTAGATGACGCTATTTAGATTTGGTTACGTGGCAATTTCTTACCAACGAGTTTAACGAAACCGTTTGGGCTGTCAAGCAAAAGAGCCTACAATTAGGGAAGTAAGTAGGTAATTAGGAAATTGAGTAATTGCCCACTTACTCACTTACCCAATTACCCACTTTCCCATAACCTGACAGGGGTGAATCATGCTAAATAACCGCACATTTTTGATTACCAACGGCCGTATCGTCACCTGGACCGATCCCAATGAGATTCTTGAAAATGGGGGGATTTTGGTGGCAGACGGCCGTATCGCCAAAATCGGCATTTCGGCTGAATTGATCGCTACCCATCCCGACCTGAAACAGCTAGACGCGGGCAACCAGCTGGTGATGCCCGGCAACATCTGCGCCCACACCCACTTTTACGGCGCGTTTGCCCGCGGCATGGCCATTCCCGGTGCGCCGCCCAAAGATTTCCCCGACATTTTAGAGCGGCTTTGGTGGCGGCTGGATCGCGCCCTGTTTGACCTGGACACGCAGTACAGCGCCCTCGTTTGCCTGGTGGATGCCATCAAACACGGCACCACCACCCTGGTCGACCACCACGCCAGCCCCAGCGCCGTGAACAACTCGCTGGACATGATTGCCGACGCGGTGGAAACGGCCGGGGTACGCGCCGCCCTTTGCTACGAAGTGACCGACCGCAACGGGCCGGAAGAAGCCGAAGCTGGGATTGGCGAAAACGTGCGCTTTTTGCACTCGCTTAAGGAGCGCAACAGCGAGCTGCTGGCAGGCACCTTTGGCCTACACGCCGCCCTCTCGCTCAGCGACGAGACGCTGGCCAACTGCGTCGCGGCGGCGGCCAACCTGGATACCGGCTTCCACATTCACGTCGCCGAGCATGAAGTGGATGAGTACGATTCGCTCTTCAAATATGGCCAACGCGTCGTGCCCCGCCTGGCCGAAGCGGGCATTTTGGGGCCAAAAAGTATTGTGGCCCACGCGGTGCACGTGGACGCCGTGGAGAAAAACATCCTGCGCGAGACGGGCACCTGGGTGACCCACCAACCACGCAGCAATATGAACAACGCCGTCGGTGCGGCCGATATCGAAGGGATGCTGCGGCTCGGCATTCCGGTTTGCCTGGGTAACGACGGCTTCAGCAACAACATGTGGGCCGAGTGGAAGATGGCCTACCTGATGCACAAGCAGGTCCATCGTGACCCGCGCCGGGCCAACGGCATGGACATCGTGCAGATGGCGATTACCAACAATGCAGCGCTGGCGGATATGTTTTGGCCGGGCAAGAAAATCGGCCGTTTGGTCGAGGGCGCGGCAGCGGACATCATCTTCGTCGATTACCATGCCACCACGCCGCTGAGCGCGGGCAATCTGCCCTGGCACATCATCTTTGGCTTCGAGAGCAGCCTGGTGACCAGCACGATGGTGGCGGGTAAGCTGCTAATGCACAACCGCCAACTGTTGACGCTGGACGAGGCCGAAATCACCGAGCGCAGCCGCAAATTGGCGGCTGACGTGTGGCAGCGGTACGAGAAGTTGAGTTAGGGAATTGCCGCGGATTGCGCGGATTTGCGCGGATTTTCTTAGCGCTCTTTTGCATCACTATCTTTGCAGATTTTAAACCTCACCAGAGATAATGTCATACCCGCGTAGGCGGGTATCCATTTTGCTCACCAGGGTGGATTGCCGGATTCTGTGCCCGCGAAGGCGTGGGGCGGGAATGATAATCAAAAGGGCAAAGATAGTGCTGCATCTTTGCGTTGAATTTTTAGGAAGTAAGTGATGGTTACTTGCCGGTGTTGGCTGGGTGGAGAGATTTTGGTTCCCAAGGAGGAATTGTCTCACCGGCCGGGCGCGTATGGGATTGTGGAGTGGGGTGATACGGTTTTGTTGATGACGACGGTGGGGGAGAACGGCCGTTACTGTCTCCCCGGTGGTGGCATTGAACCGTATGAAACCAATGCCATCGCAGTGCAGCGTGAGCTGGTTGAAGAAGCGGGCATTCAGGTAGAAGTTGGGCCGCTGGTGCACTTTCAGGAAGATTTTTTCTACTACGATCCCACCGGCGATGCCTGGCACGGCCTGCTGTTTTACTACCGCTGCACGCCGCTCACCTTCGATTTGCTGCCGTCGGCGCTCGTGGATGACGAATCGGCAACCAACCCGCAGTGGGTTAAAATCAACACCCTGCACCAGGACAATTTGCAGCCGCAGGAGCAGTGGCTGCTGGATTATTTTTGGAGATAAACGATGAATGCAATTCAATCTCTATCGGTCAAGAACTTTACGGCTTTTAGCAAGGCTGATTTTGAGTTTTCACCCGGTATCAATATTTTGATTGGTGAGAATAGTACTGGTAAGTCGCATATTCTAAAGTTAATTTATGGCCTACTTGAAATGCCTAAATTTAACGACAATCAGGGGGAGGTATCCAAGTCTGCTTTAAAGTTAATTGATATTTTCAAACCTTATTCAAACAAACTCGAATCCTTTCGACGAAAATCGAGGCAAAATTCCCGTTTAAAGGAGAATTTGGAAGTCCGTCTTTCCTTAGAATCTCAGGCGACAGTTGGTTTCAAGATACAGGATGACGCACAGTGGGAAGCTAATATTAGTTTTTACGCTTCCTCATTTGCCCAAATCAGTGTACCTCTTGCACTTTTTTTACCAAGCCGAGAAGTACTGTCTATTTACCCTGGTTTTATTGCTGCTTACTTGAATCGAGAGACCGCTTTTGATGAAACTTACTATGATCTTTGTGTGGCTTTAAATGCAAATCCGCTTCGTAAGGAAAAATATGAATCTGTAAAGCAACTCATCGAACCATTGGAGAAAGTATTTGGGGGTGAGAATAAAGTAACCAAAGAAGGTGATCATTTTTTTGTTGATTTGCCTGATGCTGGCCAGCTAGAAGCTCAGTTGGTTGCGGAAGGTTATAGGAAATTGGCTTCATTAGTCTATTTGATTCGCAACGGATCATTGACCACTGATAGTGTCCTTTTATGGGATGAACCAGAAGCAAATTTGAATCCTAAATTAATAGCGGCCGTTGTCGAGTTTTTGATTAATTTGGCAAATGCAGGGGTGCAGATTTTTATTGCCACACATAATTATTTGTTTAGTCAGGAAATATCACTCCGAGCAGAATATGGATTGAACGAAAATATCAGGTTTTTTTCCCTTTACCGTAGACCAGATATAGACGGTGTTCTAGTTGAAAGCGGTGACACGTTAGCTCAACTGAACAATAATCCGATTTTGGATGCTTATGTTGCCCATGAAGAGCGGGAAAACAGGCTCCTCTACGATGAAAGCGAGGCTAAGGGAGCAAAATGATGATGCGCTTTGAAGAGGGGAGATTAGCGTTTACTTTTGATTCTCAATGGGGTGAAGCAGTTGTTAAGTTTGATGAACATCATGATTATAAAAAGATGGCCGATAGCTTGAGCGGCACAAAAGGCGTAGATTTCTTAGGGATTCTTAATTCCGAAATTTACTTCATTGAGGTTAAAGATTTTCGTGGTTATCGAATTAAAAACAAATACCGTGTTGCAAATGGCGATTTGTGTGTAGAGATTGGCCAGAAAATAAAGGATACGGTCGCTTGTGTAGTAGGAAGCTCGCGTTCATCCGGTAACTTCGAGCTGTGGCAAGAACTTGGCAACTCTCTTTTGGATAGAGAGAAGCAAGTAAGAGTAATTCTGTGGTTGGAAGAAGATAAACCTCCTAGAAGGAAATCTCAGGTTTCACAAAATGTTTTAAGAAATGATCTGAAGCAAAAGCTAAAGTGGTTAGCTGTAAAGGTTGATGTGCGCAGTCTAGGAGAGACGATTCCATCTGCCCTATATTTACAAGTTGCAAATTTGCCAATGAGTTAAATTAGCTACTAAAAATTTGAGGAGATTGAACATTGAAGATAGCAATTTTAGGCGGCACGGGAGATGAAGGGTTTGGCCTGGGCTTTCGTTGGGCTTCGGCCGGGCATGAAATTATTATTGGTTCGCGCAAAGAGGAGAAGGGGGCGGAAGCGGCCGTTTCCATGCGCGAAAAATTGCCCAACGGCCACATCAGCGGCACCGACAACCTGAGCGCGGCCCAGCAGGCGGACGTGGTGGTGTTGTCCGTGCCTTACTGGGCGCAGGCTGGCACGCTGGAGAGCGTCAAACCTGCCCTGGACGGTAAGCTGCTGGTGACAGTCGTGGCCCCTACCGGTGAAAAAGCGGCGCGGGTGCACCGGCTGGAAAGCGGCCTGTCGGCGGCCGAAGAGGCGCAAAACCAGCTGGGTGACGGCACGCGGGTCGTGGCCGCCTTCCAAAACATCGGCGCGCACCATTTGCTGGACCTGGACCACGAGATGGACTGCGACGTGCTGGTCTGCGGCGAGAAGAAGGAAGACAAGGCAGTCGTCCTTCAGCTGTGCCAGGATGCTGGTTTGCGTGGTGTTAATGCCGGGGCGCTGCAAAATGCGCGGGCGGTAGAGGAGCTAACGGCCGTTCTCATCGCCATCAACATTATCCACAAAGTAAAAAGCGCGGGCATCCGCATTACAGGATTGGAGGCGTGATGCGTGAAACGTGAAACGTGATTTTCTCACGTTTCACGTTTCACGTTTCCCCAAAACAGATGACAAACCTAACACTCACGGCCGTTCCCCACCTCCCCCACGTCCAGCCCGGCGACAACCTGGCTGAACTTATCTTGCAGGCCCTGGCCGATGCTCACATGGCCCTGGCCGACGGCGACGTGCTGGCCGTTGCCCAGAAAATCGTCTCCAAAGCTGAGGGGCGGCTGGTGCGGCTGGCCGACGTGCTGCCCGGCGAACGGGCCATCGAGGTGGCGGCTCAAACCGACAAAGATCCGCGGGTGGTGGAGCTGATTTTGCGGGAGAGTGACGAAATCTCCCGGCTGCGGCCCGGTGTGCTGATTGTGCGCCACCGGCTGGGCTTCACCAGCGCCAACGCCGGTATTGATCGTTCCAACGTGGCCCAAAGCGGTGACGAGGAGACCGTTTTGCTGCTGCCGCTTGACCCAGACGCGTCGGCGGCGCGGCTGCGGGATGACATTGCGGCGCGGTTGGGGGTGCAGGTCGGGGTGGTGATTACCGATAGTCATGGACGGCCGTTTCGCCTGGGCACGGTCGGCGTGGCGATTGGCGTGGCTGGGATTCCTGCCCTGTGGGACCGGCGCGGCGAGCCAGATTTGTATGGCTATCAGCTCCAGCACACCGATGTAGGCGTGGCCGATGAGATTGCCGCTGCTGCCGGACTGCTCATGGGCCAGGCGGCCGAAGGCATGCCCGTGGTGCTGCTGCGCGGCCTGCACCTGCCCATCACCGATGGCCGGGCCAGCGACCTGGTGCGCCCCAAGGAAATGGACCTGTACCGTTAACCGCAGGTAAGAATTTGGCCTGCTTCCCTCAAAAATATATCCACTTCACCTTGCCCAACACCCTCTGGCACTTTACGGTAAAGCTGTAAACGAACCAATCTGCCAAGATTGTCAAAAGTGTCTAAGGCGCACAGCGTCTGATTTTCCTTTACCTATTTCATTGTGCATGAGAAGTCAGATAACTGCATAGCCTTGATACAAAGGAGAAAAAGATGATGCGTAAACGATTCATCTTGCTGCTGAGTGTGTTGGGTACGGCCGTATTCCTGCTCATCGCCAACGCCCAAACCGCCCTGGCCGATACTGGTTGGACGGCCAAATATTTCAACAATCAAACCCTGTCCGGCAGCCCGGTGCTCACCCGCGCCGAATCCAACCTGGATCATGACTGGGGTGATGGCGCGCCCCACGAAGATATCAACATCGACAGCTTTTCGGCCGAATGGACGCGCAATCTGTACTTTGCCCCCGGCACCTACCGTTTCACGGCGACGATGGACGACGGCATGCGCGTTTTTGTGGATAACAACCCGGTGATCGACGTCTGGTACGACAGCCAGGAGCATACCGTAACGGCCGATGTGCCGCTGAGCGGCGGCAACCACGACATTCGCGTTGAGTATTATGAAGCGGGTGGTGAAGCCGTGGCTCGGCTGAACTGGGCGCTGGTTTCGGGCGGAACGGCCGTCTGGCGGGCCGAATATTTCAACAACACCGCCCTTGCGGGCAGCCCCGTGGTGGTGCGCGATGAGGCGCAAATCAACTACACCTGGAGCGGGTCACCAGTAAGCGGTGTGACGGCCGATCAATTTTCGGTGCGTTGGACCAGCAATTTGTGGCTTGATTCTGGCATTTACCGCTTTTCCGCCACCGCCGATGATGGGGTGCGCCTGTGGGTGAACAACCAGCTGGTGCTCGACCAATGGCGCGACCAACCGGCTACCCCCTTCGTGGTAGATGTTTCCGTGACCGGTGGGGCCGTGCCGGTGCGCATGGAGCATTACGATAATGGCGGAACGGCCGTTGCCGCCCTCACCTGGGCCAAAATATCTGGATCGCCAGCGCCTGTGCCGCAGCCGCCCACCATTTCCCAATGGCGCGGCGAATACTTTAATAATGATAGCCTGGCTGGCTCGCCCGTGGTGGTGCGCAACGACAGCACCATCGACTTTGTCTGGGGTTCCAGCTCGCCCATCCCCAACACCCTCGACAGCGATCGCTTCTCGGTGCGCTGGACACAAACGATGAACCTGCCTGCCGGGCAGTACACCTTCACCGCCAACAGCGATGATGGCGTGCGCGTCTGGGTCAACGGCCAGCAAATCATCAACGCCTGGAACATTCACAACGTGCAGGCGTTTTCCGGCACGATTAATCTGCCCGGCGGCCCGGTGGAAATCCGCATGGAATATTTTGAGTACACCGGCCTGGCCGAAGCCCGGCTGACCTGGTCCCAGACTGGCAGCGGTGGCGGCTCGGCCCCCGGTAACCCGCCGCCCGGTGGCACCGGCGTGCCCGGCACGGCCACCATGTCTGGGGCGCTTTACCTGACGGTGCGTTCCGGCCCCAGCCTGGACGATGAGCCGGTGGGTTATCTCTCCAGCGGTCAGACGGTCACGCTGCTGGGCCGCGACGCCTTCACCATCTGGGTGAAAGTGCGCGAAGCCGACGGTACGGAAGGCTGGTCCAGCGCCCGCTACCTGAACGCCAGCGCGCCGTTGAGCAACCTGTCGGTTCTGAACGAATAGAGATTGATGCGTGAAACGTGAAACGTGAGCGTTAATCATCACGTTTCACGTTTCACGCCTGTATCGCCACTTTCCTTCGACCCCAATATTCCCCTTTCCCAAACCGCCCAAATTCATGACACTAGATGTCACCATTGTGTGCTAGAATATGCGTTCTATGCACAAGCGGGTGATGATTTTCGACCAACTCACATCCATCCGCTTGGGCACAAACCCGGTTCAAACAACGGAAACGTTCATGCGTGGAGAAATCACACATAACAGTGAAAGTTAGTGGCTAGTGGTTGGTGGCTAGTTGCTGGTACACACCACTAGCCACTAACCACTAGCTATGTTTTCAAGGGAGGTTTATGGCGGTTCAAACGGTTCCCCAGAAGAGTGAGTTCCGCGTAGAGACGGCGCGGACGTATGATCAGTCGAGACCGGTGCGCTGGATTTTGGCGCACCTGGCCGATAACAAGTGGTGGCTGGCGGCCTTCTTTTTTGGTATGACGGTAACCAACATTTTTAACGCGGCCATTCCGCGCCAGGTGGGTGAGGCGTTTAGCGTGGTCACTGGCGAGGCGGCGGGGGATGCGTTTCAGGCCATCGCCACCCTGGGTCTGTTTGTGGTGGGGCTGACAATCGGCCGTTTTTTCTGCGACACGCTGGCTTCGTTGAGCATTGAAGTGGTGGGTAAACGGCTGGAGCGCGACGGCCGTAGCGAACTCTACCGTAACCTGTTGGGCAAAAGCCAGACCTTCCACAACCAGCAGCGGGTGGGCGACATCATGGCCCGGGCGGCCAACGACGTCCGATTTGTCAACGAAATGATGACCCCCGGTTTTAGCCTGCTTTACGACTCGATGATGGCCATCCTCATGCCCGTCATCTTCATTGCCTTTATCGATTTGCGCCTGCTGCTGGCCCCGCTGGCCTTCTGCTTCTTCTACTACTTTGCCCTGCGCCACTACATGCGCCAGCTGGACCCCGTCTCCGACGCCGTGCGCGCCCGCTTTGGCGACATGAACGCCACCCTGAATGAAGCCGTTTCGGGCATTGAGGTGGTGAAAGCCGCCGGGCAGGAGCGGCAGGAATTGGGCAAGTTTATCCGCGATGCCCGCCGCTACCGCGACATGTTTGTGGCGCAAGGCGAAGTGCAGGCCCGCTACATCCCCACGCTGCTCATCGGCGTGGCCATTGCCGGGGCATTTGTGCATGGTGTCTACCTGCTCAACCTGGGTGAACTGTCGCTGGGTGATTTGATCGGCTACATGGGCTTGATGTGGGTGCTGCGCTGGCCCGCTTTTAGCTCCTACTTCACCTTTTATCTGATCCAGATGGGCCTGTCTGGGGCGGCACGTATTTTGGAGCTGCTGAAGGCCGAGACAGAGCTGGACCAGAACAGCGACGGCTACACCGCGCCGATGCAGGGTGAAATCGTCTTTGAGAACGTGACTTTTCGCCACGGCGACGGTACCGATGACTTGCTGCGCAATATTTCCTTCAGCGCCAAACCGGGCGAGACGATTGCCATTGTGGGGCAGACGGGGTCGGGCAAGAGCACGCTGACCAAGCTGGTAAACCGGACGTATGATGTGACGGACGGCCGTATCCTCATCGATGGCGTTGACGTGCGTGACTGGAATCTGGACAGCCTGCGCTCGCAAATCTCCATCATCGAGCAAGACATCTTCCTCTTTTCGCGCACCGTGGCCGAAAACATCGCCTTCGGCCTGGGGCAGCAGGTCAGCCGCGCCGATATTGAACGCGCCGCCCACGAGGCCCAGGCGCATACCTTCATTACGCACTTCAAAGACGGCTACGACACCGTGGTGGGCGAGCGTGGCGTGACCCTCTCTGGCGGGCAGCGCCAGCGTATTGCCATCGCCCGCGCCCTGCTCACCGACCCGCGCATCCTCATCCTCGACGACGCCACCAGCGCGGTAGACTCGGCCACGGAGGATGAGATTCAGAAGGCGATCAAGCGGGTGCTGGAAGGGCGCACCACGCTGCTGATCACCCATCGCCTGTCGCAAATTCGCCGGGCGGACCGGGTGCTGTTGGTGCGTCGGGGCGAAGTGGTGGCCCAGGGCACCCACGACGAGCTGATGGCCAGCTCAACGCTGTACCAGCGGATTTTTGCGCGATACGATATTTGATGGATGACAGGGTGAAGGGGTGACAGGGTGACAAGGTGACCGGGTGAAAGGGTGAAAGGGTGAAATCTCTCCCCCTCATCCCTCATCCCTCACCCCTCATCCCTCACCCCTCCCCCCTCATCCCTCCCAACTACAGGAGATTCTCATGGGTTTTATCATGGACGGCATTGAGGCCGAGGGGTATGACCGGAATTACACGGATGGGCAGCTGTTGCGGCGGATTGGTGGCTATTTTCGGCCGCATCTGGGGCAGGTGGGGGCAATCAGCAGCCTCATTTTGCTTAACTCGCTGATGGACCTGGTACTGCCGGTGCTGATTGCTGAAGCGGTGGACAACGTGGTGGGTGTTGAAGGCAGTGCGGCCATCAACCAGCTCATCTTTTTTATCCTGGGCGCGACGATTTTGTCGTGGGTGTTTAACTTTCTGCGCCAGCGGTTGACGGCGCGGACGGTGGGGGATGTGGTGTTGCAGCTGCGTGAGGATGCGTTTACGGCCGTTATGCAGCGCGATATGTCCTTCTACGACGAGTTCCCCTCAGGCAAGATCGTTAGCCGCGTCACGTCCGACACGCAAGACTTTTCCAACGTTGTCACCCTCACCATGAACCTGATCAGTCAGGTGCTGCTGGTGCTGCTCATCGTCGGCTACCTCTTTTCGATCAATGCCCAACTGGCCTGGATGGCCCTGGCGATTGCCCCGTTTGTCGTCGGCGCGGCGCTGGCGTTCCGCCGCATTGCCCGGGCCACCACCCAGCAGGCCCAGCGGCTGCTGGCCACGGTCAACGCTAAGGTGCAGGAGACCATCAGCGGTATCTCCATTGCCAAAAATTTCCGCCAGGAGCAAACGGTGTACGATGAGTTTCTGGACGTGAACGAGCAGGCGTACCAGGTGCAGGTGCGCCAGGGCTTTGTCTTTAGCAGCATCTTTCCGATTCTGGTCTTTATTGCCGGGTTGGGTACGGCCGTTATCCTCTATTTTGGCGGCAACGCCACGCTGCGCACCGAGATCAGCCCTGGCGACTGGTACCTGTTTGTCCAGGCCATCGCCCTCTTCTGGTTCCCCCTGACCGGCATCGCCTCGTTCTGGAGCCAGTTCCAGCTGGGGCTGTCGGCCAGCGAGCGGGTGTTTGCCCTGATCGATGCCGAGGCGCGGGTGGTGCAGTTTGATAACCAGGCGGTGGGGGAATTGGACGGCCGTATCGAGTTCCGCAATATGCATTTCCGCTACACCCAGCAGGAGCACGTGCTCGATGGCTTCGACCTGACCATCCAGCCGGGCGAGACGGTGGCCCTGGTGGGCCACACCGGCGCGGGCAAATCCAGCCTGGGGCGGCTCATTGCCCGCTTCTACGAGTTCCAGGGTGGCCAGCTGCTCATTGATGGCCAGGACATTCGCTCGTTTGATCTGGTGAGCTACCGCCGCCAGCTGGGGATCGTGCCGCAGGTGCCCTTCCTCTTCACCGGCACCGTGGCCGACAACATTCGCTACACGCGCCCCACCGCCAGCGACGACGAAGTGCGCCGCGTGGCCCAAACCATCGGCCAGGGCGACTGGCTGGAGACGCTGCCGCAGGGGCTGGCCACCGAAGTGGGCGAAGGCGGGCGCGGCCTGTCGATGGGTCAGCGGCAGCTCATTGCCCTGGCGCGGGTGCTGCTGCAAAACCCGGCCATCCTCATCCTGGACGAGGCCACCGCCAGCGTGGACCCGCTGGCTGAGGCGCAGATTCAGGAGAGCCTGGAGCTGGTGCTGGCCGACCGCACGTCGATCATCATTGCTCACCGCCTGTCCACCATTAAACATGCGGACCGGATCATTGTGTTGCAGCAGGGGGAAATCATCGAAGAGGGCAGCCACGCCAGCCTGATGCAGCGGCGCGGCCATTACGCCGACCTGTACGACACCTACTTCCGCCACCAATCGCCCGATTACCAGGTGACGGACGAGGTGGCTGAGTCCTTGCGGATGCAGCTGAATGGAGTGCCGGTGGGCAAGGTGAAGCGGTAACGACCCTCACCCCAGCCCTCTCCTACGGGGAGAGGGAGCCAAATTCCCTCCCCCTCTGAGGGGGAGGGTTAGGGTGGGGGTCCAGCCTCTTCTGTCGCACGTTGTGCTTCGCGCTGGGCTTTGTCCCAGATGCGGCGGTAGACGCGGTAAATGGTGTATTCTACCGTCGTGGTTGTGCCATCGGCCTGCTGCACCAGGGTCTGGCCTTTGCCAGCGCGAACCGCGCCGACGGCTTCCTGCATTTTGATGGAGGCGATGTTTTGACTGCTGGGGCTGGCTTCTACGGCCGTACACTCCGTATGGTCAAACAAATATTGCACCAAACCCCGCTTGATCTCTACGCCGTATTTGTGTCCCCAAAAGGTGGGCAGCAGCTTCACGTCGGTGAAGGCATGGCCGTTGCCGCCGGGCAGGGTCATAAAACATTCACCAATCGTCTCCCCTGTTTCTTTTAGCACCACCACCAGCAGCTTGTGAAACACGCCCGACGACTGTTTGGCCAGCTGCGCGGTGATCTCCTCCAGGGTCATTTCCAGGCCGTGGGTAAACCCGACATGGGTCATCACGGCCGGATCGTTCCACAGGGCAAAATACATGGCGGCATCTGCCACGGTGGCGCGGCGTATGATCAGGCGTTCGGTGGTGAACACAAGGGTGGCTGGCTCTGTCAAACTCTGACTCCTGGCACTTGGGTGGGGCGTGGAAAAACCGGCCGTTTCTACAGTTCCTTCACCATGTAATAGCGCGTGTGGCCGGGCGGAAAATCTTTTAGTTCGCCAAAAACGGTATAGCCTTGTTTTTGGTAAAACCCTGGTGCCTGAAAGCTGAAGGTGTCCAGGTGGGCGTGGGTGGCCCCGCGCCGCCGTCCTTCCGCTTCGGCCAGGGTGAGCAGCTGACGGCCGTAACCCTGCCCCCGCAGTTCCTCTTTAAGCCACATCAGGTCGATGTACAGCCAGTTCCAAAACGTGGCCCCAATGATTCCGCCCGCCACTTCGCCGTCTGGCGTTTTCACCACAAAGCAGAAGTTTCGGCCGTTGTCTGGCCCGGCTTGCTGTTGGTTGTAGGCGCTGATGCCGCCACCAATAATGGCCCATTCAGGATTGTCTACCGCTTCAATTTGATAGGTGTCGTTCATGGCCGTTTGTCCTCCATGAATGACAGTATAAGAGCCGCCAACGGCCGTCGCAAGCGGTGCATCCTGCGGTTTGATTGGTTTTGGTTATGCGTGGTTGCGGTTACCGATGGCAGGGGAATTGGAGGTGGAGACGGCCGTATTTCATTTCGCTAAATGGTCAAAAACAAGGCACAGCGGCGGGAATTTTGATAGCATTGTTCCAATAATTTTTCGCTCAGGAAGTGTCTATGATTCACTTTAATCCCGATACCCGTACCTTTAACTTGATTTTGCCCAGCAGCGTTTACGCCATGCAGGTGGACAGCAAAGATCGGCTGGTGCACCTGGCCTGGGGGCCGCGTCCAGCCGGGGAAGCTGAACAGCTCTCCGGCAAACTGCGCCCCATCCTCTCCGACCACGCCTCCTTTGAGTTCCAAACCCGCCGCGACGAGCTTATCACCTTTGGCGATACCTCCGTGCACGAAGTGACGCTCAAAGCCAGCTTCGCTACCCTGCCCGATCCGCTGCCTGACGGCGACGCCCCCCACCTGCCCATCCGCGACGTGCGCCTGCGCTACGTTTCGCATGAAATTGTGACGGATGCTCAGCCTGGGTTGGCCCCGGCTCATGGCCTGCCCACAGCGAACACCGAACTGCGCGAAACCTTGCGCATCACCCTGGCCGATCCGGTGCAGCCGCTGACCGTTACCCTCTGCTACCGCCTCACTCCGGCACAAGACATCATCGAGCGCTGGCTGGAGCTGGCCAACACGGGCGAGTCGCCCATCCAAATCGAGCAGCTCTTTTTTGCCACGCTGCACCTGCCCAACGGCACCACCGAGCTCACCAGCGTCTCCGGCGCGTGGGCCCAGGAGTTCCAGACGCAGCGGGAGCGGCTGCCCATTGGGCGGCGGGTGATCGAGCACCGCAGCGTGCAGACGGGCCACCTGGCCAATCCGTTTTTCCTGCTCAACCGGCCTGGCCAGGCGTGGGAGGAACACGGCACGGTCTACTTTGGCGCGCTGGCCTACAGTGGCAGCTGGCAGATCAGCTTCGAACAGCTGCACGGCAGCGACGTGCGCGTGCATGGCGGTCACCATCCCTTCGATTTTGGCCTGACGTTGGCGGCAGGGGCACAGCACAAAACGCCCGCGTTTGTCTGCGGAGTCTGCGCTGAGGGGTGGGGTGGGGCCAGTCGGCGGCTGCACGCGTTTACGCGGGAGCACATCCTCCCCGTCGCTGTGGCCGGCGTCATCGCCGCGTCACCTACTGCAGAGAAAGCGTCGTCGCTTAGCGAAGCGACTATGACGGGGAAGGAAAGTGGCACGGTCGGGAGACCGGCCACAGCAGAGGTAAACGGCACGGTGAGGACACCGGCCACAGCGGAGTTCAGACCAATTCTCTACAACTCCTGGGAAGCGACCTATTTTGGCATTACCGAGCAGAACCAGATTGAGCTGGCGCGTAAGGCGGCGGCCATCGGTGTGGAGCTGTTTTGCCTGGACGACGGCTGGTTTGGCGGCCGCCGTTTCGATGTGGCCGGGCTGGGCGACTGGACCGTCAGCCCAGACGTCTTTCCCAACGGTCTGGAGCCGCTCATCGCCGAGGTGAACCGGCTGGGCATGGGGTTTGGCCTGTGGGTAGAGCCAGAAATGGTCAATCCCGACTCGGACCTGTACCGGGCGCACCCCGACTGGGCGCTGCACTTCCCCGGACGGCCGCGTACCGAAGCGCGCTGCCAGTTGATTTTGGATTTTGGGCGTGAGGAAGTGGTTGAATACATTTTCAACGCGCTGGACAGCCTGCTGGGGCAGTACAACATCGCTTTCCTCAAGTGGGACATGAATCGCAGCGCCAGCGAGCCGGGTTCGGTGGCGGGCAAGGCGATCTGGCAGGCGCACGTGGCGGGGGTGTACGGCATCATCGACCGGCTGCGGGTGAAGTATCCGCACCTGACCATCGAAAGCTGCTCGGGCGGCGGCGGGCGCATCGACCTGGGCATTTTGGGCCGCACCGACCAGGTGTGGACCAGCGACAACACCGACGCGCTGGACCGTGTGCGCATCCAGGAAGGGTTTAGCCTGGCCTACCCAGCGCGGGTGATGACCGCTTGGGTGACGCACGAGAAAAATCACCAGACGGGCCGCTTTCACGAGCTTAGCACCCGCTTCGACGTGGCGATGCGCGGCGCGTTGGGCATCGGGGCCAGCCTGAACGCGCTGGACGAGGCGGAGCTGAAGGAGTACGCGTCTTACATTGCGTTCTACAAGCGGATTCGCCACATCGTGCAGGGCGGTGAGTTGTACCGGCTGGAGCGGCTGGAAGAGGCGGACGCCTCAACCATTTTGTACGTGCTGCCGGATGGGAGCGAGGCGGTCTACTCGGCGGTGGTGCACAGCCACAAGCTGGGCCAGTTCCGCCGCACGGTGCCGCTGCGCGGGCTCATCGCCTCGGCCACCTACGAGGTGGTGGACCGTTTTGGGAGGGTGCGCCTGACGGCCAGCGGCTATGAGCTGATGGTGCAGGGCATTGGTGGGGATGAAGACGGCCGTTCCGGCCACAGCCGCACGCTTCATCTCAGGGTGGTGGCGGGCCGTGAGGCGTGAAACGTGAAACGTGATGACCTTCATCACGTTTCACGTTTCACGCCAAGGCACACGAAATCCCTAACACTCCGCGTTCTACGAATCTAACGGCCGTATTCGACACAACTTCCCATTGGCTTAGGGCAGACTAAAACAAAGATGATCCCGCCGTGTGGAAATTGCCCGGCAGCTCTGCCACAATGCACGCATGGAAGATCGTCAAACCCTGACCCGTTTTGCCTGGCTGTCGATTGCTACGGCCGTTCTCACCATCGGCTTGAAAGCAGCCGCTTATTTTCTCACCGGCTCGGTGGGGCTGTTGTCTGACGCCCTGGAGTCGGGCGTGAACCTGGTGACGGCCGTTTTTGCCCTCATCATCCTCACCATTGCTGCCCAACCGCCGGACGAAGAGCACGAATACGGCCACACCAAGGCTGAATATTTCTCAGGTGGCTTTGAAGGCAGCCTGATTTTGATTGCGGCGCTGGTGATTGCAGTAACGGCCGTCCAGCGCCTCCTCCAGCCACAGCCTTTGGAGCAGGTTGGTTTGGGCCTGATTGTTTCCGTGCTGGCCTCCGTGGGCAATGGGCTGACGGCGCTGGTGCTGCTGCGCGTGGGGCGGCAGCACAACTCGCTGACGCTGACGGCCAACGCCCGCCACCTGCTCACCGATGTCTGGACTTCGGTAGGGGTGATTGTGGGTTTGCTGGCGGTCAAGCTGACCGGCTGGCAGTGGCTCGACCCGCTGCTGGCGCTGCTGGTGGCGCTGCAAATTGTGCGTACCGGGGTGGGGTTGCTGAAAACGGCCGTCAACGGCCTGATGGATACCTCATTGCCTGCCGAGGAAGTCAACCAGGTACGCGCTGTGCTGGAGCGCTACTGCTCCGACGAGGTGCAGTACCATGCGCTGCGCACGCGCCAATCGGGGGCGTACCGGTTTGTGTCGGTGCATGTGCAGGTGCCGGGGGAGTGGTCGGTGCAGCGGGGGCACACGCTGCTGGAGGCCATCGAGCGGGATTTGCGACAGGCGGTGGCCCCGGTATCGGTGTTTACCCACCTGGAGCCGGTGGATGACCCGGTGTCCTGGGAAGATATTTCTTTGCACCGCCCTGAGCCTGGTACAAGAAATTCATAAAAATGCGGGGCGCAATACTAGTTCATCTTCTGCCAGAGCCAGTAGCCCAGCATCCCCAGCAGACCACCACCCAGCGTCGTCAGGAAGCCAGTGAATGTGTGCAGGCCGCCGCTAACGGCCGTTCCCGGCAGCTCCAAGGCAAAGTAGAGATACACCAGCAGGCCGCCAATCATGCTCCACAAGGGCCAGCCAATTTGCTGCACCAGGGCCACGTGCTGCTGTCGTCCCAGGGTAAAAGCCACCCCACCCGAGAGCAGCAGCCCGGCAAAAACGGCCGTCAACAGCCAAAACTCAGACAGTTCAATGCGAATACCAGGTTCTTCGGGGATGACGGCCGTTTGCGCCGATGTGGTGGTTGGTTCCGGAGCATCGGTGGCCGGGGTGGTGGCTGTGACGGTGGGGGTGAGCGTAGGCGCTTCGGTCGGCGTGGGCTGGGGTGTGGGATCGATGATGGAGACCTGCGCGCCGCCGCCCGATTCGGTGGAGCGTACCGTAATGTCGATTTCCTGCGAGATGGTGGCCGCGCCCGCCTGGGCGACGATGCGGAACTGGCCGCCTTCGGTGCGTGCTTCCAGCACATAATCCAGCTGGGCGATGCCGCCCACCGTCGGCACTTCGTCGATGATGTTTTCTACGCCGGCCACCCGGTCACGCTGGCGAAAGCGCACCACGGTGCCGTCGGGTACGGGGTTGCCATTGTTGTCGATGATGATGCCTGTTTGCAGCCGCAGCGTGTCCCCGACGGAAACAGAAAAAGGCTCGTTGACGGTGGCGGAAACGGCCGTATTTTCACTGTCCAGGTTCACTTTGGCGGCCGTCAGCGGGATGATCTGGCTGGCGGCGGGTTGGGTTTGCACAAACAAATCGTAGCTGGTTCCGGCAATGTTCACGGGTGGGGCACCGGAAAATGGCAGTTCCTGGAAGAGGGCGCGAACGGCCGTGTCGATGGCCGCTTCGTTGTGGCTGTACAGGCCAAAAAAAGCGGTCAGCTGGGTAATTTCTGTCGAATCCAGGTAATACGGCGCATTAAAGGCAAACACCACCACCCGCTGCTCGCGCAGCAGGTCGGGCCGCTGTGCCAGGAAATTGTTTAGCGCCCGTGAACTGGCCCCGCTCTGGTCCAGCATGGCAAAGATGATCCAGTCGGCGCTGGCCAGCGATTCTTGTACCAGGTAAGCCGGTTCAGGTGTTGGCGTTGGCAGCGGCGTGGGTGTAAAGCCTTCCTCGGTGGGGGTGAGGGTAACGCCGGGTGCCAGGGTGGGGGTAATGGGTGTTGTGTCGTAGATGAGCGGTTCAGTCCCCGCGTCGATAAACGCTTGCAGATCGGCAAAGCTGTGGCTGGTGATGCGCTCGGGCTGGAGCTGGGCGCTGGCCTGCGGGCCGTAGCGGAGGAGCATCTGGTCTTCAACGGCCGTTAACCCAATTAGCGGTTCTGGTTCACACGTGCTGCACTGCTGGTATTCGTGCATGTCGGTAAAAATCAGGATGTTTTCGTTGGCCGAAGGCGGCCGTACCAGCCGCTCCAGCAGCTCATCCGGGTCGGGGGCGATGAGGGTAATGCCTGCCTGGGCCACGTCAATCGAAACCGCTTCGCCCTGGGGGCTGGCTTGTGGCAGTTCATCGCCGCTGGCTGTCAGCACGGTGTCGGGGGCAAAGCTGTTGTTGTGCAGCTTTAACTTGAGCTGGAGGATGCGCAGAACGGCCGTGTCTACCTGCTGCTTAAAGGCTACGTCCGTGTTGTACCGTTCCTGGAACCACAAAATTGTGTCGATGATATTAGCCAGCTGCGTTTCATACGGTGCGTCGCCCAGCGCATAATCGGCCAGGTACAGCAAATCGTTGCCCGCCAGAAAGGCATCTTTGGCCACCACCCGATGGGGAAAACCCTGATCCTGCCCGTAAAAACGCTCCACGGCGCGTACGCCCAGCGCATCGGACACAATCAGCCCACCGGCCTGCCGCCAGCTGGCCAGTTCGGTTTGCGCCATCAGCGCCGCCAGCGCCAGTGGGTCCAGGCTGACCGGGTTGGTGGTGGCCCGGATGTTGCCCTGGAAGCCCTGGTAGCGAATATGGGTCGTCAGCAGGCCATCGGCCACCGCTTCCGGGCGGGCCGCGCCGCCCGTGACGGCAAAAAACGGGGCCAGCTCGATCTGGCGCAGCTGCTCCAGCGATTTACGCACGGTGGGCACTTCTTCATGCAGCGGCCGGTCGCTGGCGCCAAAGCCGGGGAAATGTTTGGCGATGACGGCGATCTGGTTGTTGCTGCCCAGGTGCACGCCGGTGGTGTAGGCGCTGCCCAGCAGGCCAACCCAGTACGGATCGCCGCCAAAGGAGCGCACGCCTAAATCGCTGGTTTCGGGATTTTCCAGCACATCCAGCGACGGGCCGAGCAGCATGTTGATGCCCAGGTTGGCCAGCTCTTCACCAACCACCTCGCCCACCTCCTGGGCCAGCTCAGGCTGCCAGCTGGCACCGATGGCCATGTTGTTGGGCAGGTTGGTGAGGCCGCTGCGAATGGTGGTGTAGGGAAAGCCATCCCCTTCTTGCGCGACGGCAATAAAGAGGGGAATGGGTGTTGTGGTCACCACTTCGGTGCTGCGTGTGGGCGGTACGGCTCCCTCTTCGATCTGGGAAATGTCGGGCACGGGCACAGGTTCGCCTACCAGCGCCAGACTTTGCAGGTTGTTGATCAGTTCAGTGGTCTGGCCCAGGACGTTGGCGGGATCGCCATACCCGGTGATGTTGCCGTTTTCGGCGGAGAGCACCACGCCGCCCACGTGATAATTGGTAATGAGGTTGGCGATGTCGCTTTCGAGTGTGGCGCGGTCGCCTTCAAAGGTGACGAGGAAAAGCTGGCCCACCCGCTCGGGGACGGACATAGCGTCCAGGAGAGCCTGGGCCGTGGCTGCCGGGTCGGGGGGCAGTTCCTGGGCGGCTGAGTGGGCCTGCGCGGCCTGCGAGGTGGTATGCAGCAGCAAGAATACGGCGAGAAGGACGGCCGTTCCCCACACACGCCAATCGGTTTTGACACGCAGCCACGCAGCATTCAAGATGAACCATTGCTCCCTAAACGTTGAGATAAAAACCAGTTGTGCCGGATCGTTGAGGCAAAGCGGCGTTTTTGCTCACTTTACGGCCGTTGGGGGGCTGCCCTTTCCCGGCCCTAAAGGGCGATCCGATGGGGTGCATTATACAGTAGATTGCCTCACCAATCACCTGTGCTACAATTTTTATTTGCTGTGTACCACCGAAATTTTTACAAAAAGCTCATGCAGCTGGCGCGTGTTCCCACGATAATGAAGCAGGCTTGCGCCGGGAGCGTGCTGTCTGCCACCCTCAACTGGGTTGATTTCTGTGAATTCGTTAAGTGAAACCCTGATATCTTCCCGTTCTGTTTTATTATCACCGCCACAAATCATCATGGGCCATCTTAATATTTCAGTCTGGAAAGGTAAGCGTTCAATTCTCTGTAGAGAATGGGCCGCGCTCCGGCGCTTCGCGCCTGGCACGGGGCGTGCAGCGTCCTCGTGCGGGATGCCCACTGAACGGTTACCTGGAACGTGTGCGGTTACTGAGAAACGATATGTCTGAACGTCTACGTAATTTATTTGCGATGCTGCTGCTTGTTTTGCTGGCGGTCAGCGCTTTTGTGGCCGGTTATTTTACCAATGACTTTTTAGAGATGCGTCGGGGCGAGGTTGCCGTTCAAACCGAAGATGCCTTTGAGTTTGCTCTGTTTTGGGAAGCGTGGGGCCACATCGAAAACAACTTCCTGGGTGAATTACCTACCGCCAAAGAATTGACCTACGGCGCGATTCAGGGTTCGGTTGCCCTGTTGGGCGATCCGTACACCTTTTTTGTGGAACCGGTAGAGCGGGAAATCGAGCGGCAGTCTTTGCAGGGCACGTTTGGCGGCATTGGGGCCACCGTTTCTCGTCCCGAAGAAGGTGGCCCAATTTACCTGGAACCCATACCAGGCAATCCGGCTGAAGTGGCCGGAATTTTGTCGGGGGATGAGCTGCTGGCGGTGGATGGAGTGGAAATTACGCCGGAGTTTACGGTGCAGCAGGTAGTGGACCTGGTACGGGGCGAAAAAGGCACAAAAGTGGTGCTGACGGTGCTGCATCCTGGTGAAACTGAACCGGTGGACATTGAGGTGGAGCGCGGCGACATTTTGATCCCGTCGGTGAGCTACCGTCTCTTGCGTGAGAATGAGCAGGTGGGCTATATTCAGCTCACCCGGT
>JADLAX010000053.1 GCA_020848035.1 Anaerolineae bacterium | reverse complement strand
ACTCATCGCAACCTCGTTGTGAAATATTGCTATGAGCCTGCCACTAATGAGCAGTTTGTAAAGGTTCGACTTTTATTTTTGGCGATTTTTTACGATTTCGCCGCTAATTGCACAAAACTTACGTTAAACAAGTAAAAAACGGCGGGAATGGGTGGTTGGGCAAACGTTTCCTGGCGGTGCATAAGGTCGTCTCCTTCGAAAATAATTTAACGCAGAGACGCGGAGTCGCAGAGAAAAAATCTGTGGAATCTGCGAAATCTGCTGATTTTTCATTCATGGTGGCTGCCACGTGAGCGGCTCTCGCGCCTGTCGAGAGGCAGGCGAACCACTCACGAACGCTTCCTGAGGGGGTACTCTATCCTTGTTTTTGGTTTGTTACCAATCAAACCCGGCCTATGCTAGAATCCTGCGCAAAATAGGATCGATCCGGTAGCCGGATCATGGAGGTGGAGGTTCATGGCAGGAAAGCAATTTGCACATTTGAAGGGCGTTACCCAGACGACGCTGCGTTTTTTGGTGCTGGTAACGGCCGTTTTCCTTTTTGTCGCCGGTTGTCGGGAAGAACAGCCGGACACGCAGCAGGTGGCCGCAACACCCACGGTCAGGGTCGAAACTGCCGTTCCCAGCGAGCCCACAGCCGAAGTTGAAATCACGCTCATCCCCGAAATCGAAGGCGAAATCAGCATTACCAGCGAAGATGCTGTTGGTGTCACGGTTGTTGCTGACCTGGCCACGGTGGGGCTCGATACATTGCCGGATAACGTCACGTTGGTGAGTGACGTGTTTGTGGTGGAGGCGGGCGAGACGGCCGTTACCGGCCAGATTGCCCTCAACACACCCGCTGATGCCGAAGCAAACCTGCTCGACGTGTACGGCTGGGACGGTACCGCGTGGCGCTTCATCCCCTCACGCTATGATTCGGCCACCGGGCAGCGCCACACGGCTGAGCATGAATTGTTTACGGCCGTTGCCCTGGGCCAGGCCGCCCCGCCAGAGCCCATGACGGTGGGCGGTGTCTGGCATGAAGCTGCCACCGGGTTGACCGAGGCCATCGTCGGCACGGCGCGCCTGGCGGCCGATGGCGAGCTGGCGGGCACACCGGCTGAACTGCCCGACGACCTGGCGAACCCCATCCTGGCCGTGACAAACGTCGGTGACGCGGTGGAGTCAGAAGCGTTGGCGGCTTTGCTGGCCGATGAAGCGGCCCAAACCGCGCACATCGAAGCCATTGTGGCGATGGCCGAACCGTTTGCGGGTATCAACCTGAACTATCAGGGCGTCGCCGCTGACCAAAATGAGGCGTTTACCGCCTTTGTCCAAAATCTGGCGGATGCTTTAGCCGCCCAAGAGAAAACGCTCACCCTCACCCTGATCGCGCCGCAAGAGGCTGTGGCGATGGATGAGAATTGGAGCGTCCTGGGCGACATCGCCGACACGGTTTATCTCCAGCTGCCCCTGGACCCGAATGCCTATGGCGCAGAGGGCACGGTGGATCAGCTGCTCACC
This sequence comes from Anaerolineae bacterium, assembly GCA_020848035.1. Taxonomy (GTDB): domain Bacteria; phylum Chloroflexota; class Anaerolineae; order Promineifilales; family Promineifilaceae; genus Leptofilum. The sequence continues at coordinate 8,492 of JADLAX010000053.1, read as the reverse complement.
TGGGCCACGGACCACATCGACCGGCGCAAGCTGGTGGCCCTGCTGCCCACGGACCCGGTGATGCAGATCGATGGCACGTGGACCGCCCTGACCGCCGAAGAACAGCTGGCCCACTTTGGCGAGCTTGAACTGGCGGACGACACTGAACAGTTTGAGCCGGAAACGGCCGTTGAAATAACCCTTTCCGGTGATGTTTCGCCGATTGAATGGGATGAAACGGCCGCTGCCTACCGCTATACGGTTGGCGACGAAGCCGTTTGGTTGGTGCACCCCAGCACTGTGGCGGCGCGGCTGGAAACGGCCGTTGCCCACAATCTCCACGGGGTTGCCTTTACCACGCCTGTCCAGCCGCTCGATGCCGCCCAGGCTGATGATCCGGCCCTCGTCTGGACCATTCTGGACAGCGAAGACAACGTCGTTGTCACCGAAAGCGGCAGCGCCACGGCCTTTAGCTGGGCAGGCTCGGCCGAGCCGGGCGAGTTTACCCTCCAGGTTGATTTTGTCTCCGGCGCGGCAACCAGCTCGTTGGGCACGCTGCCCATCACCGTGGCCGTGGCCGAAGACGCCGAAGAAGTGGCCGAAACCGACGAGGACTTAGTCGCAACAACGGGCATCGTCACCCGCAATGCCAACGTGCGCATTGGCCCCGGCGAGAGCTTTGCCAAGTTCCCCAACCCCGTCCTCAAAGACGACGAAGTGCAGGTCATTGGCCGCGATGAATTTGGCTACTGGCTCCAGATTATTTTTACCGACATCAACGGCGAGCAAACGGGCTGGATTGCCACCAGCCTGCTCATCATTGATGAAGCGTTTGACATTGACACATTGGCAGATGCAACCAACGTCGTGAGTGAGGCTCCCAGCAGCATGGTGGCAGCTGCGCCAGGCACACCACCACCGGCAGCCGCAACACCTGCGCCTGCTGCCGGGCCACCGCCGCCCGTGGCCGCACCGCCAGTGGCCGTAGGCAGCTTTGAATTGGGTGGGCAAACGCACACCTTTGCCAATCCGGTGCTCATGGCTTCGGCAGGCATGACCTGGGTGAAGTTCCAGCACAAATGGGGTGAAGGTGGTAATCCCAACGATCTGGCCGGGCGCATAGCCAATGCCCACGCGGCTGGCTTTAAGGTGCTGCTGAGCATTCCCGGGGCCAACACCTACCCTGACCACATCAACTTTGGCGAGTACGTGCAGTTCCTGGCCGGTGTGGCCGCGCTTGGGCCAGACGCCATCGAAGTGTGGAACGAGATGAATATCGACTTTGAATGGCCTGCCGGGCAAATTGATCCGGCCAGCTACGTCAACAACATGCTGGCCCCAGCCTACAACGCCATCAAAGCGGCCAACCCCAACGTCATGGTTATCAGCGGTGCGCCCGCGCCAACGGGCTTTGACAACGGCACCAATGCCTGGGCCGATAACCGGTACATGGCGGGTATGCTGGCCGCTGGTGGTGCCCGATATGCCGACTGCATCGGGGCGCATTTTAATGCCGGGGCCAGTTCACCCTCAACCGTTTCGGGCCATCCGACGGGCAGCGCGCATTACAGCTGGTACCTGCTGCCCACGCTTAACGTGTATGCGCAGCTGGGCAAACCAGTCTGTTTTACCGAATTAGGCTACCTGTCTGGCGAAGATTACGGCGGGGTGCCGGAGCGGTTTGGCTGGGCGGCGGGCACGACGGTGGCCCAACATGCCGCCTGGCTGGCGGAAGCGGTCAGCGTGGCGGCCAACACGGGCAAGGTGCGCCTGATTATCGTCTTTAATGTGGACTTTACGCAGTGGGGCGATGATCCACAGGCCGGTTACGCCATGATTCGTAAAAATGGGGGCTGCCCGGCCTGCGAGACGCTGGCGCGGGTGATGGGGCGGTAGGAATGGTGGGAGGATACGGCCGTATCCTCCCACTTTAAGAACAGGACACAGATTCACGCAGATAAACGCAGATAAGAAAATCTGGGTCATCTGCGTAATTTGTGGCTGATTTACCCAAACGCCTGGCCAAATCGTTCGCGGGAAGCCACTTCGTTTAGCGGTTTGCGCTGCTTTTGGCCTTTGCCCAGCTCGCGGGTGGGGTAGCCAAACGCCAGCACCGCCAACACCTCAAACGAATCCGGTACCGCCAACAGATTGGCCACTTCGTCAAGATTTTTAAACCCCACCCAATTGGAGCCAACCCCGGCAGCCCATGCCGTCAGCACCATCGACTGGATCGCCCGGCTGGCGTCTGATACGCCGTAGATCGATTTCTTTTCGATGGCCACCGCGATGGCGAGCGGCGCTTCGGCCAGGTACGGCCCAGATCGCGCCAGCTGGCCCAATTGGTCCAGCGTCTCCCGATTTTCCACCACGATGAAGTGCCAGGGCTGCCGGTTCATGCTGCTCCCGGTCAATCTACCTGCTTCGATGATTTGGGCCACCACATCGGGCGGCACAGGGTCTTTTTCATAGCTCCGCACCGCCAAAACGGTTTTTACGGCTTCAAATACATGCATCATCCACCTCCGTGAAATTCATTTTCGATTCCAATTTTGTCGAACAAGCGCCAGCTTTATCAGGATCATAATCAAAGATTTCGCAGATTGAAAAGATTAAAAATCTGGTTAATCTGCGGAATCTTTGATAAAAGCCTTTGTCAAGCACATTAACTTTTATCATAAGATCGGACCGCTAAATTGCCAATCGATTTTGTGGAGCTGTTTAATCAGTAAGGAGGGCACGCTCCAGCCAGTCGAGGGCACGGCCGTCACGCACCATTTTGGGGGTCACGCGAATCAGCAGCCAGCCGTAGAGGGCCGCTTCGTTGTACTTTTCGCAGTCGCTTTCAAAGCGGTCGGGGTGGGCGTGGCCTTTGCTACGGCCGCTTTCCGTTTGCATCCAGATACCACCCTCAATTTCGCAGGCGACCAGCTGCGGCCGCCAACAAAAATCGAAGCGCCATTGGCGGTTGGCGTGGAAGCGGTATTCGGTTTTGGGTTCGGGCAAACCAGCCAGGAGGATTTGCTCCAGCAGCACTTTGTTCCAGTTAATGGGCTGGCTGCGGGGCGTGGGTCGGGATTTTTGGCGTTTAAACTTCACGCCGGAAGTTTAGCACACTTGTTCTATATTGGTAAATTTTGTGGTATTCAGCCAGGGCTTTTGAAAAATCCGGTATTTGGCCTGTTGGTCAGGAACGGCCGTATCAAAAAATGCTCTAAACCTGCGCCCACGGCAATGCCAATGGTGTAGGCCACCAAATCGCTGGGCAAAAAGCTGAAGCCGAGAACCAGCCCACCCAGGCGGGTGTGGCGAATCTGGTTGAGCCAGTCGGCCTGGTAAAACTGGGAGAATTCGATGGTGTAGGCAAATGCCAGCGCGGCGGCCACCCGGTATTTGAGCGACCAGTCCGGCTTGAGGCAACAGACCAGCCAGAATACCAGCATTGCCCAAATGCCATCGCCCACGTACAGCAACACAAACTGCGGCATTGGCACAATCTCGGACCGCGAAAACAGGCCGAGGAGCATGGTGATAAAAATGGCCAACGTGTAGAAGACTCTCTTTCGGATGGGGCTGCTCCTTTCTTAACGATTGAAGCAAAATGATGGCGGCTTTAGCGGTTTATGCCAAGCACCTGTGTGCGGCAGGGGAAACGGCCGTTCCCCCGCCCCTCTCTATTTTGCGGTAGGTGGGGTGGGGAACGGCCGTGTTTTTTGCCTTAAATATCCTCGATGACTACGTAGGCCATCGTCTGGTTCAACAGCTGGTAGGCAACCTCACCAAAGGTGATTGGCCCGGTGATTCCCTGGAGCTGCTTGCCTTCCAGGTCGGCGTAGAGGTAGTTTAGAATGCAGTTGCACGAAAAGTAGATCGTTTTGCCCAGGTCTGTGGGCACCATGAGCTGGAAGCTGTGGACGTAGTTGTCAACCGGCCTGGCCACGCGATATTCAATGCCCGCAAATACCGGCGCGTAAAAATCAACCTTTTTGGCGTTTAGATCGACTTGCTGGAAGCTGGTATTGATCATCGCACCGTGCAGATTTGCCACCAGGGGCAGTCGGGTATCAACCCCGTTTTGCTGGATGTAGCTGGCAAAATTGACCGGTTGGCCATTCACACACGCTTCCTCTGCCGAGAAACCATCCGAGGCAAACGTAATGGTGTCGCCATCACCCTGCTGAAAAATGTTGACAATCTGGACATCGGCCGCCTTGGTCGGGGGAAGTTCAATGTGGCATACAACGGCCTGTTCGGCCCGGCCACTGCCGTTGCCAGCATAGGTTTTTGGCGCTGCCTGCCCGGCCTCATCCAGCGAGACGCCCGAGATCCAGCCAACGAGCGGTGAGGTGGCAAACCCTTCAAACGAGGGCGAGTTTAGGGCAAATGTGGCGTGTACTTTACTAAACGCGGGCAGAATGATAATGCTAAAGCCATTGGGTGGCGCATCAAGGTACACCTGGTCGATGGTGTCTGCGGTGTACGTTTTGACCTTGACATCGGTCGCACTGTCTGGCATCTGGGTGACGTAGATTTTTTCCTGGGAAAAGAGACCGCCGTTAACCGTCATAAAATACGGAATGGTACCGCCAATCCAGCTGCCTGGGGGCAGTTGGTTCAGCACCTTTTCATCACCGGCCAGAATAAGCCGTTCGCCGTTTTGAATCCATTGTTCAACAGTTGTTACATCATACATGTGCTGCTTCATCAGATACGCACTCCTTCACCGAAGATCAGCTTGAGATCATTTTGCACTTTGGGCACGTGCGAATTTTTCTCAAAAAACGCAACAAGCTCATAAACGCATCTATCTAGCTCTTCAGGGGAATTGTTGAGACGGAATTTCAGGTTGAGACGGCCGAGTATGATTTTCGTGGCTAAGAATTCGAAAGCGTATTCACTTTCGCTGCGTATTAACTCTTTCCACAAAGGGTTCCGTGCACCGGGAATTTGCATGGGTAGCTCCTTTTGAGGCGTGTAAAGGTGGTTTCTGGCTCAGTTTTTGTGGTGCCTTTATTTGTGAACCGAACCTGAGGAACCAACTTACCTCCAACTAACGTGATGATCCTTCAAAATTATAGCGGGAATGGGGCCGCTCTCAGGTGTACTTTAGAGCTAGAGGGTTGCGCTGTGTGCCTTTTCGCGCTAGCTATTTAGTCATAGCCTTTCAGTTCGTGAGGGTCTTGGTGTGGTTCCCAAAATGCAACTGCCATCGTGTACAATGATGGCATTGAACCGAAAACAGATTCTCACCCACTGAGGAGCGAAAAGATGAGCCAAAAAAGTGCAAAAGATGTTGTGATTTTAGGTGCCGCCCGCACGCCAACGGGCAAAATGTCGGGCACCCTCACCAGCCAGAAAGCGACCGATTTGGGGGCAACGGCCGTCAAAGCGGCCGTGGCGCGTTCGGGTATTGATCCAAATTCCGTGTATGAAGTGATCATGGGCAACGTGGTTGCCGCTGGCGTGGGGCAGGCCCCGGCGCGGCAGGCGGCCCTGCGCAGCGGGCTGCCAGACACGGTGGGCGCAGCCAGCGTCAACAAGGTGTGCGGTTCCGGCCTCAAAGCGGTCATGTTGGCGTCCAATGGCATCATCGCCGGGGAAGGCGACGTGTACGTGGCGGGCGGCATGGAGAGCATGTCCAACGCGCCCTACCTGCTGCCCAAGGCGCGGCAGGGGCTGCGCTACGGCCATGTGGAAATGCAGGATTCGCTGCTGGCCGACGGTCTGTGGTGCAGCTTCCAGGAGTGGCCAATGGGCAACGCGGCGGAGTTCATCGCCAGGCAGTACGAAGTGACGCGCCAGGAAATGGACGAATTTGCCTACCGCAGCCATGAAAAAGCAGCACAGGCAACGGTGAACGGCCGTTTCCAAACCGAAATTGTGCCCGTTGAGCTTAAAAGCCGCAAAGGCACCACGGTGATCGACACCGACGAGCCAATTCGTGCCATCTTTAGCAACGGCCGTCACACCATGGAAACCAGCGTCGATGGGTTGGCCAAACTGCCCCCGGCCTTCGAAAAAGACGGCCAGGTAACGGCAGGCAACGCCCCTGGCCTCAACGATGGCGGGGCGGCCCTGGTGCTGGCCAGCCGCACCGCCGCTGAGCAGCAAGGCGCGGCTCCCCTCGCCCGCGTTGTTGGCTACACCCACTACGCCGTGGAGCCGAAGTGGCTCTTTGCCGCGCCCGCCCGCGCCATTCCCCGGCTGTTGGACAAAATTGGCTGGAACATGGATGACGTCGATCTGTTCGAGGTGAATGAAGCATTTGCCGCCCAGGTGCTGGCCAACGGCGTTGAGCTGGTGCAAAAAGGGTACAAATGGGACTGGGACAAAGTGAACGTTAACGGCGGCGCGATTGCCCTGGGGCATCCCATCGGGGCCAGCGGCGCGCGCATCCTCATAACGCTCATCCACGCTCTACAGCAGCGCGACCTCAAGCGCGGTATCGCCTCCCTCTGTCTCGGCGGCGGCGAAGCGGTGGCCCTGGCTGTCGAGTTAGAATAGACTGAGTGGCCGTACTCCTCACCACCGCGCCAACCCTCACGGGCAATAACCTGCCGCTGCGCCCCAACGAAGGCGTCATCTTAGCCATTGAATAGGACGCGGATTGACGCAGATGACGCTGATCAAAAAATCCGCGTTATCTGCGTTAATCCGCGTTCTATTTTCCTCTTCATGCCAACGGCCGTATGAGTGCGGTATACTAACCCCCAACCACTAACCCCTAATCCTACTTTGGAGGCATTATGTCTGACCGCTGCTTTTTAGTTTTGGGTGGCTCCGGCCTGGTTGGGTCGCAGATTGTGCGCACTGTGGCCCGGGCTATGGAGCCAGATAAGATCGTCGTGGCCAGCCTGTTCCGCGGCGAGGTGCGCGAATTTTTGTATGACGCGCGCAAAGAGTTCCCCCACATTGAGTTTGTTGGCGCGTGGGGCGATGTGTTTGTGCGCGACGAATTTAGCCTGGAGCGCCGCCGCCGCTTGCTGCAAAGCAGCCACCGCCGCGACATGCTGTACGATGATCTGTTTGGTGGATTGGAGGCGGCTTACGGCCGTTCCGCCCTCGTTCAGCTCATCCAGCAGCACAAACCCGATGTGATTGTGGACAGCATAAACACCGCCACGGCCATCAGCTACCAGGATATCGAGAGCCTGAGCCAGCAAACCTACGACATTTTGCAGCAGCTGCGCCAGATTGTCGATCACCAGGATTTGGAAGGGCTGGATGCCCTGGGCCAGGCGCTGGAGCAAAACGTCAGCACCCTGCTCATTTCCCAATCGCTGCCGCAGCTCATCCGCCACGTGCAAATGATCCATCGGGCGATGTGCGAGGTAGGCACCCGGCTCTATCTGAAGATTGGCACCACCGGCACCGGCGGCATGGGGTTGAACATCCCGTACACCCACAGCGAAGACCGCCCCAGCGCCAAGTTGATGAGCAAAACGGCCGTTGCCTTTGCCCACACCGGCCTGCTCTTTCTCATGGCCCGCACGCCCAATGGCCCGCTGGTGAAAGAGCTGAAGCCGGGGGCGATGATTGGTTATCGGCGTGTGGCCTACAAATCGGTCAAGGTGCGTGGCATGCCCCAGTTTCGCTATGAAAGCCAGGTGCAGGAGCTAAACGGCCGTCTCGCTCTGCGCGGCGACGAAAACCAGTACACCCGGTTGGGCAAGCTGCACATGGCCGGTGTGGACACCGGCGAAAACGGCTTTTTTGCCCGGGGTGAATTTGAAGCCATCACCCATATCAACCAGATGGAATTTGTGACGCCGGAGGAGATTGCCCAGCAGGCGCTGCTGGAAATCAAGGGCAGCAACACCGGCTACGACGTCATTGCCGGGATAGACAGCAGCATCATCAACCCCAGCTTCCGCGCCGGGGTGCTGCGCCAGACGGCGCTGGACAAGCTGGCCCGCATCGAGGAGGAGACACACAGCCACAGCGTCGCGTTGGGGCAGCTGGGTCCACCGGAGCTGTCTAAGCTGCTGTACGAGGCGCACATGCTGCGGCTCAACTACCGCACGCTGCGCAACGTACTGGAGACACCCGCCAGCGAGTTGTCTGAAACCCTCTATCATTTCATCACGGAAAACGAGCTGCTGCGCACCCAGATCACTTCTATTGGTGTGCCGATTCTGGCGCCGGACGGCCGTTCCCTCATTCGTGGCCCGCGCCTCAACATCCCGGAAAGCATCTACCACGAGGTAGACCTGACCGATGACAATGTGAATGCCTGGGCGCAGAAGGGGTGGGTGGATTTACGGCCGTCGAACTGCAAAACGTGGCAGGAGCGGTTCGAGCGCATGCGCCGCACTCAACATATGCTGCACACACGCGGCACCTCGTCGGTAACGATGAAAACGTACCTGCCTGAAACCATCGAAATTGGCTCGGTGGTCGCCTGGCTGTTCAACAACGATTACCAGGGGCATCGCATCAAATAAACCAAACGAACCTCAGCTGTCGTCACCTCGGCGCTTCGCGCCTGGCGACGTTCCTTTAGAGGGGTTTTT
>JADLAX010000052.1 GCA_020848035.1 Anaerolineae bacterium | reverse complement strand
TCATCGCAACCTCGTTGTGAAATATTGCTATGAGCCTGCCACTAATGAGCAGTTTGTAAAGGTTCGACTTTTATTTTTGGCGATTTTTTACGATTTCGCCGCTAATTGCACAAAACTTACGTTAACATGATTTGATGGATGCATTTTTCATCAGGCGGATAGTTTTCTGCTACACTTCCCGCATGGCAAGAGAACGCACCTTTCGCAGCGAGGCAATTGTTTTACGCCGCACCGACTTTGGCGAAGCCGACCGCCTGCTTACCCTCTACAGCCGCGACTTTGGCAAAATCAAAGCGGTGGCCAAGGGCGCGCGCAAGCCGCAAAGCCGCAAAACGGGCCACGTGGAGCTGTTCATGCGCTCCAACTTCCTCTTTGCCACCGGCCGCGACATTGCCATCCTCACCCAGGCGGAAATGGTGCAGCCCTACGCCGCCCTGCGCGACGACCTGATCCTGACCACCTACGCCGCCTACGTCGTTGAACTGCTGGACCGCTTCACCGTGGAAGAAGACAAACACAGCGGCATCTACCAGCTGCTGGCTGACGCTTTGGGCTGGCTGACCACCCACGAAGACGTGCTGCTGGTGGCTCGTTTTTACGAACTGCGATTGTTGGGTCTGGCGGGTTTTCGGCCGCAGCTGTTCCACTGCGTGGCCTGCGGCGAACCGATTGAAGAGCGGGACCAATTTTTCAGCGCCGAGTTAGGCGGGATTTTGTGTCCCAATTGTCGGGAGGAAGATAGAAGGGCGGTGGGGATTACGGCCGTTTCCACCAAAGTCCTGCGCTACCTGCAAACACGGCCGTGGGACACCGTGCACAACCTACGCCTCAAGCGCGCCGTGCACACCGAGCTGGAAAACGTGATGCACTACTACATCACCTACGTCCTGGAACGCAACCTCAAATCCGTCGAATTCCTCCACCGCCTCCGCCAGGAAGCCGCCCTCTTGCTACCCCCAACCGAGTAACCTCTCACTTTTTGTAAACATCTCCCCGGTTGCCGATATGATCGATGTAAAGAATGTCCTCGTTCTCATCGAACCAGAAGATAATGCGCAGGGAACCCACCCGGATGCGATAATAGCCAGTCCAGTCACCCGCCATACGGATTAACCCCGGATAGTTGAACGGGTCCGAGGCTAATTGGGACAATGCCGATTTAATTCTTGTTTTTGCGGGTATGGGCAGGTTTTCGAGGAATTTTGCTGCCCGTTTGTGGACAACGACGCGACTCATTAGAGATCATCCAAATCAATATAAGCCTCTTCCTGGCGCTTTTCCCGATCATTTTTGGCAGCTTTCAAATCAGAAATCGCTTCTTCATCAAGATCAAACCCTAACATTTCTTCGATAAGCCGGAAATCTTCCAGCGGCAAAATGACTTTGGTCGGATTGCCGTTATCATCAACAATGTATTCTTTATGAATGTTGATCATGCTAGTTCTCCACAAATCGTTCAGAAAATTGCTCAAGGCGCATTGTATCATATTTCAATCCGCAAGATGTCAGCAGTTTGCCGCCATGTTATAATCGTGCGCTGTTATTTTGATTGATTCCATCGAGGGTGTGCATGAGTGAAACACTGACTTTTCAAGACATTATTTTAAAGCTGCTTGACTATTGGAAGCGGCAAGGTTGCCTGGTGCAGCAGCCGTACAACGTGCAGGTGGGTGCGGGGACCATGAACCCCGCCTCGGTACTGCGCGTTTTGGGGCCGGAGCCATGGAATGTGGTGTATGTGGAACCCAGTATCCGGCCCGACGACGGCCGTTTCGGCGATAACCCCAACCGGATGCAAATGCACCACCAGCTCCAGGTCATCCTCAAGCCCGATCCAGGCAACCCGCAGGAGCTGTACCTCAAAAGCCTGGAAGCCATCGGCATCGATCCGCGCCGCCACGACATTCGTTTTGTCGAAGACAACTGGGAAAGCCCGGCGCTGGGCGCCTGGGGGCTGGGCTGGGAAGTGTGGCTCGACGGCCAGGAAATCACCCAGTTCACCTACTTCCAGCAGGCCGGAGGCCTCACCCTCGACCCCGTTTCGGTGGAAATCACCTATGGGCTGGACCGCATCGCCCTGGCCCTGCAAGGCGTCGATAGCGTCTGGGAGATGGCTTACGGCACGGACATCAGCTACGAAAACGTGCTGCTGCAAAGCGAAATTGAACACTGCCGCTACTATTTCGACGTGGCCGACGTGGACAGCATTCGCCAGATTTACGAAACCTACGAGCGCGAGGCCAAACGGTGCATCGAAGCCGGGCTGGTGATTCCGGCGCACGATTACAACCTGAAATGCTCCCACCTGTTCAACATTTTAGACACGCGCGGCGCGGTTGGCGTGACCGAGCGGGCCAACTACTTCCGCCGGATGCGCGGCCTGGCGCGGCAGGTGTCGGAGCTGTACGTGGCCCAGCGCGAATCGCTGGGCTTCCCCCTGCTCAACGGCGACCGCGAACCCGTGGTGCCCATCAGCCGCCCGCAGCCGGTGGAGCCAACCACCACCACTGCGCCGCAGACGTTTGTGCTGGAAATTGGCAGTGAAGAGCTGCCCGTGTCTGACCTGGACGCCGCATTGAAGCAGCTGGCAACGGCCGTTCCCACTCTCCTCAAAAATGCCCGCCTCAGCTACGACCGGATCGAGATCGACGGCACACCGCGCCGCCTGGTGGTGCAGGTCCACAGCCTGGCCGGTCGCCAGCCCGACCTGGAAAGCGTGGTCAAAGGGCCGCCCGCCGACCGCGCCTACGACGCCGACGGCAAACCGACCCAGGCCGCCATCGGTTTTGCCCGGGGCAAGGGCGTGGATGTGGCCGATTTGCAAATCGTGACCGAAGGCGACAAGCGTTATATTTCTGCCGTGGTGCGCGAAGACGGCCGTTCCGCCCCCGCCGTATTGGCCGAACTCCTGCCCGACCTCATCGCCGGGCTCAAGTTTGAGCGCTCCATGCGCTGGAACCCAACCAATATCAGCTACAGCCGCCCGCTGCGCTGGATTGTGGCCCTGTTTGGCCCGGACGTGGTGCCGTTCACCTACGCCGGCATCAGCAGCGGGCGCATCAGCCGGGGGTTACGGCCGTACGATTCGCCCGAAATTGTCATCGAAGAGGCACGCAGCTACGGCGGATTGATGCGCACCAACAGCATCGTCATCAGCCAGGAGAAGCGGCGCGAACAGATTACGGCCGTTTCGCACAAGCTCGCTGCCGAAATGGGCGGCACCATCCCCGACGACCCTGCCCTGCTGGACGAAGTAACCAACCTGGTGGAAAAACCAACGCCGCTGCGCGGCCGTTTCAGCAAGCGCTTCCTGGCCCTGCCCGCCGAGGTGCTGGTGGCCGTCATGCGCAAACATCAGCGCTACTTCCCGGTCTACAACAGCCAAAAAGAGCTGCTGCCCTACTTCATCGCCGTGCGCAACGGCGACGAGAAGCACCTGAATTTTGTGGTCAACGGCAACGAGCACGTGCTCAAAGCCCGCTTTGCCGATGCCGAATTTTTCTATGGCAAAGACAGCCAGCGGCAGCTGGCCGACTTTTTGCCCGAGCTGGACACGCTCACCTTTCAGGCCAAACTTGGCTCCATGCTAGACAAAGTACACCGCCTGGAAAAACTGACGCCCGCCGTGGCCCAAATGCTGCATTTGGCTGCGGACGAGACGGCAACGGCCGTTCGCGCCGCCGCCCTCGCCAAAGCCGATTTAGCCAGCAACATGGTCGTCGAGATGACCTCTTTGCAGGGCATCATGGGCGGCCATTACGCCAAACGCAGCGGCGAAAGTGATGCCGTGGCCGAAGCGATTGCCGGGCAGTACAACGCCGTCAGCAGCAGCCGGGCGGGTCTGGCCCTGGCCATCGCCGACCGGTTGGACAGTCTGGCGGGTCTGTTTGCCGCCGGGTTAGCGCCCAAAGGCTCGAATGATCCCTTTGCCCTGCGCCGCGCCGCGCTGCACCTCATCGAAAACCTGATTGCCCACCAGCAGCCGTTTGATTTGCGCGCTGCCTTTGCCGCCGCCGCCAACCTGCTGCCCGTGCCCGGCGATGACGCTGTTTTGCAAGAAGTGTTGGGGTTTGTCAACGGCCGTCTCGAAGGTGTGCTGCGTGATGTGGGCCACTCCGCCTTTGTGGTTAAAGCGGTCCTGGCCGAGCTGGGCCACAACCCGTACACCGCCTCCCGCGTGGCTGAATCGCTCGGTGAAGCGATTGCCGCCGAGGATTGGCCCCAACTGCTGGACGCCTATGCCCGCTGCGTACGCATCACCCGCAGCCAGAGCGAAACGTTTACGCTGCGTCCCGCTGCCTTCACCCTGCCCGCCGAGCAGGAACTTTTGGCGGCTTACCAGCAGGCTGCCGCCCAACAGGACGGCACGATGCCTACTTTTGTGGCCACGCTGCGCGCCCTCCAGCCCGCCATCAGCCGCTTTTTTGATGATGTGCTGGTGATGGATGAAGATACGGCCGTGCGCCACAACCGCCTGGCCTTGCTGCAACACATCGCCGCCCTCACCGACGGCCTGGCCGATCTGTCGCAGTTGGAAGGTTTTTAAAATGGTTGTCCATCGGATAAGTACAAATGAGGCACTTATCCGTACTTAAGAGTACTGGCTTAGAGCACAATGAGCTGAATGGAACGGCCGTATCTCTCCCGATGTGGCTTTTGTTGGTTCAGTCCGTGCCAGCCAGGGAGCACTATTTAGTGAGCTATGAATGATCTAAGTGATGAGCAGCTGATGGCCCTGGTCATCAAACAGGATGTGGCTGCTTATAGAACCCTGTATGAACGGTACAAACGGGCCGTTTTGGGTTTGGCGTACAAAATCTTGGGTGATCGAGCCGCCGCCGAAGAAGTGATGCAAGAGACGTTTTGGCGTATCTGGGACAGCGCTGCTTCTTTCGACACCCAGCGTGGTTCGCTGCCCAACTGGATGTTTGGCATTGCCCGCAATCTCTCCATCGACATTGTGCGCCGGGGGCAAAAAATTAAGATGCAGGCCCTGCCGGATTTGCATCACGATCACGTCGAAGCTACGCCCCACTACCAGGATGACCACGATGTGGCCGATGCCGCCATCTTGCTGCTGCGCCACAAACAGGTACACATCGCCCTCACCGAGCTGCCCGCCGAGCAGCGGGATGTGGTGGAATGGATCTACTTTCAGGGCAAAACGCGCCGTCAAATTGCTCAGGAAATGGATATTCCGTTTGGCACGATTAACACCCGGGCAAAGCTGGCCCTGGACAAGCTAAAACGCGTCTTGCAGGCGCAAGGATTTGAGGATTAAGATGAACGAGCAAATTGAAGACCTGCTCGCCGTTTACGTGTTAGGTGGGCTGTCCGCAGAAGAGGAAGCAGCGGTAGAGGCACATGTTGCCCAGAATCCCCATGCGGCCCGGCTTTTGGAAGAGGCGTATGCGGCGGCGGCCCTGCTGCCTTACACCGCGCAACCGCTGGAACCTTCTGCCGCAGCCGAGGCGGCGCTGTTTGCCCGCATCGAAGCCAAAGTTCAACCTCAAAGTGCGCCTCGTGCATCGGTTGTGCCTGCCATAAAAGCCACACGTCACACGCCAGCCAAACCCACTTTGTGGGACACCCTGCGCCACTTTTTTAGCCTGCCGCTGGTAACGGCCGTTGGCCTGGGAACGGCCGTCTTGCTTCTCATTTGGAGCTTCTCGCTGAACCAGCAGGTGCGTGCCTTGAACCAGGACGTGCAGCAGCTCACCGCCGACAACAGCAGCCTGCGCACCAACTTCGACACGCTGGCCAGCGAAAATCTCAGCCTCACCGCGCGGGTAAGCGAACTCCAGGCCGCCAACCAGACATACGAAAACCAGGTGGACGAGATGGCGCAGACCAACGCGCAGCTCATTGCCACCAACCATGAATTAGAGGCTGAAGTGGATGAAACGGCCGTTGCCCAAACCACCCTTGAAGCCCAAATCACCGAACTGCAAAACGAGCTGGACAGCGTCCTGGCCGCCATTCCGTTTGACTCGTCGCAGGTCTATGCCGTCACCCTGCCTGGCACCGAAGATCAGCCAGGCGCATCAGCCGAACTGGTGATTGATCCGGTTTCCAACACCGCTCTGCTCATTGTCGATGGCATGCCCGAACTGCCCCAAGACGCTGTTTACCAGGTCCTGCTCATTCGCGGCACCGAACACGAAACCGCCGAAACCTTCCGCGTCGATACCCAGGGCGAAGGTGTGCTGCTCGTCCATTCCACCGAGCCGCTGCAATCCTTCGACGCCGTCGGCGTTTCCATTGAGCCAGAAGGCGGCAGCGTCCAGCGCACTGGCGAAATTGTGCTGCTGGGTGACATTAACTGAACCAAACCCTGCACACCCCTGCGCCAATCAAGGCATTTCCCGATCTCAAGCAGGTGGGATGCTTCGGGGGACCTCAGCATGATAAGGCAAGTTTCCACTGTCATTCTGAACGAAGTGAAGAATCCCGCAAGGTTCCCATGACAAGAACCTCACCTAAACCAAAACGTCGTTGATTTTAAAGCGGGCGGGATGCTTCGGGGGACCTCAGCATGACAGGGCAAGTTCAACTGTCATTCTAAAAGCCAAGAAGACCCAAAAAGATTTTCAGAGACGCCCATCGCGGCGTTTCTTTTTTTGCCAGTTATCCCCTTTGAAGCAAATTCCCCAATTCAACAAGTACAAAACCTGAACAACTTCGTAATTCTTAGTGAACCGGCCACTTTGCAAATGTTTTGTAGATGATTTGCAAAAGTTCGATACGTACAAAACAAAATCCGGTTCGTAATTATCAACAGATAGCCCAAAAAGCAGTTTCCCAAAGCTTGACAAATGAACCGAAAAATTGAGCCCAGGCGGGTCTATTCCCCCTGCCTGCTCGCTGTAAGGAAGCTAAATGACGGAGGTGATGCACGCAAATCCAATCAAATATAGAACCAACCCATTTCCCAACCCGAATGACTTAAAAATTCAGACATCTGTTTACCGATAATCTGTGATATAGGAGAAAACAATGAAAAAAGTAAAACTGCTCATTTTTGCCTTACTGGCCCTGTTCCTTACCACCGCTGCCTGGGTGGCGGCCGATGACGACACCGGCACCGTCACCGTCGTGCACGGCGTACCTGGTCTGACGGTTGACGTGTATGTCAATGGCGGCCTGACCCTGCCCGACTTTGCCCCCGGCACCATCACCGACCCGCTGACCCTGCCGGAAGGCACCTACGACATCGAAATTTACCCGGCCGGTGCTGATCCGTCCGCTGGCGCTCCGGCCATCGCTGGCTCCGCCTTCCTGCCCGCTGGCGCCAACGCCTCCATCGTCGCCCACCTGGCCGAAGATGGCACACCAACGCTCTCCGTTTTTGTCAACGACACCTCAGCTATCAACGATGGTGATGCCCGCGTTGTGGTGCGCCACACTGCGGCCGCCCCCACCGTTGACGTGGCCTTGACCTTCAAGAGCCAAGAAGTTGGCAAAATTGAAGGCCTGAGCAATCCTGAAGAAGCGCAGATTGACGTTCCTGCCGGTCTCTACTTTGCCTCCATCCTGCCTGCGGGTACTGACACCGTGGTTGCTGGCCCGGCGCGTCTGTGGCTCAATCCCAAGTTTGACCGCTCCTACATCATTTACGCCATTGGCTCCCTGGCCGACGGCACCTTTGAACTGCTCATCCAAACCATTGACCTGGAAACCAACCCGATTGGTAACGTTACCGTGGTGCACGGCGTGCCTGGCCTGACGGTTGATGTGTACGTGAATGGCGGTCTGGCGCTGCCCAACTTTGCCCCCTACACCGTCACCGACCCGCTGACCCTGCCAGAAGGCAACTACGACATCGAAATCTACCCGGCTGGGGCTGACCCGACCGCTGGCCCGCCCGCGATTGCTGGTTCCGCCTTCCTGCCCGCTGGGGCCAACGCCTCCATCGTGGCCCACCTGACCGAAAGTGGTGCGCCCACCCTCTCCGTCTTCGTGAATGACGTTTCCGAGATTGATCGTGGCCTGAGCCGCCTGGTGGTCCGCCACACGGCCGCTGCCCCCACCGTTGACGTCTCTCTGTTCGAGCGCCGCACGGGTGACTTCGTCGGCAAGGCCGAAGGGCTGAGCAACCCGAACGAAGTACAGCTTGAGGTGCCGCGCAACCGCTACCTAGCGACCATCCAGCCTGCCGGTACCGACACCGTGGTCTTTGGCCCGGCCGACCTGAAGCTGGACCCGGGTTACAGCTACATCGTGTACGCCGTGGGTTCTCTGGGTGATGGCAGCTTCACGGTGCTGGTGCAGCAAATCCGCCTGGAATCCCCCGACAACTAGCTTTTTGCCTCGGTTGGGTAAGGTTTTTGGGGTACCTTGCCCAACCGCTCTTTCCTTTTTTGAAGAGGCGTCCTGGTTTTCAGGGCGTCTCTTTTTTATTTGATGGTGATTGGAAACCTTCACTGAGTTTTTACGGCCGTTCCCCCCCAACTTTTAGAACATTTGTAAGGTCTACGGTATAATTTGCCAGTTGTCCTTATTACGACCGTTCTTGAACACATGACTGTTACCGAAGAAATCAAAAGCCGCCTTGATATCGTGGATGTTGTCTCCGAGACCGTTTCCCTGCGCCGGTCAGGGCGGAATTATGCTGGCTTTTGCCCCTTCCACCACAACACCCGCACCCCCTCATTTTTTGTCTTTCCTGAAACCCAAACCTGGCGCTGCTTTGGTGCCTGCGCCGAAGGCGGTGATTTGTTCTCCTTTGTCATGAAAAAGGAGGGCTGGGAATTTAAGGAAACGTTAAAAAACCTGGCCCAGCGTGCCGGGGTGACGTTGGAAGAAGCCGAACCGGTAGACAAAGAAACGCGTAAGGCACACAACAAGCAGGCTGGCCTGCTGCAAGCCGCCGCCGACTATTTTCACCAGCTCTTTTTGTACGCGCCCCAGGCCGAAGTCGCCCGCAGCTACATGGCACGGCGCAGCTTTAGCGAGGAGACGATTGAGGCATTTGCCGTGGGTTTTGCCCTGGATTCATGGGACGCCTGCCGCTCACACTTCAACATGCAGGGCTACACCGACCAGGAGCTGCTGGCCGCCGGACTGCTGACGGAAAATCCCGACAAGGGCACCCGGTACGACCGGTTTCGTAACCGGCTGATGATACCGATTCGGGATGTCGACGGCCGTATCGTTGGCTTTGGTGCACGGACCCTGGAAAAAGACGGCCTGCCCAAATACCTCAACTCGCCCCAGACCGACTTGTTCGACAAGAGCCACCTGCTGTTTGGCCTGGACATGGCCAAACGCACCATCCGGGAAGCGCGCCAGGCGGTGATTGTGGAAGGGTACATGGACGTGATGCAGGCGTGGCAGGGTGGCTTCCGCAACGTGGTGGCCCAAATGGGCACGGCGCTCACCGAGCCGCAGCTCCACCTGCTCAAGCGGTACACCAAACGCTTCATCCTGGCGCTCGATGCGGACGCCGCCGGGGCCAAGGCGACGCTGCGCAGCTTGCAAGTGGCCCGCCAGACGCTGGACCGCGAAACAGAAGTGAAGTTCGATGCCCACGGGCTGGTGCAGCACGAAGGGCGGCTCCAGGCCGACATCCGCGTGATGACCCTGCCGGAAGGCAAAGACCCGGACAACATCGTGCAGGAAAGCCCGGCCGAGTGGGAACGGCTGGTGGAGCAGGCCAAGCCGGTGGTCGCCTACGTCATTTCAGTAGCTACGGCCGATCTCGATTTGAACGACGCCAAGGCCAAAACGGAAGTGGCGCAGCAGGTTCTGCCGCTCATCAAAGATATCCAGGACCCGATCGAGCGGGATCATTACTGGCAGCAGTTGGCCCGCGCCTTGCGTATTGATGAACGTGCCCTGCGCCAGATTCGCCTGCCGGAAAAGCCCCTGCCCGAGAGACGGTCGGTACCGGAAACGGCCGTTGCCAAACCCAAATCCGCTGCCCACGCCGGTTGGGCCACCGTGCCCAAAAAAGCGCAGGGGGCCGTTGGTCCCCTGGCCACAGACATGCGCCAGAGCGATTTTCTGCACCAATGTGTGCGCTTCCCGCAGGTGCTGTTGAAAGTGAACCAAAAACTGGCGGACGGCGGGCAGCCCAACGTAGTAGATGAGGACTTTTTGCTGGCGGAAGATCGGGCCATCATGCGACAAATGTACCAATTGATCAGCCGCTCACCAGTTGTCACGATTGACGAATTGTGGGATAGTCTAGAGCAGACGCTTCAGAATCGGTTGAAGTTCTTGCTATCATTACCCCAATCGCCAGAGACAGAGCTTGAGCGAATTTCCGACACCCTTGTTTTATCCGTTTTAGACTGGCGTCTGGCCAAAGTCAGACAGCTGTTAGGTGAAGTGAAACATTTGCTGCATGAAGCACAACGCGAGAATGACACAGAAGCCCTGGCCGTATACCAGCAGCAGCTGCGTGAGCTGCCTCTGGCCGTGTTGCAGCTCAACAAGGCCCGAGGCGCGATGTCGGCCACCAGCCGCCGCCGTGCTGAAGATGCATTAAACGGCCGTTACTAAAGTCCAAACCGTTCCTACTGGGGATCGTTCCCAACCCTTAATCAAGCGCTTAGCTGAACCAAATTGATCAACAATCCCTCATTTAGGTCAGGAAAATAGACAATGGATTTATCTGAACTAGACAACGATTTCGACGAGAATATCGAAGACGAAAGCGAAGAAGAAGAAGAAGAAACCACTGAAGCGATTGATATTGAAGCTTTGGTGAAAACCGCGCGCCGTTCGCGCCAGATCAACGAGTCTGATGTCCAGGCGCTGCTGGCCACCGCCGACGAAGAACAGGCTGAGCGCCTCTATGCCCGCCTGCAAAAGCTCAACATCCGCATCGTCTCAGAAAACGGCGAAACGCTGGACGACTTTGCCGATGGTCCCGCCCTGCTGGGCAATCTGGACGACGACGACGACAAGGACGACGATGGTGGTTATCTCGGCGGTACCGTCGAGGATGATCCGGTCCACACCTACCTCAAGGAAATTGGCCAGGTACCCTTGCTCACCGCCGACCAGGAAATCTGGCTCTCTACCCAGCTGACCGCCGCCACCGTTTTGGAACGGCTGAACAACGACGCGAGCAAAGACGGCACCAAATCTGAAACAGAAGTGGATTTCCGGGCAATGATGGCCAATTACACCAACCTGCTGGAAAACTGGCAGGTGGTGGAAGAGGCGCGCAAGCTGCTTGGTGTGCCCGGTGTCGACGTACTGGCCTTCATCGAAGAAGCGCGTGATTTGCGCCAGGGCTGGCAAAAACGGAATGAATCGTACCTGCGCCTGTACTTGAATAACGGTAACTGGGGCCAGGAGGACGCCTGGTTGGATCTGGCTCAGGCATGTTTTCATATGTTTACGGCCGTTTACCTCCTCCCCGTAGACATCTCCCGCCAGCTGTTCCAGGAATACCGCAAAACCAACGACTTCCCGCCCGTCAAAACCTTCCATGAGTGGCTGTCTAAAGACATGGTTGGCCTGAAGTACAACGAATTTATGATTTACGAACTGGCCGAAGAAGCCAAAGTCAGCCTGACCGGGGCCAACCTCCGGCTGGTGGTCAGCGTGGCCAAACGGTACATGGGGCGCGGCATTCACCTGCTGGACCTGGTGCAAGAGGGCAACGTGGGTCTGCTGCGGGCCGTGGAAAAGTTCGACCACACCAAGGGCTTTAAGTTCAGCACCTACGCCACCTGGTGGATTCGCCAGGCGGTCAGCCGGGCCATTGCCGACCAGGCCCGCACCATCCGCATCCCGGTGCACATGTTCGAAACGATTAACAAAATCGTCAAATTGCAGCGTGACCTGGTACAAAAACTGGGCCACGAGCCCAGCGACGAGGAACTGGCTCTGGAGCTGGATTACCTGACCCCGGAAGAGTCCGAAACGATCAAAATGGCGCTGAAAGACGATGAGCCAATCGACCCGGTGCTCAACCGCAAGTGGCGGCAGGCGGTCTCCAAGATTCGCGACATCAAGCGTATCTCTATGGACCCGATGTCGCTGGAATCCCCGGTGGGCAACGAGGATTCTACCGAATACGGCGACTTCATCCCCGACGAAAGTGCCCAGGAACCAGTTGATGCCGCCTCGAAAGAGCTGCTGCGTGAGCAAATTCGCAACGTGCTGGGCTTCCTCAGCGAGCGGGAGCGTGAGGTGCTGGAAATGCGCTTCGGCCTCAACGACGGCAAGGACCACACGCTGGAAGAGGTGGGCCGCAGCTTTGGCGTCACCCGCGAGCGCATTCGTCAGATTGAAGCCAAGGCGCTGCGTAAGCTGCGCCACCCCAGCCGCAGCAAGGCGCTGCGCGATTATTTAAGCTAGGTGACACCCCTTTTTTACCACTTTTGACCCAACGGTTGGCAACGGCCGTTGGGCTTTTTTTTTGCCTCCAAACGACCGACAAAACCGCAAAAAACAGGGCTGGATGATGGGTGGGATACGGCCGTCCTTTGTTGCCACCCCCTATTGCTTGTGATAGAATGCGCAAGGAACATTTGTTGGAAGGAAGATACATTTCGCTGCTTATATTTTCAGCCTAAACGTAACAAGAAAATAACCAGACACGCAGCTCCAGGATAAAAGACTGACTCATGGAAAATAACCCAATACTTATTGAATACCTTCCCATTGCCGTCTTAATTGGGATTGCCTTATTTTTCGCCGTACTGCTGCCTGTCTTGTCCCTCAACCTAGGCCCCAAACCTAAAGAAAATGCTCGCAGCAAACTGATCCCCTACGAATCGGGCATCGTCGCCATCGGCGAAGCCCAGCGTCGTTTACCTGTTAAATTCTATCGCATCGCAGTCCTCTTCATTCTGTTTGATGTCGATATTATTCTCCTCGTTCCCTGGGCAGTCACCTTTCGCCAGATGGGCCTTTACGGCCTGGCGGTGATGGGCATCTTCATGGTGCTCTTCATTTTGGGTGACGTCTGGGTATGGAAGAAAGGAATTCTAGAATGGGAGTAGAACAAAAACTTGGCGACATGGGTGTCATCACCCTGCGTCTGGAAGATTTAGTGAATTGGGGGCGCACCAACGCCATGTGGCCGATGTTGTTTGGCCTGGCTTGCTGCGCTATTGAAATGATGTCCTCACAAGCATCTCACTTTGATGCTTCTCGCTTTGGCATGGAGCTGAACCGCCCCTCCCCGCGCCAGTCTGACCTGATGATTGTGGCTGGCCGCGTTTCGCGCAAAATGGCCCCCGTTGTCCGCCGCCTGTACGACCAAATGCCCGAACCCAAATGGGTAATTGCCATGGGCGACTGCGCCTCGTGCGGTGGTGTCTTCAACAACTACGCCATTGTTCAGGGCGTTGATGAAATTGTCCCGGTCGACGTCTACGTCGCCGGTTGCCCACCGCGCCCGGAAGCGTTGATCGATGGCTTCATGACCCTGCATGAAAAAATCCGTGGCGAGAAACTAACCGACCACGCTTAACCGCCTAAGTACAGAGTTGTTACGCTGGAGAAAATAAAGTCATGAATGCAGATCAACGCGTTGTTGAGAAGATTAAAGCTGCTTTCCCGGACGCCATCGAAGAGACCAACACCTTTCGCGGCGAGCAAACCCTTTTCATTCGCAAAGAGCGGCTGAAAGGCGTTTGCCAGCTGCTGAAAAAAGACCCTCATCTGAGCTATAAATTTTTGTCGGACATTTGCGCCGATGATTATTTGCCGGAATTTCCCCGCTTTGCCGTTAGCTACCACCTCTACTCCTACGATAACAACCATCGGCTGCGCCTGCGCGTCTGGGTTGATGACCCGGAAGAAGGGCCGGAAACGGTAGGCACCGTCTGGGCGATTGGCAGCTGGCTGGAGATGGAAGTGTGGGACCTGATGGGCATCCGTTTTCAGGGCAACACCCACCTGCGCCGCCTCTTCCTGCCCGAAGATTGGCAGGGGCACCCACTGCGCAAAGATTATCCGCTGGGGTACGAGGAAGTGCAGTTCTCCTTCAACTGGCAAGAAGTTGACGCCAAGAAGCCCTACGCACAAGAGTAGGCAGCACTGGTCGGAAACGGAACTAAAAGGCACATTATGGGCGACAACATTCAAGAATTAACGGTAGAAGAACTCCGGGCCAAAGTTGGCACGGGGATGGAGATTGAAAATGCTGAAGAGCATATGCTCCTCAGCATGGGGCCGCAGCATCCCAGTACACATGGCGTACTGCGCTTGCTGGTCGAACTGGATGGCGAAAGCATCGTGAACCTGGCCCCAGACATCGGTTTTCTGCACACAGGCGTAGAAAAGACGATGGAGTCCAAAACCTACACCAAGGCGCTGGTCATGACCGACCGGCTGGACTATCTTTCGCCAATGTCCAACAATCTGGGCTACATTTTGGCCGTGGAGAAGCTGCTGGGCGTGGAACCCACGCCGCGGGCGCAAACCATCCGCATCATCCTGACGGAGATGGCCCGCATTGCCAGCCACCTGGTCTGGCTGGGCACACACGCGCTGGACATGGCGGCGATGTCTGTCTTCCTCTACTGCTTCCGCGAGCGGGAATACATTTTGGATGTGTTCGAGATGGTCGCCGGGCAGCGCATGATGGTGAGCTACTTCCGCCCCGGCGGGCTGTGGCGCGACGTGCCGGACGAGTTTGAGCCAGCCATTCGCCAGTTCCTGGACTTTTTCCCGGCCAAAATTGCCGATTATGAAGCGCTGCTCAAAAACAATCCCATCTGGCTGGACCGGACCAAGGGCATTGGTGTGGTAACGGCCGAACAAGCCATGGATTGGGGCATGACTGGACCCAGCCTGCGGGGTTCGGGCGTCAATTGGGACATCCGCAAAGCGCAGCCCTACAGCGGCTACGAAACGTACGAATTTGACGTGCCGGTGGGCACCGACGGCGATGTGTATGCCCGGTACCGCTGCCGTATGCAGGAAATGTGGGAAAGCTTGCGCATCATTCGCCAGGCAATGGATCGCCTGAAGAAGGGGCCAATAAACATCGACAACCGCAAAATTGTGCCGCCGCCGCGCTCGGAGTTGGGGCACAGCATGGAGGCGGTCATCCATCACTTTAAGCTGTGGACCGAGGGTTTTAACGCACCAGAGGGTTACGTCTACCAGAGCGTGGAGTCGCCGCGTGGTGAGTTTGCCTGCTACCTGCGTGGTGACGGCGGACCCAAGCCAGCGCGAGTGCACTTCCGCACGCCGTCGTATGTGCATGTAGCCTCGCTGCCGATCATGTCTAAGGGCGTGTTTGTGGCGGACCTTGTTTCTATCATTGGCTCAATTGATATTGTTTTGGGCGAGATCGACCGGTAAACGGCCGTTTAGGGAATCACATGTTGCTGCAAGAAAAGTATCCTGAAGAAGTAAAAGGTATTTTGGCCCGGTTTCCGCATAAGAAATCGGCCGTTTTGCCTCTCATGCATCTGGCCCAGGAAGCGTACGGCTTCACCAGCCGTGAAGCCATGCAGGAAGTGGCCCACATCCTGGACCTGGACCCAACTCACGTTCTGTCGCTGGCGGGTTTCTACACGCTGTATTACGAAGAACCGGTGGGTAAATTTGTGCTGGAAGTGTGCAACGACCTGGCCTGCGCCCTGCGCGGTGCGGATAAATTTGTGGAGATGGCCAGCCGCAAACTAGACATCCCCGTCGATGGCACCACCAACGATGGCCTGTTTACCCTGAAAACCGTCATGTGCCTGGCCGCCTGCGACCGGGCACCGATGTTGCAGTGCAACCTGAAGTTCGAAGAGCATCTGGATGAGGCAAAATTTGATGCGCTGATTTCGCGCTTGCGCGCTGCAGCGGCCGCGGAAAAACCAGAACCTTCGATTGTTGAACAAATTTCAGCGTTTGCCAGATAAGTTTGGCACGCTGTTTGAAGAGAATGGGGTTTGAGAATGGCTCATATTTTGTTGCGTCACCGAGACATAGAGAATATCCACAAGCTGGACGTGTACCGGGCCAACGGTGGCTACGACGCCTTAAAAAAGGTGCTGACCGACTACCAGCCAGGCGAAGTTATTGACATTGTTAAAGCTTCTGGGCTGCGCGGGCGCGGTGGCGCGGGTTTTCCCACCGGACTGAAGTGGAGCTTTATTCCCAAAGCGCCGGGCGAAAAATACGTCGTGGTCAACTCCGACGAGTCGGAGATGGGCACGTTTAAAGACCGCGAACTGCTGGAGAAAAACCCGCATCAGGTGATAGAAGGGGCGCTGATTGCCGCCTACGCCATCGGGGCCAGGCAGGTTTACAACTACATGCGCGGCGAGTTTATGGGCATTGGCCAGCATTTTGAAGAGGCGCTCCAGGAATGTTACGAAGCGGGCATTTTGGGTGACAACATTTTAGGTACCGACTTTAGCTGCCGCATGTACGGCTACTACGGCGCAGGTGCCTACATTTGTGGCGAAGAAACCGCCCTTCTCTCCTCGCTCCAGGGCGATTTAGGGCAGCCGTGGTCCAAACCGCCGTTCCCGGCCATCGAAGGGCTGTACAAAAAGCCCACGGTGGTCAACAACACAGAAACGCTGGCTAACGTGCCGCCCATCATCCTGAATGGGGCCGATTGGTATAAATCGATCGGGACGGAGCAAAGTCCTGGTCCGAAAATTGTCTGCCTGAGCGGCCATGTGAACAACCCCGGCAACTATGAAGTTGAGATGGGCCTCACATTCCAGGAGCTGGTGTACGGCGAAAATTACGGCGGCGGCATTCCCGGCGGCAAGAAGTTTAAGGCGCTGCTGCCCAGCGGTGGCTCTGGCCCCGTGGTAGTGGCCGATGCCCTGAAAGCACCCATCACCTACGAAGGGTTGACGCCTTACGGCTCCACCGTTGGTTCGGCTTCGGTGGTGGTGATGGACGAGACGGTAGACATGGTGTGGGCGGCGCTGAAGATGGTGCATTTCTTCAAGCACGAATCGTGTGGTAAATGCACGCCGTGTCGTGAGGGCACGTTCTGGATGGAGCAGCTGCTGCACCGCATTTATGACGGGCACGGCACTGAGAAAGATTTAGAGGTGCTCAAGAGCGTGGCGACGCAGATCAAGGGCAAGACGTTGTGTGCCCTGGGCGAGTTTGCCGTGAACCCGGTTTTGAGCACCATCCGCCACTTTTTTGACGAATATAAAGCAAAGGTCAGTGGGGCGGGCCAGAAGGTTGCGAAGGCAACGGCCGTTCCTGCCCCCACCGATTAATTTCTACACTATCCCTCTGGAAGAGGAAACGTATGAGTGACCAGGTTAACTTGAAAATTGACGGCGTGACGCTAAGCGTACCCAAAGGGACGCTGGTGGTTGACGCCGCCAAAATGATTGACAACGCCATTCCGGTGTTTTGCTACCATCCTAAAATGGCCCCCGTGGGCATGTGCCGCATGTGCCTGTTGGAAATTGGCCTGCCGGTTTTGGACCGGGCCACAGGCCAGCCCATGTTAAACGAAGACGGTACGCCCCAGGTTAGCTTCCGTGGGCTGCAAACCGCCTGTACGGTGCAGGTCAGCGAAGGCATGGTGGTGCGCACCAGCACCGAGCCGGTGCTCCAGGCGCGCCAGGACATCATTGAATTTTTGCTCACCAGCCATCCGCTGGACTGCCCCATCTGTGACAAAGGGGGCGAATGCCCGCTGCAAAACCTGACAATGGCCCACGGCAAGGGCACCAGCCGCATGGAATATGGCCTCAAGATGAAGCTGGATAAACACGTGCCGCTGGGTGAGTTGATTTACCTAGATCGCGAGCGCTGCATTCAGTGCGGCCGCTGCGTGCGCTTCCAGGAAGAGATTGTGGATGACCCGGTGATCAAGTTCCACAACCGGGGACGCAGCCTGGAAATCGTGACGATGTCTGATCCCGGCTTTGATTCGTATTGGAGCGGCAACACAACTGACATTTGCCCGGTGGGTGCGCTGACCACCAGTGACTTCCGCTTTGGCGCACGGCCGTGGGAATTAACCCCGGTAGCCACTCTGTCGCCCCACTGCCCCTCTGGGGCTAACATGACCTTCAGCACGCGGCGCGAAGCAAAAACAGGCGGCCGTTCCGTCATCAAGCGTATCATGCCGCGGCAGAACGAGCAGGTGAACGAGATTTGGATTTCTGATCGGGACCGCTTTGTGCACCACTTTGCCGATGCACCAGACCGCCTGAAAAAACCGCTGCTGCGCAAAAATGGCCAGCTGGTTGAGGTAGAGTGGAACGAGGCGCTGGACGCCGTGGCCGGAAAGTTACAGCAGGTTAAAACGGCCGTTGCGGGCATCAGCGGCGACCGGGTAAGCAATGAGGACTTGTTCCTCTTTCAAAAGCTCTTCCGCAAAGGGCTGGGCAGCAGCAACATTGACCTGGCCAACCGGCGGCTGGCAGGCGGTGACGTCGTAGCCAAAGTGGGCATCAGCCAGGGCAGCAACCTGCTCAACCTGGGCCAGGGCGACGCTATCATCGTGGTGGCCACGGATCTGCACGAAGAAGTGCCCGTCTGGTGGCTGCGCGTGAAGCAAGCGGCCCAGCGCGGCGCATCCCTGGTGGTGCTGAACGTGCGCCCCACCCGGCTGGACGACTGTTCGCGCCACGTCATTCATTACTACCCCGGCAAGGCCGTGTCTACTGTGCGCCAGCTGGTGAACGACGCCAAAGTGGCCGCCGCCGATGCCGACAACAGCCCGCTCAAAGCGGCTGCCGACGTGATCATGCAGGCCAACAACGTCGTCGCTTTTTACGGCGCGGAAGGGCTCACCTACGAAGAAACCGACGCCGTAGCCAAGCTGCTGGCCAACCTGCTGCTGATTAAAAATGAAGAAGCCCATGCCGGACGGCCGAATAACGGCCTGATCCCGGTGTGGCCGCACAACAATACCCAGGGTGCCTGGGATATGGGCATTCACCCCGCGCTGGAGCCGGGTTACAAGGCTTCGGCCAACCCGGGTATGAGCGCGGCGGCAATGTACGCCGCGGCCCAAAGCGGTGAACTGAAAGCACTGTTTGTCCTGGCCGCCGATCCCATCGGCGATGGCTTGATGGCCGACCGGGGCAAGCTGGACTTTTTGGTGGTGCAGGAGCTGTTTCTGACCGAAACGGCCGCTCAAGCCGACGTCGTTTTGCCCGCGCAAAGCTGGGCCGAACGGGAAGGCACCTTCACCAGCGGCGAACGGCGCGTGCAGCGTTACTACCCCGCCATCCAACCCGTGGGCGAAACCCGCCCCGACTGGCAAATTCTGGCCCAGATTGGCGAGCGCGTCGGGCTGGAGAAACCAGCCTTTGCTGCCAGCCTGGTCTTCCGCGACCTGGCCAAAGCGGTGCCGCAGTACAAAGAAATGGATTACCGCACCCTGGCCCGCGTCGAAAAGCAGTGGCCGGATGTAGGCGGTGACGACCTGTACTATGGCGGCAACGCCTACGAAAACCGTGTTGGCCTGGGCATGCAGTGGGCGGCAGCCGCTGAAGCCACCGCTGTGGACCATTTTGAAGTGAACGATGTGGCCGAAAGTGCGCCCACGGGCGTGGCCCTGGTGCGTACTGCTGCCCTGTTCACCCCCGGCACGCTCATCAACCACACCGAGCTGCTCAAACCGCGTATGGCCAAACCGACGCTGACTATCAACCAGGACGACGCCGCCACTTTGCAAGTGATGGACCAGGAAAGCGTGTCGGTTGAGGTGAATGGCCAGGCGATGGCGGTGGATGTGCAGGTAAACGGCCGTGCTCCCCAGGGCGTGGCGCTGCTGCGCGGCGTGCCGTACCAGGCAGGCCGGGCTGAACTGAAAGTAATTAAGTAATTGAGTAATTCGGTAATTCAGGGGTAATTGCGCAATTACCCAATTACTCAATTACCCAATCATTTCCGAAGAGGATTTGTATGACACCAGGACAAATAGCGCTGCGCGCCTTGATTGTAGGGTTTATTGTCTCCTTTGCCGTCATCACCGGGTTTGCCTACACCACCCTGCTGGAGCGCAAGGTGCTGGCCCGCTTGCAGCACCGGATTGGCCCCAACCGGGCGGGCTACATCCCCCTGCCCCGCCGTGGCGGCGGCCCAGAGCGTAAGCTGCTGGCTGGTTTCTTGCAGCCCGCTGCCGATGCCGTGAAGCTGTTCTTCAAAGAGGACATGACACCGGGCAAGGTAGACCGCATTACCTACATGCTGGCCCCGATGCTCACCGTGATGCCCGCGATTGTGCTGCTGGCCGTCATTCCCTGGGCGGGCGAAATCAACATCTTTGGCGCGGAATTTACGCCTTACTTTGCCATTGCCCCGGGCCTGAACGTGGCGGTGCTCTTTATTTTGGCCATTACCTCCATCAGCGTGTATGGCGTGGTGCTGGCCGGGTGGGCGTCGAACAGCAAGTATGCCGTGTTGGGCGGCATTCGCGCCTCGGCGCAAATGATCAGCTACGAGCTGGCGCTGGGGCTGACGGTGCTTATTCCCATCATGCTGGCCAATTCGATGAATATGGGCGACATTGTGGCGGCACAGGCCAACGGCTGGTTTGTCTTCCGGCAGCCAATTGCGGCCGTTGTCTTTTTTATTGGCATGATGGCCGAACTGCAGCGTGCTCCGTTTGACTTGCTGGAGGCGGAACAGGAGCTGTCGGCCGGGTTCAACGTCGAGTACAGCAGCATGCGTTTTGGCATGTTTTTTATGGCCGAGTACATGAAGATGATTATTTTCAGCGCCATTATCTCGGTGCTGTTTTTTGGCGGTTATCGCGGCCCATTTGTGGACGAACTGCCTGGTCTTGGCTTTTTGTACATGATTTTGAAGATTGTTTTCTTCCTCTTCATGATGATTTGGGTTCGTGCTTCTCTGCCGCGTTTCCGTTACGATCAGCTGATGGGGCTGGGCTGGAAGCGGCTGCTACCAATTTCGGTGTTTAACTTTATTTTTACGGCCGTTATGATCGTTCTCTACGAAGAGGGCATTTTTGATTCGCTGCTGCAACTCATCGGTTTAGGCTAATACCGAAGCAATCTAATTTTGTGGGGTAGTTAGGGTGAAAATTGCTTCGGTTTAAGTGTTCCGCTCTTACGCATTACCCACAAATTTAGTTTGGCGGAACACTAATTTTCGGAGAATTCTATGATTGGTGAAATCATCAAAGGGATGGCGACCACGCTGAAACATCTGTTTCGCGATCCGGTTACGATCAACTATCCAGATGTCAAGCGCCCGGTGCGCCAACGGTTTAAGGGACGTCACGAGCTGAAGCGGTATGACAACGGCCTGGAACGCTGCATCGGCTGTTCGCTGTGTGCCGCCGCCTGCCCGGCCGATGCGATCTTTGTGGAAGCTTCGGAAAATACCGACGAGCGGCGCTTTTCGCCTGGCGAGCGGTATGCCAGCACCTATGAAATCAACATGATGCGCTGCATCTTTTGCGGCTACTGCGAAGATGCCTGCCCCACGCAGGCGATTGTGCTGGAAGACAAATACGAGCTCAGCTTCTACGACCGGGCCAGTGCTATCTACACGAAGGAAATGCTGATTGTGGACGTGCCGATCAACGGCCGTCCCACCCCGCAAACCGTAGAACCGGGCAAATACACCAAGTCCATCCCGGAGATGGAAGATCCCCGCTAAACCGGGATCGGCAAAGGAAAGGCGACTGGAATGGGAAGTGGACCTGAAGTTATTATTTTTATTTTGATGGCCCTGGTTTCAATTGCGGCGGCCGTCATGATGCTGCAAAGCCGTAACGCGGTGCACAGCGCCCTCTGGCTGGTGCTGAACTTTACGGCCATTGCCGTGCTGTACGTGCTGCTGAATGCGCCGTTTATTGCCATGGTGCAAATTACGGTGTATGCCGGGGCGATCATGGTGCTCTTTTTGTTTGTCATCATGCTCCTGGGCGCGGAACAGCTGCAAGCAATGACGGGTGTGCACGGCAGCGAACGGTATCACCGGGCGGTGGCGATTGTGCTGGTGGTGCTGCTGGTTGGGGGTTTTGGCTATTTGGTGACGCAGGGTGGTATTGGGAGCGGGGGAGAAACGGCCGTTATCGATGCCAGTCCCGTTGCTTTAGGGCTGCGCCTGTTTGAAGGCTACGTGCTCCCCTTTGAAGTCACCGGCGTGCTGCTGCTCGCCGCCATCATCGGCGTCGCCGTCTTCACCCGCCGCAAGAAGAAAGAGGCCTAAGCTCATGGAACTCACGATCAACTGGTACATCGCATTAAGCGCCATCCTGTTTTCGCTCGGCGCGCTGGGCGTTTTGCTGCGCCGCAACGCCATCATTGTGTTTATGTCAATTGAAATGATGCTAAACGCGGCCAACCTGGCCTTTGTAGCCTTTGCCCGTCATCTGGGCGATTTGGACGGGCAGGTGTTGGTCTTTTTTGTCATCACCGTGGCCGCCGCCGAAGTAGCCGTTGGCCTGGCACTGATTGTGACCATTTTCCGCAGCAAGAAGAGCATCAACATTGACGAAATCAACCTGATGAAAGGTTGAGGCATGAATAGGAGGAAATTACCCAATTACGCAATTACGCAATTACAAACGTTTGTAATCAGGTAATTAGGTAATCAGGTAATTGAGTAAATTATGGGAATATTTAGCATAGCTCCCCTACTTTTGGTTTTTCCACTCATTGGCGTCTTGTTTAACGGCCTGGTTGGGCGGCGCTTTGTGGAGTACAACCGGGAAACTGGCGAAAAATGGTCCGGCTGGTTTGGCAGCGTCATGGCGCTGAGCGCCCTGGCCGTTGCCGTTACCTTGCTGTTTGCCCTGGCAGGGCACGAATTCCATGCGGAAATTGTGGTGCTGTTCGACTGGATTCACGTGGGCGACTTCTACGTACCGTGGGCCATGCAAATCGACACCCTGTCTGTGACCATGATGCTGGTGGTCACCGGCGTCGGCTCGCTAATTCACATCTACGCCATCGGCTACATGCATGGCGACCCCAACTTCTCGCGCTTTTTCACTTACCTGAACCTGTTCCTCTTTTTCATGCTCATTTTGGTGACGGGCAACAACTACCTGATGCTGTTTGTCGGCTGGGAAGGCGTGGGGTTGTGCTCCTTCCTGCTGATTGGCTTCTGGTTCGACCGGGTAAATGCCAAGGGCGAAGCGATGAACGCCAACGCGGCGCGCAAAGCGTTTGTGGCCAACCGCGTCGGTGACCTGGCGATGATTTTGGCCATGTCCCTCACCTTCTGGACCTTCAAATCCCTGGAGTTCGCCCCCGTTTTCGACAGCGCCGTGGAGATGTTTGAAAGTGGGCATATGGTCCAATTCGGCGCGTTTGAAGCGACGCTAGGTGGTGTTTTAACGGCGATCACCGCGCTGTTTTTGATGGGTGCGGCCGGTAAATCGGCGCAGATTCCGCTGTACGTCTGGCTGCCAGACGCGATGGCTGGCCCTACCCCCGTTTCCGCGCTCATCCACGCCGCCACGATGGTGACCTCTGGTATTTACCTGATTGTGCGCAGCAACGTGCTGTTTGAGATTGTGCGCGAGAGCGGAACGCTGCTCCCTGGTATTGGCATTTCTTCGCCCGATTTGGTGGCGCTGACGGGGGCGGCAACGGCCGTATTTGCCGGTCTCATCGCCTTTACCCAGTTCGACATCAAAAAGGTGCTGGCCTACTCCACCGTGAGCCAGTTGGGCTTTATGATCGCCGCCGTGGGCATGGGCGCTTACGTCGCCGGGATGTTCCACCTCATTACCCATGCCTTTTTTAAGGCGCTGCTCTTCCTCAGCTCTGGCTCGGTGATTCACGGCATGGAGCATGGCCATCACCACATTTCGCACGGTCACCACGATGAGCACGACCACTTTGATCCGCAAGATATGCGCACGATGGGCGGGCTGCGCCACAAAATGCGCACCACCTACGTCGTTTACATGATTGGTTCCCTGGCCCTGGCGGGCATCGTGCCCCTGGCCGGTTTCTGGTCCAAAGACGAAATTTTGGCCCACGCCAGCAAAAATCCCGGGCCGATTTTCTTCACCGTCTACATCATGCTGACGGTGGCCGCTTTTTGTACCGCCTTCTACATGGGGCGTCAGCTCAAGATGGTCTTTTTTGGCAAGCCGCGCCACGCCGCCGCGGAACATGCCGAAGAGAGTTCACCGTTGATGACACGGCCGTTAATGGTCCTGGCCGCGCTGGCTGTGTTAGGTGGCCTGCTCAACTTCCCCTTCTTCAGCGAAGCGGCCTACGAAGCGGCCCACGAGGCCCACGACTACGGTATCAACCTGGCCCTGGAACATTGGCTGGAGCATTCGATTGCCTCGTTTGAACTGACCGAAGAAGGCATTGTGCACATGCCGCACACCCCAACCTGGATCCAGTTCGACGTCGCCGCCATCTCCACGGTTCTGGCCGTATTGGCCCTGCTGGCCGCCGCCTTTCTGGTTTACCGCAACCGCTGGCAAACGGCCGATGAGCGCGACCCGCTGCAAAGCACCCCCATCTGGTGGATGGCCGTGCTGCCGTTTGACACGCTCTACATGAAGGGGATCATCCCCCTCTTCAACCGGCTGGCCGACTTCTTGGGCTACACCATTGATTGGGATTTGTGGCACAACTTCTTTCACGAGCGCGTTATTCGCGACACGTTTGTGGGCTTTTCTAACTTTGCTTCCGATGTGCTGGACCGACAGGGGGTGGACGGCCTGGTCAATGGGGCCGGGCAGGTGGCCCGTTGGCTGTCTGGCGGCCTGCGCCTGTCGCAGACCGGCTATGCCCGCACTTATGCGCTGGGCATTTTGCTAGGCACGGTGGCACTTTTGGCTTACTTCTTGTGGCCGGCTATATCCGGTTAGACAACTTCTTTTGGCTGTCAGGCCCGCCCACCCAGGTCGGTCTGGCATGGAACGAGGAAACCAGTTAGGTTTTTGGAGAGAGAATGGGCATTTTATCACTTCTAACATTTTTCCCGCTGGCAGGTGTTCTCATCCTGCTGTTGATGCGTAACCAATCAGACAACTCGTACAAAATTGTGGCGGTTGGCACCTCGATTGTCACCTTTGTGCTGTCGCTCATCGTGTTGGGCCAGTACGACGGTGGTTTGGCCGGGTTACAGCTGGTGGATAACCGCCCCTGGATCGAAGCGTGGGGCATTGAGTACCACATGGGCGTTGATGGCATCAGCATCCTCATGGTGCTGCTGACCACCTTCATCATGATGCTGGCTATCCCCTCCTCGTGGAACGCCATCAGCACCCAGGTACGGCAGTATTACATCTTCATGCTGCTGCTGGAAGTTGGCATGTTGGGCGTCTTCCTGGCCCAGGATTTGTTCCTGTTCTACATCTTCTGGGAGTTCACCCTGGTGCCGATGTACTTCCTGATTGGCATTTGGGGCGGCAAAAACCGGGTGTACGCCGCAATCAAGTTCTTCCTGTACACGATGGCTGGCTCTTTGCTCATGCTGTTGGGCATCCTCTACATGGGCATCAAAGCGGACACTTTCTCTTTGCCGGACTTGATTGCCAACCAGTCCCTTTTTGCCGATGCCCAACGCTGGCTCTTCCTGGGTTTTGCCATCGCCTTTGCCATCAAAGTGCCGATTTTCCCGTTCCACTCCTGGCTGCCCGATGCGCATACCGAAGCACCGACGGCCGGTTCCGTCATTCTGGCGGGCGTGCTGCTAAAGATGGGCACTTACGGCTTTTTGCGCTTTAACCTGCCGCTGTTCCCGGAGGCCTCGGTCCACTTTGCTCCGGCAATTGCCGTGCTGGCCATTATTGGCATCATTTACGGCGCGATTGTTTCTTTTGCCCAAAAAGATGTGAAGAAACTGGTGGCCTACTCCAGTATCAGCCATTTGGGTTTTGTGATGTTGGGCATCTTCTCGCTGAACAACCAGGGCATCCAGGGGGCGATTTTGCAGGGGGTGAACCACGGCATCAGCTCGGGCGCGCTGTTTTTCATCGTCGGCGTGCTGTACGAGCAGCGCCACACGCGCGAAATCAAGGAGTACGGCGGCGTGTGGAAAGCGATGCCCGTTTTCAGCGCCCTGACGCTGATTGTGACGCTCTCCAGCATGGGTCTGCCCGGCTTAAACGGCTTCGTGGGCGAGTTCACCATCTTGCTGGGCTCGATGGGCGCAGAATCCTTGGGGCCAAATCCGTGGATTTACACGGCCTTTGCCACGACGGGGGTGATTCTAGCGGCCGTTTACCTGCTGTGGATGTTCCAACGGGTCTTCATGGGGCCGCTGGACAATCCGGCCAACCAAAAGCTGCGCGACCTGAACGTGGGCGAGCTGGCGATTATGCTCGCCTTCCTGCTCTTCATCATCTGGATTGGCGTGGCCCCCTCCGGCTACTTTGACCTGATGAACGGCACCGTCTCCCAACTGGTGTCGGACATCGGCTCCGTGCTAATCGCGGGCAATTAATTTTCGACGAGTCGGGCTTGTTCGGCCCGCCTCTCATTCTGTTTAAAACAACGGCGCTGGACATGTGAACACACATCCAGCGCCGTTTTTATTTTCACATGAGACTTTATGCATGGCTCACTACCACAAATAAAAGGGACACAGATGAACGCAGATTTTCACAGATTTTTATCTGCGTTCATCTGTGTCCTATTTTCGCAGGAGCTTTAAGGAATGATGGAAAAGCCAACGGAAACCATCTATTTTGTTCACATCAGTGATTCGCATTTTGGCCCAACGGCCGGTTATTCTCGTCATGGCCACCAACCCCAACCGTGCGTGGAACGGGCCGTGGCGCTCATCAACAACCTGCCCACCCCACCCGATTTTGTGGTGCACACGGGTGACGTGGTGACCGACCCCGATGATGCATCTTACCGGCGGGCAGCGGCCGTTTTTAGCCAGCTCACCATGCCCGTGTATTACGTTACCGGGAACCACGACCGGGCGCGGGACATTCGCCGCTTCATGACGCTGGGGCCGCACCAGCCGCTCACCGCTGACCCGGACGTGCTGTCTTACGCATTCGAAGTGAAGGGGTACCGCTTTGTGGTGCTGGACGCGCGCGGGCCAGATGAGATCGATCCGCACGGCATTTTGTCTGAGGCGCAGCTGGATGTGGTGCGGGCGGAAGCAACGGCCGTTGGCCCACCCCTCGCCATTTTTATGCACTTCCCCGCCCTGCCGCTGAACTCCATCTGGATGGACCAGAACATGCTGGTGCTGAACGGCGACGCCCTGCACCAGGCGCTGCGGCCCGCGCGGGAGCGGCTGCGCGGCGTCTTTTACGGGCACATCCACCAATCGATGCAGACGATGCGGGACGGGGTATTGTATACGGCCGTACCCAGCCTATTCGCCCAATTTGCCGCCTGGCCCAACGACGCCATCGTGCGCGAAGACCCGGACTACCTGCCCGGCTTCAACTTCGTCCACCTGCTGCCGGAGCAGACGATCATTCATCAGCACACCTTTCCCCGCCCCTGAGCCAGCTTCAGATTGGGCCAATCTTGAGGGTTCTACCCTCTCTGTATCCTACTTTTGTGCCAGGACATATTTAGCCCAATCCGGTCAGCAGGTATGCTGAAGTGACAATCTTGAGGCAAAAGGAGCGACACAGATGACCAAGCTTATTGGCTTATTTGCGGATGAAATGAAGGCTGAAGAAGCCATTAACGCCCTGACCACGGCGGGCATGGACGATATTGAATTTGAAACCATCTCACGTGCGGCTGAAGCGAGCGATACGGCCGTTGCCGCCGCCCCAACCCTGGGTGCCGACCGTGGCGCAGCCGTGGTGCCCGTGGCTGGCAATCTATTTTCCTCCTGGAGCCTGGACACCGAAGAGGCAGAATATTTTCGGCGCAACGTGCAGAACGGCGGCGTGCTGGTCGTGGTAGACGTAGACGATGACGACAACCTGCCGCGCGTCCGCACCATCCTGGAAGAATCCGGCGAAAAGGTGGCGGTTAGCTCGTAGGCACATATTTTCAGACCAATTTACAAGGATGAAAACTGTTTTGAGGTGGCGGACCAGGTTGACTGGATCCGCCACTTTTGTTTGCCTGGTGGTAAAATCGGCTCAATCTGATTCAACACGAGGTGAACGATGGCTACAAAACTGGTGCGCGGGGCGTGCCCGCATGATTGTCCGGATACCTGCGGCATTGTAACGGAGGTGGAAAACGGCCGTCCCGTCCAATTTTACGGCGACCCCGACCATCCCATCACCCAGGGCTGGCTGTGCGCCAAGGTACGGCCGTATCTCGACCACGTCAACCACCCCGACCGGCTCACCCACCCGCTGCGCCGCGTCGGGCCAAAGGGCAGCGGGCAGTGGCAGCGCCTCAGCTGGGATGAGGCCATGGGCGAAATTGGCCAGCGCTGGCGGGCCATTATCGCCGAGTTTGGCGCAGAAGCGATTTTGCCCTACAGCTACAGCGGCACGCTAGGTTTGTTACAAATGGGAGTGGTGAACGGCCGTTTCTGGAACCGTCTCGGCGCCAGCCAGCTGGCGCGCACCATCTGTGGCGCAGCGGCCGAATTTGCCGTCGAGGCCACGCTGGGCAGCCGCCGCAGCCAGCCCTACGAAGATGTGCAGCACAGCCAGCTGGTCATCATTTGGGGGCACAACCCGGTGAGCACCGCGCCGCACTTCATGCCCCACCTGCTCCAGGCACGCAAAAACGGCACCCAGGTGGTGGTCATCGATCCGCGCCGCACCCGCACCGCCAAACTGGCCGACTGGCACCTGGCCCCCAACCCCGGCAGCGATGGCGCATTGGCCCTCGGCCTGGCGCAGCACATCGTGCACAATGGCTGGCACGACGAAACCTGGCTGGCGCAGCACACCGTTGGCTGGCCTGAGCTGCAAGCCCGCCTAGCCGACTATCCGCTGGCCCGCGTGGCACAAATCACCGGCCTGCCGGAAGCCGATCTGGCCCGCCTGGCCCAGCTTTACGCCCAAACCAGCCCCGCCCTCATCAAAATCGCCGATGGCTTGCAGCGCAACTTTACCGGTGGGCAGACCGTGCGGGCGATTTGTGCCCTGCCCGCGCTGACGGGGCAGTACGGCCGTCTGGGTGGCGGTCTGGCCTACAGCACCAGCGGCTATTTGCAGTGGGATGGCGAAGCGGTCGGCAAGCGATCAGAATGCCCACCGCCGGGACGCCGCGTCAACATGAACCGGCTGGGCGCGGCCCTGTTGGGCGAGGTGGCCGATCCGCCGATCCAATCGCTGTTTGTCTACGGCTCCAATCCGGCGGCCATTGCCCCCAACGCCGGGCGCGTCGCCGAGGGGATGCGGCGCGAGGATTTGTTCACCGTCGTGCACGAGCTGTTTATGACGGATACGGCCGTACTCGCCGACATCGTCCTGCCCGCCACCAGCCAGCTGGAGCATACCGACCTGCACAAAGCGTACGGCCACACCTATCTCACATACAATCACCCCGCCCTGCCGCCGCTGGGCGAATGCAAAAGCAATTGGGACGTCATGCAGCTCTTGGCTACCGAGATGGGCTTCATCGAACCGTGGCTGCACCAGGCCGCCGACGCGGTGCTGGACGAGGTGCTGACGACCACCGCCGCCAAAAATCCGGCGCTGGCGGGCATTACCCTGGACAGGTTGAAGCAGGAAAACACGGTGCCGCTCACTATCGAGCCAGCCGTGCCGTTTGCCGACGGCCGTTTTCCCACCCCCAGCGGCAAAGTTGAGCTGTATTCGCAGACGATGGCCGACATGGGGCTGGAGCCGCTGCCCGGCTGGCAGCCTGAACTGGATTCTGGTGGGCAAGATGGGGAGGAGTTAAACGGCCGTTTCCCCGCCCATGAAGCCCTCACCCTCATCTCCGCCGCCGCGCACCACTTTGTCACCAGCACCTTTGCCAACCAGGCGGCGCTGGTTGACCGCGAAGGCGAGCCGTTTGTGGAGATTCATCCTGACGATGCTGCGCGGCACCACATTCAGACGGACGATTGGGTGCGGTTGGAAAACGGCCGTGGCTTCTGCGATTTACGGGCCAGGGTGACGGATGGCGTGCGGCCGGGCGTGGTCGCTTCACCCAAGGGTAGGTGGGGCAGGCTGGGGAACGGCCGTACCATCAACTGGCTCACCTCGGACGCCCTGGCAGACATGGCCGGGCAAAGCACCTTCCACAGCAGCCGCGTCTGGCTGCGCCGCCTGGATTAATGACCGCGCTTTCTTGCGTGCCACAGCAGTTTTTGGGAATTCAAGGATGAATAAACGTGAAACGTAAAACGTGAAGGGCTTCCGGTCACGTTTCACGTTTCACGTCAGGCTTCGTTAAATCTGAAAGACTCGATTTCAGGTGTACGGCTGGTTTTGCTGCCACAAAGCGCGCCAGATGCCGAGCACGCCCAGGCGGGCCGCGGCAATATCCAGCTGCTTTTGATCCAATTTGGTTTGCTGCAAGCGAATAATCGAGGCGATGTCATCGAGGTGGCGAGTTGATTGGCTGTCTTTGTAGGCTGCCAACTTGGCCTCAACAACGGCCGTTGCCGTCAAATACGCCGCCCGCCGCATGTCGTCAAACGGCAGGTAGGTGCGATTGGCAATCATGCGCCGCAGCTCTGGTTCCACCGGGATGTAAAAGTCCGTTTTGATCAGGTAGCCCAGGTGAATAACGTTAAAAAAGCCGCCGCTCATGGCTCGCTGAACGGCCGTCTGGTCCACGTGGTAATGAACTTTTTCCAGGGTGCGCACAAAGAGCGGTACGTCCAACTGCTCCGGGCTGAGCAAAATGTCCATGTCCTGCGTAAACCGTGGCTCACCATAAGCCACGACGGCCAGGCCGCCCCAAATGGCATACCGTGCGCCAATGGCCTCCAGCACATCAATGACCCCACCAAACGCTTGGCTCTGTTCGTAATCGCTCATGGTTGCGGCTCGCTTTGGCCATAGACCAGGCGGCGCGCTTCCCGCTCACACTGCTCGACTGTCCACTCTGGAAATTCTTCAGCCAGAAGGCGCTTTTTTTGGTCCAGGGCAAACTGGGCGGCAGCAAAGGCACGGCCGTTTTTGTCGTCCACCGACAGCTGGCGAAGCTGCTCAATGAGCGGCCAGCTTACCGACTCAAACGCTAGAGGAGACGGCCGTTCCAGGCTGGGATGCTGCAAATAATACCCGGCAATTTCGGCCCGGCGTACATAACCAATGCGAATCCCCCCCTGGCGCAGCGCCGCCAGATCGCGGGCCAGCGCTTCGTGGGGCAGCTTGCCCCAACAGCCATCACCTAACTGGGCCTCAACTGTGGACCAAATTTCGTCACGCGAATGGGAACGGCCGTCGGCCAATAAATCAATCAGCGCGGCTCGCCGGGCGGCAATTTTGTCAATCTGCATATGGCCTGCCATCGCCGCCAGGCGCAGCCTGGTTTTTTGGTCCAGGTGGCTTTGCTGTGCCTCATCAATCCACATTTTTGCCGGAACGTTCATGGCCGTATTATAACAAAATGGTTTTCAGACACAATTTTAGGTTAGGGGCAAAACGGCCGTTGCGCAAGCTCGCTCAATTCGTAAACCGTTAGCGCGGCATCCTGCACCAGCGGTTCATACGGCTCAAAAAAGGTGAGCAGGTATTCCGTTTCGCTAAAGTGATGGACAATGACGTAACGGAAATTGTCGGCGATGAGTTGGGTTACGGCCGTATCCAACTCCTCCCCCATGAAGCTGCAATCTAAAGGAATCTCCGCGTCCCAGGTGCGCAGCAGCGCATTAGCATTGATGTAGCGATACGCCTCTTGCGGCGTGCGAGCGCTGAGGCCTTCCACCATCGGTTTCCCGTGAACGGTCTGGTAAAACTCGTAAATTTTGGACTCCTGGCGTCCCAGCGGCAGTTCAATCAGGGCAAACGACTCGGGGTCTTCGGCCAGCGCCTGGTAAAACGGATGAACCTCGGCGGAAATGCCACGGTAAGGCCCATTCCACAGCTCAAACATGAGCAGTGGAAAAGCCAGCAGCAGCGCCATCTGCCACGCCTGGGGCCGCGACGATTGGGCAGCACGCTGCCAGAGCGCGTCGAAACCATACGCCGCCAGGATGCCCAGCGGCAGCAGCAGGCCGAGCAAAAAATAATCGGGCGTACCCACGGCGCGAATGGGCGGAAACCAGGTCAGAAAAGCGGCCGGCAGGATGATCTGGTTGTGCACCTCCCCGTTAAAGCGCAGAACCGGCCCGGCCGCCAGCAGCAAAAACAACAGCCAGGTCCCCAGCCAGAGGACCACTTCGGGCCGCTTTTGCCGCCGGGTCAGGGCCACCCCCATCAATAAAATCGGCACCACGCCCAGGTACGCGGGCCACTTTTTGTTGGTGTCAAAGTTGTCGCTAATCGGTTCTACCAGGGGGGCAAAAATGGGGTTCAGGTGAGATGGCGTCACCAGCGCCAGGAGATCGGTCTGGTAGCGCTCCGCGTCATACTTGGCCTCAATCACTTCGTCCAGCGTTTGCGGCGTGGCAAAGATAAACCAGAGGCGCACGGAGAGGAGAACGGCCGTTATCAGCCCAATCCACAAACTGCTGCGCCAGAACTGGCCCGTGCGCCAGCGCCCATCCTCCAGCGCCACAAAAATGAACACCAGCCCCAGCGTGAGCAGGGTAAACACCATGATGTACAGGCTGGTATAAGCGGCAAGGGCAATGAGGACGGCCGTTCCTAAAATACCCCAGCGGGAACGGCCGTCTCGCAGGGTCAGCAGCAGCAAAAGCGCCGCCACGGGCATCGGTGCCAGGTGCACCAGGTCGGGGTGACCGCCCGTGTGGGTAACAAAATAGGGCGAAAAGCTGAAGATAAAACCGCCCACAAAAGCGGCCGCCCGATTTTGCAGCAAGTAATAAATCAGCCAATAGGCAGCATAAGCGCTGGAGAAAATCGCCCAGGGAATGGTGATGTTATAGGCGTCAATTGGCCCCAGCAGCGGCGTCACCAGCCAGCTAAACGGCGTTACAATCCAGCTGATGCTGTGGTAGGAGAGATCCAGCCCAACCGGGTAAAAAAGATCGTTGGTGTAGAAAAACGGCTGGCCGGTGTCCAGGTGGTGCTGCAACCACCACTGATCCCACACCTTGACAAAGGTGTCCACGTCGTGGATAGCCAGCCAGTTGTCGCCCAGACGGGCGGCCAGCGGCCAGGTAAAGGCGATGGTCAACACCAGGTACAGCAGCAAGACAACGGCATCACGCCGTATCCAACTTATGATTGGGTTTGGCTTTTCATTCATCGGGATCGATTATGAGCGCTTCGGCCGATTTTGCAACTGCGGCCGTTAACGACAGGCAGGGCGAGACGGCGCGGCGAAAAGGTTACTGTTTTAGCCGAAGCCACGCCGCGCCATCCCGCCCCTACGTCATGTTTCGAATTACTGTAGGCATGCTTTTTCAGTAGTTTTATCAGGCAAATGTGGTATGATCGCGCCCATTGTGGCAGCCTGAAAATCGATACTCGCGGCTGTTGATCGGTCCAAAACAACACACCACATTCTTACCGGTTCGGATCCGATCAGAAACTATCTCAGGAAGGGTCTTCGTCCATTATGGAGTTTCAAATTCCAACACTGTATTTTCCAGTAGCCGCCCCCGTCATGATTGTGGCCGGTTGGGGCGTTCTTCTCATGATTCTCGATCTCTTCATCCCCGAAGAGAAACGCACCTGGGCACCGTGGCTGACGGCCGTTGGCCTGGTGCTGGCGCTCATCCAGTCCTGGGCGTTGTGGGGTGACAGTTACGGGACGTTTACGGCCGTTGGCGGCCATCCCATGCTGGTGGTAGACAACTTCGCCACCTTCCTCAACATCACCTTCTTGCTCACCGGCCTGCTGTCGATCCTCATTTCGGCTGGCTACCTGCGTAAACACGAGCTGGATCGCCCCGAATTTTACATGCTCATGCTCTTTTCCATCAGCGGCATGATGCTCATGGGCATGGCCAACGATCTCATTCTGATCTTCCTGGCGCTGGAAGTGCTGTCCATCCCGCTCTACATCATGTCGGGCATGGCCTGGCCCCGCACCGATTCGGAAGAGTCGGCCATGAAATATTTCTTGCTGGGCGCGTTTTCCTCCAGCATCCTGGTTTTTGGCATCGCCCTCACCTACGGGGCAACCGGTTCCACCGCCCTGCCGGATGTGCTGGCCAACATTGGCAGCAGCGGCGCTTTGGGGCTGGCCGGGGCGGCCTTTTTGCTGGTGGGGTTTGCTTTTAAGGTTGCGGCCGTTCCCTTCCACATGTGGACCCCAGACGTGTACGAAGGTGCGCCAACCGTGGTCACCGCCTTCATGTCGGTGGGGGCCAAGGTGGGCGGTTTTGCCGCCATGCTGCGCATTTTTGTAACGGCTATGCCCAACCTGGGCGACACCTGGACTGGTGCAGCGGCGATCATTGCGGCCATCACGCTCATTTTGGGTAACGTGGTAGCCATCTCGCAGTCTAACATCAAGCGTATGCTGGCCTACTCCAGCATTGCTCACGCGGGCTACATCATGATTGCCGTGGCCGCTGGCCTGGGCAGCTCCGATGGCGTGAGTTCGGCGCTGTTTTACATGTTTGCCTACCTGTTCACCAACCTGGGCGCGTTTGCCGTGGTGGTGGCGCTGGAGCGCAAGCAAAACGAAGGCACCCTGCTGGACGATTACCGGGGATTGGCCAAACGCAGCCCCTGGCTGGCTCTGGCGATGGCCTACTTCATGCTGTCGCTCACCGGCGTGCCACCGACGGGCGGCTTTTCCGGCAAATTTTTTGTCTTCCGCGCCG
The DNA here is from genome assembly GCA_020848035.1 of Anaerolineae bacterium. GTDB lineage: Bacteria > Chloroflexota > Anaerolineae > Promineifilales > Promineifilaceae > Leptofilum. The sequence goes on along the minus strand of JADLAX010000052.1, from coordinate 144,543 downwards.
CCATTGAAGCCGATTTGCTCTGGCTGGCGATCATCGGCGTGGTGACGAGCGTCATTTCCGGCTACTACTACCTGCGCGTAGTCTACCTGATGTACATGCAAGATGGGGACGGTGAAGTGGTGGCCTTGCCGGGCATTAATCTGGCGGTGGCGATTACGGCCGTTGCCACCATCATTCTCGGTTTTTTCCCGGGGGCCTGGTTTGCCATCACCCGGGAAGCGGCCCTGCTGGGCGCCCGTCTCATTGCCGGTGGTTAAGAGCCATTTGCAGCTAAAGAGAAATTGAATTTAAATAGACCTCTATTCCAGAGGTCTTTTTATTTTTCACATCGTGTCAAGGGTGTTTATGAGCACAATCTGGCAAAAACGAGCTTATATCTTAATGGGTCTACTTGCGAGTGGGATAGTTCTCTTTTGGGGAATTACGCGTCCGCCCCATTTTGCCATCGACGATGCGTACATCACCTACCGCTATGCTGAAAACCTGAGGCAAGGCATTGGGTTTGTCTACAACGCAGGCGAGTCCGTCTTGGGCACGACTGCCCCGATGTATGCCATGCTTTTGGCCCTGCTGAGTTACCTGGTGCCAGACTTTGTGCTGCTAGGGCACTGGTTTTCAATTCTTGCCTGGGGCGGTGCCGCGCTGATGACCCTTCCGTTATTGCTAAAGCTGAATCGGCCGTTGGCCGCTGCCATAGCCCCGGTTTTAATTGCCGTACAACCGAGCATCCTGAAAAGCGTGGGGATGGAAACTCCCTTTTTGCTCTTTATGATGTTGCTTGTGGCCTGGGGTTGGCTGGATAGGCATAAGAAAACGGCCGTTGTTGCTGGCGCTATCATGCTCATTACCCGGCAGGATAGTGCGCTGTGGCTGTTGGTGCTGGGATTCGCTGTTTGGCAGCAGAAAAAGGAGCTTCCCTGGCGTGAAGCAGTCGGGGTTATGGCCTTGACATTGCCCTGGTTTGCTTTTGCCGCGTGGCAGTATGGCTCCATTTTGCCCAACAGCGCATCGGCCAAAATCGGCCAGACCAACGTGATGGTTGTAGGGTCAGGCATACCGTTCTGGCAGCAGTTTGGCCTGCTGCTTACCGAGCATGAGCTGCCGTTGATCGGCATTTTGGTGGTGGTGGCTCTTTTGGCCTGGCTGTTGGAAGCGGCAACATCGCGCCAATGGACGGGCTGGTGGCTGGGTGTGTGGGTGTTGGGGTATACGGCCGTTTATTCCCTACTCAATGTCGTCAATTTTAACTGGTATTTTGTGCCCCCTGTCGCCGTTACCATGCTTTTGGCTGCAATAGGCCTCGAAGCGATTTACCGGTGGGCACAGCAGCTGATTCGTCACCAGAAATGGCAGCTTGCTCAAGCTGGCGTCATCCTTATCGCGCTGCTCTTCATCCCCCTAATCGTTTCCCTGGGGCTTAAGACCTGGAACAACAACCAAATACCTGGTGTTCGAGCTGACTATTTTGAGATCGGCCGTTGGCTGGCTGAGAACAGCGAGCCAGAAGACACGGTCGCGACAATTGAAATTGGCGTGATTGGCTATGAGTCTAAGCGGCCCATTGTAGACACGATGGGTCTGGTGAGTTCTGGCATGACCAATCACCAGGTAGGTTGGGTAGAAACATTGGTTTACGCTGTGAACACCTATTCGCCTCGCTACCTGGTCACATTACCGCAAACCGGTTGGGACGCTTTACGGCCGCAATGGTGGTTCCAGGCAGCTTATGAGCCGGTCCTCACGCTTGAGAACGCCGTCATATTCCAAAGAAAATCCGAACAGGAACAGATAGTGCAGCCGGTAAATACGACTTTAGAAGGCGGCTTATATCTTGAATCCCTGCACATAAACACGCAAACACCTGCTCTGGGAAGCCTGTTTGATGTCTGGCTAAAGGTGCAGGTCCAGCAGCCTCAGCCTAACGATTACCAGTTGACGCTTTTCCTGGTCGATGCCCAGCATCAGCAGTATGCCGTGGCCAAAGATTTTCCGTTTGGCAGCAACTATAATTCCAGCAAGTGGCAGGCTGGCGATACGTTAGAAATCCCGATACAGCTACAACTACCAGCCGACCTGCCTGCTGGGGGCTACAATTTCGGCATTATCATGTTTGACCCCTCACGCAGTGGAGGAGTACCCTTGGCCGCTGCTCCGGAGCAGCTTTCCCCAGACATCCGAGCGGGCTGGGTGCGGCTGGGCAATCCACCAAGAGATATGATTGATACGGCCGTTTCCCACCAACCGCAGGCTGACTGGCAAAACGATCTTAGCCTGGAATCCGTGAACATCGGTGAGTCCAGTAACGGAATGTTACCGCTCCAGTTGATATGGCGGGTGAATCAGCCCCTCACGCGGGACTTAACAACCTTTGTCCATCTACTAGACGAGCAGGGCAATATTTTGAGCCAGGTGGATGAACGGCCGTTTCAAGGACAATGGCCCACGACGATATGGCAGCCAAACGAGACGATTTTCCAAACCCTTTACCTGCCGCTGCCAGAAGACCTTTCTGGCATCAAGGAGTATCGGGTTGGCCTGTATGACGGGGAGGGACGGCTGCCGTTAGCTGACGGAAGTGCCGACTTCTGGCAGGAAGCGATCGATTTGCAAGCGGCCTTGCCATAACCAACGAATTCGAACGTAGCGGTTACAGCTGTACGTCGGGCCGGACCCACGCTTTGGGGAAGTGGCTCTCCACCTCGCCCGAGAGGGTGTGAAAGACGCCCAGGCCCAGCGGATAGCCATGGTAACAGACCACCACGTAACCAGTGTCGGTACAGGTGGTGGTTTGGGCGGCTTGCACGGCAAAGGTCTGACGCTGTAAGTAAGCGCGCGCCTGTTCAGCGGTCAGTTCGATGCGGTTTTGCGTGGCGTGTTGGCCCAGCAGCATGGCGGCGGCGGTGGTCAGCTTGGCGTAACGCTGGCCGGTGCGCATAAAAAAGAGGCCAGGCGCGTCCAGCCGGGGGCGCGTGGGCAGCTGCTGGTCCTGGTTCACCAGGTATACACCGCGTTTGCTCCAGGGGATAATGGCGAGGTGGTTGAAGACGGCCGTATCCATGCCAAACCGCTCCACCACCTCTGCCAATAAAGAATCTGCGGCTGAATCCCCAGGCTGAATCATCCGATCACCGACTACCGCATATCGATCACCGTCCACCTTCTCCAGCACCGCCACAAAAAAGCCGCCGGTGTCGTTTTGCTGTGGCCAGATGCGGCTGGCCAGCTGCAAATCGGGATGCAGCCGCTGCCCCTGCCACTCGGTTAGCCCCGGCGAAGCGACCAGCCCCGGCACGGCGCTGGGGCGCAGGCGCAGCCCATCGCCCGCTTCGCGCAGGATGGCATCTACCACCAATTCATTTTCCTCTGGGGCAAAGGTGCAGGTGGCGTACACAATGCGCCCGCCGGGGCGGCACAGCTGCACCGCCTTGCGCAGCAGCGCCGTCTGAATACGGGCAATCTTCAACGACGCCCCCACCGACGAGCGACTGAGCACGCTGGTGTCCTTGCGGCAGGTGCCCTCGCAGGTGCAGGGCACATCCACCATGATCTTGTCGAACAGGCCAATTTCACCGGGCAGGCTGCTGCTATCCCAGGTGAGGGTGGTCACGTTAACCAGGCCAATGCGGTTCAGCACGTCGCGCGCGGCGCGCATCCGGCCACCGTTGCGGTCGTTGGCCAACAGCGTGCCCCGGTTGGCCATCATCGCCCCCATTTGCGCCGATTTGTTGCCCGGCGCAGCGCACATATCCAGCACGCGATCCCCCGGCTGCGGATCAAGCAGCCGCGCGGGCAGCAGGGCAACTTCTTCCTGCACCTGGTACAGCCCGGCCAAAAATTCCCAGCGCAGCCCGGGCATCACGTCAGCAGGCAGGCGAAACGCGCCGGGATACCAGCCGACTGGTGTGAGTTCGATGCCGCTGTCGGCCATCAGATTTTGCAGCTTTTCGGGCGTGATTTTGAGCGGATTGGCCCAGAGGGTGGTGGGCAACGGCCGTTTTACCACCGCCACAAACGCAGCCCAATCGTCAATCAATTCCCGGTATCGTTCAAAATAATCCATCTTACCCACTGTGTCTTGCTAACAGGTCCATAAATTGCCGGGCCGTACGGTCCCAGTTCATCTCTGTTTCAACCCACTGCCGACCCGCCTGGCCCATCTGCTGCCGTTTGGGCGCATCACGCAGCAGGGTCAGGACGGCCGTTGCCAATTCCTCCACCGAATCCGGGGCAACCAGCAACCCGGTGGTGCCATCCTGCACCGCTTCCACCGCGCCGCCACTGCGACCAGCAATGACGGGCAAACCGCTGGCGCTGGCCTCTAAAAAGACGATGCCAAACCCTTCCAGGCTGCCTTCTGCCTGGATTTCTCGATTGGGCATCACAAACAGATCGGCGCTGGCGTAAAGTTCGGGCAGTTTGTCATCTGGAATCCGGCCTAAAAACCGAACCGCGTGCTGGATGCCTAATTCCTGCACCAATTGCTCCAACCGGGCACGATCGGGACCACTGCCGCCGATGAGGTAGGTAACGGCCGTTTCCCGCAAAATCAGCGGCAGCGCCCGCAGCATCAAGTCGATCCCCTTGCGCGGCACCAGGCGGCCCACGGTTAACAGGATGGGCGTTTCCCTGGGTTGACGGGGCCGGTCCGGGGAAAACCGAGCCGGTTCTGTGCCAGGGTAAATGACGGCTGGTGCCTGGTTGATGATGCTTTCCAGGGCAACGGCCGTTGCCCGCGAAATCGCCATGAGTGGTTTTGCCTGCCGCAACAAATAGTTAAAAAACGGCCGATGCCAGCGCCGCTGCGCGGCGAGAAAGTCGTTGCCATAAGCCAGCACCGCATAACGGCCCCAAAGCCACGCCCCCGCCAGCAGCTTTGGATGGGCATGCCCAACGAGCACGTGAGTTGGGGCCACTGTTTTTAGCAGCCGCCAAATAGCCACAGGTGAAACCCGGGCCAACTGAACACGTTGAAAAGAAGGAGCCTCGGGCAGCTCCCCGCCAACGGGCGTAATCACCGTCACGCGATACCGCCTTCCCACCCTTTGGCTCAGTTGAAACAGATATTCCTGAACGCCCCCCGGGTCCGGCTTAAAATCCAACGTAAGAATCACCAGATGTTCATCCATCAACAACGTCGCTCCCCCTAAACCTCGCAACCCGCACTTTTTTCACCCCTTCACCTTGTCACCTCGTCACCCCTTCACCCTGTCACCCCTTCACCTTCAAACAGGCTCCGCCACCACATACACATCCGCCATCAGCGCTTCATTATGCAGAACTTTCAGCTTAAACAGCGCCTTGATCAGCCAGCGTATTGGCTTACGCAGCCAAGTCGGACGGACAAACTCGGCCAGCAGTGCCGGGCTGACTGGCCCTCTTCGGGCAATATGGCGCACCGCAAAACCCGCGGCGGTTAACTTATCGGTCAAACCGGCCACATCGTACTCACGCTGATGGGTCTTATCAATGTGGTGCTTAAACGTCAGATTGTAGGGCGCGAGCAGGGCATCATCGGCATTGGGCACCGAGAGGAGCAGGCGCTGCCCGGTCAGGCGGCGCAGTTCATGCAGAGCCTCTACCTCCAGCGGTTCATGCTCCAGAATATCAAAGGCGAGAACGGTATCGAACGGCCGTTGAAACGGCAGCGCCGCCAGACGAGCCTGGACCACCGGATAGGCATAATCTTGCTGCGGCTGAAGGTCTACCCCCACAACCTGGAAACCTTTTTCTTGCAGCATTCGGCCGTAGAAACCTGCGCCGGTGCCAATATCAACGGCCGTGTTGCCCTGCGCAAACTGCTGCACATACTGCTGCTTAATCGGCGACAGCTGCTGCCGCCACCACTGCCGAGAATCCGCCTGGTTCATAATCCTGTCCTCAAAATGAGCGTGATCCACCCCTGCTTCATCATCCTCGGCTCCGCATTTTAAAACTGGCCAACAGCGGCTGCACCTGACGCCAGACCATTTGCGAACTGTGCCCAATTTCCTCTTTCTCGACGAGAAACAACAAACCGCCATACACCAGGCAAATCAACCCAGACTTGCCCAGCAGAGCCAACCAGGGCGCTAATGTTAACCAAAATGAATCAAGCAACAAAATGACAGCTCCCGCCACAAGAAAAGCGAGGCTCGGCCAAAGCCAGAGCCGCCGCGCCGAATAATCCACAAAGCGATGGGTGAGTCTGAATAAAATGACTGCCCCCACGCCAATCATTAAATTTGCCGCCAACGCTACACCCACAATTCCCAACCAGGAACCAAGCAAAATAACGGCCGGTATAAAAACAATCACCTGAACAATATTTGTGCGAAACGGCAGCTCCGGCCGCCCAATCGCAATAAGCAAATCGCCAGCCCCCACCGCCAACGGGTCCAACAACGTGTAAACGATCATCAACTGGAACGTGACCAACATTGGCTGCCAGGTATCCCCTAAAAGAGCGATAAATTCAGGGGCCGCCAAAATAAAAATTAAAGAGAAGCCAAAACTGGCCCGGACCAGCAAACTGGTCAGGCGAAAAAACGCCTGAGAGAGTCGCTGCCTATCATCTTGCAAACGCGCGTACGTCGAAAAAAATACGGTACTGAGCGGCAAAGCGATGACACGTCTGGGGTATCGGGCAGCCTCATAAGCCCGGGAATAATACCCCAACGATTCAGATCCCAGCCCTTGACCAATCCAGAAATCATCAAATCGATCTATAACAAAGCTTAGGGCCGATGCACCCCACAATTTACTGTTAAACTGCCACAAATCAGCGGCGATTTCCTTATTCCAGCCGGGTCTGGGCCACCACACACGGGCGGAAAACCAGAGAATACCTGCCCGGGAAACCTGCCCCACAAACACCTCGGCCACCAGGCTCCAGGCCCCATAACCTCGCCAGGCCAAATAGGGGGTAACAATGGTGGTGAAGATCGCACTTGTGATATCGGCGATGGCAATTTGTTTGAAGGCCAATTCCCGGCGCAGCAGCGCTTCCTGAACGCCGTTTAACCCCTTAAAGATATCCAGCGTTAATAAAGCCAAAAGAATCCCGGTTAGCAGCGGCATCGCCGAATAGACTGCGCCGATAAACGGTGCCGCCGCCGCCATAATTAATACGCTGACGACAAGGGAACCCATTTTCATAGAAAAGTAGGTCCGCCGGACAGGTTCATTCACCTCTTGCCGCTGAATCACGGCTAAGTCTAGACCTGGCAGACGGATTTGAGCTGCCAGGGTAATAAACAGCATTGCCTGGGTAAATACACCAAAATCTTCGGGGAGTAAGAAGTAGAGCAGCAGGATAAATCGAATGAAACCAAGCGTGATGGTGACTGTGGAAGCAATCAGGCTGTAGAGGGAGCTATGGATGGTACGGCCGACAATATGGTTGCTGTCATTTTGCGACATGGGCAATTTATCTTTCTTAAACTTTTAGCCTGATTATATGGCTAAAGCTATCTGCACAATAATCTTCTGACATAAAGTTGCCATGTCTGTGTGATGTGCCACAATAAAGTCAAAAAGTAATTGAGCCATTACCCAATTACTGAATTACTGAATTCGTTCTTCAGGAGACCCGAAAATGGACCTCGCTACCGTTGATAAATTATTAACCACCACCCGCTCCGTACGCAAACGCCTCGATTTGGACCGCCCGGTGCCGCCCGAAATCATTGAGGAGTGCCTGGAAATTGCCATTCAGGCACCCACCGGGGGCAATTCGCAGGGGTGGCACTTTCTGGTTGTCACCGACGCCGACAAAAAGGCGCAAATTGGCGAGCTGTACAAGCAGTCATTTTTCATCTACGCCCGGTCGAACCAGGAACAGGCGCAAAGCCGGGGCAGCCGCGACCATGATCTCGAACAGCAGAACAGGGTGGTGAAATCGGCCGTTTTTCTGGCGCAAAATATGCATCGTGTCCCCGTCATGGTCATTCCCTGCATCGAAGGGCGCGTGGAGAACGCTGGCCCGATGGCTCAGGCCGGGCTTTACGGCTCTATTTTGCCCGCCACCTGGTCATTTATGTTTGCCTTGCGCGCGCGTGGGCTGGGCGCAGCCTGGACCACGCTGCATCTGCGTTACGAAAACGAAATCGCGGAAATTTTGGGCATCCCGCGCCACTTCACCCAGGCGGCGCTGCTGCCAGTGGCCTACTACACTGGCGACGACTTCCAGCCCGCCAGACGTGTTCCCGCCGCAGAAGTAACCTCTTGGGAAAATTGGGGCCATAAACGAGAGTAAGACATAAAAAACCTCCCGCCAGGTAAACCGGCGGGAGGTTAGGCAGATGATTTCCGCAGAAACTTTCTCTGAAAGTGATCTTCTTACAAGCAGTTTCCGGGGAAATGGAAAAGTATGACTTACTCCAGGGAATCGAGGAACTCGCTGATGCCGCCTTCATCCCAATTGTCCTGGTCACCAAAGATCATCAACATGCCCGGGTCTCCACCTTTGGTCGCAAAGACGCCAATAATCTGGCGGATGTTGTTGCCCTGACTATCGGTACCCTCATAGGTTGCCAGGGCAGCGTCGGCACCATTGATGGTCACGTCTTCACTGCTCACAAACTCCAGATCCATGTTTTGTGTGCCGGTCTGGTTGGCAAAGGCGTCACGCATCTGCTGCTGCATTTGCTCTTCGTTGCCCGCCAGCGCGGCCGGGAATTCGGCCAGCATAATCATTGAGTTTTCATCGGGGCCAGTGATGAACGCCATGCGAAAACCAAAAACGTTCATCGCGCCCTGCTCATCATAACCAGCTGGCAGGTCATAGTCGACAATTGAAGTGGCCACCTCAGCGGCCGCTTCGGGATCATCCACGCCATCGGCGAAGTTCTCAAACATCCGGGGCAGCACCAGTGCCGCAACAAGGACGATGAGGCAGCAAATCGCCAGGATACCGCCAATGATACCAACCACAATTTTTGTATTACGACTCATTAAAATCCTCCATGTATTGAAGATGGCCACGGCCGTACCGCACCATTATGTAAACATTTCAACCAGCGAGCCGCTGGTCAACGCTATTAAAAACGGTCATCCCTGCGTTTGTCAACAACAGTAGGGCCATTGGATGAACGGCCGTTGTGAAAATTGACGCAACGCCGCCAAATTCGGTATAATTCGTTCAAAATATTTTGAAAGTTCTGCGCTTTTCCGACTGGCCTACCGGCCAGATTGGTAAATAATTGGCCCAATCTGGCGAAAATGCCCAGCAGAAAGGCAGGTGATAAGGAAAACTGTGAATCGTTTGCCAAATATTCAATCTCTGCCCACCGATGCCACAAAAAAACCTGTGACCATTACGCCTGATTTTGTCATAGGTAGCAGCGATGTGGTGCTCATGGCCGGGCCGTGCTCGGTGGAAAGCTATGCCCAGGCCCGCGCCGCCGCCGAAGCGGTGGCCCGCGTGGGCGGCCGGGTACTGCGCGGCGGTGCCTTTAAACCACGCACCTCGCCCGACAGCTTCCAGGGGTTGGGCGAACAAGGGCTGGAAATTTTGCGTGACGTGGCTGATGAGTTCGGCTTGCTGGTCGTTACCGAGGCGCTGGCGGTGGAGCACGTGCCGCTGGTGGCGCGTTATGCCGACATCATCCAGCTGGGCAGCCGCAACATGCAGCATTACCCCCTGCTGTGGGCTGTGGGCGAACTGCATAAGCCGGTGCTGCTCAAACGTGGTTTTATGTCAACTATTGACGAGTGGCTAAAAGCTGCCGAGCACATCAGCAGCCGGGGCAACACCAACATCATCCTGTGCGAACGCGGCATTCGTACCTTTGAGACGGCGACACGCAACACGCTGGACACCAACGCCATTGCCCTGGCCAGGCAGCTCAGCCCCTACCCGGTGCTGGCCGATCCCAGCCACGCCACCGGTCGCGCCGACCTTGTGCTGCCGGCCGCCCGCGCCGCGCTGGCCGCCGGGGCCGATGGTTTGCTGGTGGAATTTCACCCCGACCCCAGCAACGCCCTGTCCGACGGCCAGCAGTCGCTGCCGCTAAGCATGCTGCCCCATTTTGTGGCGGAGATGAGCAAGATAACGGCCGTTTTCAACCGCAGCTTTACCTGATTTTTAGCCACAGAGGGCACAGAGGTTTAAGAGAATTATCTCTTTTTCCTCTGCGCCCTCTGTGGCATAAGCTGCTTACACCCGACCAACAATTTGAGGTTTAATGCTCGATTTTTTCTTCAGCCTGGGCTACTTTGGGCTGTTTCTGATTAGCTTTTTGTCGGCCTCGCTGCTGCCGCTGGCCTCGGAAATTTTTGTCGTGGGCATGCCACCGCTGGGCTACAACATCTGGCTGGTCATTGTGGTGGCCACGGCGGGCAGCTACACCGGTTCCTTGCTCAATTATTATGTCGGTAAAAAAGGCACCGATTTTGTGTTGGGACGCTACGTGAAGATCAATCCCAAAACGTGGGCTCAGGCCGAGCGCTTTTACGAACGTTGGGGGCCGGTGGCCCTGTTTTTCTCGTGGGTACCGTTTATTGGCGATCCGTTAACGGCCGTTGCTGGGGCCCTCCATATGCACCTCGGCGTCTTCAGCTTTTGGGTCTTGTTTGGCAAAACGCTGCGCTACATCGTCCTCCTCGGCATCGCCTCCCGCTTCATCAAAATGTTTTAACCACGCACGCACTGACAGAATATTGCTAGAATTTTGCCGCTGGCCTGTATTATAATCCGCGTCAATCCGCGTAATCCGCGGCCTATTTTCAAAGGAGACGACACCGGCTGTCGCCGACCACCATGAATGAAAATCAGCAGATTTCGCAGATTCAACAGATTTTTTTCTCTGCGACTCCGCGTCTCTGCGTTAAATTATTTTCGAAGGAGCAAACTTGTGAAATTTATTGATCTCACGATTCCCCTCGGCATTGGCACCCCACCCTGGCCAACGTATGAACCGCTGCAAGTGAAATATTTCAAACGCCTGGCGCCCAACGGAGCAAATGGGCAGGTGGTCACCCACAGCAACCACGTGGGCACCCATCTCGACGGCGAAATTCATTTCTACACCCCTGGCAAAGATATTGCCCAGCTCGATTTTGACTTTTTGGCGGGTGAAGCGGCCATCGTCGATTTAAGCGACGTGTGCGGCGATTATGACGTGTACACGCCGGAAATGATTGAGGCGCGTGTGGAGGTACGCCAAGGCGACATTCTCATCATCCACACCGGCTACCACCACTTTGGCTGGGACCAGCCGTATGGCAACGAAGTGCGCTACATGGTGATGCATCCCGGCCCGGATGCGCGCTTTGCCCAGTGGTGCATCGACAAGAAGATCAAGTGGATTGGCGTGGACTGCGGCAGCGCGGATCATCCGATGAACACCAAAATTCGGGAGTGGATGCCGGCTCAGGCGGCTGATGCCGACGCCCATTTCCAGCAAAAGTACGGCAAGTCGCTGGCGGATTACTTTACCAAAGATATGTACCAGATGATGCATTTGTGGATGTTCGACAAGGGGATCATTCACGCTGAATGCGTCGGCGGCGACATTGACCTGGTGGTAAACCGGCGCGTGCCGGTGGGCTGCTTCCCCTGGCGCTTTGTCGACGGCGAAGCCAGTATTGCCCGCATCGTGGCCATGGTAGACGATGATGAGTACGAGACGCTGATGGCCAAAAAGGCCGGGATGCCCAAAACCAAGTTTGGCGACTGCTACGACCCGGTTCACGTGGAACGGCTGGGCGGTCGCGGCTCGGTGTATTAGAGGCTGAAGGTGACAGGTACTTTGGAAGTGCCTGTCACCTGGCTGCGGCAGGAATTGCCGGTACACAACACCAAGCCAGACTTTTTCTCACTCATGTTTGGCCTCCTGCCACTGTTGTTCAATCAGGGTTTGTAATTCGGTTTGGTTTTATAAATCCAGCGCTGCCATCACCGTGTTCAAATCTTTGTCGCCACGGCCGCTCAGGTTCACCAGAATGATTTGGTCCGGCCGCATTTTGGGCGCTTGCTTGATGGCCTCGGCCACGGCATGGCTCGATTCCAGCGCCGGGATGATCCCTTCCGTTTGGCACAACGTCTGGAATGCCGCCAGCGCCTCTTCGTCGGTGGCGTAGGTGTAGAAGGCCCGCTCCTCGTCGCGCAGCAGGGCGTGTTCTGGCCCCACGCTGGGGTAATCCAGCCCGGCGCTGATGCTGTGCGTTTCCCGGATCTGGCCATCGGCCGTTTGCATGACGTAGCTTTTGGTGCCGTGCAAAACGCCCACGCGGGCAATGCTCATATCGGCAAAGCGGGCGGCGTGTTTGCCGCCGCTGATTCCCTCGCCACCCGCCTCCACGCCGATGAGGTCCACCCCCTCGTCGTTGCGGAAGGCGTGGAAGATGCCCATGGCGTTGCTGCCGCCGCCCACGCAGGCGATGATCGTGTCGGGCAAACGGCCGATTTCATCCACCATTTGCTGCCGCGCCTCATACCCAATCACGCTCTGGAAGTCGCGCACCATCATCGGGTACGGGTGCGGCCCCAGGACCGAGCCGAGCAGGTAATGGGTGGTGTCCACGTTGGTCACCCAGTCGCGAATGGCCTCGTTGATGGCATCTTTGAGCGTTTTGCTGCCGCTTTCCACGGCGCGTACTTCGGCGCCGAGCAGCTTCATGCGGTAGACGTTGGGCTGCTGCCGGGCAATGTCTACGCTGCCCATGTAGACGATGCATTGCAATCCCAACAGGGCACAGGCGGTGGCGCTGCCCACGCCGTGCTGCCCCGCGCCCGTCTCGGCCACGATGCGGGTTTTGCCCATGCGTTTGGCCAGCAGCGCCTGCCCCAGGGCATTATTGATTTTGTGCGCCCCGGTGTGGTTTAAATCTTCGCGCTTGAAGTAGATTTGCGCCCCGCCCAGGCTGGCGGACAGTCGTTTGGCGTGGGTGAGGGGCGACGGCCGTCCCACGTAGCTCTTCAGCAAATGGTTAAACTCGGCCAAAAACGCCTCGTCCTGGCGCACCTCATCGTAAACGCGAATGAGTTCGTCCAGGGCGGGCATGAGCGTTTCGGGCACAAACTGGCCACCGTACGGGCCAAATTTGCCCCGTTCATCGGGCACTGGTGCAGATTGGATCATAAGATTTTCCTCGTTAGTTTATTGCGAGGCTGATTATAGCAGGGGTGGGAATTGTATGATAAACAATTTGTAAACGGCCGTTCTATATTGGGTATCTAATTGGGTCATGTTACAATATGATTAACAATATCTAGGAAGGGACGAAGAGAAAAACAATGGCTGCAAAAACATTACCTGAAGCTTTTAGTGAGCTAGATCCCCATGTTCCAGTTAAGCCGCAAGAAGTTAAACGTCTTTTTGTGTCTCGTCCCCATTCCCCAGTGTATGATATGCAAGCGCACTTACAAATTGCAGCTCTTACAAACAAACATCAAAAGATTCTGTTTGTGGGACATCGTGGAGCAGGAAAATCTTCCGAACTTTCTTACCTGAGCAACTTACTCGCCAATGAGTACATCTCTATTTTTACCCACTTGTTTGATGTATATCAAAATCCAGCCGTTACGCATGTAGAGCTTGTCTTTGCTATTTATTTATCGCTATTGGCAGAAGCGACCAAGCAAGACATGGTGCAAAAAGGTGTTGTCACTGATGCTTGGGAAAAATTACTGGAAAGAATTTATACACCAATGCGCCAATATTTGTTTGGAGAAGAAAAGATTCGGGCTGATAGTGAATCAACCTTCACACTCAAATTGAGCGTTTTGGTAGCCGAGCTTGAAACAAAAATCGGAACAGAAGCCTTCACGCGCAATCAAGTTAAGGAAAGATTTGAAGGTCGTATCGCTGAAATTTTAGATAATATTAAGCAATTAGCCCGATTGATCGAACAGAAGCTGCAAAAGCGCATTCTGTTTGTGATTGAAGATTTAGACAAATTTGACATCAATAATACCCGTAAACTTTTCCTGGATCATACACGCACGCTGACATCCCTTTACCCCTCGGTCATCTATACGTTTCCTGTTGCGTTAAGGTACGACAATAGCTTTCCGGTGATTAAGCAAGGCTTTGATAACTACTACCTTTTGCCCAATGTCTCGCTTGAACATCGAGATGGTACGCCTGAGCCTGAGGGCGAAACAATCCTGCAAGATATCCTGGTTCGTCGTGTCACCCCCCAACTATTTTCTAACGATGCAGTCAAAGCGTTGATAAACTTAAGTGGAGGCCATCTAAAAAGTTTTATGCAGTTGAGTCAACAAGCTGTTTTGAATGCAGTTGTAGAAAAAGTTGATCAGGTGCAACTAAATCATGTTGAAGAAGCGCGTCGTCGTGCCAGAGATGATTACATGGTTATTCTGAAGAAAGAACAGATTGCTCTATTGCGACAGCTTAAAGATGATCCAAACAAAGATTTAGATGATACGACCCCAGAAAAGCTAGAGCTACTGTTTAACGATAGCCTGCGTGAGTATCGTAATACGCGCGGCTATTGGGCAAATGTAAACCCGTTGGTTCTTGAGCTATTGAGCCGTGAGTAATTTCGAGCAGGTAGAAGGCACCCTCGATTTAAGCCAATTGGATGAACCGCTGCGCCAATTGATCACCAGTCGCGAATTTGAAAAGCTGGTAACTGTGGCGAACCTTTCCCAGCGGGGCAGCTTTGTTATCGCGTTGTACAACACCCCGGCTTCTCGTGATGTAATGGTAGCTGAAATAAAAAGGCGCATTGCCCCGCAACCTTTGTTTAAATATGCGGTTTCGGCACGGCACTCAGATGTATATGGCTACATTAAAAGTTTAACTGCCGAACAGCGCCAGAAACGCGCCGTCATATCGGTGACTGACATTGAAGCAGGCTGGGAAACAGCACCACGTTGGTTAGATCTACAGCGTGACAGGCTGGCGGCCTATCCCCATACATTGATTCTTTGGCTGCAATATAATTTGTGGGGCAAGCTGGCTGAGCAGGCCCCAAACTTTTTTTCGAGGCATAGTGGTGTTTTCGATTTGCGCTTGACAACCACGCCAGTATCAGAAAAGAGCGCGGTACAAGTTAACCCGACTAGCCAGATGCCCACAGAGCCAGGCCTAAGCTATAACAGTGTGGAAGAATGGGAACAGCTGGTTGCTTTGTACCGCGAATTACTCGCAGAACAAGAAAACAGCCCGCTAGCTAGTGACAAAACCCGCTTTGATTTACATTACCGGCTGGCGTGGCTGTACCAGGGGCGCTCTTTTTACCTTGAAGCCCAAGATCATTACCAGCGGGCCAATGCCTTACTGGACCGCGAAGCTGAAGCTGGCGACCAGGCCGACATGCTCTACCGATTAGGCCAAATGCACTACTTTGGCGATGAGTATGGCGCCGCCCTGGAGAGCTACCAGCAAGCCCTCGCCCTCTTCCGCGCCGTCGGCGCCCGCCTCGGCGAAGCCAACACCCTCAAAGCCATCGGTTTTCAGCAGCTTGATCAGGGGGATGGCGAGGCTGGTTTGCAAAGTTTACAGGCTGCGCTGTCGCTGCATGAACAGATCAATGATCGTGTGGGACAGGCCAATATTTATTGGGGGTTAGGTTGGCGGCTGGTGCAAAACGGGGAGTTAACGGCCGCGGAGTCTCTCCTAGCCCAGGCAGTAGCTTTAGGGAACCAATTTGCGCCAGGGCATCCGGTAACACAAAACATGGAAAACGTCCTGGCGCAGGTGCGGGCGCAATTGGATGCATCCAGCGCAGCGGACAGCTGATAGGCTGTCTTTTTTGTCAGGCGGCGCAGCTGTCGTCAGACAGGGTTACAATGCTCCGGCTACCGGTGTTGATAGCGGGTGTAGTTTTTCGGCGCAGAGCAGAAGGGCGAGGGCGGTATTGCCATCGCTGATTTGGCCGCTGTGGGCCATGCGCACCGCTTCGGCCAGGGGCTTGATGTGGGTTTCCATCACCTCGGTGGCTTCGTGCTCTGGCTGGCCCAGGCGCACATTGGTGGCCAGGTAATAGACGCCCAGCTCGTTGCAAATGCCGTTAGCGGTGTAAAAACGGCCGATTTCCACCAGAGCATCCTCAGTTTCACCGCCCACCTCTTCTTTGAGCTCACAAACGGCCGCTTCCAGCTCGGTCTGCCCTGGCTTGACGCTGCCCGCCGGTACCTCCCAGCACCACTCGTCGATGGTGTAGCGATAGTTGTGGATCAGCACAATCTCCCCGGCCGGTGTTACCGGCACAATCCAGACCGAGGTGGGGCTTTCGATGACGTTGTAGACACCGGGACGGCCGTTGGGCGTAATAATCTGATCCTGGCGCACCCGGTACCAGGGGCAGGACCAGACAATCTGGCTCGAAGTTGTTTGGTATGGTTTGGTCATAACAATCTGTGTTAATCCGTGTAAATCCGTGGCAAAAAATCAATGGCTGGCCAAAAAAGCAATGACCGGCCGCATCGTTTCGGCGTAGGCGTCGCGGTGGATGCAGTGACCCGCATCCGGTATCTGAATGGCTTCGCACTGGGGCATCAGCTGAGTGGCTTCGGCGGCTACGGCTGGGGTCACAATGCCTTTCGTCGGGTCGGCGGTAATGAGCAGCACCGGGCAGGTCACTTTGGCCGCAGCAGGCCGCCAGACAAATTGATGCATACGCTGCCGCACAGGCGGGCTTTGAATCTCCGGGTTGTACGCTTCGGTAGATTCAGCCCAGGGGCCAATTTCCGCCTCGTGCCAGTGCGGATTGTTTTCCCGAATCGCGGCCATTTTTTCGGCCAACGGCCGTTCCTGGAACAGCCGCGCCTCATCGGCTATCGTCTGCAAAACCTCTGGGTCCTGGGAGGCCGCATGATCAAACGGCGGATCCTCCAGCACGATCGCCCGGACCAGGTCAGGAGCCAGCCCGGCGACAATCAGGGCGGTCTGCGCACCCATCGAATGACCAAAAAGAAACGGCCGTTCCAACCCCAGCGCCTGAAGAAACGCCAGCACATCCGCCCCCAGCTGTTCGTATGAAAAACGCTGCACATCCCCCTGCGTACGGCCGTGGCCGCGAGCATCGGGCATGTACACGTCGTAATCCTCCTGCAAATCGTGGGCTACACGAGCCCAGCACAGGCCGTTGTCGGTGTAGCCGTGCAGCAAAACGAGCGGGGGTTTGGCACGGCCGTCGTCGCCGCCCGCCCGGTGGTAAAACACCTGAAGATCATTTACCTGCACGTAGTTCTGAGAAAAATCCATTGCCGCTGTGTCCTCTGTAGTTACAAAAATTTTTCGGTTTTTTTGGCAGCCAGCTTATCCCGCGCGGAAGTGTATCAGGCTTTGGCTAAATGGAGAATTGCTGAACACCCACCAGGAATTCGAAATATGCATTATTTCTTGTAGGGGTAGGACAGGCGGGCCAAGATCCTGGCCAGACGAGGAGTCTTGCCTCCCGCCTGTCTCACCCAAAACGGCCGTCAACACCAGGCAGGGCGAGACGGCGCGGCGAAAAGGTTACCTGTTTCATGCCAAACCATGCCGCGCCGTCCCGCCCCTACGCCATATTTCGAATTGCTAAACACCCATCAAATATCTTGACAAATAGCAAAAAGCGTTGATAATTTTTGGCCATAGGGCAAGTTTGTCCCGCGAAAAATGTATAAGAACCAGGTTCTTATATTTTTTTACTCAAAAGTGAAACGTTTCACTTGACCCATTTCCCAATTATTACAGCGTTGAAGGGTTGAGAAGGCCCCATGCACAAGAAATTTGAATCGGTTTACGGCTACTTTTCCGAAGATGGCAGAGAGTACGTCATCAAGACGCCTAAAACGCCGCGCCCTTGGGGCAACGTCATCAGTAATGGCGATTACAGCCTGCTGGTGTCGCAAAATGGCTCCGGCTACAGCTGGCGCGGCAACGCCGGGCAAAACCGCCTCACCCGCTCCTTCCAGGATTTAGTCAAGGACAACTGGGGCAAATATTTCTACATTCGCGACCGGCAAAGCGGCGAATATTGGTCTGCCACGTACAAGCCGGTGATGCGGCCGTTTCACTCCTTCTCGGTCACTCACGGCCTTGGCTACTCCATTTTCCGCCAGCAAATTGAAGAGATTGCCAGTGAGCTAACCGTTTTTGTTGCCCCCAACGACCCCGTTGAGATTTTCCAGCTCAGCCTCACCAACCACAGCGCCCAACCGCGCCAGCTGGACGTAACCTCCTACGCCGAGTGGCTGCTGGGTTTTGCCCCGGACGAACACCGCGAATTCCACAAGCTGTTTATCGAAACGGCCGCTGACCTCCCCAACCGCACCGTCACCGCCCGCAAATGCCTCTGGGGTTTTGCCGACGACAAGGGCCGCCACAACAACACCAGCTGGCCCTACACCGCCTTCATGGCCGTCAGCGAACCGCTGCTGTCGTTTGATTGCGACAAAGAATCGTTCCTCGGCCTGTACAACAACGACGACAAACCACAGGCAATGATGGATGAGCAGCTGGCGGGTAGAAGCGGCCGTTTCACCGATGCCATTGCCGCGTTACAGGTGGCCGTCAATCTTGAACCGGGGGAAACCAAAACAATTGTCTTTACCCTGGGCATGGCGGCGGATGGCAAAGAGGATGTGGCGGAATTGGTGGGACGGTATACGGCCGTCCCCGCCAGCGCCCAAACGCTGCAAGACGTACACGCCTTCTGGTCCCGCTTTGTCGACACCGAAAAAGTAGAAACGCCGGATGAAGCCCTCAACTTCATGACCAACACCTGGCTGAAGTACCAGGCCATCTCCTGCCGCCTGTGGGGCAAATCGGCTCTGTACCAGGTATCGGCGGGCTACGGCTACCGCGACCAACTGCAAGACAGCCAGATTTTCCTGGTGAGCGAGCCGGAGTACGCTCGCCAGCAGCTGCTGATGCACGCCGCCCAGCAGTTTATCGAAGGCGATGTGCTGCACTGGTGGTTTACCATTCGCGGCGGCGGCCCACGCACCAACTGCTCGGATGATCTGCTCTGGCTGCCGTTTATCCTGGACGCCTACCTGCAAGAAACCAACGACACGGCCGTCCTGGACGAACCGGTGCCCTATTTGAACGGCCCGGCCGAATCGCTGTATGACCACTGCAAACGGGCCATCGAGCGCTCTTTTTCCCGCTTTTCCCCACGCGGCATCCCGCTGATGGGCGACCACGACTGGAACGACGGCCTGAGCGCCGTTGGCACGCTGCTTAAAGGGGAAAGCTTCTGGGTGGCTGAATTTTTGTACATGATTTTGGGCAGCTTTGGTCCGCTGGCGGCGGAGCGCGGCGACACCAGCTTTGCTCACAAATGTCAGGTCGTGCGCCACAGCCTGCAAAACGCGCTGAACTGCCACGGCTGGGACGGCGCGTGGTATTTGCAGGCCACCACCGACGACGGGCTGCTGCTCGGCGCCAGCGCCAACGACGAGGGCAAAATTTTCCTCATGCCCAATGCCTGGGCGGTCATTAGCGGCGCGGCCGCACCGGATCGCGCCCGGAAGGCGATGGATTCGGTGACGGAATACTTGCTGAAAGAGTACGGCACGCTGCTGAACTACCCGGCCTTTACCCAACCGCGCCCGGACGTGGGGTACGTTACCCGCTATGCCCCTGGGCTGCGCGAAAACGGCGGTGTGTACACCCATGCCGCCACCTGGGCGGTGTGGGCCTACGCCCTGGTGGGCCAGCCGGAGCTGGCTTACGAAGCGTACCACCGCATCTGCCCACCCAACCGCAGCGCCGACATCGACGCCTACAAAGCCGAACCGTACGTGACGCCGGGCAACATTGATGGGCCGCTTTCGGAATATTACGGCCGTGGCGGCTGGACCTGGTACACCGGCTCGGCCCAATGGCTGCACCGCGTGGCCACCCACTGGATTTTGGGCATACGGCCGCAGGCCGATGGACTGCTCATTGACCCGGCGATTCCGGCCGATTGGGCGAGCTTTCGGGTGGTACGGCCGTTCCGCCACGCCACCTACCAGATTGAAGTGAAAAACCCAACCCACGTTAGCCACGGAATTAAAGCTGTCACCCTAGACGGCAAACCACACGATAGCCCCTTAATTCCTGATTTTCAAGATGGACAAACCCATATTGTTGAAGCATTGATGGGCTAAAAAGGAGGTAATTATTGCCTTAAGCGAAACTCTTTTCATAAATCAATTAAACCAAATCAACAAATTTTGGAGGAGGAATCAGACATCACATGACACCGTCTTTCCTCTCAAAAAACGTTCGCACGAGTCATTTAAAAAACGAGGAGATCAAGAAATGAAACAGATAACAAAACGATTTTTACTGCTAGTTTTGTTGGTTGTTGCCCTGGCCGCCTGCGGTGGTGGAACAACCGAAGAAACGGTGGAAGACACCACTGCCGATACCACCCAGGAAGAAGCCGCCGACACCGAAGCCGAAGCCCCGGCGGAAGAAGCGGAAGCACCCGCTGAGGAAGAAGCGGAAGCGCCGGCTGAAGAAGAAGCCGAAGCCCCGGCCGAAGAAGAAGCTGCTGAAGCGCCGGCTGAAGAAGAAGTTGCTGAAGAACCCGCTGCTGAAGCCATCACGCTGCGCTACGCCAACTGGAATCTGGGCACCGAAGAAGAAAACAACATTCAGCGTCAGATGGTGCAGGCCTACATGGAAGCCAACCCCAATGTCACGATTGAATTTGTCGACATGTCGGCTGAAGGTGGCTGGGATGCCGTGTTGACCTCTTACGCCGCCAAGGGCGAACTGCCGGACGTCTTCATGGCCAACAACGTGCCGCTGTACGTCGCCAATGACTGGCTGGCCGACCTGAGCGACCTCACCGCCAACGATGCTGACTGGGCCAACGTGCCGCAAGCGCTGAAAGACAGCGTCACCTACAGCGGCCAGGTACTTGGTTTACCCGCCGCCCAATTTGTGATGGGCTACTTTGTGAACAAAGACCTGTACGAAGCCGCCAACCTGGATGCGCCGGAGTACGGTTTCTCGGTTGAAGAGTTTGAAGAGGCCGTGACCTCTTTGCACAACGTGCAGCAAGGTGTGCTGGGCCTGGATGAAATGGAATTCATCATGGGCTGGTATGCCAATACCCAAGACCCGAACCTGAAATGGTTCAGCTACGACGGGGCGCAGATGAACTACAACTCGACCGCCTTCAAAGATGCTATTGCTGCCGCTGGTGAGTGGAAGCAGTACACCTGGCAAGGGCTGACGGAAGAACAGCTGGCCAACTTCAACGCTACCGGTCCGTGGGAACTGTTCCTGAACCAGGAAGTGGGTATGCGTTGGGACGCCTCCTGGTCGGTGCCGGGCTACGTGGAAAATGCGGGCTTTGAGTGGGACTTCATCGGTATCCCCGGGGGGAACCAGGCGCTGGTCACGGACGTGATGGTTGTTTCCAAGACCACCGCGAACATGGACGCCGCTTATGATTTCGCGCGCTGGATGACCTTCTCCACCGCAGCGTATGCCAAAGAAGCCGAATTGGCCGCCGCAATGGGTTCTGCGCCCAAGATGCCGGTTTCGGTTGACGAAGCGTCGCTGGCGCTGTACACCACGTTTGTGGATAAACCGGGCATTCTGGCCGCCCTGGACAATCTGGACAACAGCCTGATTGAATCCCTGGCGAAAGTGGTGCCGGGTTACATCAACGCCCGCTGGGAAGGCAAGCCGGGTATTGATGTGGGTGAAGACCTGGATGTGAACATGTGGTTTATGTTTAACTTTGCCAATGACGGCCGTTACAAGTACGAAGATTACTCGGCCCAACTGGAAGAGTTTGCCAACCAAATCCTGGCCGACGCCGCTGCTGAACTGAACCAATAAATTTTTAGCGGGAGTTGGAAGGCGCTTTGCTGTAGCGCCTTCCAATTCCCATCTCACGAAGTCCAACATGCCGTCAAATCTGCTTAAAACCGTCCGGTTAGGAACAGCCGTACTGATTTTAATGATGGTCCTCACGCCATCGACCCATGCCTTGTGGGTTTTGGACCCAGATTTGCTGGCGGCAGCATCACCCCAGGCACAAGACCAACCGCTGGCCGACCCGGACATCGCCATTGAAGTGACGGCCGATTCCTTCAACCTGCCCCCCAGCGACCACGACGCTGCCGCCGACTACGACAAACCGGCCGTGTTTTTGCAGGAGGAAGATGCGGTGCGCTTTACGGCCGTTATCCCCCAAGAAGGGCTCTACACCATTTGGTTTGATACGGCCGTACCCGACGCCTTCCTCAACCCGCCCGAAGGCCAGCTGCTGGTCGATGGCCAGTTCCCCTCGCTGGACACACAGCGCATCATCTTTCCCATTTTTTACCAGAACAGCGGTGCTGCTGCGGGCAGCGCGATGGCGTTTCCGCTGGATCGGTACGGCAACGAGGCGCTGATTCGCCAGGAAAAACTGGTGCGCTGGACCAAAGTGCCGCTGCGCGACGCCAATTTCAGCCTGGAGTATCCCCTCCAGCTGCTACTGACCGAAGGCGAACACACCTTTGAATTTAAGCTGACCGACGAAACCCTGCTGTTGGGCAGCGTCACCATTGAGGCGTTTGCCCCCTACCCCAGCTACAGCGACTACCTGGCGGCTCACAGTGCGCCGGACACAGCGGGGGTGATGATTGAGCTGGAGGCGGAGTGGCCGACTTATAAAAACGATACGGCCGTTCGCCCCGTCAACAACCGCAGTCTGGCCGTCACCCCGTACGATACCTACGAGCTGCTGCTCAACACCCTGGGCGGCGAAGATTGGGAACGCAGCGGCAGCACCGTATATTATGAATTTGAAGTCCCCGAAGATGGCATGTACCTCATCACCTTGCGCGCCCTGCAAAACGTGAAGAACAACTTCACCGTTTTCCGGCGCATCAGCCTCAACGGCGAGGTGCTGTTTGCAGAGCTGAACGACGTGCCCTTCAACTACACCGCCGACTGGACCAACAAGACGCTGGGGGACGAGACGCCTTACAAAATTTATCTAGAAAAGGGGGTCAACGTCCTGGGCATCGAAGCGACCAATTCGCCCTACCGCTCGGCCATCGAGAAGATCCAGAAGGTGCTGCTGGACATCAACGACCTCTCCCTGGAAATCAAGCGGCTCACCGGCAACCAGGTGGATCCGTTTAAAGAATGGGTCATTTCCGACTACATTCCCGACATTGAGGACCAGCTGATTGCTATTGCCGACGATTTGCGCCAGGATTTGAACGTGGTAACGGCCGTAAACGCCAGCGGCGGCTCACCGGAAGTGCTGACCTACCAGATGGCCATCGACAACATCCTCTTCCTAGCCGAAGAACCGGATGAAATTCCGGTGCGCCTGAACCGTTTTTCCGAAGGCTCCGGCTCGGCGGCGCAGCTGCTGGGCACGCTGCTGCCCCTGCTGCAAAACCAGCCGCTGGCCCTGGACAAAATTTACATCCACTCGGCCGACACTACGCCGGAAGTGGTGCAGGTCTCCTTTTTCACCTCCATTTTGGAAAGCTTGAAGCGCTTTTTCCACTCTTTCCAACCCAACCCCTACCAATCCATTGGCGCGGCTGAGGGCGAACTGGAAGTGTGGGTCAACCGGCCGCGCCAGTACGTGGACCTGATGCAGCAGCTCACCGACGAGACGTTTACCGCCGAAACGGGCATCAACGTCAAATTTTCAATCATGCCCGACGAGTCGAAGCTGGTGCTGGCCAACGCCGCCGGGATTCAGCCGGATGTGGCCATTGGCGTCAGCACCAACGTGCCGTACGAGCTGGCCATCCGCAACGCCCTCAAAGATTTGCGCGCGTTTGAAGATTTTGACGACACGATTGGGATTTACGCGCCGGGCTCGCTGTTGAGCTACATCATCAACGACTCCGTTTACGCCTTGCCGGAGACGCAGGATTTTTGGGTGACCTACTACCGGCGCGACATCCTGGAATCGCTGGGCATTCCCGTGCCCGATACCTGGAACGAGGTAACGGAGATTTTGCCGGAATTGCAGCGTTTTGGCATGAACTTCAACACGCCGCTGTCGGCGGGCAGCGGCACCAAGCCGTACCTGATGACCGCGCCGTACATTCTCAACCACGATGCCCAGCTGTACAGCGACGATGGTTTTGCCACCGGCCTGGCCAGTGACGAGGCGATTGAAGCGGTGAAGTTTATGGCCGAGAGCTTCACCATTTACGGCATGCCGCTGACTACGTCTAGCTTTTACGACAGTTTTAGATACGGCCGTATCCCCATCGGCGTCTCCAACTTTGAAACGTACCTCAAGCTGGTAACGGCCGCGCCCGAACTGAACGGCCTGTGGGAAATTACCCTCTACCCCGCCACGGTGCTGGAAGACGGCCGTGAGCTGCGCTACGCCACCGGTTCGGCCCAGGCGGGCATCATGTTTGCCAACACCGACCAGCCCGACGAAGGCTGGGCATTTATGAAGTGGTGGGTCTCCACCGCAACGCAGACCGATTTTCAGCAGCAGCTGATTTTGAACTACGGGCTGGAATATTTATGGAACTCCGCCAACCTGGAGGCGTTTGCCCAATCGCCCATTCCCGACGAGCACAAAGAGGTCATCCTGGCGCAGTGGGAGTGGCTGCAAGAGCCGGTGAAGCTGCCCGGCAGCTACATGCAAGAGCGCGAATTGAGCAACGCCTGGAACCAGATTGTGTTTGAAGGGGTGAATCCCCGCGTGGCAATTGACAACTCGGTCATCATCATCAACCGCGAGATTACCCGGAAAATGGAAGAGTTTGGTTACCTGGAAAACGGCGTCAGGGTGCGCGAATTTACCATTCCCACCATTGAGACCGTTGAAAGTTGGATGCAACATGGCGACAACTAGCAGCACCCTAATCGAACAAAAGAAGGTACGGTCCCGCGAGGACAGTTTTGGGCCGCAGGAGAGTAAATTCCGCCAGTGGCTGAACAAAGAAGGCAGCGCCTATGCCTTTTTGTCTGCCTATGGGCTGATGTTTACCATTTTCATCGTGGTACCCGTGTTGGTAGCCATCTTCCTCTCCTTCACCTTTTTCGACACCATCCAGACGCCCAGCTTTATCGGCCTGAAAAATTACATCGCCCTGCTGACGGCCGATGACATCTTCATGCGCTACGTGCTGCCCAACACGATCAAGTTTGCCGTGCTGGTGGGGCCGGGCGGCTACGTGCTGTCGTTTTTGCTGGCGTGGATGCTGGCCCAGCTGCCCAAGCTGCCGCGCACCATCTTTGCCCTGATTTTGTACTCCCCCTCGATGACTACCGGCGTGGCCATGGCCGTGGTATGGAAAACGCTGTTCAGCGGTGATCAAAACGGCTATTTGAACAGCTTTTTGCTAGGCTTGAATGTCATTCAGGAGCCGGTGCAGTGGCTGCAATCGCCCGAATATTTGATGACCATCATGGTGGTGGTGACGCTGTGGAGCAGCATGGGTGTGGGTTTCCTGGCGATGCTGGCCGGGATCTTGGAAATCAACCCGGAGCTGTACGAGGTGGGCAGTTTAGACGGCGTCAGCAACCGCTTCCAGGAAATCATTCACATCACCATTCCCTCGATGAAGCCGCAGATGCTGTTTGGCGCGGTGATGGCCATCGTCGGCACCTTCCAGGCGGGGGCGATTGGCGTGACGCTGTCTGGGGCCAACCCTACGCCGCAATATGCCGGGCAGCTGATTGTGAACCACATTGAAGATTATGGCTTTTTACGGTATGAGATGGGGTATGCAGCGGCCGTTTCCGTTGTGCTCTTGTTGATGGTGCTCTTTTTCTCCAGAGTCGCCAACAGGTTGTTTGTAAGCGATGACTAGATTAGTGCTTAGACGAGGCAACAAAAAAAGCAGCCGGTATTCTGGCATTCGCAACAGCCGGATTAACCCACAGGGCTTCCACACCAGCCAGCTCAAGTTTTACCTGGTGCTGCTGCCGCTGGCGGTGTTTATGCTCCTGCCCATCGTGTTCATTTTTTCACACGCCTTCAAGCCAGCGGATGAGCTGTTTGCCTACCCGCCGCGCTTTTTTGTGCTGGACCCCACGGTCAAAAATTTCACCGACCTGTTTTCGCGCTTTTCCAAGTCCGGCATTCCCGTAACGCGCTATTTGTTCAACAGCATTTTGATTACGGCCGTTACCGTCGCCGCTTCCGTGGTGGTGTCCACAACGGCCGCTTATGCCCTCTCTAAAAAACGGTTTAAGCTCAAAAATGTGTTGTTTACCGTCAACACCATCGCCCTGATGTTTGTGCCCATTGCCGTCACCATTCCGCGCTTTTTAATCATCGAACGGCTGAACCTGATGGACAGCTTCTGGGTGCACATTTTGCCCGCGCTGGCCCTGCCCGTGGGGCTGTTCCTGCTCAAACAGTTTATGGACGGCATACCCAACGAGGTGATCGAGGCGGCCCAGATTGACGGGGCAACGGATGTGGCCATTTACTGGCGCATCATCCTGCCGATGATCAAACCAGCTATGGCCACTATTGCCATTTTGACCTTCCAGGCCACCTGGAACAACGCCGACGTGTCCACCCTGTACATCAACAGCGAAAGCCTGAAAACGTTCGCCTTTTACCTGACCACCCTGACCTCCACAGCGACCGGGGCCAACGCCGTGGCCGGCCAGGGCATGGCCGCCGCCGCCACGCTGATCATGTTTTTGCCCAACCTGATTATTTTTATCCTGCTGCAAAGCCAGGTGATGAGCACGATGTCACATTCGGGATTGAAGTAAGTATCCCACTCGTTCCCACGCTTTGCGTGGGAATGCAGGCCCAGGCGCTCTGCGCCGCACGGTGGACGCGGAGCGTCCCAAACTTCATTCCACGCAGAGCGTGGAACGAGGTGTTAAGAAGGTAATTGGCCGTAATGACTCACTGACCCAATTACAAAGAAAAAGCTCATGAAACGGATTTTGTTCTTCAGCTTCATCATCGGAATATTGCTGGTAACGGCCGTTCCTACCCACGCCGATTCTACTTCCCCCTACACCACCTGGGCCATTGGCCCGGCTGGCTGGCTGGTGATGACCCAGGATGCCTACACACCGTACGATGAAATCGATCTGGACATTTCCGGGGCAGAGGACATGTTCATCACCGAAGATGGGGTGATTTACGTGGCGGATACGGGCAACGGCCGTATCGTCAAGCTCAACGCCAATTACGAAGTAGACACCATCTACGGCGAAGAGGAGCTGTCTGCGCCTAGCGGCCTGTTTGTCGATGACGAGGGCACCCTCTTTGTGGCCGATGCCCGGCAGGACATGATTTACATTTTTGATGCGGCGGGGAACGTGGTGAACTCATTCGGCCGTCCCGACGAGCCGCTGTTTGGCCAAAACCGGCAGTTCCTGCCGCGCAAAATCGCCGTGGACGCCCGGGAAAACCTGTACATCATCAGCGAAGGCTCGGTGAATGGCATTGTGCAGATGAACACCAACGGCGACTTCATCGGCTACTTTGGCGCCAACACCGCCTCCATGTCGCTCAAAATGATTTTGCAGCGCACCTTCCTCACCGAAGAGCAGCTTGACCAATTCATCAAAAACGAAGCCGCTTCCCCGTCCAACCTCACCATCGATGAGCAATCGCTGGTTTTTACCGTCACCGCGGGCACCAACGACTGGGAAAGCATTCGCCGTTACACCGTTTCCGGCAAAAACATCTACCCCGAAATCTGGGGCTCCACCAGCTTCCGCGACATTGATGTGAGCCAGGACGGCCTGGTGCTGGCCGTTGATGCCGATGGCTTCCTGGTGGAGTACGACCTGAACGGCACGATGCTGTTTTTGTTTGGGGCCAAAGATACCGGGAACCAGCGGTTGGGCACGTTGACAAATCCAACGGCCGTTGAACGCCATGGTGAATTCATTTACGTGCTGGACAAAGACAAAAACGCCCTGGTACTGTACGAAACCACTGCCTTCGCCCGCGAAGTGCACGAAGGTGTCCGCCTCTACATCGACGGCTACTACCGTGAAGCCCAGCCCTACTTTGAAGACATCCTCAACCAAAACGGCTCGCTCATCATGGCCTACCAGGGCATCGCCGACGCCCACTTTAAGGCAGGCAACTACCCCACCGCCCTGGCCAACTACCGCTACGCCGAAGACCGCAGCGGCTACTCCCAGGCGTATTGGGAGCTGCGCAACCAGGTGCTGCAGCAATATCTGTCCCAGGTATTTTTGGGGCTGATTGGCGTTTCACTGGTGTTCCAGGTGGGCAAGCGCGTCGAGCGCCGCTACCGCTGGTTTGATCCAATCCGCGACTGGTTCCACCGCCTGAAGCAAATCAAGCTGGTGGATGACTTCGTTTTCATGTTCCGCTTTATCAAACAGCCCGCCGACAGCTTCTACTACATCAAAAAAGATTTACGCGGCAGCCTGGGTTTTGCCATCCTCATCTACGTCGCCGTGATTGTGATCCGCATCCTGTCGCTCTACGTCACCGGCTTTGTCTTCAACCCGTTCAGCTCGGTGTCGTACATCCCGATCGAATACGAAATTACCATCACTCTGGGGCTGATCCTGTTGTGGAATGTGGCCAACTACCTCATCTCCACCATCAGCGACGGCGAGGGGCGGGTGCGTGATGTGGTCATCGGCACGGCGTACAGCCTCTTCCCGTACCTGCTCATTGCCCTGCCGGTGGCCCTCATCTCCAACGTGCTGACGCTCAACGAAATCTTCTTGCACGACTTCACGTTGAATTTGATGTGGGTGTGGGTGGGCATTATGCTGTTTATCATGGTGAAGGAGATTCACAACTACAGCTTTTCTGAAACGGTGCGCAACGTGCTGCTGACGCTGTTTACGATGGCGCTGTTTGTCCTGACGGGCTACATTCTCTACGTCTTGTTTACCCAGCTGTTTGACTTCGTTTCGGCGATTCTTCAGGAGGTAAGGCTGCGTGGCTAAGCTAATGCGAATTTTTCCCCTTGCGCTGATCATGGGGCTGCTGCTGGGTGTGGGTGCCAATCCACCCGACGTGACCCTCCCCACGCTAAAAGAAGCCCCGGTGCGGCCTGTGGTGGAAACGGCCGTTTCCCCTCCCACCACCACCCCCTTTGCCCTTACCGCCCGCCTGCAAACCATCCCCGCCAGCTACGATCTGCTGGCCGAAAATGAGAATTTTCAGCTGTACGCCAATCAGGAGACGCTGGCGTTTAAAGTGGTAGACAAGCGCAGCGGCTACGTCTGGCACTCCAACCTGGATGAAATCGCCGAGGACGACCGGCTAAACCGCACCTGGACCGCCTTTGCCCAGAGCGGCATCAGCATTGACTACCTGGACGAGAAAGCCACCGACGAACGGGCGTCCATCACCAACACCGAACACACCATCGACTTCCAAACAACCGACGACGGCTTTGCGGCCACGGTTCACTTTGTCGATCCATCGATCACCCTGACCGTCATGGTGAAGCTGGAGGCCGACGGCGTGCGCGTGGAAGTGCCGCGTGAGTCGATCAAGGAAGAAGATCCGGCGTTTAAGCTGGGCCTGCTCTACGTTTACCCCTTCTTTGGCGCGGTGCGCGATGACAGCATGCCCGGCTACATGTTCATTCCCGACGGCGCGGGCACGCTGATTCGTTTTGCCGCCGAGACCAAGGCACGCAATATGTTTTACGGCCGTTACTACGGCGCAGATCTCGGTATGCTGGGCGAACTGCCCTATGACCCGCTGGTGAATCGGCCGTTTAAGCTCAGCCTGCCCGTCATCGGCATGGTGCACCAGGAGCAAGCAAACGCCTACATCCAGGTGGTGGAAAAAGGCGCGGCCTATGGCGAAGTCCATGCTCACCCGGCGGGTGTCATTACCAACTTCAACTTTATGTACAACGCCTTTGTCTACAACCAGAGCTACTTCCAGGCCACCAACCGCTCTGGCGCGGGGGTCACCACCCTCCAGCCCAACACCAATGATTTTGACGTGACCATCCACTACCGCTTCCTCACCGGCGAGGCCAGCGACTACGTGGGCATGGCGCGCAGCTACCAGGCGTACCTGCTGGAAAAAGGCCTGCTGCCCACCGTCGCCGATCCAGACAACGACATCGGCATTCGTCTGGAGTTCCTGGGCGGCGAGAAGGAGAAGGTGCTGTTCTGGTTCCGCTCCATCCCCATGACCACCGTGGCGCAAATGCAGGCGATTTTAGCCAACTTGCAGGTGCAAAACCCCGAAGTGGTGTATTACGGCTGGCAGCCGGGCGGCGCGGCGTCGATGCCGCCCAGCTCGCTGCGGCTGGACCGCAAGCTGGGCCGCCTGAACGAACTCAATGAGCTGGTGGAGGAAATTACGGCCGTTGGCGGACGCCTCTTCCTCTACCTGGACCCCCAGGCGGCGCTGCGCGACGACGAAACAGGCTACTCCCCGCGCTACGACCTGGCCATGTCCATCACCAACATCAACCTGAAAGGGTACAACCGCTTCAAGGTGAACTTCTACCTGAACGATGCGGCGCTGAACGGCCGTTACACCGACCTCAGCAACGATCTCACCGCCGAACTGGACGCCGGTTGGGCCTTAGACGGCATCGGCTCCACCCTGTACACCGACTTCAAACCCAGCCACTTTATCAACCGCGAGCAGACCATCCAGCTGTACCAGACCATCCTGGCCGAAAACAACGTCGCCACCAGCTTCTACCAGCCCAACGACTACCTGTTTGGCCACATGCAGGCGTACTACGACATGCCCCTGGGCGACAGCGGCTACATCTACACCAGCGAAACCGTCCCATTTTTGCCCATTGTGCTGTCCGGCTACGTGCCCTATTACGGCACAACGCTCAACTTCTCGTCTAACCTGCGCGCCGATTTGCTGCGCCATGCCGATTATGGCGTCTACCCCTCCTACTTCCTCACTCAGGAAGTGACGGCCAACATCCTCAACACCCCGTCAAACTGGATCTACACGTCGTCTTATGACCAATGGGGAGATGAGGTGGAATCCACTTACGCCTGGCTGAACAACCTGCTGGGGCCGGTGAAGGGGGCGCACATCGTAGCCCGCCAGCCGCTGGCGGATGGGGTGGTGGTGACCAGGTATAGCAACGGCCGTCAAATCATCGTCAACTACAACAACACGCCCTATTCGGCCAATGGCCTGTCTGTGCCCGCCCTGGATGCCATCGTAACGGAGGTGACCCCGTGAATGCCCCCCACGTCATGAAAGCGCCCCGCCCCGCCCGGCGCGAAATCAAGCACCGCACCCGTGAAGCCCTCTCCGGCTACATGTTTGTCATCGCCTGGATTGTCGGCTTTGCCGTCTTTACCCTCTGGCCGCTGGCCCAAACGCTCTACTTCAGCCTGAACCAGGTCACCATTTCGGCCACTGGCATCAACCTGGAATACATTCAATGGCAAAATTACACCCGCGCCTTGTTCACCGATCCCACTTTTGTCCAGCTGCTCATCGAATACGCCATTGAGACGCTCGTTTCCGTGCCCATCATTCTCATCTTCTCGATGATTATTGCCCTCTTTTTAAACCTCAACTTCCGCTTCAAAGGCGTGTTCCGCACCATCTTCTTTTTGCCCGTGGTCATCACCAGTGGTCCGGTAATTCAGGAACTGGTGTCGCAGGGAGCCGCCTCCGTGCCCGGTCTGGCCATCACCGACTCGGTCACCCAATTTTTAGCCGATTTGCCGCGCTACCTGCGCAACCCGGCAGAATACCTGCTCACCTCGTTTATTCTCATCCTCTGGTTTTCCGGCGTGCAAATTTTGATTTATTTGTCCAGCCTGCAAAAAATGGACCCCAGCATCTACGAAGCGGCCGCCATTGACGGCGCTTCCGCCTGGGAATCGTTCTGGAAGATTACCCTGCCGTCCCTCTCCACCACCACGCTGGTGGTGGCCATCTACACCGTCATCACCCTGTCGCACTTCTCGGAAAACAAGGTGATCAAATACATTTCCGGGCAGACCTATGCCGTGGAAGGCGGCATTGGCTACTCCAGCGCGATGTCGTTTTTGTACTTTTTTGTGCTCATTTTACTCTTGGGCATCGTCTATTTTCTGATGAACGCACGAGGGAGAAGACAATATGGCTAGCCTGACCAAGCCACACATCAGCGAAAGAAATTCTGAACATTCCGTCATGAGCTGGCTGAACCGTGATGCCCTCAGAACGTTTTTCTTTGGCAACCGCACCAGCTATGGCCTCGTTTTTAACGTCATGCTCTACCTGCTGCTGATTGCCATTGGCTTTGTGTACCTCTATCCGCTGCTGTTCATGTTTGTCACCAGCATGAAAAGCCCCGGCGATTTGCTGAACCCGATGGTGCAGTGGATTCCCACAGAGCTGTACACGGGCAACTATGAGAAAGCGTACTTCGTGCTGGACTATCCCAGCAAGCTGGCTTCTTCGCTCATCATCAGCGTAGTGCCGTCGATCTTCCAGACCGTTGTTTGTTCGCTGGTGGGGTACGGGCTGGCCCGCTACCGCTTCCCTGGCAAAAATCTGCTCTTTGCGCTAATCCTGGCCACGTTTATCATCCCGGCACAAAACACGGTCATTCCGCAAATGCTCACCTACCGCGAATATGGGCTGCTGGGCAATATTTTTGCCCTCGTCCTGCCCGCCGTCATGGGCCAGGGCTACAAAAGCGCCATTTTTATTTTAATTTTCTACCAGACGTTTCTCTCCTTGCCCAAGGCATTGGAAGAGGCGGCCCGGTTGGACGGCGCGTCCAGCCTGAAGATTTTTACGTCGATTGCCCTGCCTGCGGCCGTTCCTTCCTACATCATCGCCATCATCTTTTCCACGGTGTGGTACTGGAACGAAACGTACCTGACGGTCATCTTCCTGGAAGGCGGCATCCAATCTTTGCCGATGCAGCTCTCCAAGTTTGTCCAGGCGTATGAAAATTTGTACCCGCCCGGCACGGTCAACATCTTCGACCGGCTGAACGAGGCGGTGAAGCTGAGCGGCACCTTCTTAAACATTCTGCCGCTGCTGGTGATGTATTTCTTGCTGCAAAAATGGTTTGTTGAATCCGTTGAAAGGACAGGTATTGCTGGTGAATAAATTTCGTTTGGGCCATCTTTGGCTGCTGCTGTGGGTGGCAGTTGGTGTAATTGGTTGTTCGAGGGCAACGCCGGAAGGCGCGGCAACGGCCGTTCCCCCCACTTCCACCCCTTTACCCACCGCCACCCCTTTGCCCACGGCAACGGCCGTTCCCACCCCAACCCCCTCCCCCGCCGCCGAAGTCATTGAATACGAGATGCGCGGCGCGTTTAACTTCTTCTGGGAACAGGCCAACACCGACCCCGACAGCCCCGGCTACGGCCTCATTCGCGACCGTTTCCCCGGCTCGCCCGGCATTGCCAGCATCGCCTCCGTCGGCTTTGGCCTCACCGCCTACGTGGTGGGCGTGGAAAAAGCGTACATCACCTTCGACGAAGGGTTTGAGCGGGCCAACGGCACCATGGACACCCTGCTTAACATGGATCGCACCGAAGGCTTCTACTACCACTTTGTGGACATGCAAACCGGCGAGCGCGCCTGGCAAAGTGAAGTCTCCTCCATCGACACCGGCATCCTGCTCATGGGCGTGCTCACCGCTGGCCAATACTTTGGCGGCGACGTCCAGGCCAAGGCTGAAGAAATTTACGACGGGGTCAACTGGCCCTGGTTTTTAGACGAGTCGCGCAACATGTTCCACATGGCCTACCGCCCCGGCGAAGGCTACGCCGGGCATTGGGACTTCTACGCCGAGCAGCTGATGCTGTACGTCCTGGCCGCCGGTTCAGACACCTTTCCCCTTGATGAGACGCCCTACTACACCTTTAACCGCCACTACGGCAAGTTTGGCGAGGGCGAAGGGTTCATTCACTCCTGGTTTGGCTCCCTTTTCACCTACCAGTACAGCCACGCCTGGATCGACTTTCGGAACTACACCGACGCGGAAGAGGTGAACTGGTTCGACAATTCGGTGGCTGCGTCCCAGGCCCAGGTCGATTTTGCCATCGCCAACGATGACGAATACCTGACGCTTGGCCCCACTGCCTGGGGCATCACCGCCAGCGATGGCCCAGACGGCTACAACGGCCTCTACGGCGCGCCCCCCTCCGGCTTCGACAACAATTCACACTTCATAGACGACACCATCGCCCCGGCAGGGGCCATTGGCTCGATCATTTTTGTGCCAGAAGATGCCGAAGCGGCCATGTTGAACTATTATTCCATTGAATCTTTGAAAGGAGAATATGGCTTTTTAGATGCCTACAATCTCACTGAAAATTGGGTCGCCAGCGACGTCATTGGCATTGACAAAGGCATTTCCCTGTTGATGTTGGCCAACTACCAAAACGATCTGGTGTACCAGACGTCGATGGCCAACGAACACATTTTGAGCGGACTCAGCAACTTGCAGCTTTTGCAAAGGTAGCAGCTTCATGACAACCATCAAAGATGTGGCCAAACATGCCCGGGTGAGCGTGACGGCCGTATCCTACGCCCTCAACGGTACCGGCACCATCAGCGACGATACCCGCAAACATGTACTCAAAGTAGCCAAAGAGCTGAATTATCATCCCAACGCCTTCGCCCGCAACCTGAAAAAGCGCAAAACTGGCACCGTTGGCGTTTTTATAACCAGTTTCGGCGGTTCGTTTTACGAAGAAATTTTGGAAGGCATTCACGAGGCAGTCATCCAAACCGATTATGAAATGATCGTCTGCCCGGAAAGCTGGACCAAGCGCAAAGTGCTCACCCAGCGCCAGGTGGATGGGGCCATCGTGTTCGACTACAAAATCGACAGCGAAACGATCATGAACCTGGCCTCGGAAAAATTCCCCATTGTGGTGCTGGACCGCTACCTGGAGTCTGAATTTCTGCTGCCGCTGCTGCTAGACAACGAACAGGGTGCCAAAGACGCCTTCTACCACCTCTACCACCAGGGGGCGCGACACATCGCCTTCATCTCCGGCGCGTCCGACTCCTTCGACAACGCCGAGCGCAAACACGCCTTTTTGCGCGAAGCCCAGCGCAATGACCTGCCTATCGCTTACTTTAAGGGCAACTTCACCGAAAAATCCGGCTACGGCGTAGCCCAAACGATCATTGCCAGCGGCAGTTTGCCCGACGCGGTTTTCTGCGCCAACGACCAGATGGCAATTGGTTTCCTCAAAGCGATGAAGGAACACGGCCTCAAAGCGCCCGACGACATCGGCGTGGTTGGCTTCGACGACATCAAAATTGCCCAGCACCTTCAACCCAGCCTGTCCACGGTAGGCTCCTCGCGGGCCGCCTGGGGCGCGACGGCCGCTAACCAACTCATCGACCTGCTGGAAAACGAAAATCCGTTCCCCAAACCGTACCGCATTCGCACCCAGCTGATTCAGCGGGAATCCTCGACCAGAAATTACGGGGCAAAATGAACCGGTTGGTTGTTGGTACGGCCGTTCCCACTCAAAAATCAGGGTTCCAATCCCGCATCCCCACAAGGACACCTCCCGAACACATGGACACACACACCATCTTGCACAACGAACTCAAAGGCTCCTTCGATTTTTTCGTGAACTTCACCAACCTCGATCCGGCCAGCCCCGGCTTCGGCCTCACCGTCGACTCCACCAAAACACCCGAAGTGGCCTCCATCGCCTCCGTCGGCTTCACCCTGTCCGCCTGGGTCATTGCCGTTGAACGCGGCTTCATGCCGCGCCAGCAGGCGTTAGAGATTACCCGGCAAACGCTGCACACCTTGCTGCACCACGCCAGCCACCATCGCGGCTTTTTTGCCCACTTTTTAGACATGGCCAGCGGCGCCCGCCTGCGCAAATGTGAATACTCCACCATCGACACAGCCCTTTGCCTGAACGGCGTCATCACCGCCGCTGCCTACTTCCAGGACCCAGAAATTTCCGACCTGGCGCAGCAGCTGCTGGACCGGGTGGATTGGAACTTCATCATCTTCGAGCGGGACGGCGTGACCCTTTTCCGCATGGCCTACAACCCGGACGAAGACGGCGACTACGTTACCGGTGCCCCCGGCTTTATTCACCAGTGGGACATGGCCGCCGAGCAAAAAATGATGTACCTGCAAGCGGCCGAATCGGTGGATACGGCCGTTGCCCGCCAGCTCTACCACGGCTTCTCGCGCGATATTGGCCGCTACGATGGGCAAGAAATCGTCATCAACCCCGGCGGCCATCTCTTTGCCTATCAGTTCAGCGAAGCGTGGCTGGACACCGCCCGTTATCTCGACCCGGACGGCATTGACTGGTTCAACAACACCCGGTTGGCCAGCCTGGCCAACCGCAGCTTTTGCATCGAAAAGGGCGACAGCTTCCCCACCTACCACGCCAACAGCTGGGGCATCAGCTGCGGCGACAGCCCCTGGGGTTACGACGTTTCCGGCAGCACCCCCAGCCTGCAAAAGCCCATCCCGCACGGCACCATCTCGATTTTTGCCGCTATGGCCTGCCTGCCCTTTGTGCCCGATGAGACCCTGGCAATGATTGATCACGTGTATCACAACCATCCGGCCCTGTGGGGGCCATATGGCTTTTACGAAGCGTACAACCTGGCCGTCTCGCCCCCCTGGTACAGCCACTCCATCTACGCCATTCACAAAGGCTGTTCCATGATCATGATCGAAAATTACCTGAGCCAGCTCATCTGGAAAACGTACACCAACAGCCCCACCATCCAAAAGGCACTCACCGTCTTGGGGTTTTCCCGCCGATAAGGAGAAAAAATGCGTACCTTTTATGCCAAAGACGGCCGTTTCTGGCTCGATGACCAACCGCAGCTGATTCAGGCCGGTGAGTTTCACTATTTCCGCACGCCAAAAGAGGAATGGCGGCACCGGCTGGGCCTGCTGCAACAGGCGGGCTTCAACACGGTGGCTGCTTACATTCCCTGGCTGTGGCACCAAACCGAAGAGGGCGTGGCGGATGTAGACGGCCGTACCCACCCCATGCGCGATCTGGCCGGTTTTCTCGACCTGGCCACCGAAATGGGCCTGCTGATCATCGCCCGCCCCGGCCCGTACATCATGGCCGAGACCATCAACGAAGGCGTGCCGCCCTGGCTGTTTGCCACCTACCCCCAGGTGGCCTTTGTCAGCCAGGATGGGCAGACGCAAAACATCGTCAGTTACCTGCACCCGGACTTCCTGACCTGCGTCCAGGATTGGTTTAAGGCGGTGTTTGCCGTGCTCACGCCGCGGCAGGTCACCCACGGCGGCAGCATCATCATGGTCCAGCTGGACAATGAAATGGGCATGCCGCACTGGGTGCGCAACATCTTCGACACCAACCCAGACACGATTGCCCGGTTTGCCGCGTTTGTGCAGGAGAAATACGGCCGTACCCTGCCCCCCCACTACCCCACCAACAACCTGCCCCACTTCCTGCACGGCGGCCTGGTGCAGCCCGCCGCGCCACACGCCGCCCAAATCGTAGACGATTATCGTCACTTTTACCGCCGCTACCTGCGCCAATACATGGCTTTCCTCTGGGACGAAGCGCGGGCCAACGGCATGAACGTGCCGCCTGTCGTCAACATTCACGGCTTCATGAACGGCGGCAAAACGTTCCCCATCGGCCTGTCGCAGCTAATCGAAGTGATGGAAATGGACGGCATGATCAGCGCCACCGACGTTTACCCGATGCACATCGGCGCGGGCAGTTACCACCAGCTGCTTTTTGTCAACGAAACCACCAAGGCGCTGCACAACAAAGATCAGGCCCTCTTTTCCATCGAGTTCCAGGCAGGCGGCAGCAACGATTACAGCAATGGGCAGACGTCGTTTTACGACCTGCATACCCGCCTGTGCCTCTCCACCGGCATGCGAGCCATCAACCACTACCTCTTTTTTGATGGCGAAAACGACCCCGTGTTAAGCCCGGTAAAGCGGCACAACTGGGGCCACCCGGTACGTAAAGATGGCAGTCTGCGGCAGCACTATCATCGCTATCCGAAGCTTTCTAGCGTCCTGCACGCTTACGGCACCGACCTGGTGCTGGCCCAGCCACAAACCGTCACCACCCTCGGCTTTTTGCTGGACCACTTCATGACCGAAGTGAACAACGCCGCCACCCAAGACGCCACCCGCATCACTACCCACCAGCGCGAGGTGGTGCTGTGTGACTTCATCGCTCGCGGCCTGGCCCTCACCCACCGCCCCTTCAACATGGTCGAACTCAGCCGCACCACCCTGGACGTGGCCCAAACGCCGCTGCTCTGGGTGATGTTGGACAAGCAGTGCCCCGCCAACGTGCAGCAAAATCTCGTAGATTATGTCAAATCTGGCGGCAAGCTGGGGCTTGTCGGGCGGCTGGCCGAGGCCGATTTTAGCGGCACACCATGCACCATCCTCAAAGATGCGCTGGGCGTTCAGCAAATCACCAGCGACCCGCCGTTTACCCAGGCCCTCCTCACCGTCTTCGACCACCGCGATGTGCCAACCTCCTTTGCGGAGTCGTACCAAGGCCGCTTCGACGAGGTGTTTGCCACGCGGGCCAGCGGCGAGACGGTAGGTTTTGGGCAGGCCGTGGGCCAGGGCACCGTGCTCTTTTTTGGCGCGGCGCTCACGGCCGACACGCTGGACGATCTGGACATTTTGCACCAGATGGCGGTGCGCCTGGGCTGCGCACCGCTGTTCCAGCTGAGCCATTGGGCCGATGTGCGGCTGAGCGTGGGCGAAAACGGCCGTTTCCTCTACCTCAACAACTACCACGACGATCCCCTCGATACCACCATTGCCTACCAAAATGAACCGCTGTTTGACGGCCGTTCCATCCACCTGCCCGCCCGTCAGGGCCTCATCCTGCCCCTGGAATGGCGGCTCAACAACCAGGTCACGGTGCACTACGCCACGGGCGAAATCACCGGCATCAGCGAAGCAGGCGATACAATGGTGCTCAGCGTACGGCCGTCTACCGCCACCGCCATCATCAGCGTAGGCACCAACCGCCAAACCTTACACACCAGCGATGGGCAGATAAGATTTGTAATCAGGTAATTGGGTAATTACTCAATGACTCAATCCCCGAAAGTGAGAAAAATGGACAACCACATCACCCCGTACAACCAACTCGACCCGGCCACCGAAGCGCGTGTTGACGCGCTGCTGGCCGAGATGACCCTGGCCGAAAAGGTCGGCCAGCTGGTGCAAACCAACCCGTTTGGCCCCTTTGACCGCGACCACCACGACGCGCAAAAACAAACGGCCGAAGCCAACGGCGAACCGTTCGAATATTTCCCCAAGCTGCGCCACGACATGGAAGATCTGCTGCGCGCTGGCGGCGTGGGTTCGTTCCTCAACGTCACGCTGCCCAAGGCAATCAACTACTGCCAGCGCCTCGCCGTGGAAGAATCGCGGCTGGGCATTCCCCTCATGGTCGGCAGCGACGTCATTCACGGCTACCGCACCATCTTCCCCATCCCTCTAGCGGAAGCGTCCACCTGGAACCCCGAACTGCTGGAAAAAGCGTCCTGCGTCGCCGCCGAAGAAGCGTCATCGGTGGGGGTGGACTGGATTTTTGCGCCAATGGTGGATGTGGCCCGCGATCCGCGCTGGGGCCGCATTGCCGAAGGTGCGGGCGAAGACCCGTTTTTGGGCATGGCCATGGCCCGCGCCCGCGTGCGTGGCTTCCAGACCACCCATTTGGCAAGCGGCCGTCGCATTGCCGCCTGCCCCAAACATTACGTCGGTTACGGGGCCGCCGAAGCGGGCCGCGACTATAACACCACCGACTTCTCCGAACGCACCCTGCGTGACGTTTACTTGCCGCCCTTCAAAGCAGCGTTTGACGCCGGAGCGGGCAGCGTGATGAGCTCGTTTAACGAAATCAGCGGTGTACCGGCCACGGCCAACCCGCTCATCCTGCGCACCATTTTGCGCGATGAGTGGCAGTGGCCCGGCGTGGTCCTCAGCGATTACGAAGCGGTGAAGGAGCTCATCCCCCACGGGCTGGCCGCCGATCTCAAAGAGGCCGCCCGCCTCAGCCTGCTGGCCGGGCTGGACATCGAAATGATCAGCCACGGCTACCACGATCACCTGGCCGAGTTGGTCGAAAGCGGCGAGGTCCCCCTGGAATTGGTCGACGAGGCCGTGCGCCGCGTGCTGCGCCTGAAAATCGCCGTCGGCCTGTTTGAAAACCCGTACGTCGATGAATCCCTGGCCCCTCAACTCATCCTGCGGCCCGATTTCCGCGAAGTGGCCCTGGACGTGGCCCACGAAGCAATGGTGCTGCTGAAAAACGACCACGACCTGCTGCCCCTCGCCCCACACACGCGCCTGGCGGTGATTGGCCCCCTGGCCGACAATCGCCACGACATGCTCGGCTGCTGGTCGCTGCACACCCACCCTGAGGACGTAGAAACGGTGTTGGCAGGGCTGTCGGTTTACCTGCCGGACGAGGCGTGGACCCACGTACCGGCCTGCCCCATCCGTGAAGATGGGCCGCTGGACATTGCAACGGCCGTTGCCGCCGCCCAAGATGCCGATGTGGTGCTGCTGGTGCTGGGCGAAAGCGCCGACATGAGCGGTGAAGGGCACAGCCGCACCGACCTGGGCCTGCCCGGCCGCCAGCAGGAAGTGGTGGATGCCGTGGCGGCTACCGGCAAACCAATCGTGTGTGTGCTGATGAGTGGACGGCCGTTGGTCATTCCCCAACTTGCCAGCCAGACCGATGCCCTACTGTGCGCCTGGCACGCGGGCATTCGCGCCGGCCGCGCCGTGGCCGATATTTTGTTTGGCACCGTCAACCCGTCGGGCAAACTCACCGCCAGCTGGCCCCGCTCGATGGGGCAAATTCCGATCTACTACAGCCACAAAAACACCGGCCGCCCTGCCTCGGAAGCAGGCACCAGGCAGTTTGCCGAATCGTTCAAGTCGGTCTATATCGACGCGCCCAATTCGCCGCTGTTCCCCTTTGGCTACGGCCTCAGCTACACCCGGTTTACCTACAGCGATCTGCACATTGCCCAGCCAGCGCTGGGCCTGACCGACACGCTGGCCGTCTCCGCCACGGTAACAAACACGGGCGAGCGAGCTGGGGCGGAGGTGGTGCAGCTGTACGTGCGTGACCTGGTGGGCAGCGTCACCCGCCCGGTGAAGGAGCTGAAAGGATTCCAAAAGATCACCCTCCAGCCAGGCGAAAAACGCACCGTCTCGTTTGCCGTACCGGTAAGCGAGCTCGGCTTCACAGGGCTGGACATGCGTTACGTGGTTGAGCCGGGCGAGTTCAAGGTGTGGCTTGGCCCGGATTCGGCCAGCGGGTTGGAAGGGTCGTTTCACATTAAAAAAGCGTAACCGTACATTTTTAATTTGCGGAGACAACGTGAGCCCAAGCGCAACACCATAAATGAAAATCCACAGATTTTCACACATTTAATCCGCGCAATCCGCGGCCTATTTTCTGAGGAGACAACATGAGCGCAGGCTCAACACCATGAATGAAAAATCAGCAGATTTCGCAGATTTACTAAATTTCATCCGCGTTAATCCGCGTTAATCCGCGGCCTATTTTCTGAGGAGGTTTAAATGACATCGTTTAACGGACTTGGCCTGAATTTGGGCAACCTGGCCCGGCTGTCGACGGCCAAAACGCGCTCCATCAGCCCGGAGAATTTTACCGGGGCCAAAGGCCAGGGCGGCATGGCCACCGAGGGCGAAGGGGCCAACGCCGCCCGCGATTTGGGCCAGGGCTGGAAAATTTCGCCGTGTGTAAAGATCAAAGCGGGCACCACGTTCGAGCTGGCCGACATCACCGGGCCAGGGGCCATCCAGCAGATGTGGATGACGCCAACCGGTGCCTGGCGCTTTAGTATCCTGCGCATTTACTGGGACGACCAGCCGCATCCTTCGGTGGAGTGCCCGGTGGGCGACTTTTTTGCCAGCGGTTGGGGCGAATTTGCCCAGCTCAGCTCCCTGGCCATGTGCGTCAATCCGGGCAGCGCTTTCAACTCATATTGGGAGATGCCCTTCCGCCAGCGCTGCCGCATCACCATGACCAACATCGCCACTGAAGACATGGCGCTGTTTTACCAGATCAACTACACGCTGACCGACGTGCCGGAAGATGCGGCCTACTTCCACGCCCAGTTTCGCCGGGTGAATCCGCTGCCCTATAAAGAGGTGTACACCATTCTCGATGGGGTGCGCGGGCAGGGGCAGTATGTGGGCACCTACATGGCCTGGGGCGTCAACAACGCCGGATGGTGGGGTGAGGGGGAAATTAAGTTCTACCTGGACGGAGACGAATACCCGACCATCTGTGGCACAGGCACGGAGGATTATTTTTGCGGCTCTTATGGCTTTGAGCATCCCGTCAAGCGCGGTTACCAGGATTACACCACGCCGTATGCAGGCTTTCACCAGATCATTCGCCCGGACGGCAACTTCAAGTCCCAGACCCGGTTTGGCATGTACCGCTGGCACATCACCGACCCGATTCGTTTTGAGGCCGATTTGCGGGTGACGATGCAGGCGCTGGGCTGGCGCAGCAACGGCCGTTACCTCCCCCTACAAGACGACATTGCCTCGGTGGCCTACTGGTACCAGACACTGCCTTCAGCGCCATTCCCCGCCCTGCCGGACAAAGACGGTCTAGAGATTATCTAAGTCGGCGGACTTGGCGTTGCGAATAAACCGATGCACCAGCTCGGGGTCTTTTTTGCCGGGGCTGGCTTCCACCCCACTGGCCACATCAACGGCAAACGGCCGTACTTCCCTTACCGCCGCCGCCACATTGTCGGCCGTCAGACCCCCAGCCAGCATCAAGCCCGGAACGCTTTGCGCCAGCTGAGCGCTCATCGCCCAATCGCCCGTCTCCCCCGTCCCACCGCGCAGCGTCGGATGGTAGGTGTCAATCAAGAGAGAGGGAGATTGGCGATTGGAGATTGGCGACTTTTCACTTTTCA
Organism: Anaerolineae bacterium; assembly: GCA_020848035.1. GTDB lineage: Bacteria > Chloroflexota > Anaerolineae > Promineifilales > Promineifilaceae > Leptofilum. The sequence goes on along the minus strand of JADLAX010000052.1, from coordinate 101,790 downwards.
CTTTTAACTTTTCACTATCTACCGCATACCACTCCGCATCCGCCTCCGCTTCGGCCAGGCTGGTGGGGCGCAGGGCTTTGTAACAACGGCCGTAAAGCGGCGAACGCTCATCCCCCACCAAAAACGGCACTTCCTCCCCGCTCAGCTGGGCCAGGTCCAGGCCCACCTCGTCTAAAATTTCGGCCATGCGCGGGCCAGTTTCGTTGACAAACACACCCACCAGCACCGGGCAGCCGGGCGCGGCGCGCAGCGTTTGCACGATGGCCCTGGCTGTGTTTATGTCAACTGATCGTTTACTGGGTGGGTAGAAGATGAAGCCCAGGAAGTCAGCACCGGCGGCTACGGCCGTTTGCGCATCGTCCAGGTTGGTGAGGCCACAAATTTTTACTTTCATGAAGCGAGTCCGGGTAACAAATTTTGTGCCGCCAGCGCCAGGTAGAGCAGCAAGATAGCAGCACTGTTGGTGGTGATGTGCACCACAATCGGAATAAAAAGGGAGCGCGTGCGCTCGTAGGCGATGGCGTTGACGATGCCAATGACCGAGCTGGCCGCTACCACGCTGATGCTGTCGGCATGGCCCAGGGCAAAGATGGCACTGCTGGCCAGCACGCGCAGCCAGACCCGATCCGTTTTGCCCCAGAACCAGGTATGCAGCAGCCCACGAAAGTACAGCTCTTCGGCAATGGGCACCAGGAAACCTGCGCCCAGCAGCGTGCTCAAAAATCCCAACCAGGAAAACTCCAACATACCGCCAGTCATGAGGTCGCCGCGCGCCTGGAGGCTGTCAAAATTACCTTCAACAGCCCACTGCACCAGCAGCCCCAGGATGGCTCGCCCCGGCAGCAGCAGCACGGCAAGCCCAATGCCAATCAACAGCCACTGCCAGCGCCAGCGAAACGGCCGTAACCCCAACTGCGCCCAGCTAATCTTCCCGCGCCGAACGCCCAGCAGAACGGTCGTGCCGCCAAAGCAGGCAAAGTTGACCAGAAACAGCAAGAAAGCCGCCCCCAAACTCAGCTCCTGAAATTGAAGAGCCACCAGGGCGGAGATGAGCAAAAAGGAGCCAAAACCCGCCAGCAAATAGAGCGCCAGGTCCAGCCAGCTTGGCGGCGGCGGGCTGGGCTCTACGTGCAGCGGTTCCGGTGCGGGAGACGTTTGTTCAGATGGCGTCATCAACTGGGCTCCCGGTGGGAACGGCCGTTTTCCTCTGCCGCCAAAACAAAACCAGGTAAAAAATGACGGCCATCACCCAAAACGAGGCCAGGGCATACACCGCATCCAGCTCTGTCACCAGGAAAATCGACTCGGTTTGCAGCGCCGAGCCGGTGTAGTTGGCAAACAGCGCCGAGTAAAGATTGTTAGACGCATGGGCCCCAATCGCCAGCGCCGCCGAATTGTCGCGCAGGGTGAGGTAGGCAAAAAAGCCGCCGATGCTGAGGTAAAACAGCGGCAGCAAGATGGCGCTGGCGGCCAGCTCCGGGTTGCCCAGGTGCGGCACCATAAACAGGATGCCGTTGACCAACGACAGCACCACAAAGTTGCGCCCCACGTGGCCGGTGGCTTGCAGCAGGTAGCCGCGAAACAGCAGCTCTTCGGCGGTGGTTTGCATGGGGGTCAGCAGCAGCACCACCAGGGCAAAGGGCAAAAAGCGGCGGGCGTTAAAGACGACGGTATAAATTCCGGGATGAACCAGGTATTCCACCAGGCTGGCCAGGGCTACCAGCAGCAGCCAGAGGCCAAAACCCTGCCACATGCGCCGCCATTCAAACGTTTTGGCCGGGGTAATGATGGAGCGAAACGGCCGTCCATGCACAAAACGCACCGTCACAAACACGCCCGCAATCATCATGCCGAAGCTCAGGTTCAGCGCCACGTAGTTGATCATGGGATTGACGCCGGTGATCATGCCAGTTTGCAGATCAACGGCCGTTGCCGGATCGCCATCCAGCATCACCCACAGCAGCGGCACCACCACAAACAGAGAGCCCAGCACCAGCCAGAAAAACAAAATCAAGATGATGCCAAAAAAGTAGCGGTACCACTCCGTCTGGCCCAGTTCCACCTGCTCCAGGAAGGATTTTTCCATAACCGAGTCCTTTACACTGTTGCTGCCAAAGGGGAAACTCCCTTCGTCTAATAGTCCCACCACTGCCTCAATTAGGCAAGCAAGCCGGGAGATACAGCCGCCATTCAAAATATGGCGTAGGGGCGGAACCGTGCGGTATCGCCTGGGCTAAAACAGGTTACCTGTCTTCCGCGCCGTCTCGCCCTGCCTGTCGTTGACGGCCGTCTTTATGAATCGCAGATAAATTGCAGGATACATCTTGGATACAAAACTGGACCGTTCGGCGCAAACTAAACTATCCTACCCAGGCGCAAAACAGACCGACAACCAACCAACAAACGCATCCCAAAAATTGTACAGTGGAGAGTAACGTAAATATGAAGCAGAATAGCAAATTGTTAATCGGCGTCGCCCTGTTTGTGTTTGGCCTGTGGGCGCTGCTGCTGGCCGTGGCCAATGGAGGCACCACCACCACCTACGCCCAGCGCACGGGCGGCAGCGATGAAATGCTCTATTTACCCCTGGTCATGAAGGAAATTTCCTGCGCCATACCCAACGCCAGCTACGATCAAATCCCCATCGCCTCAGCCCCCACCAACATTCCCGCCGCCCAACATCCAGACATCAACCTGAGCCTGCGCGGGTATGAACCAACCAACGTGGCGCTGTCGCTGGTGAACTATGGCGGCGACACCGATCCCCTTGCGCCGCAGCTCGACACCTTGTTTGCCACGCCGCGCCTGGCCACATTTAGCAACGCCTACAAGGTTTACCTGTGGGATTGGGGCTGCGGCTGCCCCGGTGAGATAAACAATTCCTGGCCCACCACCCTGCTGGGGCTGCAAACCGCACCCGGCGAAACGATCCACGTGCCCGATTCCGGCTACGACATCGGCGGCAACCACGATGTGATGGTTCTGCACGCCTCCGCAAACCGCCTCACGCTCAAGTACACCCGCGAAGACAACATCGTCAGCGGCTACACCGTCTACATCGAAGACATCTGCGTCGATCCGCAGCTGCTGAACCTGTACAACTCGCTGAATGCGGCGGGACGCGGGCAGCTGCCTGCCCTGGCGGGTCACCAGGCGTTGGGCCGGGCCTTGGGCAGCGAAATCAAGGTCGCTGTCCGCGATGCAGGCAGTTTGTTAGATCCACGCTCACGCAAGGATTGGTGGCAGGATTATTAAAGCTTGCGCTGGAGGCGAGCCAGGCGGTGCTCCAAATCGTCGCGTACGGGGTCGTAGGTGCGCCGCCGCCCGGTGCTGGTTAGCAGGTTCAGCGCCTGCTCAGTCCAAAAGATGGCCTGCTTTAGCTCCTGGGTTTGCCATTCGTAATATTTGGCCAGCTCCAGGTGCGCCGTGACGTCTTCAAAGGTGGTGGCGGCAATTTGCTGCCAGAGGGGGAGCGCTTCGGCGACACGGCCGTTTCGCTTCAACAATAACCCCAGCTGGTACAAATTTTGATGATACAGCTCCAGCGGTAAATCACCCAGGGCGGCCAACCGCAGCGTTTGCTCGGCGGCGTCGCTGAGGCCCAAATCGGCCTGCCACTTGCCCAGGCTGTACAGGTCGATGGGGTGATCAGCCGGGTCCGGCTGGCTGAGCAGGCGCGACACCCGCGCCGCCAGCGTCACCATCGACACCATGTCGATCTGGTTGTGGTAAAACACGCGCACCAGCTCACGGGCGTCGCCGCTGCGCAGGTAGTTGGTGTACAGGCTGGGAATGAGCCAGCCGGGCACATCATCCTGGCTGCGCCGCAGCCCCAGCAGGCTGCCTTCCAGCGATCCCAAGGCGCAAGAGCCCAGCCGGTGCCGCCACAGCCGCCGCGCCGGGTGCAGCAGGTCCAGATGCGGCCGTTCGCGTAAATCGGTGGGCATCCGGTTCATGATAAAGCGGCCTTCCAGCAGGGGGATGTCGAAGGAACGGCCGTTAAACGTCACCAACCCCGCTTTGCCCGCCAGCAGCTCGTCTAGCAGCAGCAGCAAAGCCGGTTCGTCGCCATGATCGCGCAAGAAATATTGGCGCACCACAAAACGGTCGCCTGCCGAACTCGCTTCAAAAAAGCCCACGCCTACCATGAAGGCCAGCGTCCCGGCCCCGGCCAGACCCGTCGTTTCGGTGTCCAAAAAGAGAAAGTCGCGAAAGTCGTGCTGGGCCAGGCGCACATCCTGGACAAACGGCGCGGCGGCCGCCGGGCTAAAGCGCAGCAGGTCGGCCAGCTGGTCCGCGCCGTGGCGATATTCCAGGGCGTAGACGTGATCCAGCACAAAGCAGCGGCCCACGGCCGTTTCTACCAATTGGCCGCCGGGCAGGAGCAATTCCAGGGGCTGGCTGGTATCGTCATCGTCTGGGGAGCGCAGGGGGTGAAGAGAGGTGAACGGCCGTAACAATTCCTCTTCCACGGGCTGGGCAGGTTTTAACTCACGCGGGGGTTTGAGATCCCGCGCCCCCTTCACCACGCCCAAGCGGCGCAGTTTTGCCTGAAGATCGTCCTTTTTGTCGGCCATATGTTCTGATTGTAAGCCGCCCACCCAGGAATGGCAACGTGTGAGACAAACATAGAGCATTTGTTTCACCTGGCGTTTAGCAAACGTCGGCAAGATACCGGCTCAACAAAGGGACCAAATGGTGTCTGCCGGGTAAAATAGTGCCCATACATTTCTCTACGCCATTTTGATGAGGATCCAGATGAGAGTTGCCCCACTCACACAAAATGACATCACACCGTGGGCCGCCCTACTCGCCACGGCGTTTAACCGTGAAGCGGATCAAATGGTGCAGCTGCTTCACTTCTTAATGTCCGAAACGCAGCTGGTGGCCTGGGGCGCCTGGGATGGATCGACGCTGGCGGCGCAGTACAGCTGCTTGCAGCGTGATCTTTATGTGCCGATGCAGCAGGGCTGCAGGCCAGTCGGCTTGAGCATCAACATGGCGGTTCATCCAAATTATCGGGGGCAGGGGCTGGTCAAAAATGTAGCGGCTCCAGTTTACGAGGCATTGGCCGATCGAGGGGTGGTGGCCGGTGTAGGCTTCTCCAACGCAGCCGGGGTGCAGGTGGATAAACGCAGCTCCGGATATGGTTACTTGGTGGTGGGCAAGTTACGGCCGTATCTCTTCTGGCTTCGAGCGACGCCACCAACAAATGATTTTTTCCTGACCAGCCAATGGCCTGATCTGCCCTTCCAACCAGCTGCCAGGGAAACGGCCGTGCACTTTGCCTGGACCCCCGCCAGTCTGCGGCAACGTTTTGCCTGCCATCCATTCCGCCATTACAGCTTTGGCGTCTGGAAACAAGACAGCTCTGTGGCTGGACTGGTAGTTTACCGGCCCATCCGGTTGGCCGGAGTGCCTGCCGTGGCACTATTGGCCGCCTATGGCCGTGACCACACCAGTCTGCTGCAGCGCTTCACGTCTGCTCTGTCCAGCAGGGGAACACGATGGATACATCTCGCAGCAACCCCAGCCGCGGGCACAGCAGCGCTTTTGCGGAAAACGGCCGTGGCCTTGCCCCAACCGTTTAGCCGCAATCCCTACTACCTTACTCTCAAACCACTGAGTGCCTGGCTGCCACCAGACGTCTTTCGCCTGGAAAACTGGTCCTGCCTGGGCGGCGATGTGCTGTAAGTTGGCTGGTAAATTTTTCCGAATTGTGCCGTTGGCATATACTTGGGCCATGAAGATTTTCCTTGCCCGGCATGGGCAGTCGCGTTGGCAGGTGCAGCGGGACGACAGCGATTGGGACAGCCCCCTGACAGATTTGGGACAGCGCCAGGCCAAATTGTTAGCCACCTGGCTCTCGACCCACGCCCGCCTGGACAATGGCTCCCGGCTCGAAATTGGTTGTGTGCGCACCAGCCCGTTACGCCGTGCCCAGGAAACGGCCGTCCCCCTCCAGCAAGCCCTGGAATGCCCCCTCAACACCGATGCCTACCTGCGCGAGGCCGATTTTTTGGTGTCGGAGCACCTGCCTTTTAGCGAGTCGCCGTACCAGGCCATGCCCATCTATGAACCGTCCAACGTGTACGCCGCCTTTAAGCAGCAGGCCCAGGCGGCGCTCTACGGCCTGGTAGAAGATGCAGAAAAAAGCGGCCAGCCGGTGCTGGGCATTGCCCACGGCGGGCTGATTTCCACCGTTTTGCGGCTGGCTACGGGCAGCGATGCGGTGTCTTTCTGGCTGTACAACACCAGCCTGAACCTGATCGAGTGGAAACGCGGCCGTTGGCACCTGGTGCACCTCAATTTGTGGGACCATCTGCCACCTGCCTGGCGCACCTTTTAGAAGCTCATGGGAATAATTGAAATCACACTGGTGGTTGGCCTGATTGTGTTGGCCAATGTGGTGAAGAAGCAGAACTCAGACACCTTCATCAAGCTGTTTGATCTGCTGCTCATCTGGCTGAACGCCCCGCTGTTTTTGCTGGGCGTCCTGTTTGTTTTCCAGACCAGCGAGCTGCGCTCCCTGGTTAGTATTCAGCTGGACAGCCCGGTGGCGTTTGGCATATTTTTGCAGGCAACGGCCGTTTGGGGAGTCATCGTCAGTTTTCGCTCCACGCGGCACAGTTTAGAGAAATGGATGCCCATCGACCCGCATTCGCCGCTGCACACCCTGGCCCTGGTTCTCAGCGGCTACTTCGCGGGCAGCGTCATGCTCCAGGTCGTTGGCGGCCTGGAAAACTTCACCGAAATTTTGCCCCGCGTTTCCATCCCCCTGTTTCTGGGGCAGCAGGCGGGTTTTGTGCTGATAGCTTTTTTAGGCGTGGGTGCGCTGATGCGGCGGGATTGGCGCGCCGTTTGGCAACGCCTGGGTCTGGGGCCGGTAAACGGCCGTCAGCTGCTGGAAGCGCTCGGCTGGATTGCCCTGCTGGTGCTGCTGCAAGCGCTAGGCGGCGCTGCCTGGAACCTAATCGACCCTGAGCAAGTGGCGCAGGTCGAAGCCCTCAGCGAACGGCTGTACGAAGGGTTTGGCTTCTGGCACTGGCTGGCCCTGGCCATCGGCGCAGGCATTGGCGAAGAAATTTTGTTTCGCGGCGCGCTCCAGCCCGTGTTGGGCATCTGGTTTACCTCGCTGCTGTTTGCCGTGGTGCACGTGCAGTACGGCCTGCTCAACCCGGCCACGCTGGTGCTCTTCCTGCTGGCGCTAATCCTGGGGTACATCAAACAGCGGCACAACACCACGGTCGCCATCTTTGTCCACTTTGGCTACAACCTGGTCCTGGCGCTGATTACGCTGCTGGCGGCAACGGCCGTGTAACCCCCTCCCTAACCCTCCCCCTGAGAGGGGGCGGGAATCTGGCTCCCTCTCCCTTCCAGGGAGAGGGTTGGGGTGAGGGTGATAACTTCCGCATGATGGCAGGCCACCTGGTGCGGCTTTTCGGCCGTGCCCAGGTTGCGCAGGGCCGGGTCTTCCGTATGGCAAATCTCCGTGGCAAAGGGACAGCGCGGATGGAAGCGGCAGCCCGCCGGTGGCCGCGCCGGGTTGGGCACGTCCCCCTGTAAGATGATGCGCTCTCGCTTCGCCTCTTTGATCGGATCGGGGATGGGAATGGCGGACAGCAGACCCTGGGTGTAGGGGTGTAACGGCCGTTCAAACACCTCATCCCGCTCGCCCAATTCCACAATGCGCCCCAGGTACATCACCGCCACCCGGTCGCTCAGGTAGCGCACCACCGCCAGGTCGTGGGCAATAAAAAGATAGGTCAGCCCCAATTCCTGCTTCAAATCGTCCAGCAAGTTGATCACCTGCGCCTGAATCGACACGTCCAGCGCCGAAATCGGCTCGTCGGCCACGATGAAGCCGGGATTGGTGGCCAGGGCGCGGGCAATGCCAATGCGCTGCCGCTGCCCACCAGAAAATTCGTGCGGATAGCGCTGGGTGTAGTGCGGATTAAGCCCCACCCGCGCCAGCAGCTCCTGCACCCGCTGGCGGCGCGTCTCGGGGCCGACGCCCACGTTGTGCACCCGCAGCGGCTCCTCGATGATTTCGCCCACCGTCATGCGCGGATTGAGCGAGACGTACGGGTCCTGGAAGATCATCTGCATGTGACGGCGGCTGGCGCGCAGCTCCTCGGCCGACAGCGAGGTCAAATCGCGGTTGTCTATGATCACCCGCCCGGCAGACGGCCGTAACAGCTGCAACAGCAATCGCCCCGTCGTCGATTTGCCACAGCCGCTTTCCCCCACCAGCCCCAGCGTCTCCCCGCGATAAATCTCAAAGTCGAGGCCATCAACCGCCTGCACCGCGCCCACCGCCTGCCTGCGCCAGCCGCGCCGGATGGGGAAATATTTTTTGAGCCCTTCAACCCGAACCAGCACATCGCTCTGGTCATGTGTGGCAGTTGTTTCCGTCATGTGGCCACCTCCGTCATGGCACCGTGAACGGCCGCTTTTTGCACCACGTCCCAGCGCCAGCAGGCCACCGAATGCCCCGGCCCGATGGGCTCCAGCGGCGGGTTCTCTTGCCAGCAGTGGGCAATGGCAAAACGGCAGCGCGGCGCAAAGGGGCAGTGATCTGGCGCTTCGCGCAAATCGGGCGGTGTGCCCTCGATGGGAATTAGCCGCTGGCGCTCTTTGGCATCCACCTTGGGCAGCGACTCCAGCAGCCCCAACGTGTAGGGATGGCTGGTTTCGCCGTACAAATCGGCCACGCGAGCCATTTCCACAATAAACCCGGCGTACATCACGGCCACCTTGTCCACCAGGCTGGCCACCACGCCGAGATCGTGCGTAATCCAGATAACCGACATGCCCAGCTTTTCCTTGAGCTGCTTCACCAGGCTGATGATTTGTGCCTGGATGGTCACATCCAGCGCCGTCGTCGGCTCATCGGCGATGAGCAGGGCCGGGTCGCAGGCCAGGGCCATGGCGATCAGGATGCGCTGGCGCTGCCCGCCAGAGAATTGGTGCGGGTAATCGTGCAGGCGGTTGGCCGCATCGGGGATGCCGACCAGGTTGAGCAGTTCAGCGGCGCGGGTTTGGGCAACGGCCGTTGCCACCCCCACATGCAGGCGAATGCCTTCCACCAGCTGCTTGCCCACCGTCAGCACCGGATTGAGCGAGGTCATCGGGTCTTGAAACACCATGCCAATTTCGCCACCGCGCACGTGGCGCAGCTGCCGCTCGCTCTGCTGGAGCAAATCAACGCCCTGGAACAGCACTTCGCCCTGCTCCACCACCCCCGGCGGCGAGGGCACCAGCCCCAGCAAAGACAACGCACTCACCGACTTGCCGCAGCCGCTTTCGCCCACCAGGGCCAGCGATTCGCCTTTGTCCAGCGTGTACGAAATACCGTTCACGGCGTGCACCACGCCATCGGGAACGTAAAAACGGGTCACCAGGTTTTTTACTTCGAGTAGTGTGGTCATAGTTCTTTAGTGAAAAGTAAAAAGTGATAAGTGAAAAGTGGTCACTTTTCACTTATCACTTTTCACTTTTTACTCCTTAAACGGCCTTCACCGGCTGCGACGTCACCAACTCCGGCTGGCGGCGACGCCACCAGGCGCGGCGCGGGCGGGTCACGTCCATCTGGCGGCGCAGCCCTTCACCCAGCATGTTGAAGGCAAAAATTTGCAGGAAAATCACAAAGCCCACGATAGCAATTTCCCAGGGGGAGATGATCATCTTGGACCAGAAATCGGACAGCATTTGGGCCAGTTCCGGGAAGCTGGCCGTCAGGCCGACGGGGATGGTGCCCCCGCTGTTGGGGTCTTCAGAGAGGCGCACAAACGCCTCGCCGATGAACAGGCCCAGAAAGCCGAGCTCGGCCACCACCAGCAGGCTGGCGCTGAGCTCGAAGGCGATTTGGGCCGGCAGGGTGGGCCAGAGTTGGGGCATGATGTAGCGGCGCAGGATACCAAACGGCCGTACCCCCACTGCTCGTGCCCCTTCAATGTAGGGCAACTGTTTGGTCACCAGCGTGGTGTTTTTGACGAAGACGGCCGTATTGGCCCACCCCGTCGCCACCAGCGCCACGATAAAGGTCCACAAGCTGGGCTCACCCAAAAACGAGATGACCGCCAGGGCAAAAATCAGGATGGGGATGGCCAGACTGGCCCCGGTGAGCACATCAATGATCCGCTCGGCCAGCCCGCCAAACCAGCCCGCCACCAATCCCAGCAACACCCCGATGATTATGCGCAGGGCAGCAATGACAAAACACAAAATGAGCGTGGGCCGCACGGCAAACAGCAGCCGGGTAAGCAGATCGCGCCCGGCGTTGTCGGTGCCCAGAGGGAATTCGGGGGCGGCCAGCGGCGGCACGGGGTTGCGGCTGGGGTAACGCTGCTGACCATCTACCTCGATCAGCTCGTTAAAGACGCGCATCGGGTCGTAAGTGGCCAGGCTGGGGCCAAAGAGGGCCACCAGCAAAAAGAGCGCCGCCAGGACCAGCCCGACCCACAAGGGAATGTTTCGATTGGCAATTTTTGGCATTGAGTTCCTGTTAGTCCTTGCGAGCAGCTTGTCGAAAATATTGGTTCATAGCAGATTTTGCCACTGATTAGCACAGATTTTCACGGAAAACATCGCTTAATTCGTGTTAATTGTAAGCGTTCAGTTCTCTGTAGAACATGGGCCGCGCCTCGGCGCTTCGCGCCTGGCGCGGCCAAAAATTAGGGGGTTTTTTCACTTTTGGGGGTCAAAATGACCCCCAAAAGTGAAAAAACCCAAACTTCTTCCCCGCACGGGGCGCGAAGCGCCCTCGTGCGGGATGCTAACTGAACGGTTACTGTTAATTCGTGGCCAAGATTTCATCTTCCGTCTGGCTCAGGCGCGGGTCGAACGAGTAGGCCAGCACGCTAAACAGCAAGTCGGCCAGCAGCAGAATGGCCCCCAACACCACAGCAATGGCCGCCAGCAGCGGCGGATTGCCAAAGTAAACGCCGGGCGGTCGGGCATCCAGGCGCAAGCCGATGGTAAACAAAAAGATACGGCCGATGCCTGGCCAGATAAACACCGCCTCAATGATCACCAGCGCCCCCACCATCAGCCGCACCGATTCACCAATGGTCACCAGGATGGGCGACATCATGTTGGGCAGGGCGTGGGACCAGAGCAGCTGCGGCCAGCTCAGCCCCTTACTGCGCGCCACCTGGATGTAATCTTTTTGCAGCTCATTTTCCAGCAAGCCCGCTACCACTTTGGCCAGGTGCAGCGTCGGCTGGATGGCCAGCACCAGCACCGGCAAAATCAGGTGCTCATCCAGCCCATAACCGCTGATGGGCAAAAAGGTCCGTTTGGCGTCGGTAAAAAAGAGCAGGTAGACCATGATAGACAGCAGCACACCGCCCAGCAAAAAGCCGGGCATAGACGAACCGGCCGCCAGCACAAACAGGCCAGATGTGCTCATCCGTTTGGAGCGGGGCGAAACGGAAATGAGGCCCAGCAGCAGGCCCAGCACAATTGCTGTCAGCAGGGCAAAACCCACCAAAACCAGGCTGTTCTGCACCGGCCCAGACAAAATCTCGGCGACCGGCACCCGGTCTACCCGGCCCAGGTTTCCGGCCAGCACGCCGCGCAGGTAAGCCGGGTATGGCTCAAAGGTGGCCGTCACGGCATTGCCCAACGCCGAGGTGAACAGCCGGGGATGTACCTGGGCGTAGGTGTAGCCTACCAGGTTGAGCAGGGGCAAAAAGATCAACATCAACAGTAACTTGCGGGTAACTAAGCGGGCCACGTGGTTGCTCCGTCGGCTATTTAACCCTCACCCCAGCCCTCTCCCTGTTAGGAAAAGGGCTGGGGTGAGGGTAATGACATGATTGAAACTACCGGGTCATTCATCTTCGAGCGGTTTAAATTCATTCACCACCCAACTGGCATCTTCGTAGATGACGGCGTTGGGGTAGCCGTAGGTCTTGTTGAAGGTCATTTCGGTTTCCGGGTCATTGAGGCCCAGGACAAAATCGGCCGTTTCAAACAGCGCCTCAATGGTCATCGTCTGCGGATCGACCTCGCGCAGGATGCAGTTCTGTGCCGGAAAACAGGTCTGGCTGGTGTCTACCACCACACCATTTTCTACGGTGATGGTGATGTACTGCGTATCCCAGGTGGGCTGGCGGTGGTTGATGGTCACCTGGTAATTGGCGATTGCCTGGTCGTTCCAGAGGGCAACGGCCGTTGCCAGATTTTCCCGCAGCGCTGTTGGGTCAAAAGGTGGCTGCGCGCTGGCAGCAATGGCGGTGGTGAGGGCGCTCACCGTCATATCCCGTTCAGAGAGGGGGGGTACGGCCGTATCCCCCACAGGCGTTTCTGCGCCACACGCCGCTGCCAACAAGAGTACCAAACAGACAACCACAACCGTTCTCATCTCGCCTTCCTTTTGGCCAAACGGCCAGCTCCCTGTCAAATCATTAGACGTTTACCCCGGCAGATTTTTGATCCGTTCCTGGCAAAAGTGTATTGGCAAGCCGGAAGGTGTGCAAACCGATTGTGGCAAATCTTTATTTGCTTGCCCCCTGCCGTTTTGCTATAATGCCGGGGCCGTCGGGGCATGGCGCAGCTTGGTAGCGCGCTTCAATGGGGTTGAAGAGGTCGTGGGTTCGAATCCCGCTGCCCCGACCAGAGGAAACGAGAGAAACGCCGCGTTTGTTACGTGGCGTTTTCTGTTTATCGGCAATCTGCATTTGGGAAGATGGAGATAACAATGAGTAGTGCAAAAATCGACAGGGCGGCCAAAGTGCGGCGCTCTGTCACCTGGACCCTATTTGTCGTTGGCCTCGTCTTAATCGTCATATCGCTGGGCGCAGACTTTTTCGGCCTGGACATTACGCCGGGTTTTGGCGTGGTGCAGATGCTGCCCCTGCTGGTAGGACTCACAGCTCTCACGCTTTCGCTGTTTTTGCTCATCAATGCCCAGCGCCAGGAAATGCCGCGCTCGCTGCAGGCCGATATTGGCGTGCGGTTGGCGGCCACCGGCCTGGTGTTTGCCTACGTCACCGGCCTGTCTGACCTGATCCGCATTGGCACCCACGTACAGCCACAGTTTGAACGGCCGTTTGTCGGCCCACTTCAGCTTGGGGGGTTGGCGCTGGCCGTGCTGACCATCGTCATTGGCCTGGCGCTGTATTACACCAGCCGGGGGGCGCGGCCAAAATCGTCAATGGAGTTCATCGTCAACGGGAATGGAAATGGGAAGCACTAACGCAGGCTGGTTAGCTGGAAGCCCTGGTTGAGGACGCGGAAAACGGCCGTGTCCGTCGGCGGCCGCTGGTAGGTGAGGAAAAATTGCAGCGTTTGCCCCGGTGGCACCGTCCAGGGAAACGGCGGATTGGTGGAGAGCAGCAGGTAGATTGAGCCATCCTGTGTTTGCAGAGCCACATCCGACTCAGTAATCACAATCGGCTGCGTCCCCAAATTGGTAACCTGTCCCCCCAAGTTTAAGCCGGTTAGATCGGTAGAAATGTCCACCCGCGCCAGGGTAATCGAGGAACCCGCCGCCGCCGAAGCGCCGCCGGTGAAGGGCAGCGTGACGTACACCTGGGCGCCGGAACTCGAATTGGTTACTACCCAGCTCAACGTATCGCTTTGCAGCCCCAACGGAATCTGGTAACCCGCGCTGGCCTGGGTGACCTGATTGGCGTTCAAAAAGCCAGTCAGCGGCGGGAAGTTGCCCAGCGTCGTGGCCAATGGATTGAGTACGTACTGGTTGCCCAGGTTATCCACCAAACCCAGCTGCAAACTGCCGCTGTCGAGTGCCGTCAGCCCCACATTTTGAATCTGGTAATCGACCACAAACAGGGCAAAGCCAGGCGGAATTTCGGCCCGGTCGGCGATGTAGGTGGTGCTGTTCACGGTGAGCTGCACATTTTCTAGCTGCGCCGTTTCACCCAGGCCCACCACGTTGACTGTCTGGCTGTCTGCTTCAGAGACGATGTAACGGCCGTTAACCACCAATCGCTCCGTACCTTCAGACCCCAACAAAACCAGGGTGATGCCCGGCGTATTCTGGGCAAACACGTTGCGATCGGTCACGGGCACGGTGGTGCGGCTGTTGAACGAGAAGGTGTAGCGTGTGCCGCCGCGTGTGGCCAGCGTCATTTCATCGCCGGGGGCCAGGCCATCGAGCAAGGCCCGGTTTTCATCGGAGTCGGGCAGGCCCACCACGTAGTTGACGATGGTGCCGTAAATCCAAACGGCCGTACCCGCCTCATCCACCGCCGGGGTCCAGGTGCCGTCTGCACCAATTACCTGCGTCTGCACGTTAAACTGCTGCCCCGGCAGGCTGAGCGTGACGGGCGAATCCAGCGTCACCGAGATGGTGTCGGAGTCGCTCATGCCCACCACCAGCGGCTCGCCAGCAAAACCACCCTCTGCACTGCCAAAAGGGGTAGGCGTTCCAGCTGCGGTGGTATCCACCCCATCGTCTTCCTGCCCGCTGCGAATCAAAATCACCGACAAAACAATCACCGCCAGCAGCGCCACCACGGCAATGCCCCCAGCCACCAGCACGGCCGGATTCGACAGCGAATCACGCCACGCGGCGCGGGAACTATTTTCAGGCGGGTTTGTTTGCGGATCGTTTGTCATAGAAGAACCTTTTTACGGGATGCCGATGGGCAGCGGCTGCGGCGCAACACGGACCAAAATATCGGCATTGTTGCTCAGCACCACCTGGCTGTAGTTCAGGAAGGGCACCACCACACGCACCGCCCCGGCCGCATTCACGCCGGTAAAGCGCACTTCGCCCACTTCGTTGGTATGCCCGAAGGAGATCAACTCACCCGTACCGTTGTCGTAGAGCGAAACGGCCGCATTCACAATCCCTTCCGTCAGTTCAGGCAAAAAGTTGTTGTTGGTGTCGTAATACAGCGTCACGTTGATGTTGGCTGCCTGGGTACCACCCCCCGAAGGGGTGGAAGTCGGCAGCGGTTGGAACTGCACCACGGGCGGCGGCGCCGGGGTTGGCGTAAAAAACGCAGAAAAGTCGATGGGGGTAGGTGTGGGAAACGGCGTTGGGAAGGCCACCGTCGGCTGCGGTGTGGCCGTCGCAAACGTGCCGCCGGTCCCACCGCCGCCACCGCCAGTAAACGCCGTCGTGGGCGACGGCGTCGGCGTGGGCGTGGATTCCAGCCCCAGGCAGGTTAGCCCGTACTCATGCTGCGGCGCTTCATCCAGCGGCGGCACATTCACCGGACCAACCACAATAAACAGCCAGCCAGTGTAGGTAGAGAAATAGCTTACCTGGCTGCCAAAGTCGAGTCCACCTTTATCGTCGTTGCCCAACCAGGGATTAAACGGGTTGCCGTTGTTGTCCCAAAAAATCATGTTGGTATCGGCCGCAGAGCCAGCCGGAATGACCGTCTCGCAGGTATAGAAAATTCCCGGCTTGACCCACATCTTAAAAATGTCGGTGTCTTGCGAACTACCCAGCGACGGCACAAAGTTCAGGCTTGCCTTCGTTTCGCCAGCCACAAACAGGCAGGCCGTTTCGATGGTGCTGTTAAACTCACAGGCATCGGCCGCAGCGGGAAAACCGGGCGGCGGGGTGCTGGTTGGCTGCACGGAGGAATCAACGCCAAAGCAGTACCGCTTATTAACCGGGTCGATGGGCGTTTTGTTGGTCACCCGCGCATAGTAGTAACCATCCGACCCGGCGGTAAAGCGCACTTCAGAGCGGAAAATACCGGCGGAAACGTCGTCATTGGAGGCAATGAGCGATTGGTTGGTATTGTAGACGTCCAGCACGGTATCCAGCCCGGCGTCCAGGTTGGAGGTGGTGACGATGTAGGTGATACCCGCCTTGCCCCACCAGCGGAAGTAATCCTGGTCACCGGGGGGATAGAAGGTGAGGTTACAGAGGTCGGCGGCGTCTGCGGCCGTTTCGGCGGCCTCGTTAAAGCTGTTGTTAGGCTCTTGGGCATCGGCAAAAACTTGCGGGGTCGCCGTGGCGCCAGAATCGTTATCGGTGATGTTGATAGAAGCGACACTGGGCGTGCCCAACGTGGCGCTTACCGGATTAAAAATTTGCAGCAAAAAAGATTGTGTTTCTTCAACGGCCGTATCGTTAATAATCGGGATGCTGATTTGTTTGGGGGTTGTATCGTTGACGCCAAAGGTGATGGTGCCGGATGTTTGCACATAGTCGGAGCCGGAAACGGCCGTGCCGTTGGCCGTCGTGTAACTCACGGTAATCACCGTGCTTGGAGACGTATCCACCGTCACATTCAACGTGGCTGTACCTGCACTTTCAGCGACGGTTAAGTTGCTGTTACTCAGCCGGAGCACCGGCGGGGTTTGTGCCTGAAGGGGATTCGCCAGAGATGTTAGCCGTAAAAAGGCAAGCACCGCGATGAACACAATGGCGAAGCTCATCAAAATCATGGCTGCACGGGAAAAACGCTTGTTATGAGAACCTGCCATAGTGTCCTTAGTCACCCTGTACAGGGTGGACGGGGAAGTTTGGATACAGCAGCAAATTCCAGCCGTCAGAATTTTTACATAACATAATTAAATCAATTGCACCTATAGAACATTGGGATTATAAGGAGTGTAGAAAACAATAGCAAGTATGGGGGGCAGGTGGCGGGATTAGCGGGAGATAAAAAAACGGCCGTTCCCTCGGGAACGGCCGTTACATTCTCTTCGTTGGCAAAGCAGCGTTTATTGGCCAGTTAAGACCTTATCCACCAGACCATAATCCACCGCCTGCGCCGCATCCATATAGATGTCGCGGTCGGTATCCACCTCAATGCGATCAATCGGCTGGCCGGTGTGCTTAGAAAGAATGCCGTTCAACGAGGTGCGCAGGCGCAAAATCTCGCGGGCCTGAATTTCGATGTCCGACGCCTGACCCTGAGCACCACCTAGCGGCTGGTGCATATGGATGGTGGCATTGGGCAGGGCGTAGCGCATCCCCTTGGTGCCAGCCGTCAACAAAACCGTGCCAAAGCTGGCGGTAAAACCCACGGCTACCGTGGAAATGGGGCACTCAATTTGCTGCATGGTGTCGTAAATTGCCAACCCGGAGTACACCTGGCCACCGGGGCTGTTGATGTACATGCTGATCGGTTTGGTAGAGTCTTCACGGGCCAGGTAAAGCAGCTGGGCCACAATCAGGTTCGCAATCTGGTCATTGATGGGCGTGCCCAACATGATGATGCGGTTCTTCAAGAGCAGCGAAAAAATGTCGTAAGCGCGTTCACCACGGCCATCGGTTTCCAAAACCATGGGGACAAGCGACGTTGGCAAATTCATCATGGGTTAGTTGTCTCCTAAAACTGTCGGTAGCTGCCAATGGCAACTTGCTTTTGTGTTTCGCCACGCACCATCACTATCGGCAAACGCTCAGCTAAACCACCGCCCCTACCGAAACAATAAGCAATGGCGGCAGTTTAGCTGCTGCGTGTTAGATTTGCGTTATTCCACTTCGTCTTCTTCGGACGCTTCCGTAACGGCCGTTTCGGCCACTTCAGCTTCTGGTTCGGGGGTGGTGTCGGGTACGGCCGTTTCTGCCCCACCTTCTACCATTTCCACCTCCGCTTCGGCCGCTTGCGCTTCAGCCTCCAGTTCGGCCAGGTCGGGCGCATTACCCGTCAGCACGGCCTCGATGCGCGCGTACGCCTTGTTCATCAGCACTTCACTGCTGAGCATCTCAAAGCCCTGGCCCTGGTGGTAATAGTCGCGCATGCCTTTTTGCAGCGCTTCGTTGTCGCTAAACTGGGCTACCCGCTCATCAATCGCGGCGTCGATATCTGCGTCGGTAATGCGCAGCTTCTCATCAAAAATGAACTGGCGCAGCGCGAGCTGGCGCTTTAGCTGCGTTTCGGCACTTTCCCGGAAGTTTTCGCGCAGCTTTTCTTCACTGACGGTCTGCAGCTTCAAAAAGTCCTCCCAGGTCCAGCCTGCGCGAGTTACCTGGTTTTTGAAGTTTTCCACCATGCCGTCCACTTCATTTTCAACCGCCGCTGGCGGGTAAACCAGCGTGGCATCTTTCAGCAAATCATCAATCATGCCTTCGATGAGCGCATTTTTGGCTTCACCTTCGGCGTTGGTTTGCAGCTCTTTTTGGATGGAGTCGCGCAGCTCGTCCAGCGTTTCGAACGTGCCCTCCAGCTTGGCCAATTCGTCATCCAGCGGCGGCAAATTGCGGCTGCGCACGTTGAGCACGGTCACGGTGAAGGTCGCTTCACGCCCGGCTAGGTCTTCCTCTTCAAACTCTTGCGGGAAGTTGACGGTGAACGTTTTCTCATCACCAGCAGACATGCCAACAACATTGCTGATGAACCCCTCGCCCCAGAAAAGCTGCTTGGGATCCATAATAAATTCAACGCTCTCGGTATTAAAGATGACGTTGTCTTCGGCGATGGTGTCGGATTCGGCCGTTTCGCCTTCGGCTGCCGGTTCTTCCGTTTCTGCTTCGGTTGCCTCTTTTTCAACAGGCACCAGCTCGCCTTTCCCGCTTAAGGTGACCATGTCCCCCGCTTCCACGGCACGCTCCACGTCTTCCAACGACTGGTGCCGGGTGCGAATGCGCTCCAAAGCCTCGTCTACCGCTTCGGCCGCGATCACAACTGGCTCGATTTCTTTACGCAGTTCGCGGTAATTGCCCAGGGTCACTTCAGGCGACAGCGGAATGGTGAACTTAAGCACCAGCGGCTCCATTTCCATGTCATCAAAATTGGCCGGAGCGTAGATTTCCGGGTCAATTTCGTCCAGCGCTTCAGTAAACACTGATTGCAGCATGTCTTCCACGGCTTCGGTACGCAAAGCATCGCGTCCGACCCGCTTGAGCAGCACCGGATACGGCACCTTGCCTTTGCGGAAACCAGGAATGTGAATATCTTTGGCCAGCTTACGAGCCGTTTCCCGCATCTGTTTTTCGATACGTTCTTCGGGGACCTCGATGGTCATCAAAAGCTGTCGTTTGTCATCTTGTTCTGTTTGAATCTTTAACGTCACGAGCTACCTCTCAAAAAAATTAAAGCGTTGCCGGGGGCAGCAACGCTCTTGGTCTCTTAAAAAGTGGGGATGGAGGGACTTGAACCCACACGCCTTGCGGCACATGATTCTAAGTCATGCGCGTCTGCCAATTCCGCCACATCCCCAGCAGGCGGATAATTATACCACTGGTGAGGTCTTTGCCAACCGCCCAGAATATATCCCCTTTTGTATCCTCCCCTGTGTCATTTCCTATCACGCGGCATTTGGGAAACAAATATAGTAAGAGAGATGGGGCCAATCTTAAAGATTGGCCCCATCTGAAAATATATAGCGAGGGCATTAACATGGTATTCCAAAGTAGAGGGAGCCGCCGTTCAGGCGGGCGCAGCTTTAACGCAGGCCGCATTTTGGTGGCGCTGGTCATCGCCGGTTTTTCGCTGCTCTCCTATTGCAGTTCACGCAGCTATAACCCCGTCACCGACGAAACGCAGTATGTCGCCATCAGCCCAGAGCAGGAAATTGCCCTGGGCTTGCAGGCCGCGCCAGAAATGGTGCAGCAGTTTGGCGGCATGGATGTTGACTCGCAGGCGCAGGCGCTGCTGGACAAGGTGTGCAACCGCATTCTCTCTGAAAGTGAAGCGGGCGAGACCGACTGGCCCTTTGAGTGCCACCTGCTGGCCGATGACCAGACAATCAACGCTTTTGCCCTGCCGGGCGGCCAACTGTTTATTACGGCCGCTCTCTATGACCAGCTAGAAACGGAAGGCCAGCTGGCCGGGGTGATGGCCCATGAAATTGGGCATGTCATCGCCCGCCACTCCTCGCAGCAGATTGCCAAACAGCGCCTGACGGAGGGGTTAACCGGAGCGGCCGTAATCGCCGCCTACGATCCCGATAACCCCAGCAGCAGCCAGTCGGCCCAGGTGGCGCTGCTCATTGGCCAGCTGGTGAACATGAAATTTGGCCGCGACGACGAACTCCAGTCTGACTATCTGGGTGTGCAGTTCATGGCCGAAGCGGGTTACGACCCCCGCGCCATGATCCAGGTGATGCAGGTTCTGGCCGCCGCCGCAGAGGGCAACGCGCCGCCAGAATTTTTCAGCACCCACCCCAACCCCGACAACCGCATTGCCCGCATTGAGGCCGCCATTGAAGAGCTGTACCCCGATGGCGTACCGGCCGGGCTGGAGCCATAAAGGAGGGCAAAATGGGACGTTTTCGACTTGAGGTGCGACATTTGGTGGATTGGTCAGCGGCCGTTTACGCCGGAATTCTGGCTGGGGCTGTGTTTTTGCTGGTTTTGCTGGTTGCTTACCCGCTGACCACGGGCGGCACACCGTGGACCGTTTTCCGCTTTATCGGTGCCATTGTGCTGGGGCGGGCGGTACTGCCCCCGCCCACGACATTTGATGCCGGGGTGGTGATGACGGCCGTTCTCCTCCACTTCACCCTCTCGATTCTCTACACCCTGGTATTGGCCTTCATCGTGCACCGCTGGCGGCTGCTGATCAGCATTTTAGGCGGGGCGTTGTTTGGCCTGTGCCTCTTCCTCATCAACTTTTTTACCTTCACCACCTTTTTTGCCTGGTTCTACCCCGCCCGCGCCTGGCCTTTCTCACTGCTGCACATCCTCTTTGGCGCGGTAGCTGGCGGCATTTACGAGCTGCTGGAGAAAGATGTGTTTGTGGTAGAGGAAACGGCCGTTTCCTGATTTTTCAACCTCCACCGCACCCTCACCCCAGCCCTCTCCCTGGGAGGGAGAGGGAGCCTGATTCCCGCCTCCTTGCAGGGGGAGGGTTAGGGAGGGGGTAAGATTTAGAATTAAACCCCACTTTGCATTACAATTCCGCCCAAGGGGCAACTCCCCCACTATTTACCATCATCACAAAATTTGGGAGGTTCTGATGGGTACATTACTGGTAAAGAATACGGCCGTTCTCGTCACTATGGATGATACACGGCGCGAAATTGCCAACGGCGGGCTGTTCGTGCGCGACAACGTCATTGAACAGGTGGGGCACAGCAGCGACCTGCCCGAAACGGCCGATACCGTCCTCGATTTAAGCGGCCACATCGTGCTGCCCGGCCTGGTCAACACCCATCACCACCTCTACCAAAGCCTCACCCGCGTGCTGGCCCAAGACAGCAACCTGTTTGACTGGCTCACCACCCTCTACCCCATCTGGGCCAACCTCAGCGACGAGGCGATTTACGTTAGCACCATCACCGGGCTGGCTGAACTGGCCCTCTCCGGCTGCACCACCAGCAGCGACCACCTCTACATCTTCCCCAACGACTGCACCCTGGACAGCCAGATTCGCGCCGCGCAGGAAATCGGCGTGCGCTTTCACGCTGCCCGTGGTTCCATGTCGCTGGGGGAAAGCAAAGGCGGCTTGCCGCCCGACCGGGTTACCGAAGACGAGGCGTTCATCCTCAAAGACAGCCAGCGCCTCATCGAGACGTACCACGACGCCAGCCGCCATGCGATGATGCGCGTGGTGCTGGCCCCCTGCTCCCCCTTCTCCGTCACGCCCGACCTGATGCGTGAATCAGCCAACCTGGCCCGCGCCTACGGCGTGCGGCTGCATACCCACCTGGCCGAAACGCTGGAAGAAGAAGAATTTTGCCTGCAAACCTTTGGCCAACGCCCGGTGCCCTACGTGGAATCATTGGGCTGGACCGGCGACGACGTGTGGCACGCCCACTGCGTCCACATGAGCCAGCCAGAAATTGAGCTGTTTGGCCAGACGGGCACCGGCGTGGCTCACTGCCCGTGCAGCAACATGCGGCTGGCCAGCGGCATTGCCCCGGTGCTGGCCTGGTGGGCCGCCGGGGTGCCGGTGGGATTGGGCGTCGATGGCTCCGCCTCCAACGACGGCGGCCATTTGCTCAACGAAGCGCGGCAGGCAATGCTGCTGCAGCGCGTCGCCCCCAACCGCTACCTGAGCGAAAAACCGGGCGGGCGCGGCGGTTTTGGCGGCCGCCCCGACGCAATGACGGCGCGGCAGGCGCTGGAATTGGGCACGCGGGGCGGAGCGGCCGTTTTAGGCCGTGACGATATTGGTTACCTGGCCCCGGGCATGAGCGCCGACTTCATCGCCCTGAATTTGAACCAGGTGGCCTTTGCCGGCGCGTGGCACGATCCGGTAGCGGCCGTTGTGCTGTGCCAGCCGCCCACGGTCGATTATTCGGTGATCAACGGCAAGGTTGTGGTGGCAAACGGCCGTCTCACCACCGTAGAACTGGAACCCCACCTGGAAAAACACAACAAAATCGCCATCGAGATGGTGCGCGCGTAGAGACGTTGCCATGCAACGTCTCACCAGAAGATTATGCGCATCACGGCCAGCAGCATCGTTACCAATGAAGCCGGGCAGCTTCTGCTGATCGAGCGGCACGACATTCACACCTTCGACGTGCCCGGCGGTGGTCTGGAAGCAGGTGAACTGCCCACGGAAGCGGCCGTTCGCGAAACGTTTGAGGAAACAGGGCTGCGGGTACGGCCGTTGCACCTGCTCGGCGTTTATTACTGGCCCAACGAACCCCACGCCTATCTCACTTTTTTTGTGCGCTGCGAGCTGCTGGGTGGCACCCTTCGTCCCTCGGCAGAAACGCCCCGCGTTGGCTTTTGGCCCCCCCACCGCCTGCCGCTGCGCATGATTCCCATGCATCGCCAGCAAATTCGGCGCACGCTGCGGCAAGGGGGCGAACGGCCGTTTTGGACCATCCAACCGATGACGCTGCTGCTCAAAACGGGCAAGCGGGTCGTCGGGCAAATCATCCACCCGTACCTCCAATGGAAACAGCGACGCCAGGGCAAAGCACCCTGGCCTGAGCCGCAGCCGTGGCGCACCGGCGCGTTTACCGTTGTGCGCAATGGGGCAGGCGCGGTGCTGTGGGTCAAACGGACCGACCGCGACCTGTGGAACCTGCCCGGCGGCGGCGGCGAAAACGAGGAACCACCCTGGGAAACGGCCGTGCGCGAAACCCTGGAAGAAACCGGCTGCCACGTGCGCCTGGGCGATCTCACCAGCATCAACAGCTACACCGACGAGGCCAACATCACCTTCACCTTCACCGCCACGATTGTGGGCGGCAAACTGACCACCGGGCCAGAGGCCGCCGCCTTTGCCTGGTTCCAACCCGGTGAAGAGCCAGCCAACACCCCACCCCAGCACCGCGAACGGGTCGCCGACGCCTGCGCGGCCGCTAACGGCGTTGTTTTGCGCAAGCAAATAAGCCGAATTGACCAGCAGGTCGAATGATCGCGTAGGGGCAGGACGGCGCGGTATGGTTTGAGCAAGACCGGCGGACTTTTCTCCGCGCCGTCTCGCCCTTTCTTTAGGCAGCGGCTCACCCGCCAGCCAAACGAATGGCAACACGATATAATGAAAAACCAGCTGGCTAGAAACAGCGAGAATCAATTGTGCAAACTGTGAAATGTGTGGATTTTAACCAATGAACGTAGGCACCAATGGCATTGTGGTAGACCAGTATGGCAACGTACTGCTGATCAAGCGCAACGACACGCGCACCTTTGCCCCGCCTGGGGGCGCACTCGACGCCGGGGAACTGCCGCCCGACGGTGCCGCCCGCGAAGTGCGCGAAGAAACCGGGCTGATTGTGCTGCCGGTGCGCTTGGCGGCGCTCACCTACCTGCCGCTGTCGCCTCATGGCCATCTGAGCTTTACCTTCCGCTGCCTGCTGCGCGGCGGCGAAATCACCACCTCAACCGAATCCCCCAGCGTCGGTTTTTACAAGGCCACGCCGCTGCCCCGCCGCATGAGCAGTTTTCATCGGGATCGGCTGGTGGAAGGGTTGTCTCACGCAGCCGAACGGCCGCTTTTTTTCCAGCACCGCCTTTCCCCCTTCAATAAAGTGGCCCGGTTTGTCTTGCGCCACGTGGTTTACCGCTGGTTTGACCTCAAGCGCCAGATCAACAAGCAGCCGCCCTACCAATCGCCGCCACAGTGGGAAGTGGCCACCTATTTGCTGTACGCCAACCCGGCGGGTGAATTCCTGTGGCAGCGCCCCAACGAGGCGGCCCCGTGGCAGCTGCCGGGTGGTGTGGGGATTAGAATGGGCGCGCCGTGGGAAACGGCCGTTCAAATGGCCCGGCAGCAAACGGGCAGCACCCTGAAACCCGAACAGCTTTGTGATGTCTATATAGGTCCACACGGCAATCAGCTCAGCCTGGTTTTTAGCGCCAGCGGCACGGCAGGCCCCGGTTCAGCCACCACCGGTTGGTTTGCTCCTGGCCAGGAACCGACCGACTGCCAGCCCCACCACCGCCAGATGGCCGCCAGGGCCACTCTGACAGAACAACCAACCCAATTCCATACCCTCATTTGATGGGCGAGGCAGGTGGGGTTGAGGTTCCCTGGTTTCATGGGTTGATCCCCACCTGCCTCGCCCCTACTTTTCACTTTTTACTGGGCGAGGCAGGTAGGGGGTAAGGTTCCCTGGTTTCATGGATTGATCCCCACCTGCCTCGCCCCTACTTTTCACTTTTTACTTTTCACTTTTCCCCTGTTTCCCCGGCACTAAAGTGTAAGGCACGACTTAAGAAATTTGGCCTATTCTACGACTGGAAAGAGAAGCCGACGGAGGCCCGTAACAAAAACAGTCTCGCCAGTCTGCCAACGCCAAATTTGACCAACTGCATACTTTGGGTCATTCCCTGAAGATTTGATAGAGCTGCATCATGAACGAACCGCACACCGAACCCACCCAAACTGCCGCCGAAAGGGAAACGGCCGTTACCCAAGACCACCTCACCACCCTGTTTGACCAGGGCTGGGCCCACCTTGTTAACCAACGCTGGCAACAAGCCGAAGAGCTTTTTTTGCAAATTGAAGCGTACAACTCCCACTACGAGCAAGATGGCCTGTGCGTCCGCCACCTGCGCCATAAAGCCCAACACGAACGCAAAGCCGAAACCGCCTGGAAATTGGGTGATCTAGAAACGGCGCTCACTGCCTTCAAAAATGCAGATGATTTTGAGCATGTTCAAGAAGTGCACATTTTGCTCACCATCCAGGAGCGGGAAGCACGGGCGGAACAGCTGGCCAGCTGCGGCAATTACCAGGCCGCCGCCTGGATTTACAACCAGTTGCTTGATGAATTCCCGGCACATGAAAAAGAAACCAACTGGCAAATCAAACAAGAGAGCTGTTGGGAGGCAGAGCTGCTGCCGTATTTCCAAATTGGCGTCCAGGCGCTGGAAAACCAGCAGTGGCGCACGGCGTACAGCGCGTTTACGCAGGTGGTGGTGGTAGACCCGTATTTCCGCAAGAACGGCCGTTCCGCTGCCGCCTTGTTGGAAATGGCCCGCAAAGAAGTGGTGCTGCTGGCCGACCAGCAGCTGCGGCAGGGGCACGTACAGCAGGCCATGGACGCCTACCGCGAGATTGGCCATCTGGCCCGCATTGAAAATGTGGATGAATTTCTGCGCCTGCGCGCCCACGAAGAAGAAAACGCCCAGCGGCTGGAAGCGGAAGGCAAGTGGTTTGAAGCGGCCGCCAAGTACAAATATTTACGCACGCTGTATTACGATGAAAACGGCCGTAACCGCTGGCAATGCGCTGCCGACCGCTGTACCGAAGAAGGTCGCCTCCATGCGCTGTACGAGCAGGCGATGACCGCCATCGAGAAGCTGCGCTGGGCCGACGCCGAAAAGCTGCTAGGTCAGATTGTGGCCATTCGCCCCAACTACCAGCCCGACGACACGCCCGCGCGCAAACTGCACCGCACCGCCCGCTGGCGCAGCCTGGTAACCCGCTTCGCCCCGGATGCCGGGGCACCCTCCCCACAAGTTCAGCGCAGCAAGCTTTCCTAAAAATACAAAGCCCCGGTTTTCCTTGTGAAAACCGGGGCTTTTTTATTGTAGAGACGTTGCAAGGCAACGTCTTTTTATTATCTCCAGACGTTGCAATGCAACGTCTCTACAGGTTACGGCCGTAGCACCAACGGCAAGTACACGCTCTGGATCACCTTGTCATATTCGTAGGCACCCCGATCACAGGCCGGGCCAAACGGCCGGGCCACCCCCCGCTGATCCACCGCCAGGCAGCCGCTGCCGCTGTTGATGGCCGGTGAGCCAAGCAGCAGCGCGTGAGTAAACGTCGGCCCACCGTTGTTTTGCAGCACCCCCAACTGTGGATTGGTGTTGGTTAAATCCCCCGTCGCAGTTAATTGGCACGAACCGTCGCTGGCCAGGTTGTACCCCTGAGATGTGATAACACCGCCACCCCCGCAGTTGGTCCCCGACCCGCTAATGGCGAGGATGGTGTTCTTAACTGTCATCGTGCCAGCGAGGATGGAAATTGATTGGCCACTTTGTACGATGGAACTATTGTTACGGAAGGTGACGTTGGAGAGTTCGGTCACAGCGCTATCCATGCTGCGCAACCCACCACCTACTCCAGCAGCGGAATTACCACTGATGGTGCTGTTGGTGATCGTGAGTTCGTTTGCGCCGGTTACCGCCTCCACATTATTATAAATGCCACCACCAGAACCGGAAGCAACGTTACTGTAAACGGCCGAACGGTCTAAATTCACCGTGCCCGACTGTGTACTGATGCCACCTCCATTCCCGGCTTGATTGTTATGGATACTGCTGTTTTGCACCGTCAAACCAAACATATTTTGCAAACCACCACCATTGCCCCCAGCAACGTTATCGTGGATGTCGCTGCCGCTAACGGTTAGCTCGCCTTCGTTGTAGATGCCCGCGCCGTTGCGCGCCGTGTTGGTGTGGATCTCGCTGCTGGCTACCGACATATCGCCCAGGTTTTCAATGCCACCGCCCTGGGAACTGGCGTTTGTGGCGGTGTTGTCGTAAACGGTGATGTTGGTGGCCGTTAAGTCGGCCATAGCTGCGTTGTCAATGCCGCCGCCAAAATCGGCCGTATTGCCGTGAATAATGCTGTTGGTGATGGTCATCACGCTCAGGTTCAAGATGCCCCCACCCGCGCAGGTGCTGCAAATGGAGACATTGCCCACAAATTCATCGGCCGTATTGTTGCGCACGGTTACATTATCCAAAATCATGGTGCCATCGTTGGTAATGCCCGCGCCATTGGGGGCAATATTGTTCTCAATCACGCTATCGCTTAGCGTGACGGTGGCCGTTTCGTTGAGCAGCCCACCCCCATCCACACCGGTGGCATCCCCGTTGCGCAGGGTCACCCCGGAAATCGAGACGTTGACTGCCCCACTTACCATCACCACGGAATCGGCGGCGTCACCATCAATGATTGTCTGGCTCGAACCGGCACCCACCAAAATCACCGAGCGGGAAATGGAGATGTTTTCCTGGTAAACGCCAGCGGCAATGGTTAACGGCGTGTTTTCTGGGCCATTGCTCACTGCATCTTGAATACTGGCGTAGGTGCAGACTGAAGGCAAAAGGCAAATATCTGCGGTGCCTGCGTGTAATTGATTGGTAAAAATCAGGCTGCCCACCAGCAGGGGCAGCATGAGGAGGGCAAATAAGAGGGGCAGTCGTCGGTTCATAAGGCAATCCTTTTCGCTAGATGATGGTGCATTTTGGTGTCAAAAAGAATTACGACCCATGCTTCCTTTTGCACTTGTGCATTTTATCACCACCGGCGGGCGGGGCCTAACGGCCGTATGAGAAAGTGGCCAGATTTTGTGCGTGGCAACGGCCGTTCACGCTACAATTCCGCGCTATGTGGCCCAACGGATCGAAGCTGGCACTGTTGATGATATGTTTATTGGGGCTTTTGGCAGCCTGCGAACGGCCGTCTGCCACCGAGACCACTCTGGCCCAACTGCCCGCCAACGCCGCCGCTCCAGCCGTCGCCTCAGGCGCGGCCACGCCCACCCTGGCCAATACCGCACCACCCATTCTCGCCCCAACCGCCACAGCTACGGCCGGTCCCGCCACCCCCACCAGCACCGCCACCCCATTTTTGCCCCAAACCAGCCTGCCCGCCTGCGGCCAGCTGCTGCCCCTCCTGCCGCAAAACAACGCTCCCAGCGTCACCAACCTGTCGCCCGATGCGGCGCTGCTGGCCACCGTTACCACCACCCTGCCGGAAGCCGCCCGCCCCGCCTGGGAATACCTGTTGGAAAATCCGGGCAGCGTGGGGCTGGTCGCCTACCGCGTAGGGGACGAGGCCAACGGCATCTACCACAACGCCGATGTGCAAATGCCACTGGCGTCCGTGGTGAAAATTGTGCACCTGGTAGCCTATGTGGAAGCGGTAGCCGCTGGCCAGCTGGACCCCACCAGCTACGTCACCGTTGGTACGCTGGACAGCTACTACCTGCCCGGCTACGACCTGGGCTCACACAGCCGGGCACTGGCCGAGCTGGAAGCGGCGGGGCTGGTGCTGCCCAGTCCAGACCGGGTGCGGCTGGAGGATGTGCCCTGGATGATGATCCGCCACAGCGCCAACGCCGCCACGGATTACCTGCACCTGCTGTTGGGGCAGGAGGTGATTGAAGCAACGGCCGTTTCCCTCAACCTCACCCAGCAAACGGCCCCGTGCACCTTCTTGGGCCAATTCCTGGCCATGAGCAACCAATCCCGCCAGGGCCAGAGCGACCGCGCCGCCATCCAGGCGTACCTGGATAACCCGGCCAGCTACGGCACCGAAGTGGTCCAGCTGGCCGAGGCGTACACCAGCGACGCCGACTTTCGGGAAGCCGAACAGACGTGGCATGAGGCGGAGAGACGGCCGTCTGGCCAGGACCAGCGCTTCTTCAGCCACAACCTCAACGCCCACGGCACCGCGCGTGAATACGCCGCCCTCATGGCCCAGATCGCCCAAAATGGCCTCAGTAACCCGGAGAGCAGCTTCCTGGCCCGGCGTTACCTGGAATGGCCCATGATCTTCGCCGCCAACCAGGAGCGGTTCAGCAACCTGGGCTACAAAAATGGCTCCATGCCGGGCATCCTCAACACCGCTTACTACGCCTACCCCCTGGGTGAAGTGACACCCACTGTCGTCATTCTGTTCTTTCGCGACCTGCCGGGGGACACCTACCGCGCCTGGCGCAGCAGCCTGGCCCACGACGAATTGGCCCGCTGGCTGCTGGACAATCCCACAGCGGTAAGCCTGCTGCGCGCCGCCCTCACCCCGTCGTCTTAATCCTGTTCTACTTTCCCGAGAAACTTTGTTAAAATAAACCAAACATTGGAGCCAATCCAGATTCCATCATCACCTAACGGCCGTACCGCCCCCGCACCTGACTTTGGATTGAGCTTCCGTCTTGGGTAGTTGGCAGCCGCTCTGGCAAAAACCTGACGGCAACTCTGCCAACAAACCGATCATCAGCCACCTGTCGTTTAGCGCCAGCCAGGTTTGTATTGACAAGTTACCAGACATTCATGAATCTTGCTCTTGCCCCCTACCTATTTCCGCTATATCTCTCTATTTCGGTCTGCTGGTTTTTTGCCTTTTACGCCTGGCGACGACGGCATTTGCGGGCGGCCAAGCCATTTGCTGCGGTGATGTTATCGGCCGGATTCTGGGCTTTTTGTTATGGCCTGGAGCTGGTTTCGCCCACGCTGGAAGCCAAGCTGTTTTGGTTCAATCTCAAGCAGTTTGGCGTTTCGGCCGTGGGGCCAAGCGTTTTTCTGGCTGCCCTGGCGTTTACCCGCCCTCGTCTCAGCTTCCCCCGGCTGCTCCTGGCACTGCTGGTGCTAGAGCCGATTGCCTCACTCATCATCTTTTGGACCAATCCGTGGCACGGCCTGGCCGGAATGCCGCTGCTGGTGTCGGGCGTTTTTTCTTTCCCTGTGCTTTACATCGCGTATGGTCCCTGGAACTGGTTCAGCCTTTTTGCCAACTATTTGCTGCTGCTCGTCGCCGCGCTGACGCTGCTGGTGCAGCTGTCCACCGCCAACCAGATTTATCGGCGGCAGCTGCTGCTAATTTTGGCCGGATTGATCCTTCCCTGGCTGCTGGGCAGCATCTCCTTTTTAGGAATTGGCAAGTGGCATTACCTCAACGTTTCCACCTTCATTTTTCCAATTTCATCTATCTTTTTGGGGGTAGGGCTGTTCCGCTATGGGCTGCTGCAGCTGACGCCGGTGGCGTATTCGGCCGTTTTTTCCAGCATTCGTGACGGCATCATTGTATTGGACCAAAACTTTCGTATTGCCGAGCTCAATCCGGCGGCGCTGCGCATGTTGGGGCTTAAAGGGGGTGGGGTGATGGGGCAGTCGATTACGGCCGTATTCCCATTTTGGGAAGGTGTCACCCTGGACCAAGCGTTTTTCGACCAGAATCAATCGCTGGAATTTTACTACGAGCACGGCGGGCAGTACCGCTATCTGGAGGTTCACAATGGCACAATCAAGAGCAACCTGATTGATGCCGTAGGCACCATGCTCATTTTGTACGACGTCACCGACCGCAAGCTGGCCGAAAAGGCTCGCCAGGTATCGGACGACCGTTACCGCACCATTTTTGAAACCGCCAGCGCCGCCACACTCATTTTGGAAGAAGATATGACCATTTCGCTGGCCAACGACCAGTTTGCCCGGCTGGCTGGTTTTGCCCGGCATGAGCTGGAAGGCAAACAGAAGTGGACCACGTTTGTGCACCCGGATGACGTTGAAATGATGAAGCAGTACCACATCAAGCGGCGTCAAAATGGTGCGGGTGTACCTGGGCAATATGAGTTTCGTTTTGTGGATCGGCACAACCAGATCAAAGATGTGTTTGTTTCGGTGGCCCTGGTGCCTCAATCGCGCATTAGCGTTGCCTCGATGCTGGACATTACCGACCGCAAGCTGGCGGAGCAGCTGCTGCAGCAGCGCGCCACAGACCTGGAAGCGGCCGTTCGCTCTGAACAGGAGCGCAGCGCCATCATTTTGCGCAGCGTCAAAGACGCCATCGCCCTGAGCGATTTGACATACCGGATTGTTTATGTCAACCCGGCTTTTACCCAGTTAAGCGGCTACAGCGCGGAAGAGGCGTTGGGTCAACCGGCCAATCTGGTATTAAACGGCCGTGTGCCGCCCCCCATCTGGCGCTCCCTGCAAGGGGCTATTGTCGACTGCACGGTATGGGAAGGTGAACTGCAACTTAAGCGCAAAGACGGCACGGTGTACGATGCGGCCGTTCTGGTGGCTCCGGTGCGCGATGGCCACGGCAAGCTCATCGGCTACGTCTCCAGCCACCGCGACATTACTCAGGCCAAACGATTGGAAGAGTCGCGCCGCCGCTTTGTCACCAACATTTCGCATGAGCTGCGCACCCCGGTGACCAACATCAAGCTGTACACCGAACTGCTCAACCGCCACTTCGACAGCAGCCGCCGCGAGCGCTATTTTGCCACCCTCAACGACCAGATTGAACGGCTGGAAAGCATTATCCAAAACAGCCTGGAAATTGTGTACCTGGAAGACGAACAAAAGGAGCTGCACCGCGAGACCATTCATTGGGAAATGTTGAGCGAAAGTTTGCAGACCCGCCTGCAACCGCAGGCCGCCGAGAAAAACATCACCCTCCGCTTTGCCCCGCAAATTGCCCAGCTCCCGCCCATTATTGGCGATCCACAGCGCATTTCGCAGGCGATTTATGAACTGATCCACAACGCTATTTCCTTTACCCCGGTGGGTGGCCAGGTGGACGTAGCAGGCCAGGTAAAGCAAGAGCAGTCTCTTCACTATCTCACCCTCTCTGTCAGCGACAATGGGCCAGGCATTGCCCCCACCGAACAGGCGCGCGTTTTTGATCGCTTCTACCGGGGGCGGCAGGCCGAATCGGCCCAGATTCCCGGCACCGGCCTGGGGCTGAGCATGGTGACATTGATTGCGCAGGCGCACAACGGCCGTCTCACCCTCCACAGCCACCCCGGCGAAGGCAGTACCTTTACCCTCTGGTTCCCGCTAAACTGAGCTGGTGTGGGTAACGGCCGTTGCCCCGTCGTTGCTATCTTCCCTGATTTCACTATAGTAAAAGAGCGGCGACACACGCCCAACCAGGCCGCACCCCTCTGTTGGGAGCAGGGTAGGTGGGTTGGTACGGCCGTCGCACGACAACTATCAGAAAAGGACAAACGAGATATGGAAATTTTGGAACAAGCCCAGGCACTCATCCTCACCTATGGCCTGAATGTATTGGGGGCCATCTTGATTGTGGTCCTAGGCTGGTGGCTGGCGGGCCTCATCTCACGCTGGATTGAAAAGGCGCTGGCCAGGACCAGCAGCAATAAGGCGCTCTACCGCTTTGTGGGCAGCCTCATCTACTACACCATCATTGCCTTTGCCGTGGTGGCCGCCCTGGCTCGACTGGGCGTGCAAACTGCCTCCTTCATTGCCGTCTTGGGCGCGGCGGGCCTGGCCATCGGCCTGGCCCTGGAAGGCGCATTGTCTAACTTTGCCTCCGGCGTGATGATCCTGCTGTTTAAGCCATTTGAGATTGGCCACTACGTGGAGATTAGCGACTCGTTTGGCAAGGTGACCGATATCAAAATCTTCAACACCGTGCTGCTCACCCGCGAGAAAAAAACGATCATCATTCCCAACGGACTCATCATCAGCGACAAAATTGTCAACTATTCCAGGCAGGGCCACATTCGGGTTGACATGGTGTTTGGCATTGGCTACGACGACGATTTGCTGAAAGCCAAGCGCATTTTGGAGGAGTTGGTTACGGCCGATTCCCGGGTTCTCCCGGAACCGTCACCGCGCGTGGCCGTGCTGGAACTGGCCGACAGCAGCGTCAATTTTGCGGTACGGCCGTACGTCAAAATTGAAGATTATTGGGACATCCAGCTCGATATGCCCGAACGCGTCAAGCTGCGCTTCGACCAGGAAGGCATCTCCATTCCCTTCCCGCAGCGGGATGTGCACTTATATCAGCGGTAATCGGTAAGCGGTAATCGGTGGTCGGTAGTCGGTAATCGGTGGTAAGCAGTGGGTCTACGGCAGCACGCCACTTTCCACTTTTCACTTTCTACTTTTCACTTTCTACTTTTCACCGCTAACCATTCACCGTTGGCTAATTACCGATTACAATAGCGGCATGGAAAAAGTATTTACCTCATTTCAGGTGACACCATGAACGATTTTCTCTGGCAAGAACGTGATTCACAAGATTTTATTGATTACGGCCGTTACTTCGTTCCACAGCGTAAATACCAGCGGCAAACCATAGCCGATCTTATCCCGCCGCCCAACGGCCCGGCGCACATCCTGGAGCTAAGCTGCGGCGAAGGGCTGCTGGCTGAGGTGCTGCTCAACCGCTTTCCCACCGTCACCGTGCATGGCTACGACATTTCGCCCATCATGCTCCAGCAGGCCAAGGCGCGCCTGGTACCCTTTGGCGAACGGTTTGTGCCGCGCCGCTTTAACCTGGCCGAAACCGAGTGGCGCAGCACCAGCCCCACGTTTCATGCGGTGGTAAGCTCGCTCACCATTCACCACCTGGACGGAGCGCAAAAGCAGCAGCTGTTCCACGACCTGTTCCCCATGCTGCTGCCCGGCGGCACGCTGGTGGTTGTGGATCTGGTAGCCCCCACGCGTGATCAGGGAACGGCCGTTGCCGCCCAGGCGTGGGATGATGCCGTGCGCCAGCGCAGCCAGCAGTTGGATGGCAACGACGATGCCCTGGACCGGTTTGAACAGCTCAAGTGGAACCTTTACCGCTACCCGGAAGACCCGGCAATCGCCATTGACAAACCCAGCGGCCTGCTGGAGCAGCTGAAGTGGGTGGAAGCGGCCGGATTTACGGCCGTAGATGTCCATTGGGCGCTGGCTGGTCACGTCCTCTACAGCGCCATCCGCCCGGCAGCATAACCAGTTTTGTCCCAATAACCCGCCAGGCACCCAGCCGGTGCTCTGGTTTGATCAGGAGAGAGTATGAGTGTTGGACGATTTTTAGGTGGCATTATGGCCCTGGTGCGTGAGGTGGAAAACGGCCGTTACCTCCTCCTCCAACGCGCCAGCACCAAAGACGTTGGCGCGGGCACCTGGGAATGTGTCACCGGGCGCGTCGACCAGGGCGAAAGTTTTGAAGAAGCCCTCTACCGCGAAGCGCAGGAAGAGATTGGCACCACGCTCCAGATTGAATTTATCCTGGGCACCACCCACTTTTTTCGCGGCCCATCCATCCCCGAAAACGAACTGCTGGGTATCGCCTACGCCTGCACCATTCCGTCCGCCAGCGCCATCCAGCTGGGCGATGAACACGACGCCCACCACTGGTTCAGCGCCGCCGAGCTGGTCAATTTTCTACCGCCAAACCATTGGCTGACGCCCGTCGTACACCGCGCCGAGTTTATGCGCCAGCATTGGCCCGCTGACCTGCGTGACTATTTTGGGGAACGGCCGTTTGAGTTCTTCTGGCAGCCCAGTAAATAACACCCACTACCGTTAAGGAAACAAAAATGAGCCACCCATTCGAAGAAATCTTAACCACCGCTGCGCCAGAAGTCGCCGCCCTGGCGCGGCAGGCCAGGACGCTTATCCAAGACGTAATGCCCAACGTGGTAGAAGTGGTCTGGCCCACCCAGCGCATGGCGGGCTTCGGCGTGGGGCCAAAGAAAATGTCGGAGCAGTTTTGTTACATCGGCCCGTTTAAAAAACATATCAACCTCGGCTTTTACTACGGCGCAGACCTGCCCGACCCGCAAAACCTGCTGGAAGGCACCGGCCAAACCCTGCGTCATGTCAAAATCAGCCGCCTGGAACAGCTGGCAAACCCCGCCCTGCGCGACCTGGTAGAAGCTGCCGCCAAACACCTGCCCAAATTGCAAAAATAGTCCGCCCCCCAAAAGATTGTCAGGGCCTCGCTTTAGCTGGGTCCCAGATTTGTATACCCACTCTTTGTATCTGGATACACGCCGGAAACGGCCGATTTCTGCTATCGTGGAGCCATCTTAAGCAAACCTGTGAGTGGGGCAGTCTGCGGAGGTTAACATGCACAAACTGGCGCTGCGATTTGGTGAAAATGTGTATGCCTATGGCCAACATTGCGGTCAGCTGGCCAAACTTGTGGTCACACCCAAGCTGTGGCAAATCACCGATTTAATTGTTGAAGACGGCTTGCTGTTTAAGCAGTCCACCGTCGTGCCCATTGCTGCCGTCAGCGATACCTTTGGCCAAAACATCAACCTGAACGTGCCCGTGGAGCAGGTAAAATGTTACCCGGAATTCCGGGAGACCCTGGTGAAAAAGAGCAGCCCCGCCTGGGCTGCCACCAAAGCAGCAGGCGAAGTGGAATATTTTATGCTGCCCTCAACGGCCGTTCCGACCCTCACCACCCCCACGGAAAAAGCACGCACCGGCGTCAGCGCCACTGCCCTTATTCTGGACAGTGAAACGATGGTGGAATGTTTGGAAAGTCAGATCGGCCGTTTAAGCCATGTCATTGCCGATGCCAAAGATTGCCTCATCAGCAGCCTGGTGTTTGCTCAAGGCACCCTGTTTCCTAAAAATTACACCATTTCCAGCTACTACGTCGATTACCTGAGCGAAACCAATATCCAGATTGCCCTTACCCGCGC
The DNA here is from genome assembly GCA_020848035.1 of Anaerolineae bacterium. GTDB lineage: Bacteria > Chloroflexota > Anaerolineae > Promineifilales > Promineifilaceae > Leptofilum. Next base: position 66,354 of record JADLAX010000052.1, on the reverse strand, counting down.
CGAAGCCGATCAGCTGCCCGAATACACCTTTCTGCACCACAGCTAACCTCAGGAGGCAACCTCTATGTCATTACTCGGACTGGTTATTTTGATCATCATTGCCGCCATTTGCGGCAGTATTGGCCAGGCAATTGCCGGTTTTTCTCGTGGAGGCTGCCTGATTGCCGCCGTTGTTGGCTTTATTGGCGCGTTTTTGGGCATGTGGCTGGCCCAGCAGTTAGGTCTGCCCGAAATTTTGCCCATCACCATCGATGGCGAAACCTTCCCCATCGTCTGGTCCATCATTGGCTCGGCGCTGTTTAGCGCTGTTCTTGGCCTCCTCTCCGGGCGGCGACGACGGCGCTCCCTCTAATTTAATTGGGTCTTCAGGATTTCGTGGGGTCTGGCGTGAAACGTGATGACCCTCTGGTCACGTTTCACGCATCACGGGCTGTAAACCCCCTGAATTCCCAAAGAGCCATTTAATTCTCGGCAAAGATTGGGCCTTCTTCAGAAAAATGGCCCAATCTAAGCCCGTCGTGCGTAAATGTCGCCGCTGCCGTCTTGAGGCGACTGCTGCCGCAAAAAGCGGCGCATTTCGTCGGCGGACAGCCAGTTGGCCGACAGGCGGTGCGTCTCCCCCGGCGCGTAGCTGTAGCGATAGCCACCCAGCACCTCCAACCGATCCACGCAGCCCAGCGCCACCTCCCGCGCCGCCGGAATGGTCTCAAACGACAACGCCGGGAGCGGCACGGTGAGGCCGCGCAGCACTTCCAGTTCAAACCCCTCCACGTCAATTTTGCAAAAAGCGGGACGGCCGTATCGCGCCACCAGCTCATCCAACGTCACCACCGGCACGGTGACGGCCGACTCCCACGCCACCCCCGCAAACGAGCCGTCTTGCTGCACCGCCTGCATCCAGCTGGCCGACAATGTCGACACCGTCGGCGTGCGTTGGCTGATGTGCAGCGTGGCCTGCCCTGGCTGCGCCCCCACCGCCTGATCGAGCAGGGTCACGTGGGGGGAACGGCCGTACAATCGCTGCAGCACGCCAAACAACACCGGCTGCGGCTCGATGGCCACCACCCGCGCCCCCAGCTGCCGCCAGACGCGCAGCCGGTTGCCCACGTGCGCCCCCACGTCAAAACACAAATCACCCGGGCGGATGAAACGGCCGTACAGCCGCCGCATCTGCCAGGGCCGCCAGGGAATGGCATAATACATCAACATGGATCGGGCCAGGCCCACCATTTGCGCCGCATTCATCATGGCGCAACGGTACAACCACCCGCCCATTCCGTCAAAAAAAACCCCGTCCCGCCCCGTAGGGGCGAGGCAGGTGGCCCCCACCCCTGTCAGACAGACCCTCTCTCCCCCACCTGCCTCGCCCAACGCCTCCCCCATCACCCGCCAACGTTGGACAGGCCCACCTGCCTCGCCCAACGCCGCCCCCATCACCCGCCAACGTTAGACAGACCCGGTTTATGCCAGCACGGTGGTTGGCTTGCCAGGAGGCGAGGCGGTTGGAAGGTGAGATTTGTTGTTATCGGTTAGGCGATGGCCAACCGCCGGACAGGCCCTATTTATGCCAGCACGGTGGTTGGCTTGCCAGGAGGCGAGGCGGTTGGAAGGTGAGATTTGTTGTTATCGGTTAGGCGATGGCCAACCGCCTCGCCCCTACGGCCGTTGCGCAAATCTGAACAATCAGTGAGATTTTGGCAAAACGGACTTATCTCCGTTTTGTGAATCGCTAAAATCTGCCAATGGAAGGGCACCGCTGGCAAATACAGCACATACCTTGGTTCATTGTTGCACTGCTGCTTATGCTGGCGGCGTGCAGCACGCCAACTACCAGCGTCACACCGATTGCCCTGGCCAATACGCCAGCCGCCACGCCCCGGCCCGCCGTCACACCCACGCACACGGCCGTTCCCACCGCCACCCAGACACCAACTCCTACCAGCACATCCACGCCCTCACCCACGCCAACGGCAACGGCCGTTCCCCTCACCGTTTTGGGCGACATCCGCAGCCAGCTGCTGCACGATCCGGTACCCAGCGGCAGCGCCGCCTGCGGCCTGGTGGACCTGTTCGACTTTCCCATCGATCCGCCCCATGCCGCCACCGTGGGCCGGGGCGGCGGCGACTTTGGCGTCTTCCGCAGCCGCTACGACAAGTTCCACGCCGGGGAAGATTGGGGTGGGCCGGGCAACCGACCCAATTTGGGCACCCCCGTCTACAGTATCGGCCACGGGCTGGTCACCTACGCCCAGCCGCTGGGCTGGGGGCGCGATCAGGGCGTGGTGATTATCGAGCATACCTTTGCCAACGGCCGTACCCTCCTCTCCTTCTACGGCCACCTGGACCCGACCAGCGTGCTGCTCACCCCCGGCACCTGCGTCACGCGCGGCCAGCTTGTGGGGCAGATTGGCCAGCCGCGCAGCTCGCCGCACCTGCACTTTGAGGTCCGCACCCAGGCACCATTCCAGACGCTCACCGGCTATTGGCCAGAAGACCCCACCACCCAGGGCTGGCTCTGGCCGTCACAGGAAATCTGGGCGGCACGGGTGGCCGCGATTCCGGGGGTTAGCTGGGTACGGCCGTTTGCCCGCGTCAGCCAAAACGATGAAATCGCCATCGGCGGCAGCCAGCCGGTGGGTTATGCCGACGAGACCAGCTTTTTGCTGCTGGAAGGCGGCCAGCTCACCCGGCTGAACATGGCCGACGGCCGTTCCAACCCCATCCTCTTCTCCCTGGAAACCATCGACGACGCCCTGCGCCACGAAACCAGCCAACTGCTCTACCTGGCCGACAGCCAAACAGACACCCTGGCCGCCTACAGCCTGCCCGATTTGGTCCAGCAGTGGCAAACCCGCCTCAGCCTCAACAGCGCCGCCCGCCTGCTGCCCCTGCCCGATGGCGGCGTGGTAGCCGCCACGCGCACCTCGCTAACGGCCGTTTCCGCCACCGGTACCGAATTGTGGACGCTGCCGCTGGAAAGCCAGGTGCTCGACTGGCTGCTCACCGACGACACGCTCTATCTGACCACCGATGGCAACGACGGCCGTTTGTGGCAAATCACCGCCGCCAACGCCCAACCCATCGCCGATCTCAGCGGCAGGCTGGCGCAAAACAGCAGCGGCCTCTGGCTCTACCACCGCGAAGGGCTGTACCGGCTCGATTTGGCCAGCGCCAGCCCCGCGCCAATCCTCATCTACGCCCTGCCGCCGGGCAGCCTCAGCCGGGGCGATCTGCTGGCCCTGCCCGACGGCAGCCTGCTGCTGGCCCACAGCGACACCGCCGACCGCCGCCTGCTGCTTTTTGGCAGCAACGGCCGTCTCACCTGGGAACGCTCCTTCAACGGGCAGCTGCAGGGCAACGTCACCCTGCACCTGGTCAACAACCAGCCGTACCTGGCCACCAGCCTGGGCAGCGGCAGCAACGGCGAACTGGTGCTCTACGCCCTCGACCAGGCGCAAAACAGCCTCACCCGCGTCTTTGCAGGCGGCTCCCGTACCCCCCTGGCGAATGAGATGTGGGTAACGGCCGTTACCCAAAACCAACTCCTCATCAACGTCGGCGGCGGCCCCCTGGCCCTGTTTAACCCGGTAAGCGGTAATCCGTAACCGGTGAACAGTTATCGGTAACCAGCCACCTGCCACTTGCAACCTGCTACTTGCCACCTGCCACTTGCCACCTGCCACCCGCCACTTGCCCCATTAACCATCAACCATTTTTTTGCCCCTCCCCCCATCATCCACTAAACTTCCGCCCATGGTCGACATCCCTGCTGAATTCCGCTATCCTCACCGTCCTACCGCCCGCCGCATTTTGCGCTGGATGGCTCGCACCACCCTTAAAACGTTGACCCATTTTGAGATCATCGGCGAAGAAAACATTCCACCAAACGGCCCCTTGTTGGTCGTGGGCAACCATTTTGACTTTGCCGACCCGGTGGCGGTGCTGGCCGTGCTGCCCCAGCCGCTGGAATTTTTTGCCGGCACCCAGCGACCCGCCGCACCGCTCATGGCCAAGTGGATTCCCGAGCTGTGGAAGGTATATTTGGTGGGGCGTGGTACTGGCTCCCGGTATGCGCTGAAAGCGGCCGAATATGTGATGCAGCAAAACGGCATTCTGGGCATCTTTCCCGAAGGTGGGGCGTGGGCCCAGGTGCTGCGACCAGCCCGCCCCGGCACCGCCTATGTGGCGACGCGAACGGGGGTGCCCATCTTGCCCATCGGCCTGGATGGCATGCCCGACATTTTTCCCTCGCTGCGGCAGGGAAAACGGGCGCGGGTCACGATTCGGATCGGACGGCCGTTTGGTCCCTTCAGCGTCAACGGGCACGGGCGCGATAAGCGCGAACAGCTCGATGAAATTGGCCACGAAATTATGCGGCACATTGCCGCCCTTATCCCCCCAGAAAAGCACGGCATCTACTCCTCCGACCCCGCCATCCGGGCGGCGGCGGAAGCAGTAGCCGCTTTTCCCTGGGAGTCCACCAGCGAATTTTAGAGGAGAAGGGGAGAAGGGGTGACAGGGTGAAGGGGTGACAAGGTGACCTCACTCACCCCTTCACCCCTTCACCCGTTCACCTTAGCACTTTATCACCTTGTCACCTTGTCACCTTGTCACCCATTCAGGAGCACACTCATGTCCTTCGATTTCGACACTGAAGTAAACAAATTTGGTATCAACAGCATCAAGTGGGAGTTTATTTTTGATGCGCAGCACAACGCGGTGCAGGGCGACCACGCCCATCCCAGACACGGCGGGGAGCGGCTGCTACCCATGTGGGTAGCCGACATGGACTTTCGCTGCCCGCCAGCCGTGATTGACGCCATTGTGGAGCGGGCCAAACGGGGCGTGTTTGGCTACGCCATGCCCACAGATTCGTATTACGAGGCGGTGATTAACTGGTTTGCCCGGCGCTACGGCCGTTCCATCCAACGCAACTGGATTGTCATGACCCCCGGTGTGGTGCCCGCGCTCAACCTGATGATCCAGACCTACACCCAGCCCGGCGACAAAATTCTCATCCAGCGGCCCGTGTACCACCCCTTCACCTTTGCCATCGAAAACAACGGCCGTGAGGTGGTCTCTAACTCGCTGCTGCTGCAAGACGGCCGTTACCAGATGGATTTCGACGACCTGGCCGCCAAAGCCGCCGATCCAGCGGTGAAAATGGCCATCCTGTGCAGCCCACACAACCCCGTCAGCCGCGTCTGGACCGCCGAAGAACTGACGCGCTTTGGCGAAATTTGCCTGGACAACGACGTCCTGGTCATCTCCGACGAGATTCACTGCGATCTCATCTACCCCGGCGTGCAATTCACCAGCTTCGCCAACATCAGCGAGCGTTTTGCCCAGCACAGCATCGTTTGCACCGCGCCGAGCAAAACGTTTAACATCGCCGGGCTGAAGCTGTCTAACATCATCATCCCCGACGAGGCGCGGCGCGCCCAGTTTGGCAAAACGCTGGAGCGCACCGGCATCATGGGGGTCAACACCTTTGGCGTGGTGGCTACGGAGGCGGCCTATAATTTGGGAGAGGAATGGTTAACGGCCGTTATGGCCTACGTCGCCGACAATTACCACTTTATGCGCGACTACCTGGAAACACACCTGCCGCAGCTGCACCTGCTGCCCGCCGAAGGCACCTACCTGGTCTGGCTAGACTGCCGCGCCCTGGACATATCGCCCGCCGAGCGCAAAAAGCTCATCTTTGAAGACGCCCACCTCTACCTGGACGAAGGCGAAATCTTCGGCCCTGAAGGTGCAGGTTTCGAGCGCATCAACCTGGCCTGCCCACGCTGGCTGCTGGCGGAGGCGATGGATAGATTGAAGGCAAGCATTAACAACTTGTAGCAGGTTGCAAGTTGCAGGTTGCAGGTTGCAGGTTGTCGCTAACAGACTTGCCACTTGCAACCTGCCACTTCTCACACTCTTTATGAAAGTAACTCTAATCGCCACCACCAAATTTGGCCTGGAAATGATTGTGAAGCAGGAAGTTCAGGCGCTGGGCTTTGACGAGATTGTGGTGTCAGACGGCCGTATCGAGTTCGAGGCCACCCTGGCAGACATCGCCAAAGCCAACCTCTGGCTGCGCACCGCCGACCGCGTGCTGCTCAAAATCGCTGAGTTCCCCGCCCACACCTTCGACGACCTGTTTGAGCAAACCACCGCTTTGCCCTGGGAGGCGTGGATTACGCGGGACGGCCGTTTCACCGTCAACGCCAAATCGTTTAAATCCGCCCTCAAAAGTGCCCGCAGCTGCCAATCGATCGTCAAAAAAGCCGTCGTCGAGCGGCTAAAAAGCGCCTACCAGATCGACTGGTTCCCCGAAACCGGGGCCGAATTCACCATCCAGCTGGCCCTGGTGCGCAACAGTGCCCTGCTGACGCTGGACACCTCAGGCGTAGGGCTGCACAAACGCGGCTACCGCGAAGAGGCAGGCGAAGCGCCGCTCAAAGAGACGTTTGCCGCCGGGTTGGTCCAGCTCAGCTTCTGGCAGCCAGACCGCCTGCTGCTGGACCCCATGTGCGGCTCCGGCACCATTCTCATCGAAGCGGCGCTCATCGGGCGCAACATCGCCCCCGGCTTAAACCGCGACTTTGCCGCCGAAGGCTGGCCCGCCATCCCCGCCGAGGCGTGGGCGCAGGCGCGTGAGGAAGCCCGCAGCGCCATCTTGCCCGGCGGCAGTCTCCTGCTGCAAGGCTACGACATCGACCCAACCAGCATCGAGATTGCCCGCAGCAACGCCGCCAAAGCGGGCGTCGCCGACGACATTCAGTTTGAGGTGAAAGATGTGCGCAAGTTGTGGATTGACCGGGAGTTTGGCATTGTCATCACCAACCCGCCGTACGGCATCCGGCTGGCCGAATATCAGGAGCTGAACAGCATCTACCTTGCCCTCAACAAAATGTTTCGCAAAAAAGATGGCTGGTCCATTTACGTGCTCACCGCCGACCAGAAGTTCCCGGACTTTTTCAAGCGGGCCCAACCCGACCGGGTACGCAAGCTGTACAACGGCACAATTGAGACAAATTTTTACCAATATTACGGCCGTAAACCGCCCAATTAACCGAACCTCCCGGAGGTTTGAAACCTCCGGGAGGTTTATTCACAGGAGGAAGCATGAATGGGTTACACCCCGATTTAGCCCGCATTCTAGTGCCAGAAGAAACGATCCAGGCGCACGTGAAAGTGCTCGCTCACCAAATTTCCCTCGACTACGCCGACAAGGGCACCATCTACCTGGTGGGGGTGCTGCGCGGCGCGTTCATCTTTTTGGCCGACCTGGTGCGCTATCTCACCATCCCTCATGTGGTGGATTTCATGTCGGTGTCCAGCTATGGCAAATCGACAGAGTCGGGCGTGGTGCGCATTGTGCTGGATCTGCGCGAACCGATCGAAGGGCAGCACGTCATCATCGTGGAAGATATTGTGGACAGCGGCAAAACGCTCAGCTACCTCTACACCATGCTCAAAAGCCGCAATCCCGCCTCGCTGCGCACCTGCACGCTGGTACAAAAGCCAAAACGGCCGCTTGATGTGCCGGTGGATTACCTGGGCTTCAAAATTCCCGACGTGTGGGTGGTCGGCTACGGCCTGGATTACGCCGACAAACACCGCACCCTGCCCTACATTGCCGAGCTAAAGCCATCGGTGTACACCAGGTAAGTAATTTGGGACTTTGGGATTTCGTGGAGTTTGGCGTGAAACGTGAAACGTGATGCCTCTCTGGTCACGTTTTACGTTTCACGTTTCACGAATTACGCCACCGCCAGCGCGCCGCCCTGCCGTGCCCGGCGCGCCAAAAAGGCGATAACCCCCACCAGCAGCAAAATAATGGCCACCAAAATGGCCACATCCGGGGCAATGTCGGCAAAGGACGCGCCCTGCTGCGTCACTTCTATAATCGGAGCAATGACGTAGTAGGTGGGGAAAATGCGCCCGACCCATTCCGGCAGCGAAGGAAACAGGTAAAAGATAGCCGGGGCGTACAGCAAGAGGCCAATGCCCTTGATGGTGGCAAACAGCGAATTGATGTCTTTAAGCAGCATGCCCAGTAAAATTCCAAACGCCGAGGCCATCATGCCGCCCAGGGCCAGCAGCGTCACCAGCAGCAGCGGCTGGCTGCCAAAGGCACGGTTCATCGCCAGGATGATCACCCCCATCACCACGCCGAGAATGACGCCCAGCAGCCCTTTGGCCAGGTACACTTCGCCGACTGACGTGGGCGTGGTGGTGACGGCCGTCAGCGTGCGCTTCATCTTTTCGTCCACCAGCGAGGTGGCGGGCACCATGATACCGCCAATCATGATGGTAAGCAGGACGATGAAGGGCAGCAGGCGATCTTCCCAGGGTACGGCCGTTTCATCCCCCAGCGTCGTGGCCACAATCTCTACTGGCTTTTCCTGCCCGGCAATGGTCCGAATCCACACCGCCATCGCGGTGCCCAAAATGGCCCGGTCGTTCAGCAAGCTCTCGCCCCACACATAAGCGAACACTTCAACTGATTCGCCGGTTTGCACGGCCGTATCAAACCCCACCGGCAGCACCAGCCCCATATCTACCACACCGCTGGCCACCGCCTGGCGCAGCGCCGCATCGGACTCATATTCATTGACGGTGATCGAATCCATCACCTGTGCCTGCGTCACCAGCTGCGAACCGCCCGCATCAACCACGCCCAACTTAGGCTTGCCGGAAAAAAAGGTGCCAAACAGCAGCGAAAGCACCAACGAAAGCACCACAGGCATCACCAGAGCAAAAATGAAGATGAAATTGCGCGGGCCACGCACCAATTCCTTGCCCAAAAGCACACCCACTCGTCGCAGACTCATCGGAACTTCCTCCGTAACACCACAATACCCAGCCCCATAAAAACCAGCGTAAACGCCAGCAACATCAGCAGGTTAGAACCCGTCTCGGCCCAGCCAGCGTTCAGCACCGCCGCCTGGTACACCGTATCAATCAAATAATAAGTTGGCAGAACTTTTACCCAGCCGGTGATTAACCCCGGCAGCAGCAGGCCTATGGCTGGCAGGCTGAGCAGCAAAATCGTCGGCACCCCCCAGGCCATCACCGACATGATGTCGGTGGAGACCGAGGCCAGCAAAAAGCCGATGCCGGTCACCATCATCGATCCCAGCAGCAGGGCCACGATGATCAGCAGCGCCTGGTGGCTCAAACCACCCGTGACGGCCATAAGAATCAGCGCTTGCAGGAAAGCCAGCCCCACACCCACCACACCTTTGGCCACAAACAGCCCCTCCATGCGCACGGGGGTGATGAGCAGGGCGCGCAGCGTGCCCGCCTCAATTTCGCTGCTGATGAGGCTGGCCAGCCCCAACGTCTCCACCGCCAGGGCAAGCACGGCCAAAAGCGGCAGCATTTTGTCGCGCTGGGGAATTTGCGCCCCAACCCGATCCACACCCAGGATTTCCTGGTGGGTCACGATGTTTAGCGGCTGTCCACCCAGGTTGTAGCCAATCTCTTCAAAAAAGACGATGTAGGCGTCTTTCAGCTCTTCGGGGAATTGGGGGCTAAAGTACAGCTCGATGCGACTCGCTTCGCCAGCAGCCAGGGATTGCAGGAGGTCGGGCGGCAGCACCACCCCCACGGCGTATTCGTTGTCGGTAACGGCCGTTTCCAGCGCCGCCTTGGTTTCCATGTTTTTCAGCAATACCCCGGCCTCGGCAAAGGAATCGGTGAGCGGCGTGGGCAGGCTGGCACCGAAGACGGCCATCTCTACCGTTTCATCCACAGTAGCGGGCATGGCAAAGTAAACCGCCGCGTAAGCCACCAGCGCCAAAACCGTCACCAGGGCAAAAAACTGGTTGCTGAAAAAGATTTGAATATCTTTTTGAATCAGAGCAAGAATGATACGGCCGTTCATGTCAAACTCCGTCCGGTAATCTGGATGAAAATATCTTCCAGCGTCGCCTCTTCGCTGTGCAGCGTCACCACTTTTTCGCGGGCAAACAGGTCGGCAACGGCCGTTCCCGTGTTGGCTTCGTCCAGGGTGATTTCGCGGGTTTCGAGACGGCCGTCGGCCAGCTCCACCTCGGCCAGCAGCGCCCGCTTGCCGTATTTTTGCTTCAGCCGGTGCGGCGTGTCCAGGGCCACAATTTTGCCCTGGTTGATAAACGCCACCCGGTCAGATAACTTATCCGCCTCCAGCATGTCGTGTGTCGTCAGGAACACCGTGGTCCCCTTCCCCTGCTCCTCTTTGATGATGTTGCGAATCGTCTCCGACGAAACGGGGTCCAGTCCATCCGTCGGCTCATCGAGGAAGAGGATGCGCGGCTGGTTCACCAGGGCCCGGGCCACCATGAGCCGCTGCTTCATGCCTTTGGAGTAGGTTTGCACCTTGTCTTTGCCACGGCCGTTTAACCCCACGCGGTCCAGCAGCGCCTCGGCATTGGTGCTGCTGCCGTACAGCCGGGCAAACAGCTTCAGGTTATCCAGGGCGCTCATCTGCTCGTACAGGTTGGTGTTTTCAAAACAGACGCCAATTTTGGCCTGAATTTGCTTGGTCTGTCGGGCAATGTCCAGGCCCAGCAGCGTCGCCTTGCCCGATCTGGGCAGCAGCTGCCCGGTGAGCATCCGCACCGTCGTGGATTTACCCGCGCCGTTTGGCCCCAGGAAGCCCAAGATTTCGCCTTCGGCCACCTGGAAGTTGATGTGATCAACGGCCGTTAATTCCCCATATTGATACGTTAGTTCCTCTGCCACAATCGCCAAATTTCTCATCTTTACTCCTTGGTTGATAGTTGATAGTTGTTCGTGGCTGGTGGTTAGTTCGCTTTTGTCCAACCACGAACCACCAGCCACTAACCCCTAACCACTTTTTCCCAGCCCATTGCGCATAAAATCGATTAAATGGTTCAAGTTCTGTTCCATCTCGGCCAGATCATCCAGGTTGGCAAAATCGGCCGTCTGGTTAAACAGGTAGCCAATCATCATCTTAATAAACGGCAGCGGTAAATCATCCCGGAATTCGCCGCGTTGATAGGCCATGTCAATAAGATGGCCGATCACTTCATTGTCCTTAAAATTGTGTTTGGCCATCACCTTCTCAAAAATTGGGCTGCCCTTTTCTCGTAAAAACGCCCGGCTTAACTCGTTGATGGCCGGGTATTCCCTGGCAAAGTGCAGCCCATGCCGAATTTGCAGCTTAAACAGACTAAAAATATCGTCCGGCGAATCGCCTAATAAGTTGAGCCCCTGGAAATAGTCCAGCTTTTTTTGAATGCCCAGCTCTAGCAGCGCAAAGTAGAGCGCTTCTTTGTTTTTAAAATGGTAATAAAACTGCCCCTTGCTCATGCCCGCCTGGTCCAAAATGCGGTTGATGGACGCCTGTTCGTAGCCATAGGCATTAAATTCGCCCAGCGCAGCATCCAGCAGCTTTTGCTTGTGCTCAAAGGACTTCGAAAAACTCATACACCCTCCTTTTGGGGTCAATCAATAACTAAATAGTATAGTAGACCAACGAGTCTAGACTGTCAAGTCTAACAGCGCCAAATACGGCCAACTTGTTGCCACAGCGCCCCTGCCTGAGTACACTTTTGGGCATGGGTTCTCTCGTGTTCCCATGCTTACCAAAAACTGCATACAAATGAGGCCGCTGCCCCGCTGTGAAGGTACATTTTGCTTTGGGGAACAGACCTCGGCCACGGCATACAGGAGGGTTGTGATGTCGAAACGTGTTGTCTTTTTGCTGGCTACGGCCGTATTCCCCCTGCTTATTCTCTGGTTCACTTTCGCCCCGCACTCCCGCGCTGGTAGCAGCACCATCCTCATCGACGCCGTGTATTACGATGGCTACGCCGCCAGCGACACGGATGAGGCGGTGCGGCTGATCAACGTATCGGCTGCGGCCGTTGACCTGAGCAGTTGGCGGCTCAACGACGGCGAAGACACCAGCTACGCCACCCTGCCACCCGGTACCAGCCTGGCCGCCGGAGCCACCCTCTGGCTGGCCACCGACGCCAGCAGCTTCACCCGGCAGTTTGGCTTTGCCCCAGACGTCATTCCCAACGGCACCTGGCCCGGCTACAGCAACACGGGCGACGAAGTGATACTGTCCGATGGCAGCGGCACGGTGATGGACTCGCTGGTTTATGAAGGCGGTGTCACCACCACCACCGGCTGGAGCGGTACGGCCGTTTTTCCCTACACGGTCACCTCCGTCTTTGGTGCCGAAGGGCAAATTTTGTACCGCAGGCGCAGCCAATCCACCGGCCAGCCCGTGCCCGACACGGACACAGCGGCCGATTGGGCGCAAAGTACGGGGGATGTGGTAAACGGCCGTAAAGTTCTCTACCCCGGCTGGGATTTAGACACCTTTTTTCAGACCGCCAAATTCACCCAGTCTGGCACGCTCACCGTGGCCGTCGCCCCAGACAACGCCTACGAAACGATCAAACTGCACCTGGCCGCCGCTCACACCAGCATCGCCATCGAAGCGCTTACCTTCGAAAACGTCGCCATCGCCAATGACCTGATTGCCGCCCTGAACCGGGGTGTGGCCGTCACCATTTTGCTAGAAGGTGCGCCGATAGGCGGGGTGCCGGACCAGGGGAAGTACATTTGCCAGCAAATCGAAGCGGCCGGCGGGGAATGCTGGTTCATGATCAGCGATGACGCCCTGGACATTGCCGACCGCTATCGCTTTCTCCACGCCAAGTTCATCCTCATCGACGGCCAGCAGGTCATCATCAGCAGCGAAAACCTCAGCCCCAACTCCATGCCCAACGACCCCAAAACCGACGGCACCTGGGGCCGACGCGGTGTCGTGCTGGTCACCGACGCCCCTGGCGTGGTAGCCCACGTGCAAAGCCTGTTCGACGCCGATTTTGACCTCACTCACCATGTGGACATCACCGGCACCAGCTACATCGGCGGGCCACCCATCGGCTTTGTGCCCGTACTGGATTCGGGCGGCATCACCTACACCGTACGCCACACGACCCCCGCCGTATTCCACGGCACGTTTGGCTATGAGCTGGTGCACTCGCCAGAAAACAGCCTGCGCACCACCGACGCGCTGCTCGGCCTGGTCGCCCAGGCCGAAGCGGGGGATGTGGTGTTGGTGCAGCAGTTGGATGAACGGCCGTACTGGGGCAACACCACCTCAAACGCCACCAACGACCCCAGCCTGCGCGTCGAAGCCTACATCGACGCCGCCCGGCGCGGTGCCCAGGTGCAGCTGCTGCTCGATGGCCTGTTTGACGAAGGCAATGCCACCAGCAACACCGCCACCTGCGCCTACGTCAACGGCATCGCCGCAGCCGAATCGCTCGATCTGGTTTGCAAAACCGGCAATCCAACCGGGCTGGGCATTCACAACAAAATGGTGTTGGTACAGGTAAATGGCCAGGGCTATCTGCACGTCGGCAGCCTCAACGGCAGCGAGCAGTCCAGCAAAGGCAACCGGGAATTGGCCCTGCAGGTGCAGTCCAACGCCGCCTACGCTTACCTGGCCGACATGTTCCAGCGCGATTGGGGAGCCATCATTTACCTGCCCGTGGTGCTGAACAACTACATCGGCCCGGCACAGCACGTGCTCATCAGCGAAGTTCTGTACGATCCCTTTGGCCAGGACGATGCCGAATTTATCGAGCTGATGAATCCCACAGGCGATCCCCTCAACCTGGGCAATTACAGCCTGGGCGACGCCGTCAACACCACCGATTTTGAAGATGTGCGCCGGTTCCCGGCCGGGACCACCCTTGCCCCCGGAGCGACGCTTGTTGTGGCCACCTCGGCCACGGCCTTCTTTGCCGAGCACAACAAAAACCCCGACTTTGAGATTCTAAACACCAGCCCCACCGTGCCCGATCTGGTCGACGATCCGGCCTGGGGCGATCCGGTCGCACTGCTCCAACTCGGCAACAGCGGCGACGAAGTCATTTTGCGCGACCCCACCGGCAAAGCGGTGGATGTGGTCACCTACGGCAGTGGCAGCTTCCCCGGCGTGGTGGCCTGTGCCCTGGTGGCCACCAGCAACTACAGCTTGGAGCGCTTCCCCTACGATCGCGACACCGACAACTGCGCCGTGGACTTTCGCGAATGGCCCTTCCCCAATCCGGGTGCCCTTCCGGGAACCTGAAAGGTTGGAAAACTGAAACAAACATTCCCAAGATTGCGTCGGCAGCAAGGGTAAAAAAGCCGACGCAATTTTTGCTTGTGTATTCTCGAAGTACCCAAATTGACGCTGCGCCCTGAAAGGGGAAAGTTGCCCGTCCCACAGAGAGGAGGTACCATTTTTTAGATATTCTGCCCAAAATCCTTGACATCCATTGGGCTTTATTGTATAGTGACGCCCATATGGAACCGGTTCCATTGTTCCATATGATTCTCTAGGAAGAGAAGAATCAAAACATTTAGCAAAAATCCTCATACCAAAAACAATATAAGCAACTAGCAAGGGAAGACTGATGGCCAGTGTAACCATCAGGGATGTCGCTAAAAAAGCAGGTGTTGGCGTTGGTACGGTATCTCGGGTGCTCAACCGGAATCCGGCCGTACGTGAGGCCACGCGTCGCAAGGTATTAGCAGCAATAGAGGAGTTGGAATTTACGCCCAGCCCGATTGCCCGACGCCTGTCATTGGGCAAGACGATGACTGTGGCAGTGATTGCACCTTTTTTTGTACGGCCGTCTTACGTAGAACGATTGCGCGGGTTAGACACCGTCTTCGCTGAAAGCGAGTACGACTTCATCCTCTACAATGTGGAAACAACCGCCAGGCGCGACCGCTACTTTCGTGAAATAGTGCGTAGTGACCGGGTCGATGGCTTGTTGATTATGTCCCTCGTACCAACAGACAATACCGTGGAAAGCTTCATGAATGCCGGAATTCCCACTGTTCTGGTAGACGCCGTTCACCCACGCCTCAGCCATATCATTATTGATGACCAAAAAGGTGGCTATAAAGCCACCAAACATCTCATTAATTTAGGTCACCGCAAAATTGGCTATCTGAGTGACCACATGTATGAAAATCCGTTTAACTTCCAGCCAGTAATCGACCGCTACAAAGGGTACCGGCAGGCGCTGGAAGAGGCAGGTATTCCCTTTCATCCTGAATACCACCGTCAGAGTGAACTCAGTCGGCGTGTGGCTAAAAAAGTTGCCAAAGAAATGCTCACCCTACCCGATCCACCGACAGCCATCTTTGCCTATTCAGACACGCAGGCCTTTGGCGTGCTGCGCGCCGCCGAGGAGTTAGGCATCGCCGTGCCGGAAGATTTATCGGTGATTGGTTACGACGACATTGAGATTACCGAATACCTGCATCTGACCACCATTCGCCAACAGCTGTTCCAATCTGGCGTTGAGGGTGCCAAGCTGCTTCTGGAGGAAATCGATATCCAGCATCCTGAGCCACGCGAAATTGTCTTGCCCACCGAACTGGTTCTGCGCAAGACAACCGCCCCACTGGCTACCTCGTAGCCTGTCAAACAGGTAGCCACGCTAACCAGGCTTAGGCTGTGTCATCATCATCCTTATTCATAGAAACAACCGGAAAATTCTTAAAAAGGAGGTAAGCAAACAAGAGATCAAATCAAACATGAACCTGTGTGAATTCCTTTACAAAATTGGTTTAGACACAAAATCCTAGGAGGACAAGAAAACATGTTAAACCAAAAGTCTTTTAAATTGCTGGCACTCCTGCTGGCACTCGTTCTGATGATGGTTGCCTGTGGTGGCGGTAGCGAAGAAGCCGACACGACGGAAACCGACACGACCGACACGACTGACACCGCCGACACCACCGATGAAGAACCCGCCGCCGAAGAAGAAACGACTGAAGAAGCAGCCGAAGGCGAAGAGATCGTTTTGCGCATCTTTGGTGGTAACGTGGGCCAGGAAAAAGAACTGACTGAGGCGGTTGCCAATCGCTTCATGGAAGCCAATCCTGGTATCCGCGTTGAGGTCATCGAGACCCCCGACTTTGTTGAAGATCGTCTGGGCACCTACCTGCAAATCTTTGAAGCCC
The DNA here is from genome assembly GCA_020848035.1 of Anaerolineae bacterium. Lineage (GTDB taxonomy): Bacteria > Chloroflexota > Anaerolineae > Promineifilales > Promineifilaceae > Leptofilum. Next base: position 50,361 of record JADLAX010000052.1, on the reverse strand, counting down.
AATCCCCCGAAGGCGATGTCTTCCAGATCGACGTAATCTGGCCTGGTGACCTGGCCGAGCACTTCGTTGACCTGTACGAGTATGGCGCGGCTGACGTGGCCGGTGACCATTTCGACGCCATCATCGAAAACAACACCGTTGACGGCAAACTGATTGGTATCCCGTGGTTCACCGATGCTGGTCTGCTGTACTATCGCACGGACCTGCTGGAGAAATATGGCTACGATGGCCCGCCCGCGACCTGGGCTGAGCTGGAAGAAATGGCCATGACGATTCAGGAAGGCGAACGTGCCGAAGGCAACCCGGACTTCTGGGGTTATGTCTGGCAAGGCAACGCCTATGAAGGTCTGACCTGTGACGCTTTGGAATGGATCGCCTCCAACGACGGTGGTTCGATTGTGGAACCCGATGGCACCATCAGCATCAACAACCCGCAGGCTGCGGCCATTGTTGACCAGGCTGCTGGCTGGGTTGGCACCATCTCCCCCGAAGGCGTGACCGCCTTTGGTGAAGAAGATGCCCGTAACATGTGGCAAGCTGGCAACGCTGCCTTCATGCGCAACTGGCCCTATGCCTACTCCCTGGGTAATGCCGAAGATAGCGTGATTGCTGGTCTGTTCGACGTTTCCCCGCTGCCCGCTGGTGACTCTGGCGCTGGTGCGGCCACGTTGGGTGGCTGGCAGTTGGCTGTTTCCAAATACAGCGAACATCCCGAAGAAGCGGCTCGTTTGGCTCTGTTTATGGCCTCCTACGACGAACAGAAATACCGCGCCATCGAAGGCAGCTTGAACCCCACGATCAAAGCTCTGTACGACGATGCGGAAGTATTGGAAGCCGCTCCGTTCTTTGGCAGCCTGTATGACGTGTTTATCAATGCCGTCGCACGGCCGTCTACCGCTACGGCACCCCAATATTCCGATGTCTCTGCCGCCTTCTTCAATTCGGTTCACTCCGTGTTGACCGGCGAGCAGGATGCAGCTACCGCTTTCGAAGTTCTGGAGCTGGACCTGCAAGACATTCTGGACCAGTAAACAACTCCTTAGGCGCATGATTGGCTAGCCAACATGTGCAACAAGAGGCGAGAGAAGGTTTCTCTCGCCTCTTATGTAATTGGCAGAGAGCTTGTCAAAACAGTAGCGTGCGATCTGCCAATTACATGATTATCCACCGATTATCTTGAAGAGTTGGGAGGAAAAGTATGAGTGCAGCATCTGTGCCGAAGAAGGGGAGTGGAGGCAGCGATCTGGCAAAGCGTGAAGCACGCCTTGCTTATTACTTGATGATACCAACTTTTGTCATTCTGCTGCTAATTGCCTTCTACCCCCTGGGAACGGTTTTTTATAACAGCTTGACAAATCGCGTGTTTGCCAGTGGGCAAGAAGTCGAATTTGTTGGTGCAGAAAATTTCGCCAATTTATTGAGCATGACCATCGTTGAAGCGCCGCCAGAAGTGGATGAGGCGGGCAACGTGGTGATTGATCCGGAAACCGGGGAAACGGAGTATCAATCGGCCGTCAGCGTGCTGCCGCGCGAGCCGCGCCGCTACCGGGAACTGAGCCAGTTTAACCTGTTTGGTACGCAGTATGTCGTTGGCGCAACGGACGCAGATTTTATCCGTTCAATTGGGGATTCATTAAGATTTACAGTTATTTCGGTTGCCATTGAGACGGTGCTCGGCCTGGCCATTGCCATGGTGGTGAACATGAATTTCAAGGGCCGGGGCATGATGCGGGTGTTTATGCTGGTACCGTGGGTGATTCCAACGGCCGTTTCCTCCCGCATTTGGGAGTGGATGTTTGCCTCTACCCGCGTCGGCTTCATAAACGTTATCTTCCAAAGGCTGGGCCTTGGTGATGGGCAAATCCCCTTCCTGGCCAGTGAAGCGTGGCAAGTACCAGCCATGATTATGATCGACGTCTGGAAAACGACCCCGTTTATGGCCCTGTTACTCCTGGCTGGCCTGCAGCTCATTCCCAAAGATTTGTACGAAGCAGCCGATGTGGATGGCGCGAGCAAAATACGCCAGTTCTGGTCCGTCACCCTGCCGCTGCTGCGCCCCACCATTGCCGTCGCCCTGGTCTTCCGCACCCTGGACGCCGTGCGCGTTTTTGACCTCTTCCAAATTGTGCTGGCGCAAAAACGGTATTCCATGGCCAGCTATGCCTATTACGAGCTCATCAACGGCCAGCGCATGGGTTACTCCTCTGCCAGCAGCGTGATCATTTTTGTGATCATTACCGTCTTTGCAATTGGCTACATCAGATTATTAGGAGTGGACAATGACTAAGGAAACCAAACACATCATTAATCGCGTCTTGTTCTATGCTGTATTGGCCCTGGTGTCCATCTACCTGTTGTTCCCCTTTTATTGGGCGGTTAATTCCTCCTTCAAAACCGAAAATCAGCTGCAAATGACACCCGCCACGTTTGTGCCGCGTGATCCGACCACTGATGAGGTTGCCTTTAGCCTGAGAAATTACGAGGGTGTTTTACAAAATGCCGACTTTGGCCGTGGCCTCATTAACAGCACCCTTGTTGCCATTTCTACCACGGTGCTGTCGCTGGTTTTTGGCTCATTTGCGGCTTTTGCCCTGGGCAAGCTGCGCTTCAGAGGCAAAACACCGTCGCTCTACCTGATCTTGTCAATGACAATGTTTCCCCAGGTTGCGGTGCTGACGGGCCTTTATGCGGTGATTCGCGAGCTACAAATTCCGGCCATACCCAGTATGATTCTGTCATACATGATCTTTACGCTGCCTTTCACCACCTGGGTAATGACTTCATTCTTCAAGGGCTTGCCCGATGAGCTCATGCAATCGGCCCAGGTAGACGGTGCGACGCCCTTCCAGACCTTTTACAAAATTTTGCTGCCCCTCACCCTGCCCGCGCTGGTAACCACCGGTTTGTTGGCCTTCATTAACGCCTGGAACGAGTACCTCTTTGCGTTGACCTTTACCACCATTGAAGCCAGCGCCCGCACGGTGCCGGTGGTCATGGCCTTGTTTACGGGTCAAATTGCGCGTCAGGAACCGTTTGGCGAAATTATGGCGGCGGCCATCCTCATCACCATTCCCCTGCTGATTTTGGTGTTGATCTTCCAGCAGAAGATTGTGGAAGGGCTGACGGCTGGCGCGGTAAAAGGCTAAATTTTCGAGGATCTTACGGACTTGGTGATTTTCGCAACGAATTGACGCGAATTTACACGAAAATTAGCGTTCATTCACGTTAATTTGGTGCTAGAAATTCTCATCCGATTTGTCTGGAGCGGTTTTTTATTCGCTGTTTGGCAGCTCTTGCAGCTCTGTAACGGGATTAAAAGAAAGAAAGGGGCCTGGGACCCAGCCTTCATTGGGTTTTGGTGCCCCTTCTATTTTTACAAGGTAATAGTCTAAAACCGGATTCTGCTGGTAAAGAATTACGCTGACCGGGGTGCCGTGGGCGGCCTGGGTGGTAATGCTGAGCCGCGAGTGGCTGTCGTACAATAAGACGGTGGGCTGGACCAATTCCCCTTCATAGATGCCGTTGAGCCAGGCCTGGCTGTCTTGGCCCCAGGGCGTTGGGATGCCGCACTGGTTGGGATCCGGGTTGTCGGCAAAGGGCAAAGGTGGGACATCGGGGTCACGGTGGGCGGCAATCCAGGCAACGGCCGTTTCCTGCGCCGGTGATTGGGTTGTGGCCGGTACGGCCGTAGCCACCCCCGCCACCCCGCAGGACGACAATCCCACACAAATTGCCAGAAACAGAAAAACTTTTTTCACTTTTGACCTATCGTTTATTATCCGACTCAAACGAAACTACAGGATCAGACGCGTCGGCCACACACAGCCTTACGCACATAAAACCAAACGACATGAAAACATATCATCTCCACGGCACACCGAATCTGAAATGGTGGCAAACGGCCGTCTTCTACCAAATCTACCCGCGCAGCTTCCAGGACAGCACCGGCGACGGCATCGGCGACCTGCAAGGTATTATCAATCGGCTCGATTACCTGGTAGATCTGGGCGTCAACGCCATCTGGATCTCACCCATCTTCCCCAGCCCCATGGCCGATTTTGGCTACGACGTCGCCGACTACTGCGACATTCACCCCATGTTTGGTGACCTGGCCACCTTCGACCGGCTCCTGGCTGAAGCCCATGCGCGCAGCCTCAAAATCATCCTCGACTTTGTGCCCAACCACTCCTCCAACCAGCACCCCTGGTTCTTGGAATCACGCACTTCCCGCGATAATGCCAAACGCGATTGGTACATCTGGCGTGACGCCAAACCCGACGGCTCGCCGCCCAACAACTGGATTTCCATGTTTGGCGGCCCCGCCTGGACCTGGGACGCAACAACCGGGCAATATTACCTGCACAGCTTCCTGCCGGAGCAGCCAGACCTCAACTGGCGCAACCCCGACGTGGTAGACGCCATGCACAACGCCCTGCGCTTCTGGCTCCAGCGCGGCGTGGATGGCTTTCGCGTGGACGCCATCCTCTGCCTCATCAAGCACGACTCATTTCAGGACAACCCACCCGTCGAACCGGGCACTTACTGGGAAGCGTGGGGGCACATTCTGGAGCCGCGTTACACCGTCAACCAACCCGAAATGTTTGAGCATGTGCGCCTGATGCGCCGCGTGTTTGACGAATTTGCCGATCGGGTCCACATTGGCGAAACGTCTACCGAAGATGTGACGGGGCTGCTGCCTTATTACGGCCGTCCGCTCGACGGCTACGACATCCCCTTCAACTTCAAACTGCTTCACGCCAACTGGCACGCCGCCACCGTGCGCCAGATCATTGAAGATTATTATGACATTTTGCCCGCTGGCGGCTGGCCCAACTTCGTCTTTGGCAACCACGACATTCACCGCTTCGCCACCCGCTACGGCTACCAGAACCACCGTTCCGTGGCCATGCTGCTGCTGACCCTGTGGGGCATCCCCACGCTCTATTACGGCGACGAGTTGGGCCTGGAAGACGTCTTCATCCCCCTGGCGCAGCGCGTAGACCCGTGGGGCATCAAGATGCCCGAAGCCGATTTTGGCCGCGACCCGGAGCGTACGCCGATGCAGTGGGACAGCTCGCCCAACGCCGGTTTCACCAGCGGCCAACCGTGGCTGCCCGTGGCCAACGATTACCAACAGCGCAACGTCGCCAGCCAGCTGGCCGATGCGCACTCGACGCTGAACTTTTACAAAACGCTGATCCAACTGCGCCGCAGCCGCCCGGCGCTGCACAATGGCGCGTTCACCTTTGTCGATGGCCTGGGCGATGACCTGCTGGCTTATCGGCGTGAAGCCGACGGCCAGCGCCTGCTGGTCTGCCTCAATTTTGGCGACCAGGCCCGCACAATTGACCTGAGCCACCTGACCAGCCGTGCCGCCACGCTGCTTTCCACTCATTTTACCCAACAAAGCGGCACCACCTTCATGCTGCAACCACACGAGAGCATTTTGCTCCAGCTTGGTTAAAGGAAGTGACCCATGAATGATCTTTGGTATAAAACGGCCGTCTTCTACGAACTCAATATCCGCGCCTACCAGGATAGCAACGGTGATGGCATCGGCGACTTTCGCGGGGCCATCCAGCACCTGGACCACATCCAGTCACTTGGCGTAAACTGCATCTGGATCATGCCCCACTACGCCTCACCGCTCAAAGACGACGGCTACGACATCGCCGACTACTACGAAGTGTACCCCGCCTACGGCACCCTGGATGACTTCAAAGCATTTGTCGCCGCCGCCCACGAACGCGGCCTCAAAGTGGTCACCGATTTGGTGACCAACCACACCTCGGATCAGCATCACTGGTTCCAGGAAGCGCGCAAAGACAAAAATTCACCCTACCGCGACTACTACGTCTGGAGCGACACCGGCACCGAATACAGCGACGCCCGCATCATCTTCCTGGACACCGAGCCGTCCAACTGGACCTACGACGAAGTCGCCGGGCAATATTTCTGGCACCGCTTCTACAGCAGCCAGCCCGACCTCAACTACGACAATCCCCAGGTGCACGAGGAGATGTTCAACGTCATCCGCCACTGGCTGGACATGGGGCTGGACGGCTTCCGCGTAGACGCGATCCCCTACCTGTATGAGCGCGAAGGCACCAACTGCGAAAATCTGCCCGAAACGCACGCCTTCCTGCAAAAAATGCGCCGCATGGTGGACGCCGAATATCCCGGCCGCGTCCTCATCGCCGAGGCCAACCAGTGGCCTGAGGATTTACTGCCTTACTTCGGCACTGAGGAAAATCCAGAATTCCAGATTTGCTTCCACTTTCCCATCATGCCCCGGCTGTACCAGGCAGTGAAAGCGGGCGACAAAACGCCCATCGAGGAGATTTGGGCACGCACGCCCGACATCCCCGCTAACGCCCAGTGGATGACCTTTTTGCGCAACCACGACGAGCTGACGCTGGAAATGGTGACGCCCGAAGTGCGCCAATGGATGTGGGAGCAGTACGCGCCCGACCCACGAATGAAGCTCAATTTGGGCATCCGGCGGCGGCTGGCTCCGCTGCTGGACGACAACAAAGCGAAATGGTTCCTGCTGCACGCCCTCTTTTTGTCATTGCCGGGCACGCCCATCGTTTACTACGGCGATGAGATTGGCATGGGCGACAACATCTGGCTGCCGGACCGGCACGGCTGCCGCACGCCAATGCAGTGGAACGACGAGCCACACGGCGGCTTCTCAAATGCAAAAGAAACCTACTTCCCCGCGCATAGCGATCCGGTGTACGGCTACCAGGTGCGCAACGTGGCCGCCCAAGAAAAAGACCCGGCATCTTACCTGAACCTGATGCGCTTTTTGATCCAGACGCGCGGGAACATTCCTGCTTTTGGGGATGGCAAGTTTGAATTTGTGGCGACGGGGAACAGTTCGGTTCTCGCCTACACCCGCACCACTGCCAGCCAAACCGTCCTCTGCCTCTTCAACCTGAGCGACCAGCCACAAACCGCCCAGCTCAATTTGCCGCAAACATTCACCGATTTACTTGCCGCAAACCCGGCATTCAACTATGAATTAGAGTCAGAGGGACAGGTAGTAAAGTTGGCTCCATTCGCCGCCCATTGGCTTGTCTAAAAATGTGATACACTGTTGCCATGACGCTAAATATCTCTCCAGAGAAAATGGCTGAATACCGAGCCACTTATAAAAAGCGACAGGCCCTGGCCCAAGAAAAGCTTGACGAACGGTTTGACCTTGCCTGGGAAACAGCCCGGCGCGGCGCAGAGCTTCTGCGCACCGAATTTCAGGTGGAAAAAGTGGTGGTTTTTGGCTCACTCACAAACCGCGAGCTATTCCATTTACGTTCGGATATTGATTTGGCTGTTTGGGGCCTGCCTGACAAGAAGTATTTACGGGCTTTAGGCCTTTTGCTTGATTTATCGCCGGAGTTTTCCGTCGATCTGGTTCCGTTTAAAGATGCGACTGAATCGCTGCGCAAAGTAATAGAGTCGGAAGGAGTTGTGTTATGACAGGCAACCCCCATGCTTTAGCGGCACGCATATCCAGGCATTTGCAGGATGTTGAACAGGTGGTTCAGCATAGCGAAGTGGTTAACCGTGAAGCCATCAAAAGAGATGACAAAATTTATTTTGAAGCGTTAGCGCTCAATTTGCACAGCTTTTATTTGGGCGTTGAGCGTATCTTTGAAGATATTGCCCGCACGATAGATCAAGAAATACCTGGTGGCTCGGATTGGCATCGCCTACTCTTGCAACAGATGGCTTCAGACATGTCGTCTATCCGCCCGCGAATTATTAGTGAAACAACTTACCAATGCCTGGATGAGTTTCGTAGATTCAGGCACGTTGTTCGTCACGGGTACACAACTCATCTGAAGATCAAATCTGTAAGGGATTTAGCAGCAGGTCTACACGAATGTTTTACGGCCGTTCAACAAGACCTAAACAGCTTCATCCAGTTTCTCCACCAGCTAGCCAATGATTAAACTCACCCGTTAGCCAATTACTCAATTACCCAATTACCTTTTCCATCTATGATCGCGACTTCCATCCAAAACCAAATCAAACAACAACTTTCCCAAGACCCAATCTTTGCCAAACTGTACAAGTACCGGCAAAACCAGTTTTTTCAGCGGCTGGACGTGTATTGGGATGATTTAATACGGCCGTTAACACACCTCTACGGCCACCTACCCACCTTCGAACCGTGGCTGGCCGACACCATCGCCCGCATCGGCCGGGCCTACGCTGAACGGCCCAACGACCTGCACCTGCTCGACGAAAAGCGGCTGCTCCAGCCCGACTGGTACCAAAAACCAGCGATGCTCGGCTACGTCGCCTACACCGACCGCTTCGCCGGGGACCTCAACGGCGTGGCCAGCAAAATAGACTACCTCAACGAGCTGGGCGTCACCTACCTGCACCTGATGCCCCTGCTCCAGCCCCGCCCCGCCGCCAACGACGGCGGCTATGCCGTCATGGATTACCGGCAGGTCGATGCCCGGCTGGGCAGCATGGCCGATCTGGCCCACCTGGCCAGCCAGCTGCGCCACAACAACATCAGCCTGTGCATCGACCTGGTGTGCAACCACACCGCCAAGGAGCACGACTGGGCCAACAAAGCCCGCGCCGGAGACCCCACCTACCAAAACTACTACTTCATGTTCCCCGACCGCACCCTGCCCGACGCCTACGAAGCTACCCTGCGCGAAATCTTCCCCGACTTCAAGTCCGGCAGCTTCACCTACTACGACGACCTGCAAAAATGGGTCTGGACCACCTTCAACGAATACCAGTGGGATTTGAACTACCAAAACCCGGCCGTTTTTACCGAAATGCTGGAAATTATGCTTTACCTGGCCAACCAGGGCGTGGAGATCTTGCGGCTCGATGCCGTCGCTTTCATGTGGAAGCGGCTGGGCACCGACTGCGAAAACCAGCCCGAAGCCCATCTACTGCTGCAAGCGTTCCGCGCCCTCAGCCGCTTGGCCGCCCCTGGCTTGCTGCTCAAGGCCGAAGCGATTGTCTCGCCGCCGCAGCTCATCCCCTACCTGGGGCGCGGCGTGGCGGCCAACAAGGAGTGCCACCTGGCCTACCACAACGTGCTGATGGTTGTTTTGTGGAGCTGCCTGGCGGAGCGCAAAGCAGTCCTGGCCACCAAGGCACTGCAAAACATGCCGCTCATTCCGTCGGGGGCCAGCTGGGTCACCTACGTGCGCTGCCACGACGACATCGGCTGGGCCATCACCGAAGAGGACGCGGCACAGGTGGGGCTGGATGGCTACGCCCATCGCACCTTCCTCAGCGATTTTTACACGGGGCGGTTTGAAGGTAGCTTTGCCGCAGGCACCACCTTCCAATTTAACCCTAAAAACAACGACCGGCGGGTGAATGGTTCACTGGCGTCGTTGGCGGGATTGGAAACGGCCGTTACCAACGCCAATTGGTCCAACGTCGAACTCGCCATCCGCCGCATCCTGCTGCTGCACAACCTCATCTTTGCCTACGGCGGCATCCCGCTCCTCTACATGGGCGACGAAATTGGCCTGCTCAACGACCATAGCTACCTGGACAACCCGGACCTGGCTAACGACAGCCGCTGGATTCATCGGCCGTTTATGAACTGGGACAAAGCCGCCGAACGGCACGATCCCCACACCATCACCGGGCGCATCTACCAGGGCTTATGTCAACTGGTTGCCGCGCGAAAACGGACGGCGGTGCTGCATGCGGAAACGGCCGTTTACCCCATCTGGACCTACAACGACCACGTCTTTGGTCTGCTGCGCGACAATCCACGCGGGCGGCTGCTCATCCTGGCCAACGTCACCGAAGCCCACCAGACCGTCAGCCGCCACCGGCTGCGCGAGTTGGGCTTCACCGGCCTGCTCATCAACCGCCTCACCGAACACCCCATCGACATGTGGCAAGACCTAACCCTGGAGCCTTACCAGGCCGTCTGGCTGCAGCAAGCACCTTAACCATCTCTCGTTCCACGCTCCGCGTGGAATGCGCTAACCGGCGCTCCGCGCCGAGGGGACGCAGAGCGTCCCAAAATGCGTGCCAACGGAGACCGTTGGCACGAGAAAAAAGCAATCTCAGGAGGACTCACATGACTCTCTACGGCGGAATCGAAGCAGGCGGCACCAAAATTGTCTGCGCCGTCGGCACTGGCCCCGGCGACATCCAGGCCGAGGTGCGCTTCCCCACCACCACCCCGGCAGAAACGATCCAACGCGCCATCGACTTCTTCCAGGCGCAAATTGGCGAGCGCGGCCCGCTGGCGGCCATCGGCATTGCCTCGTTCGGGCCGCTGGACCCCCACCGCGATTCGCCCGCCTTTGGCCACATCACCACCACGCCCAAGCCCGGCTGGGCCAATGCCGACCTGGCTGGCCCCATCCAGCGCACCTTCAACGTGCCCATCGGCTTCGATACGGACGTCAACGGCGCGGCCCTCAGCGAAGGGCGCTGGGGCGCGGCCCAAGGGCTGGACACCTTTGTTTATTTCACGATTGGCACGGGCATTGGCGGGGGGGCGGTGGTAAACGGCCGTCTCCTCCATGGCCTGCTTCACCCCGAAATGGGCCACATCAGCCTGCCCCACGACTGGCAGGCCGACCCCTACCCCGGCAAATGCCCCTACCACGGCGACTGCTTCGAAGGCATGGCCGCTGGCCCCGCCATCGAAGCACGCTGGCAAACCAAAGGCCAGGATCTGCCTGAAAATCATCCCGCCTGGGAACTGGAAGCCCACTACATTGGCCAGGCGATGCGCAGCATCATCTGCACCCTGTCGCCGCAGCGCATCATTTTGGGCGGCGGCGTGATGGAACAGCCGCAGCTTTTCCCTCTGGTGCGCCAGAAAACGCTGGAGGCGCTCAACGGCTACGTCCAGTCCCCCACCATCCTGGACAACATCAACACCTACATCGTGCCCCCGGCCCTGGGCAACCAGGCGGGTGTACTGGGTGCATTTGCGTTGGGGATGATGGCGGAAGGGAACGGCCGTTAACCCCCTATAAATTTTCACCGCAGAGAACGCAGAGAGCGCCGAGATTTTCCTAAGCTCTCTGTGTCCCTCTGTGCCTCCTCTGTGCAACTCCGTGTAACCTGCTTCTAACCAAGCTCCAGAGTAAGTCCTCTCCCATTAACAATTGACCATTGGCCATTGACAATTAAAAACGATTTGCGATTTCATCATTTAGTGCCATAATAGCCTTATTGTTCCGACTGTAGTTCCTGAATCCAAACGGGTCCTATCGCCCCGTGTGTCCGCCCAGTGACAGGGTCTTAGTTCCCACCAGACAAGCTCGACTTTGCGTTTGCCAGTCGCTAATAGCAGTTCCGTCATGGCTCAAAATAAACGTCCATTCAACTATTGGTCACCCTTCCAGGCAATTCGTGATTTGTTTGGCGCGCCAGAAGCCAAACCCGACGATTTCGATCGTTCGGAATATCTCAAAGACCTGTACTTCCAGCACCGCAACTTTGATGTCAAAGGCATTGCGGCACCGGGTGAGGCCACGCTAAACCTGGCCCACGTCTTTGTCGATGTCGGGCTGACCCCCACACAGCAAACGGTTTCGGCCAACCCCATCCCGGCCTTGCGCAAAACCGGGCCGGAAGAACGGCATTCGATCTGGCGCTTTTTGCTGCGCCAGGAGGAGTACCCGCCCAACCTGGTACTGCTCGGCGCGCCGGGCACGGGCAAAACAACCCTGCTCAAACACATCACCCTGACGCTCACCACCCCCACCCAGGACGCACCCCGGCTGGCCAAAACGCCGATCTTTTTGTACTCGCGTGATGTGGCCCAGCATGTGGGCCAAAATCCGCACTACAGCCTGCTCCAGGCACTGCACGCCTTGTTCCGGAGCCGCCAGATCACCGTACCGCTGAATTGGCTGGGGCATGATTTAAACAACGGCCGTTGCCTCATCATGCTCGATGGATTGGACGAAGTGGCCGACCCCACGCTGCGCCAGCAGGTGGTCAGCTGGGTACAGCGCCAGATGCGGCTGCACCCCACCAACCAGTTTGTCATTACCTCACGGCCGTTTGGCTACGCCAGCAACCCCCTGCCCGATGCCCTGCTGCTGGAAGTCAAACCGTTTACCCTGGAACAGGTGCGCCAGTTTGTCACCGGCTGGTATGCCGCCAACGAGGTCAAAACCCAGGGGCGCGACGATGAAGGCGTGCGCCGTGATGCCACCGGACGCGCCACCGACCTGCTGCGCCGTCTGCGCCAGACACCTGCCCTGCTAGAAATGGGCGTCAACCCCCTGCTGCTGACAATGATTGCCACCGTTCACCGCTACCGCAACACCTTGCCCGACCAGCGGGTGGCGCTCTACCACGAAATTTCCGACGTTTTCCTGGGCAAGCGGCACGAAGCGCGTGGCATTACCTACGAACTGTCGCCCTCGCAAAAAAAGCGCGTGCTGCAAAACCTGGCCTTTGAAATGATGCGGCGCAACCTGCGCAACATCACCCGCGCCGACGCCGCCGACATCGTTGACCCGGCCATCAAACGGGTGCACCCACAAACCTCCAGCGAGCAGTTCCTGCAAATGATCGCCGAGACCAGCGGCCTGCTCATTGAGCACACGGCCGGGGTGTACAGCTTTGCCCACCAGACGTTCCAGGAGTATTTAACGGCCGTTCACCTCAAAGACCAGCGGCTGGAAAAGGTGCTGCTGGACCATGTTGATGATCCCTGGTGGCATGAAACCATTCGCCTCTACGCCGCCCAAACCAACGCCACCAACATCATCCGCGCCTGCGTCATGCGCGAAACCGCTTCCATCCCCGCCCTCACCCTCGCCGTCGAATGCATCGAGGAAGCGCTGGAAGTGGAAGATGACTTCCGCAGGATTCCCGCCGAGTTGGTGCACAGCCTGGAAAATGACAATCCAGAAATCCGCCGCATTGGCGCGGAGGTGCTGCTCCAGCTGCGCCTGCGCCGCCTGGTGCGCCTGGATGAAAGCACCTACGCCGACAGCTCGCTGGTGACCCAGGCCGAATACCAGCTTTTCCTGGACGAGCTGCGAGCCCAGGGCAGCTACCGCCAACCGGATCATTGGCGGGAGATGCAGTTTGCCAGCGGTGAAGGCCAGCTGCCCGCCGCCGGGGTACGGCCGTCTGACGCCCAGGCATTTTGTAACTGGCTCACCGAACGAGAAATCGGCCCCTGGCGCTTTCGCCTGCCCACCGCCCAGGAAACCACGCGCCATCCCCTCAATGCGCCCTCCACAGCCCCCAACGACGCCACCACGGGCTATTGGTATTTTAAGGACGGCCGTTTTGAGCTGACCCCCGCCCCACAACTGGCTGAAGATGTCATCCTGATCCAGTCGCTCCAGTGGCAGATTGAGCACAAGCTGCTGGATGACTGGCTCATCGTACCCGAGCTGGACACCAACCACCCCGCCAGCGAGCGGCTGCGCCAGATCGTGCTGGAGCGGGCCAAACGGCGCGCCCACTCGCTGCTGGACCTGGATCGGCGGCTGCCGTTTAGTGCCGATGATGGGGCGGAAATCAGCCGTTTCTTTAGCCTGGTGCAGGATCGCACAGCGCAAGGGCTGGCCACCGAAATGGAACACGCCCTGCTGAACACCAAAGCCCATGTGGACAACCCCACCCGCTCCGCCCGGCAGCGGCCCCTGTTGGAAGAAATTATCAACCTGGCCAATCAGCTGACCATTTCTTTGGAAAGCCTGCCTTTTGCCGAAGAATTTTCTGGCACCATGCAGCAGCTTATGAACGCTCTGGCCCGCGCCAGAGAGCAGCTGGACCCCACGCAGCACAACCTCCAATCTGAGTTTTTGTCTCACCGCGAGCTGGTGCGCCACCTGAGCCTGGCCCTGCATGCCGGCCAGACGCTGCTGAATGATCTGAAACACAAACGCAGCTACGCCCGCGACCGGCTGCGCATCCAGGCGCTGCACCACAGCCTGACGCTGCTGCAAAACCATTCGGGCAAGGGCAAAAACGCCGCCAACCGGCGCCAGGTGCTGGAACTACTGCAAATTCTGGTGGATTTGTACGTGGATATGGCCATATTAGACGGCCGTTCCCCCAAACTAAATCGCATTCCGGCCCTGGAAGGCATCCGCATTGTGCGCGAGACGGTGGCATAACCAACGGCCGTTTGTCATTTCTGTAAGCTGGCAACCATTTTTCTATCACATTTTTGTCAGGTTACTGGCCCAGTAGGACCCTAAAATAGACTCACGGCAAGTTGGTTATGATCCTGGCTGGAGAACGTACCTTCCTTCGCTGTAACAGTTCGTCCTTGATCCTTTTTGAAGAAGTTGTGGCTCAATGAGTCAATTTAGCAAGACGCCGAGTCCTACCGTTTGGCATTGATGCATTCCCTGCTGCGCCGTAGGGGAGTACAAAAGAATGAGTTTACACTACCCCAATCACCAGATTTCCCATCTGCCTGTTTATAAAGAAGGATGTTTGCACGCCATTTTTCAGGCCGTGCAGTCAGGCCGATGTGCCCGCGTGTTGGGGCCGCGCTCGCGCTCCAAAAGTGCCCTGATGCTGGGAGCGGCGCAGCTGGTGCAGGAACACGGTATGCACAATGTGCAGTACCTGAGCATCAATAATTTGCCCCACGTGCGGGAAGCCAGCTTCATGGTCAAGCTATCGACCGATTTGCTGCTGCTGAGCGAGGTAGACGTGTACGCCGCGCTGTTTGGCTGGCTGCAGCGCGAGCTTTTCCCGATGGACACCCCCACCGATCCCGAACTGATGCAAACATCGCGGGAGTTCCGCGAAGGCATGATGATGCTGATACGGCGGCTGGACAAGCCGCTGGTGCTGTTTATCGATAATTTAAATGCCGCACCGCCAAACGTCGTTTTAGCGCTGCTCAACACGCTGGCCGATTTATACACGGCCGTTTCCCACCACAGCAGCCCAAAATTTTTAGCCGTTATCGGCGGGGCGCTGGATTTAGAGGCAAACGGCCGTGTTGCCCCCACCCGCTTCTTGCCCATCTCCAACCTGGTCTGGATTCACGATCTGGATACCGAAGAGCAGATGGCCTACACCCTGGCCGCCTGTCAACGGGCCGAGGTGACGGCCTCCCCCCTGGCCCTGAAAACGCTGCTGCGCCAGACCGGCGGCGATCTGGTCCTGCTGGAGCAAGTTTTGGGCCAATGCCTCAAGCAAATGGGGCGGCGCGGCCAGACCGAACTCACCCCGCCACGAATCGCCGACGCCGTGGACACCTTCTTAAACAATCCCCTCAATTCCAAAATCGAAGAAATTTTGCGCCATGTGGAAAGTGACACCCATTTGCTGCACTCTACCCTGACGATGCTGGAGCAAGGCTCCATCCACATCAGCCAGGTGTCGCTGCCCGTAGACGTTTTCCCCAACCTGTTGGACTTAAGCGGCATTTTTGAGCGAGAAGGTGACCAATACTGCCTGAAGAACGAAATTTGGGGCCAGCTGCTGCAAAAATATCTAGACCCGGCGCGCGTGGGTGGTTTTTATGCCGTCAACGGCCGTTGGCGACATGCCTTTGAATATTTGGGTCGGGCCCTCAACGAAGGGGATAACCAGGTACGGCCGTCTTTGTTTACGGCCGTTCTCAACGCCATGCACGCCAGCGACAACGCCATCGGTGCGTTTGGCACCCTGGCCCAGGGGCTGTCGGCCGCCTTCCCCAACAGCGATTTGCGCCTCTACACCTGGCAGGAAAGCCAGCTCGACTGCTTCTACCCCGACGGAGCCGAAATGGCCGAAGAAGACCGGCTGCATAATCCACACGGCCCCGAAATGCAGGCCCTGCACGGCGCAGATTACACCGTCGTGCCCGTTGAAGAGGACATGCGCCTGCTCATCCCGCTGCGCACCGAGCTTAAACCGGGCGAACCGCTGGGGCTGGTCTCGTTAGGCAAACTGGTGGCCCCCAATTCCCCCTACCAGCGGCGCGACGAGGTGACGCAGCTCGTCAGCTTTTTGCAGCAGGCCGCTCGCGTCATTGAGGAGCGGGCCCACTATGCCAGCCTGCTCTACGCCGCCGAAACGCGTGTCACCAAACTAAACCGACTCAACACGATGTTGACCCAAATGCTGCATCACCGGGAATGGTCTGAGGCACGAATTTTGCAGCTGGCGCTCACCGGCATTACCTCACCCTACGGCCTGGACTTCAACCGCGCGGTGCTGTTCCTGCTCAACGAAAACGACCAGTGCCTGACGGTGCCCTTTGCCGTGGGCCAGCTGACGCAGCAAAACGCTGAAACCGAACGGCAAATGTGGCTGCAACATCCACCAGAGATGCTGTTTGTGGAAACGGCCGTTACCCATCCCGCCACCTCCCCCGTGCGCAGCGCCCTCAAACGGCTGCGCCTGCCGCTTTACGCCCCCGCCCCAGACCTGGTGCTGCACCAGCTCAAGCAGGGCGAAGCGCTGTTCAGCAGCAGCCTGCTGCCCCGCCAGGGACTTCCGCCAGAACTGACCCAGGCCATCGACACCCCCGCCGAATTTGCCCTGGCACCGCTGGCCTCTGGCGAGCACACCTTTGGTTTGCTCTACGTTGATAACAAATTTTCCCCCGACCCCATCTCCCAAGAGCAGTTCGAGCTGCTGCAGACGTTTGTGAACCAGGTGGCCCTGGTGCTGGAAAACGCCCGCGCCCTGGTGGTAGAACGGCAGCGCACCACCAACTGGCGGCAGCTGCTGGAAATTGAAAAGACGTTAAACAACAAGGTCACCCAATCGGTAGCGGAGCTGCTCGAAACGGTGGTGCAGTCGGCCAAAGAGCTGTTCCAGGCAGACAGCGTGGTGGTCTATCCGCTCCAGCCAAGCCAGGGCAGCCAGTCGTACCGCTATGAACCGAAGGAAGTGACGGCCGTTGGCACCCACACGGCCGTTGGCCCCACCGACAAGCCGCGCCCAACCAAAGGGCTGGCCGCCACCATTTTGCAGCAGGGTCAGATCACGGTGTCCGATGTGGCAACGGCCGTTGCCCCCAAACTGCGCCTGGCTATCGAAACCAGCACCTTTTTGCCCCGCGAAGGCATTCGCGCCTTCACCGGCATTCGCCTTGGCTCGGCCGTCGCCCCGGTGGGTCTGCTTTACCTCAACTGGCTGCACCCACACCAGCTCACGGACGAACAAAAAACTGTGCTGGAGGTCTTTGCCAACTTTGTCGCCATCGCCCTGCCCGGCGCGCGCACATACCAGCAGGTGCAGTACAACCTGGACCGGCGCACCTTGGAAATGAAGGGGCTGGATCAGCTTTTTGCCAGCGGCGCTTACTTCCGTTCCGACGAGGCCGTGGAAAACGGTATTTTGCTGGCACTGCGGGCCGCCCAGGGCTACACCAATGCGCCACGAGTTCTCTTGGTTCGCGATGAACCAAAAGGAGCCTGGGGCATTTACCAGCTGTCAGGCTCCGGCAAAATCCTCTCGCAGCAGATCGACACGCTGCCCGGTGGGCTGATTGCCCAGGCGTACACGCACGGCACAACGCAGGTCATTGCCAACGCGGGCCGCCCAGAGACGGGCCAGTTTCGCACCCGCTTTTTTCCCGAATCCCGCAGCGCCCTGGCAGTTCCCGTCAAAGTGGCCAGCAACACCCTGGCTGTGCTTTACCTGGAAAGCCCGGAGCGTGAGGGGCTAAAAGAACACCGTCGGTTCCTGGAAAAATTGGCCGGTCGCCTGGCGGTGAACCTGGAAGAGGCGGATCGCAGCCGGACGATGCGCGAACTGCGCGACCTGTCGCAGCGGCTGGCCGACGAGGCCAACCTGGCCAACCTGCTGGCGGCCATCCTCACCCAGGCGCAGAATGCGCTGCAAGCGGTGGACGCGATTGCCCTGTATTACCAGGACCCGGAAACGATGCGCTACATTGCGACCTCGGTTTCCAGCAGCCAGCCGCAGGCAACGGCCGTTCCGCTTCCCGGCAAACCCAACCAGATTGTCATGTCGGCCTGGGACCTGCCCGGTGGCAAATTTATCGCCAACATCGAAAAGACACCGCAGCTGCGTCAGGCCTTTCTGGCGACCAACCGGTATGTGGCAACGGCCGTACTCCCCCTGGAAGTCGGCCAAAATCGCGTGGGCTGCATGTTTTTTGGCTACAAATTCCAGAATCCATTCAGCGAAGGGGATCGCGGCACGCTGGAGCTGTTTGCCCAGATGGCCGCCCTGGCCATTTTGCGGGCACGCCTGCACACTGAAGCGGAACAGCGCCAGCAGCGGCTGGACACCGTGTCGCACATCACCCCCATCATCAGCGCCAGCGTGGAAATTGACCCCATCTTCCGCAACCTGATTCAAGAGATTTTGGCCGCCTTCCCCAAGGCCAACAACGCCTGCATCGTGGAGCATTTGCCGGACAAAAACGAAGTGGCCGTTACCAGCAATACCCAGCAATTTTACCGGATCGATGTGCCCCTGCTGGAGCATGAAACGTTCCGCACCCGGCTGGACAAGCGGCGCGGCGTTGCCGGGCGTGTGCTGGCCACGGGCAAACCCAGCCTGGTGGATGACGTCAGCCGGGACCTCGACTACATCCCGGCGGTGACCACGACCCAATCGCAAATTGGCATTCCCATCATGATTGACGATGTGGTGACCTACGTGCTGCTTGTCGAAAGCGACGAGCTGGCTGCCTTTACCATTGAAGACCAGGAGCTGTTGGTGACGCTGGCCAAACACGTGGCGCTGGCCGTGAAAAACGCGCGGCAGTTTAAGCACGCCCGTGCCCTGGAGCTCACCCGGCGGACGGCGATGATGGCTACGGGTCTGGTGCACGACATCAACAACGCCGTGGCCGCCTTCCCCGACCTGGTAGATGAAATTGCCTACAAGTACGCGAATAAACGGGACATCTCGGCCCCGCTAGCCAATCTGCAAAAAAGCGCCATGATTACCGACAAAATTAGCGGCCGTTTGAAAGATTTTGTCTTCACGGGTGAGTACAAGCCGGAGCTGAACGAAGTTAGCACCCTGGTTCAGGACGCCATTGATCAGAGCAAGCCACAAAAACCACCGCACGTAACCATCGTCAAGGAAATTGCCCCCAATCTGCCCAAAGTTCAGGCCGACAGTCTGTGGATCGAGCTGCTGCTGAAAAATCTGTTGGTGAATGCCTTTACGGCCGTTCCGACCGATCGCGAAGGGTTGGTGACGGTAACGGCCGTTGCCGATGACCACCACGTTCACTTACACGTGCAGGACAACGGCAAAGGCATTGCCAAAGAGCTGCAAGAAAACGTCTTTAATTTTGGCACTTCCACAAAAAGTGACGCCGACCACAAGATGCACGGCGTGGGGCTTTTCCACTGCCAACTCATAGCCCAAGTTCACCATGGCACGCTCCACCTAGACAGCGAACCCGGCCAAGGCACCACCTTTACCCTCAGCCTGCCGCTGCATACCAGCAAGGAGCCTGCTGCACAGGAGGGATTGGTCAATGCCTGAACCCATGATGACAACGCATCAATTTCGAATCTTGTTGGTGGAAGATGACGAGAGGTCATACGATCCAATGGCGCGTTGGCTAAAAGAAGATGGCAACGTCGTTCGCCTGGCCACCTCCTATCGCGAAGCCAAATCTGCCCTGGAAACCGACCATTTTCACCTGGCAATCATAGATATTAAGCTGGTGGATGAAGACCCTGAAAATACCGAAGGTCTACAACTCCTGGAGGATATTGAGAGGCTTCAACTGCGCGAGATTATGCCCGCCATCATCTTAACCGCACACCAACAATATGCACTCAAGGCCTGGGACCTCAAAGCGGACAAGTTAATTATCAAGGAATCAGGCTATCTTAAAGCTTTGCGCACAACCGTTAATGAACTGAAAGCCAACAAAATCAAAATCAACTTTGATTTGGAGTACGTCAGTGATTCGCTGAACGTGTTGGAAGATGTGGCGGAGGATGTGAACTGGTCGATGGCGGAACGGCCGTCTACCAAACTGTTGGCCCCGCAGGTACGAGATTTATTTGGCAAGCTGTTTGTGGATGCCCGCAGCTTGTTTGTCAGCAAGCTTAAACCAGGGCTGACGGGCGCAGCCGTGGTGCGCATCCAACCCACCTGGAACGGTGGCCTGGGGCGCTCCTACGTGGCCAAGGTGGGCCGTAAAGACAAGGTAGAAACGGAACAGCGCCACTACGAAGCCAATGTTAAACATTTTCTGACGGCCAATGCCGTCACCCAGGCCGACGTGCACTACTCGCGCCACCTGGGCACCCTGCTCTACACTTTCGCCGAAAATCAAGGCGTAGCTCTTAAAGAGTTCGACGATTTTTACCACCGCAATGACGCCAGCCACATCATCGCCAGCCTGCGCGAGCTGTTTGAGCAGACCTACCGCTACTGGTTTGCCAATCCCGAGCGTGTGTTGGCTGACCTGCGCACGCTGTATTACGAAGCGTTTCAACTGGACCGCAAGAAGTTAATCGGCCGTATTCAAATTGTGCTGCCCGAACTGGATTCCGAAGCTGAGTTCATTCAGCTGACTCCTGGCAAAGAAAAAGTATTAAACCCCATCGCCTGGCTGGACACCCACCGCGAAGAATGTGTGATGCAGGTGCACAAAACCATCACCCACGGCGACCTGACCGGCCGTAACATCATGGTCGATGAAGGGGGCAAATGTTGGCTGATCGATTTTTATCGCACCTTCAAGAGCCACATCTTGCGCGACTTTGTCATCCTGGAAAGCGATATAAAATACCGGCTCATGTCTTTGCTCAGCCTGACCGACTTTTTGCATCTGGAAGAGGCGCTGCTGGAAGCCGACCGGCAGAACCAGCCGCCTATTTTGCCACCCTCCTTTTCTAAAGATGCCCGCAAAGCGGCCGAAGTCATTTTTGATCTGCGTCAGCTGGCCCACAAATACGCCAGCAATTACAACACCAAAGCCAACGATGCGCGCAAGGAGTATCTGCTCAGCCAACTCATGGGCACGCTAAACGTGGTGCGGCTGCGCCACATTTCGGAAAATCGCAAGCTCCAGGCAATGCATTCGGCGGTGATGTTGTGTGAAGAAATGGACCGGCTGGCGGGACGGCCGTCACCCACCCGCGTCATTGAGATGTATCGTGAACCGGTGCCCATCAGCCAAGCCACCTATGCCGAAGACAGCAGCTTTTTTGCCCCGGCCCTCATGCTGGCCAGCGCCCAGCAGCGCTTTCTGGCCGAAAATCTGGGGAAAGACAACGTGATCTTGTTTATCGGTTCGGCCGTACCGCGCAACACCGACTGGCCCAACAATCAGCAGCTCGCCCTGCAGCTCATGAAAGAGGTGGACATTTCCGCCTCGGTCACCGACAAACATACCAAGCTGTTTGCCTTTTACATCAACCGGATGGGCAACCGCAAGCGGCTCATTCAAAAACATATCGAATATTACGCGCCGGGGAAACGGCCGTCGCTCTACCGCGCCGCCGCCAAACTGCCCTGGCACACCATCTACACCACCAACCAGCACACCTATTTGGAGCAGGCCTACCAGGAAAAGGGGACAACCTTCACCCTTCACCTGAATGCCAGCGAGCGCTGCCCCGAAACGCAGGGCAGTGCCCTCATTTTTAAACTGTACGGCTCGATCAATGCCCGCGAACCAGACACCGACGCCGATCGGCTGCCCATCACCGAATACGATCATCGTCAGCAGAAAACGATTAACCGGGTGACGGAATTATGGCAGCAGCTGGCAACGGCCGTTCAACAAGGCGCTTTCTTGCTCATGCTGTGCCCCTCCGAAGATGAACTCATGGCCGCGTACCAATATTGCCAGCCCGCCACCGCCAGCGGCCTCGTCTGGCTGGCAGGCGGCGACATCTCCGAAGAAGAGCAAGACGTCTACCGCAACCTCGACTTCCGCGTGCTGCCCGATACGCCGGGCCAGCTGCTAAAAGTGCTGTTCACCCTCACCAACTACGAAGGCCAGGAATATCCCGGCCTGTCGCAAGATTAGGGAAAGGAGAGTTCATGAGTAGCACAACACCAGAAATGAACATTTGCCGATTTCGCAGATTTTAATCCGCGTTTATCCGCGTTAATCCGCGGCCTATTTTCGAAGGAGAAGTGTCGTGACCGCAACCACCCAAACCCCCGATTTCCGCCAGATTGAAACAGAAATGCTGTTCAACTGGATGCAGGCTGGCGAATCGGCTTCCATCATCGGCATTAGCGGCGTGGGAAAGTCTAACCTGTTCAACCACATCCGCGACCCACAAACCCAGGCCAAATTCCTCGGCAAGCTGAGCGGCAGCACCCTCATTGTGCGCGCCAACTTCCACTACATTCCCAACTTCTCCGACCGCAGCATCTACAGCCTCATCCTGGAGCAGCTGGAGCTGCTGGAAGGCGACCTGGATCGCCTGGGGCTGACCACCAGTGACATCGAGCAGATCAGCCGCTACCACGAGCTGCTGCTAGACGCCAAAGACGACATTCTCAAGGTGCAGCGCTACTTCAAGCTGGCCCTGCGTGTGCTGCTGGCTCAATCCGACCGCCGCCTTGTTTTTCTCTTCGACCAATTTGACGACGTGTACCAGGAAGCCGAACCGCGCCTTTTTGCCAACCTGCGCGGCCTGCGCGAAGCGTACAAATACCGCATTTCCTACCTCGTTTTCACCCGTGACCTGCTGCCCAACCTGATTGAGCTGGACCAGGCTCGTGAGGAATTTTACGAACTGCTGGCATCCAACATCATGGGGCTGAAGCCGTACGTGCAAAGCGATGCCATGTCGGTACTGAATCGCATTGCGGGGCGCAACAAGCTGGAGCTAACCGATGCCTTGCGCAGTCGGCTGTACGAGCTGGCCAGCGGCCATGCTGGCCTCTTGCGTGCGGCCCTGTTGGGTGCGGCGCAGCACCAGCTCCTCGGCCAGCTGCATCAGGCCAATGCTGCCAAACTGCTGCTGCAAATTCCTGGCGTAGAGATGGAGTGCGAGAAGCTGTGGCGCAGCCTGAGCGTACACGAGCAGCGTACCCTCATGGCCAGGGCACAGGGGATGGATACGGCCGTTGACCCCGCCATCGTTACCCAGTTGCAAATCAAGGGGCTGCTAGCTGAAGCAAAGGCCGCTATCTTCTCCCCCATCTTCGCCCACTTCATCGCCACCCAAGACGCCCATTGGGAAGCCCCCCTCTTTTTCGACGAGCCATCACGCCAGATTTGGGTCATGGGCAGCCCGGCCCCCCGGCTCACCCAGCTAGAATACCGCCTCTTCCAACAGCTGTACCAGCAGGAAGGCGAAGTGGTGGAAAAAGACACCCTCATCAGCGCGGGCTGGCCCAGCGCCCAGGGCGGCGTCTCCGACGAAGCGCTCATTGCTGCCATTGCCCGCCTGCGCAAAAAGATCGAGCCCAATCCCAAGGAGCCACGCTTCTTGCACAACGTGCACAACCAGGGCTACATGCTGCAAACCGGAGACGGTTAACCCCGCTTTTGCTCCCCCCAACTGAACGCTAACCTGGCCACACCTGTTGGTCTATTGTGGCTTTCCCGTTTGCTGCCTGTCAGGCAATTGTCCCCCCATTTGCTAGGATCAAAGCAGGCAGGCCAGCACTGCGAAACAGCCGCCGGGTTGGCAACGTTGGGGAAATTCACCACGTACTGGAATGTAAGTTTGTATCGGAATGTGTGTCATAAAAGGAGAAACTCAACATGCTAACGCTTTCTTATGGTGTCCTGTTTGGTTTGTTGCTGGCCGCCTTTCTCTTGGGGCTAATATTTCCCGTCATTCTGGTCGTTTACCTGGTTGTCAACAACCCACCCCGCTAAGCTTGTAACATTTATCACATACTGTGCGCCAGGTGTGAGCCTGCTGTCAGGACAGTAGCGCATGTGCTCGCTACACTAAACCACAGTCAAGCAAGACGGGAGGCAACCTGATGATAGTCAATCTCGCTTTTTCAACCCTGGTCATCCTGGCACTCATGATGATCGTTGCCGGGATGGTTGTGGGCATCACAATGAATCGTCCACGATGAGTAGTTGGCAGATTTGACGCCAATCTTTTTGGAACACTTTCTGCCAATCACACAAATACGCCACTGCGTCAGGCAGATGACGTTGTTCTTTTCTTGGGGATGGGGTGGTCTGAGCCGCGAGTTCTCTAGCCAAAGAAAAACGGGATGGCCCAAACCATCCCGTTTTTCTTTGGTTTCATTTTTTCAGATTGGTCCAAGCTTGAAGCTTGGACCAAACTCAGAGACGGTCACTCAGTCGCGGCGACCGCCGCCGAGGAGCATGACGTAATAAAGCAAGGTACCAATGGCCGAAACGGCCGCTGCCACATACGTCCACGCCGCCGCATTCAAAACCTTGTTTACACCCTCAATCTCATCGCCAATCAGAATGCCGTGACTCACTAACAGCTTCTTGGCGCGGGCGCTGGCGTCGAACTCCACCGGCAGGGTAACCAGCGTGAACAAAACGGCCGCCGCAAACATAATGACGCCAACCCAGGCCAGGCTGGTAAAGTTGAGCAGCAGACCGCCCATAAACAGCCAGGGAGCCAGCGAACTGCCAAACTGGGCGGCTGGGACCAGCGCACTGCGTATTTGCAGCGGGAAGTAACCACCGGCATCTTGCAGCGCATGGCCCATTTCGTGCGCCGCCACACCGGCCGCCGCAATGCTGGGAGTGCGGTACACCCCAGGGCTAAGCCGCAGCACCTTGCCACGCGGATCGTAATGATCGCTCAGAAAGCCCTGCGTCTCCTCAATGGTCACATCGTACAAACCCTGAGCGTCCAAAAGCTGGCGCGCTACCTCCGCTCCGGTCACATTGCGCGCCGTGCGGACTTTGGCAAATTTGTTAAAGTTGCTCTTGACACGCGATTGGGCATACAGGCCCAACAAGAGCCCAGGTATCGCAAAAACCAGAAACAGCGGATCAAAGTACATGGTTTAACCTCGTTTGGCACTGGCGACGTTTGTCCCAGTTATTTTTGAATGGTCACAGGCTTAAGCGCTGGTTGGGGCAACGGCCGTTGCCGCCACCACATCACAAACAGCATGCTCGCCGTCCAGCTCAATAAAAACAACCCGTATGCAATAAAAGAAAGTGTTAACATTTTTCTGTCCTATGTTTTCCACTACAAAGTTATGCCTAGATTTTGGCATAGTAACCAGGGCATCGTCAATATTTGTCCAGCTTTTCCAATGGATATCTTACAATTGGGGCCGATAGATTACACAAAGATAAGAGATGCTCATACAATTGCCTGGCACTTTGGGAATTAAGAGGGTTTACAGCCCGTGATGCGTGAAACGTGACCAGAGAGATGTTACGTTTGTCGCATCACGTTTCACACCAAACCCCACGAAATCCTGAAGACTCAGAGAGTCTTTACCTGAGAAAGGGCTCACGCAGGCGAATATTGCGGGTGGCTCGTAGCTGGCAAAAACCGCCAGCCGCCTTTTAAGGTAGAAGTACAATTTTCAGACACATGTCGAGGGAAAAATGGACAATGAATTTGGTTTACCCAAAGATTTAGGCGATGGCCTGCTGCTGCGCTGGGCCACCCCAGCCGATACGGCCGCCCTGGCCGAGTTTAACATCCGCATTCACAGCGACGACCCGGAAAAGCCAGAAACGTGGCTGGCACACTGGACCGCCGACCTGATGCGCGGCGATCATCCCTCCACCAGCGCCAGCGATTTTACGATTGTGGTCGATGAAAAAGCCGGGGGCAAAATTGTCTCTTCGATGAATCTCATCTCGCAAACCTGGCTGTACGACGGCATTCCGTTGACCGTGGGGCGACCGGAGTTGGTGGGTACCGATGCCGACTATCGGCGGCGAGGGCTGGTGCGTGAACAATTTACGGCCGTTCACGCCAAAAGTGCCGCCCGGGGTGAATTGGTTCAGGCCATCACCGGCATTCCCTGGTATTATCGCCTGTTTGGCTACGGCATGGCCCTGGACCTGGGCGGCGGGCGCGACTTTTTGTGGGATCGCCCCGGCAACGACAAACCCGTCGAAGCAGAAGCCTACCAGGTGCGCCCGGCGCTGGAAGACGATTGGCCGCTGCTGCAAACTCTGTATGAAGCGCACAACCGGGGCAGCCTGCTCGCCCGGGCCCGCGACGAAGCCACCTGGCGCTACGAACTCACCATCCCCCATCCCGAATCAATGTATTCGCGCAGTTTTTATGTGGTGGAAACGGCCGCTACCTCACCCCAAGCCGTGGCCTACGTGGAATACAAACAGTTTGGCAAGAGCTACTTCGTGCGCGAACTGGGTGTGGCCCCCGGCCATTCCTGGCGGGCGGTGGGGCTGTTTCTCATGCGCTACTTCAAAAAGCTGGCGGACGAGCTACAGGAAAAGGAAGAAAAGCGGCTGCGCGGCGTCTATTTGGGGTTGGGCCAGGGACATCCCGTTTACGAAGCATTTGGCAGCCAGCTAGAGGAGCAGCGACGGCCGTATGCCTGGTACATCCGCGTGCCCGATCTGCCCGCCTTTTTGCGCCACATTGCCCCCGCCCTGGAAAAGCGGCTGGCGGGCAGCGTCCTGGCCGGGCACAGCGGCACAACCAGGGTCAACCTTTACCAGCAGCAGTTCACCCTGGTGTTTGCCAATGGCCAGCTCATGGAGGTGGGCACTTACCAGCCCAAAGTGGTCGAGGATGGCGATGTTCACTTCCCCGGCAGCACCATCTTGCAGCTCATTTTTGGCCATGCGTCGCTGGAAGCGCTCAACGCCGTTCACCCCGACTGCTTTACGCGGGACACAGAAGCGGCCGTATTATTCAACATTTTGTTCCCGAAACGGCCGTCCTGGGTCGTGCCAATGGGATAAACGCTCCGGCTAGCGGATGATGACCAGGTCTTCCGTGACAAACTGGCGGGTGTTGCCTGTTTCCGGGCCACCGACCTCCTGACTGATGGTGGCCCGCACCGCCATACCCTGCACAAAGTTGGCCACACCCACCGCCTCGCCGTCGGCATACAAAATGTCCGGCAGCGCCTGAGCGCGCACCCGGTAGGTGCGCCCAGACGGTATCCGCAGCACAAATTCCGGTGCGGATTGCGGCGTCAGGTTCATACTGGCAATGGTCCCCTCGACCACAAAATCCCCCTCAGGAATCGTTTCCGGATTCAGCGGCAGGCCGGTTGCTTCATCAACGGTGTACTCTTCTTCGGCAGTGTTCCCATTTGACCCACAAGCTGCCAATAACACCATCAAAGCCACGAATATAATTTTGCGCCACATGTTCATGGTAAACCTCCAGAGTAACTAAAAATCTGTTACCATAGTTTATCAGGGCATCCCAACGCTCATCAGTGATGAAATTCCGCAGAAAGCAGGCAACTCCTCATAGCAAAACAGAGGTCTTCTGGATTTCGTGGGGTTTAGCATAAAACGTGAAGCGTGAAACATGATGAACCTCTGGTCACGTTTCACGCATCACGGGCTGTAAACTCCCTGAATTCCCCAAGAGCCCAAAAAGGTGTGACACCATGACGCAACAATTTACCAATCCAATCGAGCCATTTCTGGCTTACCAAAACGTGCTGATTCTCGATGGCGGGCTGGCCACCGAGCTGGAAGCCCGGCACCACAATCTAAACGATCCCCTCTGGTCGGCCAAGATTTTGCTGGAGCAGCCGGAAGCAATTCGCCAGGTGCACAGTGATTACCTGTGGGCCGGGGCCGACTGCATCATCAGCGCCAGCTACCAGGCCAGTTTGCCTGGCCTGATGGCCCGCGGCCTCAGCGAAGCGGACGCCGCCAACCTGATTCGTTTTGCGGTGCAGCTGGCCATCGAGGCACGGGATCAGTTTTGGGCGGTGATGGCAAATCGAAGAGGGAGGTTACGGCCGTTGGTCGCTGCCAGCGTGGGGCCATACGGAGCATACCTGGCCGATGGCTCTGAGTACACCGGCATTTACGATCTGGACGAGGCAGGGCTGCTGGCGTGGCACCGGCCGCGCTGGGAGATTCTGGCCAACAGCGGGGCCGATTTGCTGGCCTGCGAAACCATCCCCTCGCTGGCCGAGGCCAACGCGCTGCGCCAGCTGCTGCTGGAAACGCCCACCGTGCCCGCCTGGATAAGTTTCGCCTGCCAGGACGGCCGTCACATCAGTGATGGCACGCCGCTGGCCGACTGCGTGCAGCGGCTCAACGACGTGCCCAACCTGGTGGCGGTGGGCATCAACTGCACCCCACCCCGTTTTGTACCGGAATTGATTACGGCCGTACAGGCCCACACCGACAAGCTCGTCATCGTCTACCCCAACTCCGGCGAGCTGTACGACCCGGACAGCAAAACCTGGCTGGGCCAATCCAACCCGGCCGAGTTTGGCACCATCAGCCGCGAGTGGCGCAAGATGGGGGCGCTGCTGGTGGGCGGCTGCTGCCGCACCGGCCCGGAACACATCCGCCAAATCCGCGACCGAACACGGCCAACCCTAAAGACCTGACAGGTTTACGAACTATCTACAAAAGAAATCATCTTCGAAGGTAAAGTAACCTTTTGCTGAGTCACCTTGAAAACCTGTCGGGTCTATATCGCACGCTTATCGGGTGATCAGCGGCAGGTAAACATGCTCCGATAGGTTGGCCATGAAGCCAAGCGGCGTTTCAGCTGAACTGGTGTTGTAAAAACGGCCGATATTCGGAAATACCGCGTCCAAATCGCTGGGGGCCACGCCAAACCAGAGCGCCAGCTCGGCAAAATATTCGTCGCAGGAGGTGGTGGGGATTAGCCGACCGCGCCCTGTGTCCAGCGGGTTGTTTTCGTACAGCGAGGGGAAGTCGCCGAAGATGCGGCTGCCGCGCACCGAGCCGCCCATCACCATGTGGTTG
Organism: Anaerolineae bacterium; assembly: GCA_020848035.1. Classification (GTDB taxonomy): domain Bacteria; phylum Chloroflexota; class Anaerolineae; order Promineifilales; family Promineifilaceae; genus Leptofilum. The sequence goes on along the minus strand of JADLAX010000052.1, from coordinate 21,578 downwards.
CCGCCCCAGGCATGGTCGGAACCCTGGCCGTTGGAGGTGAGGGTACGGCCGAAATCGCTGGCAGTAAACGTCGTCACGTCATTCTGCACACCCAGCTCCGACAGGGCATTCTGGAACTCCTTCAGCCCCTTGCTCACCACGGACAGCATCGCCAGCTGGTTGTCCAGCACCTCGTCGTGGTGGTCCCAACCGCCAAACATCACAAAAAAGGTCTGCCGCCGGAAGCCCAAAATATTGCGGGCGGCAATCGTTTTAGCCACCATGGCCAGGCTCTCCGAAAATTCGTTATCGGAAAACTGGGTGATAAACGGCGGCAGGTTTTCAATGGCGCTGGCAAACAGCTCCGAGCCTTGCACGGCGGATCGGGTGGCGTTGGCAAAGGTCTGGTCGAACAGATTTTGGTAAGACAGATCCAACATCGACTCGATGGCCGCGTTTTGCAGCACGTGGCGCGACCACCAGATGTCGTCGTGGCCGTAGATTTGCACCGCGCCGTTGCCCCAGGGCACCACGCTGTACTCGGTGAGCGTCGTGCCGGTCTGGAACAGGTTGGTGCCAGACAGGGAAATGTTCATCGAGATGACGTCACTGTCGTTGAGCGATTTGAGCAAATCGGCGGTGCGGCCGCCCCAGCCAAAGCCGGTGCGCTTGTCGGGCACGGAGGTTTGCCAGTGCATGATCTGGTCGCTGTGTGAGTACAGCCCCAGCGGCAGCCGGGCCAGGCCAGACTCGATGCCTGCCAGCGTGGTGGGTTCCACCAGGGTGCCGACGTTGGCCACAAAAGCCAGCTGGCCCGCATTAAACAGTTGGGCCACTTCGGGCATGGCGGGATGCACGCCGTAGGAACGGCCGTCTGTCTCCAGTGCGTTCAGCGGGATGAGGTTGCCCTGCGGCAGGGCCAGGTCGGCGCGGATGTTGGCATACTCGCTGTATTCAGCATTGCCACGCGGCACCAGCATGTTAAACGAGTCGTTGCCGCCGCCCAGGAAAACGCACACCAGCGCCTTGTAGTCGCTGCCACCAGCCAGGGCGTTGGCCGAGGTGGGTGAGATGGGCAGGTTTTGCGCTGCGGCCGTATTGGCCATGCGCAGGTTCATCAGGGTGGAAAAAAGGGAAGCCGAGCCAACGGCCGCACAGCTGGCCGTGCCCAGGAATTGTCGTCGGTTCATTTTGAATGGCATAAGGTTTCTCCAATGAGAAACCTGACAGGTTTTTGCATTTGGCAAGCTTCCACTTAAACAAACCTGTCAGGTTTAGCTCGCAAATTTACACCTGCACGGCGTATTCGGGACAAGTCATGAATAAAAAGATGGCAAAACGCACAACCTCTTCGTCGCTGGTCCAGTTGTCGTTGTTGTAGCCGGTAACGGCCGTTTCAATAATCCCTCGCATTTCGGTCGACATCGTGCCCGAGGTCAGCAGCAGGTCCAGGTGATCCAGCAGCGCGGGGACGTCGTTGATCAGCGTTAGCTCATAGCTCAAATCAGGCTGGGGCTGGTCCAAATCGTAGGTCTGGCCTTTGATTTCGGTAGTTTCATCGGGCAAATCAATGACGTAGTCCCAGAACAGCCGCGAATACCAGAAGTTGATCGTGGAAATGGCGGTGTAGCTGTTGAGCAGCTGGAATTCAGGCCCGGCAAGGCCGCTGGCGCTCAGGGCACCGGGCGGGCGGTAGCCGGGTGAAAAAAAGTTAAAAACGCTGGGCGCATTAAACATGTACTGCCGCAAATCGTTTTGCACCCCCCAGCCGGAATCCCAGAATTTGCCCTGCGGGTTTTCGTAGTGAAAGGCGCGGACCAGCTGCGTAAAGCGGAAAAACGGCTCGCGCAGCTTGCCGTGCGTCGGGTTGGTGATGTAGGCCAGGTCACGCGCTTCGTCGTCCAGCAAGATAGCCTTGACGACCGCCTTCATATCGCCGCGCACGCCGGAACCATTGTTGTTGAAAACGGCCGTTACCCGCCCCACATACGCCGCCGACGGATTGGACTTCACCAGCCGCTGGATGAGCTGCTTGCCAATAAACGGGCCAACGTTGGCATGGTTAAACAGGTGGTCCAGCGCATCGTTCACGTCGGCCATACCGGTCTGGCCGGTGGGCACCACATACCCGTTGAGCAGCGTTTTGCTGCCGGGTTCGTGTTCGGAATCCCACATTTTTAGGGGGCGTACGGCCGTATAAGAATTCAACCAGCCGCTGTTAAAATCCGGCGTCCACCAGACGTGCGGGTCGCCGTCAAAGTCAAACTGCAAGCCGGTAAAAATCTTGGCAAACTCGGTAATGTGGCTGTTGTCGTAGGTGGGGATTGGCTCATTATTGCCATCCAAAATAAACGAGCCGTCATCGTTTAGCAAAAACAGGCCGATGGTGAACAGCTGCATAATTTCGCGGGCGTAGTTTTCATCGGGGTAGCGATTTTCGGCCACGTTGGTTTTGCGGTTGCCCGCGTGGCTCAAAAAGCTGCCCATCAGCGGGTGCAGCGTCACATCTTGCAGCAAATCACGAAAGTTGCCAAACGCGTTGCGCAGCAGCATGTCGTACCAATCGGCCGCCCCGTTGGCCACGCCATAAATCGCATCCGTCTCCGTGGAAATGACAAAGATTTCGCTCAGCGCCAGGGCCACCCGCTGCCGCAGCAGGTCATCGCCGTAGAGCGTGGTTTGCCACAGGGCATAACGAAACAGCTCGCGCCACGGGCTCTCCTCGCCGATGTCGGCCTCGTCGTACAGCTCAGCGTACAAATAGTCCAACAGCTGGCTTTGCGGGATGGTGAACTGGTCATCAATCCACGCCTCGATGCCCATAGACGCTACCTGCTGGATCAGGGCCAGGTCGGCCCCCAGCGTGGCCTGGCCCAAAAAGCGCGAGGCTTCCTGTTCGGCCGTGAGGCTGCTGTTGCGCATGGCCACGCCACCACCCTGAGGCAGCACATCTGGCGGGTTGAGGAGGTGGCGGAAAAAGTCCCGTCGGTTCGTTGAACCCATGCTATCTGCTCCTTTTGCTTTTTCAGCAAAGCTTTTTTTGGCAGCCCAATTCAGCACCACAGCCCTACGCAAAACTGCACGAACTACGAAGGATTCAATTATTCAGATTAATTTGGCTTGGGGCAGAGAAGACCTTCTTCACGGGTTTCTGCCTGGATAAATGGCTTGTGCGCCAGCTTATGCTGCCTGTTTTGTTCTTCTTTTGGCCATGTTGATACTGCGGGCACATGGCACACAATTGGGAGACTGTCTTCAAGTGTAAGCAGCGTACCGGGTTCCGGCAAAATTTTCAGCCGGACTTAAGTACCAAAGCAGCTGAATGTTTGCTTAATCAAACACCAGGCAAAGGTTCTCAAGTGGCAGGCTCATGCCCACATATTCTTCCCCAGCGGCCACAATCTTGAAGGCATAGGGCTGACCCACCAATGGATTTGGGATAACGGCCGTACACAGGAAACGGCCGTCTTCTACCCCACATTCCGCTGTCTGCCAACCAGCCCCGGCCAATACAGAGGCGCTCACCGTCCGCAGCGGTGTGCCGTTGGGCAGAGTGGCTTCATAGGTCATCAAGTAGGGCTGCGGCTCGGCCTCACATTCCGGCACGCTTAAGTCGGTCAACAGCAGATTGTTCTCCTGGAAGATGTCAAGCGGCGGGAATGGCTCATCGCTGGCCGGGTCGGGCGTGGTTTGGCTGGTCATGGTGCGCAACTCTGCCAGGGGGCAGCCAATCTCATCCGCCGCCACCGTTAACTGGATACTGACACTTTCGGCACCGGGCAAATCGAGGCGCTGGGTTACGTTGCTTTGGCGCAGCGTCACCTGGCGGGGGCGCAGCGAATAAGTCACAATGCCATCCTCGATAGTCATTGGCCCCAGTCCGGCCAGCCCGGTGACATCAATCGTGTAGCTGCCGGGGCGAGACAGCGGCAGCTGATACTGCTGGCAATCATCGCCTGACGCACAGGTGAGTTCTTGACGGCCGTCGGGAGTAACGGCCGTTACCGCCAACGCCTCACTCTCCGCCACCACCGCAATTTCCAGGAAGGCTGGCTCGGTGGCCGGGCAGACAAGCGGTGTCATCGCCACGGCCACCGTTTGGCTGGTCACCTGGCAGCTGCCATCGGGGGCGGCCTCGGCTACCACCATAAATTCTTCCGGAGCATAACCCGATTTTTCCAGGCGGAACTGGTAGGTACCTGGCCCTTCCTGTAATATAGCCTGCTCGTTCACGCTCTCCGGCAGTGCTTCCCACGCGCCATTATTCAACCGGTATTCCACGCGGACCAGCCGCTGGGGTTCGCCGTTTTCGTCGCGGATGTTGAGGGTAACGGCCGTTTGCCCGCCAAAATCACACTCGGTCACCGCGCCGCTGGCCTGCCCACCACACGCCGCCGCCAATCCCACCAGACCCACCATCACCAGCCAGATCCACCCATTGCGCATCTTGTTGCCACCTCATTTGAAGATGGCTCAATTGTACCGGCAGGACGTGCCTCAACGGTAGAAATTGCTTACCAATGTTGAAATGAGTTAAGTTTCTTACCCGGTGAACACCCTCACCCCGGCCCTCTCCCTAGGAGGGAGAGGGAGCCAAATTCCCTCCCCCTCCCAGGGGGAGGGTTAGGGTGGGGGTTGAAGAGCGGCCCAATCTCGCAGGCGACTTACGAACGCAGCACATTGCTGACCGCTTCCTGGGTGACGGCATTAAAGATAGTCAAAATCTGCTTGGCGATGCCCGTCCAGCCAAAGTTGCGCCGGGCAAAACGGGCTCCTTCCACCGAAAGCTGGTGGGCCAGGTCCGGGTAGAGCATGGGCACCGCCAGCATCGTGCCGTACTCCAACGGCCGATTGGGATCCGCATACAGGGCATGTTTACCGTAGTCCAACAGCTCGTACAGGCCGCCATGCACCGTTATCACCGTGGGCGTGCCGCAGCTCATCGCCTCGATGGCCACCATGCCAAATGGCTCATAGCGCGACGACATGGAAAAAACGGCCGCTGCCCGGTAATAATCCGGCAAATCCGCCTCTTCGATAAACTGGATCCACCTGATACGGTTGCTGATGCCCAGTTCATCGGCTAACGCTTGCAGCGTGGCCACCCCCGCCTCATCCTGCGCCGAATCTTCCCCGCCCACGGCGGCAATCAGCCGCGCCGTCGGCACCAGATCAAACAGCGTGGGCAGGGCACGAATTAGCAAATCGTACCCCTTGTTGTGCGCCATGCGCCCCAGCGTCAGCACATCGTGCGCCTGCAAGCCGTACTTTTTTTGTAAATCTTTGGTCTCTGCCTGGCGGATGGGCGAGAAGCGGCTTTCGTCCATGCCCGGCGGCACCACCGTCATGCGGTGGCTCAGCAGATCGTAATCTTGCTTCAGCAGCTCAGCCTGCGGCTCCGTGGTGGCAATGACGTGATCACACATCTGGTACACCAGAAACTCCTTGCGAATGCGCTCCTTAAAGCGGTAGGTCGCTTCCATTTCTGCGTCGCTCAGAGCCGTACTCATATTTTGCTGCTTCCAGGAACCCAGCGAGTGCGGCGTGTGCACATGCAGCACTTCCAGCTCTTCGGCGATTTTTTGCCCGGCCCAACCGGCATCCCAGTAGTGCGAGTAGATCACATCATAGCGCAGGTTGCGCGCCCGAATCGCCGAAAGCAGGTTGGTCACAAACTTGCTCAGGTGATCGTGCATATTCTCTTTGCGAATAAACTCGGCACCGCCAAACGGAATGCGCCAGATGCGTAAATTTTCGTTGATGTCGTCGTATTCGGGCTGGTCTTCAAAACGCCGGGTGACCAGATCGACGCGGCGGCCCAGGCGGCTGAAGCGCCGGGCCAGCTCCAGCACGTAAACCACCTGGCCGCCGGTATCTGGCTTGCCCAGTTCCGGTTCAGCCGACACGTAGCCATGTAGTGAAATCATTAAAATATTGTTCATCGACTGCTCGAACAAATCCATAAAACAGTTTCTCCTTTTCGGGGCTTTGTTGGTTAAACGGCCGTATCACGCGAGAAATTCACCTTTTACACCTCATACTCATCGGCCACCGCCAACACGCCAAAATGCTTCAGCCCGGCCAGCACCGCCTGGGCGCATACCTCACCGGGCGGCCCGATGTACAGCGGCATCCCAGCGACCTCGGCCAGCAGCTCCGGCTGGGCATTGCCGGGAACGATGCCGCGCACCCCCTTCAGGCGGAACATGGCGCTGTCGTTGCCGCTGTCGCCCGCCACCAGCACGGCGTCGTGGGGAATCTGCAAATGGTGCAGCAGCCAGCGCAGCGCGTTGCCCTTGTTGGCCCACTTCGGCAGGATGTCCAGGTGGCGGCGGCTGGAATAAACCAGGTGGGTCTCGACGCCCGTTTCTTCCAAAGCCGCTTGCAGTTGGTCCAACTGCTCTGGAGTGGCATCATCCAGAAACCAGCTGGACTTAAAGGCATTTTGAAAATGTTTGGGCTGTTTTTCCAGGGGCAGGTCAATGTTGTGCAGCACTTTCTCCACCGTTTCGCGGTCCCAGCCTTCTTCCAGCACCTCGGTAAACTGCTTGAGCAGCCGCCCGTGGGCCACGTCGTACACGGCCGTTCCCACTCCCCCAATAATGTAATCCGGCTGCGGCAGCAGCCCATTGGCGATCTGTTCCTGCACATCTTCCAGCAGTCGGCCCGAGCTGTAACAGAGAAGCGGCCGTTTCCCTTCCGGTTGTGCTTCCCAAACTCGCTTAAACCGGGCCGCCGCGGCGGCCTCCCCCAATAACGTTCCATCTAAATCTGTGGCAAATAACCGAAAATCTGTTGAACCCAAAACGCCTCCTTTTTTGAACTTTTCAGGTGCGATGCCCTTTTGCAGAGCGTCGCACTTCTCCTGCGAAAACCCAACACATAGCCGCCCAGCCGGGATTGCCTCGGCTGTCACGATCATTTTGCGGATTGTGCTCTATATGGCGGACTTGCAAAATTGGTGAAGGGTCAATATTGACCCGATTTGAACTTGTGATAAAGGCAGTATAGGCAGGTTTAGGAGGGGAAGCAATATAACAAGGGTAGAAAACGGCCGTTCCTTATTGAAAATTCCCAAATTTCACCTATCATCCCACCTTTGTTATGTTTGCATTTTTAGGCAACAACAATTGGAGAAAGCACATGATCATAAATCCCCTCTGGTGGCAAAAAGGCATCATCTACCAGATTTACCCCCGTTCCTACCAGGACAGCAACCACGACGGCATCGGCGACCTGCCCGGCATCCGGCAGCGGCTGGACTACCTGCAAAGCCTCAACATCGACGCCGTCTGGCTCTCGCCCATCTACCCCTCACCCATGCATGACTTTGGCTACGACGTGGCCGATTACGTGGGCATCAACCCGCTCTTTGGCACCATGGCCGACTTCGACGCCCTGCTGTCCGACGTACACGCCCGCGGCCTCAAGCTCATCATCGACCTGGTACCCAACCACACCTCCGACGAACACGCCTGGTTCCAGGAAAGCCGCCGCAGCCGCGACAATGCCAAACGCGACTGGTACATCTGGCGCGATCCCGCCCCAGACGGCGGTCCGCCCAACAACTGGCTCAGCTTCTTTGGTGGCCCCGCCTGGACCTTCGACGAGAAAACCGGGCAATATTACCTGCACCAGTTTGTCACCCAGCAGCCCGAGCTGAACTACCGCCACCCCGACGTGCTGCCCGCCATGCTGGACGTGATGCGCTTCTGGCTAGACAAAGGGGTCGATGGCTTTCGCGTCGACGTCATCTGGCTGATGATGAAAGACGCCGCCCTGCGCGACGAACCACCGAACCCGGATTGGAACGGCATAGAGCCGTACCAGAGCCTCAACCACATCTACACCCAAAATCTGCCCGAGGTGCACAAACTCATTCGCAAGATGCGCGCCGTGCTGGACGAGTACGACGAGCGCATGATGGTGGGCGAAATTTATCTGCCATACGACCAGCTGATGAGCTACTACGGCGACGATTTTGATGAATGCCACCTGCCGTTTAACTTCCACCTCATCCACGCCAACTGGCAGGCGCGGAGCATCCGCCAGCTGGTTGACAGCTACGAAGCGGCGCTGCCCGCCGGAGCCACACCCAACTGGGTGCTGGGCAACCACGATCAGCACCGCATTGCCACCCGCGTCGGCCCCGACCAGGCCCGCGTGGCCAACATGCTGCTGCTGACGCTGCGCGGCACGCCCACCACCTACTACGGCGAAGAGCTGGGCATGGAAGATGGCCACATCCCACCCGAATACATCCAGGACCCACCGGCCGTGAACCAGCCCGAGATTGCCCACATCATTGGCCGCGACCCAGAGCGCACGCCGATGCAGTGGGACGGTTCGGCCCATGCGGGGTTCTCGGCGGCAACGGCCGTTCCCTGGCTCCCAGTTGCGGCAAATTACACCACCCGCAACGTGGCTGCGCAGCACAACGACCCCACCTCAATGCTCAGCTTCTACCGGGCCCTCACCGCCCTGCGCCGCGAGGAACCGGCGCTAAACGTGGGTCACTATACGGCCGTTGACCACAACAACGAGCATGTTTTTGCCTACGTGCGCTCCGCATTCGGCCGTTCCTTTTTGATTGTGCTCAACTTTACGGGAGAAACCCAAGAGGTCGGCATCACCGGCTACGGCGAAAAAGCCCCCATCACCCTGGCCACCCACATGCAGCGCCACGGCAGCGTCACCCTGCCCCAGTTTACCCTGGCCGCCAACGAAGGGCTCGTTTTGAAAATTTAATGACAAGGTGACAAAGTGACAAAGTGACACAGTGACACAGTGACAAGGTGACAGGGTGACAAGGTGACAAAATACTTTCCCTGTCACCCTGTCACCCTGTCACCCCTTCACCCCTTCCCCCCTTCATCTTCAGAAAGGAAAGATCACCGGCAGCAGCAGCGCCACGGCTATCACCATCAGGAACACCAGCGGCACGCCCACCTTCATGTAGTCGCTAAAGCGATAGCTGCCCGCGCCCATCACCAGCGTGTTGGTTGGCGAGGCCACCGGGGTAACAAACGCCATCGACGCGGCAATGGCCACGGCCATCAAAAAGGCGTGCGGCTGGATGCCCAGCGTCTGCGCCGCCGCCAGGCCAATCGGGGCAATCAGCACCGTGGTGGCCGTATTGGACAACACCTGGGTAAACAGCGAGGTGAGCAAAAAGAGCCCCACCATCACCGCCAGCGGTCCCCGCCCGCCCAGCGTGTCGACAAAGCCGGTGGCAATCAAATGTACCAACCCCACCTTTTCCAACGCGGTGGCCATTGGCAGCATGCCAGAGATAAGCACGATGCTCTTCCAATCGATGGCGTCATACGCCTTGTCCATCGTCAGGCAGCCGGTGAGCACCACCAGCAGCGCCCCCGCCAGCGACGCCACCACCAGCGGCACAAATTCACCGACCATCAGTGCCAGCATGGCCAGCATGATGGCCGCCGCCCAGCGTGCCTTGCTGGCCGGCGGTCGGTTAATCTCAGACTCCGGCTCGCCCATCACCACAAAGTCGCGTCGGAAGTCGCGCAGGCGCGAGATGTCTTCCCAGCGCCCCTGCACCACCAGCGTATCGCCAAATTGCAGGCGCGTGTGCTTGAGGTCCAGGTTGTGGCCATCACCCGGACGGCCGATTGCCAGAACGGTGAGGCGGTAGGTGGTGCCAAAGCGCACCTCAGTGAGCGTTTTGCCTAGCAGGCTGGAGCGCGGCGGCAGCAGCAGTTCGGCCACACCCACCTCGCGGCTTAGCAGCGCCTTGGTATCTTTGGGCTTGGCGGGCTGCACGGCTAAATTCCAGTTGATGGCGGCTTGGTTTACGGCCGTTACCTCCCCCTGCACCACCAGCACATCGTTGCGCTCGATGGTCACGTCTTTGTCCGGCACGATGGGCGTATCGTTAAGTTCGGTGTGAATCTGGCCCCCATCGGCAATGTCCAACAGATTGGGCGGGCGCATAATCTTCAGCACCGTCACGCCAAACTGCTCGCGCAGGCCAGATTCAAACACCGTGCGGCCCACCAGCCCCGAGCCGCGCCGCACGCGCAGGCGCAGCAAATTTTCCGGCAGGCGGTAGGCGTCTACCAGCTCTTTGGGCGTGGCCACCACCTGCTTTTCCACCAGCACCTTGCGATCCGGCAGGATGCGCCGCCCGACAAAAATCATGAAAGTGATGCCAATGGCCGCCAGCACCAGCCCCATCGGCGTGTAGCTGAAAAAGAAAAACGGCTCGTACCCCGCATCGCGCAGCACGTCGCTAACGATGATGTTGGGCGGCGTGCCGATCAGGGTCATCGCCCCACCCAGCAGCGAGCCGTAGGCCAGCGGAATCAGCAGCTTGGCCGGGCTGATTTTGGTCGTGGTGGCCAGGCTGATAATCGCGGGCAGCAGCACGGCCACCGTGCCCGTATCGCTCATAAAGCCAGACAGCAGCGTCACGGCGACCATGATCACCAGCACCAGCCGCCACTCGCTGTCCCCGGCGATGGTGAGGATGCGGCGGCCAATCGCCCCGGCCAGCCCGGTGTGCAGCACGGCACCACCCACGACAAAGAGCGAGGCAATGGTAATGACGGCCGTACTCGAAAACCCCGCCAGCGCCTCCCCTGTGGTTAACACGCCGGAAATCATCAGCGCCAGCAGCACACCCACGGCCACCACGTCTACGCGCAGCCACTCGGTAATAAACAAAACAATCGCTGCTACCAGGATGCCCAGCACCAGCCACATTTCAAGCGTCATAATGTCCCCCGTAAACGGTAATCCGTAATAGGTATTCGGTAAATTAACAACGATAACCGTTTACCGATTACCAAACATCCGTCATCCTACCCAAATCGGCGGGCAAGAACATGTGAAGTTTGTCACAAAACGGCCGTGAGGCTTGGCGAGGATAGTTTGGGCCAGGCAAAGCTGTGCTAAAATTGGAAGCAGCAATTTGATGAACTTAAATAGAAACAAAGGTCTAAAATGCCCGAGATAATTGCCGGTAAACGAATTAGCAGCTTTGAATTAGGAATGCATCTCGAAGCTTTAATTGAGAAATTTGAAGACATGGGCATCGAGAATTTCGAGAGAAGAAAACTTCATTCAACGACTCTAATAACTGCTCCATCATATATGTTCTGGATTGACGATGATTCCAAGCAAGTCACTCAAATAACAGTTAGTGCTGGGTTTCAGGGTAAATTTCTGGATACTGTTGGCATAGGTTCAACCTTAGGAGAAGTAAAAGAAACTGCTGGAGAGTATTACGAAGAGTTAGATGTATTTAAGCTCAAGGATTATCCTGGAATTTGTTTTGAAGTTGGCGACTCAGGAACAGATACTTGCTGGGATGAAACGAATGCTCCAGTAGAGGATATTTCCGTTTACTTTGAGGATTAATCATGGCTAATAGAGATAGCAATATGCAACCGGAATCCCATCAAAATCAAAGAACCGTGCTGGAAAAGCTTTCATCTGAACTGGAACGAGCAGAAATTGATCAGCAGTTTGCCGCGATGGTCGAGGATGAGGCATATCAAATCCTGCAAATCGAAATGACAGAATCTTTTGAAGAAAGCGATTGGGAAGCACTGCTTTTGGAGGAGGCACGTCAGCCTCCCGCTGTAAGTGAAGACACAAACAACTAGCCAGTTGGCTTCAGCCACCGGCGATGAGGGAATATGCGATTTCCCTTCCCCTAACCCTGAACCTTCTCCGAAGACACCAAATTCGCTGAACTGCCTGTTTCTTCAAACTCTTTCACATTTTCCAGCGTGGTCCGGGCGATGTTGGCCAGCGCCTTGCCCGCAGCTAGCCCGCCCGTTTCCATTTCCCCGGAAACGAGACGCAAATGCCTTGATCCACTGGGATAGTTTCCGGGGAAATCCGGCTATGCTTGTAAAATGCGCCAGCCGCGCTGCACGGCCGTTTCCTTCAAAACCGCATCGGGGTGCACCGCAACGGCCGTCTCTGCCAGCTCCAGCATCGGAATATCGCGCAGGGTGTCGCCGTAGGCGGCCACCAGTTTGCCGGGCAGCTGCTGCAGCTGAGCCACCTTGGGCGGCCCCACGTTGAGCTGCCCGATGATCTCGCCGGTGAGACGGCCGTTTACCACCTCAACTGGCGTGCCAATCGACTCCACCTGCAATTTGGCGGCAAACTGCTGCAAGATTGGCTCAAACATGCCGGAGACGATGAGGATGCGACGGCCGTTTGCCTGGTGCGCCACCAGCTCCTCCACCACCGCCACCCGCCGGTGCGGCCAAAACGTCTTGTCCGCCACCCAGGCCCCCACCTCGGCAAACCGTGCTTCAGGATACCCGGCAAACAGCCGCATCACGTCCAAAATCCAGCGCTCCTTAAAGGCCCGCTCGTCCCGCAAAATGCCTACGCGAAAGGCCAGCACGTTCAATATATTCCGGCGCAAAAAGCGGCGGAACTTGTCGCCCTCGCCGTGCGCCACCAAATAATCGCGCATCCCTTCCCAGGCCACGCCCGCCGACAGCGTGCCTTCCAAATCAAACGCCACAATTTCGCGCTCGGCCGCGGCGTCTGCCACCGCTGCCTCATTGATCACAGGTTGATTCATCGTTGTTGACCTCACAAAAACAGTGTAGCCCAAACGGCCGTATCGGCAAAAAAACGATTGGTTATACCTATTATCAGCATGTACTTTTTAATTTGTGACATTTATCACAAAGAAACCAGAAAGAACGCAATCGGCAGCAAAATTATCCTTGCTACCATTTAGAAGAACGCTGTAAAAGCGAATCAGGTGGTTAAATCAAGTAAACATTTATCACAAAACCGCCGTGTAAATGGCCAGCCCAAGGGCTGTGCCGCGCCTGCTGCGGCAGACGCAGGGCGGAATTAGGTTGCTTGGCCCAAACCACCCCCCTGAACAAATGAACTTTATGATGTCACTCCCACATAGAGCAGACATCATTATTTAGGAGATAGCATGAAACTTCAAGGAAAAGTCGCAGTCATTACCGGGGCCGCTTCTGGCATGGGTCTGGCTATGGCCCAACGTTTTGCCGCGGAAGGCGCCTCTGTGGTTGCCGGTGATTGGAATGGGGAACGGCTGGAAACGGCCGTTGCCAGCATCAAAGCCAGCGGTGGTGAAATTGTTGGCGCTCAAGGCAATATTGCCGACCAAGCCACGGCCGAAGGGCTCATCGAGCTGGCCATCAAAACCTATGGCGGGCTGCATGTGCTGTGCAACAACGCCGGCATCATGGATTACATGCAGGGTACTGGCGAAGTAGAAAACGACATCTGGCAAAAAGTGATGCAGGTGAATCTGGAAGGCCCCATGTTTACCAGCCGTAAGGCCGTCCAGCACATGCTGGCCAACGGCGGCGGCTCCATCATCAACGTAGCCTCCACGGCCGGATTGCACGGCGGGGCAGCGGGCACAGCCTACACAGTTTCCAAACATGGCGTGGTGGGCCTCACTCGCAGCACGGCCTGGATGTATGCCAAAAAGGGCATACGCTGCAACGCCATTTGCGCCGGGGCCACCAAAACCAACATCGGTGAAACCATGCCCCGCGAACGCCTGGATATGGTTGGGGCACAGCGCGCTGGCGAATTTGGCGCTCTGGTGCCTGCCTACCTGGAAGCTTACGACATCGCCGCGCTGGCCTTATTCCTGGCTTCGGATGAATCGCGCTACATCAACGGCGCCATCATTCCTGCCGATGGCGGCTGGGACGCAGCCTAACAAATTGTTATTTGGCGGAGGTTCCGGTAAGCGGAACCCCCGCTTTTCACATTTCTCTTTAGCAATTGCATCACCAACCACGTTTCTCCAACTGCTGTGCGTTGAACCCACTTGTCACTTTGTCCATCGTCATCAAAGTGAAAGGTAAGACGAATACAGATGCATGAGTTAGCCGTAACTGAGCAAATTTTGAAGCTTGCCCTGCATCATGCTGAGGAAGCGCACGCGCGCCAGGTCACCGATTTGCATCTGAAGATTGGGGCGCTTTCCACCATTATTGACGATTCTGTCCAGTTTTACTGGGACATTATCAGCCAGGGCAGTTTGTGCCAGGGCGCCACGCTGCATTTTGACCGCGTCCCGGCGACTCTGCACTGCCACAGCTGCGGTCAGGCGTACACCCTGGTCCACGAACTAACAGCCTGCCCCACCTGCAACGGAGTCCAGGTCCAGGTTGTGTCTGGTCAGGAATTCCAACTGACATCCATCGATATCGAAACGTAACTTTTATGGCCGTAGAAAAGCACCAGAAGGCAAAACTACCAAAATCTACTCCGCCATTCTCTGTGCTCTCTGTGGCTAAAAACCATCAAAAGGAGATTGCATGTTAGCGAATCCCAAGCAAATCGAACCGCCAACAGATGACAAACGTTGGCGCTTTGTGCAGGCAACGATGCGCCGCAACGGGTTCCGGCGCAGTGCCCTCATCGAGACGCTGCACACGGTACAGGAATCCTTCGGCTTTTTGGATGAAGAGGCGCTGCACTACGTAGCCACCTCCCTGCACGTACCGTTGAGCCAGGTGTATGGCGTCTCCACGTTTTATCATCTCTTTAGCCTGAAACCGGCGGGCAAACACAGTTGTGTGGTTTGCACGGGCACAGCCTGCTACATCAAGGGCGGTCCCCGGCTGCTGGAGCAAATTGAACAAACCTACGGCATCAAGCCCGGCGAGACGACGGACGACGAGCAGGTTTCGCTGATGACGGCGCGCTGCGTGGGTGCCTGCGGTCTGGCCCCTGTCGCCGTGTTTGATGGCGAAGTGCTGGGCAACCAGGATCCGGAAAAGACGTTGGCGACCCTGCGGAGGTGGTCAGACGATGCATGAGCGATTTGAACAAATTACCCAAAAAGAAATAGCAGACGCCGCCAAGGTAGAACACGCCATTCATGTGTGTATTGCGGCCAGCTGTCTGTCGTCGCAAAGCGACAAGGTGTTGGAAGCGGTGCAGGCCGAGATTGACGCAGGCCAGCACAAAGGCTGCCAAGCCAAGGGCGTGGGCTGTATGGGGCTTTGCTCGCGCGGTCCATTGGTGAATGTGGCCCACAAAGACGAGAAGTTGGGCGAAACCATGTACCAGTACGTGACCCCAGCTGACGCCCCGGCGCTGGTGCAAGCCGCCAGCCAGGGCAAGCAGCTAAAGGAACGCATCTGCCCCACCGATGTGCCGTTTTTCCAACGGCAAACCAAGATCGTGCTGGAGAACAGCGGTCGTATCGACCCAGAGCGCATCGAGGAGTACATTGCGGCAGGGGGGTATGGTGCGTTGTTAACGGCCGTTACCGAAATGACCCCCAATGACGTGGTTGACGAAGTGCTGCGCAGCGGTCTGCGCGGTCGCGGCGGTGGCGGCTACCCCACCGGCCTCAAGTGGACCACTGTGGCCAAAGCCGACGCCAAGCTGCGTAAATACGTCATCTGCAATGCCGATGAGGGCGACCCCGGCGCATTTATGGACCGCTCCGTGCTGGAAAGCGATCCGCACCGCGTGCTGGAAGGCATGACCCTGGCTGGCTATGCCGTGGGCGCACGGCGCGGTTACATTTACGTACGCGGCGAATATCCGCTGGCCGTGGCCCGCCTTAAAAAAGCGATCAACCAGGCGCGCCGCCTGGGCGTGTTGGGCGACGGCATCTGCGGCACCACCTTCAACTTCCAGATTGACATTCGCCTCGGGGCGGGTGCATTTGTCTGCGGTGAAGAAACCGCGCTCATCGCCTCGGTAGAAGGCAAGCGGGGCCAGCCCCGGCCACGCCCGCCCTACCCGGCCGAATTTGGCTTGTGGGGCGAGCCGACGCTCATCAACAACGTGGAAACCTTTGCCAACGTGGCCCCCATCATCCGCAATGGGGGTGATTGGTACGCCAGCATCGGCACAGAAAAGAGCAAGGGCACCAAGGTATTTGCCCTGGCAGGCAGCATCGTCAACACCGGGCTGATTGAAGTGCCGATGGGCATTCCGCTCAAAGAGATCGTGTTTGAAATTGGCGGCGGCATTCCCGGTGGGCACCAGGTGAAAGCGGTGCAGACCGGCGGCCCCTCTGGCGGCTGCATCCCGGCCGATTATTTTGACACACCGGTGGATTATGAATCGCTGGTGAAGCTGGGCTCGATCATGGGGTCGGGCGGCATGATTGTGATGGACGAGACGTCCAACATGGTAGATGTAGCCCGCTACTTCATGGAGTTCTGCAAGAGCGAGTCGTGTGGCAAGTGTGTGCCCTGCCGGGTTGGCACGGTGCAGATGTATGACCTGCTCGACCAGATTTATCGCGGTGAAGGGACACGCTACGAGCTTAAACTGCTGGAAAATCTGTGCACGATGGTGCGCGAGATGAGCCTGTGCGGTCTGGGCCAGACGGCGCCCAACCCGGTAAACAGCACGCTGCGTTACTTCCGGCATGAATACCTGGAGCTGCTGCGTGACGGTGATTTAGCTGTGGAAACGGCCGTTTCCACCCCCGAGGTGCAATCATGAGACGATCCCGCATCATAACCTTCAAAATAAACGGGCAAGACATTGCCGCCCGCGAAGACGAAACGATTCTGGAGCTGGCCCGCCAGCACGACATCCACATTCCCACCCTGTGTTACCTGGAAGGGGTATCTGCTTACGGCGGCTGCCGCCTGTGCATGGTGGAGATCAAAGGTTCTAACCGCCTCTTCCCCGCCTGTACCACCTACCCGGATGAAGGGATGGAAATCACCACCAGCTCGGAGCGGCTGAAGGTGTATCGCAAACAGACTGTCGAACTGCTCTTTTCCGAGCGCAACCACATCTGCGCGGTGTGTGTGTCTAACGGCAGCTGCGAACTGCAAGCCCAGGCGTACGACCTTGGCCTGACCCACGTACAGGTGCCCTATATCAACCCCAACCTGCCGGTGGACGCCAGCCATGCCTACTTTGGCCTGGACCACAACCGCTGCATCTTGTGCACCCGCTGCGTACGCGTCTGCGACGAGGTGGAAGGTGCCCACACCTGGGACATGATGGGTCGCGGCGCGGAAGCCCGCATCGTGGCCGATCTAAACCAGCCCTGGGGCGAATCGCTCAGCTGCACCAGCTGCGGCAAATGTGTGCAGGTCTGCCCAACCGGGGCCTTGTTTGAAAAAGGCACATCCGTTGCCGAAATGCGCAAAAAACATGAATTTCTGCCCTACCTGCGCCTGATGCGTGAAGGGCGCGATGGAGGTGAAGAATGAGCAAAACAACCATGGCCACCGTCTGGCTGGACGGCTGTTCCGGCTGCCACATGTCGTTTTTAGACATTGACGAGCGGCTCATTACCGTGGCGGAGCTGGCCAACCTGGTTTACAGCCCGCTGGTCGATAACAAAGAGTTCCCCGAGATGGTCGATGTGACCCTGGTTGAAGGCGCGGTGAGCAACGAGGACGACTACGAGAAGATCAAGAAGGTACGCGCCCATACCAAAATTTTGGTCTCGCTGGGTGATTGCGCCGTGACGGCCAACGTGCCGGGCATGCGCAATCCATTTAAGCCAGAGGCACTGCTCAATCGCGCCTACCTGGAAAACGCCGACGCCAACCAGCACATCCCGGTGCAGGTCATCCCGCCGCTGCGCAAGATGTCGGTGCCGGTGCACCAGATAGTGAAGGTGGATGTTTTTGTCCCCGGCTGCCCACCCTCGGCCGACACGATTTTTTATGTGTTGACGGAGCTGCTGGCGGGGCGGATGCCGGATTTGACAGGCAAGACGCGGTTTGGTGCGTAGAAACCCCCACCCTAACCCTCCCCCTGGCAGGGGGAGGGAACCTGGCTCCCTCTCCCTCAGAGGGAGAGGGCTGGGGTGAGGGTGATTAACAAAACAGGAAACTTTCTGATGAGTAAAACAATCACAATCGACCCGGTGACCCGCATTGAGGGGCACAGCAAAATAACGATTCAGCTGGATGACCAGGGGCGCGTAGCGGATGCTCGTTTTCATGTGACGCAGTTCCGTGGTTTTGAGAAGATGACGGAGGGACGGCCGTTTTACGAGATGCCTTCCCTTACTGCCCGCATTTGTGGCATCTGCCCGGTGAGCCACCTGATGGCCTCGGCCAAGGCGGGTGATGCGCTGCTGGCGGTACAGATTCCAGAAACGGCCGCTAACCTGCGCCGCATCATGAACCTGGCCCAAATCATCCAGTCCCATGCGCTCAGCTTCTTCCACCTGTCGTCGCCCGACTTTGTCATGGGCTTCGACGCCGACCCGGTGGAGCGCAACATCTTCGGCGTGATGCAAAAGCACCCCGACCTGGCCATAGACGGCATCGCCCTGCGCAAGTTTGGCCAATCGATCATCGAGCTGCTGGGCGGCAAGCGAATTCATCCCGCCTGGGTGGTGCCTGGCGGCGTCAGCTCGCCGCTGACCCAGGAAGACCACAACACCATCATGGCCCTGGTGCCCGACGCCCTGGAGCGCATCAAGCGGACGCTGGATTGGTACAAAGACGTTTTTGGCAACTTCGATCCCGAAATTCGCAGCTTTGCCAACTTCCCCACCCTGTTCATGGGGCTGGTAGACGCCAACGGCGAGCTTTCGCTGTATGATGGCAAGCTGCGCATTGTGGACGCCGTGGGCAACATCGTGGCCGACCAGCTGGACCCGGCGCGCTACATGGATTTCATCGGCGAAGCGGTGGAGCCAGACTCGTACCTGAAGTCGCCCTACTACAAGCCGATGGGCTACCCGGACGGCATCTACCGCGTGGGGCCACTGGCCCGGATGAACATCATCTCCCGCTGCGGCACGCCGCTGGCCGACCAGGAATGGGCCGAGTTCCGTATGCTGCAACGCGGCGCGGTGCTCAGTTCCTTTCAATACCATTACGCCCGCCTGATTGAAATTTTGTACTGCACGGAGCGTATCGAGCAAATTTTGAACGATCCGGACATCTTAAGCCGCCACGTGCGCGCCCACGCCCAGCCCAACGCCTTTGAAGGCATTGGCACGTCGGAAGCACCGCGCGGCACGCTGATGCACCATTACAAAATCGACGAAAATGGCCTGATTACCTGGGTAAACCTGGTGATTGCCACGGGGCACAACAACCTGGCAATGAACAAGGGCGTTTTGCAGGTGGCCCGCCAATTCATCCGCTCGACCAAAATTGAAGAGCCGATGTTGAACCGGGTTGAGGCGGTCATCCGCACCTTCGACCCGTGCCTGAGCTGCTCCACCCACGCCATGGGCCAACTGGCGCTGGACGTGCAGCTGATCGGGCCGGATGGCGAGTTGGTGGATGAGGTGCGGCGGGGATAATCGGTGAACGGTTATCGGTAAATGGTAAATGGTTATCGGTAATCGGTGAACGGTGAAACGTAGGGGCGAGGCAGGTGGCAACCATCGTTGCCAGACAGAGAAATCTTAACATCCACCTGCCTCGCCCTCTTCTAACCAATCAATGAAACAGAGCGGTAGCAGGTGGCAACCATCGTTGCCAGACAAAGAAATTTTAACATCCACCTGCCTCGCCCTCTTCAAAAATACACACGATGAATAAAACGGTGGTAATCGGCATTGGCAATCCGCTGCGCGGCGATGATGGCGTCGGCTGGGCGGTGGTGGCGGCGTTGGCCAGCGTGGCGGCGGGGTGGGGAATTACGGCCGTTCACACCCACCAGCTCCTGCCTGAACTGATCGACGAGTTCCGCTGCGCCAGCCAGGTGATTTTTGTGGACGCCAGCGTGGTTGGCGAACCGGGCACCGTGGCGATAGCCTCCATTGCGCCTACCCTGAGCGGTCCGGCGGCCAGCCACCAGATGCATCCGGGGGTGTTGCTGGCGCTGGGGGTGAAGATTTACGGCCGTATGCCCACAGCCCATCTCATCACCATCACCGGGCGCGATTTTGGCTATACGGAAACGTTATCGGCCCCGGTAGTGCAGGCGGTTACGGCCGTTTTGCACCAGATTCAGCAGCTGATCCAAGCCCCTATCCCAGTTTCTGGGGCAAACATTCCCACTCGGTAACACAAAATAGGCCGCGGATGAACGCAGATGAACGCGGATTTTAAGCTGATTTAATCCGCGTCATATCGCGCTGGTTTGGCCTCCCCTGGTTTACCTTCTCTTGACCCATACAAATCAATAAGAAGTTGGCTTTGGTTGGCCGGTTTCGCTTTGCCTGGTGGGCGGCAGCATCTGGGCCGCGCCTGCGTGGATGAGTGCAGGCACGGTGGTGAGGATAATTTGCGCGCCGCGAGCTATTTGCTGCTGGGCGGCGGCCTGGCTGCCGGCGGTGATACCCACCCACAAGCCCGCGGCCTGGATGACGCGTATGGCGTCGTCGATGGCTTGCTGGACGTCAGGATGGTTGGCGCTGTCGGGGTAGCCCATGCTGAGGGCCAGGTCACGTGGGCCAATGACAAAACCATCGATGCCGGGAACGGCCGTTAATTCCGGCAGCGATTCCAGCAGGGCAATCTCCTCAAACTGGGGCAGGATCAGAATCTGCTCATTGGCGGCAGCGACGTAGGCTGCCTGTTCGGCGGGGGAGCCCAGCAGGTAGTCAGCGGCGCGGCCCGGTCCCAGCCCGCGGTTGCCTGCTGGCGGATATTTACAGCCATGGACAAACTGGTGGAGGTGAACGGCCGTACGCAGTCCCGGCAGCATAATGCCCATGATGCCCGCGTCGAGGTATTGCAGCACCAGCTTCATGTCGAACTGGCCCACCCGCGCCAGGGGCGTGATGCCCACCGCGTCGCAGGCGCGGGCCACGTTGACGGCATCGGCGGGGGTCAGCGGGCCATGTTCGGCATCGAGCATGTAAAAGTCGAAGCCCACCAGGCCAATCAATTCAGCGAGAGTGGGATCGGGGCTGGAGGAGAGCACGCCGTAGACGGGCAGACCTTGTTGCAGTTTGGTTTTGGTTTTATTTGTGCGCATAGGGAATCGTAACGCGGGGGGTGGTTAGCGGCAAAAAATGGGTGGAACCTGACCAAATTCATGCCTCAAATCGACCCCAATTTTTTGACAGTTTAGGCGATATTTGATATTATCCCGGTCGCTCAACAAGGGGGCGTGGTGTAGTGGTTAACACGCTGGCCTGTCAAGCCAGAGATCGCGGGTTCGATCCCCGTCGCTCCCGCTCTGGGCACAGGAGGTACAAGTTTCATCGCTTGTACCTCTTGTCGTTTCTGACCTAAGTTTTTCCACGATTTCATCCGGTGCCACCCCACCATGATCAAGCACAACTGCATAATCTCCATGCAAGGCAATGGCAATCACGAAATCGTCATAAATAAAGATGCGATCCACGATTTTTGCTAACAATTGCTTCCGCGCTTGTTCTGGTTTTTCAACTGTTGTACAGGCTTCCCAATAACTTGAAAAGTTCTCTAGCAAATCAGCTGCTTCAATTAAATCATCGTAATCCACTGGTCTCAACGACTCGATTTCCCGCTGTAGTTGATTGCGCTTTTCAATATAATCTTTGGGGGTGAGAAACCCTTTTTCCCAACTGAAATCAACGCGCTTAACGTAAGTTTTGTGCAATTAGCGGCGAAATCGTAAAAAATCGCCAAAAATAAAAGTCGAACCTTTACAAACTGCTCATTAGTGGCAGGCTCATAGCAATATTTCACAACGAGGTTGCGATGAGT